>JANQGZ010000093.1:0-272746 GCA_028282825.1 SAR324 cluster bacterium
ATAAAACCTTTTCCACCAAATAGTGGAAAAGTCATCGCCAATATGTTTTGTGTAGGGATTGGGTTGGAACGCTTATTAAGGAGTGTTTGACTAAAACCCAAACTCAACCATTGCTTTGTGCAGAATTTCCAAAATCTTGCTCATCTCCTCAACTTTGATAATCTTGTAATAGGTTCCGATGTCAGACATAAATATATTCGACTTGATTCTCTTTCCATAATCAATTTCCATCTTGCCGTTGGCAATTGTGCAGAGCTTTGCTATCTCCAATCCAGAAGGATTTACCTTCAACACCTTATAAACAAACGCCTGTCTTTCAACCACCTGCTTAAGCAATTCCCCTTCTTCAATCATCTTTCCTTTTTCTCCGAAGTGGTTATCCATTAGCAAATACTAAACATTTGTTCACCAATAGTCAACAAATAAATAATTCGGAGAGTTTTTATCAGTCTAGCTTTTTGTTTTATCTGGTGTTAACGATTAAGGTTTTTGATCTTTCAAAACCATTCTAGCAAAGAATTGAAGCAGTTTTTCACCCAAAAACAATCCCCGCAATCATACCGCCAAACATCAACCCGAAAAGAAACCCGAGTCCAAATGAAGTGAGGTCAAGTTCAATTACCTTTGGAAATATCATTGTTTAAGGAAAAAACCTTTTGAAGAGTTTAAAACTGATAATCCCTCTGCAAGTGAGCATCCAAAAAAACTTCCTGACTTTGCGTTTTATTCTGTTCATTTTGAATTGTATATAGATTTAATATTTAAAACTTTCCCGAATCATTCTTATTACGCACAACTGCCCCTCTCCATATTCAGTCAAATACCCTCCTTTATTTAACCTATGACAGTCTTTCTCTACACGCTCCAGCTTTTTTAACAGCCTTACCAAGCTTCCAAGATTTTGAGACAGAGATTTTAGGGTTTTCATTTTAAAAAGTTTAGTATTTATAGTATTTTAACTAATTAGTAGAATGTGTTATATAAAAGTCTTTCGATTAATTACTTTAAATGGCTGAAATACAATTAGAAAAGTTAAGAGACATTTACAAAGCAATAGGCAACGTAAACAGAATTAAAATCTTGCACCTTTGCCTTGGAAAAGAGTTGTCTGTCTCAGAGCTAAGTTCACAACTAAAAATCAGTTATACATTAACCTCTGAATATATTAGTATGCTTGAAAAACAAGGACTTATCAAAAAAACAAAACATCCTGACAATTCAGTGAGTGTAAAATCCTTGGTTCGGTTTAACACCGATGGTTCATTTCAAATAGCCAAGAAGTAACCTGTTGAAATTTTAATTTCTAATCAAAAATAAATTACTAATAATTAAACTTTCTATCATATTTTTTATGACTATCAAACCAATCAAGAATAATGCACATTATTTCAACCTCATTTAATCCTCTCAATGAGTAAATTAGTCGCCACTCTTTACTAATGTTTGTCCAGAATGCGTTATCAAAACCTTCCTTCAAGTATTCTTTAGGAATCTTGTCTTTGCCGATTGGTTGACCTGCCCTGAAAGGATTGAATTTTATCTGCTCAATTGCTTTGTCAATTTTCTTTTTCAAAACATCATCTTTTGACAATTCTTCATAAGCCCCCTTTAACAAAGGTGTTCTAAAAATAACACTCACCTTCTTGCTATTCATAATTAACACCCTCTGTATTCAGGAGTTTTTGTGCATGACCTGGATTCCAGATGTAGACCAGAATATTTTTATCTGCAATTCCAATCTTATTTATCTCCATAAGATAATTCAAAATAACATTGTACGTTTTCCACATAACTTTTCTTGGCAGTCTTTCCCAAATCTGCGTCTTGTTAAACTGCCCGTTAAACTTTTCAATTGTTTTTTCAACCATCATCACAGTATCAAGTGTAGGAGAACTAAACATTTTCTGCTCAAACGGCTTTTTCTTCATTTGTTGTATTTGCATTTTGATAACCTTATTAAACATATGAATTCATAGGTTTTTAAGCTTTACTAATGTGACTACAAAGATTTGAAAATAATTGAAACAGATTATGGACTGGATGATCTTTGCGAGGTTTGGTCTAAAAGCTTATTACAGCTTAGGTCTCAAAACGTTAGAAAAGGAAGCGAATATGAGAGTTTCAGAATTACTATTCCGAGAGCAATTATCGAAGCACATAACTTGAGGAACAAAGATTTTAATCTCGAAGTAAAAAGAGGCAAAATTGTTTTAAGCCCGACAAAGAAAATTTAATTTTCCTTTAACAGCGATGCCTCTTTTCAAATAGTGAAGAATCAGCTCAATGAAGTTTATTTTAATACACTACGGGGTAAACTTATAAAATTACTAATGTGCTGGTGTAACCCACTGTCTGCCCAGTATTAAGAACAAAATACGTCAATGTACAAAACTCTTCTCAACTACTCGTCGGTCTCCATCATCGTTTTCCCAAACAATCTTCACCGTGTTCATTCCAACTTTAATAGGAACATTGGATAGTTCCACACCTTTTGAATACGCATTATCCCCAACAAAGCTGACATCACCTACATGAACTGAATCAGCATATGCCTCTGCCTTGTTTAAATAACTCCCGTCGCTCGTAGCATCAGAACTTGCGTGGTAGACTGTAGATTCAATAGTAAAATAAATATCTGCCACAATTGGATTTTTACCAACCATCTTGAGAGTCTTGGTGTCACAGCCCCCATAGTCACACGCCTTAAAAACAACCTGTCCCAAATCCGCAGTAGCATCAGTGATTAAAAATCCGTTAACCTCCAAAGAAAACTTTCCTGTATACATATTCCATTGACTAAAATAAAAGCCATCCCCACTTGTATCCATATTATAAGTTATTGCATCGTTGTCTAAGTCTATAGCAACAACCTCTCCGCTAATCTCTCTTCTCCAAAACGAATAAACATTATTTTCATCAGCATTCGCACCATTAGTCAGAATAAGTCCCTGAATCACAGGTAATTCATTTCCTGGGGGAACACCATCCTTTACAGTAATATCGTAGGTTAATGTGTCACACGCTCCTTTATCATCACAAACTTTTGCTGTATATGAATAAATAGTATTCTCCGTAACTTCCTGAGCATCCCATGTCACATCACCAGTCTGAGAATCCACAGCAATCGCTCCAGCTGAATTTACAGAATATGTAAGCGGGTCCAAATCATAGTCAGTAGCATCTATCTTACAACTACCAGATGTATTTTCATAAACCTCTGTAGGACAAGTAGTAGAATTAATCTCAGGCGCATAATTTTTAACATCTTTTAGGGTTAACTCATAATTTTTTGAGACACACGCATCTTTATTATCACAAACTTTCATCGTATATTCCAGATTTACATCTTCGCTAAGTCCTTCTATTACCCACGGCAGTTCTCCATTGTCTAAAGGAAGTTCCTCGTTTTCAATTATCATGAAATACTTAAGCGGGTCGCCATCTTTGTCAGTAGCATTTAATTTACAAACACCAGATGAGTCTTCATACATCACAGTAGGACAGGAATTAGAATGAATCACAGGTGCATTATTCTCTGCACCACCAGAACCACCTCCGCCTCCTCCACTGGCACAGCCAGACAATACAAACACTATAATATAGAAAACAGTTCCTAACCTCAGACTTCTTCTTATTTTTTCTGACAAGAGGTTCATATGTCCTCCTCTTTTGATCCGAAACTTTCTTTGTTAGAAAAATTTTTCTTAACTCTCTATTTAAACAAATCAGGATTAGAATTAATGTAATTTATTGTCTCCCAAAAATTCCTGTCTTTTGCTGCCTTTTCCTGAGCTTCAGCTTGTTGTCTGGCAGCCGACGCTGCTTCTTCCTGAGCATCAATCGCTCTTTTTCTCAACATGGAATCAGCATACGATTGAGCGTCTTTGATACTTTCTCCCGGAGGATGAAAAATCGTGTAAGTATAACTTGAATCTATATTCATACGAATGCGAAAGCGCTTAGTTTCTCCACTTACCCACTTCACAAAACCATCAAACATTCTGTGCCCTGTTTGATCATACCCGACAGAAAAACATTTGCTTACAGGAGCATTCCCAAGGTTTTTTCCATCAACAAACACAAATCCAAATTCAGGAACACTTTGAATCTTTGCACACACCCGACGATGACTAGGAGTATGTGAACATCCACTAAAAACCATGACTGACAACATCACAATCAAAACCAACAAACTTTTCTTTTCCATTACATTCCCCAGTGCATTAAAGTTTTAGATTTTAAACAGAAATTTTCTCCTCAATCCTTTCAAAGTCGCTTTGTGCAACCATTTCCACTTTTGGCTGACTTTCAAATCCGTTTCTACTAACACAGACCTCTTTGGCCTCACTAAGAGAATAAAGCTCGGCCTCTTCAATCTTCTTTGTGTAACCCCATGAATTCTTTTTCCACCAGGCCTTATGCTCAATGCTCCAAATGTAATACTTAGTCTTCATTGCCACACAAAACATCTCTTTTTCGAGCATGATTCCAGTAATCCCTTAACGAAATCTGCAAATACTTTCTTAAAAACATCAAATCTTTCCAGCACTCAAGATATTCCCTGCGTTTTTCCCTTTCTAATTCGAGAATATTCTCTTTGAGCCGAGCGCTCTTTTTGTCCCGCCCCTCCAACAAATCAAATGAACTTAAATACCTCAGATTTTCTAACTCCATGAGCTGACTGTTTTGCTCGCTGATGTCGTTTTCAATGTTATTGAGCAAATGAAGATTAACTTCCTGGCGTAGCTTAATTTCATTAAGCAGAGCTTTAACCCCAGCTTTTGAAGTCCTGCTCTTGTCCGCAAACACATCTTCAAGAGAACTCTTTTTGTTATCAGGCTTTTCCCTACCTAAAATCCGTTTTAGACCTCCGTCAGACGTTACCTGAAAAAGAGAAGCACTTTTAACAGAATCGACTTTCATTTTCCTTACAAAGTAATCCCAAAGAGTTTTAAAGGTCGTATAAAGAACTGAAATATCTTTAATTTTCTTAAAACTGCTTCAAAAAAACACAAAATGGTTCAAAGGATATGCTTACTTAACTAAAATAGAACTAATTTGTCAATAATATATAATACAAGTCAATTTAGTTCCTGTCCGCATCAACATATTAGTCGGACAATTAGCCCTTTTGATGTAGAATAAAAAAGACAATTTTTGTTTTTAGAGGGCTAATTATGTCTACAATCGAAAAGCGAATTGGAGGGAAAGTTACTGAAATCAGGCTTGAAAAAAAGCTCACCCAGGCTGAATTGGCTGAGAGAATCGGGATAAGTGTTGAAAGTGTTTCTCGACTGGAAAGGGGGGTGAGTTTTCCGTCTTTAAAGACAGTTGATAAGATTTCTAAAACACTGGATGTTTCCCTAAAAGAATTTTTTGACTTTGATGAGCATGAGACCAGGGATAAATCATATGAACGAGAGCTTTCAAAGTTTGTGGCGTTTCTTCGAACATTGGATGAAAAGGAAATCAGTCTTGTTCACAAGATGACGAGGGCGGCTTGGAAGATATTGAGGGAGTGAGATGATTACATAATTCTATTGTAATGAATTGATATCTTATTTTATATTGACAGGGAATTTGACACCACTTAGCGTTGCAGAAAATCTACCTGTCTAATTATTTTCAATCTCCATATACTTTAGTTTTCTTTTATCAAAAGCAGGCATTGTTCCTTCCAGGATATCAACAATCTTATTATTGATTGTCGGATTTTCAATAGAGCCAGATTCAAATGAAAATTTATACTTATTAGTCTTGTCCAATTCAACAAAGACTATCTGTTCTGCATCTGCTCCAACTGCTAAATTCGGATTATGAGTTACTATAATAATCTGCCTTCTTTTTTTGGCTTCTTTAATGAAATGGGTTAAAACCTGAAAAACGCTTTTATTATCAAGGTTATCTTCTGGCTGATCCACAATAAGAGGTGTGTCTTCTTTATCAATCATCAGGTAAAAAACCAATAATAAAGCTCCTTTTTCGCCTGGTGATAGCTCTTCTAAGGTTTTTTGGTCTAATTTAAGCTCATATTTAGGAATGAGGTATTCCAGCGAAAACAAAAAATCATAGAAGCCTTTAATATTTGATATTTGGTCAGATATTTGATGCTTTTGATCCTCTTCCCTTATTTCAAGGCGTTGATCATTTTCCAATATAAAGATTATTTTTGATAAAATTTTCTTTATCTCGTCTCCTTCCAACAGATTAAGTTCTTCAAACAAACTAACAATATCCTTTTCTTCAGCCCCTCTAAATGTTCCACTTTTCGACTTGTTTATGAAACCAAGAAAATCGGTCGCGAACTTTGGAGATACCTTAAATCCAGCTTCAATTTCCATCAGATATCTTTTATGGAAATCTTTATCAGATGATATTTTACTATCAATTGACTTTTTAAAACTGTTATAGAGTTCGACTATTTCCATCTTTTTATGAAATATTTCAAGTGCTTTTTCAAGCCTTTCCTCTCGTAAATCATTAATATCTTTGTTGATTGTTTTTCTAATATAACTGATTTCCTTTTCAAAAAATAAAATGGTGTCAGGAGTATCTGGTGCCCCCTCAATTGATTTTCTTTTTAACTCCCATGATTGAAGATTTTCATTGTATTCTTGAAACTCTCTTTCAGGTTTAGTTAAGTCTTTTTTATTTTTGTTTATCTGAGTTTGAATTGAATCTCTTTTCACCTCTAGGCTATCTTGAAGAGCTTTCTTAGTCTCTTCTTCTTTACTAAAAAATTTTAAGTCTATTTCGTCTTTTGTTCGTAATTTATTATTTAGAACAGAGGTTTTTAATTCAATCTGTCCAATCTTCTTCTTTATTTCCTGATGATTGAATGTCGTCTTGATTATCAGATCTATGTCGAATCCGTACTTTTGGTAAGCCTTCCGTTTTTTTTGCTTATAGTCTGAAATGTTTTTCTCAAATCGTATAAGATCATTATAAAAAACGTTTAGATCTTCCTTCTCAAGCGTTAACAGATTGAGCTGTTCTCTTGACTCGTCAATGGATTTCGAGATCTTTTCTAATTTTGAATTTAACGATTCAAGTTTTTGGTAAAGTACTTTTTTTTCTTTCCCAGCTTTTTCATCTTTTGCTGGATCTTTAACTTTCTGAGGTTTAAGAGCTAAATGACCTTTGTACTCCTTTTGCTTTTCTAAGAGGAGGTTATTCAGGCGTTTAAGATTATTTGGATGTTTCTTGTATTCAAGTAAAATAATTTCATCTGAAATTTCAGATAGTTCATTTTTCAACTCTGTAAGATCTGCTTCTATACTTTTCTTTTTGATTTTTTCAAGCTCATCAAAACTACTACATCCTAGCTTTTCTTCTTCAGAAATATGTAAAAAAGTAACATCTTTTAGAGTTTTTTCGAAATTTCCACTATCAATATCGTTTGTCAGAGACTCGAAGTAATGCTGAGGAAGATATTTAACCTTCTCTTTCTGATTTAAGTCTAAATCTTGATTTAGGGATGTACTTCCTTCATCCTTGTTGTCAGCCCATATAAGCTTTGCTTCAAAGTTTTCAGCAAATCCCCTTTTTCGGAATTTGGGTGACTTCAGAAATGTTAAGTTTTTATTTTTCTCACCTGCATTGTGTGTATTACCAAGAAGCCCGATTATGTCAGTAAGGGCACTTTTTCCACTTCCTTTATTTCCAATAATCGCTACTAATTCGTTGTTAAACGGGATATCGATGTTTTTAAACCAAATTCCTTGCTTTCCATTATATTCTGATTTTTGGTTTATTGATAATCTGTCTATATATTTGTTTTTGTTATTTTTAACCCGTTCGAAAATTTCTGGTTGATCTCCAATATAAACTCTGTCTAAAGGTTCAAAAATAATCTGTTTCAATCCCTCAAATGTTGGGTCTGCCTTTATCCAAGTAAAACATTTTCCTAGTCGGTCTTTTATCGGTTTTTCGCATGAATCTATAGAAAAAGAAAAGTGATGAGCGTCACTACAGTCAATCAGCTTGTCGTTTACCGATTGCTCTTTTAATTTTGCTTTAGCCTTATCAAATCCTTCAATGGATTTAGATGAGATGAATACTAAGTCAGCTCTGTTTATCACATTTTTTTTATCTGCGATTGAAGCATCCCATCGAAGTGCTTCCCATTCGGTTTTTCCTATAGCCGTTAAGTAACTATCCTTAAAATAGGTTGAGGTAAGTCTTTCTAAAATCTCTTTATATCCATAAGTTATATTGTTAAATCCAACGACAATATTTGAGCCGGTCACTTTGCCATTGGAGCTATCTTTAATCTTCTGACCGAAATCTGAAAGTGATTCTCGTGTAATTACCCCGCTAAAATCCAACGACTCGTAGTCAGGTGATAATTTGTGACTATGCTGTATGGCATTCAAAAATTGTTGTTCAATCGTTAAAGCATCTACATCGTTAGAAAAAATAATATGGAAATTGACCTTTTTCCATGCTTCATCTCCGATACTGCCAAATTTGTCTATTCGTAACTCGACTACAGGAAGTATTAAATCTATGTTTTCCAGTCTTCCATTTTTTTTAAATTCTAAGACCTTTGTATATCCATCAAGAAAAATATAGTCATTGATGCCAATTACTTTAAATTCTTGGGGTAAGTTTTCTAAATCAGAGATGAATTTTTCCCAAACCTCATCAGTATTACCTCCATATTGTTGCCGAATAGACATCGGAGTATGAATATGTAGATCCCATTTGCGCCATTCCGATCCTCTTGAAGGCGGAGTTTGCTTTTTAGTTTTAAATGTTTTCATCTGTTCTTTATATTTATTTAGTATTAGTAATGTATTTGTTTAGGTATGTAGCGATACTAAAGAGTTTTACGAAGTTATTATGGGGAATGTTTCTCTAACTATCCAATAAATTCGCTCTGAATTTGATTTTACAACTGATTTAAATGATGAAAAATGGTTAGTTCATAAAACAAACTCGGCTCCTGATAGGAAATAAAAGAGATCGTCAGATCTCAATCGAGATTGATCAAAACGCCCCGAACATTAATTTGCTGATCACTTCATGAAAAATACACTGTAATTCTATTCAACGTCCCTTTTATCACCCGAATTAATTGATTGTCAAAGAAAAGCATTTTTATTAGTACTCAATAGCTGGATTAGGATATTGAGTTTGAAGTTTTTCGGAAGGCATTTGCAGAGGAGGCTTAGATTTAGTTATTTGAGCAGGCTTGCCAAAAAACTGCTCAAACAATTCCAATCTTACTCAAACAATTAAATACACCCAATCCGCCTTAGAATCCTTTTTCTTATCAACATTTATCTTACCAGTTTTCTCCAAACCTCCAAGGATACGGTCATACTCCTTTACACCGCCTTTCAACACCTTTGAGGCAACGATTTGTCCTCTGGTAACTTTTCCATTATTTCTTTTCAGATACTGAAAAATTCTTTGATACTTGAATTGAAGACTCGATTTGGCTGTTTGACATGCACCTGTCTTTGCCGAAGTATTAACCGAACTGTTTTTGTTTCTCCAAATTTGTCCAAGACAGTGAGCAAAAACCAAATTTGCAAGCTGAACAGAGAACCGTAAAAAAGTTGAAAATCCCATAACAACCCAAATCATCCAGGGAGATGAAGATTGATTTTTAAGCTCGCTGGCTATTTGATTGGAAATCTGGCGCTGGTGTTTGATTGCAAGTGCTGTGTTCATCCTTTGACCATCAAGTAACGCCAAATGTGTCTTGATTTGCTGATTTTGTTCATCCAGATGTTCAACCAATTGTTTTTTACTCTCGACCTTCGCAAGCGTTGCCATCATTGGTGAGGCTACATTTAATGAAGCTCCCCCGACAACTACAAGAAAAAGGGGAATCATTACAAGCTTTATACAGACGTTCAAAACTTTGTTATCTGAAACATAAAACATAGCAGCAATAGCCAAAAATCCCTCGACTAAAAATGCCGCCCAATAGCCTTTGTATTTTTCCTTGTAAAACGTTGAATAATATTCTCCGGATTCAGCGACCATGAAAAGAGAAGCTGAAACAACAAAAAACAACAAAAAAAGAGGCAGGTACTTTTTCATAGGCTTTCTCCTCAATCAATAGTTTTCCTCTGTTGTCTTGTAAAGCCTTATGAATATTGCGTATAAAAACATGAGACAGCGTTCCAAACGAGTTCCAAAACGTTCCGGGCAATATCAAAAATCAGAAAACAACAGAAAATATCAGAAACTAAAAAATTAAGAGAAGACCTAAAACTCCCTCGGTTAAAGGCTTACGGAATGTGATGCTGAAGTGATTTTTAGAGGAGTGCTACCCCGAAGAGTGGTGGAGGTGGCGGGAATCGAACCCGCGTCCCAAAGATAGGATCAATAGGCTTCTACAAGTTTAGTCAGGTTTTTGATGTCTCGCCGAAACTTTCTTGGTTACTGACAACCTCAAGTCCGGCTACCCAATTAAGTTTCTCTACCTAGTAAATGGGGTACCAGGGAGATGAGCCTGATAAAATGACGTGATTTCCCGGGTATCAGGCGTCGCGGGCATCACGCTCAAACTAAGCTGCGATTGCAGCAGAGTTCAGAGAATAGTCGCTATTGTTAGCAATTAAAATATTTTGTCGATTTTTATAGTGGCCCTTCGACAAACCACTACTTGCTTACACTATTAATACCTCATCCAGGTCGAAAGCCTGTACACCCCCACAAATGTGGTGACCAGATTCCGGATCTGACTCCGAAATGACAGGTTGGATCTATTGGTATTTGATTGCGCGATCGATTTCCCGTTTAGCATCTTTGTCTTTTAATGCCGCCCGTTTATCATGGAGTTTTTTCCCCTTAACCAACGCAACTTCTACTTTGACCTTATCATTCTTGAAATACAAACTCAACGGGATAAGTGTCAATCCTTTCTCTTTTACTTTGGAGAGTAGTCGGTTGATTTCCCTTTTATGCATCAATAGCTTACGCACTCTTCTTGTTTTATGATTATGGATGTTGCCAAAGGTATAAGGGCTAATCTCCATTTCGTACAGATCCATCTGCAACTTATCGTCAATACTACAATAAGCTTCTGTTATTTTTACCTTACCCAGTCTGACACTTTTAACTTCGGTTCCCACCAGGGCAATTCCGGCTTCGAATTTCTCCAGAATCTCATACTCATGCCAGGCTTTGCGGTTTCTCACTATTGTCTTTGACATTTTAGATTTCAGATTTTAGATCTTAGATTTACTGTTTTGAGAAAGCTATGCTTTCGTTTTCATATTCTAAAAATTTCATTGAAACACTGACTTTATAGAACATAGTTTTTAAAACAAGTAATTATTCTCAATTCGATATATAGGTCCTTTGGGCATCAGGACGCTTGAAAATAGTTGAAAGCCTTCCACGTCGATTGATTTTGATTTGTACAGGTTATTCTGAACCAGGAAATCGCCTATTCTGTCCGGCTTTTCCGACTTTACCCTGCCCAGGGTAATGTGCGGTGTGTACCTGCGTTTATCTCCTTTTAACCCAAGTTTGTTTAGTTGGGTTTCCACTTTTTTTTGCAGTCGGATTAGCTCTTCGTTTTTATCAACGCCGGTCCAGATCACCTTGGGGGACTTCTCGTTCGGAAATGTTCCAAGTCCGGATAGTGTCAAGGTAAATGGGTTCACTTTTATTTTTGACAAAGCATCGGATATATCCTGAAAATCCTCCTGGGTTGCCTCACCGATGAATCTAAGTGAGAGATGAAAATTATCCGTTTCCACCCATTTTACTCCTTTTATTCCAAAAGAGCAGAGCAAGGTCAGTTCATTTTTTAACCAATCTGGTAGATTGATTGCAACAAATAGGCGTATCATTGAAGTTTGAGCGATTAAATTGTATTTCAAATCCCATGATTCATGACCGTTAGTCCTCTCAATCTCCTACAAAATTGAATTTGCAGAGAAAAGAAGTTAACGTTCTATCCTATCTGCTAGCATAGCCAGCGAATTTGGGGAATACAAAGGTTTCTAAAACAGCTAGTCATATCTTCATACAAACAAAATTATGTTCAACAACAATAAAAAGAAAAGCACGGCTGATTTTTCAAATACGAAAACTTATAAGAATCAGGATTTTTTAAACAGCCCGGAAGCCAGACAAATCAGAATACTCTGCGAACTAACTGCTCCAAAACACCGATATGAGGAGCAGGAGATTGAACATACAATTGTATTTTTCGGTTCGGCCAGATCAGTATCCATGGAGACTGCCCAAGAAAACCTGATAAAACTGGAGAAGAAAGCCAGGCAATCAGAAGTTGATCTTCAAGCACTGCAAAATGACCTGCAACAGGCAAAAATGCAGGTGAAACTCTCAAAATATTATGAGGATTCCGTGGCGCTGGCTAAGAAATTAACGGAATGGTCTTTGGGAATGAAGAATAAAAAGGATCGATTCTATATCTGTTCTGGTGGAGGTCCCGGCATGATGGAAGCATCCAACAAGGGTGCCGCTGAGGCGAATGGCGAATCGATTGGCATGAATATCAGTTTGCCTTTTGAACAGGCGCCAAATTCTTATCAAACAGACAAGATTTCTTTCATCTTTCACTACTTCTTTATTCGCAAATTCTGGTTCGCCTATCTGGCAAAAGCTCTGGTTGTTTTCCCGGGTGGTTTTGGAACTATGGATGAGTTGTTTGAGATGCTCACCCTCATTCAGACAGAAAAGATTCAAAAAAAGGTACCTATTGTTTTGTTTGGCTCGGAATTCTGGAATAACTTTATCAACTTCGATCACTTGGTTAACTGGGGGGTGATTAAAGAATCTGATCTTGATTTGTTTCAATTGTTCGACAGCGTAAATGACGCGTTCGAATATCTCAAAGAAGTATTGACGAAAGAGTATATAGATAATTAGGAATGATAGGTAGAACGCACCTTTTGAATTCATAAGATTTTAAAATTTGACAGACCTTTCTATCTGGACATTGTTATGGGTATATCCAAACAAATTGAAGCCGCCGTTAAGGGTTCCTCCATGATTCGGAAAATGTTTGAAGAAGGAACCAGGCGCATAAAACTATATGGTGCTGAAAATGTTTTCGATTTCAGTATTGGAAATCCTGTGTTCGAACCACCCGAAGAAGTAAAAAAGGCTTTATTGGATCTGATCCAAAGCGATATCAGGGGAACTCACCGGTATATGCCTAATCCCGGTTTCCCTGAGACAAGAGATTTTATCGCCGGAATGATCACCGATGAAACCGGGGAAGAGTTTACGACCAACGATGTTATTATGACTGTTGGAGCCGGTGGTGCGCTCAATGTGATTTTCCGCACATTGTTGAATCAGGGTGACGAAGTGGTAGTATTAAAGCCCTATTTTGTCGAGTATGATTTTTACGTAGCCAATCACAATGGAACTATCAAGCGGGTTGCAACAGATGATTCATTCAGAATCGATTTTAACCAGCTTGCCAAGGCGATTACGCCCGAAGTAAAAGTTGTTCTGATCAACACCCCGAACAATCCGACCGGAGTTGTTTATTCCAAAAAGGAGCTCGACACGCTCGGACAGCTTCTGGCTGAAAAATCAAATGAGTACGGCAGTCCAATCAGTTTGATTTCAGATGAGCCATATAAGAATATTTCTTATGATACCGACGTTCCCTCTATTTTTAACTCTTATGATAACAGCATCGTAGTCACCTCCTACAGTAAAGACCTTGCAATCCCCGGTGAACGCATTGGTTACATCGCCATAAGCCCAAGACATCAAGACCGAAATATGATCCAGGAGGGAGCAGTAATTGCATTAAGAATACTAGGTTTTGTCAATGCTCCCGCGATCTGGCAGCGAGTCATCCCCATGGTGGGAAAAGCCAGGGTCGATTTGCAACCTTATCGTGAAAACAGGGATATCCTTCACGAGCATTTGACGAATTGCGGATTTGATTGTGTTAAGCCGGACGGAGGATTTTATCTCTTTCCTAAAAGCCCGATAGAAGATGACAGAGAGTTTATAAAATCCGCTCAAGAGCTTAACTTATTGATGGTTCCCGGATCAGCTTTCGGAACAGCGGGATACTTTAGAATTTCCTATTGTTTTGATACTGACATGATTCGAAGGTCTTTACCCTTATTTAGGAAGCTCGCAGAGCAATACCAGTTAGTATGACAAATGCACATTCACTATCAGGACCTTTAAATCCATATACAAAAGCCATGTTGAACTGCCTTGAGCAGTTCAACGGTGAGGAAATGCCCCGGCTGGATGAATCCAACAGTCAGTTTTTGGCAAACATGATCCAAGGGCGCTTTCTCCAGTATCTGGCGGGAAGGATTTGTAATAACTACAAAATTACTGACAAAGACCTGGAAAAGAAATTGACCATGTCGCTGATGAGGATTTTAAGCGACAAGTTTTTTGCAGTGTTCAGGGAGAAAGTTAAAGAAAATCCTGAAATCGTTTATATTCTGGCAAAAAAGATCACGGCAAACGAGCTTTGTTGCTCGGAAGACTCTGCCAGGATTGACGCCCTGTTCCGGGGAATAAGCAGGCGATTCTTCAAATACCAAAATTTGCAGGTTATCATGCAATGGATTGACACCAATCCTGAAATTGAACGTATCGTTTTTATCTCCCGCATTCAGAAAAAAATCAAAGACTCTTCCCTGCTAAAAGCCCTCATGTATATTGTTCAAAATGATAAAGACGGGATTACTCCATCTGTGTTTAACAGATATCTTAACAAGAACAAATTGGGACGTTTGGAGAGTCTTGTCAAATCCGGGGATTGGAAACTTGAAGCTATGTATGTCCAACAGCTAAATGCAAAAATGATCAACTGGCGCAATTACATGAGCTCTCTTTAATCCTAATTAAGTTTTATTTTTCTCGATTTCATTCCCATCCCGCCAATGACCTTCTGTAGATCCTGATCCAGCTTTTCAATTTCCGCTTTTGATCTTTTTCCCACTCGAACCCGATAGATGGTTTGTCCCTCAATATTTACCTGTGCCAGGTAAGAATCGAATTTCTGATGTCGCAACATACGAACAATTCTATCGGCTTTGTTTTTGTCTTTGGTGGCAAACACCTGAACCGTCCAGGTATTTTTAGGTAAACTCTCAGCTGTCGGTTGATCCGGCCACTGTGTGGGTTGTACAGGCTTTTTCACAGCGGGTTGCGGCTCAGCTTTTTCTAATTCCAAAGGCCCTGCCTGACGTTGTTTAGTTTGTTGAATCACCCGTTCGGCTTCATCAAGAACTGATTGGGTGTCTTTCTTCAGGCTTGAGATCTTTTTATCTTCCTCGGTACGAATGTTATATATTTCAAGATCATTGGTCGTTATCTTGTCCGCATCCGTTTTTTCTTCCGTCTTGCTTTCCGTTGCTGATGAAACTTTGAAATTGGGATCCCGGGACGCCTTTCCAAACATCACACCGAGGTAAAAAACGACCACAGCTGTCATCAAGGCCAGGATGATGAAAAAAAACACTCCTTTGATATCCAGATCGATCGAGTATTGAGTTCCAGCCTTCTTTGTTTTTTTCATACCTATTCCAATTAGGTGTTGTTTTCAGTTGAATTTCGCAAATTTCTTTAAGTCATCATTCTCAATATGCATTCGGATGAATCATACCAATAAAGAGGGTCATGATACAGATCTTAATATCAAATAGTACCGACCAATGAGTCAGATAATAGATATCAAATTCAATTCGTTTTTCCAATGAGGTATCACCACGCCAACCGTTTACCTGGGCCCACCCGGTAATTCCCGCTTTCATTTTATGACGCAACATGTAGTTTGGAATCTGTGTTTTGAATTCTTCGATAAACACTGGTCTTTCAGGTCTGGGTCCGACCAGGCTCATCTCACCTTTGATTACATTAAAAAACTGCGGTACTTCATCCAGGCTGGTTTTACGAATAAATGTCCCGATAGCGGTACGCCTGTCATCATCTTTTTTCGCCCAAACAGCACCTGTATTATCCTCAGCACCCACCTTCATTGACCTGAATTTGATCATTTTGAACGGTTTGCCATCCAACCCCATGCGTTCCTGGAGGTAAAACACCGGACCCCGGGAGGTAAGTTTTATCAGAATCGGGAGAATCAGCCAAACTGGTAATAGCAATACCACAGCAATACTGGCACCTGCCAGATCAAACAGTCGTTTGTAAATTCTGTTCCATCCTTCCACCGAACTCTTTCGTAATGCAATCACCGGCATGCCATCCAGATCCAGCAATTCCGGATTGATATTCAAGGTATGATAGACATCCGGGACGATATGCAGGTCAACCACTTGTTCAGCCAGGTTTCTATTGATTGATTCAAGGTGAGATTGTTGATTTGAATCCAGGCAGATAAACACCTGGTCAACAGCTTTTTCTTCAATGACCGTTGGTAGGTCGTTAAACTTGCCTAAATAGTTGATTTCAATGTCGGGATTGATTTCGGGATAAACATATCCAACCAATTCAAATCCCAGTTCTCTATTGGAATGAACACGTTTAATGAACCTTCCTGCAGTTTTGCCACTACCAATGATTAGAATTCGTCGAAGGTTTTTCCCTTTTTTTCTTAAATAGCTAAGAATCAAACGCACCGTCAAACGGAGGGAACTGATACAAGTAACAGTAAAAACCAGGAAGTAAACCGATTGAACCCTGGAAAACGAATAACGTCGATAGTAAAAAGTTAACCCCAATAGAATAATAAAAAGTACAATATTCGACTTGAAAATAGCCCGCATTTCCCCTCGATACTGGGAGATCCGCTTCGGATTATACATTTTGCCGTAAACATAGCAGATAGCTGCTACAATCACGACAACGCCCGTTGCATTGAAATAATACTTGTATTCAGGAATTGCGGATGGTTTGACGTAGGGAATGGAGATTCCAAACAAAGTAACAGGGATATTCAGCCAGAAAAACCGGGCATAGTATGCCAGGTTCCAGCATACGCCCACAAAGATAACATCTGCAAAGAACAAAAGAGTTAATATAACCTGGGATTTTTTCTTAAGCATTCCTGACTTCACTTTCAATACGTATTGTTAAGCAGGTCCAGTATGTGACCTTTCATTTCCTTTTGAAACCGTTCCTCTCCAAAAGAACGGGCATGATCATAAATCCACTCAGCATTAAATTGATTTTCAATCTGTTCAAAATACTCCAGGGCTTCTTCCAGAGATTCCATCGTATTATCGTGAAAGAAAATGCCTGATGATTTTGCTATATCATTTCTGTTTTCTACCACAGATTCAAGGGCGCCTCCTTTGGCATAAGCGATCACCGGGACTCCTTGTGACATCACTTCCAGGGGAATCATCCCAAAGTCCTCCTCTCCGGGGAACAATAACGCTTTAGCGTGCTGTATATGACGGATGACATCAACTGTCGGCAAATTTCCCAGAAACTGAATATTTGGTTTGGCATATTGCTCCAGTTTCTGTCTTTCACTACCGTTACCAATGACAATCAGTTTTTTACCGGATTGATTGAATGCTTTTACGAGCAAATCAACGTTCTTGTACGGAGTAATTGCCCCAAAACTCAGGTAGTATTCACCTTGGGCTCGGATCGGCTTTCCTTTGAACAACTCACTGGCTATTGGCGGAAAACAGATTCTCGCTGGTTTGTTGTAGTATTTCCTTACCCTGTTTGCCACATTATTGGAGTTTGCGACGTAAAGGTCAACATTGTTAATCGTAGTAAGGTCCCATTTTCGCAAACGCTCAAACTGTTTTTTGGCCATACTTCGAGACCATTTGGGAAGCGTATCAAGATAAGCGTCTGTGAAGCCCCAACAATAACGCATTGGTGAGTGAATATAACATAAGTGGGGTATTCCCTTCGGATTGGCTATTCCCTTAGCGGGACCTGATTCGGATGAAATAACCAGATCGTAGTCATTTCTTAACTTGAGAGACTTAATACCTAAAGGGTAAAAAGGAAATAATTTCTGGTAGTGTTTTTTGACAATCGGAAGATTCAGGCAAGAGGTATAGACCCGATGTCCGGAAAGATGGGAACCACAGGTTTTTGGATCGTAGAAAAGCGTGTAAACATCTGCATTGGGAAATAGTTTTAAAAGCGATTCGATAACTTTCTCCCCTCCGCGCCAAGTCACAAACCAATAGTGAACAAACGCTACCTTTAAATCCTTTAAGTCCTGCCCGGTGCAGGCTGTAAGATCACGATCCACTGCTTCCAAAGCCACCTTCCCCCCTTTCAGACTCGGATAGCTGTTCGGTGATTGATATTTCAAACGGTTCAAGTTTTTTTAGTACAAGCTGACCAATTCTGCTTCCCACCAGGCTCTCGGCTGCGGTTTTTCCATTCCCGTCACCCAGGTATCTCATCGGCATATATAGAATGCCACGGTATCCCGCATCAATAACACCAACACTGTTGGTCATGATGAAATCATGTTTGTAAATACTGGATCGGGGATACAGCTCTGTGTAGTACCCTGCCGGCGGCTCAATAGAAATACCGGTATCAAAGAAAAAGATGTTATCCCTTTTTTCAATCACCTGGATCAGAGTGAGATCCAACCCGCTATCACTGGCATGAGCCTTTTGGGGAACCGGCATTCCGGGATAGTGGCATTTAATTTTCAATTCAGGGATCAGCATAGCGAATTAAGTTGATCAGATATATTTAAGGGCGAATGATTTTATTATATAAAAGAAGATGTACAGGATTCAAAGCCTGATGCAAAACCTCAGGAATATTCACCGAGATCTATTCAAAACTTAACAGACGATAGTTCTTTTTACCGGATCTGATAATCATAAATGAGTTTGAAGCCATATCAGACTGCGTCAATCGATAATCGATATTTTTCTGACTTTCATTGTTCACGTAGGCTCCTCCGGATTCAATCAGCTTTCTAGCCTGTCCTTTGGATTTACTGGCACCTGTTTCAACCAGGGCATCAATCAGGCTGATACCGTCTGTCAGCCTGTTTTTTTCCATCTTGGTGGAAGGCACATCCTTGAATATCTGGGAGATCAGCGTGTCGTCCAGATTTTCGATTTTCTCACCAAAAAGTGCCCGTGAGGCTTTTATTGCTCCGTCCAAAGCAGCCTGACCGTGCACTATCCTGGTTACTTCCTCGGCCAGTCTCTTTTGAGCGAGTCTTCGATGCGGCTCATTCTTGACAGATGCTTCCAACTCCGCGATTTCATCCAGTGAAACCTCAGTGAATACTTTAAGAAAGCGAATCACATCTTCATCTGCCTGATTTAGAAAAAACTGGTAAAACTCATATGGTGATGTTTTTTCTGCTGACAGCCAGACCGTGCCGGTTTCCGATTTACCGAATTTGTTTCCATCCGCTTTAGTGATTAATGGAATGGTGAGCCCGTATAATTGCCTGTTGAGTAATCTTCTAGTCAGATCTATACCGGAGACGATATTGCCCCATTGGTCGGAACCGCCTAATTGCAAGGTACAATCTTTGTTTTTGCAAAGCTGGTAAAAATCATACGCCTGTAAAAGCATGTAACTGAATTCAGTGTAGGAAATACCTTCCCCTTCCCGATCCAGTCTACTTTTAACCGAATCGCGGTTGATCATGGCATTTACCGAAAAATGCTTGCCGATATCCCTTAAAAAGTCGATCAATTCCAGCTTGGAAAGCCAGTCATGGTTATTGACGATGGTTGCCTTATTTCCTGCTTCAAATTCGAGAAATTTTGATAATTGGGATTTGATACCATCAATGTTAACTTCAATCTCTTCCTGAGACAGGAGATTTCTCTCAGAGCTTCTTCCACCCGGATCACCGATCATACCTGTACCACCGCCCATAAGTCCGATTGGTTTGTGTCCATGTTTCTGCAGTATTCTTTGCAAATTGGACATGGCAAAATGGCCGACATGCAGACTGTCCGCGGTGGGGTCGTAGCCAACATAAAAAGTCATTCCGCCCTGGTTTATTTTGTCTTTTAATTCATCGTGGGTAATTCGATCGATATAACCTCTTAATTCAAGCTCTTCAAATAATTCCATGTTGTTCCGTATGTGATAACTGTAAAAGACGTATCTTCGATATTTGTTTCAGATCTGTAGCACTAAAGTGCCGGCAAATTGCAGGTAAGCGTAAAGCATATATAAATCGTTTCTGTCTCACAAGTGTCAAGCTCAAAGGTGCTTTGCAAAAGCAGGGTTGATAACAATCGATTCAAACAACGAATGGTAAAAAAAACAGCGGGTTTACAAAAATAGCCAATAATGCTTAAGTGAAATTCAAAATCACCATCGATATGAAACTTAAATTGATCACTACAGCCTGATTCAAGCAACCCCCAGAAAAAGGATGACTTATGAAATTCGGTATTATTGGCGGAAGTGGACTATATGAAATTGAAGGAATTAAGGACGTTAAAAACCTGACTATTGACACTCCTTTTGGAAAACCTTCTGATGAATTTGTGACCGGCAATCTCGAAGGCAAAGATGTCGTCTTTCTGCCGAGGCATGGTAAAGGACATCGTTTTTTACCCTCAGAAATAAACTACAGGGCCAATATCTGGGGAATGAAATCCTTAGGGGTTACTCATTTAATCGCTATTAGCGCAGTCGGAAGCCTGAGGGAGGAAATTGTACCGGGTCATATCGTACTAACTGATCAGTTTATCGATCGAACCAAAGACCGACCCTCTACTTTTTTTGGCAACGGATTGGTTGCTCACCTGCAATTCGGCGACCCTACCTGCAAACACCTTTCGGGAGAGATAGCAAAAGCTGCAGAAGAGGTAGGCGTGACCTGTCACAAAGGCGGTACTTTTATGTGCATGGAAGGTCCCATGTTTTCTACCAGGGCGGAATCCGAGATGTATCGAACGTTGGGAGCCTCGGTTATTGGAATGACTAACCTGCAGGAAGCAAAGCTTTCCAGGGAAGCAGAATTCTGCTTTTCCACTATTGCCCTGGCAACTGACTATGACTGCTGGCATGAATCTGAAGAAGAGGTTTCTGTGGACGCCATTCTCGAAGTGATGAAAAAAAATGTGACAAATACCAAAGCAATCCTCAAAGTTTTATTGAAGAATTTCCAGCCCAAATCCCCAGTCTGTCAGGATCAAAGCTCTCTTCAAGGCGCTATTTTGACTCAACCCGACATGATTCCGGAGCAAGTCAAAAAAGACCTGGAAATAATAGTAGGCAAGTATCTGTAGGTAGGAGAGATTTAGTATGATCAGATTGCTTCACGGTCTGATCATACTCTCAGCATTTCACTGCACCGATTTTTTGAGCTATATCGTAGGTGAGTGTTGCGGTATCATCCTGGTATTCTAAAACAATTGTCTTAGTGATATCCGTTTTTTCTTTGACACTATGTCTTTTCCCTGGCTTTATCGATTTGTCCTGCAGAAATTTCATCAAATCCAGTGATTCTTCCAGTGCTTCACCAATGTTGACTATTTCAATCTCATCCCCGGGTTCACACTCGTCCAAGGCAACTGTATTTTTGGGTAAAAAATCCGTAACACCAGGTAAAGGTGTCCCATGAGGACAGGATTGAGGAAAATCTAAAAACTCTGCTAGTTTTTCTTCAACCAATGGTGTCAGTCCGTGTTCCAGGACATGGGCATGTTTGTGCACTTCATGCCAGGAAATTCCCAGCTTGTCGCATAAAAAAGCCTCTACCAGCCTGTGGCGTCTGGTAAGAGTTTCAGCTTTTTCGAGACCTTTCGCGGTTAAGTTAATCTCCTTCTTTTTGTTCACTTTGACTAACTTATCCCTTTGCAACCTGGAAAGTGTAGCATGCACAGTTGAAGGACTGCTTTTCAGCCATTTTGTCAGGGTAACCGCTTTGACAGGCTTCTGATCGGCCAGCAACGAATAGATTACCTGAAGATATTCTTCGACAACAACCGATTTTCTTTCTTTTATCAATTTTTGATACCTCGATGAATTGACAGGCTTTTGGTTTGTGTTAGTTGTTTTTAATCTGATTTTTAAAAAAATTCAATTGTTTCAAGCAGATTTTATTTTTTTAGATCAACACAGAATTCGAACGGCTTTATTGTACTATATCTCCTATTGTCAAAAAATCCAATTGAGATTACATTGAAAAAGATCCAAAGCTCCTAAATTTCTTACATTTAAGGACTGATATGCAAAATCAGGATATGTTTGTTCCCTTTTTCTGCAACAATTGCGGACAACTGGCGTTTATCTGCAAAAGATCTGACACGCCGGATATCGTCGTGCTTGAATTTGATAATGCTTCCTGGAAAATTCACCAGTGTTTTGCCGCAAAAGGTGAAAACATCTGGAGTCATCATTCCGAACTCATTATGATTGAAAAGGATGCAAACCAAATTCTTGTAAAATTTCCGGGAAAATCTAAAAAAGGTAGACTGAACCAATTATCATATGGCGTTCTGATCGGAACACCTCAACACACTGAAGATAGTCAACAATTGTTCGTTCAAATCCTTACAGTTGAAGGCTCGTTAATCCAATTAAGAAGTGTGGAACCATTAAATACTGCTTTTGTCGGTATGTTGGTCGATCTGTCTGCAGCGAAAAAAATTGGGACGGACAAATTCAGAGTCAACAAATTAACACCATTTACTCCCGAAATAACAGGGGATAAGCCTGATGAAGATATCAACAGGTTTTTCAGTTTTAAGGTATCAGCAAACGACCAAGAGCAGTTGGAAAGCTTTGTGGATAGATTTATCGGCATGTTATCACAAAAAAATCTTTACCTGGTTAATATTACTCCCTTGCAAATTCTGTCTGAAAACGGATCTTCAACCTACCAAAGGCAATTAACAGCCCCCTCTGCCTTACGACTTCAAAAGGCAATTGCAAATATGGCATTCCCGGAATCAATTCGCATCTCAGTCCAGTAATCATCTGTTATCGCTGTGAAATTGATTTCACCCCCGGTTTTTGGTTATACTTGATTTAAGGCATGCTAAGCATTCCGTTTGCCTTTACATTCGGAACCGTGGATTGATGTCTTCCGATTGTGCGCAACGCCTCTAGATCAAGTCTGTGGCGCGATAAGTGAATTGACAGCATCTTAAAATAGTGATAAATATTAGCACTCATATTAAGCGAGTGCTAAAACCTGTTCTGATTTAAAAGCTAAATATTATAATTCCTTGATTTGTCAGGGAAAGTCTTGTTTAGATTGAGTATGGATCCACGTACAGAAGAAATTCTTGAAAAGATTATTGTTCATTTTATAAAAAATGCCGAACCAATTGGTTCCAGGATGTTGTCAAAAGTGCTGAAGCAGAAACTGTCACCGGCGACAATCCGAAATGTCATGTCCGATCTTTCAGACATGGGCTTTATTGAACAGCCTCACACCTCTGCCGGCAGAATTCCGACAGATGCCGGATATCGATACTACATTAATAAATTGGTTACCCAGTCAAATTCCTCCTCTCCGGATCAATACATTGATCAGGTGGAAGGAGAAGAACTCACTCAGCACAATCGATTAGAAGATATTTTACTGGATGCCACCAAAGAGTTATCTTCTTTAACCAATTGTGCCGGGATTGTGATCTCACCCAAATTTTCAGCCTCAAGATTAAAGCAACTGCAATTGGTAAAATTGAGCGATAAGCAGATTCTGGTGGTGATTGTTACTCAGATTGGTATGGTTCACAACAAGGTGATTCATCTTCGTACCTGCCCTGACCAGGAAGATCTTAACAAAATGGCAGTTATTCTGCTTGAACTTTTTGAAGGCAAATCGATTGCACAAATTCGGAAAAATCTGGTCGATAAGCTGTCCAAAACCAAAGAGGAATACGATCCGTTTATCATTCAAACCATTCGATTGGGGAAAAAGGCTTTTGACATTGATTCGCACGGAGAACTCTTCATCTCAGGTCGATCCAAGATCTGCAGTTATCCCGAATTTAATGATCAGAACAAGTTAATGGCTGTGTATAAGGTATTTGAAGAGAAGACCAGTCTGACAGACTTTATGATTGAAGCAATGGATAACGAAGGGTTAAAAATCAACATTGGAGCCGAAAACCAGGACAACGGCCTAATCACCTGCAGCGTCATCGCCGGAACTTACGGGAATCAAGGATATATGTTGGGTAGCATTGGAATCGTCGGCCCCACTCGTATAAATTATCCAAATGTAATTACCGCTATCCAGTATTCGACCGAAAAACTTTCATTTTCATTGAGCCGGTTTCTGGATAACAATTAAGGCATCTTCATAAGAAAACAAACACAGGCTTGCATTCTAACAAATAGAAAGCATAGGTAAACGACATACCGGGTTTTCTATTGAAATACTCGATTTGAATTGTAATACTGACGTATTACAGTTCTTTTTTTGTTTTTAAAGTCTTAATGACTAATACGAACATTTTTAACCAGCAAAAACATTAGGAATCAGTGGAGGAAATAATGAGTCAAGAATCTACTCAGAAGGCAGATAAATCAGAAAACAGTGTTGCTGCTGAAGAGTCAATCAACGGGAAGGCTCCTGAAGTAGATGTAACCATTGATGGTGAAGATTTAGAAGCTTCCGAGTCAGAAACAGTCGCAGAAGACAAGGCAGCCGATGAGGCAGAAACTGCAGAGGATTCCCCGGAAGAAGAGCCGGAGGAGACACTTGAGCTTTTGGAAACCAGATACAAAAAAGAACTAGCAGACAAGGATGACAAATTCATGCGTTTGGCCGCAGAATTTGAGAATTATAAAAAACGGACGACCCAGGAGATGCAATCTCGCATCAAATTTGCCAGTCAACCACTGGCTTTGAATATCATCACCGGGTTGGATAATCTGGAAAGAGCTTTGGTTCAGGCCAAAGAGGAAGAAAATGAACAATTAAAGGAATTTGTGAGAGGGGTAGAAATGGTGCAGCAACAGTTGTTTGAGGCACTAAAGCAGAATAATATTGAACGAGTCTACCCCAAAGGAGAACCGTTCGATCCAAACAAGCATGAAGCAATGGGTGTCATTGAAACTGATGAGATTGAACCGGATCACATAGCCGAGGTGTTTCAAGCCGGTTACTTTCTTCATGACCGGGTGATCAGGCCGGCGATGGTTCAAGTTGCGAAAAAGAAGTAACAAGCTGTAAATCATTGAAATTTGAATTCTTATTGATAAATTAACAAATTTGGAGAAACCAATGGGAAAAGTCATCGGAATTGATTTGGGGACCACAAACTCTTGCGTTGCGGTCATGGAAGGGGGAGACCCTAAAGTCATAACCAACTCTGAAGGAGCCAGAACAACTCCGTCTGTTGTTGCATTTACCGACTCAGGAGAAAGGCTTGTAGGCCAGGTCGCGAGACGACAGGCTATAACCAATCCGGACCGGACTATTTATGCGGCCAAGCGTTTAATCGGTCGGCAATTCGATGCCGCGACTGTAAAAGAAGATATGGGAACATTGAGCTATAAAATCTCAAAGGCTTCCAGTGGTTTAGCTCAAATTGACATTGGTGAGAAACAATATTCCCCAGCGGAGATTTCAGCATTTGTACTGCAGAAAATGAAACAGACAGCTGAGGATTATTTGGGAGAAGAGGTTAAAGACGCCGTCATTACCTGCCCCGCTTATTTTAACGACGCTCAACGTCAGGCAACAAAAGATGCGGGTAAAATTGCCGGCTTGAATGTATTGCGAGTAATTAATGAGCCAACTGCTGCTGCCCTGGCTTACGGATTGGATAAAAAGAATGAAGAATTGATTGCCATTTTTGACCTGGGTGGTGGAACATTTGATGTTTCCATCCTTGAAATCGGCGATGGTGTATTTGAAGTTAAATCAACCAATGGTGATACCCATCTGGGTGGTGAGGATTTCGACCAGAGAATTATTGATTTCCTGGCTGAAGAGTTTAAAAAGGATTATGGAATCGACCTCCGTGAAGACAAAATGGCTTTGCAACGATTGAAGGAAGGTGCAGAAAAAGCTAAACATGAATTGTCATCCTCAATTGAAACAGAAATTAACCTGCCCTTTATTACAGCTGATGCGTCCGGTCCTAAACACTTAAATGTAAAACTCACCAGGGCCAAACTTGAGCAATTGGTTGACGACCTGATCAAAGCCTGTCTGGATCCAATGAAGGCAGCACTGAGAGATGCCGGAGTTACAACAAGTGATATCAGTGATGTTATCCTTGTTGGTGGTATGACACGTATGCCGAAGATCTCCGAGACTGTGCAGGAATTCTTTGGCAAGGCCCCACATAAAGGTGTGAACCCGGATGAGGTTGTAGCCATTGGTGCAGGTATTCAAGGCGGAGTCTTAACCGGAGACGTAAAAGATGTATTGCTGCTTGACGTCACACCGCTTTCACTGGGTATTGAAACCCTGGGTGGTGTCGCAACAAGACTCATCGAAAGAAATACAACTATTCCTACCAAAAAAAGCCAGATCTTCTCTACCGCAACCGACAACCAACCTGCTGTTAGCATCCATGTTGTGCAAGGTGAAAGGGATATGGCGGCAGATAATAAAACCCTGGGTCGCTTCGAACTGGTTGGAATTCCACCTGCTCCAAGGGGCGTTCCTCAAATTGAAGTAACGTTTGATATTGATGCAAACGGTATTGTTCACGTATCCGCAAAAGATCTGGGCACCGGCAAGGAGCAGAAAATTCAGATCACCACTTCCAGCGGTCTTTCCAAAGACGAAATTGATCGTATGGTAAATGAGGCTGAGCAATACGCTGAAACTGATAAAGCGAAACGCGAATTTATTGATCAGAAAAACCAGGCTGATAACTTGGTCTATCAATGTGAGAAAATTCTCAGCGAAAGCGGCGACAAGCTGGCTGATGATGAGAAAAGTGCCATCGAAGAAGCCATAGCCGAATTAAAAACAGCCCTGGAAGGAGAAGATGTTGAAGCCCTGAAAGCTGGTACCGAAAAACTAACCCAGGCTTTCCACAAAGCGTCTGAAACCCTCTATAAGGCAAACGAAGGTCAGCAACAAGGTGCCACTCCCGAAGGAGAACAGGCAGAAAATCCTGAAGGAGAATCAGATAAATCATCCAAAGATGATTCTGACGATGTTGTTGATGCTGATTTTGAGGAAATCAAAGAATAGGATTTACTGAGCCGGGCTGCGATTATTTCACAACCGGCTCAGCAAAGCACTAAACATCATAAAATCAGCTATTTCTAAGATCCAGACAAAGAATTACAATTAATCAGCAGAAGGAGCCGCTTTGGCGAAACGCGACTATTATGAAGTTCTTGGAATATCCCGTTCATCTAATGCGGACGAGATAAAAAAAGCATATCGCAAACTGGCATTAAAACACCATCCTGACCGAAACCCGGGTAACAAACAAGCTGAAGAAGCTTTCAAAGAAGCATCCGAAGCCTATGAAGTTCTTTCAGATCCCCAGCGAAAATCCCAATATGACCAATTTGGACATGTGGCCGATAATTTTGGCGGTGGTGGCAATCCATTTCAAGGTTCCGGATTTGGTGATATTTTCGGTGATGTTTTTTCCGAATTTTTCGGTGGTTCGACCCGCAGATCCGGCTCACGCGGTCAACCTGGCTCCGACCTTTCCTATAATCTTGACCTGACCTTTGAACAGGCAGCCTTTGGGTACTCAACAGAGCTGGTGATTCCCAGAATGGAACTTTGTGATTCATGTGGCGGCTCCGGAGCCAAGTCTTCAAAAGATATTGAGGTGTGCCCTATTTGCAACGGTTCAGGTCAGCAGCGGATACAACAGGGATTTTTCAGTGTATCCACTACCTGCAGCCAATGTCGCGGTAACGGGAAGCTGATCAAAAACCCCTGTCCTAAATGTAATGGTCGGGGAAGAAGCAATGTCAAAAAGAAATTGAAGGTAAACATTCCTGCGGGTATCGACACCGGTGCCAGAGTTAAGTTGACCGGTGAAGGTGAAGCCGGTAGCAATGGTGGAAGAAGAGGAAATCTTTACCTCATCATTAACGTTCTGGAACATCCCATTTTTGAGAGAGACGGGTATGACGTCTTCTGCAAAGTACCTATCAGTATTACCCAGGCAACCCTGGGAACAGATCTGGAAGTCCCAACACTGGAAGGCAAAGCACGAATTACTGTTCCCCAAGGGACTCAGAACGATCGCATATTTCGTTTAAAACAAAAAGGAATTCCCAGGTTGCAACGAACCGGAAAAGGCGATCTCTACGTTCGAATCGTTGTTGAAATTCCAACCAATTTGAATCGAAAACAAAAAGAGTTATTAGAGGAATTCGCTGCTATCTCCGGAGAGGATTGCACTCCCATGAAAAAATCATTTATGGAGAAGATTAAGGATTTTCTAACCTGATTTTGTTTCATTAAAAAAATGTCCAGGTTTCGATCTATACAAAACACTCAAATCTTGTAAAACTGTCCAGACCATTTTCACTTATCGGTCAAAGCGTTTTAACTTTTGAGATCCATGCCTGATTTTAAAAACATATTTTGCATCATTAAGCGATCTGAATGGGAGCATTATCAGTCAAGCAGATCGCAACGGGCACTATATGACCGTGTGAATCGGATCAATCAAAAAAAGTTAAAATCCAGCCACGAAAACCAGTCCACATTCATCGCTGATTTAAAACGTCTTGCTGAAAAGACAGGATTTAACGTCCAATACCTTCAAGAAAACGAAATGGATCAGATCCAGCCCTGCAGAGATGATCTGATCATAAGCTGCGGAGGAGACGGAACGTTTTTATCTTGCGCTCAAAAGTATCAGGATTCCACCTTGTTGGGTATGAATTCCGATTTCAGCCCGATAATTGGATTGGGAAGTATCGGTGCACTCACCACGACCAATCGTACCAATCTTGAAAATCATCTCAAAAGATTAAAACAGGGTAAATTTCAGGTTGAGCTTTGGAACAGACTTCAAGTTAAAGTCAACGGCAAACTTATCAATCGATATGCTGTAAACGACATCTATTACGGGAATAAAATCGCTTATCAGACCTGCGATATTAATGTGATTCAATCCGGCATAGAACAGGAGTTTAACAGTTCCGGCATCTTGTGTTGTACCGGTATGGGTAGTCATGCCTGGCATTACAATGCAGGAGGCAGTCCCTTCAGCAATGATCTGGATGCCTTTGGTTTCAGGGTTCTGTTTCCCAATTTGAAGATTCCCATGAAGTATTCCTCTGGAATTGTTTCCAGTCGAAATGAGCTCATCATTATTCCCCAAAGAGATCATTATATTATTTCATTCGATTCCAAACCCGATATTATTGAAACCCAGCTGGGTGATGAAATTCGAATTTCCCTTGCTGATGACAGGGCTGTTAGAGTCGTGTTTTTTGAAGAGACCAATGATTTTCCTGAATTTGGTGTATAGTTAGTTTAAAATCATTGTAAAATTTTATTTGCTGTAGATACTTTATTCTTTTGTTGATTTGTATGATCGCATACGTTAGATAATAGAAATCCAAAGTTAAAAGTCCTTATCTTCAAGGTCCTTCAATAAATTTAAAATTCAACCTGTTACGGAACATCATGTTAGGCGCACTTAAAATTATTTCCGGTAGTTCTCACAAGGAATTTGCAAAAGAAATCTGCAACCATATGGCAGCCGAGCTGTCAGAAATTGAAACCGTTCATTTCAGCAATCAAAACATGCTAGTCAGAATTCTGGATAACGTGCGTGAAGCCGATATTTTTGTAATTCAGACATCCTGCCCACCGGTCAGCGATAATGTGTTGGAAACGTGCTTATTATTGGATGCCTTGAAGCATTCCTCCGCAGCAAGAGTTACAGCCGTATTACCCTATTTCCCTTACGTCAGATCAGATAAGAAGGACCAACCCAGGGTCTCCATTGCAGCAAAACTTATGGCCAGAATGTTCCAGACTGCAGGAGCTGATAAGTTTTTACTGATGGAACTTCACTCTCATCAAATCCAAGGATTTTTTGATGTTCCGGTGGATCAACTGTTGGCCGTTGACGTATTTTGTGACTACTTGAGATTGCAGGATTTAAGTAATTACATTATCGTGGCTGCTGACGTCGGGGAGGCAAAACACCTGGGAAGATACGCCAACAGACTGAATCTGCCCATGGCTATCATTGATAAAAGGCGGATTGGTAATACAGATACTGTGGTACCCACCCATTTGATTGGTGATGTGACAGACAAGAATTGTCTGCTGATAGATGATGAAATTGCTTCAGGAGGAACACTTTGTAAAGCAGCGGATTTTCTTAAAGAAAAAGGGGCAAACTCGGTAAGGGCTGCGGTTGTGCATCCCGTTTTGAGTGGAAACGCCATCGAGAAGATCAATGCCAGTTCGCTGGATGAATTGATCGTGACGAACACCATACCCTTGGAAAATAAAACAAAACTTTGCCCCAAAATAACAGTTCTCTCAGTGGCTCCACTTTTCGCAAAAGCGATCCAAAGAATTCATAATGGGGATTCGATCAGCGTGCTGTTCGGTCCTTCTGCATAAATAAAAAAACCCATCCACCTGATTATGGTGGATGGGTTTTCTAATCAGAACTTATCTCTTCATCTGCACCAGATCGGCCAGTATTTCATCACTGGTGGTCACTGTCTTGGCATTCGCCTGGAACGCGCGTTGTCCTTCAATCATCTTCACAAATTCGGATGAGAGCTCAACATTGGAATGCTCCAGTGTTTTGGAATGGACTGTTCCTAATCCGGAAGCGCCAGGATCATTCACGATTGGCTGACCGCTTGTATAAGACTCAGCATAAAGATTTTCACCTTTCTGAAGAAGTTTTGCCGGTGATTTGAAGTCTGTCAGGATCACTCTTCCAAGGGATTTGACTCTGCCTGAATCAAATGCTCCGTCGATTAGACCGTCATCGCGGATAAAGATGCTTTCAATTGCTCCTGCCTTCACACCATCAGCGCCTGCATCATGAACTTTGAAATCGGAGGCAAACTGGGTAATTCCATCCATTCCGGTACGCTGATCTGCCGGATCATCAGGATTCTTGCCAAGACCCATAAAAAATCCAATGGTTTGGACTGTTCCGGAATCGATAAAATTTATGTCCACTGTATTGGGCTCACCCGGTGTTAATGGCAACCTGTTCATGGTTTTGGGCGGAAGCGGTGTTCCCGGAGGGGAACCGGCAGGTACTGCCGGTTGAACAATTGCACCGGATTGGTTTTGAATCATCCGTCCATCATCTGTAAATTCCAAAAATCCCCCACCCATCGCAACTTGAGTACCGGGTAGTCCCCCTTCCAGAATCTCGCCAGGCACCATCACTATCCACTGCCAATTGTTTTTGATTTCAGTATCAGGTATCTGCTGTCCGGTTGCCGGATCGATCTGGGGAGGCTGATCAGGTACTTTTCTGAAAGCAACTTGGATGTTTCTCTCGTTCCCCTTGTTATCATATACAGTCACCGAAGTTGAGTAGTTGTACATGTCGGAACGGACATTATCGTAGTCAACAGGAACTTTGGGAACTTCGGTATTTGAATCCAGATTGGCCTTGATTCGAACCCCGGTTCCTTCCTTTACTCCATCTCCTGTTGGGATTGGAGGATCAAGCTGATCCAGAATATTAATGTTTTTCAAGTCACCTACGCTTTGTTTGGTATCAGGATCAACGTCCTTAACCTGAAGATACATACCATCCTGCGTAGTAAGGAATCCTTCCTTGTCATAGGTGAATTGACCAGCCCTTGTGTAATAAGTAGATCCGTTCTTGTCCTTAATGGTGAAAAATCCTTTCCCGTCGATGGCCAGATCGGTTTCCATTTCGGTTACCTCAAAGGACCCTTGGGTCTGGATGTTTTGAATATTGCCAATTTTAACTCCCTGGCCAATCTTAGCATGACCTTTCATCGAGGTGGATAACAGGTCCTGAAAATTAACCCTGTTAAACTTGTACCCCGTGGTATTAACATTGGATATGTTACTACCAGTAACGGTCATCGCGTCCGATTGAGTTCTAACACCACTAGCACCGGAATATAGCGAACTGATCATACAATCATCTCCTTGTTTCTCGCATATCTATTGGATTCCCAGCCATCGGAAACCGGTGATTTTTTATTCAATTGAACCTGCTATGTTTTTCGGTTCCAAATCTTGCATAAGCGGCAACGGAGTCGCATTGCCAAATAGTTTTTGAGTCTGAATATCGATCGACGACACTTTTGACAACGGCATCATGGTTCCATTCACTTTCACCCATGGTTGACCCTTGCGATATTCCACCTGGGATATTCGTCCGGATCTGTAGAGATCGATTTCAGAGTTCGATCCGTCAGGTCTGGTAGCCATAATTCTGATTTTATAATTGCCGTCACCCATCAAGACACCTTCATCATTTTTACCATCCCAGTTGTATTGATGTCTGCCGGCTGTTACCAGCCCCAGGTTCTCTGAAAAAACAGGTGAACCGTCCATTTCTTCAATGGTTAACTTGACATTGTCCACATCGTTATCCAATGAATAGTAAACCGGCTTGCCACTGCCGTTTTCCAATTCAAGATTTTTCAGTTCCAGCATTACATCCTTATCCAGAAAATTCAGAGCTTGGAAGCGTGAAATCTCTTTTTGGGTTTTGTTCATGTCACCAAGTTGACCATTGATATTCTCCAGTTGCTCCATACTTCCCAGTTGTGCAAGCTGAGACATCATTGCACCGCTATCCATCGGACTTAATGGATCCTGATGACTCATCTGGGTCATAAACAGGTTCATAAAATCCTGTTTTTTGAGTTCTTCACCTTCGCCTGCCTGGGAGGTTGCTTTTTGTCTTAAAGTCGTCTCTGCATTAGCAATTCTGGATTGAGTGTCAATATTCATCTCTGGCTCCTGATTTGATATTATTAGCCTAAATAACGATGTTTACACCCGACTCGGTGTTAACATTGTTCATGGCTTGATGTACAACCGGATCAACTTCCTGCTGAGCAGACCTGGCTCGACCTGCATGTTGCTCAGAAGTGAATTCCTGCTGCTGTCCTTGCGATGAATTCTGTGAATAGGCACTGTTTTCTTCACCTTTTACAAAAACGGTGAACTGATCCAGTTTGATACCCTGGTTTTCAAGATCTTGTTGCAACTGGGCAAATTCAGCTGAAAGGATCTTTTTGGCTTCAACGCTGTCTACCTTGAATTCACCTGTCAGCGTTTCTCCGGCTTTCTTCAGTTTGATTTCCAACTTACCAAGATGCTCAGGATTCAAGCGAATGACAATGGTATCCCGACCGGAATTCAGAAGAATCTTAATGTTGTCGGTAACATCCTTCACATTAGGATTTTGCTGTTCCATCTCCTTAGCAGGAATTGTCTTAGCAGTTGCTGCAGCTTCTGTTTTTTGCCCTTCTTTGACAGATGTGTTCAATTGGTTAACAAAACCGTCTGTTTTTGCTGTCTGCTTGCTCCCATCTTTCAAAGCGGCCAAGGTATCGCTTTTGTTCGCTTTGTAATCGACTGAAGTGTTGGGCTTTTGTGAGCTTTCCTGAATGCCCTGGATCTTCGCACCTTCATTCTTCTCAGGCATCAGTTTTGCCTGGAGACTGTCTCGATTCAAACGGTTTTGAGCCTGGTTAGCCAATTGATTCAGCTGCTCAGCGTCCTTGGGAATTTCCGAGATTGAAGCCAGGTTTGCTTGTTGATTGGCAGGTTTTGTTTCTGTTTGTTGTTTGGAACGAAACATTTCGGAAAAGTCCTGCTTTGGAAGTTCTGCGCCTCCTTCCTGCAACCCGGAGGAAATGACATGCGGCTTGAGCTCACGAATTCTCTCGTTTCCGATTTCCAGATTTGTTCTTTTCTGGTTCAGGGCGTTTTCAATGGTTTTGGCTTGTGCCTGAGCTTTTTCCTGAGCCGCCTGACTTTGCAAAGCCTGTCCCTGGGATTTTGCCTCTAAAGAAGCTTCGTATCTGTTTTCAAGATTTTGATCGTTCCAATAGGAGAGGGCAACAGACTTTTGAATGTCTTCTTCCTGTCTTTTCTGCTCAATTTCCTCGTGATGATCTTTGAGTTCATCTCCTTTGGTAATCTGCGGTGACATCAATTTCAGATCATTTTCTGCATACTGCAGCTGCCCTTTAAAGGCGTCTGAAAGATTGATATCGAGCTCTGTGGGTTTGACTTCGTTGGACGGTTGGGACTTCTGGTGCTGGTTAATTTGGGCGATATTCATTTGGTCTCCTTACCTGGAATATTAATTCGCTTTCGTCCTTGAAAGCGCTTTTCAAAAAAAACAATTAAAAAGCCTAATTGCTTGCAGCTTCAATACGCCCCTGCTTAAAGCGGGTCACTCTTTCCGTGATGTCCACAGCGACCTCAGGGTCAAGCAACTCCAAAACACCCGATGCTTTTCTTGGGTTCATTCTCATGATCAGGTGCATGGCGGTTACTCTATCCATCTGGTTAAAAAACACTGCGGTTCGTTCCGGATCCATGGTTTCATAATACCGGACCATCCTGGATATATCCTTTTCATCCATTTCTTTCCGGTTGGTTTGCCGAGCTTCAATATCGGCGAGCAATCGTCTCATTTGATCTTGCTTTTGCTCGATCTGTTGTGAGAGCGATTTTAGTTCCTGGGCACGTTTTTCGTGTAACGCTTCTTTAATTCTTAACTCCTCCTCTCTTCTTTTCAACTGCGTTAACACGCCTCTTTCCGCTTCCGAGTATTCCTTGACCGTCGGTTCTTCTTCCACATCCGATGTGACATCCGCTTGTTCAAAGGTTCCGGGACGGATTTTGTTGATCCAGTTTTTTACTGGTGTCATCGAATAACCTTCACAACTCATACCGAAAATCAATATGACTATAAAAATTGGTATGTGATGTTTCATTTTCAATGTCTTAGCTGCTGCCATTAATCACGCGTGTCCAAGGTTTTTGCTACGAATGAATAGATTTCCGGCAATTTCATCCATGCTTTTTCGTTCAATTCTGGTAATTTTTTCCTTGAAACGTTTCAATTCTTTTTCCTTGAGAATCTCAATTGTTTTCCTGGCCTTACTAGCCTGAATCAGCGCCTGTTGCCTTTCAGCAACAACGACTTCAGCCTTTTCAAGTCGCTCATGACAGTGGGCCAACACAACTTTCATTCGCGATTTAAATCGACTCAGAAATCGCATTTGCTCAAGATCGAAAGATTGTGAACGTTTCATATTGTCCAAATTACGATCAGCATTTCGAGTATTCTCATGAATAGTATCTATTTCATTGGCAATCCCTTGCCTAACAGATAGTGCTTCCGCCAATTCCTTCATTTTAACCTTTTCCTGGCGCTCACGCACATCTAATGCTACTTGCAGAGAAAATCGAAACATAGCTGTTGTTTTATCACGGTTTATAAATCATGATCGAACCAGATCATACAAAAGATATGCCTTTGTCTTGAAACACAGGAAATTGAATGAAGTTTCGACTTGATCAGATGTTTGTTAACAGATATTCTTTGACCAAAAAATCAGTTCAAACAGACTCAAAATCGAATCAAGCAAGAAAAAGAAATACTCAATTTAGCTAATTGCATTCTCTTATAGTTAACTCTTCCCTCCCTGGTTTTAATGAACACCCCAATTAGCCGATCAGATAATACCACTGAAATTGAAGCTCGTATCTCTTTACTCAGAGAAATCTCATTTTTCAAGGACCTGTCTTACGAAGAATTAGCACATGTCTCGAATCACCTGGAAGCAAAAAATTATGTGACTGGACAACGGGTGTTAAACGAAGATCAACCTGTAGACGGGGTTTATTTTCTGAGAAACGGTGAGGTTCAGATTCTCGTATCTAATGAACAGACAGGTCAAGAAGAGCTTATCACCCTGGGATACAAAGGAGAATGTTTTGGTGAGATGTCGACTTTGAGAGAGGATATTCCGGCATCTGCTTCTGTTGTTTGTGCAGAGAATTGCCAGTTTTTATTTATCGGCAAAACTGATTTTTTAAGGTACGTCAACGAGTATAAATTATGGCAACATTTTGTAAACATTCTGGCATCAAGACTTGAACAGACCAATCATCGCATGACGGAAGTGATGCGCCATTTAAAGCAAGGTATGGTTCAGGTAGATACTAACGGCTTGATTACCGGGAAGTTTTCCATGGGCTTTGTGCGACTGACCGGAAGTGAAATGAATAAATTGCATGGGGCTTCATTCAAAGACCTGGTTTTTGCCAGCTGCCATGATTCGATTCGCAAGTGGACAAATAACTTTTCCCTTGCCATCATGTCCAATCCCGAACAGGCAGAGCTGATTATCAATCTTTTGCCTTCTGAATGCGTCTTCCATCACCCGCAGAAGGGACTTCGCATATTTCGTATCACCTATGACTTATGTACTTACCAGAAGAAAGTCATTGGCATGGATATTGGCCTGGAAGATGTGACACGGGTTCGTGAACTGGCAAAAAAAAGTGAGGAACTGGAAAAAGAAAAAGGAATTCTTAGTGAAATTTATACAAAGCCGGATACTTTTCGAACCCTGTTGAACCTAATCGCAGAAATTAGAAAAAACATGAAAAATGCCGATTCTGCCTTCAATATTGGCAGAATCAACAAAGACGATGCCAGAATCTGGTTAGGCAACATCCATTCTCTCAAAGGTGCGGGAAACTTTCTGAAGCTTAATGAGCTGGGTAAAACAGCTCACAAAGCAGAAACATTGTTAGCAAGTATCACTGATTCGGGTGATGTGAAAGAGGATCTAAAAACAGAATTTTACTCGATCCGCTCCAAATTGGAAAACCAGTTCGGCTATATAGACACCATTCTGGATAATATGGGTGATGAAACGAGAAAACGAATGACAGCTGAACTGGTTATGTCTAAGCGGGAAACACAGAGCTTTGAGTCAGTTTTGGATAAAAACAGCCAGGCCTTCGCACTCTTGCAAAAGGCTCGGAAAATTCCCTCCCAGACACTTGTGGAAGGTTGGAAGGAGGAATTGGAACGCATTAGTCGGAACATTTTGAAAAAAATAATGTTTCGTATTGTAGGTGAATCCATACCGATTCCAGGTTCCCTTTACAATGCTTTGAAGGTTCCCCTGGTGCACCTCCTTAGAAACTGCGCAGAGCACGGCATCGAAAGTATGGAGGAAAGAAAATCCGCCGGAAAACCGGCCGTCGGGCTAATCACCTTCAAGGCTGAAGTGGATGAGAAGCACTATCATATTCACATTCAGGACAACGGAGGGGGTATCAATAAAGACCGTGTCCATAAAAAAGCCGTGCAAGTGGCTGCAAAAAATCGACTATTGCAAACAAAAATTGAAACGTTGTTAAAAGAAAATAGGATATTAGCCATTTTGTTCTTGCCAGGGTTCAGTACTTCAGAGATGGTCACGGATCTTTCGGGCAGGGGAATGGGATTGGACGTGGTACAAAGAGCGGCAATGTCGGTTGATGGGACGATCTCAATGAAGTCGGTGCCCTCAAAGGGCACCAAATTCACACTTAGTTTTCCTAAACATTAGCTAAAGTTAAGACACCAATTACTCTTCTTCCTGGGCAGATTTTCTATTGGCAATTACTTTCTCTGCCAGGTTTTGAGCTAGAATTTCATAGGTCTTGAGCTTCATTGAGAACATTCCGAGACCCAATGTCATTCCTCTCAAAGCTTGAGCGTAGTCTGTAAGCTCTGAAAGGGGGGCTTCAGCATGAACGACAGTTGTCAGTTCCTTGTAAGAATAGCTGGCAACTTTACCACGTCGGCCAGACAGGTCTTTACTTACTTTTCCAACGTCCGCTTCAAGTACATCGATTTCCATTTCCATAATTGGCTCCAGAATTACAGGCTTTGCTTCAGGTAACGCCTTGTTAACAGCCATCCAGCCTGCTCTCTGGAAAGCAAAATCTGAAGAGTCGACAGCATGGTAGGAACCATCAAAACAAGTTACCCTAACATCAACAACCGGGTATTTTGCCAAGGTTCCGGTCAACAGAGCCTCCTGAATACCCTTGTCGACACTTGGAATGTAATTTCGAGGAATAGCACCACCGACAATTTTATCAACAAATTCATAACCTGTTCCCCTTGGCAGCGGTTCGGCTGTAATATGAACATCACCGAATTGCCCACTTCCACCGGATTGCTTCTTGTATTTTCCTTGAACAGTCGCCTTACCCACAATCGTTTCACGATATCCGATTTGATAAGGAACCAGGTTTATTTCTACATCATAAATGTTCTTTAGGTGTTCTGCTGCGGCTTCCAGATGGACCGTACCTTTACCGGAGAAAAGGACCTCTTTTGTATCCGGATCGACATGCATTGTTAGAGACGGATCTTGTGCAATAATCTTATTCACAGCATCCATGGTACGAACATCTTTACTGCTACCGGTCATTTCAAGTTTGAAAGTACAGCGAGACTCCAAGAAGGTGAGAGGCGGAAAATATACCGGGTTGTTTACGTCACAAACCGTTTGGTTAGTAGCCAGATCGTCCTGTTTTTCAAGGACAACCACATCACCTGGATAGGCCTCTTCTATTTCGTCAGTCTTGTCACCATTGACAATTGAAATTCTTCCTACTGTTAACTTTGCAGAGTTTGATGGGTTCAGTAATTTCACTCCTTTTTTCAAAACTCCGGAGATTACCCTGATGTAGCTTAGTTTACCTGCATATCGGTCAAAGGTAGTTCTAAAGATATATCCTGAGAATGGTTCTGAGGCTTCCGGCTTTCGCTCGACGACTTCAGCTTCCGGATCAGTTGATGTTGTACCTTCCCAAGCTTTGCTATTTCCGTGGGATGGGAAATAGGTCTTAATATAATCAAACAGTGTTTCCAATCCGATGTTCAGTTCAGCAGAGCCTGAGATGACAGGAGTGATTTCACAGGTTTTAACACCTTCAGACATCACTTTGATCAATAGATCCTGCGGAGCAGGCTTTTCTTCGATATAGTATTCCATCAATTCATCATCTAGTTCAGCCAATCTTTCATATGTAGTACTCCGATATAACTCCACAGTTTCCGCTGCAGCATCCGGAAGATCCTCTTCTTTTAATTTTCCGGCTTCACCTGAGATGAGTTTTTGGTTGATGACATCAATAATTCCTACCAGATTTCCACCATCGAACCATGGAACATACAGTATTACCGGTCGTGCTGAGAAACCAGTTTCCAGGGCTTGTAGAGCCTCATCAAAGTTTGCACTTTCCTGGTCCAGCTGATTTACAAAAATGGCTCGAGGAGTTTTACTATCGATTAAACTTTCCCATACTCTTAATGCGCCCTCGGGTCCTCCCAGAGCAGATGTGACAAACACTGCACCAGTACTGGCAAACAATGCACTTTTGATGCTTGCCAAAAAATCAGTATGTCCGGGAGTATCCATCACATTAAAGGTTTCTTCGCCTTTAGAAAAATTGAAAATACGATTGTAAATTGTGAACCCTCTGCTTTCTTCTTCCGGCTGAATCTCGTAATCCAAGGACTTCAATTTGGCATTTATTTTTACGAAGTTGTTCGTTAGTGTTGTTTTGCCAACACCGTCCTTCCCGACAATGGCAATATTGTGAATATTTTGACCGCTATGGCTTGTGTGCATTGATCCTCCTGAACCGTTTGTTTGAATCTAATACTGGGAATGTAAATGCCCTGAATTGAGCGTAAAAGATGTCTTGCAGTGTAGCGAATTGACAAGAATTGTGTTGTGCTCACCTTGACGTTCGTACTTTCAGACGCTGTCCTAAACCTCTTTTTCAGTAGACAACAAAGGAAAAAGGTATCCCTTTTAAAATATAGTCGTTATCTTTATAGCAAATAATATAAAATTGCTTGTTTGTGAAGGAGAGAAAATCTTTTTTTTGATCCTTTCGAGTCATTGAGAATGTTTTTTTTACATTTTTCTTACCTGCCGTTACAAACAGGCAGATCGAGTTTTCCACACATCTTAAGTCCAGATTGAATAATCATCAGTATTAAAAAAATCCTTCCGTATGAACAAAGTCCCGGATATCTTAACTTCCCGCCTGATCTCAGCAATCTCTTTACAATTTAATTTGTCCCTGGATGGTATCCATGGGAAATCTCATTGGGCTCGCGTTCTGGACAATGGCCTGCGTCTGGCAGGATTAAACGGGGCCAATACAAATGTGGTGAGCTTATTTGCCCTTTTTCATGATTCCCAACGGATAAACGATGCCAGGGATGATGATCATGGAAAACGCGGTGCGGAATTGGCTTTTACTATGAGAAATCAATATTTTGATATCTCAAATACGGAATTTGACCTGCTTTATGCTGCCTGTGAGCTGCATACTGACGGATTGACTGAATCGGATCTCACCATTCAAACCTGTTGGGATGCAGACAGGCTCGATTTAGGTAGAGTGAAAATAGAACCCGATCCGGAATATCTTTGTACCCTTCATGCCAAAGAGCCGCAAACCCTGAAATGGGCCAATTCAAGAGCAAAAGCCCGCTACCTTTCAAAATCACTTGAAAGATAGGATTCGAAGAGGGATTCCCATACCAGGCAACCATGAAATGCAAACTACCTTTTAAATTCCTCAAACCTAGTTTTTGTGCCGGCCTTCTGGAAGATCCCTTACTTTTGCTTCGTTTTAAACCGAAAAACAACAATGTTCTTGTCGACTGCGGACAATTAAATCACCTGGCCAAAAGAGTCATCAAATCGATCAGCACCCTTTTTATTTCACACGCGCACATGGATCACTTTATCGGTTTTGATTCTTTTACCAGAAGTGTCCTGGTGTCCAACAAAACCATTGACGTATTCGGACCAAAGGGAATCGCTGAAAGAATCGAATCAAGTTTAAAAGCCTACAACTGGAACCTTACAGAACCATACTTTTGTAAATTCAGACTTCACGAAATCTGCAGTACAAAAATAAAAACATACTTCCTGGATGGCTCAAAAGGCTTTGCATTGGAATTTGAAAAAGAAACAAGCAGAAAGGACAATGTCATTTTCGAAAATTCACATTTAGTTGTAGAAGCAGCTATTTGCGATCATAAAATACCGGTCTTGATATTCAAGTTTACAGAAAAACCGGGGTTTGAGTTAAGCAAGGACAAGGTGGTCAAAGCAGGTTTTCAGATCGGTCCCTGGGTAAATGAACTGAAGGAATGGTACTATCATCAATCCGGAGATGATTCTGAAATCGAGGTTCTGCGTCCGGACTATTCGACCAAACGGCTGGAAGCAAACATCTTATACGAATTGATAAAAAGCGAATCGGCAGCTTTGACTATTGGCTACCTGACAGATATCGGTTTTACCGAGGGTAATGTCAATGCAGTCTGCCGGCTCATGCAAGGAGTCGATTTATTGGTTAGCGAATGCACCTATCTTAAAGAAAACAAACATAAAGCACGGGAATCCTATCATCTGTGTACGGACGATGTGAATCGCCTTTTAGACAGCCTGAATCCAAACTATTTTCTACCGATGCACTTATCAAAAACATATCTCTATCGATCTGAAGATTTGTACAAAGAGCTATACCTTCCCGAGAACTGCCGGCTGATAAGACTCCCTGAGAGAATGAGTCAGCCTCCAATCATTCCGGACAACTTGGACGTTGTGGATAGCTAGTCAGGAAAGACATCACTGTAATAGGTGTGGTTGCGGTGGTGGGATTTCCAGTCGTGAAAATAATCTTTGTTCGGATTGATACTTGTGGCTTTTTCCAGGCTCAGCATTAGCGTTTCCAGATTTTGAGATTCTAAAACACCTCTCTCCCTCAACTTAAAACACAATTCCCTGAGATGTTGAAAATAAAAGCTTTCAGAATCAAAGCTAAACCTGATTTGGTATCCCTGGTTGTTAAGCAAACGATAAGCCAGCTTTCTGCCTCCCAACCTGCTGTAACGAACAAATTTGGCACAAAGTTCGGGAATCGATAACCCATCCAAACCTGGAACGGAATCCAAATCAAGCCAGGCAGCCGCTTCATGTTCCCTGAGTGCAACCCAATCGTCAAATACCGGGCAAAGGTAACAACATCCGGAGAAATCTATATGATAGATAATGTCTTTATCCAGTTTATCTTCCAGTTCTCCGGATAGCACCATTTTGTTTATAGCGTTTTGCCGTTCCCTGTTGCATGCAAAATTTCTTTTAAAAAGATTCGGAAGATTTAAGATAGCATTTTTGGTTGTAGCATCGCGAAACGGGACCGATGCATGGCTTGAATAGATATCGGTAATTTTTTCGATTTCAATCAGGTCAACATCCAGTTGTAAAACGGATGTCAGGATTTCATAGACATTGTAGAGTTTTTCCTGCGCCGGATAAACTGAAAATTGGTTGTTTGAATCGAAATTTACCTTGAATGTAGCTTGGAAATTTTGAAGATCATCACCAAGCAAATCTACCAACTTGATTCCAAGTGATTGATACTTATCATTGTCATCCAGGTAGGATAACGCTCTTAAATCCATAAGCAGATTAAATGCCCTGGTTCCAGCTATGTAAAGAAATGAAATTGAATTATCCGAATGGTCTATAATCTCAGGCACCTGAAATGACACCTTGTCTATCATGCCAGTAATGAACTTGTATTCATCACCAACTGAAATCCGCTTATCGGAATACCGGCGAATTATTTTGCGTTGCTCACCGGAATCCAACTCCAGTTTTCGGGCATCTTTCCACAAGTCTTGTTCAAACCGGACAAGATCTTTTTCTAACACATTTAATTTCAACAATACCTTTGGTGGTTATGTGATACTTTTTTAAATTTGGTCAGCTTTCAGTCCCTGAAGGCTGCTTTAATGCAATCCTTTTAAAAATAACCTTATCCACTAATCACGAATGTCACTGCAGTTGCTTTTATAATCATTATATCGCAATGGATCACTATTTGTACAAAGCAGGAAACAGCTCCTTGGAATCAAGGATGATGGTGACCGGTCCATTATTTTGAATATGAACTTGCATGTAGGCCCCGAATTCTCCCGATTCTACAATGATATCATTGCTTTTCAATTCGGAAATAAATTCTTCATACAACTGATTAGCAGCATCCGGCAGTAGTGCTTTGGAAAGACTGGGTTTTTTTCCTTTCTTAAGATCCGCAAATAGGGTGAATTGAGAAACCACGAGCACTGCCCCGTTTACTTCAGGCAAGGAATACGCGAATCTTCCCGAATCGTCGCTGAAGAGTTTTATTTTAAGCAGCTTATCAATCATGGGAGCTAGAAATCCACTGTGATCACCCTGTTCAAAGCCGACAAGCAGCACATAGCCTTTTTCAATTTGTCCGACACACTTTCCATCGATATCTACGGATGCTTTTCCAACCCGTTGCAATACAATCCTCATTACCGGATGTTCCTCTTTGATTCCTTCCCGTGTTTTCTTACTATAGTTTCGTATTCCCTATGGTTTTATTGAAATTCATCAAAACCAGTGACACCATCCTGGTGAATTTACAATAAAATCAGAAAAAAACCAATTGTCATGCTCACTAAAAACAACTTCCATTACATCTTTTTTTTAAGTATTTTATCATTAAATCAAAACGCCGACAGCGATTAACGTTCGGTTCAACAGAAAATAAATTACCGCCCTTTTTAAGATAACGTGAGCTTTGAACACACCTCGGTTTTACTGAACGAGATTCTCTCCTATTTGCCAGCAGCTCCAGACGTTTTTATCGACTTAACCTTGGGTGGAGGCGGTCATTCTGAGGCTATACTAAACAAGTATCATCAAACCTATTTGTATGGGGTCGATCGAGATCCAAATGCACTAAATGCTGCATCAGAACGACTAAAGTCGCACTCGGACCGTTTTGAAACACGGTATGGGGCCATGTCTAAAGTAATATCCCAGTTCATCGCAGAAGGAATTCAAGCTGATTTTATTCTAGCTGATCTTGGAGTCTCCTCTCATCAAATAGACCAACAGAATCGGGGATTTTCTTTGAGACAGAACGGTCCCCTGGATATGAGAATGAATCCGGAAGACCAGGAAACTGCCGCTGATGTCATAAACAATTATTCTGAAAAAGAATTAACAGACCTCATTCGTACCTATGGAGAAGAACGTTTTGCCTCTCGAATTGCTAAAAATATTGTCGCTCAAAGGAAAGACAATCCATTTAGGACCACCTTGGATTTGACAGAATGTGTGATTAAATCGATTCCCATGAAATTTCAATTTGGTAATATCCACGCTGCGACAAAGACTTTTCAAGCCATCAGGATTCAAGTAAACAAGGAGTTAGACGAGTTGAATTGCTTGCTGGCAAATGCTCTGGACCTGCTAAACAGTGGTGGCAGACTAGCCGTTATTTCTTTTCATTCTTTGGAAGACAGGCCCGTGAAGCAAACATTTAAAAAATGGGAAAATCCTTGCACCTGTCCTAAAGAGTTTCCTATCTGCACGTGTCATCTAAAACCCTTGGTCAAGCCGGTTACTAAAAAACCAGTGACGGCTACAAAAAAAGAAATGGAAAGCAATATCCGATCTAGAAGTGCCAAATTGAGAATTATTGAAAAATTATGAAAGACTTTCCCAGATATGCGAAAAGAAGTTCCAAAAGCCTGGTTAGGAAAAAGACTGTTATTGCCAAACGGTCCTCCTTAAAGTTCGCTCTCACCTGGATAATGATGATTGGCGTAGCTCTTTTTTTTGTTCAACAGCGTATCAGCTACATAAAACTTGAAAAGCAGGTTCAGTCTTTATTAAAGGAAAAAGAGAAAATTCAACTATCAATTTTACCCTTGAAACTGGAAGAGCGATTTTTAACCCAGCATGACAAAATTGAAAAAAGAGCACGAGATGAACTTGGCTTGCAGGTCCCCAGGCAAGTTCAAATCATCAAACTAAACCGCTCGCAGCTTCAGGCAAAATCGAACGAAGAATAAGAAAAATATCAAAAGGCGAATTTTGATCCCGTTAACTCAAAGACTCGTTTCAAAAAATTTCCAGCAAAGACTGGTCTGGATACGTATTGTTTTTATTTTGATTATTGGAGTCGTTATCATCAGGGCAGTTCAGCTGCAGATAGTCGATAACGACCGTTATACTAAAATTGCAAACAAACAGCATGACAAATCGGTCGCAATTAAACTGAGACGAGGTCCTATTTATGATGCCAGCGGTAATATTCTGGCAGTATCGCTTCCTTTGCAATCGATATTTGCCATTCCACAAGAGATAGAAAACGCGGCGTCAGCAGCTTCATTGTTGGCTGAACCACTTAATATTCCCAAACCCCAACTGGAAAAAAAGCTGAACTCAAACATCTCTTTCACCTGGTTAAAACGAAACACTAAACCTCAAGTCAGTGAAACTATTCAGCGCATGGGACTTCCCGGCATCCACTTTATCAGGGAGTACCAACGCTATTATCCAATGGGCAAGCATGCCGCCCATGTATTGGGATTTTCAGGAGTTGATTCAAAGGGGTTGGAAGGAATCGAGAATAAGTTTAATTCCCATTTAATGGGCAGAACCAACACTGCAAAAACGTGGGATTATTTTAGCAGTGACTCGCAACTTAAACCTCTTTCCGGTGGTTCCTTGCATCTCACCATTCATTCAAAAATTCAATTTTACACCGAAAAGGAACTAAAAAAAGCTGTTTGGGCAACGGAAGCCCAAAATGCTATTGCCATAATCATGGATTCTAATTCCGGTGCTATTTTAAGCATGGCCAGCTATCCGGATTATGATCCGAATAATTTTGATCGCTATCATGTTTCCAGATACTTTAACAGGGCAGTCAATGCGACTTATGAACCGGGCTCTACTTTTAAAATCATAACCGTATCAACGGCACTGGATCATGGAATCGTTAAAAAAGGCAGCATTTTCGATTGCCAGCAAGGTGAGTACCAGATCCAGGACAGAGTCATACATGACGTATCCAAATATGGCTGGTTGCCCCTGGAAAAAATTATTCAGAAATCTTCCAATATCTGTGTGGCAAAAATTGGTCAGCGAATCCCCAAGCCGGTTTTTTATAAATCGATCCGTGAGTTTGGATTCGGCAGTGAGACTGGTATAGAACTTCCAGGAGCAAGTAATGTTAAAGGTAAGGTTCATAATTATCAGAATTGGTCTGACACCGACGTGGCTACAATGTCTTTTGGGCATACCATCTCAGCCACACCCATCCAGGTGATCACGGCAATCAATTCTATTGCAACAAGAGGAATACTGGTAAAGCCAAGTATCATCAAAGCGGCACATAAGGAGGACGGAACAAAAATTCAGTTGAAAAAAAGCGAAGCCAAGAGAATCCTCAAACCGGAAACAGCCGATATTATGAGGACTTTTATGGAAAGTGTTACGCAACCCGGGGGAACCGGGTATCTGGCCAGTATTGAGGGACTTACCGTTGCCGGAAAAACCGGCACGACTCGCAAATTTGATATTCGAAAGCGTGAATACTCCAGGACAAATCACATCTCTTCATTTATTGGATTTTTTCCATCTGGGCGACCTGAACTCACTATCTTGGTTATTATCGACGAACCTCAAAAAGAATACCTGGGCTCAAAAGGGGCTGCCCCAATCTTTAAGAAAATTGCTTTACATGCCCAACGATTCTATCCTGAAACCAAAATTCCCACTCCCGGCAAACACAGTGCTCAAAATATAAAAAATCGTCTTTTTCAATCTGCAGCATCGAAAGAGAGCTCCTTAGAATCGATTAACGATATTTCTCTGGCCTTAAAGGGTCTGACAATGCGTGAAGCGCTTGACCTGGCAGATCGGGCGGATTTAGATGTAACCGTAAAAGGTGCCGGCATCGTCAGACAAGTAATTCCTAATGGATTGAGTGAAAAATCATACACCTTGGTTTTAAAATAATATCATAATTTCAATACAGTACATGCAAATCCCTCCTGTTTTGCATTGATACAAACTATCAACAGCCAATGATGGCACGATTTTTCCTTTCCTGCTGGAACGAATAAATGCAATTTGCTCAATATCCATAGAAATATCGGTAACATGCAGGTAAAAAAATATACAGCTTCCAACATGCAGGAAGCGATCAAGCAGATTAAAGAGGATTTGGGACCAAGGGCCATTATTATTTCCACCAGAAAGGTGCGAAAAGGCAGTGGTGCCTTTGGTATGTTTGGCAAGCAAATATTGGAAGTGACCGCAGCACGCGACGAAACTCCGAAAACTGCGGAAGTCAAGAATTATAACGGCTTGCTAAACCGGCAGACCAATGGCGGCTCTGACTACGAAAACGAAATTGCATTTAACGCTCCCAAAGAACCACGAAAACTGAATGGTGGTGACAATAGCATCCAGTTTAATGATTTGCAGGAAGACATTGGAGAACTGAAAGAACTTGTTCAAGACATGAGAAAAGGATATCGTCGTCAGGTTAATGATGATGCCACCATCTCTCATCTCCGATATGAACTTTCCGAATTGAAAAACATCGTTAAATCCCTGGTTACTCAATCCAGCGAGCTTCGCTCCGGGGATATGCATGACAATTTAATAGCGTTGTTCCAGCAGCTTTGTTTTAACGGCGTTGAAGACAGATTTGCCCGTCGACTGATTGAAGAAGTTCATAAAAAAATCCCTAAAAAAGAAATCGATAACTTCTCCTACGTCAAAATTTATGTGGCAAGAATGTTCATGCAGGTATTGAAAATCGATGGCAATCTCACGGAAAAGAAAAAAGATAAAGAACCTCAGATTGTTACTTTCCTTGGACCGACAGGAGTCGGAAAAACCACGACCTTGGCCAAGATTGCCGGAACCGAAAAAATCGCGCATCCTAAGAAAAAGATCGGATTGATCACCCTGGATACATTTAGAATAGCAGCCGTTCAGCAGTTACAGGAATATGCAAGAATAATCAAACTTCCTGTTCGTGTCGTAAATGACGCCAAACAAATGAAAAACGCCATTCGCGAATTTCGTTCAAAAGATCTTGTATTAATAGATACAGCCGGTCGTTCTCAAAGAGATGAAGTTCAAATGTCTGAGCTGCGGGATATTTTGAAAGAGTTTCCTTCCTTTCGAAACCTCTTGGTTCTTAGCTCGACAACCAAAGACAGTGATCTCAGTGAAATAACAAAACGATTCAGTACCGTGCGCCTGGATGGTGTTGTTTTTACCAAACTGGACGAATCGACCAATTACGGCTCGATATTTAATCATTCCATTCGTTTTAAACTCCCGATGACTTTTCTAACAACGGGGCAGAACGTACCAGATGATATCGAAACAGCCACCAGGGAACGGTTGATCGACCTATTGCTTAATATTTCCAATTTGGAAGGTTAAACTGTACCCGAAATCAACCAAGCCGGATTGAAAAATCCCGACACCCCTTCACTATCAGCTAGCAACGTAGGGTTACCAATTTTCAATATGATGAACGATCAAGCTTCGACTCTCAGAAAAAAGTTTTCAAATGCCATTCAGGACGAAAGCCCCATTGAACAGAAAATGGTTCGTTCCTTAAGTATTTCAAGTGGTAAGGGAGGTGTTGGCAAAACCAACATCGTGGTCAATCTGGCTATTCACCTGGCCAAAATGGGGAAAAAGGTCTTCCTTATCGATGCCGATTTAGGTCTGGCCAACATCGATATCATGCTCAACCTTGCACCTGAATACACCATCGAGGATGTTCTGGCCGGTACTAAAAACATTAACGACATTATTATTGAAGGACCGCTTGGTATCCATATCCTTCCCGCTTCTTCAGGAATTAGCGAAATGCAATCCTTGTCCGCGGAACAGCAGATGTCGATGCTGACAGAATTAAGCAGCCTGAAAACCCGCTATGATTATATCTTGATTGATACCGGAGCCGGCATATCATCAAATGTACTTCGCTTTAATGCAGCTGTCGATGAAGTGTGCGTTGTTACCAATACAGAGCCGACTTCAATTACTGATGCATATGCTTTAATGAAAATCATGTCGTCCAAATACCAGGTGAGCAATTTCAATCTGATAGTCAATGAAAGCTCCCTGCAGGAAGCGAAAAGCGTTTACATGCGGCTGGTTAAGGTTCTGAACAAATTTCTAACAGTGAATTTGGAACTAATTGGATTTATACCCCGTGATTTAAACTTCGTCCGCGCTGTTCGTCAGCAAACTCCGCTTTCTTTGCTGAGCCCCAACTCACCCACCACAAAAGCTTTCGCTAATCTCGCCCGACAAATTGAGCTAAACCCAGGGCAATCGATAGAAGATGAAGACAAGGAAACATTCTGGAAACGACTTGGAAGCTGGAAACGAAACAATAAATAAACTGTTGTCCGGATAATACAGGTCAGGTTTCAGATAGGCATACGAATTGCTTTGCATGGATTGTCAGGTAGACTGATCGCCCAATAGAGCCTTTGGCTGGTTGGAAATGTTTCTGAATGATTCATAAAAGTATTCATGCAAAACCCATATATTCAGCAAACTCAAAATAAAAACGAACGGATTGCGATCGAATATGCTCCCGTCGTCAAGCATATCGCCCTCAAGCTGTCTGCAAGGCTGCCCTCCGGATTTGAATTGGATGACCTGATCCAGGCCGGCATGATTGGGCTTTTGGAAGCCATCGAACGGTTTGACCCCAAAAGAGGTGTTAAATTCAAAACATTCGCTGAATTTCGGGTTCGTGGTGCCATGCTTGATGAATTGAGAGCCAGGGACTGGATTCCAAGATCGGTGAGAGACAACAGCAGTAAATTGGAAGACGCCTATAGTGAACTGAGGGCAAAAAATATCGATCATCCTACCGATAAACAACTGGCCAAGCAATTGGATATTAAACCAAAGGAATTTCCAGCGTTTTTGGACAAGGCCAAACCGATTCCACTTTTGTCACTGGATAGCTTAGGAAAGCTGAGTAGTCCGGATTCCAACATGGATGTCCTGGAAACCTTGTCCGACCCTGAACAGGAAAGTCCGGTTGAAACTATCCTGGGTAGTGAAGCCAAAGAATTGGTAATTATGGCTTTGGAAAAACTGCCGGAAAAGGAAAAACTGGTACTTTCTCTTTACTATGTGGAAGATTTAAATTTGAAAGAGATTGGCGCTGTAATGGATGTCTCTGAATCGAGAGTGTCACAGATGAGAACCAAAGCTATTGCCATGCTTCGGTCTTACATGAAGTCCTATCTTGAAAGCTGATCAGAACGATGTCTTCAATAAATTAACCATTCTGTTTGAGAAGATCCGCCTGCTGGTTGGCAGCTAAAGAATCCACAATCTCATTAATATCCCCACTGTTTAAAATTTCATCGAGTTTATAAAGGGACAAGTTGATCCTGTGGTCCGTAATTCTACCCTGGGGGAAATTATAGGTTCTGATACGCTCACTTCTATCGCCACTACCTACCATGCTTTTGCGCAATTGAGCTTCTTCCGTAGTCGCAGCCTCAAGTTCCGCTTCATAAAGCTTGGCTTTTAAATGCTTCATGGCTTTTGCACGGTTCTTAATCTGTGATCTCTCTTCCTGGCAGGTGACCACGATTCCGGATGGGAGATGGGTGATTCTGATTGCAGAGTCAGTCGTATTGACGTGCTGGCCCCCAGCCCCTTGAGACCGATAGGTATCTATTTTTAAATCGGTACTTTTTACTTCGATATCGATGTCTTCAGCTTCAGGGAGAATTGCAACCGTTACGGCGGAAGTATGCACTCTTCCCTGGGTTTCTGTAGCCGGTACGCGTTGTACCCTGTGAGTACCTGCTTCAAATTTCATACGGCTGAAAACGTTCTTGCCTTCAACAGAGGCTACAATTTCTTTAAATCCCCCAATCCCAGTGGGATTGCTGCTCATCACCTCAACTTTCCAACGGTTTGCCTCTGCAAACCTGGAATACATACGATACAAATCGGCAACAAACAAGGCTGCTTCCTCACCACCTGTTCCAGCACGGATTTCCAGGATAGCGTTCTTTTCATCATCAGGATCTTTCGGAAGCAGAAGAATTTTTGCGTTTTGGGTCAATTCCTCAATTTCAGATTTAAGACCTGCCAGTTCTTCCTTGGCCAAGTCTTTTAATTCCTGATCTTCAGAAGCGTCCGCCAGGATTGCTTCACTATCCTCAAGCTCTTTCTGCTTTTGACTCAACGTTTGAAATGCTTCGACAATTGGAAGCATCTTTGCCTGTTCTTTAGAGAGTTCCTGAAACTTTTTGGAATCACTGATATTCTCAGGCTGATTCAATAGCGCAGTTATCTCTTCGTACCTATCTGATATTTTAGCAAGTTTATCAAGCATAGCACTTCAGGGAAGGAATTCTTTCCAAAGGGATGTTTTGAGTAAAAAAAGCAGGGAGCTAAAACGAAAAAAGCAGAGCGCAGCAAAATGATATTGCTCCTGACTCTGCTACGCGTATTGCGAAAACGAAGGATCTACTTGCCAACGTTTTGATATTTCTTTTTGAATCTTTCGATACGACCTTCGGTATCCACCAGTTTTTCTTTTCCTGTATAGAGCGGATGACACTGTGAACAGATCTCAAGTTTTACTTCACCGCCAAGAGTGGAACCGATCTCAAAAGAAGCGCCACAAGCACATTTGTATGTCGTCTGGTCGTACTTCGGATGAATGCCTTCTTTCATTTTTCTTTATGGTTATTGATTAACAGTATTATTGGCTCAATCCGCCAATAAGCTTTCGACTCACCTCGCGGTGGACCGTCATATTCTTTTGATAAACTAGTATTATCGAATGAAAAAACAACTATGACAACAACTAATTATTATCCTTTTATATTAGTTGTTTACCATGCTCAGTAGCTCTGAATTCTTTGGAAACTTCTCAAGTTTATCAAGCAGGAAGTCCATGGCATCCTGAGAATTGGATGCAGAGAGTATCCGACGTAGTTTCCAGATATCCTGGGTATTTTCGAGCAATAGTTCTTCTTTCCTGGTTGAGGATCGATCGATATCCATCGCAGGAAAAATACGCTTTTCAGAAAGTTTTCGATCAAGAGTCAGTTCCATATTACCTGTTCCCTTGAATTCTTCGAAGATCACTTCATCCATGCGACTTCCGGTTTCAATCAATGCTGTTGCCAAAATAGTGAGAGAACCTCCATCTTCAATATTTCTGGCTGCACCAAAGAATCGTTTTGGTTTATGAAGGGCATTGGCATCCACGCCACCAGACAGGATTTTACCGCTGGCTGGAATAACCGTGTTGTATGCTCTAGCTAAGCGGGTAATGGAATCCAGGAGGATCACAACATCATGGTTATGTTCAACCAGGCGTTTGGCTTTTTCGATAACCATTTCCGCAACCTGTACGTGTCTTGATGCCGGCTCGTCAAATGTAGAGCTGACCACTTCACCACGCACCGACCGTTTCATATCAGTAACTTCCTCAGGTCTTTCATCAATCAGCAGGACAATCAGCATCACATCTGGGTGATTTGTAGTTATGCTGTTGGCAATGGTTTGCAGAATCATGGTTTTGCCGGTGAAAGGCGGAGCCACAATCAAACCTCTTTGTCCTTTTCCAATAGGGCAGAACAGATCAATGATTCGAGTGGTTTTATCGCCATCCTTTCTCTCCAGATCCATCATCTGGTCGGGATGTAACGGAGTTAAATTCTCAAACAGAGTTTTGTCCTTTGCTTTCTCCGGATCTTCAAAATTAAGTTTTTCAACCTTTAAAAGTGCATAGTACCTCTCGCTTTCCTTTGGTGGCCTAACCTGACCTTCAATTGTGTCACCGGTTCTCAGGTTGAACCGTCGGATTTGCGACGGAGATACATAAATATCGTCCGGTCCGGGAATGTAGCTGAAGTCATGTGATCTGAGAAAACCAAAACCATCAGGAAGAGTTTCCAGGACGCCCTGGCTGTATATGGCACCACCTCTTGCCGTTTGGGCATTAAGCAAGGCAAAAATCAATTCCTGCCGCAGCATGTTGTTTGCGTTCTCAATATTAAAGGACCTGGCCATGTCTTCCAGTTCCTTAATATTCATTCCTTTAATTTCAGAGAGAATGAGGGATTTAACGTTGCTGTTTACCGATACTTGGGAGGAATTTGAAGATTTTTTTCGGATTGTTTGAGAGTCTCTTTTCACATTATGCCGAGGTGAAGAATTATCTGATTTTGTACGTTGCACAGTAATTTATGTTTATAAGGTTATCGAATATTGGACAGAGAAGCGATTAACGAGATCAACCTGATTCAATGATATACTCTTGAAAGGCGAGCAGCGGATAGTTTGTCGTTGATTATTTTGGAAGAATTACCGTTAATGTAGCAATCTGAGGCGTGTTGCTTTGTTTGTCATCTTATTTAAGGTATATCTATCCAAAATCAAAAGTCAACCTTTATTTTTCGGCTGCTTCAGACGTGAAGGGAGTCCAGCCTGATTATATCTCTTCTTCTAGTTTTAAAAAAGCTTTGCTATCTGAATCATAACACGTTTCCCGGTACTTTTTAATAACTTGGCTTAACATTCTTTCTTCATGTTCCATCCGACCGGATGAATACACTGCAAAGATACGGTCACTATGACCATTTTTACCCAAAACCGCATCCACAGGGGAGCTAACCTTTTCAACCAGTCTGGCATCACCAAGTTTTTGTCTTGTTCGCTGGTATTTATTTATAAGCTTGTTCCTGGTTTTTTCCGACGAGCGGACAATAAGCATGGTCAGGGGAGACCACCAGTTAATTGCACCGTATTTGGCAGATTTTCGTACCAGTCTGGTTAATCTCATGACCAAACGGGATAGTAATCCTGCCAATAAAAGTAAGCCGACCCAGGTTAAGATAAACAGGCTTGGGTCTAAGCGAATACCGCTGAAGTGAACCATTTGGTAAACGAAAAGAATCACCAGAGCGTATAAAACCCCGGGGAACTTGGATAGTGCTTCTACTGAAACGGCTCCCCATATCCCTGTTTCTTTTATCCCCGTTGGGATTTCCAGGCTAACTGCAACTAATGAAATCAATGAAACCAGTACAAGGATTTCCAACAGATCCGGTACAAAATGTTTTGGCTGGAGTATGGAGTGTTTACGAGCCAGCAGGATTAATTGAACCGGGATGATGTATGACATCATGCCAAAGAAATCAAACAAAAAACCCGCAAATAAGGCTCCCGGTAAACCAAGCCAATTTGAGATTTCATTTGCGGGTTGGAAAAGATTAAACGGATTGGGATCCAATGCGCTGTAACTTAACAACGAAACCAGAATCAGTAGCCCCAATAGAAGCTTTAAAACAACAGACCTGGAAACAGGTCGGTCTGCAAAAAGGCTTTTGATGGGCTGATTTTTGAAAGGAATGATCATGGTTAGCTATGTTGTCGGCACGGTGTTGCCAGCTCTTTCAAGATAAACGTCGTAGAATTGCCCAACGGATTCAACATCATGGGCGTCTGAACCGTAGATTAGTCTTATTTGATATTGCCGGCAATTTTCCATCATCGCGTCAGTAATGTACACATCGTGGCAAAGGTCTTTTTTTAGCCCTGCAACGTTATAATCCAAATCCCACCCTTGGGATTTAATTGCCCCAAATAATCGAGCAAAATCCGGATGGTACCCGGTGTCATTGTATTCGATGGGATAGCGTTTTATAAATTTGCTAATCAATCCCAAATGACCGAGCCTTTTGTTTAACGAAGGATGGATAGGATGATTTACCAGCGATTCCATACACTGCCAGTATGCTCGATGCACTTCTTCAGTTGATCCATAGTAAGAAATCAGTTCAGATTCAAAAGTTTCGGGGGAATAGTCAATTGGAGCAATACCGTTTTTTCCCTTAATCATATGAATAGAAACAAGAAGATCATCGAGATATGAAAGATACTGCTCGGTAAACTGGTCAAAATGATCTTGAAAACCGTCTATAAAATCAACTTCTAATCCGGCCAATACTTTAATCTTATTACTGTAAAACTTCTTAATATCCGACAAATGGGAGAAGTAGTCGTCCAATTCGTGCGATAGCAGGGTAAATTCTGCTGCCAGTTCCGGATCATCCATGATACCGGGAGGTAATGGTGCATGTTCTGTTATTGAGTATACTTCAAATCCCAGCTCAATAGCTCTTTCAACCATGACGTTGGTTTTTTCGCCACTGCCATGCCGACAAAACTCGGAATGGGTATGTCCGTCCCATTTTAACATGATAACCCAATTGATTGATGTAAAAATGTAATTCTTTGAAGCGTTATTCGTTTTTATCGCTTGAGATAAGGCACGACCTGCTTGTTTATCCAATTCCCAAACTCGCAACGTTTGACATCTTGGTCCAGGACATCATCATCCACAGCCAGTTGCCAGCGAAGATCCTTCCTGTTCGGTTGTGCAAACAAATCCTTCAGCAACTTAACGTAAGTGATAAAATCCTCACGCCCGGAAAAATAGCCTATATTTGTCAGTTTTTCTTCTCTTGCAATCATCAGGCTGGCCATTTCATGCAAATCGTACTCAGGGTGATATTGTGTTGCCCAAAACACGCCATTTTGGTGCCGCACTTCCATGGATTGAACCGCCGTAAAATCATTTCCCGAAAGGACAACCCCGCCTTCGGGAATTTCGGAAACCATGTCATCATGACTGATATAAGCATCAAATACACTCGCCTTGCCTTCATACATGGGATGATCTTTGCCTTGGTCTGTCAGTTGAATCTTCCTGGCAAATCCCATTTCACGCCCTTTCGGATTTTCAACAACCTTTCCCCCTGCGGCTACCACGGCAATTTGCAATCCCCAACAGCTCCCCCAACTGGGAGTACCAATTTGGTAAATGCGTTTTGCCATCTCGATTTGATTGCTGACGCTGGGATTATCAGTATCGTTTACCGACAGATTGCACCCTGTCCAAATAATACCGCCATACGCTTCCAATTGAGAATTGTCCGGCATGGACACACCTTCATCGCTCGGCAGCAATATATCGTATTCTGCATCAGGAAGATAGGTCTTCAACATATTGGCATAAAGTTGCCAGGCAAATGTCATTCCTGCCTTTTCCAGGTCATCCCTGCTTTGCTTGGAATAACCGTCAATAATTAAAAAGCGAGCCGATTGATTGTTGTTCATTGGTTATCCCCGAGAAATATCGTCTATTAATTCTACCAAATGCGAGTAATCCTTGCATATTGCTTCAGCTTTGGTATTTGAGCTCCCCCTATCCTTGACGACAGTGGTCAAAACGGCTTTTGCGCCTACAGCGTGGGGGCCTGCCACATCTTTCTCTTCTCTGTCACCTAAATGGATGAAGCTTTCCGTCGGAAGGTTCAGTTGATTGCCGATACTTTCAAACACCCTGGGATCTGGTTTTGCACAACCTATCTCATCAGAAAAAGCAAAAGCCGAAAAATACTTCAGCAAGTCGTATCTTTCCAGTATTTTTTTTAAAACCCTACCTGGAGAAAAGATGGCATCCGATATAACCGCCAGTTTATAAGATTGGTGAAGCTCTGCAATAGCTTGTCTGATATCCGGAGCCAATTCCGGCATGATTTCCAGCTCCATCTCTTCATGCAAGCGCACCATTTCTTTCAAATCGTTTTCCGTTACCTTCCTTTGAAGTCCTTTAAGAATAATTTCCAATCGTTCTCGAACTGTCCAGGTCACCCCCTGTTGATACCAGACATGCCTGAATGCAGCGTCAGCAGTATCGTATGCCGTGTTCACGGACTCTTGTGAAATAGCTTTCGTTTTTTCCAGAAAGCTTCGAATGATATGCCTTCGTTCGACCGGCTTGCTGTTCATTCCTTTTGCTTGTCTGGTTTTCTCATCGGAATCATCCATAAATACGGTGTCCCACAAGTCGAAAGTTATGACTTTAATCATGTCTGACAATAAGTTTAAGGTAAATAGAATGGATCCGGAGGAGTTTTTTGACGTTAAACGTTTTGTAGGTAAAAAAAACCGACTCGGCAAAGCTCGTATTCAGGGTTTCATATTATTCTGTATGTCATGGTCACCTGTCAATATAAGCTTTCACAATTCTCTTGTTTTGAGTGTAAATAAGCATCTTGTGATTAGATTTGCGTTCGAGAAGCTTGTTGTCAGAGCCGAGGTCGTTTTTCATTTGTGTTTTCACGCAAAACGGGATATTGGGTAATCTTAAAAAACTGACGAGTTCGGCAAATATGCTTGCATTTTGCGTCAGATCCCGTTGCAATCATCTAAAACAAGCGGATGATTCCCTCGGCACTTCCAGGTGCTTTATTTAGCGCTTTTCACTTTTTGTGACCCAATAAATGAGCAACTATCTAAAACTACTAACTTTTTTAATCAGTTTATCGCTGACTTCACTTTTCACAACCGAAGCTCAGGCAGATATACAACTGCTTGAATCGACCATTAAAAATCTTCGCCCCTTTACTTGCCGCTTTTCCCAGGTATACTATGATGCATTCCAACAAAGAACCGTCTCAGCGACCGGTGCGTTTTCTTTTATGCAACCTGGCTTGATGAAATGGAAATATGAAGATCCGGAGGAAATGCTGTTCATTGTTGGCCGGGAAAAAGCCTGGTTATATGATCCGGATCTGGAAAATGTGACCATACAGGTATTGGAAGAGGTGTCAGGAATTCGTTCTCTCAGGTTTTTATCTGATGATAAAAGAATTAGTGATCATTTTACTCCAATGACACCGGAGAAAACATTTCTGGATACCTTTAAGGATAGTCAGTTTATCTATCTGTCTCCACTAAAGAAAAATCAAGCCTTGGCAGAGCTTCAGATTGTTTTTGATGAAAAAAAACATCAGATTTTGCAATTCGTTTTGGTGGACCACAACCGTAATTACAGAAAAATTACCCTTACCGATTTAATTTATGATCATAATTTGAAAGAATCCGATTTTGAATTTACAGTAACAGAAAGCATGGAAGTGATTCAGGGATTCGAGAATTAGCTGTTGTTCCGCTTTTTCAAATTAGGTAGAATTCGATACAATGTTAATATTAAAGATTAATTTACTCAGGACAGCGACATGTTAAAAAGGATTAAATTCATTGTTCCGACGGTGATTTCATTATTGTTTGCTTTTGCTATACTTGCGCAAACCGCTGAAAAGAGCGAAAATAACAACAATGGAATTAAAGAAATCAAACCGGGCTTCCAGGTATTCCCGGATGGTAAATTGGGAAATACCTTGTATGCGAATAAAAAGAAACTGGTTACCCGGGAAGATTTAATTCTACGTGATGTTGTCGAAGCCCCCGAAGGGCATGTGTACTACGGCGTAAATGAATTGGATGAAGGGGTTTTGGGATATGCCGGGTCGGAAACTACAGAATTTACGGAACTAGAGGGTGGATTTTACGCCTTGGTGACTTCAGAAGGTAAACGACGATTGTACCGGATATCCTCAAAGAATGTGATCCAAGATCTTCTCCCCAGGTCCAATACTGCAAACGGCCTGGTATACAACAAAGTCAACAAGGCTGCTTTTTTCCATATTACAAAAGGTGAAACAATTGAGACAGATGATGGCAGACAGCGGTATCAATATACATTTAAAATCCATATTGTCAAAGATGGTATTGATGCCGTGACTCATTTGCCTGAAACAGTTTCTGACTTTAGATCGCGGCTTAGAATGAAATGGATTAACAGAAACACTCTTCAATATACTTTAAGCAATGATCAAAAAGAGACTATTGTAATAAAATAGCTGCTCTGTAGTTCCTTTGGTTGCTGTTATAATTTTTATGCAAGAGGAAATCATGAAATTTTCAAGCTCTGAAGAATTGACACCTGAAGAAGTTGAATACTTTAAAATCAAGCTCGAAGAGATGCAACGACAGATCTATGATGAATCGGGGGAAACTGTTGAGCAAATGAAGAAGAGAAACAAGGAATTCCCTGATCCTGGCGATCGAGCCCATTTGGAAAGCGAATCAATTACCACCCTGCGAATTCGGGATAGGGAACGTAAGCTGTTGAAAAAGATACAAGAGGCCTTGCAAAGACTGGAAGATGGAGAATACAACGTTTGTGAAGAATGCGAAGAGCTGATCCGCAAAGAAAGACTGGATGCCAGACCTGTGACAACTTTGTGCTTTAATTGTAAAGAGAAAGAAGAACAAATGGAAAAAACACAACACTCCTAAATACCCAAAAAACAGCGAGTCTAAAAACAGATAAACCATTGAAACTTAAAGAAAAAATAAAAATTTATCATTTAATCAACGTTGGATTGTTCATATGGGCATCCCTGAAAAGCTGGAAAAACTCCAATCAGTCATAGAGTCGCTGTCTCCCAAGGATAAAAAACTTTCAAAATTCTTTACCTCTCTAAGAAACGATATTGCCGAACACGAAAGACAACTCAGAATTCTTTCCGTTGCCGGAGCAGAACTGAGTAAAGAGCAGGAGCAAAGTTCTGCCCTGGAGCTGATTCTCTACACGGCACGCCATTTAACCAATGCAGATGCCGGAACTGTGTATAGCGTTCGTGAAGAGTTCTACGATAATCCTTTCAATCCTGGTGAGCTCAAATCAAAATCATTGGTTTTTGAAGTCATGCACACCGAATCCAAAAAGTTTTTTGTAACAAAACCGGAAGGGATTCCTCCAGTGCCCATGGAAATCGATGGGAAGCCCAACAATTCCCATGTTTCGGCTTATTGCGCAAATACCGGAAACATCGTCAATATTCCTGATGTTTATGACGCGGAAGGGTTTGATTTCAGCGGTCCGAAAAATTATGACAAGCAAACCAACTACAGGTCCAAATCCATGCTGGTTTTGCCTTTGAGAGATCATGAAAACCAGATTAATGGCGTTCTTCAACTGCTGAACCGGCAGACAATAGACAGAGAAGTGATTCCTTTTTCTCAAAACGACCAAACGATCGTGCAGGCGATGTCATATCAGGCAGCTATTTCGCTAACCACTCAAAAGCTGTTAAAGGAACAAATCGATCTCTTTGATGCATTCGTTCGAGTCCTGGCTGAAGGACTGGGTGAAAAGTCACCATATACCTTTGGACATATTAACCGGGTGGCCGATTTATCCTGTTTGTTGGCCGACACCATCAGTAAATACAACTCGGGGCTTTACGATTATATCACCTTCAGCAAAAGCCAGATGGACGAACTGCATTTGGCAGGCTGGATGCACGATATCGGTAAATTGACCTCACCGGAACATGTAGTTTCCAAACCGATTAAACTGCAAACTGTGGTTGATCGATTTGAGTTAATAGTTCAAAGATTTAATTCAAAAATCAAAGATATCGAAATTGAGTACTTAAAAAAGGAATCCAAGGGTCATAAAGAAAAAAAGAAAAAGGCTTATTTTGACAAGCTAAAAGAGGAAAAGGACAATAAAATAAATAAGTTACTCCAAGACCTGGCAGAACTTAACAAGACCAATAATGGTGGGGAGTTTCTGGAGAAAAGGATTCGTGATCTTATCATTGAAAAACACGAAGACACTGCGGATCAGCACATACGAGTCAAAACCAAAAAAATCAACGGGGATGTCCGAATTATAGGTGTGGAACGGGCGAAAAGAAAGATTAAGGAATCCCTGGTCAATAAGGAAGAGAAGGACTTTCTCTCCATATCCAAAGGGACTTTGAACGATTCTGAACGCCAGATTATCAACGATCATGCGGACCGTTCCTGGAGATGGTTGATGAAACTTCCTTTTCCCAAAAAGAAAAAGAAGCTGCCCCTTTATGCCGGAGCGCACCATGAAACTCTTGCCGGTGAGGGCTACCCTAATAAGCTAAAAGCCGAACAGCTGCCAATTCAATCGCGTATTATAGCCGTTGCCGATATTTTTGAAGCGCTGACAGCACACGATCGACCCTACAAATCCCCGATGAAACTCTCTAACGCTATGAACATCATGGGACGCATGGTGGAAAGCTATTTACTGGATGCTGAAATTGTTAAGATCTTTTTAAAATCAGGGCTTTATAAAAAATACGCTCGAAAATACCTGACTAAAAACCAAATCGATAACATAGATATTGAACACTGGCTGGAAACATATTACCCCAAAAACTTCGAGCCTAATCTACCAAAGCACGAAAGCTGAGTATCACATCTAATTCGATTCTCAACCTAATAAGTTAACCATCCTATGAAATTGCTAAGATTGTTCGTCTCATTCTGCTTGTTGATAACACTTCAACAGAGCCTGTTGAGTGCCCGGGAAACTCAAAAATACAAGGCAGAAATTACCGTCCCAATTCTGGAAAACGACACTGTGTATGCCAGAAACAACGCGTTTCAATCCCTACAAAGACTGATTCTGACTGCGGCAATCACCGATTTAATTGGTCAGGACCTGTTTTCCGAATATCGGTATTCAATTCTGAGAAGCAAATCGATTAAACCCTCTAAATTTCTTGTTTCAGCCAAAGTCCTGGATGAGTTTAGCAACGATAAAAAATTTACAATGAAATTAGAGGGAATTATCCAAACCTCCACCCTGGCCGAAGAGCTACGAAAGCTGAATTTGGTTTTGAAAAATGACCCAATGGTCCCGGTTACTGTTATGGTAGAATCCGGATTAAAAATTGGCCGCCAAGATCTATCAGAAAGACTGGGATTATTGCATATCAACATATCAGATTTTAAAAAGGTTGATATTAGCGATTTCCTACCTGAGGAGAGATTTACCGGTAATTTCGCCGAAAGGCTTTTCAGTCTTAATGGTGGATCGAAAGTTGTTTACCTGATTGACAGCATCCCTGCCGAAGAACCAGGTTTTATCAAAGCAATCCGCACCCAGATTTTTCGGCGTGCAGACTATGCAGTTATCAGTGCTTTTCAACTGGATCTTCCTAATCCACTGGCAGCAGGGCAAATTGATCCTGCCACACTGGGAAGACTGAACAGGTTGTTTACCATATCTTCCCTGGAAATGGGATTATACAATGAAGGATTGGATGCTACCGTCATACTGGAGGTTGAAGGCTTGATTGACCCTTTCAATCGAAGTGAATTTGAACAGAAAGTGTTGAAGAAGAACCGATCTATCAAATCCTATACGCTTACACAGATTTCCCTTAACAAAAGCAGATACAGGATTCAATCCCGTGTCGGTTTAAAGGAATTGGCAAGTATTTTTGAAAAAAAGCATCCTTATTTCTATTTCATCGTGGAACAAGTCAACTCGAACACGATACAAATTGAATCTTTTTATCGATATGTAGATCAGGCACCTGAAGTTGATGTCTGGGAACCCAATCAAAGAATTATGGGACTGATTGCTGATTCTTTGGGAGAGGAATTTATGGCTAACGACCTGACCAGCAACGATTTGATTTTGCAACCTACTGTTCAGAATAGATTTATTCCAAAATTTGTTGAAAAGGAGCCCAACAATAACAGTCAGCATTTAAATCGCATACCCCCTTCAACTCAAATTCTGGGTAATATATCATCCAGGGCTGATGAAGACGTTTTTCAGCTAACAAGAGATGTCAACAGCTCCACCTTGGTTGTTGAATGGATACGCATTGGAAAAACGACTTTATCTCCCCAACTAAGACTTTATGATCATCAATTCAATGTCATCAACAACTATAACCTGGTTGGCAGGCAAAACAAACTGCGGTTTAGTTACACATTCAAAGAATCTGCACCTCAAAAAGTATTTTTGCGAGTGACCGACAAGGTGGGGTACATTCAAGGCGAGACCGGAGGTTTTAAGACATTTTACTATTTATTGAAGTATTACTGGCAAACCGAAAGCTAGAGCATTTGCCGGCTAGTCAAGAATAGCCGTTCAATCTACTCATTCAAAATTGAAACCAGAGGAGCATAAATCCCGGGAGGATTCTCCAGATTCTGCACTACCAATTTTGCAACATCTTCAGCCTTAAGCATTTTTTCGACGGGTAAATGATTTTTGACGTTGCTAAAAAAACCGGTGTTAATACTCCCGGCTCTGTATAACCAGACTCTGCCGCCTTCTTTTTTAATTTCTTGCTGCAATGATCCCGCAAAAGCTTCCAGTCCGGATTTACTAGCCGCATAAAGACTGTTTTTCGGCCAGTCGCGATTAAGTGAAGCCGAACTGAAATAAACAATTTCAAAGTTTTGTGTAGCGCGGCATTGGTAAAAAAGTTTATAAAATGCAAATGCTGAAGTAAGATTGGCATCAATAAGCTGATTCCATTCATTTAAGTCAAGATTTGCAGCTGGTTTCATCAACCCTTGCCCTGCTGAATGAATTGCGAAATCAAAATTTGTGTTTAATTGCCTGAGCCAATTTCTGACCTTGTCAAAATCCGACTGAGAAGTGATGGTTTTGCAACAAAACGTCTGCTTGGGATTCAATTGCAGTTCCGCAATTAAATCTTCCAACTTTTTCCTGTTACGGGCAATTATAAATATATTTACATTTTTTTTCTGCAACTCCTTAACAATCGCTTTACCTAATCCGCCTGTTGCTCCATAAATCAAAGCTTTTTTATCAATCATGGTTGGTTGTTTACAATGAATTTTCAAACTATCAGTATCGATCACATCGACTTACAAGATTCCCTGTTTTTTATCGAAAACAAAAACCTCACAAAAGTTGAATCGATTGAAGTACCGGAATTGTTCAATCCGGTGTGGCTTCAAAAAAAGACGGCCAATTCCTTCAGAATCATCGATGGATTTTTAATACTCAATATAATTTTCAAAGAAAAAAAAATAACTCAAGTGCCCTCAAGGATTTTTGAGCAGGACGCAGACGTGGAATCCCTGTGGCTGTTTAGAGTGAAAAAAAGAATTTCCGAAGATAATCTTCCACCAATCTCTTTGCTGCAGAGTCTATCCACTTTGCTCGAAACCGTTGACAAAAACGAACCATCGAAAGATATTCAATCGTTGCTGCGAAATCTGGGGTTTCCTGCCAAAGGACTCGATCGATCCCGATTGTCACTGACTCTGAATACTTTGATCAAAAAATGTCAATTCTGCGATTTGTCTGCCCTAACTTACAAAGAGCTTTACAGCATATCAAGACGAAATCACAGTGAACTGAATGCTTTTGGTGTTCTGTTAAGTGGATGTCGACTCAAAGGCAATAAACTGCAAAGCATGTTGCAGATATTGGATGAACTGGCAAAGGGCTATCAATTGCCTCCCCAAGAGTTAATTAAAAAAGATGCAATTAGGCAAATCATTGAGAAAACACCAACCCATCTGAAATATAAAACGCTGAAAACCTATCTTTCGATGCTCAGGTGGCCAGTGTTGGAAACAACCAGGAAACAATGGCAGCAATCTGTTAAAAAATTCACCATTCCACAGAAATTGGATATCTCAACTGATCCCATGTTTGAATCCGACTGCCTTGAATTCATTTTTAAGGCTTCCAATATAACTGAATTTAGAGAAATTCTATCTGTTTTAAACTCTTATTCTTCCTTGAATGATTTTGATCGGCTTTTCGATTTCGTTTAACCATGGAGACATTCCCTTTCACCAAAAAAAAATTACAACAACAGCCACAAGCCAGACAGCATAAGCTTGTCTCTCAATGGCTCAAGTCAATTTATCTAAGTTTGCTGGAACAAGATCCTCCAACCACTCAACTTGATTCGTTTAAATCTGACTACGACAGAGTGTTGCAATGGTTGGGAGAGTCTACATTTAAGTGGACATTCGAATATACCGGCAAACAATGGATTGAGTTAGTTGCGAATCAATATCACCATCATAAAAAGCAAAGCGGCATCGGTTTGGCAGAGCACAATTTGCTGCCCAAGGTTCAGCAAGGAGATGATGTTTCCAACTTGGAATGGCAACCTGCAATTCCTTACAAGGTAGCACTGGATAATATCAGAAGCGCGTTTAATGTCGGTTCGATTTTCAGAACCGTAGATGCAGCAGGCTGGGATTCAGTCCTTGTTGGCGGAACAACGCCAGGACATGAAAATCAACAGGTAGTTAAAACTGCCATGGGATGTACCCAATGGATTCCACAGGAATCCACAGATCATCTGGCTGATATCTTGATGAAAGAAAAAAAAGCTGGTTATATTGTCATTGGTTTAGAGACAGTTGAAGATTCCCAAAATCATTTGGAATTTGAATGGCCAGAAAAAGGAATTGTCGTTTTGGGAAACGAGGAATACGGAATCTCACAAAGCACAATGCAGGCCTGTGATAGATTTGTGCATCTTCCCATGCAGGGGAAGAAGAACTCAGTGAACGTAGCAAATGCATTTGCAATCATCTCTTTTCATATCTCATTTAATTCTCATTAGATTTAATAAAACCCAATGTTAACAGGACAATATAATCTGGCTAGATACAAGAATGGTATCGTCTTTCCTTACCATCTTGCGGGCAGTTCAAAAAATCTGCGATTGGCTTCAAATCTGATTGAGCTTTTCCAAGCGGGAACAGAAAAAAAAAGATATGAATTGGACGAAGAAATCAAAGCCCTTTATGTGGAAAAAGTAAATCCCAAAATCGTTCAGGGAATGGCGAAACTGCTGTTTGATCGCTGTGAATTCTCAGATTACGGTGAATCAGATCCCCAATCTGTCAGGCAAGAAGTTTTCACTGCATCCGCCAATTATTGGACAACCAGTCCTTCTTTGAAATCGGGTCTGTTAAATCACAAACAACAGATTCTTGAAGCGGCTGGTGTTTCAGCCCAGTCCGCTTACCAGGAAACTGATTCCTGGCTGTTTGGAGATGTTGCCGGCAATCGTGTTCTAAAGGAATTTCAACCTATTAACGATTCAGATCTGATAAGCAGGTTCAATATTGAACAAATACAAGGTTTGCTGCTGCACGCAGAGAAGATGGAATTGAGGCTGAGGGCAATGAAAGACAGCTCATTTAGGCAAATCATGCAAATGTTGAAGTTTTTTCAATTAATGTTTCAGGTAACGGAAGCCGATAAACACTGGTTGTCAATAACAATCGACGGACCCGGCTCCATTCTCGAAAATGCACGATCTTATGGTCTGGAAATTGCGAATTTTTTCCCGGCAATTCTTTTGCTGTCCGTTCCCTGGAACATGACAACAACATTAAAAGTGCCATCCCGCAAAAGACGGTTCAAGTTGGAGTTATCTCATGAAAATGACTTGAACACCTTTTATCAAACAAAAGGGGTTTGGAATCATGAAAGAGCTCTGGGTCTGATCCAACGCTTCAATGAAAAATATTCGGATGAAATGGAGGCGTCAGCTGAGAATCATCTTATTGCGCTTAGCAATAATCGATATTTGATTCCTGATATTGTCATTAAAGACAAGCAAACTAATGAGCTGTATATGGTGGAATGGATTCATTATCTTACGGAATCCAAAATCAAGCAGTTGGACATGCTCAAAGAGGAGTTACCCGGAAAGTATCTGTTTGCTTTGAAAGGTAAAAAGAACAAACTGGAACAACTGCGGAAAAAACTGGGTCAGCAGGTACTGATTTTTGCAAAGGATTTAACTGCCCCAGCCCTTTATAAAACAATAAAAAAGCAAACAGCTTCAAATTAACCGCCTGCCTCATGCTTGGCAATTTCTCTTTCCAGATAAGCCAGCCGTAGCCAGGATCGCAATAGTGGGGTCAAAATAAAATAATTGATATCATCCTTGGAAAGAAATCCCATTGCACCGGAACGAAAAGCCCTCTGTTTTTCCTCACTGGAAGCCGATAAAAAAGCAAAAAAGCAAAAAAGATTATTACGTTTGGAAAACTCATTAAAATGATGAAGAACTTCAAATCCGTCTTTTACAGGCATTCCGATATCACAAAGAATCAATTCAGGTTGAGCAATATCCAGCATTTGGATCGCTTCATCACCATCTGCCGCTTCAATAACCTGGCAATCCAGATCCCCTCTTTCATTTGCTTTTACAAAAAAGCGCTTTAACAACGCCCTGGTTTGAGCGTTATCATCAGCGATCAATACTGTAGGTTTTGCATCTCCTTGCATACCACTTGAATCATCTGTCATTCCTATACTCCAAAATACAATTACCTATCTTATTGTTGTAACTTATACTTTGACGCATTAAAACTCAACTTGCAATATTCAACCACAATAATAGTTCTTATCCGTGCAGATTTTTTTGTAGTTGATTATACCTGAAAGCTCTTGTTTCGCAAAGGAAAACTTAACATTGCGATTTCTCACTGCTGTGAGTTGTATACAACATTTGGATCACTATAAACAAGATAGAACGACAAACCACTGAGAGATAAAAACTAGAATATTATGCCGGAGTTTGATAAAATAAAAAAAACCGATTAAATGAATGGTTTTTCTTGAGCTTATCTATCTCTACTGTTTACATTACCGGAATAATGACATAATTATCTGATGGTAGGAGGAAGATAAGGCTACTTGTAAATCAACAAACAATGCATATATGGAAGCAAAGAAAGAAGGCACCCCTTTAAAACTTGACCCAAAAACCCAAGAACTATACGCCAGGCTTGAAGAGGAAAAGAAGAAAAACAGGCAGTTTGATGAGCTGAAAAAGCAAAATGCACGACTGGTTGCACGAATTAAACAGCTTGAAAGCGGCAAAACACTTGATGGATCAAAAGGTGCTGAAAACGCTGTCCAACAAGAACAAAATAAACTGGCTCTGCAGGAACAGCTTGAAGAACAAAAAATCAAAGACAGAATGCTCGAAAGCAAACAACAAAGAATCGAGCACCTCATAGGTTCCCTTGAAGAGCAGGATGACATCCATGAACTGGATTCAAAAACCATTGATGAATTGAAGGCGACACTAGACACCCTGGTTCAAAGCAGAAAGAAGCGGTCTGTGCTGATCAAAAGACTTAACGAGCAAAATGCCGAGTTATCTCAGAAGAATGAAAACCTGCTATTCACCAGGGACAAACTGGCTCATGATTTGAGATCTCTGATGGCGTCTATTTTGAGCACCCTCTCGCTATTTGAATTGGGCGAACAGGAGGTTGTGTCGCAACTGATCCCATCTCTTCAAGATAAATGCAAAGTGTTTATGGACCTGGTAGTGACACTGAGTGAAGATAAAATAGAAAAAGACTTTCTGTATATCAATGAAATAGTTGAATTATTAAGCCTTACACAAGAGGGAAGCTCCGAAAAGGTTGAAGTAGACGTCACGGGAATCGATATACCAATTTTTGGAGACAAAGCTGCTCTGTATGACGTGATACAAAACCTGGTAAGCAATTCCGTTAAATATTCCGGAGTAGATTTCTCCCAATTGAAAATCGTTATTGAAGTCTCACAAAACGATAATTCAACTGTTCTTTCAATATCCGATAACGGCTCCGGTATAGCTTCCGGCAAACAGGAACAGATTTTTGAACTTTACAATCGCGCAGGAATTGATGATGGCGATGGCCGAGGCATAGGACTTTTTATGGTTCGAAAGCTCATCGAAGGTCATGAAGGAACTATTGAATACAACACAAACTATTCCTCAGGCGCCCAATTTGTCATCAATTTGCCAAATGCTCCACAGATATAGCGTCTCGATCGCCCTAAAAAACAGGGCTTTCCACAAATCCACAAAATCTTGTCGTTCTTGCCCCTTCTCTTACAAAACCGGCGTATGTTAAGTTTGGAAAGAATCCGAAGTGTTGTCAGGATGACCGGATTCTCAATAAGATAAAATACTGCAGGTAAACCCAATATTTTTTGATAGTTGAGCAGTTTTAGATATTTCAAATGAGGAACTATGACCAAGGAAATGGACACACAATTTGTCGGTGCAAAAAAATATATTTTAGACAGGGAATTAGCACAGATTGTTAATGTTTCAATGACACTGGAAATGCCCTTGTTGCTTAAAGGCGAGCCTGGTACAGGGAAGACCATGCTGGCTCATGCCATTGCTGAAAGCCTGGGAATGGAATTGATTGTATTAAACGTAAAATCAAGCATGAAACTGATCGAAACCCTGTACCAATATGACACCCTTACCCGTTTGAATGATAGCCGATTTGGTGATTCCAACCGTGACGTATCAAGCATAGAAGATTACATTAAAATGGGTAAAATCGGTCAGGCCTTTACCAGCAATGAAAAAGTAGTTTTACTGATCGATGAGATTGACAAGGCCGATACCGATTTTCAGGACGACATGCTCGATGTTCTGGATCAAATGCAGTTCGATATCATCGAAATTGATAAAACCGTAACCGCCAAGAACCGACCGATATTTATCATCACATCCAACGCCAAAAAAGATCTTTCCGATCCCTTTTTAGGAAGATGCAACTTCCATCATATTGCCTTTCCCGATCCCAAAATGATGAAAAAGATAATTGATGTGCACTTCCCCGAAATTGACAACCAGCTGGCTGAAAATGCCATCTCGGTGTTTTATAAACTGAGGGAACTGGATGGAATCGAAAAAAGACCGGCAACCAGGGAATTGATTAATTGGATCAGGGCACTGAACGCTGATCCCGACTTCAAATCGGGAGATGCCATTGAAAATGAAGTCCCGTTTTTAGGAGTGTTATTTAAAAAGAGCGGTGATTTTGCAAGGGCAGCGAATTACTCCAAACGGCGAACACGTTTCTAAAAGGATTAACTATGTTCGTAAACTTTTTTTACACTTTGAAAGATGTAGGCATTTCAATTAGCCCTACTTCGTTCCTTACTTTGCAAAGAGCTTTAAAACTGGGGCTAATCAATACACTTGGCGATTTTTACACGTCGGCCCGTTCCATATTGATAAAAAGCGAACGTTTTTTTGATTTGTATGACCAGGTTTTTGCTCATCATTTCAAAGGTGTTGAACTCCCGGATTATGAAAGCCTGGAGATGGATGAAATAGCCAGAGGCTTGCTGGATGAATGGTTAAAAAATCCCAAGGAATTAGCTGATGCTTTGGGCGTTGATGAAAGCCAGTTGAAGAAAATGTCTCCGGATGAGTTGATAGACTATTTTAAGGAACGTCTTAAAGAACAAACCGAAAGACATGAAGGAGGCAACAAATGGATAGGTACCGGTGGAACATCACCCGTTGGACATTCCGGCTATCATCCCGGCGGTATGAGAATCGGTGGTAGCTCAAGGAATAAATCTGCCGTGAAAGTAGCCGGAGAAAGACGATATAAAGATTATTCAGTGGATGCTCCCTTAACCAACGCATCCATTGGTGAAGCCTTAAAGCGATTAAGAAACCTGGTCCCTTCGGGTCCCAGGGATCAAATAAACGTCGACGAAAGCATTTATCAGACTGTCAAAAACGCCGGTGAAATTGAAATAGTCTTTGATCGCAGTCTTAAAGACAGGCTGAAAGTCTTTCTATTAATCGACAACGGCGGCTGGTCCATGGACCCTTTTATTCCAATAGTTCAAACCTTGTTTGATTATTCAAGGGCTCAATTTAAGGATTTGAAGACATTTTTCTTTCACAACACCATTTATGATACGGTGTGGGAAGACCCCAGACGCTATACCAAACCCATCCTTGTGGACGAATTTGGAAGATTTGATCCGGAAACACGGCTGATCTTTATTGGAGACGCCAGCATGGCTCCACACGAGCTAATGGCAAGAAACGGATCCATCTATGCCTTTGAAACCAGCGGCAAACCAAGCTTGGAGCGATTAAAGTCCCTCGCGCATCTGTTTTCACATTCAGTCTGGCTGAATCCGGTTCCTGAGCATGCCTGGGGGTACACTCAGACGATTCAGGTAATCAAGGATGTCATCAGGATGTATCCCCTGACCCTGGATGGCTTGGAAAAGGCAGTGTATCACTTAAAGCAAAAGTGAAAACAGGGTAATTGCTTTCTGTTGTTTTTTCTGTTGTCAGAGAATTTACATTTGGTTAAGAGTAAACAAATGTACATAATCACAAACAGATCTTACCATGGATTCTCTGACACATTTTATACTTTCCTCATTTGAGCAAAACATCAGGTCACGTGTTACTATAGATGCTGTCCCAGGTGAGTATGAAGACCTTCCTGCTTCGATCGATCCGGAATTGATCAAATCCCTGAACATACAGGGAATCAAACATCTCTATTCCCATCAAAAGAAAGCATTCCAGTCGATCAGTGAGCAAAAGGACACCCTTTTGGTCTCACACACTGCCAGCGGCAAAACACTATCATTCTTTCTTCCCATTCTGAACGACTACATCCACACAAAGTCACCATTTTCGGTCCTATTGCTATATCCGACCAAAGCCCTCTCCAGAGATCAGGAAAGTACGTTTGGCGCAATGATGAATGTGGTTGAAAAAGGTGGGCGACTGGGTACTTTTGATGGCGATACTCCTCAAGACGAACGTACGAGAATTCAGCGCAGCAGTGATTTTATCATCACCAATCCGGATATGCTGCACGGAGGCATATTACCGAACCACAATCGCAAGTGGAAAGATTTTCTTTCCAGGCTTCGTTATATTGTCATTGATGAAGTCCACATCTACCGTGGCGCTTTTGGGTCTCACGTTGCCAACGTTTTTCGGAGGTTGTTGAGAGTTTGTGAGATTCATGGCAGCAATCCCACATTTATCTGCTCCTCTGCGACCGTCGCCAATCCCGGAGAGCATGCCAAAGCTCTCTTTGACAGAGATTTCCATGTCATTCAAAAAGATGGTGCACCCAAATCCAAGCGAACCATCTATTTCATGAATCCTTCTCTGGCGGAATCCCAAGGACATACCTTGTACCGGAAAGGACCTGCTTCCATCTCCATTCCCTTGCTCAGGGAAGCTATTAAGCAAAAAGTACGAACCATCTGTTTTTGCCGCTCCAGACAGGAGGTTGAGCGGTTATATCGAGCAGTTACCGATGGATTTCCACGATTAAAATCGCTCATCAAACCTTATCGTGGTGGATTGTTACCAAATGAACGTAGGGCCTTGGAAAAGGATTTGGTTGCAGGGAACATTATTGGTATCATCAGCACCAATGCCCTGGAACTAGGAATCGACATCGGAGATTTGGAACTCTGTATACTGTCCGGTCATCCGGGTTCGCTCGCCAGTTTTTGGCAGCAATCCGGCAGGGTGGGAAGGCAGGATAAGGCTTCAAATATCGTGTTTATTGGCAAGGATACTCCCATCGATCAGTATTTGGTTCACCATTCCGACTTCATCACCAAAACTTCGGTCGAACAGGCACTGCTCGATGCAGACAACCCGTACATTTTGATGCAACATTTGCCCTGCATGGCTCACGAACACCCGTTGAGAGAGTCGGAACCCGGATTTGACAAGATGATCTTCGAGGAAGCAGTCGACATCCTGAAAGAAGATAAGACCCTGGTTCCCTACAGAGACACTCTGCGCTATGCCTTACAGGACTATCCCGCCAAAGGCGTTAATTTAAGAGGCATGACCGATCATAATATCGAGATTTATTGCAACAGCGAGGTCATTGGAGAAATTGACCCGATTGGTGCCAGGGGAGAATTGTATAAAGACGCCATATATCATCACCTGGGTCGAAAATTTATGTCGTTGGATTTGGACCTGGAGAAAAAATTGTGCAAAGTAGAAGAAGTCACTGTGGACTACTACACGGAAGCCCATTGGGAAGGCCGAATCGAGCTGACCGAATCTGAGGAAAAACGTGAATTAAACGGCGCCCAAATCGATTTCGGTTACATCCATTACAACAAACAACCGAAACTCTATAAAAAAATCAAGGAACGCAGTTACGAAAACATCGGTTATGGCCCTATAACTCTACCGCCGTTTGAATACGACACCACAGGATTTTGCATGCTGGTACCCAAACCCTGGTGCGAAAAAATGGAAGATGTAGACAAGAGATATGTTGGCGCCGCTTTGTACGGTCTCAGCTACCTTCTGCGCCATACGGCACCTATATTGTGTATGGCGGATGTCAAGGATATCGACACCGATGTTTCCCTGGTCGAAACAGATTCTTTATACTGGAAAAGCGCCCTCTACATGTTTGATTCCATTGAAGGCGGTGTTGGATATGCCGAAAAATCTTTTGAAAACATTGAAAACTGCCTTGAGATGTGCCTGGAAATTTTGACTAGTTGCGACTGCACCAGTGGTTGCCCGGCATGTGTGCCGCCATTGCCTCCAGGTGTAACCAATGAGGAGTTAGAAAACCTTCTTATCGAGTCAAACGCTTCGGTTGCCTGCAGCACCTCACTGCTTAACGCTTTATTGACAGGAAATCTCGACATTCCAAATGTTGAGACAGTTAAATCGGTGATCCAAGGCACCATTGAATTAACGGAAGAAGAATCGGAGCGTTTGCAGGTAAAACAGAAACTTGGCAGGGCTGCCAAACTATTGCAAAAGAAAAGAGAGCGAATCCATTGATAGATCAAACATTTATCCATTGCCCGGGGATAGGCCCTAAAACGGAGGAGCGACTAAAATCTCTTGGTTTACATTGTTGGTCTGATTGTCTTAAAACCCCTGATTCTTTGCCTTTTGGCGGCCAGAAGCGCAATAAATTTCTGGAACAGCTGGAAGCCAGCCGGGTTGCTCTTAAAGAGAACAATATCAAGTATCTTGTCAAACATCTGCCATCCAGAGAGCATTGGCGAATTCTGGCGACCTACTTTGACCAGGCAACATTTTTTGATATAGAAACCACCGGTCTGTCTTCATACGACAGCATCATCACGGTTATCGTTGCCTATCAAAAAGGTCAATTGCATACCTTTTTGTTTCAGGAAAACCTGGATGATTTTCTTGAGCTGGTCGAAATGTCGAACCTGTTGGTTGCCTTTAATGGCAACAGCTTTGATATTCCTTTTGTTGAAAATGCCTTCAACATTCCTGACATCGGATGCCCATTCATCGATTTAAGATGGATCTGTTATCACCTTGGCTACCGGGGCGGCTTAAAATCAATCGAAAGAGAACTGTATATTAAACGACCGCAAGAAGTTGCCTTCATTGACGGGTTTGAAGCAATCAGCCTTTTCCTGGACTGGCAAAAGGGGGATCAGCAGGCAAAAGACAAATTGGTGAAGTATTGCAAAGCGGACGTCCTTTCCACCTACCTAGTTGCCCAACAAATCATTTTCGATCTTGGAATCCAAGTTGAATTTTTAGATCAACACAAGCTGTTTTCTACCATCATTTAATTCTCAAATCCTGACTTCTCCTCAATATATGCGGATTGTAGGATGGGCAATCAGACTGTGTCATGCTGCAAGTTGGTGGATCCGCTTCTCTTGATTCTCCCTACAACCCTTCAAACATAGCATTCAAAATCAAACAGTATTGTAGGATGGACAATTCATTGCCCATCAAACCTGCCAGAAGCAATAATCTGCTACCAATCCTGAATTGCACCCAAATCACATTTCCCTCCCAAACATGTTCAAATAATATGAACATGTCCCTCAGTTTTTTATTCTTTTTTTAGATTATAAATTTGATATCCTGACATCAGTTTAAAAATCAAAACCGTTTTGTTTTATTGATAAGAACCATCAGGAGACAAAATGAAGACATTGATTGAAAAATTGACAAATACGGATGAATCTTCAATGGGACTGGTTATTCGGGTGACATTGGGCCTGGTTATGTTTCCCCACGGTGCTCAAAAACTATTCGGCTGGTACGGTGGATTCGGTTTTTCAAAAACAATGGAATTTATGACCGGAAACGGACTGCCGTGGATCTTCGCCCTGTTAGTGATTTTAGGGGAGTCCTTGGGAGCATTGGCATTGATATTTGGTTTTTTCGGCAGGTTCATGTCGTTTGGTATCTTCCTGATCATGCTGGGAGCCATATTTATGGTACATCTCCAACACGGGTTTTTCATGAACTGGTTTGGAAATCAAGCCGGTGAAGGATACGAGTATCATCTTTTGATGATTGGTTTAGCTCTTGGAACAATGATTGGAGGAAGTGGACGCTTATCGGCTGACAGGCTGATCAATAGCTGGGTGAAAAGTCCGGCTTAAAACTCGGCTTTGGTGGCAGCAAACAGGTTCCAAAGTTCAGTGCACATGGGACCTAGCAAGGCATCTTTGCGTTTTAGCAGATAAAAATCCACAAGCAGGTTTATGGTGGTGGAATAAGGGATGGTAACTAACCGGTTGGCTTTTAAATCATCTTCAACCAGATGTTTCGGCATGTTACCCCAGCCAAGACCGGCCATAATCAATTGTCGCTTAATGGAAAAGTCGTTGACAGTCCAATGAGTCGCCTCTTTCAAAACGCCAGCTGTTTTTGGTTGAAATTGTCGACTCGAATCTGCCACGACGATCTGCACATATTGCATCATGTCAGATTTAGTAAGCTTGTTTTTGGTTTTGGCAGGAGGATAATCGGGTGCTGCAACGGTATAAAATTCTATTTTATCCCAGAGAACACCCTCTATTTGGTCCGGCATATCAGTAACTTCTGCCAAAGCAATATCAACATTTCCCAGGAGAAGCTGTTCAATTGATCCACCAAGGTTTTCCACGGAAAGCAACACTCGAACTGCCGGGTTTTTTTTAGAAAATTTATGAATCACCTTGATAACATTATCAAATTTGCAGATACCGTTGACTGCAAGGCGAACCTCGGGTTCTCTTCCCTGGGAGAGGTGTTCACCAAGTTGGGAAAGTTCTTCAACCTGGCTTAGCACCATTTTGGATTTGTTGAAGATGGCCTTTCCCTGTTCGGTTAAAACAGGACGGTAACTGCTACGATCAAAAATCTGGATGTTCAGGTCGGCTTCCAGGTTCTTTATTGCATAACTAACGGCGGACTGGGCCTTGTGAAGAGTTTCTGACGCAGATCTGAAACTACCGGTTTCAACGACCGCTCTTAAAACGATTAACTGTTCCAGGGTCAACATGTAATTCCCTATTTATAAAGGTACTTATCAGACTGATTAACGTAAGAATCATATCATTCCGGCAGATATTGTACAATGTAAATTGCTGTATATTAAGGATTTAAGGAGAAATCAAGATGGGCCTGTTAGTCAACGGAAACTGGCAAAACCAGTGGTATGATACCAAAGCCAGCCAAGGAGAATTTGTAAGGGAAGATTCGAAATTTCACAACAAGGTAGTACCAACCCCCTCATCACCTGATGAATTTCAAGCCGAACCCGATCGGTATCATCTGTTTGTATCGTTGGCTTGTCCATGGGCACACAGGACACTGATAATGCGAAAATTGAAAAAATTGGAGGCTATAATTTCGGTGACGAGCGTAAAGGCTGATATGATGGAATTCGGCTGGGAGTTTGAATCAGGCGATTCATCACTCAATGAACTCAACGTGGACTATCGCTATCTGCATCAGGTGTACGCAGCATCAAAACCGGATTATACGGGACGAGTAACAGTTCCGGTACTATGGGATAAGGCTAATCGTGTGATAGTAAACAACGAATCTTCTCAAATCATTCGATTTTTTAACAAATCCTTTGATGAGTTCACGCCCGTGCATTACGACTTCTACCCTGAAGACAAACAAACAGAGATCGATGAAATAAACGATCTCGTTTATCACAATATTAACAACGGCGTCTATAAATGCGGCTTTGCAACGACACAGGAAGCATATGAGAAGGCTTTTGATAATCTTTTTGCAGCTCTTGATACCCTGGAGGTAAAATTGGAAAGCCAGAGATTTCTGGTTGGAAGTTCAATAAGCGAAGCTGATTGGAGATTGTTTACAACCCTGGTTCGATTTGATGCTGTCTATTTCACCCACTTTAAAGCTAATAAAAAACGCATCGCAGATTACCCAAACCTGTTCAATTACCTAAAAGAGTTGTATCAGGTGCCCGGAGTTCGCGAGACCGTAAACATGGAGCATATAAAAAGGCACTACTACTATAGCCACGAAACAATCAATCCAAAGCGTATTGTTCCCAAAGGCCCTTTGGTAGACTTAGACGGACCACATGACCGCAATCGGTTCAGCGAAAATCCAATCTTGTAGGAGATTGTCATGAGCAAACATGATAATAGAAACCTGGAAGTTGAAAAAATTATCACAGCCCAAAAAACATCAGATGGCGCAGGTGTAACCTTATATCGAAGCCTGGGAAGCCATTTGTTACCAAGAATCGACCCCTTCTTGATGCTCGACGAATTTAAATCAGACAACCCTAATGAGTATATCGCGGGCTTTCCAAGTCATCCCCATCGCGGTTTTGAAACAGTTACCTACATGCTGGCAGGAAAAATGGAGCACAAGGATCATAAAGGCAATGTGGGGATTATCCAATCGGGAGGTGTGCAGTGGATGACTGCTGGCAGGGGAATAATACACTCCGAAATGCCGATTCAGGAAGACGGCTTGATCTGGGGATTCCAACTCTGGGTCAATTTACCAAGTTATCAAAAAATGAAGGAGCCTTCCTATCAGAACATCGAACCGGAACAAATCTCGGAACTATGGCTGGAATCCGGCTCATTATTTCGTTTCATAGCCGGTAACTCAATGGGAATTGAAGGTGCAGCCAAAGGCATCGATACAGATCCACTGTTTGTAGACATCCGTTTGGTACCGGATGACAGGGTTACCCACCCGATTGAACCAACCCATAACTCCTTGATCTACGTCTATCGAGGAATGCTTCAAATTGGAGATCCTGGTGAGCCCAAATTGGAGGTTGTTAAACAGGGGCAACTGGCGGTGCTGTCAAAAGGAACGAACCTGTCTGTGAAAGCAGGAAACGAAAACACAGGATTTATTCTCTTATCCGGAAAGCCGATTGGTGAACCTGTAGCCAAGTATGGACCGTTTGTCATGAACACGAAAGCTGAAATTCAGCAGGCGGTTGAGGATTACCAGTCAGGAAATTTGGCTAAATGAGGATCGATCTTTCTATTATCGAATGCGGTCAAAATGACCTAACAGGTTATTGTTAACTGTAGTGCTCTGTAATTATTTTGATTATTTCACTGGCACACCAGATGCAGTTAAAAGCCTAACTGTATTTTAATGATTACCCACTACCCATAATCCGGTGTGAAGAGCATGAAAACAAAATCACATAATTCAGATGAGATCTTAATTCCTTCAAAAGACGGATATGTGCGAATTCCTGTCAGTGGACTAAGATCTTCGACAAAAGATAATCCCATAAAATCTAAGCCTTCCCAAAATTTACTGCTCATGAAGGTCAAAAACTATCTTCAGTTTTTGCTCATGATATCCGGTATGCTGGGAGTTATGGCTTTCTTAGGATTCACCATTGCCGGGTATACGGGAGTCATCATTGCTTTAGCTGCTGCAGGCATAGGATTCTTCTTTACATCGAATTTTTCTATTGCCCAGATTTTGAGAAAAAAAAATGTGCAGCTCATTCACCCCGGTGAATCTCCCGTTTTGTATAATATGGCTGAAACACTGGCCGGGAAGGCTAACATCGAAAAAATGCCTGTACTTTTTTTCGATAATACTCCTGAGATAAATGCTTATACCGTTGAAGACAAAGAACGGGCAGCTATTGTGATTTCAAAGGGGTTGATTAACAGTCTGACGAAAGAGGAAATGTACGGAGTGTTGGCTCACGAAGTGGCGCACCTGAAAAACAATGACATTCAAATTATGCTGTTTAGTGAACAAATAAGAAAGTTAACAGGCTACATGGCATTGTTCGGCCAGGTCTTATTAATCCTTAGTCTCCCTTTGCTTTTTTTGAACCAGATTGTTCTTCCCTGGCTCACAATTTTATTATTGATGGCCGCTCCGACAATCAGTTTTTTATTTCAGGTTGCAATGTCGAGAAACAGGGAGTTTAGAGCAGACATGGACGCCGCTTTGCTGGCTGGTGATGCCAGCGGATTGTCAACGGCATTAAAAAAAATCAGTATGCAGACAACATTTTGGAAGAAGTTCTATGCACCATATTTGAAAAATGTACCCGAAATATTGAGGACACATCCTAACACCAAGGCCAGGATACAACGCTTACAGGAGCTAAAAACCAACCACAAAAACCAGCTACGCTGGTCGTTCTGATCCACTCATTCATAATCCAACCTCACATTTTCAGTAATCAATGGATTTTTCAATATTTGTGTTCAGCTTCAGATAGAATGCTGGACACATCTGTTGTTGCTTAAGCAAGATAGTACACATGTCTCTATTTTATATAAATTGGTACCACAATTTACACAATTGTTTTAAATGTCTTGGCTAACGCTTCCGGGTTGTCTCTAAGCAATTGGTCCTGGTAAAGGACTTTCACACCTTCCCGTGAAAGTCCGTTCATCAGCTGATAATTGAATACGCCTGAAGCTAGAAGCACAATGGGTGTGTTGATATATTTTGATCCTTTTTGCCTTAAAAACTCGATCAACAGTTGATTTAATTGAGGATCACCAGCCAGAAAAAAGATCTCAACATCCCTCAAACCAATTGACAAGGCAATATCTCTGTAAAACCGTGACAACTCATTGACATTCATATCAATTAAATCACTTCTAAAAGACTCCTCATCGGTTTCTGTCTGATCTGCCAAATCTCCATAAAACAGATTCAGTTCCGTAGGCACTTTTCTGACCACAATATTTTCAGAATCGCCATAAGCCATTTTGACCGCAGATGCTATCTTATCACAATTGTCTTCTTCATCCCCTATAATGTAGACTGCGCCCTGGTTTTTAATAAGATAACGGGTCTTTTCCACCTCTTTGAAATAGTTTTTGACAGCGGAGAATAAGGCTTCTTTGTTTTCCAGATAAAGCTCACGCAAATAAGAGCTGTAGTTTAAAATTTTCATTCTCCCGGCTCTTTCTTCACATTTGGAGATTTCCGATTCCAGGTTTGATATGGCCTTGTCCAGAGGGGGATAATTTCTTTGAGCCAACTCCTTTTCAAATTGTTGAAACTTCCTGAGGAGAATTGCCTTTGTCGTCATACAACAAATAACAACACCATCATGTAAAAACGGTTCCAATGGGCCAATATTTAAATCTACCAGCGATTCAAAATTAAAAAACTGCTGAGCCGCGTTCAAAAACGTTTTTCTTTCATTTCTTTGTAACTGCTCCTCGATTGCCAAAGCCTGCTTTTCATCGTCATAAAGGACCAAGACACTTTCCTGCCTTGCCACGGCCACATCGCAGTTTTGTTCCTCCCAGGTCTCAGATATTTCCAGCAGGTTGTTGATAAATTCCATTTTATTCCGGGAAAGCATGTCGATATACCTATTTTTGTCGCTTTCTGCCTTGGAACTAGCCAACACCTTCATTTGATCTTTCAGTTTTTGCAACCTTTTTGTGACTTGGTTTGACCGTTTTTGAAGCATAACAGGATCTGCAATGTCCTCCAATTCCAACTGAGTCAGGGGTTCAATAACCCCTGTTTCACCGGACGTGGCATTCTCGATGGGCAACTTATCCAGTATGATTGAAAAAGTAAACGGAGTGTTTTCAACAGGTTCTATATTCAAACTAACCAGAAATCGGTTTGCCGAATCATCCGCCTGATCCGCAGTGACTGTTCTTGCGTAACCATCGGCCTGCATTAATTGATTGATCACAGTGCAGGTTAGCGCACTGTCTGAACTGATCGTTACCGGTACGTGAGATTTGATCGCAACTTCATCCTGCAGGTAGTTTTCATTAAACTTCAAGCTGCAACGGTGCTTCGCAGTTTCCAGGAGCTTAAAACAAAGAGAATCAAGATCCAGGTAGTGTTTTTTTACTTGCTGATAGCTGATTATATGAACAATGGGCAGACTTAACGTTTCAAGATTTGCTATGTCCCTCAGAAAAAAACCAGGCGAAATGTACATTCGGCCGCAATCGAATAGAATTCCTTTTGAATGTTTGGTGCTACTGTCATTTTCGTAGGTCTGATCGAACAACTGACAAAACTGGTACGGTGTATAATGCTTTTCCTTCCAATACAACGTGGCAATGTCTTTCCAGGGAGAAAACCCAATTAATTTCTCCCTATCAAGAAATATTTCTTTCTCCTCTTTGAAATGGATTTCGGGCAAAGGGTATATCTCACGTGGTGCAATCTCCGAAGAATCATAAAATATCAAATCCGGATCAGTGATTTTTAATCGAGGAAACTGCCGAAACTGAATGTCTGAATAGGGATGAGCCCTGAAGTATTGCCTGATAAAACGTTCCGGCTTGTGTTCAACCAAAATGAGTCCCGGATAGCCAACAATATTCATGGGTTGATATGACTGGAAAAATGATTCCATCTCCTCAATGCCTTTAAACAGTTCGGACGAAGTAAAAATGAAGTCAGGATTAAAATCCTCCAGATTTTCCAGGCTTTTATCTTTAAACTTTGACCACTTATACTTTATTAGCTGAAATTCCAAATTAATTTCATCTTTGCGAAACGTCCTCGTCATGTGTTGATACAGACGTTTCCAAAGAACTGTATCGAGCCCTAATCCCAACAGCCGCAATTTTTGTTTTTCAATCACAAGTCTAATAACAGAGAGTATGTCGTTTTCAAAAATGTCCCAACTTTCGAGTTCACGCCAAATCTGCTCCCCCGTTCTTGTGAACCAGGTAGGGTTAACCGAACCTCAAAATATTCGCTTTAGGAACCATCCCTTGAGTTTTTAATTGATGGTAAAAGGCAAAAACTTCAATGAACGAGGTCTTTTGATATCGAAACATCAAACCATTTCAGAATGCTGTAACACAATCATTTTGTGTTGCAAATACTGATTCCTTTCAACACGGGCACTGAACCGGTCCCTTACCTTAATTCCCTCGACCAATTGGCCTTTCAATTTTAAGTTTAACAAGCTATGTATATTAAGATGGATCTATTTGATAAAAATCACGGCTTTAAATGATCAACCAATTCTTTTACCTTTATAAAGTCATTAGATATGCTACGACCGACAAAAAATGAAATAGATACCTACAGACAACAAATCACACTTGATTGCGAGTCAAAAATAGACGGGTTGTTGACATTTGGAAAGGATTTGTTTGCCTCTCTGTTTCCCAAGGCTAAAATTGTCGTGACGTCTCATGATTCCGCAACCCAATGGCCAACCGCAAAAGCCCTGGATTATAGAAGTGGAGAAATTAAACGGATTGTTCGATTGGTTTTTGAAGAAGTGGTAAAGGTCTGCAAAGATGAAGACCACAATCTTCCGCAGCTGGCAATTACAATCCCGAGAAAGATGGGTGCATTAATTATTGACAGTTGCTTAAAAATAGAGACCTTTGGCAGGGATTTAAGTGATCTTGATTACTACTTTTTAAGTGATTTGGGGCGGGAACTTGGATTTGACCCTAAGGAGATAAACGGTCTGATTGAACAAAGGCTTTATAAAATCAGGAAAAATCTATTCCGTGAGTTAAAACCCCTGCTTTCGGATATTCAAAGAGAAATCAGTGCCTGGCTTTTGGTGAGGGCGATACGAGCTGATAATCGTGTTCATCCGGCTGAAATCAAATATTTTGAAATTGTTGCAGAGTTACTGGATAACGATCAGGTTCGCTTGGAACAGCTTGAGTCAAAAGCCGAGGAATTAGAGGGACAATTGCCGATGATTCTGATCGACAATATCGCCGAGTTCCTATTCAAATACCTGGTTGAAATTGTCATGTGTGATAAGAACTATGATCCAGTTGAATCTGAATTCATAAAAGAGATAGCCAAAGCTTTCGAATTCAATCAAACTCAACAAGATAAGATACTTCAACCAATTGCAGCTGCACTAATGGTAAAAACAGATCTTTTTCAATGAAAGGCTGCAATTTTGCAGGACCAAAAGAAGATATTGCTTTCGAAAAAAGATCAAATGTACACGGCACATGGAAACAATTTTTGATGACCCACAGACAAAAGAAAGCCTTTCCAAAATTGAAAAGGCTTTTTTAAAGATCTCTTCAGATCCGAAAATACTTGTAGAATTTCCCTTCTTAGAGAAAACAGCCCGTGAATACAGTGAGTTAGCCAGCCAGGGGTATAATGACGATACTGAACTTGCCTTTTTAAACCTTTATTGTGACATTCATGGAGCCGGATCGGGATACACCGAGTCAGAACGTGAAGTGCTTGATGACAAGCATGGATACTTCAATCACCCCGGAGGTATCTCACCACTGTTAAGAGCCAAACAGTATCTCAAACAACACCATGTTTCTGCTGATTTAGGAGCAGGAAACGGTTTACAGGGATTACTGTTCCAATATTTATATCCCCACGAAAAAACTATTCAGATTGAGCTTTCCGGTGAATTGATAAGGATTGGGAAAATGTTTCAAGCAGCCTTGGAAATCCCTGAAGAAAAGATCCAATGGATCAATGACGATATTTTAAACATAGACCTGGCTCATATCGATTTTTTATATCTGTACAGACCTTCAAAACCAATAAAATCAGGTATCACCCTTTACGAAAATTTAAAAATCAAGTTAAACAATCGTTCCAAACCACTGACAATTTTCAGCATTGCTGACTGCTTAAAAGACTACTTGAATTCTGACTACAAAGAGTTTTACAATGATGGGCATTTAACCTGTTTCAATTTTGTATCCTGAGTTTAAAACGTTATGAACCAAACAACGATAAAGAACTCGTTTATCATCAAGGATGGACACGGATTGCATTCCGGGGAAAAAACCGATCTGTATTTTTTTCCGGCTCCTGAGAATCACGGTATTGTGTTCTACCGGGGAGATAAAAAAGTCCGGATTCCGGCAAGCTATCAATATGCCAAATCCTCTGCCCTATGCACAACCATAGAAAGTGAGGGTGTTGAGGTAACCACTATTGAGCATTTGCTTTCAGTCTGTAACGGCCTGGGGATCGATAATCTGTTGATCGAACTGCACAGTCTTGAAGTTCCTATTATGGATGGCAGCGGGTATGATTTTTATACCGCTTTGCAGGATATTGGACTGAAGCAGCTTGATACACCAAAAAAGGTTGTAAAAGTTCTTGAACCAGTTACCTATGAATACAACGACATTACTATTTTCATTCTGCCTTCCGATAAATCCAATTTTACCTTTTCCATCGATTACAACCACAGACAGATTGGTCAACAAGAGATGACGTTCCAGCTTACGGAAAAGAATTATATTGAAAACATAGCCAAAGCAAAAACGTTTGGATTTAGAAGGGATTATCAGGAGTTGCTGAACCAGGGTCTGGTAAAGGGAGGTAACAATAAAAACGCAATCATCCTGGATGAGGAAGGCAATATTGAAAATCTGGAAGAGATGACCTGGTTGAATGAGCCCAATTTACACAAGATCCTGGACCAGGTCGGAGACTTTTACCTTGCCAACAATCACCGCATCATAGGTGATGTTTTCTGCCATAAAAGCGGACATTCAACCCATTTGGCATTTATCCGCTATATGATGGATGAATGCCCGAACAGTTTTACTGTGATCGACTATGATTAAATGGGTCAAAGAACATTAGAGATGGCTGTTTTGATCGCATCTCTTGTTTTTTCCAGATCTTGCTCCGTATGAGCCATCGATACAAAAGCTGCCTCAAAAGCTGATGGCGCCAGGTAGATCCCCTGACTCAACATTTCTTTAAAAAATTTGATGAAGAGTTCCGTATCGCAGCTAAGAGCGTCATCAAAATTATTTACCTCCTTATCAATAAAAAAGAATCCAAACATTCCACCGACTTGTTGAATTGTATAAGGAACCGACGCCTTTTCAAAAATATCTTTAATTTCATTAACCAGCCAGACTGCCTTGCCACCTAATTCTTCGTAAAATCCCGGTTTGTCAAGCTCTTTTAAGGTAGCCAATCCTGCGGCCATGGTCACCGGATTGCCGGAAAGAGTTCCGGCCTGGTAGATTCCTCCGGCCGGAGAAACTTGTTCCATAATATCCAGCCTGCCTCCATAAGCACCTACGGGCATTCCCCCACCAATGATTTTACCGAGCGTCGTCAAATCCGGCACGATATGGTAAAGCTCTTGAGCACCACCTTTGGATACCCTGAAGCCCGTCATCACTTCATCAAATATCAAAAGAATGCCCTCACGATCACACAAATCACGCAAACCCTTCAAAAAGCCTGCTACCGGTGCTATAACCCCCATGTTTCCTGCCACAGGCTCCAGGATGATGGCAGCAATCTCACCCGGATATTCCTCAATCAGTTGTGAAACGTTTTCCAAATCATTGTATCTGGCAATCAACGTTTCACCGGCAAAAGCTGCAGGCACGCCCGGAGAATCCGGTTGACCGAAAGTCGCTGCACCAGACCCGGCTTTAACCAGCAAATGATCGGCATGGCCATGGTAACACCCGGCAAACTTGATGATTTTGTCCCTGCCCGTGTAACCTCTCGCAACCCGAATAGCGCTCATGGTGGCTTCGGTGCCGGAATTCACCATTCGTACACTTTCAATATTGGGCATCATTTTTTTGACTTGTTCAGCCAGCTCCACTTCCAGCTGAGTGGGAGCTCCAAAAGATAGCCCGTTTTCCGTTGCAGATTTCACAGCTTCCAAAACACTGGGATGACTGTGACCAAGAACCATCGGTCCCCAGGAGCCAACATAATCGATGAATTCGTTTCCATCCACATCAGTAATTCTGCATCCCTTGGCTTTGCTGATGAATAGCGGATTCATCTTGACCGATCGAAAAGCTCGAACTGGGCTGTTTACTCCACCGGGAATTGACGCTTGGGCTCTTTGAAACAATTCGGTTGATTTAGAGGTTTGCATGGTTTCTTCTCCCAATTAAATAATTTCAGCTAAAATTCGTAACGTAAATTTATCCCAATCAATGAAAAGCCTTTGTTGTCTTCTTTTGGTTTGTCATTGTCATTGGCACTGTAGGCATTACCAGGTGAAAAAGCTGCCAATTGGAATCCCGCGGTTAAATCGTCTTCCCACTTCCAATCAAGCACAAAATCAATTTCCGAGCCGATATCCGTTGAAGTCTTATCATCTCCATTCTCAACGGTATAGAAAACGGGTTGGGCTCGCTTAAAAGTATAGACCGCAAAAAGCATTTTTAACTTTTTGTCATCGGAGATATAAGAAGCGCGCATAGAGTTGTAAATCAGGTTGGATACGGAATGCCCCTGTCCAAGTCCATCCTTTCCGTTAAAATAGATCAAGGCATCACCAAAATCGCCTTTTTGCACTTCCAGATACGATTCCGAATTGTTCTCCCAAAACTTCTCGCCGTCTTCGCGTTCTGTTCCGGAAGAGTTTAAGGTAGTCCAGCCGACCTTCAAGTAATCCAGCAATTGATAGCTGACATCCAGATAAACAGCATTTCCAGAGACCTCGTTATTAGTTACAAACTCTCTATCCCCATCTCTTGCTTTCATCCAATAATCCCGTTTGCCGGCAAGGTTTATCCAAGACAAGCGCAGCATTGTTTTATAATAATTCCAGCGAAGATTAAAACCAAGATACTGAACTTCATCATTTTCAAAATAGATGTATTTTGTTGTACCGGCATCCGAAGTCGTATCATGTTTAGCAGAGAACTCCCCAACCCACTGACCTGTAGAAGACATCGGAATATCAGAGCCACGATGATCCACCCTTAAAAGCTCAACATTGAGGGAAGCCTCTTGTCGGGTGCCTTTTTCCACCCAGGGATCTGAAATGACAACGCCCGACTCATAAACCGGGTAATCCAGTTGCATCCAAAACAGGGCTGAATTTCCCTCGTAACCGATTCTTGCCCCCCCAATATAATAACACCAGGTTCCGATCCGACATTGCTGGGTAACGGCATTAGCATTACCTTCATAAATCAGCCCCATGCGATCGCCAGGGTTAATCAACTGTTTTCCTAGCCGCAACACAGCGTTAGGATTGTGATTGTATTCCAGATAAGCTTCCCTGAACTCCAGGTCCATCCCACCGCTGTCATCACTGACATCACTCACTTCATCAGCATAGTCTGTTTTGAACCGATCATCCTGCTCGGAAACCACTTTCGATTTGTTTCCTATGTGGGCATGCACAGAGAGGTTGGTGTTTACTTTGGACCTGATTCTCAATTCAATGTCTTGTAATAATCCATCGGAAATATGGTCGCCCGTAATAAAATCTTCTTTGATTGCAGAATAGTAGGCCTCATAGCTTCCTTCAACCATGATGCCCGGATTAAAGAAGATGTTCTCGTCTTTTACTTCATAGTCGCCTTCCTGCAATGGAGTAAAAGCCTGTTGTGCCGGAGAGTATGAGGGAATGATGAAGGTTCCAATCACCATGGAGAAAAAAACTTTCCGAAGATATCCAAGAAGGGTGGATTTCGGTTTTTGGATTTTAGATTTAGTCATACCGAACAATGCGATGAGTAAGTTTGAAGTTTAACTATGGGTAAACTGAATACAGTCCGTTTATTAGACGAAATAGATAATTCCTACAGCAAAAAACGATTTCCCGCAATTTGATTCAGATTCACTTTTTGATCCTCTTCAACCATAAAACGCAAGGTGTGCCAAGATTATTCCCAAAATATTTTCTGCTACCAAATTCGTTCAAATCTATTTGAGCGTTTTTGCAGGTATTTTCAACTTTCCAGACCGGACAATGACTTGATATAATTCGCCTCAGGCTAATTGTTTCACATATGGAACCTGGGAGGGGAAACTGCTTCGAAAACCTGTAATGGTAACCCATTGAGGATTTTTTGGAATATATTTTGCTTTCAAAGCGTAACTAACTGTAACTAAGGAAATTTAAATCTCAGGAAGTTTTGAGCGCTATGGCACAAGCAAACGCACTAATCAGCAAACACCCGTTAACAGAGAGTTCACAATTATACAGCACCCCTCAGGGAAACATTCTCATCGGCTGTCCACCGGAAGTCTTAAAACTGATGATGACCGAACATGTGCCCATGCCGGACACAATTGTCATTCCTGGGACCTTGTACAAATACAACTCTTCTTTCGCATGCCTCGAATTCCCGTTTTACCACTTTTTATTTATTCAACAAGGAATGGCGAGGGGACGTAAGTTCAAGGTATTTGCCAAGAAAAAAATCTGTAAAAAACTCAGAGAAATGTTACGCGTTACCTTGCTTGGTCCGGAATTTGAGGAAATCATGAATGTGGAGACAAACCTTGATATTCCTACTAAATTGAGCAAAAGAAAAATCAAACAGATCGTGGATGAAACCAAATTCCTGGCTCCCCGGAACAAAGCAGGAGTGCCCTACGAAATGGATGAAATGATCGAGTTTGTACCCCTGGAAATTGGTGATAAAAAAGAAATTTACCCCTCATTTGAAGAGTTTCCCAAAGTCAGCATCGAACGAAAAGATGAAGATGAGTTTTTTATCACCTGTGACAAAAAACTGAAGACCAAACTGTCGATCACCAAGCCTCTGAATCCCGTGTATCCGATTGAGGGTGTTGAAGTCACAAGAAAAGAGATTATTTCCAATTCGCTGTTCAGCGTGCGTTGTCTGGGTGCAAGCGAAGGATTCGATCCCACACAACCTGCCAATGGATTTCTTTTTCGATTTAACGGCAAATGGATGTTATGGGATTGCCCGGCCTTTTTGCACAGACATTTGGAAAAATTAGGTTTAACTCTGGAGGAGCTGGATGCTGTTTTTGTCTCCCATGTCCACGAAGATCACCTTGATATCATGGAGAGCGTTGGCTTTGGCAAAAAAGTGGATCTTTACACCTCTCCGGAGATTTTTCACTGCATGATACTAAAGCTCATGACTATCCTGGACTGTGGTTACGGAAAAGCGAAATCGTTCTATAATTTTCATCCGATTTACGCCAATAAACCCTTTTCTTTGTTTGGAGCGCGCATTGAAGTTTTCTATTCCAGTCATGCGATTCCGGCGCTGGGCTTGAGACTAAATGTAAAAAACGGTAAAGAAACATCAAGTGTTTTTCTTTCCGGTGATACCCTCTCCAAGAGAATGATCGAATCGTTAAATTCGGCAGGTGTCTACAGTAAAACAAGATACAATGAGCTGATGCATACCCTTCCGGATGACACTTGCCATGACATTTCCTTTGTTGATGCTGGTAGTGGATCGATTCATGGTGATCCGGAAGACTATTTCGACAATCCCTGCGATGTGGTATATATGCATACAGGTAAAAAATTGTCAGATCTTCCGGACAACCATATGCTTTTAAAAGCAGGACAACATTTTGTGATTCATAGTTAATTAGAAACAAAGCTGATTTATGTCCTTCAAATATCCTGCTGTTGCCATTTTTACGTTCTGTCTGACTATCCTTCTGACCTGCAGTACCAGCGGCGTGGAATACGGTCCCTTTCCGGTTAAGGGGCCCATTTTTGACGGAGATGACAAGCCCTTCGGCACAGCACATGTTTACCCAAGATTTGTAGAGATTTTTGATGAGCAAGAACGACAAGTAGGTAGAGTCGGTATCATGGTTGAAGAAGGCGTTGCAAAGCTATTTCTGGTAAACAATGATCAAAACAGCACACTGGTGGGGTACGCAACCAAAGGGCAGATTTACAACCAGAACGACAGGATAACAGGCAGTTATTTTGCCACGTCAACCTGGTCGTTTATTTACGATACAAAGGGAAAGAGAGCAGGCAAAGTGCGCTGCATTGCCTGGCCAAGGGTATGTGCCGTTGGCGTGGGAGGATTTCTACTTAACCTTTTTGGGGCAGAAAATGAAAACACACCGTAAACCAGCAGTTGCGGGGATGTTTTATACTGGCGATCCGCAAGTTCTAAAACAGGAAGTTGCAGGTTTTATTGATGATTCGACCAAGGTATCCGACCAGCAAGTAAAATTTATTATCGTTCCACATGCCGGCTATATTTACTCAGGTAGGATTGCCGGCAAATCTTTTGCGGAAATCGAACCTGCTAATTATGAAAAGGTTATACTTCTGGGTCCTTCCCATCGCTATTCTTTTCGCGGAGCCGCCGAATCAGAAGAACAATACTGGTCGTTTCCAATCGGAGAAGCAAAAATTGCTGCGGTGAATCATCCGCAGGTGATCAAGGATTCACGTTACCATCAAATGGAACATTGCCTGGAAGTGCAAATGCCCTTTTTGTTACATTTATTGCCTGACGCTAAATACAGCCCGATACTTCTCTCCGGTTCTTATCAATCCGCAGCAAAACTGGCAGATCTTTTAATAGAACTGGATGATGATAAAACGCTTTGGGTGATCAGTTCGGACTTCAATCATGTTGGACCTAACTTTAATCATTTTCCCCAAAAATACGGGTATGGATCAGGCGAAGCAATGGATATGCAGGCAATTGATCATATTGTTGCAGGAAACATTTCAGGTTTGATTGGTTTTATGGAACAAACAGATGCAACCATTTGCGGTGCTTTACCTATCCTTACCGCCATGAACATGATTCAAAGCATGAACAGGCCTGAATTCACTTTCAAAAGCTACGATTGTTCCGGTAATCAAACCAGGGATAAAAACTCCGTGGGATATGCTGCCTTGTTTAGTTAGTACCTGAACGGAAAAACGCTAAACCCTTATCCAGCCTCGTGCCAGATCTCAGAATTCAGCTTGAAGAGTAACGTGCTGTCAGCCGTCAGCTTTCAGCTTAAGACATTACAATTGCAAGCAAAAACCGGCTGAGAGCTGAACGCTGAAAGCACTAAACTTCGAAGTACCAAACTGTTTTCAAAGCTTTAATTGGTATGGGTTAAATTGGTTTTCGTTCAGGCACTTGTTAGTTAAAACCGGGCTGTACCCATAGATTTAACACCATTACATTGAACAACAAATTTTAAAATGGCTGCACAGAAAAAACCGGTAACCCAATTAATAAATTTCTCATTATTTGAGGATATTGTTGACGATCATAAAAAAGTTGGACAAGTCGCAGCTATTTTAAAACCACAAAAGATAAAGACTGGTGAATATATTTTTAGACAGGGTAATCACCGAGAAGAGCTGTGATTCTTCTATTCAATGCTTTGTTCAACGAAATCCACACGATTCAACTGCATTAAACTAACATCCTTCCCGTAGTCAGTCTGGACCGGCATTGCTGTTAATGCTACCAGATGTTTAAAACAGTGAGCTTCTCCAGCCTTTTCTTTTTCTGAGAGGTCATCCTAGGACTGTCAATTTTTTCATCCAAATCAAAAAGGTTGAGTTGTTTGGGGCTGTGCAGGTAAATAGAAGCAAACTGCATAAACTCGTTGTCAGTAATGGCTCGCATGGTTTTACCCGCTTGTTGAAATGTGACATCCCCCTCAACAACCTTATAGTGTAAAAATGTCATAGCGTACCAAGCCATTGCCTGTGCTTGTGTTAGCTTAATTGACAGACCCCCTTTGTCTTTAAACCTCCTTAAGGTTTTATTGGTTACTTTCCAAACATCCGGACCCGGAAATTTAGACCTGCGGTCGCGTACGTAAAAAACCTTGTGAGTCGACTCTTCTTCCAGAAATTCAATTGCTTTTTCCAGCTTGCTATTCACTGTCTTGTGATGGACGGAATCATCAATAACAAAGGCCACCTTAAATTCCCCGTTTGCTTCAGATTTGAAACTGCAAACAAAGTCAACCGCATCATTGCTTCCACCGGAAAACTCAATAGACAGCAGTTGAAGCTGGGAACTCTCGGGAAAACTTTTCAGGTAGATATTTAAAGTATGTCTTAATCGCATCCGGTCAGGAGACACACTGGTGGAGTTGTTCAACAGTTGTTTGTATTGTTGCGAAAACTCCTCGTAGAGAATATCCGACAGTGAAGACAAAGGTTCGTGGTCTATCGCACCAAGAACTTGTTTCAACCGATTATTCGCTTCAATAATGACCTCACGGGGACTTAATATCTCAGCATCAAAACAGCTTATCAAATCTTCACGGTCAAAAGGAAAATAGTCATTCTTAACAAGCGTTCCATATACTTGTGATAGTCTGGCTTTGATAATGCTTAATGCAGCTGCGGTATCACAGCCTTTAAGTATGGAAATGTTTGATTCAAGTCTGCTGACGACATGGCTGTTTAACTCCTTTCTGAATCGTTCTTCCCAGAGTTGGCCCCGATAAAAGGCTACAGGAAGCATGGCTTGGGCTCTGTCTACCAGAAACTCCAGCATTTTCCCAAACGCGGTCACGTGGGAAGGACTTTCCAGATTCTCCATGCGATCGAAACAAACCAGTAATAGCTGACCATACTTTGCGAGCAGCCTGCTTATCGAAAACAGAATCGAGCGAGATTCTTGTTCAAGGTACGAATCCGTGGCACTGAACCTGGTTCCTACCTTTAGCAATGCGGCGTCTTCTTCATCCAGAATCACACCTTTCAGCCAGCTTAAAGCGGGAGTCCGTAGTCGATTAATTCTGAGATTTAAAAAAACAGCCAAAAATTGTTCATCCAGATCAGGGAACTCTGAAAGCAGAAAATCCGCACCATATTTTTCGATAGATTTGCTGGCAAGGACTTTTTGCAAAATTTTGGAACGGCGAAAGCAGGTTGGGTCTTCTTTCAAGCTTTTAATAAGCTTTCTTTGATCAGCTACAGATATCTGTTTAATTCGAATTTTTTTTATTAGCAAATCAGTAAGTACTTTACCCAGCAGCACATCAAACTGGGTCATGTTATCCGTGCCTGACCTGGGTCGACAGAGATTGATTACGATTTCGCGTAAAAGATAGCGAAAGGTTTGCCCGGGGTCTTCAATGGGTTGGATATAAGAAAACAAAACCGTTCTGGAACCGGCAACCAGTTGTTTATGGATTCTTGATATTAAATGAGTTTTTCCGGCACCTGCTTCCCCGAGTACAAGACATGCCATACCATCACCCGGATGCTTACTTTTTTGTGAAATGGTATTGAAAATAAAATCGAATACCTCCTTGTTGACACTCTTTACATCCGGAAACTGGTTCATCCAGGGATCACTGGTACTCGCCGAAAGAAATGGATTGTTTTTTTTGAGTATGTCAATTTTTTGCTGATTATCCATTGTCAATCCAATTAACTATAATTCTGAGCCTTCCCTTGGTGTCGGTATAAGATTTTTCCAGTTCCTCTTTGGTCAACAACTTGGGATCACCTCCTTGCAGCTGGATGGCCAAATTAGATTTCAACCTCTCAAGTGTGCTGTCGAAATGATCTTTAGACCAATTAAGAAAATCACGAATTTCGTGGATCCTTACAAATTGTCTTCCTTGTCCAACCGTGTGAAAAGCCGCTCGAAACAGGGCTTCATCACTATCAGTATTTCGCTTTTCCCATTTCTGAGAACCATGTTTAAAGGCAAACAACTTTGGAGTATGTGTTTTAGAATGAAGCTCGCATGTAACTTTTTGCTCTTTCAATAGTTTGTTTAACCCGCCAATGAAGTCCGCGTTTTTAAAGGGTAGTCGATTTTGTAATTGTTTTGAGGAAAGATGTGGATTTTGACAAAGTTTGTTTAAAATTATCTCATCTACACCAAGGTTTTGTCCCAAATAAACGGTTCTTCTCCCTTCAAAGCAGATTAAATCTTCACTTAGATACGGTTCAAACGCTTTTCGAACCACTCTTAAGCCGGAATTTTTTGTTAATCGGTGCGAATTCAAAAGGGATTTTGGCATTGTATCCCTGATAAAACGCAATGTTATATAGTTTTTCTGCTTTTTTTGTAGCAAACCCAGCAAATACTGATTTAATTCCATGATTATTTCTTAAATCTCAATATGTTATCCTTCAATCTGTTGTTGGAACATTGTTAACTCATAATAGAAATTCGGTCAACTACACAACAATCGCTTAATTGGATTCCCGTTGAATGCATAATGACTCTAATTGACATGGAAAGCTCACAACTCTATGATTTCAGAATTAGACGATTAGTATCTTCTGCTTATGATAGAAAGTAAAAAGCAAAGATCCTGCCGAATTAACCATAAAGCTTCTATTGATCAATGGATACATTGTCTGGGAATACCCTGATTCAGTTATTAAATAACCTTTCCCCAAAAAATATTCTGGTCGTTGGCGATTTAATGTTGGATCAATACATCTGGGGAAACGTGGAACGTATCTCTCCTGAAGGTCCAATTCCCGTTCTCAGGGTCGACGACGAGGAATTCCGACTTGGAGGGGCTGCAAACGTAGCCGTTAATATCAAGCATCTCAAATGTTCGGTATTTCCGGTAGGATTGGTGGGAGTGGATCACTCCGGAGACAAATTGCTGAAAATCCTTGCAGATTTGGACATTTCAACAGAAGGTATTGTGCGGCACAAGTCGTTTCAAACGATCGTAAAACAAAGAGCAATCACAGCCCAGCAACAATTGTTGAGAATTGACTACGAATCAAGTTTAAGACCCGATAGTTCACTACAACAGTCTTTGCAAAAGAAAATTGAGAGACTCATGCCTGAAATACATGCCGTGGTTCTTTCCGACTATGCCAAGGGGGTATTAGGTCGGGAGTTGATCGCTGCCATCATCACTCTGGCTCATGAAAAGGAAATTCCAGTCATTTGCGATCCAGCCAAAGGTGTTGATTTCAATGATTACAAAGGCATTACTTCTATCAAACCGAATCGTATGGAAACGGAGCAATCCACAGGCCTGACCCTGGATTCAAAAGAAGCTGTCTTAAAAGCGGCTGCCAGCTTAAAGAAAATCTGTAATTCCACGTTTGTGACTGTCAGTCTGGATAAAGACGGCATTCTTTACTACAAGGATGATAGTGATTACAGCTTCTTAGCTTCGAATGTGCCGGAAGTATTTGATGTTGTGGGTGCCGGTGATACATTGATCAGTACCCTTTCCGTTTTATTGGCAAATGATGTCTCTCCACTTCAATCAACCTACATCGCGAATATTGCTGCCGGTCTGGAAACATCTCATGTTGGGGTTGTTCCTGTACCTTGGATAGAGATCATCAATTATATCGGAGGAGATTCACTCAGCCGAAAAATAACCACCATCTCAAAGCTTTTAGCCGATCTAAAAACCGGAAATGGCACTTCACTTATCTTTACAAACGGATATTTTGACAATATATCGGCCGGACATCTTCGATTCCTGCTGGAAATAGATAAATTTCCAGGTAACCTGGTAGTGGCTATAAACAGCGATGCTTGTATCAAACGGCAAAAGGGGGCGTTTCCGCTTCTAAAGGAAATGGATAGAGCACGATTACTGGCAAGTATGGAGAACGTGCAACACGTCATTGTTTTCGAAGACGATGACGCATCGGATTTAATAAAACAACTGAAACCAAAAATTGTCGTAAAGGGCGAACAATTCAAAGATCAGAAGATTCCGGAACAGGCAGCCATTCAAGAAACAGGGGCAAGCATTGAATATATCCCCCATTTTGCTTGGGAATCACCATCAAGTCATTAAACATTTAACTCATTTTTTGTAACTATATTTTGCTCAATATTACCGGCGGAAAATTCAAGGGTATCAGGCTCTCCACTCCCAAGGGGAATGATTTTCGTCCCACTCTCGGTAAAACTAAAGAGGCATTGTTCAATGTTATTACCAGCCGTTACGAGCTAACTGATTATGACTGTTACGACCTGTTTGCAGGTAGTGGCGCATTAGGATTGGAGGCAATTAGTCGTGGGGCAAAAAGGACGATATTTGTTGAAAATAGCAAGCCACATGTCGAATTTATTAAGCAAAATATTCGAAAACTTTCCCTGGAAGACCGAACAATCGTTTATAAAGATAATGCAATTCACTGGTTATCACGTATAAGCTGGGATTACCCGCTAAATCTGTTTTTAATTGATCCACCCTATCAGACCGATTTGGCACAGGAAGTGCTGGATGAACTGGGAAAAGCCGCAGCTTTCTTACAGGAAAGCCTGGTTGTAGTCGAGTCATCAAAAAAGAAAACTCTTATTGCACCCGAATGCTTGGCTCTTTTTCAACAAAAAGCATATGGCTCTACCAAACTTGAGTTTTTTCAAATTCTAAATTAAGGCAGATTATGAAAGTTCTACTCATCGGTGTGGTTATGTTTAGCATAGCTATTGACTGTATCGCTGAAAACGGGTCTTTTTTGGTGTTAAAATCGACTTATCTGTTCCAAAACCAGGATCAAACCGGCAGGAAAATCTTGACTCGAGACCGTCAAGCCTACCAGGTTATGGATATGTACGTCCCCAAAAATGGTACTATGGTGTTCAAAATAGAATTCACAAAAAAGACACGAGCCATTAATGGTTCCGGTTTCATTGTGGAAACCGAATCCGAGTTAAAAGAATTGGGGCTTAGCGAAGTTAAGGTTTATGCAGAAAAACCTAGCAGAAAAAGTGATCTGACAAAATTCCAACTTGTGCCTTCAAACCAACTGTCATTTACAGGCAGGCAGGAAGAGTCACCGGACTTTCCCAAGCTCACCTGGAAGGCGGTAAACTACAAAACCCAAGCCCCCATACATGTCTGGGTGCCGGAATGGGCCGGTATTTACAGACCGGACAAAAATGCAAGCTGGCTTAACAACACTTACATTGCAGCTATTTCCAAGCAATTTAAAAAGGATGTTTTGGATAAAGTGTTGAATGGGCAGGTTGAAACCGGATTCACCAAAGAACAGGTGAGGCTTGCCTTGGGCAATCCAGAGAATGAACAATTGATTGAAAACGACACCAAGCTGGAATGGGTTTATAGCAGTCGAAAAGTCATTTTCACTAACGATATTGTCAGCAGGGTTTTATAAATCACTACTTGGCTGACTTGGCACAGCGGAAGCCTACATCTTTCCAACCATAGGTGGGATCACTGCTGTCTCGATACCAACCGATGGAATGGGTTGCAGGCAACGCCCAGGAGCCACCTCGGATAACCTTATTCCTGCCGACTTGCCTTGATCTGAACGGACTGCCCGGGTAAGGTCGTAAATAACTGTCAACCCATTCTCTGACATTACCTGCCAAATGCCTGACTCCATATGGAGAAACATCTTTGTTTGGGGTTGAAGTTGAAACGGGTCCCAGCATGCCAGATTCCAGTGTCTGGGCGAAACCTGTGTAAAACTTTTTACCGTTCCAGGGATAGGGCCTGCCATTGACTCCCCTGAAAGCTTTCTCCCATTCTACCTCTTTTGGCAGCCGTTTTCCTTGGACTTTACAGTATCGATTAGCATCCTTCCAGTTAACCATAACAACAGGTTGATCTTCTTTATCAACAGGCATTTTTCCACCAGGCCAGGATTTGGGAACTCTGTGTTTATATCGCTTTACAAATGCTTCGTAGTCCCCGTTTGAAACTTCTGTTCTGTCGATGTAATAGGCTTTCAAAGGCACTCTGAAAGCGGGAAAAGAGATTTCTTTTGAATCGTTTGATCCCATCACAAAATCCCCGGCAGGTATTAGAACCATTTTGTTTTCTGCTTTTGAGACTTTGGTTCCTGTTTTTCTGGTAGGTGCATCATTGGATTCAATTGAGATCGTTTTCGCCCACTCAATAACACCGTTATATATATTGAGCATTTTGAGAGAAGCTATATTCTTCCCATTACGGGTTGTAATTCTTCCGTAGACAAAAGCGTCTACTCCGTACAATTCACCCATACGTTTTGCTTTCTGCTCATCAATAAAGTCTTCCATATTGAGCTTCTGTTCTTCCAGAATCAACTGCAGATTTTCCCGGTCAACCACCTGGAAACTCCCATCTTTGGTCAAAGCGACTGAAAGGTAATCAATGAGCTTGTTTGAATCGAAATTGCTTTTGATACTCCAGAAACTGATCTGGTTAATCCTGTTGGCTTTCAATCTTTCAAGATCTGCCTTGATATAATTGTTTGTTTTTAAAGCCAGGTTTCGAATTAGCTGCGTGTTGTTTTCAAGGCTTTTCAGTTGAAAAATATCTGCCCACACCAAGGCAGAGCTTTCAACATCAATAGCCTTTAACACAATGGTATCGTTATAAAAACGCCCATAAACAAATAGATCCACACCCAGCAGTTTTCCCAGCTCCTTGTAGGTATCGGAAGAAACCATGCCGGAGAGATTAAATCGTTGCTCTCGCAGAATTAGCTGTAGTTTAGAGCGATCGATCACTCTGAATCTTCTTTTTTGAACAATCTCATTTTCCGTATAATCGATTAATTCATTAACAACAGCCTTATCCAGATTTCCCTGAATTCTGGAAAATGCAATCGTACCGTATTTCCTTCCAGGAACTTCACTCAAGGAAACCGCAATCAATTTTGATAGCTGCAAGGTATCAAAGCTATAAACTTTTGATGGTATGGCAATCAACATTATTAGAAAAAATACAGGCATCAGCACAGACAAGAAAGTGGGGTGATTTGAAAATTTAAAATCGATCCTGTGTGAAATCATTTTCATTGAGTTTGCTCTTTAGTTTTTGATCGTTTTGTTCTAATTTTATGGTTTTTAGTCTACCGGTAAGATTCTTTGATTTGTTATATTTCTTGCAGCTTTTCTTCCAGGCTACCAACGGCGTACATACACCGTAATATATAGTATCGGTCTACTTTAAGCAAGAAACCCTGTCCTGATATTTTAGTCCCTATGGCCTTGTATATTGTTTCCGTCCCAATAGGACATCCTGGCGACATTACGCTGCGCGCGGTAAAAACGTTTGAGGATGCTGATTTTCTAATTTGTGAAGAGTTTAAAAATGGAAGAAAACTGCTAAAACAGCTAAACATCGAAAAAGAGTTGTTTAATCTCAACGAGCATAATGAAGAAACCGGCACGGAAGAGATTATTCAAGAGTTGCTGAAAGGGAAAAAAGCAGCACTTTTTTCCGATTGTGGCACGCCCTTATTTGCCGATCCTGGCAGTTTGCTCGTTAAACGCTGCCACGAAACCGGAATCAAGGTCATTCCTATTCCTGGTGCGTCTTCGTTGATGGCCGCTCTCGTGGTAGCAGGTGTCCGGCTCGACCAATTTCACTATGCCGGTTTTCTTCCTAGAAACACCTCAGATCGTAGAAAAGAGATCAGAAATCTTCTTGGATTTAATTGCCCAGTTATTATTTATGATGCACCCTATCGACTTAGCGCCTTGATTACAGACCTAAAAGCTGAACTACCCGGTGTCAGACAAGTGACACTCGCTTTGTCACTAACCAAACCGGATGAAAAGGTTTTATTTGGCACGATGGGCGATTTGGTGAAAATGCTGGGACCCAAGCCTCCTAAAAAAGAGTTTGTTATAATTTTACATCCTCAAATACTCAAAAAAAGCAAAAAACATGTCAAAACCCGGAAAAGGAGGTAACCGGATTTGAAATCAATCCGGTTTGCTGCATTGTTTATCTATCTGCCCACCCCATTTTTCCAAAACAGATTTTAGTAATTCCTCATCTTCGATCAAAGCTTCAGGATACCACGGCTTCATTCTACAATCCACTACCACCGGTCCTTGAAACCCGATATGCATTCGATCGACAAACTGCTCACCAACCATGTCGGCAGCCGGTTCAAACCTCGTGAACACGTGCCAGATAAAATCGGAACTGGATTTACAGGCAGCCTTGGGTTCATCCAGAAGAAAAACCATCGAAAATCCTTGAACAGTGGATTCTTTGGACAACTCGCTTGCCTGATCCGGACTGTCTTTATACGAATCTCCTTTCACACAGAGTGCCCCCGGACAAAAAACAACAGGCTGGGAAAATGCCGGATTTGTAAACTCACCTGTCCAATTCGTTTGTAAATCTCTTTTTTTATCTCCGATGCCCATTAAAATGGCTTTGCTTCCCTTGTTAACCTTGGGGCCGGTATAGTCCAAGGTATCCTGGGAAATGTTTGATAATATATAGAGATCCGTTCTAAAATCTGCTCTCTCCAACACCTTTAGAAAGAGCGCCTTGAAATCTTTAATCTCACAATCCTGGTCTGTGACCATTAGAAATTTAGTTAGTGAAAGCTGACCTTCCCCTAAAATTCTTAGCGCTGCGGTAAATGCCTCTTTATAATAGCGATTTTTGACTATTGTTGCGGCAAGAGAATGGACGCCTGATTCCTCATAAGCCCAGACCTTTTTTACGTTTTTTAAAACGATGGGAAACAACGGCTCTAAAATGTCCTGGAGAAATTCTGCAATATAATGATCTTCCTGGGGGGGACGTCCAACAATTGTCGCCGGAAAAACCGCCTTGTCCCTGTGATGGATCGATTGGACATTCAGGTAGGGATAGTCGTGACGCAGGGAATAATATCCGTAATGATCACCAAATGGACCTTCCGACTTTCGTTGGTGTGCGGGAATTGTGCCTGAAATAGCAAAATCCGCATCCAGCAACAGGGTTTTACCCAGCTCCCCGGATTTCCAAACATCGATTTTTCCGCCCATCAGTAGCGAGGCAAAAACAATTTCGGGAATATCCTCCGGCAGGGGGGCTATGGCTGCGATGGTAAGCGCGGGCGGTCCCCCAATGAAGACTGAAGCTGGTAGTGCCATATTCCTGGATTCAGCTTCATGATAATGAAATCCCCCTCCCCGGTTGATTTGAATGTGCATCCCCGCCTGGTTCTTATTAAATAACTGAACCCTGTACATGCCGAGGTTGTTTTTTCCTGTCACGGGACTTTCCGTGTACACAAGGGGAAGCGTGACAAAAGCACCTCCATCTTTTTCCCAGCTTTTAATCTGAGGCAACTGTCCTAAATCAACGGGATCAATTTTGTTCCTTAACACAGGACCACCGGATCGATTCCGTGTACCAATTTTAAGTGCCTGCCATCCTAGATTCCTGGCCCGCCACAACTTTGAAAGCGAAGGTGGCATAATGTTTTGTATGAGTTCTGCGACCTGGGCAATAAAATTGCCCGGAATATCTCCAAACGCCAGGTTCAGACGTCGGTTGGAACCGTAGAGGTTGGTGGCGACAGGAAATTTGGTCCCCTTAACATTCGTAAAGAGAATTGCCGGCCCTTTCTGTGCACAAACCAACCTCTGTATGCAACCAAGTTCCAGGTTTGGGTCCACTTCATCTTCAACTATCCAAAGCTGGTTTTCTTTGCTTAAAACGCCCAGAAAATCACGGGTGGATCTTAAGGTAGATCTAGCTGCCACTGGTTTTCCCGTCCTTTTTTCTAAAACTCTGCCAGACGATCATTACAAAACCTATACTGATAATATCATCGGCAAAATTGTTAACAAACAAACTGTAATCAAAAATGTGAAAATACATATAATCCGTTACCTGTTGTCTAAACGCACGGTCAATAAGATTCCCAACGGCTCCCGCCAAAATAAGGGTAAACCCCCATTTTTCAAATCTCGCCAGGTCACGATGATTTTTCACTACATATATAGTTAATCCAATTATAACCAGGGCTGAAACACCGGTAATCAGCGGTACTCGTATATTGTCCGGCAAGCGGGATAAAAACCCGAATGAAATTCCCTGGTTTTCCTGGTAAGTAAGATGAATAAAATTGGGTATGATCTCGATATAGGAACTTGCCGTTAGATGAAGACGGACAAGGTATTTGATCAATTGATCGATACCAACCAACAGAATTGCTACAAAAACATAAATGCGCATGTATTCCCTTAATATTTATTGGGATGGTCCAACGAAATTTCTGGTAAAAAGACGATAATACTCATTCCGGTGCCTGATGCCAAGTCGACAATGCTCAGTCATACCCTCCACGTTTAATCAATAGATAAGAACGACGAATTTCGCGTTTTTCTGACAAATTAATTATCCTTAGTCAACAAAAACACACCCCATGGTAACGTTTTCATCAACATTGCAAAACCTGGGTTAATGCACGGCCCATTTGGGCAAAAAAAACCATATTTCCCTTTGACAATCTCCCAGTGATGCATATAAATAGAAACTTTGATATTCATGAATCAACGAATATGACCGGAATCGGGTCATTATCTTAGGATTAGCCTGTTGTTTTAAGTTAGTGACTTAACTATATATGGTTCCATTCCTTGACTTGAATTTCATCCTAGTTCTGCAAACAAGCTCACGATTCTTGTAAGGATTTAGCATAGACAACGCTGTATTCAACAATATTCCTACGTAATATACGAGTATAGACTCAATGCAATCCAGGGATCCGGTTTGGATACGCAGGTTCTAACTTTGCCGAAAACGTAATAAGGAGATATTAAAATGAAAATAAGAAATATGCTGCTGGGCATAGCAATGGTATTTTTTATTATTCTAGGTTCTGGATGTGAAAAGGATCAGGCAATCAAAATTGGTGTTGCCGGTCCGCACAGTGGTGATTTAGCGCCCTACGGTATCCCCCCTAAAAACGCAGTAATGCTTGCTGCTGACAAAATCAACGAAGCTGGTGGCGTGCTGGGAAGAAAAGTACAAATCGTCGCAGAAGATGATGTGTGTAAACCTGAAGTTGCAACCAACGTAGCCTCAAAAATGGTTGCCGAAGAAGTCGTTGCTGTTATCGGTCATGTATGCAGCGGAGCAACAATTGCAGCAATGGGAGTATATAGAGACAATAACATTCCAGTGGTTTCTCCTTCCGCTACCAATCCTGATATCACCTTAAAAGGTGAAAACCCACTCTTTTTTAGAACAATTCCCCACGATGCTGCCCAAGCTATTCTGCAATCCAAGTTTATTGCCGAATATTTGAAAGCTAAAAGAGTGGCTGTCGTTCATGACAAAGGTGACTATGGAAAAGGATTAGCCAATTTAGTAAAAGAAGGCCTGGAAAAGCGAGGAATCAATATCGTGTTGTATGAAGGTGTAACACCTGGTGCTGTTGATTATTCCGCCCTGATTCGGAAAATTGCCAAGGAAAATCCTGATGTAGTTGCTTTCGGTGGATACCACCCGGAAGGCTCCAAGATTATCACCCAGGCGAGAAAAAAGAATATCAAGGCTGCTTTTATCTCTGGTGACGGCCTTAAAGATCCATCACTCATCAAAATTGGTGGCCAATTTGTAGAAGGCTACTATGTTTCCTCACCTGCTGACATCTCCACAATTCCTGCCACAGTTGAAGTAACTAACGAACTAAAAGCCAGAGGCCAGCAACCTGGTAACTTTGGATTGCAAGCTCATGCAGCAATCATTGCCATATTTAATGCAATCGAAAAATCTAACTCAACAAAAGGCCAGGACATCGGTAATATGCTGAGAAGCGAAAATGTTTCTACAACTCTCGGTAACATCTCATTCGACCAGTATGGTGATGTTGTAGGTTCCGGATTTGCTATTTACCAGGTTCAAAACGCCGAATTTGTATCGGTAGACTGGTAAGCCCACCTAAATCTAAAGATGAGCATTTCCTGCACGCTCATCTTTAGGTCTATTTGTACAATCAATTGAGATTTTGTTCTCAGATCAGCGAGCCACCGGATTCAACATAAAAGTGACTCGCTTCAAAACACGAAATAAAATACCTGAATGATTTAGCGGAGAAATGGGTTTTCCGAACGGGCGTCCGGTCGGAATTCGTTTATCCCAAAAGTCAGATAAAGGTGTAGACACTAGTTAATAACTCATATGTCCGAAAACACAGAAATACTGTTCTATTTCATCGAATTGTTCAGTAGCGGTCTAACAAGAGGAAGTATTTACGCGACACTTGCACTGGGTTATACCCTGGTTTATGGCATTATTGGTCTGATTAACTTTGCCCATGGCGAAGTATATATGGTGGGAGCATTTGTTGGGCTTGTAGTAGCGGGTATTCTATCCATTACAGGATTTAGCCTTTTAACTATATTGTTTGTGACACTGGCATTTGCAATGATTTATGCCGCTGCATACGGTTTTACCATTGAACGGGTCGCATATAAACCACTGCGGGCAGCAAGCCGCCTGGCTCCACTGATCAGTGCCATTGGAATGTCATTATTCTTGCGTGAATATGTAATCTTGGCTCAAACTCCTGATTTTGTAGCTTTTCCCAACTTGATTCCAACCTTTGAATTTATGGAAGGTATCAGAAACTTCATTGAACCAACCGAATTGATGATTATTTTGGCATCAATCATAATCATGAGTTTCCTTGTGTTTCTGATTCAAAAAACAAAAGTTGGAAAGGCCATGCGATCCATTGCACAAGATCGAAATATGGCAATGTTACTGGGCGTCAATGTTAATAAAATAATTTCCATGACATTTATGCTGGGTTCCTTACTGGCAGCTTTCGGTGCGATTCTGATCGCTTCACACATTGGGCAAATCAATTACAATATCGGTTTCATTGTTGGGCTTAAATCGTTTACAGCTGCGGTACTCGGAGGAATTGGCAATATTCGTGGAGCTGCTTTGGGAGGGCTTGTCCTGGGGTTGACTGAAAGTTTTGCCACAGGATATGTGTCCAGTGATTATGAGGACGTTTTTGCCTTCTCCATTTTGGTTTTGATTCTGATCTTCAAGCCTGAAGGTATTCTTGGCAAGGAAACAATAGAGAAAGTTTAAGGAGTAAATTACTGTGTTAAGCGAACTGCGAATATTTAAAGCAGCAATGTATGCTGTTTCAGACCCAAATTTTAAAGAGTATGCTGTTGCGGAAACAAAGCAATCCCTTATTACGGCTTTATGGTTTTCTATTTTAACTTTCCCAATTCTTGTTTTGAAAGTCGATGAGACAATTGTATTTCGTTGGTGGAATCTGCTGGGGATCGCATTAGCAAGTTTTGTTATATCTTATTTTTGGCGTTACTTTTTGGTAAAGACTAAAAAGACAAGACAAAAAGACGCACCTGCTGACATTGAAAAAACTGAAAGTAATTCAAATGAACATCAGCGAAGTCTGTTGGGGTTTCTCAATGATCTTACTCAGGATAAAAGGTTTTATGGCGTGGTCATGGCAGTCTTAGTAGTCGTTCCATTTTTGGTTTCAGGTTATCAAACTGGAATTCTAATAACTGCAATGATGTATATTATCCTTGGTTTAGGATTAAACATAGTAGTAGGAATGGCAGGGTTGTTAGATTTGGGATATGTTGCATTTTATGCGACTGGAGCTTATACATATGCCCTACTAAATAGTAATTTCGGATTCGGATTCTGGACATGCCTCCCGCTCGCAGGTATGTTGGCAGCAACCATGGGAATCCTTCTGGGAATTCCGGTTTTAAGGTTACGCGGAGACTACTTGGCGATTGTAACATTGGGATTCGGCGAGATAATTAGAATGATCCTTGAAAACTGGGATGAAGTAACCCACGGACCTTCAGGAATTCCCAACATACCCAAGCCTGGTTTCTTTGGAATTGATCTAGGATTACAAGGCCCGGTCATTTATCTGTATTTCATTACAATTGTTTTAATGATTTTAACTATTATTGTTGTTCGCAGGTTACATATATCAAGAATTGGAAGAGCCTGGATGGCATTAAGAGAAGATGAAATTGCCTGTCAAGCCATGGGTGTGGACAAAATGAAGACCAAACTGACCGCTTTTTCACTAGGCGCATTTTGGGCTGGTTTTGTTGGGGTCATTTTTGCATCTAAGGCTACATTTATTAATCCTATCAGTTTTACATTTTTCGAATCCGCTATAATCTTATCTATTGTGGTTTTAGGAGGAATGGGATCTATTCGCGGTGTGATTTTCGCAACAATCATTTTGGTATTGCTTCCGGAGTATCTCCGTTTTTTCCAGGAATACCGAATGGCTACATTTGGTGCTATCATGGTTGTGATGATGGTTTTCAGGCCTCAAGGGCTCATCAGCGATGTTCAGCACAAATATGAACTGATCGAAGAGGAGGATTCGGAAAAGCAATCCGCAACTCAACAGCCTGCAACAACATAAGCTTAACAAATTGAGATTTTGTATTAACTTGTTTACTTGAGATAGTATGAAAACAGTCCTTGAGACAAAAGATCTTTGCATGTATTTTGGCGGATTGAAAGCGATGGATTCCATCAATTTGGATATAAAAGACAGAGAAATTGTCGCTTTGATCGGTCCCAATGGCGCGGGTAAAACAACATTCTTCAACTGTATTACGGGAATTCATCGACCCAGCAGTGGAGAAGTTTATGCCCTCCCAGCAGAAAATCAACAAGTCAGCCTGAAAGGTAAAAAACCAAATAAAGTCACTGAAATTGGCCTTGCCAGAACCTTTCAAAATATCCGCCTGTTTGGGAAGATGACGGTTTTACAAAATGTCATGGTAGGTAGACATTGTCGAACCAAAAATAACTTTCTAGAAGCTGTATTCAGAAGTTCCAGGTTTAAACGAGAGGAACGTGAAACCGTCAAATTTTCACAGGATCTCCTGGAAACTTTCGGACTATTGGAATTTGCCCATCACCTGGCAGAAAACCTGCCTTATGCAGCTCAAAGACGATTGGAAATTGCACGGGCACTGGCAACAGAACCATTTCTGCTGCTACTGGATGAACCTGCTGCAGGCATGAATCCACAGGAAACACAAGAATTGGATCAATTGATTTTACGAATTCGGGAAGAAAAGAAGATTTCCATACTACTTATCGAGCATGACATGAAACTGGTAATGAGGATTTCAGATCGCATCTTTGTCATGAACCAGGGAAAGCAAATTGCTCACGGCTCACCCGAGGAAATTCAAACTAACAAAGCAGTAATTCAAGCATATTTGGGAGAAGAATGAAATTAGAGATAAAAGACATTCATTCTTATTATGGCAATATTCAAGCGCTAAAAGGGATCAGCTTAGAGCTGTATTCCGGTGAAATAGTTACCCTGATCGGCGGAAACGGCGCAGGTAAAACAACAACCCTGATGTCGATTTCAGGTCTTGTTCCTCCTAAAAAAGGGGAAATACTATTTAACAATTCTCCGATCAATGGCATTTCACCAGATCAAATCGTACAAAAGGGAATCATTCAGGTACCCGAAGGGCGAAGAATATTTCCGGATTTTACCGTCCAGGAAAATTTGGATATGGGTGCCTATTTAAGAGAATCTAAAAATAATATTCAACGAGATTTGGATTATATTTTTGAGTTGTTTCCGATATTGAAAGAAAGGAAAAGCCAGCTTGGAGGTACCCTAAGTGGTGGTGAGCAACAAATGTTGGCCATTTCCCGAGCTTTAATGGCAGATCCAAAGGTCCTTCTTCTGGATGAACCATCTCTTGGCCTCGCACCTCTGATAATCCGGCAGATTTTTGAAATTATTGAAAAAATCAATAAGGAAAACAAAGTGACCATCTTTCTGGTAGAACAAAATGCGAATCTTGCTCTACACATAGCGGATCGAGGATACGTGATGGAAAACGGCTACATCACAATGGAAGATAAAGCTTCCAACCTTCTAAATGATGAGGCCGTTAAAAAAGCATATCTTGGAATTGCATAAATTCTTGCTCAATCCAACTTTTATAGCAGTCATCTAGTCAAAACGGTTTCTTATAGCTGAAGGGTTATAAGAAACCGTTTTTTTTTTGTCCAGGACACATTCCTTTACAGTCGCCGTTCCAAGGATTCGTTCGAGTCATAATCTGGTATTGGCAACCGTACTAAACATAAAAGTTTGAAAAGCTACATTGCCTTCACCGTTTATTTTCTGTATCAAGGAAGGTTAAAAGGGAAGCTATTCTATGATTTCTTTCATCATAATAAATAATTACAGGGATTAATCATGATATCGCGTAATCTTTCTCATCGAATAATGACGGGATTACCTTTAGCCGCTGCTGCCTGCTGGTACATATTTGGCGCAAATGAAATGGTATTTTCCGCCATTACTGTGATGATAGGAGTCATTGCATATTATGAATTTGGTCACTCCCTGCATATCAAAAAGATCCCCGTCCACTACTCCATTTTATATCTTTCTCAATGCCTTGTTTTTGTGGCGTTATGGTTCCTAATCCGTGGTGATTCAAAAGTGGGATTAGGACTTTTAGGGATAACACCGGTTTTGATGTTGACTGGCTTCCTTTCCCCTGCAGGCCGTGAACAAAAGGCTTTTTTATGGTATCTGTTCCCTGTTTTCTGGATTATGGGACCTCTAGCTCTCCTTTATCTTTTGAGATTTAAGCTGGTCAGTTCTCAAGGATCACAGCTGATTTTTTTTATTGTCTTGGTGGCTGCTTTTAACGATATTTTTGCATATTTTGGCGGCAAGAAATTTGGCAGGCGACCGTTGGCAAAAGTGATTAGTCCCAATAAAACCATAGAGGGGAGCTTGTTCGGGATCGCAGGTGGTTTAATTGCCGGACTTTCCATGTCAACAATTTGGTTAAACAACCTGCTGCCAGTGTGGAAAGCTATACCAATCATAATCATTCTGGTTATATCTTCTCAAATCGGAGATTTAATCGAATCCAGATTCAAACGATTTTGTGGTGTCAAAGACTCAAGCAACTTGATTCCGGGGCACGGAGGCTTGTTGGATCGAATCGACGCTTATTTGCTGGCATTACCAACATTCATCGGGTTACTATATATTTTTGGAATCATTTAAAAAGAGACCGAGCGACAACATCTGTTCTCAATTTGATTTACCCAACACTCTCAACAATAAAGACAAACACTGAGCAATCAATTCAAAAAAACGTTCTTTTAGTTCCTATATTCGGCATATTCCATCCCAGGTCAATAAGCGGTATCTGCTCAAATCGACCGGCAATCTGCAATCGAATCGTCTGGTTAGCCATTCAGGTCAGAAGACAGCATTACATTTCAAACCCAAAATCAATTCTCAAAATATTAGATGAGTAAACAAAAACAAGGAATTATCATTCTTGGCTCTACCGGATCAATTGGGAAAAGCACTCTATCGGTCATTGAACAAAATCCTGATCTATTCCGAGTCGATGGACTAAGCTGCCAGAATAGTATTAAGGAACTTGCCCTGCAAATTGAACTGTTTTCACCTAAAGTGGTGGCAACAGGAGAGAGTAAAGCTTCAGAATTAAAACAATTGCTTGGAAAAAAAGCAGATCAGGTTGAAATTTTGGAAGGCAGGCAGGGCTATATTGAACTGGCAAAATTCTCAGACTCTCAAAAACTTGTTGCCGCAATGGTCGGTGCTGCCGGCATTGAACCGGTGCTTGCCGGGATACAATCAGGTAAGACCATAGCTTTGGCCAACAAGGAATCATTGGTGCTAGCCGGCTCACTATTATTAAAAGAAGCGAAAAAACATAGTGTGAACATTCTACCAATCGATTCCGAGCATAATGCAGTATTTCAATCTTTATACGGCGAAAAAAAATCACACCTTGAATATATAACTTTAACTGCTTCCGGAGGTCCTTTCCGAACTTGGGACCTTTCCGACTTTTCCAAAATCACTTTGCAGGAAGCATTGAACCACCCCAACTGGGACATGGGGAGAAAGATCACCATTGATTCGGCAACCATGATGAACAAATGTCTGGAGATAATAGAAGCAAAATGGTTGTTTGATATTGAGCCGCAACAGATTCATGTCTTGATTCATCCCCAGTCCATTGTTCATTCCATGGTAACCTACAGAGATGCTTCAACTATCTGCCAGATGGGAACACCTGACATGAGAATACCAATAGCAAATTGCCTGGGGTACCCGGATCGTATCATTTCGGGTAGTGATTTTCTTAATCTGGCCGAAGTTGGAGCATTGACATTTGAAGCACCTGATTTTAAAAAGTTTCCAACCATTCAAATGGCATATGACGTTTTAAAAATGGGTGGCGGAGCCCCCGCTGCTTTGAACGGTTCGAACGAAATTTTGGTTGAATATTTTTTGAATCAGAAAATTAAGTTCACAGAGATATTTGAAATACTGAGTTCTTTGGTGCAAACTATAAAAGGTTTCCACAGAGACAGGCAATTTTCCGACAACCCCTTTTTGTTTGAAATGCTCGAAATCTCGGATGCTATTCGAGCAGATCAATGGGGTAGGGAATTCGCATTACAGTTAATTGATAGTCGAGCTGTCGTAAATTAATTAATCATCAGGAAGAACAATGGTATCACCGGAAATCATTATTACAGTTATAATTTCGCTTAGTTTTTTGGTTTTTATTCATGAACTGGGACATTTTCTGGCAGCAAAAAAAGTTGGTGTCCACGTAATGGAATTCTCCATTGGTTTTCCGCCAAAGTTGTTTTCAAAAATTGTTGGAAAAACGGAATACATGATTTCGCTGGTTCCAATTGGCGGCTATGTGAGATTAAAAGGTCAGGGAATCGAAGATGAAGACGAAACAGACCCGGAAAACTACGCGTCTAAATCAGCACCACAAAGATTTCTGATTTTGGTGGCAGGAGCAGCCATGAATCTTCTAGTCACCATAATTATTTTACCATTGATCTTTTTTACCGGTTACGAGATTTCTGCCTACAATCTTCTCACTCCTGAAGTCGACAGTGTCATAAAGGAAAGCCCGGCTTTTGTTCAGGGTATTCAAAAAGATGACATTATATTGTCAATAAATGACAAGCAGGTGGCCAACTGGAAAGAGGTAGACAGGGCAGTTACAAATACTTCAGAAGAGCAGATCAGTATACTTGTTAAAAGGGGAAACGACACACTTAGAACTGAAATTTCATTGAGCGAAATCGAAAAAAGCAGAGGTGTGGGTTGGCTTGCTAAAATATCCCCGACAATTGGACATGTATATCAGGACTCACCAGCCGACAACGCAGGGCTCAATACAAACGATTTAATCACTCACATTGATTCGAATGAAGTCTCAGATTGGAAAAATATTTCACCTCTTGTCAGCCAGGCCAACGGAAATTTGCTTCAAGTGAGAGTGCTAAGAGATGATAAATTCATCGAATTCTTTGTTTCGCCTCGATGGGAAAGTTCCCAGCAAAGCTGGGTTCTGGGCATAGGCCCTGAAACCGTCTATGTGACAGAGAACTTAAAAGATTCTATTGTTTTAGGGTTGAAAACAACTTATTTCTATTTTACCGGAACGTTTAAATTTCTTTCTCGTTTAATTGCTGGTAAAGAAAAGAGCGACTCAGTCGGGGGACCCGTAAAAATCGTGCAAATGATGGGTGAAGCTGCACATTTAGGCTTTGATAAGTTGTTAAAGCTTGTAGCATTTATCAGTCTGCAGTTTGCGATTTTTAACTTGTTGCCAATTCCTGCTTTAGACGGAGGGCATATTTTCTTTTTATTGTTTGAATCAATAACAGGCAAAACACTTTCAAAAAATCTACGCATGTCAATTCAAAAAGTGGGGTTTTCACTATTATTACTATTGATCATGATAGTCACGGCGCAAGACTTCGGGTTATTTAAATAGGCAAGGTGACTCGTTTTTAGTGAACAAATGGCTGTTTTTTATTTTCATGCGACATAAAAAATCAATATGGAACAATACAATGTATTAATTTACGGTTCCGGTGCCGTCGGTATCTTTTTTGGAGGGAAGCTATTTCAAGCCGGATTCAATGTGCTGTTTGTGGATACAAAAGACAAGGTCGATGAGCTCAAAGACTCGACATTTTCAATTCGTTCCAATATTTCCAAGGATTATGATTTCACCCCTACCTTGGTGGATGATGTTTCCGACCTTCCGGCTCAGGATATCATTCTGGTTTGCGTGAAGGCATTCCAAACCTATGATATTGCTTTAAATTTACTGCCAGTCATAAAACCAACCACCATCATTCTTTCGTTGCAAAATGGGCTTGAAAATGAAAGGATTCTTTCTGATTTGCTCGGCAAGAACCTGGTCATGGGCTCGGTAATCTATTTTAATGGCATTGTGGAAAACAAAGCGACCGTCACTCAACTGGCACCTGGTCAAATCATTTTCGGGGAGCTGGATCACCAGAGTTCAGAACGAGAAGAGTGGCTTTCGGAGGTTTTTTCTCACGCAGATATAAACCATAAGATTTCTCGAAAAATTAATTACGAGATGTGGAGAAAGTTTATCTGGAACAATGCCTACAATTCCATTAGTGCCTTGACCAATTCCACATTGAGGCAAATTCACCTGTCTGAAGGAATTTTGCCTACCATTCGACAAATGATGAGCGAAGTCCAGCAAGTTGCAGAGGCAGAAGGAGTGCCAATTCCCAATAGCACCATCGACGAATTGCTCAATGCCAACCTTGAATTCGCTGATGTTAAACCCAGCATGCTTAAAGATATCGAAAGCGGCAGAATGCCGGAAATAGAGGCACTGATAGGTGTGGTTTTAAATAAGGCTTCCAAACATGGAATTTCGGTGCCTGCCAATCAGACGATCTATAACCTGATTCAGTTAGCATTAATCAACCAATCAATCAAAGCAGACTAAATATTATGACCTGGAAGAATCTCGATAATTATTTTGATTCTATGCCTGGTGATTTCCTGAATTCACTTTATAAGGACAGCCCGTTTCCCTGGTCGCCCCTGGCAAAACTCAAGGATCAAATTGAAATCAGTATCAGCCAACTTAAAAGCCAGGGATCGTTATCTGCTGACCGAAAGCTGTTGTATCACGACGATTTCTCGCTCAAGGAAGGAAGTTACTTCATCACATCGACAGAGGTTTTACAAAGGGATTTTGTTGATAAAGAACTGAATATCTGCATTAAAGCGGGAACTCTTGTAGAGGCAGGAGCAACCATTAAAAATCACACCTATATTGAGAACAATTGTGAAGTTCGGCAGGGTGCTTATTTGAGAGGCTTTGCCTATATTGGTGAGTACTCAGTTGTCGGGCACACCACAGAAATTAAGAACAGTATTTTTAATAAACACGTTGAAGCTGGGCATTTTGCCTACATTGGTGATACGATTGTCGGGTCGTATGTAAATTTAGGTGCGGGAACAAAAATTTCCAACCTGGAATTCAGGTCATTGGAAGCAAAAAAACAGGAAAAATTTCCTGAAATGTTTCTTCAAGTTGAGGGAGAAAGAGTAGCCACCGGTATATCAAAGTTTGGAGCACTTATCGGTGATGGCTGCGAAACAGGCTGCAATGCAGTGCTTTGTCCGCTGGTTCTTCTAGAGCCAAAATGCTGGATTATGCCTAATCATTGTGTGCTCAAAGGAGTTTATAAAAAAGGATCCATTCTTCGCAGCATCAGAAAATAAAGCTTTGCCCTTTTTAAATTTCGGTTTCACAATTAGAAAACTTTTTAAGAATCTTAAATTATTCAATCCTGCCGTTTTGCTGGTAAAGTTTTTGCTTTGCATCGCTCTAATTGACTCAACTGGTTTGAAGATTCAAAAAGTTAAGATAAAGAGTCTGCAATCATCAAACAATATCATTCCAAAACGATATTTTGTAAGCTAACAGTTTCTTCTCAATCAGAACACTATGGACTTCAGCGTATTAGCGCTTAATCTACCTTTAGTTTTAATCTCCATCTTACTGCTATGGAAAGGCTCCGAATGGGTAGTTTCGTCAGCATCAAATATCGCCCATGCCCTGGGAGTTTCAGACCTTGTCATCGGCTTGACCATTGTAGCATTTGGAACCTCTGCACCGGAGTTTGCTGTAACCATTAGCGCAGTTATCGCTGGCAAAGCGGACATTTCCGTTAGCAATGTTGTGGGTTCCAATATCTTTAACCTGGGATTTATACTAGGAGGAACTGCCTGTTTTTACGCAATTGCTACCACCCCGAAAGTGGTTTACAGGGATGGATTTTTCTTGATTTTTGTCACTGTTCTTTTGGGTTTTTTTCTCTTCGGAACCAATATTCTTAGTCCGAAAGTTTCAGCTCCCGGTCTGATGACCCGCATGGAGGGCAGTGTATTGTTGCTTCTGTTCTTTGTTTATTTGATTGTCCTTTTTGTTAAAAAGGACAAAGAGCGAAGTGAAGAGGTTGCACATGGCAATCTGACCTGGAAAGACGGCATTCTGCTACTTTTAGGGTTGGCCTGTGTTGTTTACGGAGGTCACTTGCTTGTGGATTCAGCCTCAAATATCGCCCGGTTTTTTGGAGTTTCAGATTGGGTGATTGGGGTTACCATCGTTGCAGCCGGTACTTCGGCTCCTGAAGTGGCCACTTCTTTGATGGCTTTGGTGAAAGGTAAACACAGCATGGCTATCGGAAATTTGATCGGGAGCGATTTGTTTAACCTTTTAGGAGTTTTGGGGCTTGCTGCCTTGATCAATCCACAAGGCCTGATGGTATCTCCGGAGGCAAAAAGCAGCATGTATATGTTGATGGCAATGGTTGTACTGGTTGTTATTTTCATGCGCACAAATTGGAAGGTTGCACGCTGGCAAGGATTATCGCTGGTAATAATCAACCTTGTGAGATGGATTTATGATTTCATGGGAAAAGTGTAGCCCAGCAATTATTTAATATTCGTAATCTCCGCATCGTATGTCATTCTCATTGCTCTCTTCCAAACAGGATAAGAAGAAATCGTTACCAAGACGACATCCTGTATTGTTTCCGTTTGTTGTTTTTATCTGTTTATTGATTGTGTATCAGTTTTTCGGAGAAGCAGTGGTTACCCCGGGAATTGGAATCGTTGAAGTCAACGGAGTCATTCTGGAATCCGAACCCATTGTAAAAAAGCTTCGAATTCTGGAAAGTGATCCGGCAGTGCGGGGAATTATTGTGCGAATTAACAGTCCCGGCGGAGCTGTATCTCCATCTCAGGAGATCTATTCGGAAATTCTGAGGCTCAAGAAGAAGAAAAAGGTCTACGTATCGATATCTTCAACAGCAGCTTCGGGAGGCTACTATATTGCTATCGCTGCAGACAAACTGTTCGCCAATCCCGGTTCCATGATCGGAAGTATCGGAGTCATCATCCAGACCTTCAATGTGGAGGGTCTGATGGACAAACTGGGAATAAAATCTGAGGTGATAAAAGCAGGAAAAAATAAAGACATTGGTTCCGCGTTTCGGCAAATGAAACCCTCGGAGAAAATCCTGCTGGAAAAAGTCGTCAAAGATACCCATGAACAGTTTATAACAGCTGTTGCGGACAGTCGCTCTCTCGATATCAAAAAAGTAAGAGAAATTGCTGACGGAAGAGTTTTTACCGGAAACCAAGCAAAAGACACAGGGTTGATCGACGAAGTTGCCAGTTTCAGACAGACTGCAGAGCATATGAGACTTGATCTGGATATCCAAGAGCAAATGAGCCTGGTATATCCAACCAGCAGAGAGGAAATTCTTGATTCTCTTGTCGACTTGGAATCATTGCTGAACATCGGCAAATTTGTGGAACAAAACGGTCTATTTTACCTGGCAACCCCACTTCTTGAAAACGGAATAAATTGAGATTTTCAGTATGTCTTCATTGATGTCAGAACGATTATCAGTATCATTTCTTGGATGTTCCGTTATCCCCAATGAAATTGTGTATCTTGCTCAAAAAATCCGACATGATGAAGAAAACCCCAACCAATTGTGGCAATCTATTCAAAACGGTGACATTGCCAAGTTCAAGCTAGAGAAACTTAACGGTAAATCCTCTACAAAACAACTGGACCAAGCCCAGTTTTTGTTCCTTGTCAAAAATATCAGCATTACCACCTACAACAAGGTGGTCAAGGAATACAGCAAGTTTGTTGAACTTAGCGACTACCTGGAGAGAGCTGCTGACCTTGGCAGGCTGCGATTTGTCGTCCCTCCTGCAGTATTGTCTAATCATAAAGTCAAAACTAAATGGCAGCATCTGCATAAGGAGATCATCAAGTTCTTTCATCTTTGTACCGACCAGGGCCTTTCCATTGCTCAATCCGGCTTGTCCCTGCCCATGGTTTCATTGCCGCAGGACCTTCTTGCTTTTGATTTTCAAACGTTGCAACATTTTCTTGATAATGCGATGTGTGAGCAATCGACCTGGGAAATCAAAACTTTAGCTTGGGAACTCTATGAGGTAATGAAATCTGAATTTCGAATTCTATCTCAAAGATTAGGTATTAAATGCTGGGAAAACAGACAAATAGTTTGTAACGAATCACTTTCAGCTTACAATCAATGCCGCTTTGGAAAAGGAATTCGCCCTCACAATTCAAGTTTAAATAGTATTTTGCAAGCCAGCCACAATTACGAGGCAATTCATATTCGCCCAAACCACTAACTTCCCCCACAACAAGATAAACCCAATCAGAACAGCCCCTTAAATAACTTGGTATGTTATTTGAATTTCTATTTTCATCGTTGATAAAAATCATAAAACTGGAAAAAGGAGTTCTCATGATACATCAAATAGTTAAAGGAATCTCAAACGAATTGGAAAGGTTAGCACAGTACAACATACCTGTGGAAAGAGCACTTGACCTGATCGAAGCATCGACTGAGAATCTGGAAGAATTGGTTGTGATCAATACGATGCGGGAAAGCCTGCAGGAACTGGATTTAAGTCCTAAAAACCAAGTATTGCCGCATCCTGCCTTTATGGCTTGGAACAAATCAGACAATTTGGTTTATCAATCTTAATTGAGCATGCTGAGCCAGAACCGAGATCTACCTTTTCCTTTGACCCGAGCTTAGTTATATTGCCTGAACCCCTTTTGGGAATAGCAGCCTGTTATTTCCCAAGGTTTCATTCGGGCAATTGTAACAACCATTTGTTATTTGTCCTCCGGTTTTGCCCAAAATCGGAATGTTGACTTTCCTTTGAGCACTTCGCTGTTTGTTCTCTATAACAATTCTCATGAAAGCCTTGCATTATCCCCAATATCTCGCCCCAGAGGATAACCTACTCAGTTTTCAACTAAGACTGTTCAAAAGTTCCGTAGCTTGCCTTATTGAGATAAAACACTTTTAACGTCCTATATAACTGGCCGTAGCCATAAAAGTGGTTGACATATTGCATCACTTTTTAAGGTATTCTACGTAAACCTTTTGATAACCGAGTTGAAGCCATAAATTTCATTTTTTGGAAACATGTTTTTAAGAAAAATCTTCCAAATCAATAGGAACATACTTACCATTCTGCTCCCGGGATTGATAATTTTTTTTACGAATCTGCCCTTAATGGCCAATTCCCGACAGATGCTGGACAAACCAATGATAGTTGGCCCCCAGTACCCTTTGCTTTTTCTCAGCACCACTTTTGAACCGGACACAGCATTTTCATTAAAGTCAGGAGACTTCTTCTTCTCCACGTCGTATACCTTATTAAACGCCTATGTTTACAGCGATAATTCTAAAAAGGCAGAAGATAGAAATGCTTCAGCATCAGAATTTGATGAAACCGATTCTAAAGGATATTCAGTTTATTTTGATGGTGAAATGGATTATCGCTATTTTAAGGCTTATTACGGAATCAGCGACTGGTTTAATTTTCAGTTTACTTACAGGGATTTTCGTTATTTTGGTGGAACCATAGACGACACCATCGAAAACTTTCACGACTCCTTCAATCTTAGTAACAAGGAGCGACATCAAACAGATCAGGATTTACTGGAAATCTATATTTATGACAACGAGCTCAAAGAAAATGTCTTTATTGTTACAGAGGAGTCTTCCAGCTTTCTGCAACAATCGATGACCTTGGGAGTTAAAGTCAGGGTTAAAGAAACCTCATCGGAAGCAATTTCTTTTTCGTTCTCTTCCAATTTTGGAGATTATTACATTGAACAAGAGTTTAACGAAGCTACATCTGATGCAGAGAATAAAGAGTTTAAAAACTTTAATGACTACAATTTTTCATTGTTTTACTCTTCCCTGTTTAAAAGTTCGTCGTTACACGCAGCGTTTGCTGTATCTTTTGTGGATGATTCACTGCTTCGAAAGTCACCTAAGGCCATATACTACTTCTTCTTAGGAGGCAATTGGTTCCTGACTGACAATTGGATTGTTACCTTGCAGGCTTTGGAATACACAAGCCCCTTTCCCAAGGATCAATCCACCATTGCAGAAGATATCCGGGAGATTACCGCTGGACTGCGTTGGCATATCACTGATAACTCAACTATTGAATTCGGATTTACAGAAAATCAAACTCAAGGCCCACAAAACATTGATATAACGTTCTTTTCTAATTTGATGCTTTACTTATAAGTGAGGTATGAGAGAATGTTTGACTTCAGCAGTGCACTTCCCAATTCATCTTAAATAAGTCAGCAATTGACTTCCGGCAAATTCGGATAACTTAGCAAACTCAATCGACACAAACAAACCCCATGGAATTCGTCATTCAAAAATTTGGTGGCACCAGTATTGGTCGTGCCAGCCGCATGAAAAATGTGGCCAGCATTATTAAAACTACTATCGCATCTGGCGAGCAACCAGTCGTCGTATTATCTGCAATGAGTGACAGCGGGAAAAAAGAAGGCACCACCAGTCGATTGATGAACGCTGCTCGTGAAGCGATCAACGGAGGAAGTTACTATAAAATAATTGATCAAATCGAAATCCATCACCTGGATGTTGTTAATAAGATAATTAACGATCTTAGGATCCGAATTCAGCTTGAAGATGAAATCCGGGAGGAATTACAAAAACTGAAATCATTTTTAGATGCAATTCAGGTAATTGGGGAGATTTCCCAGCGTTCCATGGATGTAATCATCAGCAGCGGAGAAAAATTATCAGCCAGAATTTTCAGCGCTTTATTGAACAGTATGGGTATTGATTCCGACTTTATCAACCTGGACAATCTGGTTGATAAGCCTTTTAAGGAGATCGACAAACGATTTTGCAGCTATTTGCAAAAGAAATTGGGTACTCTCATTAAAAAATCCGGTGCACGCATTCCGGTTGTAACCGGTTTTTTCGGTTTCGCACCAAACGGTATCTTAAAGAGTATTGGACGAGGATATACAGACTTTACAGCTTCGCTGATAGCTGTAGGAGTCAAAGCCAATGAGCTACAAATTTGGAAGGAAGTAGACGGCATTTTCACAGCTGACCCAAACAAAGTCTCTTCAGCAAGGGTTTTAAAAAGTGTGTCTCCAGATGAGGCTTCGGAACTCACCTACTTCGGCTCGGAAGTCATTCATCCATTCACCATGGAACAGGTAATAAACGCCGACATTCCGGTTCGTATAAAAAACACGTTTGATCCCACCCTGGATGGAACAACGATTGTTCCTGGCAAAGGTAAGCAAGAGGTTCAAAAAGGTCCCACTGCCGTAACCGTCAAACGTGATGTCACACTGATAAATATCCAGTCTAACAGGATGCTGATGGCTTATGGTTTTATGTCCAGGGTGTTTGATGTTTTTAACCGCCATGAAATTGTGATCGATCTGATTTCCACATCGGAAGTCAATGTCTCTCTCACCATTGCCGAACATCAAAATCTGAAACCAGTTATCAATGAGCTAAAACAGCTGGGTGAAGTTACTGTTAGGAATAACCTCGCGATTTTAAGCCTAGTAGGGCAAGGCATGCAGCATACCCTTGGAATTGCAGGTGAAATGTTTTCCAAACTAGCCAAAGAAGGTGTAAATATCGAAGTGATTTCCCAGGGAGCTTCCGAAATAAACATTTCTTGCGCTATTAAAGATAAAGACAGTGACAAGGCGCTCAAAGCGGTTCATCAAATGCTGGTTTAAACTAGTCTAAAAAACTCCTCTGCTTAATACACATGACTCCAAAAAAAATAAACAACATATTCAAACGTTTAACTGAATCCATCACAGAGCCTATTACAGCGCTGGAGTATAACAGTGAGTTTGAGTTGCTCATTGCAGTCATTCTGAGTGCCCAGGCAACCGATGTCTCTGTCAATCAAGCAACTCCGGCACTATTTCAGGTTGCACCTTCACCAAAGGCGATGTTGGATTTGGGTGAAAAAAAGCTGGTTGGTTTTATTAAACGAATTGGACTATATAAATCCAAATCGGCAAATATTATTAAAACCTGCAAAATTCTGGTTGAGGAGCATAATTCTGCGATCCCAAATACCCGGGAGGAGTTGGAAAGATTACCAGGAGTCGGACGAAAAACGGCAGGTGTAGTGTTGAATGTTGCCTTCGGAAAACCTGAAATCCCGGTTGATACCCATGTGTTCAGGGTGTCAAATCGCTTGGGACTGGTCAAAGCAAAGAATGTTGATGAAACGGAAAAGCAGCTACTTAAAAACGTACCGGATTGGGCGAAACCCAAAGCACATCATCTTTTGATCCTTCATGGCAGGCATGTTTGCAAAGCCAGAAAACCGATGTGCCAGGATTGCTGCCTGAATAAACTTTGTGAATTTAAAGAAAAGACTGTAATTTGATTTCGCTTATTCGGTATTTGCCGCTGTAGGCGTTCTATTCAGGTATCTGTCAAATTGCAGGTCGTTGAGTATGGTTCGATGACTTTCTGTTGCCAATGGTCCCCACAATGCTTCAGGAGCCTTTTTAGCATCTTCAATCAATTCCTCGAAAATTTTTAGGGCTTCGTCTTTCTGGTTATTTTTGACAAAAATTTCTCCTTTGTAATACTTCGCCCAGGGAGTCTTATCGGAATCAGGAAAAAGTCGAATTGCATTGTTATAGGTTTCAAGCGCTTCCGGCAACTGGTTCAATTCGAGATAGAGATTTCCCAGGATAAAATGGGTATCCATAACATACTCATCAACATTTTTACTTTGCAGGGGATGCTCATAAAAATTTAATACATTTTTGTAGGCATCGATGGAGTCGTCATATTGACCAATTCCCTGGTAAAGGTTCCCTAAAGCAAACCAGCATTCGGGAACAATCTCTCTTTCCAGCATATTATCCGAATCCTGGTAATCCCGAATCGTCTGGCGATAGATGCGAATGGCTCTTGTGATCCTGTCCGGCTTGTGAATTTTGAAATATGAGTCACCCAAAGCTTTTTTAACCAAAGGCGTATAAATGTGTTCCCGGTATAGAGTGATAAAAGTGCCATACTCTTCCTGAGCCTTTGCATACTCGTCTTTGGCATCAAATATCTTTCCCTGGTTGAATAGGACTATGGGGGCAATTGGATCTTTTTCGTCACTTAAGATGTGTTTGTTTATGGCCAGTGCTTTATCATAAAGACCGAGTCGATAGTATGAGTCACTTATGAGAAACAATGGCGCTTTTTTTGATAAACGTGCCACTGTCTCCCTTCTTCTTTCACCTGGTATAGGATGAAAGCAGGCGCTTAATTCCGATCTCAAAAAGTACTGCTTCTCGTATTTTTCATAGACGCCCAGTGCATCCAGATGTTTACCTTGAAAATAAAAATCGGAAATATAGGCTTTAATAGTCTCAAGAATCCGATCATGAATGATTTCATTCTTTACATATACATTTTCCGGAAACCTTTCACAAAACGTTTCCAGACTAGTGATGGCATCTGCGTAGTGATTAAAAAGAGACAGCGTTAATGCTCGCCGAAGCGTCGCCTCTTCCATTTGATCGGAAAGAACATGCTTTGTGATGATAAAATTATAGATATCAAGCGCTTTTTTATAGTCTTTACTGTTGGGACGCTCCGACAAAATATTTGCTATGCGCATCTTCCCAATGAGCAACAATTCATTTGGAAATCGATTAATCGCTTTTTCATAAGCCTTGATCGCGTCCTCATACTTTTCTTCTTCCCGCAGGAAATCACCTATTCGAATAGCTACCAGGTTGCTGAAAGGCTCCCTGGGGTAGAGGTCGATCAATTCCTCATAAATGGCTCGAGCCGTGTTGTATTCCTGGTTTTCGAAGTATGCTTCACCCATATGAAACATCAACTCAGGATCTTTCTTCATATATTCAGCATCTAGACTCCAGGCCTTCTCAAAACTAGTCTTGGCATCTTTATACCGTTTTAACTGAAATTGTGCTTCACCAATTTTGTAATAGGCAGCGTGGATCAATGGAGAACTGGTATTTTCCTCGACAAATTTATCAAGTAATTCCACGGATTTGCTATATCGCTCCATATTCAAGTGGATTACTCCCTGGTGAAACAAAGCATTTTTAGCGTATGGAGATTCCGGATAATTCTGAACCAAAATTTCAAACTGGTTAAATGCATCTTCATAAAATTTTAGATTCAAATGGTTCCTACCAATGTTGTAATAGGCCCTTGGAATATCTTCATATCCAACATCCGCAATCAATGCAGCGCTGATTGCCGACTTGTATTCCTGATTAACAAAATGCTCGTTTCCTTTCACCGGCTTTCTGCGTTGTTGCTGGAACAAAGAATCTGCCGCACGAAAGGCAGAACGTACACCAATTTCCGAATCAGGTGCAAAATTATATATATTCTTGAACTTTAAACTTGCCTGATTAAATCTCCCGATTTTGTAAAACTTCTCGGCATCGGTAAACAGCCTTGTCAAGAACTTATCTCTTTTTTCGATCTCCAGTTTTTTTTCAGCTACTTTCTTTTTCTCCTGAATCAATTCTTCATCCGGATCAGTCACCAGAACGTTTTTGTTTTCGCTTATGGTGAAAATCAGGCGCACCGGATCTCTTTCAACCCGCTTTGAAATCTTCAGGGCATGAGTTCTCGGGGTTATTGCCAAATTGATGTATTTGCCCTGCTCCTCAAGTTTTATGCTCTTTAACATATCCGTTTGAGCCCCTGGTACAATCAATCCTTTGCTAAGTCTTGCATTATACAATCGGATCTTCATGATTTTTCCAGGTCTGGATTTATCCCTCACCAAATCGTGTTGCAGTGGCTTTTTGGAAAATATATACAATATTTCATTTGTCGGGTTTAACTCTCGCAGGATGTTAGTTATCTCAATACCATCCAACAAGGGCTCTTTTTTTTCCGGAGTGTAAAACAACACGTTTAAAACATTTGGCTGAAATTTCGGAACCACGACCCGAAATTTAAGATTGGGAATACTGGTCTTTATTTTCACCCAATACTCATCCTTGCTGATGCTGGTGATCTGATAACCCAAAACCACAGAATCCTGATACGTTTGCAGGGTAGGAATTTTCCCCAGGTTTGTGCCTCTCAATTTTAAAATCAACACCTGTCGCTTTAGATTCTCGACCACTTCATAGTCTGGTCTAACCTGACTGGTAATGTTGATGGAGGACTGACTTTTGTTGGTAACAGTGTGGGTAATTTTTTCAAGCAGGTTATCTGCCGCACTTAACGGCAGAGCGGGGAAAAAGGTACTAATACAGAATGTTAGTACAATAAGAAGTGAGGAATGTACTCTTGCCATGTGTTTATCCTGATTCGCCTCATGAGAAATCGATTTGAATGTAGACAAGCAAAACCCTTGCCTACCGCCAGGAAAACAAATGAAAATAATGGCTATAACTCTATTATTGTTGAATCGTCTATGGGATTTTGAAGGGTCTTTCTGTTTTCGTTGATCAATTGATGATGATGAATATTGTAGAAACCTTCCATTTTCAAGTATTGTTTATCTTCAGCGCTTAAATGTCGAATCATTATACATTCACCCTGAAACAAAGCGCCGTCTTCAATACTGAAATCGCTAGTATAAACAAGACCTTCCAAGCGCCCCGGTGCATGAATCTCCAGCTTGTCCACGGCTTTGATGTTACCGGAAACCGTTCCGGATATTACAACAACATCCGCAATGATGTCCGCTTCCACTTTCGCCATTTCAGTGATGATAACCATGCTGGGACTGCTATTTTTGCACATGATCTGACCATAAACGGAACCATCTATCCTTAGGGTTCCATCAAAGTTGATCTGTCCTTCAAAATGGCTTCCGGAACCTAATAAACCACTAATATCGTATGATTTTTTATCTTTCATTGGGGATTGCTTTATTCCAGGAAAATCTCTTTGTCTAAAACATACTGACTTCTATTTAGCAAAGTCCCTTGCCAGGAATATAAAAACACCATGGCATCGGTATAATACTCATTTACTTTGGTCAGTTTAAAATTTAGTCTGCTGGTGCTCGTTTTTCTCTTAATATAATAATTCTTACCCGATTTGTAACTGGAAGGAAATCCATTCTCGCTTACTGATCCCTCGGTAACCGATTGATAGAGAGTGGGCGACTGATCATTATTCACCAGGGTAATACAAATGTATCCCCCGACCACCTGGGCAGGATTGGAAGTATTCTTAAGTTTGACAGTCATCCTCAACAAATCACCTTTTACAGAAGATCTGAAAGTATCAACTTCCACAAATCGGCCCTCCTGAAAGTCCTCTTCATCCAAGGTAGGCCTGCTTGTTATCCAGATACCTTCTGTAGAGAACTCAGGCTGATCAATTATCTCTTCCTTCGTTTTAGTGATCTCTTTGGTCTTTTCAGCAGAATTTACCCAATACCTGTCATGATCCAGCCGTGCGATCTGTTCGGATAGCAAATCAGACTTCTTAACATTTTCAGATAATTGGTTAGTAAGCTGCTCTGAATCCAGTCTTAAAAAGAAATAATCAACTGAACCAACCAATAACAAAAGAGAAAGCAGGGCAAAAAATCCCATCAGGAACATGACCTTCCACCGTTTTATAGTGAAAGAAATGGGAACACCAATATTCCTGACGATTGTAATGGTATAAATATCCTGTTCGTCCATACTTAACCTTACTAAGCCTCTCTTAGTCTGTATCCCTTATCGGCGAGCGCCTGGACCACCGAATCCTGTAGTTCAGTTACCTCTCCCGGTTCCAGAGTTTTATCCGGTGATCTGAACTCTATGGAAACAGACATCGATTTAAGGTCATTAAAATCTTTGGATTGATAAGTATCCAGATATTCAACTTGTTTTACCAACTTACTGACTGAAAATATAATATCCCGAATCGTTTCGAAAAAAGTTTTTTGAGAAACCATAATAGAAAGCTCAAAATTCACCGCAGGATATTTTGGCGGTTCTTCATACAGGTATTGTTTTTTGTTATAGCTGAACATTAGATCAAAATCCAATTCAGCCACACAAACATCTTCTTTGATCCCAAGAATGTCAACAAATTCCGGACTAAAGCCATATATCGCTCCAAACTCTGTTTCACCTGAGGCAAGTCTGGCAGATACAAATTTGTGTTGATACTCTTTTAATAATTCTGATTTTATTGGTGACCAGCCCAGATCGTCAATTTGCAATTTGGAAAACAAGTTCAACAAGTCGTGTTTTAATTGATAAAATGCTTCACCAGTTGATGTTTTCTGTTTTGACACACCGGCAATTAAACGATTGGGTTCCCGGAGGTCTCCTGAATGATCCTTCCAATATATCCTGCCAAATTCGTAGAGCTTAAAATCATAGGTTATCTTTTGATTATCAAGAATGCTTTGTACGAAATGAGGCAACAGGGATGTTCTCATTTGGTCCTGATGATCTGCCACCGGGTTGATGAGTTTCATCACACCATTCGAATTCAATCCAAAGGGCACTTCCGCTTTTTGACACGTCAATGGATAGTTCACAACCTCATGGTAGCGGCATCCACTGAGAACCGATCTTGTTGACCGTTCAAACTGATGCTGAAGATTGAATACAGGTCGGTCGATAGGAAACATGGGGGCTACAGGCTCGATATTATTAAAGCCGTATATTCTGCCGATTTCTTCAATCAAATCTTCCTGAATGGAAACATCTTTTGTACGCCGATAGGAAGGGACACCAACCTTCATAGCTGATCCGTTTTCCTCAATTGAAAAACCAAGGGATGTCAAAATGTCTTTGATTGTGTTTTCCTCGATCTCCTTACCTAACCTCCGGCAGATCAATTCAGTTTCAACGTCTATATATACAGGTTCATTCTGCTTGCTGACGATATCGACCGGTTCCCCACAAATTGTTAAGTTCGAACTGGTCAGTTTCATAAATTCCACAGCACGCTGAATGGAAAGCAAGGTCATTTCAGGGTCTAAGGATTTTTCAAAGCGTTTGCTGGCGTCGGTTCTTAAATTAATTCGTGTTGATGTTTTTCTGATGTTTACAGGGTCCCAGTTAGCTGCCTCTAGAAATATTGTCGTTGTCGAATTTTTGACACCGGAATCTTCACCACCGACAACACCGGCAACGACAGAAGCGCCATTGTCATCACAAATTGTTAGATCCCTTTCGTCCAGCTCGACTTCCTTGCCATGAAGAGTCATGACCCTGGTGCCTTCTTCGGCCCGGCGAACAATCAACCTGTTTCCTGCAATGGTACTGGCATCAAAGGCATGCATCGGTTGGCCCAGCTCTAACATGACATAATTGGTTAAATCCACCATATTATTTATCGGACGAAGCCCAACTCGCAACAATCGGTGCTGAATCCAAACAGGACTGGGACCTATCTGAACCCGGTCGATCGATAAACCTGTGAATCGAGGCACCAAATCTGTTGCCACCACTTCAACATCGGTAATTCTATTCCCGGTCCCTATCAATGATTGTTTGTCAAGCTCCATTGATTTAACAGGCTTTTTGTATATGGCTCCCAGTTCCCTGGCAAATCCGTAATGACCCCATAAATCGGGTCTGTGTGTTATCGATTTATTATCGATTTCCAATACAACGTCGATCTGATCCGGGAATACTTTGGACAAGGGCATACCCGGAGACTGGTGTTTTTCAAGAATCATCAATCCTTCATGATCATCCGAAAATCCAAGTTCATCCTCCGCACAAAGCATTCCGCAACTTTCGACTCCCCTGATCTTGGTTTTTTTAATTTTAAAATCCCCGGGCAGAACAACGCCTTCTCCTGCAAAAGGGACTTTGTCGCCAATCTTGAAATTGGATGCACCACAAACAACCCGTTGAGTCCCATGTCCATAATTAACCGTGACCAAACTCAATTTGTCTGCATCAGGATGTGGCTCGATCCTTACAACTTCCGATACCAGAACATCCTTTAAGTGAGCACCGGTTGTTTCAAATCCTTCCACTTCACAAACAGAAAGGGTAATGGTTTTGGCCAGTTTATCAGCGGAAAGGTTAGGATCTATTTCAACAAAGTCTTTTATCCAGTTTAGCGAAATTTTCATACCAAGAATCGTTTTTCGTACGTTATAAAATTTAAATTTTCAATCAAATCCTTCTATTTTATGGAAAACACCCGTGCAAAATTCAGGTTTCCGCCATGCAATGGTCGAATGTCGGAAATATCGTATTTAAGCATAGCCAATCGATCGATACCCATTCCGAATGCAAACCCTGAATACTTTTCAGGATCCACATTGCCTGCTTTTAAAACATTGGGGTGTACCATGCCACAACCCAGTAATTCTATCCATCCCACTTGCTTGCAAAATTTACATCCTTCTCCGGCACAAAGCAGACATCGCATGTCCAATTCAAATCCTGGCTCTACAAAAGGGAAGTAACCCGGTCGTAACCTTACTTCCACCTCGCTTTCGAAAACTTCTCCCAACATGGTTTTCAGGAAATAGATTAGATTTGCCACCGAAATGTTTTTATCCACCATCATCCCTTCGAATTGATGGAATACGGAGTCGTGAGAGGCATCAGTCCGTTCGCAACGGAAAACTTTTCCGGGCCCAACAATACGGAAAGGAGGCTCCAGTTTTTCCATGCCCCTGATCTGAATGGGAGATGTCTGGGTTCGAAGCAAATGGCCGTCCTCAAAGTAGAAAGTGTCATGCATATCCCTGGCCGGGTGATGCTCAGGGATATTCAATGCTTCAAAATTATAAAATTCCGTCTCAATATGAGGACCGTCCAACACTTCAAACCCCATCGCAACAAAGATATCTTCCAATCTTTGCTGCATCATGCTGATAGGGTGCATGCTTCCCGTATCTTCTGACATTGGATCAATAGTTATATCAATCCACTCTTTCTCCATTTTTTTGTCGAACTCACTTTTTTTAAGGGTCGCTCGTTTGGAATCCAGCTTTTCCTGAAAAACGGTTTTCAGGTGATTGATTTTTTTGCCGACTTCGGCCCGTTCTTCTTTGGAAAGGTCCCTCAATTGTTTCATCATTGAGGTCAGCTTGCCTTTTTTCCCCAAAAAGGTTGTCTTTACCGAATCCAGGTCTTTAATTTGATGGATGGTTTCCAATACTTTTTGAAATTCCTGTTCAAGTGCTTGAAATACTTTTTCCATGAGAGTTACAAAGCAAGTTCGGGTTTCTTTAAATTCAATGTTTGTTCAAAGCGATGAGCCAATTTGATCAAGGTCTCCTCCTGCAGGTGATTTCCCAGCAATTGGAGCCCTATCGGCAAATTGCCAGAAGAAAAACCTCCCGGAACGGATATACCCGGCAAACCTGCCAGGTTTGCCGGAATCGTAAAGGCATCCACCAAATACATCTGCAACGGGTCATCCATTTTTTCACCGATCTTAAACGCCGGCATCGGTGAAACAGGCGTTGCTATGGCATCCACCTGTTGGAAAGCCTTATCATATTGGGAGCGAATTAAATTTTGGATCTTCTGGGCGCGAAGATAGTAGGCATCATAATAACCGGCAGAAAGTGCAAAGGTTCCAATCAAAATCCGCATTTTTACTTCTTTACCAAACCCCTCATCCCTGGATTTTTCATACATATCAATCAGGTTATCAGCGTCACCGGTCCTGCTTCCATAACGAACACCATCGTATCGTCCCAGATTAGAGCTGGCCTCACATGGTGCAATAACATAATAGGTTGCAACAGCATGCTTAATGTTTGGAATACTGATTTCAACTATTTCCGCACCTTCACTCTTCAGTAGCTCCAGGTTTTCCTCAAAAACACGAATGACATCAGCATCGCAGCTGGCCAGATCGATTTCTTTGACTAAGCCGATCTTACAGCCTTTTATCGATTGATTCAGGGATTTGGTATAATCAGGAACGTCTGTTTTCAAGGAGGTGGAATCGTTCTTGTCATACCCTGCAATGATTTTTAATAGCAAAGCTGCATCCTCCACATCTTTGGTCAAGGGTCCTGCTTGATCAAAGGAACTGGCATAGGCAACAATTCCCCAGCGACTGACACGGCCATACGTCGGCTTCAGGCCCACTATACCGTTAAAAGAAGCCGGCTGGCGGATTGATCCTCCCGTATCTGTTCCAATAGCGGCGACAGCCTGCCCGGCAGCAACAGCAGTTGCTGATCCGCCGGAAGAGCCACCCGGCACACAATCCAGGTTCCAGGGATTCCTTGTTACACCAAAAGCAGAGTTTTCAGTGGATGAACCCATGGCGAACTCATCCATGTTGGTTTTTCCTACCAGGTTGTAATTAGTAGCAATTAGTTTTTCAGTGACTGTGGACTCGTAAGGCGGCACGTAGTTTTCTAAAAAGCGTGAACCACAGGTCGTTTTGATGTCCCTGGTGGAAAAAATATCCTTTACCGCCAAAGGCAAACCTTCCAAAACACCAACTGGCTGTTTGTTTTGAAATTTTTTATCAACCTCTGCCGCCTTCTCCAATACACCGTTCGTGTTAGTCGAGATAAATGAGTGAAGCTTGTCTTCGGTTTCTGTGATGCGATTCACCACAGCCTCAGCTATTTCGAGAGTCGTTGTTTCGCCGGTTAGTCGTTTAGTGTGCAGAGAATGTAATGGCAGTTGGTATAACTTCATAATCCAATTTAGGTAATTAAATAAAAACTGGGATGAATTGGTTGGGATAAACCTGTAACTTCACTATTTATCTCTATTCGGTGATTGTTACAATCAAAAAGTCCAGAATATGGGATTTGTATCATGATGGAGACGGTTTCACCGAAACAGTCGGTTGCTGCTATTGTTGTTGTGATCTACTCGTTGATAACAGAATCCTCTCACGGTAAAATATAGCTATTACGCCAATGATCGTATCATACTTTTGATGTAACTATTCACCACAGAGACACAGAGGTCACAGAGAAAAGACTTAGAATAGTAAAAGAATAAACATATCCAGGATTACCGTCACTATTACTGACTTCCACAAAGTCGGGGAGTGACAAAACTTGGTTAATCTTTAACGATTTTTAGATGTGAAGTCATTTCAGTTGATAACGCTTCGTGCCCTTCGTGTCTTCGTGGTGAAAACAGACAAGGTGCAATTATGCTGAACAGATACTTTTTGATAAACAACCTCGTGTTAAAGAATCAATGACAAAACTTGTCTTAATAACCTCGTTCAAAGGTCGGTGTGGATAGTCCGGGAGATATTCTGTTTGTTGAGACACAAACAGTTACCCGGTTTATTTGATTCGAATCATTCGTGTTAAGCAGGCAAAGCAGTCACTATTATCAGATAAACATCTCGAAATTACTTTTTTGGATAAGGATACAATGACACAACTGAAGAAATTTGATCTCTTAATGAGCGAAGTAACCAGCGGAAAGCTTGAAGAAAAAATGGAGGAAATCGTCGATAGGATGCCTGGAATTCTGGCAGAAGAAGGATTGGGAACAATGGATGATATGATGGTGGAACTAAGAGATTTCCTCACCTCAAAGGAAAAGCTGGATGATTATCTGGATGAAGAAGGTACCATGAAAATCCCTTTTGAAACTGTCTTTTCCTGGTTTAAGACATCCATAGAAAAAAAGCGGCAGGGACTACGCGATTAAAATCTTTACTGTTATTCCCAAAAGAAAATTGGTATAATCCCTGGTATACCAATTCGCAACTCACAACTGGGTTCGTATTCGGTATGCATTCATGATTCTTCGCTATCTTGAAAGCATCATTTCTCATTGACCGATTATGAAAAAGCGCCGGACCATTCCGATCATTGTTTCCCTTTTTTTCTGTTTTCCCCTGGTTCTTCCTGCCTCAAGCCATGAAAGACATCTTAACATTAAAGAAAGAATACTGGATAAAAGAGACAGGGTAATCAAGGAAATCACCACTCTTTCTCCAAGTAATGCCACCTTACTTGGCTACAAGCAAAGAATCACCCAATTCGATGGGCAAGGGTTGCGTACCAAAGTTGAAGAAACCTACCACCCACAACAGTCGGAACAAACCGGATATGCCAGGACCGTTTACAACTACAAAAAGGGAAGAAAAACAAAAGTCGAACGATTCTTTACAAAATCCGTGATTTCAGAGACCGGTGTGGTTAAGTCGGTCGTGCATCTTGACTCGGATGGATTGAAAGACAATGTAGAGATGTACTACACACCCCGAGAGGCCGAAAAATCAGGCTTTATCAAATCGATATTCCATTTCCACAGGGACGGCCGCAGGACTATGGAAGAATTTATCTACAACTCAAAAAAATCAGCCGCAACAGGCATTGCCCGGACACAAATCGCTTACAATTTGAATAACATAAAGTCATCAGAAACCCTGGTGATGTCAAAAGAGTATCTTCTAAGAACCGGGGTTATTAAAATTGTCAGGAAGTTTGATGAGTTTGGCAATGAACTGGCCCAGGTTGGTCATTTCACCGAAAGCCAGGCCGAGTTACAGGGATACCACAAAACGGCCGTCTACCACGACAAAAACGGAGAGATGATTAAGGAAGAGAGATACTATAGCTCAAGCGCCAGAGGTCATTATAAAGGCGTTATCTACTACGAAAACGGCCGACCCCTGGCTGAGGTGAGGGTGGATAGCCAATAAAATAGTACACATAAAATTCAATCAGAGCCCTAAAAATAGGGTTTAAAGTCAAAGAAGTGGCGAGGCACTATTTAGTAATCCCTTGAGTATGATTGAAATCCACATTTATCGTTGTAGTCACTTGTCCCATCACCTGCTACATTGTCAGCGCAATCAGCACTTTTTCCATGACTTAGTTGATGTGTAACCCATATTTTTGTGTTGCTAACAGCACCTTTGCCTCCACTGTTTGTAATTATTGTATTCAAGTAACCTTCCACATCAGTAACTGAGCTATCTCCTGATCTTACAAGCCAAGGAAGTCCAGGATTACCCCCCATTCCATCTGGTGTTGGTGAACCATTTATGTCAACACCTTGAATTTCCACAGCGTGGGAAACAATTGGATCTTTATTCCCATCAAACGTAGCACACCCTTTTGGTCGATTTGTAGCATCTTGATCACAATGCCTTTTTAGTTCCAAGGTCACATTGGCATCATTAAAATCATCCGCGCTTGTAAACGCTTGTTCTGTAAAACCGATATAATAAATGACTGCATCTTCGAATTCATCAGCTGATTCCAACTTATCCTTTGTAGCCGCAGCTAGCAACTGCCAGCCTTCAGAGGTTGAGGGAACCTCTATCTCAACCGTGCTATCCGATGTCGGTAACTGAATAAACTGCAGAAAACCGACTGAATTAATGGCATCATCTTCTAAATTTGATTCTTTGGATTCATCAAAATCGCTATTTGAATAAGGCTCTCCATTCTTAGAATAAGTAAGAGGAACCACAATCAAGGTACTGACTGCAGACTGTGCATCGTTTTCCGGTGGTGAGGCCACTTGACCGGAAACCTGCGAGGACTGAGAGACAGATTGTGACGAAGCCGAAGAACTCGAGTTATTCGCAGGTAATTGAGCCAGCAATCCGCTAATATCAACAGAAATTTTAGAAGAATCCTCATTGGTATTCATGCCCTTACAACTGAGTAATCCGATCAGCATTCCTACCAATGCTATTGCAATGGTGCTTTGAAGTATTAGTTTTTTCATTTTCGTTACCTCTTCTTGTATCCTGTTAGAAGCCACCGGCAAGCTGAACGCCTGTGACAGTTCTGTAAGAAGGATTTTTGGTGGACACATTCACTTTGTATTCATAATTCAGTTTTAAAGACCAGATTGGAGTAAACGCCCACCCCAAGTGAAATGAAAACCGAATGGGAATATCTATCCTACTATCGCCTAAATCTGATGAGAGGGGTTGCTGGTTTGGGTATTCTTTGGCGTGAATCCCAAATCCGGTTCCTTGCAAAAAGCCGGATTCCCATTTATTTGACCAGTCGAAGTCCATAGCTGCCGTAGTGTATTCCGTCCGCTCTGAACCATCGTTCCCGGTACCATAAGCAATTATGCTTTTGAAAAAATCTAGCTTTTCCGCATCCAGATTGGAGTATTCCCATTTGAACAGACTGGTGTTACCAGCATCCAGGTTGGAATCAGCGAATTCCTTGTGATTGTAAAGCACACCCAGCCAGTGCTTGGTGGTGCCATCTTCACTATCAAATCGACCGATTTGCAGTCCGGCTGTCAGAATATGGAATTGGGCATAATTTTCATCCCCGCGGTTTATATCCAGGAACATATAGCGACCCGTCAAACCTTTTTCACTTGCTTTCGGAGCATAGGAAAGACCAGCCAGAATAATCTGGGAATTTAACGGTTCATAAATCTCTTTGGTGTAATTGCTCTGCAAGTACCCCGCGAACCCTGCTAATCGTCCCCAGGTCGCTATAGCCATCAAACTCGCTGCCGTTTGGGTATCTGCTTGTTCATCGTCCGCAATTTGCCCTTCCACCGATACATCTTCTATATCGACCGGTAATCCCAGGTCATTATTGGGGTTAGTGTCATGATTATAGCGAACGTTTCCAAGGATCTTCCAGGCAAACCCTGTACTGTCCGATGGCTCCTCAAGTTCTTCCAGATCTACACCAAATGCTACCTGGTATTTGTTGGTACGTTGATTACCCTTTTCATCGATAGCTGTAACCACGATGTCGTTTATTCCCCTTCTAAAAACAAAACGCTTGTTGATTGTCAGGGTATTTGCCTTAATAAATTTCTGTTTTTCCCCGTCAATGATCACTTCTGCAATCACATCATCATCGAAAATCACAAAACTAACATCTAATTGTGAAGCATCCACTTTCTGACGTCGGGTTAAATCTGTTGTCAGAATTTCGGGAGCTTCTTTGTTTTCCTCCTCCTGGGCGAGCAGTGGAGTAGATATGGTACCTCCCAGAAGAGCCAGTCCTATCAAGGCAGCTAGAAAAAATTTCAAAACAGTCTCCTTTTGGTTTGAGGGTTATCCAATTCAACTAATCTTCGATTGTGATGGTTGCATTAATTGTTTCACCGGCATTTGCTGCATCTTCCTGAACTTCATCCAGAACATCCGTGGGGTCCGGAAGATCACTAAAGTTTGAATCATCCTCTTCATCGGGAACATCGCCAGCATCAGCTATTTCAACGATGTTATCTTCAATGGCATCTTCAATGACAGGAGGTACTTCCACTTCCTTGGCATCATCAGTATCCAACTGATCCGTATCGGTGGTTTCCATATCGTCTTCAGATCGTCCGGGTTCATAATCTTCATCCTCTTCGAGACTAAAATCCTGATCCAAATCGTCGATATTGTAGCCGAATTGCCCGACAGGAATGTCGAGGGTCTGCCCTGCATTGTTTGTCATAAACATCTGACCCGCCTTATTTTTCAGCATGGCAAAATCGGAATTGGTTGCGCCTTCTCCTAATGATCCTTTAATACCGATCGTTGCTGTTGTTGTATTGAGATAGAGAGAACTTTTCTTTCTCACGGAAGCTGTCCTGGCTCGAAATTTCCCAAACAACATGCGGAGAAACCCTTGTTCCTTCTTTTTCTTCCATTTTCTCACCTGCATGATGGCGTTGGAGCCAAGCATGACTTTATGTTGATCGGGATTGTAAAGAGTCAGTGAGGTATTTTTCAATGTCCGAATGGTATCATTTTCGTACAAGGTGACCGGATTGTTGGTTTTCGTATAGAGATACATTCTTCCTTCACGAACGATAACCACATTTCCCTTTTGAATGGTGGCCCTTCCGTATTTAACAGCTCCCATAACGACGGGAGAGAATAACATTGTCAGGGCTACCAAAATCACCAGTTTTTTCTGTGTTTTCATAGTATTGACCCGCTTTTAATGTAGATAGGAACATTGGTATAAATTGACCTTAGGCAAATAGTAATAGCCGTTCGGATGTTAGTCAAACATATTGTTCATTGGCTTTGGCACCATAAGCATACCATTAATGAATTCAGCCAGTATCTCCCCGGACTGATGGATCACCCGGCTTTTCAGTGTTGATTTTCAAGATTGAACAATCATTGTTCCTGCTTGAGAATCAATTGGATCATTTTGCTCTTCCTGATATACTATTGTATATTTCAATGACATATGGGAGAATTTTTTTCCAAAAGGTAAAATACTGTATTTATACAGACAGTTTAGCCATAACCTCTGATCCACTCTGTCTCGGTAGATCTTTCAAACTCAAAGAATGACAACCATTCATCCCGGAAAGAATCGATGAAAGATTCCAAACACTCCATCATTGTCTTTTTCGTAGGTTATATCGTCCTTTTTTATTTAATTGGTTTGATGCTATGGCCGTTTTTATCATCGATTATCTTTGCCGGAATTCTGGCTGGCAGCTTTAACCCGTTGAACAAAGCGCTTAACAACAAAATCAAAAGACCCAAATGGTCTGCCAGCATTATCTGCCTGATCATCATTCTTGCAATATTTTTGCCTTCAATATTTATCATTGTTCAGCTCACCGATGAAGCCGGTAATCTGTATCAATCAATCAAAGCACAGTTAACAGATGATGACTTGGAAAAAATGCTCTTTGGCTTTAAGTATTTCCCTGAAATCATGAAAGAACTATTTGAAACAATCAACCTGGATTTCAATATTTCCAACTTTAAGGGCATTGTACTGGACGCCTCCAAGGAAGCCAGCTCAACGGCATTCAACCTTTTAAATTCCTGGATCACCAATATCTTTTCTTTTTTCTTGCATTTCATCATTATGATCATTGTGATTTATACTCTTTTGGTTGATGGAGAACGAATTAAAAAATTCATTTTCGCACTATCGCCTCTGCCGGATGATGAGGAAGAGTTGGTTATCGAACGATTCAACCAGATAAATTTCGTAACCTTAATTGGAAATGGGATCGGGGCATTAATCCAAGGATTGCTCGCTGGCATCGGCTTCTGGATATCGGGGATCGAATCACTCACATTGTGGACAACTCTGATGATTGTGCTGGCATTTATTCCTTTAGTCGGAATCTCAATTGTCTATATTCCGGTGTGTTTATACTTGTTGATCACAGGCAAGGCGATCACAGCGTTGATACTATTTCTCTATTGCACGGGTATTTCCCTGTTTGTTGAAAATTGGTTTAAATCCAAATTTGTCGGAAATAGAGCTGAGATCAGCCCTACATTGATTTTCCTGAGCATCGTTGGTGGGCTTGCAGTATTTGGAATTCCCGGGATTTTTTATGGTCCGCTGATTATCTCCATTTTTCTCACGTTTGTAGATCTTTATCACAAACGCTATACGGATAATCCAGATATTTAGTGCATGATTTTTTTCAACAGGATGTACTTGTAAATGTTGTTAACCATAACCAGACCAGGCTGTTATGAAGCATTTTTTTGATCAATCTACTGTATTAGATGATGCTGCTTTATCAGAATTGTTGCGATCTGCACGCACCGAACTAAAGAAGAAGCCCATGAACCTGGCGGAGATGACCAGCAAAATGGACTTAATCTGTTTTAATGCAAGTGCTTCTGATCAATACGTTCCACGCGGTTTGGATTCCCTGGTGACAACCAAGAACATGCCTTTGAATCAAAAAATTCAAAAAGAGTTCAACGATGATCTGGATAAGTTGATCAATAGCAGTCCGGGTGATGTATTTGGTTACCTGTTAGGCAATATACAAACAAAAAATATATTTAACTATTTAGACATCCTTTTTGAGATTAGGTCGGATTACAAATTCAAACCCCAGGTAGTCACCCACTTTTCGTACGATGAGCTTATTGAGTATTTATCGGAATTTTTAAACACTGGTGTGGTAGATGGTGTCAAACGATCTATTGAAGTCTTCGATGATAAATCACCAAAAGCCTGGAAAACGATAACCAGATCCAGTGAATTAAAATCCGTTGATAAGGCAATTCGCGAACCTGTTATTCTTGATCGACCGTTTTTTACAGACATTAACTTAAATATCACCAAAGGCGGTAGACCTCAACTTATAGAAAGCTCCATCGGAAAATTAAAATCGGTTATTAACTACTTCAATAAATACAGAACCCCAAGCGGTGAAGTTATTGCTTCAAAAAATAAACTGTTCTTCAAGCCCAGCGATATTCAGGGATTTAAGGTTTCGTCTTCCCAATCGAAATTGTTGTTAGGTCTCTCCTATAAGGGAGAGTACATTTCTTCAGCACAGTTTATAACCCACGATATAGGTCTCAAATCCATATTATTCAAAGACGTGGATTTTTTTACATTCAAGATTGGAAAAAAACCGGCAGATCTCAAACCATCGCAGATTACCAAAATAGAAGTAAATCTGGATACTCAGCAGATGGTTTTTCTGAGAGGTATAGCACCTGATGAATACCATGTAGCTAGATTTAACAAATTAAAACTATCAAGGGGCGAAGACTCGGCGTATATTCACAAAGCAGTTTCTTTTAATCGGGGTGCCGCAAACTTCGATCAGATTCAAACTTTTTTTGCCTCCCGCTATACTGAATTTGAAAAAGCCAAGCAAATTCTCAACGCCAGGGGAGAATTAGGCTTGCTTAGCGCCCGAAATGTATGTGCTGGTGATTTAACTGCACATATAACCCTTTCCACCATGAATTTGTTGGGATTGGTACCTTTTGAATCCAAATGTCTGGGGTATTCTCCCAAAGATATAAAGAACCCCGAAATATCTTCAACGCTGTTTGATGTAGAAATTAAAGCGTTGCAAGACCTGTTTAAAAATATCCTCGATGTTTCCCAATCACCTGATTTTACGGAACACAACTTCAGTCGTTTATCCAAAAATATGCGAGCTTTCATAACGTTGCATGATTTCACAACAATTGATTCCAAAATCTGGGATCGGCTATTGGATGAGTTGGAGAAACTGACTGATTACATGGACAATTTTTTCAAAATCAGCCTTTACAAAGACCTTAAAGAGGACTTGGAATGCGAGACGGTTCCCGACTTTGAATCCATGGAAGATGGGATAGAGATTGCGTCTGAAGAGAATCAATCGCGGCTGGACGAAAAAACCAGGCAATTTATCAGTGAAAACTACTCATTTTTTAAGAAAAGAGACCTGGTACAAAAGGCAACATTAAAGATCGAAAAGCTAATCTTCTATGGTCAGAACGTAAAACCGTTTACAGATAATCCAAAATTTGAGCCTGCTTTAATTGTATACAGCAATAACAAATCTCAGGCGGAAAACTACCGATACGCATCTTACCCAGCTCTGTCGTTAAACAGTGTTATCGATCCCGGTGTGCTTAAAAACAAAGATGACAACGATGAGCTTGAGTTTGTCAAATTCATGCGGGATTTCACTCAAAAGACTTTTCAAAAGGCAAGGGAACTTAACAAAACCTTTCATCATCAATACAAGCATACGCTAGCTGAGCTGGGGTTTTTGGTTGATGAAAAACTGCGCCAACTTCAGGAGGAACTGGATTTTCTGGAACGACCTGAAAATAAGGAAAAAGCTTATCAGGAGCTTTATGAGAAAATTAAAAAAATGTATCTGGAGCACCTGAAAAGCAAAGAAAAAAATATTGCCAAATTAAAAGCGGAGGAAGAACAAGTTCGAAAAAAACTGCAAGTTTACAAGCAAAGTCTGGAAAAACTGATGGGAACAACCATTGATGACGCTAACCTGGATGAATTCTTAGCGTCTGTGCCAGACAAACTGGAAAAAAAGAAAGCTGAAATAATCGCTCAGCACAAGGAAAAATTCAATGAGGCAGCACCTGTTTTTAAAAGCTATGTGAATCTTCATAATTCAGCCCTGGGCTATTTTAACAAAGTACTCAGCTATTCATCGCTTTTTCAAAAAGCTTTATGGATGCATCGGCATCAAAAGATGATCGAAGATCAAAAAGAAAAAGCAAAAAAATTCTACCATGCTGACCCGGAAACCATTCAAAAACAAATCAATGAGTTGGAAGCCGCTGCTGCTGATCCGGAAAAGGAAAAAACCATCAAGAAAGAGGTTGATCAACTCATCAAGGGCTTACAGGATGCATTAACCGATTTGGACAAAATACCAGCCAATGATCTTTTTAAAGATCCGAAAACACCGGATGATAAACTTGTTGAGTATCTGGAGTTTTACAGGGATGAGTCTTTCAGGCTGACCCGCCTGGTCGGTATGCTGCAGACTGCTTATCAAAAAATGAACAAAATCCAGAATCAACTTTTTAAGAAACAGGAAGAGCTGGTCCTGGAACAACTCAAATCCGCCAAAACGGAATTCTCATTAAAAATTTTCAACATATTAAGAAGGGATTCCGAAGCGACCGACGAAATTGAAGCTTTAGAAGAACAAACAGAAAACATTCCCACTGAAATCAAAAATCATTTGGGCGATTTGAGAGCTGTTCTGATTAAAGCATTAACAGCGTTTAAGGAGAACATAACACCTGAAAAACTTGCAGGCATTGCCAACTACAAAGAATTTTTACTGGAAAGTAAAAAAAGAGAAAAGATTAATGATATAACAAAGGAGCTGGTTAACTTTAGTCAGGGAATCAAGGCCATAAAGAAGGAAAGAGGGGGTGAAATTGAAGATCTGGAATACTTAAAAACCCAGGAAGCCGGATTGGAAAAGATAGCCATGTCAAAAGCACTTCCTTCAACCAGAATTTTGTTGAAAACCCAATACATTCCCCTGGTTGAAAAAGAAAAAGCGATGATGGAGAGAGTTAACAAATTCCTCGCTGAGATCATCTCAAACGAAAAACAGATTATTGACGGACTAACGGATACATTTTTTAGAAAGAGGTATGGATTTTCCCAGTTTGTCAAAGGCAGTTTTTGTGTAGATACAACCAAAGGCACAAAAGATCATACAGAAAAGAACATATACGCAGCCTATCTGCATCTATCTGAAAGGCACAAGAAATCCTGCTCAGTAGCAAACGTAAAAGCTGATGAATTAGGAATGGCGAAAATCGAAATTCAGGGAGATGAAGGATTAAAAAATAGGATTTCTCAAACCTGGCATAAGCATGTGTCGGACAAGTTTATTTGTCTTCCACCATCGTTAACCATGGAGGAAGTTCTGGATCTTTGTGAATACAAGGAACTGATTTGCCGTAACAACCCGAAGCCTCAGCGTTCTCAAAATTCTCTGATACTTGTTTATATAAGTAAAATTGATTTTGAGAAGGTAAAAGCGACTCCGGATCTATTGGAGAAATACAATCAGGCTATTCTAAGCAATATATTTTTAAATATTGACGACACAAAAATCTATAACAACCGGGATTCCATTTATGAGGGATTTGTCAAGGCGACCTTTGGCGCGTCTCACGATTCCCTGGCAAAACAAATATCCGAATTATTGCTTCAAGAGTAATATTATTTAACGCACATTCCCCAGGAAGCTTTTCCGCAGGGGCCTTTCTCAATGCCTGTAGCGCCTGTAAAATCGATCAGTTTTGTATCGATTTCTGTAAAATCAACATCCGTGCACTTGGCACGTCTCAAATAGACACCGATAAATGAAGCATCTTCAATATCAGAGTCGCTGATATCTGCAACAGACAAATCAACAAAGAGTAATTTAGCGTCTTCCATCTCGGAGTCCGCGACAATAGCTCCGGTCATATCCACATATTTAAGCGTTGCACCTCGTAAATCCACGCCTTCCATATTTGCACCGGTAAACCTGGTGTTTTCTATATAGGCATTTCTGAGGTCTGCTCCTTCCAGGTCTGCACCCGAGAAATCCATATCGACCAGCCTGACTTCCCTTAGATCACAGGAGGTGAATGTTCCGCCACATTTTTTTTCGTTGATCAAATCATTGAGATCACCTTCATCATAGGCGAAACCGAGGCTGCTCCAAGCAACCAGACATAGACTAATTATTCCAATAAGTAATCTTTTCATTCAGGTTCCTTTACAATAGTGTGTCTAACTGTTTTATGAGTTTATAGACTATGCTAATAGTCAAGCCTTTATAAACGTCATTGCGAAAATGCAAACACCTATCCAAAACGTATGCTCTTGTCCGAAAAATACCAATTTGATGTGGGCAAATAAAGTGGAAAGTTAACTTGCGATTCCATAAAGAAATTAAACCAGATCCTGGTTTTACAATGTTGTATTCTGGGATGTACTATATTTTAAAAAACAATAACCAAATCTCAGCCAGTGGAAAACAATTTGCATTTTCATACCATGCTAAACTGTAACCTGTGCTTGTAATTCCCTAAAATTCTTTTGTAATTCTGAAATCAAAAAACGCTATCAAAATAAAGAGCTTATGGATTTCATACATGAATCAATGATCATCTGGTTTATCTTAGCAGTGGTACTAGCCGGGTTATTACAATTGATTGCCAAGAACAGACCTTCTGAAGTTCAACCGGGAATGGCGACCAAGTCGGATCAATTTTCAATGAGTACCGTTTTTTTAAGTGTTCGTAGCGGAGAAGCCCCATTATTTTTCTGTGTACTGGGAATAACGATATTCGTCTTTCTTTTCTCCCTGGCTTTTGCCAAGGAAGTCCGACTATTGCTCCCTTTCTAATCCCAATGGTGAAATCCGCCAGATAGGGATTTCGCCTAAAAGCCCATTCTTACAATCCCATTGCAATCTCAGCTGTTCCCACAATTTACAGATTAAGCTTTATTTTGTATCGGTAGAGGATGCCGTCCGACTCTGAAAAACAAAGATCCGGCAATTTCAACTCATTGAATGGCAATCTACACTGATAGCCCGACAGAAGCCCTTATTTCGGAATTCTGCAACTAGGAATTGTCCAATAAAATGCGCAAAATTTTTAGATACCTGATCAACAAAATTTATGATCAAGTCGTCAGACCACTGGTTATAAGCGTTTCTCCCGTTGAGGAGGTGGCGCTGGGTATGGCCATAGGTATATTTGTGGGGATGACACCAACTGTCGGTCTTCAAATGTGGATAGTTTTTATAATCTGGCTGATTGCAAAATACCTGTTTCGAATTCGATTCGATTTAATCGTTGGAACAGCCATTGTGTGGATTAGCAACCCATTCACAATGTTTTTTCTCTATTATGCATTTTTGGCTACCGGATTGGCCATTTATTCAATCTTTGGAATTAAAGGTATTGAACTCAGTTTCAGTGTCTTCTACGAGCAATTTTCCGCCATTGTAAACAACCCGGATCTTGGTTTCTTTCAAGTAGTCTGGAAAAGCACTCAATTTCTAATTTTAGACCTTGGTCTTCCCATGCTGATGGGAAGTGTTTGCTATGCCGTTCCTTTTTCATTAATCTCATACTTCATCACCCGCAAACTTCTGCTCAGATACAGGATGAACAAGGCAGCCAAGCTTGGTATGGATTATGAGACCTGGAAAGACACTTATGAAAAAAAGCGATTTAAAGGGCGAACACTTATCAAAAAAGATGATCTAAATTGATGATTCTTTAAATGGGGAGTCCAAACCGGAAGTTGGTTCATAAAAACAAACCCAGTAGCTGTGAATTAGATTGATTAATTACGCCGCGGAAATACCAATGTGATTTCCGTTCCTTTGTCGATTTTCGATTTCACTATAATTGTACCACCATGAGAAGCCATGGTATTGTGGACAATTGAAAGCCCAAGACCGGTGCCCTGTTCTCGCGTTGTATAAAACGGATCAAAAATCTTCTTTTTGATCTCTTCGGTCATTCCTTTTCCAATATCTTTAAACTTTACTTTTATTGCAGGCATACTGGTTTTTTCGATTTGATTGTTAAGACGTTGCAAAACCAATGGATCTTTCTCCAGGTAACTCTTTGTTGATATATGCAGTTCCCCTCCTTCCGGCATCGCCTGGCATGCATTGACAAATAGATTATGAAAAACTTGTTTTAGCAGTTCTTTGTTGCCAAGAACCACATCAGGCTTTGCCTTAAGTTTAGAGATGATTTCGATATTCAGTTGCTGAGCAGAAAACTCAGAGAATTCTACAAACTCCCCAAGCATTTCATGTAAACTGATGTCATCTAATACTATGGGTCTTGGTTTTGTATATTCCAGCAGGTTCGAAATTATATGATTCATGCTACGCGTTGCAGAGTTAATGTGCATTGCCAGTGACATTTCCTCAGAATCCGCATCCAGATCCATTTTCATCATTGAAACAAACAATTCAATGCTACCCAGCGGATTTCTCAACTCATGAGCCACCTGCATAGCAATCTCACCCATTGCTGTTAATCGATTCTTACGTTCAGCTTCTTCTTCCAACCGTTTCAATTGGGTAATATCCATCAAATTGACGATAATACCTTGAAGTTCATTGTCATCAGACCTCATTAAGGTAGTGGTGCTTTTTAGACTTTTCTCTTCTTTTTGGCTGAGACGAAAATTGAATTGTTGTTGATATTCGTTTTCAATCGCCTCTATTCTCTTTTTCTCAGATTCTTCAGGGATAACTGTAAACTCAAATAAATCGTTAATGTAACTACCTATGGCATCTTCCCTGGTTATGCCTGTCATGGAAACAGCTGCCCTGTTAAATGTCTGGATACTGCCTTTCAGGTCGGTCACGATCAATCCATGGGAAAGACTTTGCAAAACATTGTTAAGCTCCTGATTTTTCAAATGTAAATTGATTTTTAACTCTTTTATTTTCTCAGAAAGAGCTTGAATCGTCGGTTGCACTTTTTCAATCAGATCCCCCCAATCTTCCTGGGTCTGTTTTAATTTTTTGACAAGCTCTTTTTCCAGAATGAGCTCATTTTTTAGATTGGTAATCTGTTGAAGAAAGGATTCTGCATCAGTTTGTGTTGCTTTTTTTTGCTTGGCTGTCACCTGAATTTCCCTAAAGGCTTGTAATTATTAGTTGGATAAGAGTTTTGTCTTATCAATCTCAGTTTTTCAACCAAAATGCAAAACATGTACACAACAACTGGAACCAGGCAAATTTAACCGATCAATTCAGCTAATGTAATTTCGATATTTGCAGGAATTTAGAGGATATTTGTAAAAGCAGATCGAAAGGATCTTTGCCAGATCACAGATTTAAAGAGACTTAAGGTCTTCATCAAATGATAAAGACACTCTTGAATAATTACTGGGAGACGTTTGGCAGGAAGGTCCTAAAATGGAAGTTCAAATAATTTCCAGACCTTTGACATAGGTTTTGATGAATTCCTTAATGTCTTTCAACTCATCCGAACTGATCGTTTCGAATCCTTCAAGAAGTTTAGACTGAAAGGTATCTTTGAGCATGGAGTTTTCCACTTCCAGGGCCGTTAAGGTCAGTTTTTGAGCTTCGATAGTTTTTTTGAGTTCAGAAATCTTCTTGTTTTCAATGAATGGCACTTCAGCATCATTTATCTTCTCAGCAGAAGTCTTTTGAATTGACCTACCAGGCTCTGAAGATTTGGCCACTTGTTTAGACTTGAGCGTTTGGGCTGGTTGTGGCTGTTGTCGGGGCATTTTTTTTGCTACTGCAACCGCTTTTCTTTTTCTTCCCGGTTTTGCAGTTGGGCTTTCAACTTTAGTTTGCTGCTCTTCAGATTTCTTCTTCTGCCATAAATTGTGATACACTTCGAGAGAGCGCTGTGGTACATCGGAAAAGGATTTTTGAAGTTCATCTATTGTAGCATCAGGGTGACTGTTCAAAAATCTGAAAATGACCTGATAAAGACTTCCTTCTTTGCCTTTGTCGTGGTTGGCCCTTTTTTTCTTCCAATGGCCAAAATAGCTGGTTAATGAACTTTTATTGGCGTCAGGAAATTCGCTGAATAGATCCTCACAAGTTGCATCTTCGTTGGCATTCAGGTGGCTGAAAACCATTTCCTTGAGTTTTCGGGGATTGACCATAACCCCCTTTTGAGCTTTATCTGCCTTGGTCTTGTCACGTTTTCTGGTCCAATAAAGATGATATTCGCTAACTTTTTTAGGTGGAATCTCAGGAAGAGCCTCTCGTAAGTCACTTAGAGTGGTTTTGGGATATCTGTCCAAATATTTATAGATTTTTCGCTTAATCAACGTCTCTTTATAATTGCTCTTTACGACTATCTTTTCTTTTTTATACTCGTTCTTTGCCCGTTTTATCGTCGTTTTGCTGACATTTTCCAATTCTTTAACATGCGACAAGGTCCCTTGTGTAATCTCATGAAAATCTTTCCCTTGGCCGATCAAATCATCGATGACGTTTTTCACAAGCTCTTTCTTACTCATTGATCTTACTCCGGACAAAAACAATAACGCTGAAATTTCAAAATATTAAGCTTCAATCTGCTTATATCAAAACCAAAATACAACACTACCCGACGAAAACCAATTGTCAATATTCATTTTTAGAGACGCAGAGGTAGATTAATCCTAATAACTAAGCATAATTATCAAGATCGAAAAGCTTTTTCAGCTTACATATTATCTTTTCGAAAATCAACGGCTAATTGTTTCAGAAATGATTTATGAACCAAAAGCCTGATCAACGTTTTCTATTTGAAGGTTGATATTGTTTGGATGAAGACCTGGTATTAGAGGAAAATACCATGAAGTGATCAAGAATACTCAAATTGGGAAATTAGGCACCCTTCCCAACGAATTAAGTCCGTTAAACTCTATCAAAAACCTTTGTTTCAAAAAACTAATCAAACAGCTCAACGAACCACCAATCTGGGGCTTTCAGGCTGGTCAGTTGGGTTTGTATTCCAGAAAATCACACATTTTAGGAAGGGATGTAGCGGATTTAAGAAAATTGAACAAAATATCCCTTTGGAATTCATTCGAGAAGGCTATCCTGTCATTATCCGAAAGAAAGAGCTTAGAGCGAATACCACCTCCACCCCAAAAATGGTAGTCAGTGATTTTAAACAGATACTGTTTTTTAAAATCGTTTTTTGCAAGTAGAAAGCTATCATCTTCAATATTATAACGCTTTTTAATCCAAGGTATCAGTTTCCGGTTATAAGGTACCCTATAAGAACCAAACTCCGGTTTTGGATTTGACAATAGGTTGATATCCCTTTGGTTCAGTCTTACCGTAACTGGTTTATTGTCATACCGTACCCACTTAAAGAGAACTCTTCGTTTTAAGGTTTTTCCATAAAGGTGTTTCACTCTAAAAACACTTATGCTAGGGAAAAACGTACCATCCAACGCATCCTCGTCACACGAAATTGCGAGCAGACGGTTTATACATTCTTTAACTCTCTGTTTGGAGGACGGGTTCAATTTCCAAGGTAATGATTCATTTATATAATCACCATATTGACGGGAAGTGAAACCTTCCAAGTTTGATGCGACAGATTTGCTATACTCGGCTTTTTTAACTGTCACTTGGAGTGATTTTACCTTCCATTTCTTTTCAAGCCTTTTGAGATCAACCGTTACATAATGGACGGCCTGGCCGGAATGACCGGGACTGATCACCGGTATCCCCGAAATCAATCGTGCTTTCTGCCCTTTTTTGTATGGATAAAGCCTGTGATCATGGCCAGAAACTACTAAATCAAACAACCTGTTTTTCTCCAAAACCGCTCTCAGACTGTTTGCAGGAGGAAGTCGATTTAATTTAGAATTTTCATCATCGCGATAAAAATTCAGTCCAACATGAAAAACCCCAATTAGAAAATCAGGCTTTTCAACAGTTCTTACTTTCCGAATCCATTCAGGAACTGATTTTTCAAGCGACTCAACTTGAATACCTTGCAATTCATTTGGCCCCATCCACATATGCGCACCTGGAGTCGTGAATCCCAGAATGACCACCTTAATTCCGTTTCTTTTAACAACCAGATATGGTTCAAACACATTATTGCTGCTTCTATAAACATTTGCTGCCAACCAGCTGAAGTTTGAGTTTGGTACATATTCGGTTTCAAACCTTGGATTGAATAACAAGTCATGATTGCCGACGACCACCGCATCGTAATCAAGCTCGTTGACAAGCTTCAAGAAAGGATTTTGGGAGACTCCCAGGGTATTAACGTGATGATAAAAATGCGTTAAAGGCGCCCCTTGCAGTAAATCACCGGCATCGACGATCAGCAGGTCTTTGTGTTGTTTTTTCAAATCAACAATGTGCTTTTTTAAATGCAGTAATCCCGAATGCCTTCGTTCCGGGTAGATCCAGGACGTCGATAACCAGCCGTGAAGATCAGAAGTAAAAAGAAATTTCAGTGTCGAGCTTTTTGAAGTGGCCAGGACGTTATGGTTAACAAAAACTGTCATCATAAAAGCCGGAAAAATCAGTAACCTTAGTGCCACCATAAAGTAATTACTCATAAGATAGGTATGAAAATTACAGTCAATTGTTTTGTTTAATCATGACCGCTGCAAACATTGCATTTCCATCGACTTCAGGAGTCCGGAAGTGAATTCCCTGAAAATACTCTCTTTTCGTAAAAGGGCACAAAATTGGCTGTAGTGAAAATCCGGAATGAATTTCTAAAAATTTGTTCACAACCATTTCATTTTCCTCTTCAAATATGGAACACGTCACATATACTAATTTACCGCCTGTGGGGACCACTTGAGCCACCCTTTTCAATATATCCAGTTGTAAGTGAGAATACTCACCTATTTTATCTTTGGTGATACTCCATCGTAGTTCTGGCGATCGACGCCAGGTCCCGGAACAAGAGCAGGGAGCATCAACAATTGCGTGGATTGGATGTTTACTGAATGTAGGTATTTTTTTCCCATCCCAATATATGGCTTCAATGCTTTTCTTGAAATCACTCCTATTAATTCTTTTTGTTAATTCATGAAACCGAGCTTTACGAACTTCAGTTGCATACACTTTCCCCTTGTTATTTGCCAGCGATGCCAGGTGAAGAGCCTTACCACCAGAACCGGCACAAACATCCCACCAAACCTCGCTCGGCCTTGGTTTACAGATATAGCCCACACCTTGCGAAGCTATATCCTGAACTTCCAACAATCCTTTCTTAAATTGTGAGAATTCATGCAGATTAACCGGCGAATTGATTTCAATACAAGTTTTCTGTTCGGGATGAACAGAATATGAGATGTTTTTTCTATCTAACTCCTTCAAAAACCTCTTATCTGTAGTATTCGTCAGACGTATCCAAAGACTTGCTCTTTTTTGCTGTTTTTGCAAGAAATCTAGTGGCAGTTCGGGAACAAAATCCGGATTTAGATCTATAAATTCAACAGGTCGGAGGATATTTGATATCCACGTTTTCTTTTCTTCCAGTGATGACTTTCGTAGCGTCGAAATATCTAAGTCATGCTGTTCTGCCCAAAATTGAATCGTCTGATCCGGTTTATTGTCATCAAGCGTATATCCAAGTAGCAGGGCACGAGAGATGTTATCCTCTTTATGCCTTCCTATCCAACCATACCATCTAAAGTATCCGAATATGCTGTTTGCGATGCGTTTTCTATCTTTAGAGCCCAGCTTTTTGTTTGCCCGGAAATAGCTGGAAAGCCAATTATCAACGGGTTGTCCTTGATTAAAAACAACCTGCACCTTTTCAAATACAGATATAACTGTTCTGATCTGATTTTGTGCCCGATTTTTTATTGTCACTGGATTGTTTTATTTTGAAGCAGAAGGGGAGGAAGAATGACTGTCTTCTGAGAGCAGCCATTCTGAAGGATTTAAGGTCAGGTAGGATTAATCTCTTTGTCCAGAATCCGGTGACTTGAGATTATAGCCTCTCGCTCTAACTCTTTGCCTTTCTTTTTGTCTGAGTAAGTGTATTTTCCTCTTCGCAGTTGTTTTTCAAGTTTATCAACACACAAGTCAATTGCTTTGTACATATTTGCCGGATCTTCCGCCTCAGAGTTCAGGTAAAATCCATTACCTTTAATGGTCGCGTGAATATGATTTCGATGTTTTTCAACGCCTAAAAATATATCCGCGTTCAAATTAAAATCTGTGTATTTGTTGACTCGTGATAAACGCTCTTCAACATAGGTCTTTAAGGAATCTGTCAAATCCATGTGTTTTGCAGAAATAGACACATCCATACTAATCCTCCTAAAGATTTAAGGAATTGCTAACTTGCATGTGCGATAAAATGAAGCTGATCATAATAAGAAGAAATCAACTTGTGCAGACGGGTGTATTATCACACAATTGAACTAATAATTCTAGCTATAATTAGGCAATACCAGCCTCGGTGGGTAGCTGAATCGGTGAAACAGTCACCGATCAACCTATTTAAAATCAATCGGTTATCTCCCATGTAAATAATTAAAAATTGTCCTTTTGTCTTCTCAAAGCTGCCATTCGGTTTGTACGCGAAAGCGCCCCATTAGGGTCAATAGCTTGGATTATGCTTGGTTCATCTATTCTAAAAAAAGGATTGATCTGTTTTTCAAGAAAAACAGTCGAGGGGGTGGTATGTTCCCCGTCTTTGAGCATTGATTCAGCACGATCTATATAGCTAAGAAGATCTTGGTTCGAAGGTTCTATTGATTTTGCGAACCGAAGATTGGAAGTAGTATATTCATGCCCAAAAAAGATTCGGGTCTGCTCTGGCAAGGACCTTAATTTATCCATTGCCACCACCAAATCATCAGCCTGACCTTCAAACAACCTTCCACACCCGCCTGAAAATAAGGCATCGCCTACAAAAACAGAATCAGAAACATGGTAAGAGACGCAAAAGTTCGTGTGTGCCGGGACACCGATAGCTTTTATTTCTCCCTGGTCAAAATTTATTGAATCTCCATCAGCTACTTCAATTGCCGGAGTTGAAATCCTATCTTCTCCCTTGGGTTTGATGACCTTTAACCCGGGAAATTCCTTAACGAGTGTCGGAATATCTGCTGCATGATCGTAGTGGGAATGAGTCGCCAATACATAGTCCAAATTCCAGCTTTTTCGTTCGAGGAAATCCAAAACCGGTCCTGCATCTCCACAATCGACCAGTGCTTTTGGACCATCTTCATTGTAGTAAAAAAGATAGCTAAAATTATCATCAAAATAAGGAATGATTTCGACTTTCAAACTAGACATGTCACCTCCGTCAAAAGAAATTTAGATGGTTGGTTTAAATAGTCTCTGAGGATGCGTCCTCTTCTCGAAAGGTATTTGGTACAATAGTTGTTGCAGGTGTTCATTTAATGCCGGATGAACCAAATCGCTCTTCAATTCCAGAAGAGGTTTTAAAAAAAAATCCCTGTTGGCCAAATCATAATGGGGAATAATCAAGTCAGGTTGGTTGATAATCATATTACCAAACAAGACAATATCGATATCAATGGGTCGAGAGTGCCACTTCTTATTATTTCGTTTCCGCCCCAAAGATGTTTCCAATGTTCCACAAAAGGTTAACAAATCCCGCGTTGAACAGTCAGCAGAAAACCTTACGCAACAATTGTAATAAGCTGGTTGCGCAACCTGCATGAAAGGATCTGTCAAATAAACGCTGGAGACTTCAAATTGATCAGGAAAGGACCGCTTGATAGCAACCAGGCTTTTTAAAATAGAATTTTTTCTGGGAACGATATTACTACCTATGGCCAGGAAAATCTGATGTTCGGTTGCCAATGAAATGTGAGTGATCTTGTTAACAGATTATAAAAACAACTTGCCAGGAGCTGGCAAGTTTTAAAAATCGATCTGAAAATCCACTATATTTAAATCCTGAGAAGGTGTACCAGGCGGTTGAGTACTATATCTCGCTGAGGGAAAATGATCCTTGCTGGGAGGTTGCATAATTGCAATTTTGGTTAGATTTTCATCGAAAGTAATTCCCTGAAAAGAAATATATACACCCGCAACAAGGCCCAGCAAACCACCATAGGTTGCACCGGTTAAAAACTGCTTGGTCATGTTCGATGTGGTATATCTCTCATCGACAGGTTTGTCATCATCCAGAGTAGCCCATCCCATCATTAACATACCACCTGTCAATGACCCCCAGAGAACATTAAAAAAAACGTTTTCCATTGGGGGTTGAGGTTTCTGGTTGAACGCTTCGGGGGCAGCTTGATCTGGAATTTGCCCAAAAGTTGAGAGTGTCTGAGAAAAGAGGAATCCGATTGTAAATATGCTTATCAGCATTTTTTTTACATGAGACGACATAAACTTGGCTACTTGTATGTCAAAGGCTCACCTTTGAATGTTCCGTATATGATACACCGATTAATAGAAAAACGGTAGAAATACAGATTATTTGCCGCCCTCAGGATTCAATTCCTTTCGAAATACCTTGGAAGGATAGAATGTTACGACAGTTCTTTCCGATATTTCGTATGGAACCTTGGTTTTAGGGTTGCGACCGATTCGGGCTCTTTTGTGGCGAACTTTAAAATAACCGAATCCGGATATCATAACTTCTTCACTGGCTTCAAGAGAATTCTTAATGATCGTCAGTATCGATTCAACAAGATTCTTTGCACATTTCCTGTCAAGAGTTATTTTGGTCATAACATCACGAATGATGTCTTCCTTAATCCTTGTCATTTTTCGCTCCAATAATCTTTTCCACCTCAACGGTATAAAGCCTAGCAATATTCGTTCCCGAATATGCTCTCATGAGGTAATGTAAAAAGGCAACAAAACTGGTGTTATTTAAAAAACAATAAAAAATATATAGTTAAGGTTATAATTTTACCCAGCTGAAATCAATGTAAAAATTACAATCTGAATCACCCAACTATCTCAAACATCAGGGATTTTCAACTGAGCCTTTACCTGAGTGGAACTATGAACATTGTAACAGAATAAAAATGCAAACGGCTATAACTATTTTCCTTTTTTTGCGTTTGATACAATATGCGCTGAGTTAAATCGTTTGATTGCCAAGAGATACAAATCTGTTGTCAATACAAACGCTAACCTTGATTTCATTGTTAATCGCCAGTCTTCGATCAGATTGAGTCTAATTGTGTTTTTTTTTAATCAAAACAAGATTGCAATCAACTCAATTTGAATGGTCCTTTCCCGAATGCCCTGCTTGGCAATCAAATGAGGTTATGTTAGTGTCCAGCAGAGAAGCTGCTTCCCAAACTTCAGATCGAATTCCGTTAACAACAAACACCTGTTCATCGGAATCAATTCCTCATGACAGACAAATACAACTGATCTCCCCCAATGCTTAATGCTTAGACGATTTATAAGAAAAGAATATTCCCGCTCTTTTCAGCACATGGGTAAATCTTTCCGGTATATTTTCATATTGACCTCGATCCTCAATATTTTAACACCTATCACTAACGCACAAACTTCAGGCTTTTTCAATCAGATAGAAAAAAAAGCCTATTCTCCCGGTGAGTCGGTTGAGGCGTTTGTTGAGTTTATACCCGGTCGTGCTGAGGCTAATAGCTTTGTAGCATTAAAACTATGGGGCAGGATTGCCGAAGACTATCATATTTATTCAATTAGGTCTCAGGGGGAATACTCTCCCGAACCGACACAGTTAATCATAGAAACAAGTCCGCTGACAGTGCATGAAGCGCTTACAGAATCCGAAACTGTTTGGGTAGAAGATGAAGCATTTGGAGAACGCTTGAAAGTGCACAAAAACGATTTTTGGTTAAAGCGGGTGTATAAAGTGAAAGACAATCAAAAACCGGGAGTTTACTCAATCAATGGCAGTTTAATATTTCAAATATGTGACAGGAAAATATGCTCGCTTCCCGTTTCAAAAAGATTTTCTGCCCAGCTGGAAATAATTAACTAATTAGTAGTTACAACTATCATTTTAAACTTGCCAATGCCTGAATTACCGGAAGTTCAAACAGTCGTTTCAGAATTGAATCAACAAATTCAAGGAAGAACCATTAAATCTGTCAATATTCTTAGGGACTCCATTATTCAAAATTCCAAATCTGAATTTGTAAAAGCAATCAAAAACCGGTTGATTCTTAATGTAAAAAGAAAAGGAAAATACATTCTCTTTGAGCTTCAAGAAGGAAGATGGATGTTAGCTCACTTGCGAATGACAGGCAAATTTGTCGTCCAAAAAAGCCCGGTTTCAACTCATAAGCATGACCGGGTGTTGTTTGAACTGGATAACCAGTTAACCATGATATTTAATGATGTAAGATGTTTTGGAACTTTAGAGATAATAACGTCCCCGGAAAACAACGATAAGATAAATCAATTGGGCTGGGAACCTTGGGACAAACAGCTCACGCCTTTGGCCCTGCATAACAAATTTAAAAACAGAAGCACAACCATCAAGACATTACTGCTGGATCAAGGAATAATTGCAGGTCTTGGTAACATTTATGTTGCTGAGATACTTTTTAACGCAAAGATTAGCCCCTTTAAAACGGGAAGAAAACTCACCAAGGCTCAACTTTCCAGACTCATTGAATCGACAAAATCCATACTGAATGAAGCCTTAAAATATAACGGAACTTCCATTTCAGATTACAGAAGGGTTGACGATAAACAAGGAACCTTTCAAAATTTCCTGCAAGTCTATGGCAAGGAAGGGCAACCCTGTCCCATATGCTCTTCTCCTATTCAAAAAAAACGTCAGAATCAACGAAGCACATTCTATTGCATCCAATGTCAAACTTAAAAATCAAGCTAATTTTAATAGCATTTTTTTGTAGTTCCGCCTCCACATCCAATTTATATGGTGAAGCCTTATTCGAAATCCAGACAGGAAATTCCAAAAGTGCTTCCTGGCACTTTACCAACCAACTATCCGAATACTGGAAGCGCAATTTGGTATTAAGTGACAAACCTCGGAAATTCAGAAGTCAGTTTGTTCCAAGATACGTCAAAGGGTTCTTTAACCGATTTAAGAACCTGAACAATAGAAAGTGCAAACTCATCGTTGCCCCTTTGAGTTCAATTTCAGAACTACCGATCGCTGAAATGCCGATCAAAATTGTTGCAGTACTCTGGGAAACGTACCTGACTCCGATTGAAAGCATGGGAGGTGATAACGTTGGAATGTACGATGACCGTGTTTGGGTGGTTCCGGAAGATGCCTTGATTATTCCCTCTTTTTTCAACACACTTCAAGCGGTATTGCCTGACAGCTCCGCCGATATGAAACCGGAATTAGTAGATTTTGTTCAGTCTCTTAACTGGCCGCCAAGTGCAAAAAGCAGCAACATTCCTGACACCACTGAAAAAAAAGAAGAAAAGGGCTTCGGTATTTTTGGACTTGGTGACGATTCAGATCATTCAGAAACTGAATCCGCCCCTCAAGCAAACAAAATAAATGTGGTTGATAGAAGTTCAGTAGCAGGTTTGATAAACGAGGGCTTCGAGGGAATCTTGTTTTTTGAAATGATCGGTCCTCACAATTCGTTATTAAATAAACTTGGCAGTCAATACCAGATTTCAAGTCTCGACGTATCCTTTACGAATCATCTTTTAAAATATAATTGGTTTCTGGATAACTTTTCCATCAGTAATTTGAATGTAAAGACCGTAGGGGTAACCTACGCCCTGTTTGTGCATGAAGAGGAAGATCCCGAATTTGTCAAAGAATTGATTGGAGTCCTTGCAAGGCAGCCAAAAACCAATTTTGAACGGTCATACTTAATGAAAAATCTTGCATTGAATATGACCAAAGATATTTCACCTATTTTCCTTCATGAATCGACCATTTCTTTTTTCAATATTGACTAGCTGGATTGAATCAATCACTGAAATCAAATCGGTACTCGAGATCGGTAGCATTACCATGAGGCAATTAACATCATGGTTTTATTAAATCTTACTGATGACTTATGACTAAATAATCGGGTTTTTTATTGCCAAAAAGCAAAATTTGTTTCAACAATCATCTCTCAAGACAACCGATGCAGGATCGATATTGGTGAAAATTCAAAGATTTTGAATCACTTAGGCAGGTTTATTGAATATTGGGCTCAAGAATCTTAAATAAATCTGCAAACCTCGCTTAAAACAAGAATCAAACTACTGTGAAAAATAGACTGCTTTTTCTACAACTCATTGTTTTAACATTGTTTACGTTCCACGCCGCGACTGCCCAGGTAAAAACCAAACTAAATTTTAACGACGTTGAAGTATTAAGCGTTATTAAATTGATGAGCCAGGCGACAGGAAGGACTTTTGTCTTTAATAACAATATATTAAAAGGCAAAAAAATAACCCTGTTATCCAATCAACAGTTTACTCCCAAAGAAGCATATCGAATATTTGAAGCGGTTCTGGCCATTAACGGGCTGTCCACCATTGAAGAAGGCAAAGTTACCAGAATTGTAACAAGAAAAGAGGCAAAAACTTCCACAGCGCCTATCTATAAAGAAGAATCAAAAGTAAACCAGGGATCTTACATAACCAGGGTTATTCCAATTCTGCATGGACAAATCCGAAAAATTAGATCTAATCTGGCACCGTTAATTTCCAGAGATGCAGTATTGATAGCCATTGAAGACTCTAATGTCCTTATTCTCAGGGATACCAAAGAAAATACCGAACGGTTTGCAGAGATCGTAAGATTGATAGATCGAGAGGAAAAAGGCTTTCGAATGCTAAACCTTGAATTAGTTCCTCTGAAAAATGCAGATGCCAATGAAACTGCAGGACTACTCCAAAAGATCTTTGCTACACCCGTAAAAAAAGGACAAGAGGCCAAATTACGAATTCTTGCTGATCAACGAATCAATAACCTGATTTTAATTGGACCACCGCCCTTTCTTGAAAAAATCAAAGAGTTAATCGTCCAATTGGATAAAAAAATCCAGAAGGATGAAGGGAACATTCGTGTATATCCATTGAAGAGTAGCAATGCAAAATCGGTATCAGAGGTTTTGCAGAAAATCTCCGGAACATTCAAGGCAAAAAAAGGTCAAAAAGGCGCTGCTGCTACCGATAAAGTGACTATTATTCCCGATGTACCTTCAAACTCTTTAGTGATTTTTGCTGATAAATCCGTATTCCCTGCCCTCGAAAACGTCATCAACAAGCTTGATATCGAAAGAGCCCAGGTTTTTATTCAAGCCATTATTATGGAAGTGACTTTGGATAAAAGTCTTGATTTAGGTGTGGAGTGGCAAGCAAGCGACATTCAACCGATCAATTCCAGAGACTCACTGGTTACCATCGGAGGAGTTGGTTCAACCGGTGTACCAAAAACTCTCTCGGCTGCAACACAGACTACTGACTCAGCAGGTGCCGTACTTGGGGTAATCGGAGGCAATATTACTTATGGTGGTACTCAGTACGCTTCTCTAAATGCATTTGTAAAAGCATCCGAAAAAGATTCGGAAATTGATATCCTCTCCAATCCACAGATTCTAACGCTTAACAACGAAGAAGCTGAAATCAAGGTCGGTTCGATCATTCCTACCATTGGAAGTACCAAAACGGATACCAACGGAAATACCACCACCACTGTTGACTATAAGGAAGTTGGTGTTTCTTTAAAAATTACGCCTCAAATTAATAACAACGATACGATCGAACTGAAGATAGATAAAACATCAAGCTATTTGATCGCAGGAACCGCAGACGCACTATCAGATCAAGGAGCGATTACAACGCTAAACCGATCCCTTAAAACCAAAGTTGTTGTAGAGGATGGACAAACCATCGTTCTTGGTGGACTCGTCAGCGATGAAGTCACAGAGCAGGAAATCAAAACCCCCTGCCTGGGAGATATTCCCATTATTGGTTGGTTGTTTAAAACTTACAGCTCAACTACGCGAAAGAACAATTTGCTGGTCTTTCTTACACCAAAAGTAATTCGAGACGAAGCCGATTTAGAAGAAGTGTCTGACAAATCGAAATCGAAATTTAAATCTGCCCAAGATGGCAAATTCCGCATTGATGTATCCAAAGAGTTCAATCTCCCTGTTACCACCGGAGATGATGATGAATCAGAAGAAAATCCTGAGGGCGCCGAGTAAACCCTTGTCTGGAATTTAAACGTGCCCGGAATTAACTCATGAAAGCGATGATCTTCGCAGCAGGGTATGGAAAGCGCTTACTTCCACTGACTCAAACTATTCCTAAACCGCTGGTCAAAATTCGAGACAAAACTGCACTCGATTGGATTATCCAACAACTGCAGCACTATCATATTAGTGAGGCAATCATCAATGTTCATTATCTTGCAGACCAGATAATCCATCATCTCAAGCAACACCAATCAAACTTTAAAGTGACTGTATCACATGAAGAAACAATCCTGGGCACAGGCGGTGGACTATTCAAAACGGTGGACTACTGGAATGACGAAGATTTCTATCTCTGCAATTCAGACATTCTTTGCACAGCAGATCTGAATGATTTCTTTGCATTTCATTCAAATCAGCAAGCAATGGCGACCCTGGCAGTGAACTATGAAGTTTCGGATTCGATGCTATTGATAGATGAAGCTAAAAACCTCGTGGGCATCAGACAGGAGAAAACCGATAAGTTGGTTGTTCAGCCCAAAGGCAAAACCAAACCTGTAGGTTTTTGCGGTCTTCATGTAATCAACTCCAAAATCTTTCGATATTTTGGTCACCCTGCAGAGTTTTCCATAATAGATGAATACCTAAAACTTATTACCAAAGGAATCAAAATAAAAACGTGGGAGATAGGCAACGTTTATTGGATAGATATAGGCTCCAAGGAAGGACTGGAAAACGCCAACAAGCATTTTCCAGGGTATGGTTTCTGATTATGCCTCGTCGTATGACACCATAGAGAAAAACGGGTACCCGCCCAGCTTTGATCGACCATTCAAACCTGTCAGTTCAATAATGCAACCCAAACCGACAATATTGCCGTTCACCTTTTTCACCAAATTGGTCGCAGCTTCAAAGGTTCCGCCTGTTGCGAGCAGATCGTCTAAAATAAGGATATTTTCGTTTTCAGCTATCGCATCCACATGGATTTCCAATTCATCAGTACCATATTCCAACTCGTAACTTTCCGAGACAGTTTCACCTGGTAGTTTTCCTTTTTTTCTAATCAGAACAAACCCACAATTCAAGCGATCCGCCAAAGCCGCTCCAATGACAAAGCCTCGTGACTCTATCCCGGCAATTTTGTCGATTGATTCACCCTTATACTGCTCTTCCAGGATGTCCAAACAGCGTTTCAGTCCTAAACTGTCTTGAAACAACGTAGTGATATCCTTAAATTGAATTCCGGGTTTTGGAAAGTCTGGTATGTTACGTATCAGTTTTTTTAGGTCCTCCATCTTCTCCCTTTGTTTGAATTAACGTTATATCAGGACGATTCGATTTTTTCTTTTTTATTACTTTCCTGTTGGGTCGATACTTGTTCCTTACCCCCCTCAGGCTCCATCTCCTTGCCAGCATCCTCAAGCACGTCAGCGGCTTTTTCAAGATAGTCTTCAATGTTTTTAGGCGTGTTTTTCATTTTCAATTGATTCGCCATGTTTGCCAGGTCCTTTACTTCGGGACCACCAGCATTGTCCATCTCATTGACCACAGAATTCTTGAATTCAGTGGTTGCTTTTCTGAATTCGGTAATTCCTCTTCCAATGGCTCTTGCCAGGTCCGGCATTTTTTTTGGACCGACAACAATGAGGGCGATGGCCCCAATAATGATCATCTCGGTCATTCCCATATTAAACATAAACGTTCTCCTTCAAGTTCTACTGAATCTGGTCAAATACTCGATGAAAGCGTCATCTTTCCAGTTAATCGGTCCCATGATCTTCCCGACAACCTTTAAATCCCGATCCAGGATAAATGTCGTCGGTAATCCAACGATTTTCAGTGCGTTGCTGATATTGCGATTTTCATCGATCACAATATCAAAAGAGTAAGGATATTTTTTTAAAAAACGCTGAATTTTAAGTTTTTTGTCGCCTGAATTTACAGCAAGAATCCTGAATTTTTCTCCTTTCATTTTATGTTTCAATTCTTCCAGGTCAGGCATTTCCTGTTTACAGGGAAAGCACCAGGTTGCCCAAAAATTCAACAGGATAATGTTTCCCTTGTTGCTTTCAAGGTTTTCCTGTTGACCGTTCATCAATTGGTATTCAAAATCCGATAGTTGATCCACGGTTTTTGAGACATCAAAATATTTCCCTTCAAGAAATCGTTTAAAATCTGATTCCTTAATGCTTTCAGATTGTTTGCGGTCACAACCAAACAACAACGAAACAACCATTAGCAGCAGAAAACAACTAATATTTCTCATTCTCATTGCTTTGTTCAAGGTTTGATTTGGTAGTTATTGCAATATGTTATGGACATGGATTGAAAGCTACTCGTTAATTTGATCTATCAAAAATGACAATTCTCTCTGCAATACCTGATTCAAACGCTCTTCTTCCAAGGTTGAAAGAGATTTTTTCAAATCCAGCAATAAGTAATTTTTTTCTTTTTCTTCGATCACTCCGACAATACAATCAGGAGCCGGTCCTTTCAATATTACGGGAGGTGCTGGTAAAATCTCGTCATCTCTTTTTTGTATAATACGATAAACATCATCAACAATAAATCCGATTTTTCTATCTCCAAGTGTAAAAATGATTATTTTGGATTTTGGATTTTGCTCACCGCTGGTATTAAGCAGCTTTCTGAGACTGATAATAATAATCAGCTCCCCTCTTAAATGAAGGACACCTTCGACGTAAAACGGTACTCTGGGAATTTTTCTGAGTTCCTTTAATTTTACTACTTCATTGACATCTGAAAGCCTGATGGCAAAATCAGTTTTCCCCATTGAAAAGTGGAGGATTTTTAATGTGGCTTCTACTTTTTTTGTAGTAGTGATGGTATCCATATTATTGCTGGTCTAAAGATCAAAAATCAAAGGGAGTGATTGATGTCAGCAGTGAGCCAAGTATAGGATTTCTTGAATCATAACTCAACTAATTCATTAACATCTTAAAAACGTTGTTGCGTTACACGTTTAACAGGTCCTGTTTAAGCAATTTGACAAATCCGGGACCTTCAAAAATCAAAGACGTGTATATTTGAACAAGGCTTGCTCCAAGTGACATTTTTGTCGTGATATCATTTGCAGAACGTATTCCCCCGACACCTATTAACGGGATGTTATCTTTAAGCAATTTTCCGGCTTTTTCCAACACATTGTTTGACAACTCAAAAAGCGGTCTACCACTTAACCCACCTGCTTCGGATTGCCATCTTTCGGGCAATTGATCTCTTCCTATGGTTGTGTTGGAAACTACCAGTGCATCAATGTTTGAATCTAAAATAGTTCTGCAGATCATTTCCAGCTCACTATCTTCAAGATCAGGAGCAATTTTCAACCAGATCTGCTTGTACTGACCGGTTTTCTTTCTTTGTTGCTCTCTTTTTTCGAGTACAGCCTCTATCAGAGGCTTGAGATATTCTTCCCCCTGAAGTTCCCTGAGGTCGGCCGTATTGGGAGAACTAATATTGATTGTAAAATAGTCCGCTACCTCCCAGGCTTTCTCAATACTTATCATGTAGTCCTGGGCAGCTTTCGAAATATCAGTTGATTTGTTTTTACCCAAGTTTATCCCGATCGGTACCCTTTTTGAGACTTTGTTGAGTGACCTGACCAAAGCATCAACGCCTTTGTTATTGAAGCCCATGCGATTAATGACAGCTTTTTCAGGTTTTAACCTAAACAACCTTGGTTTGGGATTTCCCGGTTGGGCAACCGGTGTAACTGTTCCAACTTCGATAAAACCAAATCCGATCGCTTGCAAAACAGGAACGATTTCTCCATTTTTGTCAAATCCTGCCGCCAAACCGATAGGATTGGGGAAATCCAGGTTTCCAAGAGTCACCTTTAATGTATCGCTTTCAATCCCACACCCTTTTTCCAGCACCCATCTAAAGCTTTTGAATTTCCCCACTACAGATCCGAATTGGATCGATCGATCATGAATCCATTCCGGATCAAAACGATGTAAAATCAATTGAGTGTAGTTCATTATGATTTACTTGATTTGCTGTATATAATACTGAGATTTAGATCCAATTTGCTGGAAAGCAACTCATGAATGCTATCCATATCTTCATTCGACCAGGGTTTTGCAGATGGTTCAGCAGGTTGTCTTGCCAGTGTATAAACCTGAATCATTTCAATCCTGACACCTGTTTCCTGAAGTTGCTTAATAAGAGCGATGTATGGGGTATAGAGGTTCGGCGCGTAAGGTTCGTTATTCCAGGAAAAGAAACAACTTTGAAAAATAACAGGGTGTTTCTTGCCAATGGCTTTCAGGTTTTCGATTATTTTTGAATAGGCAATGTTACTTCGATTGATTCGATGAAAGCTGGACTCATCCCAAAAATCAAGTTTAAACCAGATTTGTCCACCATTTTCGTAAAATTCGGGAAAAACTTCCTGCAATTCGGTGCGGTCTATATTCGTTCCGTTGGTAAAAAGGACCAATTTACACCTGTCCAGCTTAAATCTTTTCCTTACCTGCACTAGTTCGACTAGTATCTTGGGAAGCAATTTGCAAAGAGTTGGTTCACCATCCCCTGCAATGGAAATATCTTTTAAGGACTGATCAATAAAACTTCCACGAGGATCATTGATCTCTTTTATCCAGTATTCCAGTTCTTCAGTTATTTGTTTGAGATTGACTTTTAATCCTTTAATTTCAGTTGTCCGATCAACCTGGCAGTAAACACAATTATACGTGCAGGTTTTAGCAGGATTTAGATTGATACCCAACGAGATACCACCTGCTCTCCTTGAAACCACCGGATAAACCAATCGATTAAATTCACTCAAACGAGGGTGGCTATCAACTTTCAAAGAGATAGCCTTTTGGATGGGGTCAGGCATAGCTAAATTTTCAGCAAAAAGGAGGGAAAGTCTTTTGGTCTATTTTAAGTATTGGATTTGCCTGATTTTATGATTCATAATCATGTCGCTGGTTGTGGATTCATGAGGTAGTCTTTGTGAGATATCATGCATGAACTCCACAGCTTTTTTAACCATTTCATCATTCCCGTATACAGCCAGTTCCTTGACAATCACTTTGTACAAGGCTGCTTCAGTCTTCATCTTGATGATCGGGTCAATATTATCGGTGTTGGTGTGTTCGAGAATCTCGTGAAACAGTCGTTTTGCCTCTTCACCAATTCGTTCCGAAGATTCTACCAGATCCAGTATAACTTGATTCAGGCTTTGTTTTATCGATGACATCGCCTCCTGGTTTACAGTATCAATGACCTTGCACTGGTCAAGGTATAAATTCAAAAGTTCTTCCGCCTTTTCGATCATTCCTTTGTGATCTTTGATCTTGGCAAACTCGATAGCTCGGTCGTTCAAACTGGATTTCAAATCCTCAATGGTCTGCTCGGTAAGAATGGCAGAATTGAATTTTTCAATTAACTCACCTAGCAATTCTACAACCTTCTTTTGAATCAGTTTGTTTTCAGAATCAGCTGAATGATTTAACAACACTTCGTTCACATGCTTTTGAATAGCAGCCAGTGTTTCCGGTAAGATACTGGATTCATCCAAGGAATTTAATTTCCCAATGGCCAATTCTTCAGACTTGGCAATGACATTTTCGTTATCTTCTTTACAAGAAATCTCCTCAACGGCACTATTCACAAAATTGACAATAGATTGCCGGGTTTCCTGATTGATATTGGATTGGTTCAACCCTTCAACAAAATCCTGGTACAACTGCTCAACTTTTTTACTGACCTGTTTATTATTGGCTTCGTACACCCATTTAATTCCTTTTTGGTTCATCAAATCCAGAATCTTACGTTTGTTTTCAGAGCTGATAACTTCAGTATTAAGCGATGTCATGTACTCCAGGAAGAGTTCCTCCTTCCTGTTTTTCAAATTTTCATTGGCAGGCTTGCAGGCAAATCTGTTTAATTCATCATTGAGAAACAGGTTAACCGATCTCCTGGTCTTTGTATTAATCGAATCTATATCAAGGTTCTCAAGATATTTAACCAATAAATCATGTGTGGTGTCTTGTACTTCTTTGTCATTACCACTGCATGCCTTATCCAACAGGGCGTCGTTTAGCGCTTTGCGCATTTTCCAACCCGTATTTCTCTGAATGATATCCACCCCGAATTGGTCAATACGTTCCAACAATATTTCCAAAGCTTTGGCTTGAATCCGTTCGTTTATCTGCCCTTGCTCCTTTGGTGAAAAAGCCATTCTGTTGGCTTCTTTCCGAAAGCGAGATAAGACCCTGTAGGTATGAAAAAATGTGCGAAAAGGATCAAACAGCAATTGCGAAAGAAAAGTAAAAAAAGATTTGAACATGGGGTAGCCTTAGGTCAATTAAGCATGTCGGTACGGAATCCTGTCAATACATAAATTCATGCCAAGTCGTTGTATTTTCTTATGATCCGTAAACCGCTTTTATATATAGTGATATTTAGTGTTTCTAAGCCGTTACTTCTTGTCAAGTAGACATTGGAGCATATCGGACAACACCTTATTCCATATTTCAATTTTTATCAGGAAATCCGACTATTCATTCATTACTCATTTTGATGTTCCAACCATAAATCATAACCATCTATTATTTAATGAAAAATTTGGTATTTTCATTCTATCTCTTAATCGCTACAATTGCAGAATTAGAGCTATTCAAGCTTGATGAATGTCATTCACTGTATATGAATTTGATAATACCGCCATGGTTGAGACCCGCATTATGACCCCACAAGAAGCGAAGAAAAAAATCGAACAACTGACTCAAGAGATAAACAATTACAATGAAGAATATTACAATTTGGGTCAAAGCAGCATAAATGATGACGAATACGATATATTGATCAATCAGCTTTCGGATTTGGAAAAAACGTATCCGGATTATGCACATCCCGATTCACCCACTACAAGAGTCGGTGGTCAACCAACAGAGTTTTTTGAGAATGTGAGGCACAATCATGCCATGCTCAGCCTTTCCAACCTTTATAATGAACAGGATTTGTTGGACTGGGTGAAACGAATTCAAACAGGATTGGACCAGAAAGCTTTCAAAGCTGTCTGCGAAGTTAAAATCGATGGTTTTGCCATCTCAATTATTTATACGGACGGCGAATACTCACAAGCCATCACCAGGGGTAATGGTGAAATTGGTGATGATGTCACGCAAAACGTCAAAACCATTCGAAATCTCCCGCTAACACTGCCAGAAAAGGTATCCTTGGAGTTGAGGGGAGAAATATTTCTAACTAAAGAGCGATTTGAACAAATAAACCAACAAAAATCCAATTCAGGCACACAAACTTTTAAAAATCCAAGAAACGCAGCTGCTGGCACGATTCGAATGAAAAATCAGAAAGAAGTCGCTCAACGAGGGCTCAATATATTAATCTACGATGTTGTTTCAGGACAACCTCATGAAAATCATTCAAAAAATCTGGATTATCTTACAACACTCGGCTTGCCAATAAATTCCTATCGTCAAGTTTGTAATTCCGCGGAAGAGGTATTTGAATTTTGCAATCAATGGCAAAAAGACAAGGAAACGCTATCCTTTGAAATTGATGGCGTAGTAATTAAACTGGAAAGTTTGCCGGAAAGAGAGCTGCTGGGATTCACTGCAAAAAGCCCAAGGTGGGCAACAGCATGGAAATTTAAAGCGGAAAAAGTGACTTCCATAATAAATGAAATCGAAAACTCTATCGGCAGAACCGGTATTTTAACCCCGGTCGCTAACCTGGAACCGGTTCAATTGTTAGGCACTGAAGTTAAGCGTGCAACTCTGCACAATTACGATCAAATATCTAAACTGGATATTCGCCTGGGTGATACCGTTTTTGTTGAAAAAGGGGGTGATATTATCCCTAAAATTGTCGGAGTCGATTATACAAAACGACCCGATCAGGCAGAACCGATTACTCCTCCAACCAGCTGCCCGAAATGTGAAAGCACTCTTCTAAAACCTGATGGTGAAATTGATCTGCGCTGTGAAAACGAATCCTGTCCGGCGATTTTGCAAGGAACTCTGGAACATTTTGTATCCAAAAAAGGAATGGACATTCAATACCTGGGGAATGCCAACATTGAAACCTTTATACAGAAAGAATTTATAGGGAATATTGTTGATATATTCAAGCTTGCAACTCATAAAAGTGAATTATTGGAAATGGAGGGATTTGGCGAAAAATCTGTCGATAATTTGCTGAGTGCTATAGAAGAGAGCAAGAAAATACCAATTAACCAATTCATATTTGCCTTGGGTATCAGACATATAGGAGAAAAGGCCGCCAAGGTTATAGCGACCAAGGTAAAATCACTGGAGGATTTTGCTGCTCTTGATCACTCAACATTGGAAGCGTTGCCGGATTTTGGTCCAATCATGATCGATTCGTTAGTTAATTGGCTTTCAAAAGAGTCAAGTATTGCAACCTTGAAAAAACTGCAGGAAACAGGCCTCACCCCGACACCTGTTGAGCTAAACGAAGACCAGCCCTTTGCCGGAAAAACCATTGTTCTAACCGGGACCTTGACGGTGCCAAGAAATCAATGGAAATTGAAATTAGAACGAGCGGGCTTCAATGTGGCTTCTTCTGTCTCTAAAAAAACCGACTATCTTCTGGCAGGGGAAAAAGCAGGTTCAAAGCTTAAAAAGGCTAAAGAATTAGGTGTTGTAGTTGTATCCGAAGATCAAATCTCGCAACTACTGGGAGAATAATTTTCATGAAAATTCTGATTATTGGAGCTGGTGAAACTGGATTTTATATCGCTTCAGAACTTTCGGAAGATGACTATGAAGTAACAGTTGTGGATGAAAACCCGGTCCAACTGAAGAATACCAAACGAAGCTTGAATGTAGCCGGAGTGTTGGGTAACGGCACATCATTGTCGGTGCTGGAAGAGGCAGGAATCGAATCGTCGGATCTGGTTATTGCCTGCACCGACCACGATGAGACCAATTTGATTTGTTGCTTGCTGGCGAATCACTACAAGGTAAAACACAAAATTGCTGTTACCAAGACAGAATCGTTCATGAAGAGGAAGGTGATTTCCAATTATGTTCGTTCCGGAATCAGCCAGGTGATCAACTCAACCATGATTGCTGCCCAGGAAATTATCGACACGGCAAGTTTGGCTTCTGCCACAGAAGTGTCTGCGTTTGGTGAGAAAAATGTACTTTTGGTTGGATGCAGAATTAAAGAAGGTTCACCGTGGAAAAATGTTTACTTAAAGGACATTAGGCAATCCGACAGTGAGGTTCAGTTTTTAATCGCCAGTATTGTAAGAAATGGTAAATCTTCGATTCCTGCAGGTCAGGATCAAATCAAGCAGGGTGACTATGTGTATATTCTTATCCCCAGACAAACAGCCACTGCACTGAACAACTACTTGAATGTCAGAATCTCAACTAACCGCAAAGCTGTGATTGCGGGAGGAAATCTGATTGCAGAAAGAGTGGCAGCAGGCTTGGCAAAAAGCCATTATCATGTGACGATGATTTGTCGATCAGAAACAGAAACTGCCAAGCTGAAGAAACGCTTTGGCAATAAAAAGCGAATCACGGTTAAACAAGGAGATTCTGAATCAGTCAAAGAGCAGCTAAAAGCAGAAGTTGCCATGTCTTCCTTGTTTATCGCCGTTTCAAATGATGACAATCTGAATATTGCATCGGGATTGGTTGCCAAATACCTGGGAGCCACAAAAGTCATCGCCCTGATCAACCGGCAGGACATGGTCAAATGTGCGGAACAAGTCGATATCGATGTGCACGTGTCTCCAAGACTGAGCACCGCCAGACAAATAAAAAAAATGATCCGGGGAAGGGAAAAAAATCTGAATTACACAACCATCTCCGAAACCAACATGGAAGTCATGGAGATGATAGCTGCGGAGGATTCAAGAATCCTGAACACACCGCTAAAAGATGTAAAACTGCCTTCAAATTCCCTGGTCGGAGCGATAATAAAGGATCATAGAAAAGTCCTTATCCCAACCGGAGATACTGCAGTTGAAGCCGGAGATAAAGTCATTATGGTTTCCGTGCCGGATGCCGTCCCGAAACTTAGAGAGATTATTGAAGTAACCGGACTCCGAGTCTCCGCCGGAATGAGTGCCTGATTTATCAACAATTATGTATACATTCAAAAAACTTCAAATCAATGATCAAGGATGTATCTTAAACCAAGTACATTATGAAAATCAGAACAAATGCTCTGAAGATAACAAGTCACTTACCGTTGACTGTCTGAACCTGTCTAATAGTTTCGTTTTTTATGCCTTCATTTAAATCCATTTTAATAAGAGAATTCAAGGATTCATCGATTTTTACTCTTGCTATTTATTTGCCTGTTATCATCAATTTTGTATTAATACCTTTTTACTGGCAAAAATTGACGCCAAGAGATTTTGGAATTATTGCCATAGTTGAAATTGTAACTATATACATCGGCATTTTTTCAGGTCTAAAACTGGAAACCAGTTTAAACAGGTTCTACTATGAATGGAACGAAAATCAAAGAAAAGAGAACATTACAACACTTTGGTTTGTCCAATGGGGCAGCAATATTATCATCGGAATACTTGCTATTACTATTGTTTTTTATCTTCATAGCTTCATCTTCCCTGACATAGCTTTTATTTTTTTTTTTCTTGGCATTACCTCTTATACACTGGAATCTTTATTTGTATTTCCCACAAATCTGGTTCGAATTCAAAAAAGACCTACCTTCTTTACTATCATTTCATTAATTAAATCTCTTTTACTTATTAGCTTGAATATCTATTTTATCTTGATCTTAGAACGAGGAGTCATTGGTTACTATAATGCGAATATAATTGGGCATGGAGTCATTGCTATCCTAGGTACTGGAATCATGGTAACTGAATTCTCATATCGATTTAATTATCCAGAATTGAAGAAATCTCTGAGGTTTTCACTTCCTTTAATACCTAACTTAATGATTGCTTCAATCACTAAAACTTTTGATAAGCTGCTATTACAGAAATTTGTGTCAACCGAGGCACTAGGCCTGTTTTCGCAAGCGGTAAAAATATCCAGCCTAATTAACAAGTTATATCAAGCCATAAAGTCGAGCTATGTGCCTTTTCTTTACAAAACAATTTTTGAAGAAAAGAAAAAAGATATTGTATACAAAATAAATAAGTTTTATCTAATACCGCTGTTTGTAGCTAGCTTCGTGCTTTCTACCTTTGTGGATGAATTCATTACATGGGTAAATCAACCTGCTTATTTGGAAATCATCAAATTCCTTCCCTATTTGATCCTGGTGGAACTAATTTCGAGTATGGTCATTTTTTATACTCCTGGAATCTCATTGGCAAAGAGAAATGAATTACTAGTAATTCCAACAACAATAAATTCACTCATAACCATTCTAGGCAGCTTTTTATTGATCCCTTATTTACAGATTTATGGATTGATTGTAATTCGGTTGTTTCTTGCCGTAGTATCCTTAGTTATCCGAGCGATTATCTCTTTAAAAGTTTATGAATTGAAATACGATTGGTTATCACTTTTTTATTATTTGTTTATTTACATAGGACTGTCAGTTGCTGGCTTATTAATTGTTTCAAAAAGTATGATAATCAATATACTATTTGGTTTTATTCTTGTTTGTAGTCAATTAGTGTTTATGGTTATCTATCTCATGTTCAAAAGGCAGAAATCTTCCTAATTGTTTGAGTAGCCGGATATTATGTGTACTAAATCATAAATTGGCCAACATAACGTTTTAGAGGATGAAAAATGGGCGTTTTTATAATTGCAGATATTGCTCAAGCACATGATGGTAGTTTAGGAATTCTGCATTCATTTATTGACGCAGTTTCAAGAACTGGGGTTGATGCTATTAAATTTCAGACTCATATAGCTGAGGCCGAAAGCAGTATCCACGAACCATTCAGGGTGAATTTCTCATATGAAGACAAAACTAGATTTGATTATTGGAAGCGAATGGAATTTTCACCTGAGCAATGGACCGAGATTAAGAACCATTGTCTAGAGGTTGATCTAGAATTTATAAGCTCCCCATTTTCAAATGCTGCTGTGGATCTTTTAGAAGAACTAGAAGTCAAGCGGTATAAGATAGGGTCAGGTGAGGTTACTAACCATCTAATGTTAGAGAAAATTGCCAAAACCGGCAAAGAAGTTTTAATTTCGAGTGGGTTAAGCAACTACCAGGAAATCGATGAAGCAATTGGAATTATTGAACAGCACCATAAACAATATACCATCTTTCAATGCACATCCAAGTATCCTACTGCTGCAAAGGATATCGGGTTAAACATAATTAATGAGCTTCGAAACAGATACAGATGTGCTATTGGGCTCTCGGATCATTCTGGAACAATTTATCCTGCTTTAGGCGCAGTTGCCTTAGGTGTGAAATATGTTGAAGTTCATGCTTGCTTTGATAAATCTATGTTCGGACCTGATTCTGCATCCTCTCTGACTATTCAAGAACTTAAACAGATGGTTGAGGGAGTTCGATATTTAGAGGAATCCTTATCAGTGAAGAAAGATAAGAATGATATATCTGAAATGAAAGACATGAAATCCATTTTTGAGAAAAGTTTGGCAGTGAATCAGGATTTGCCAAAAGGAGCAGTTATAAACGTTGATCATCTCGAAGCAAAAAAACCTGCCGGGTGCGGAATAATAGCAAGTGAATTTAGAAACATCGTTGGACGAAGACTTAAAGTATCTAAAGTCAAATACGACTTTTTATTAGAAGAGGATCTGGTATGAGTAAACGTAAAGTCTGTGTAGTCGTTGCAAGCCGAGCCAACTATGGAAGAGTGAAATATCTAATGAAGGCGATTCAAAAACATGAAGACCTGGAATTACAGGTTATTGTAGGCGCTTCAATGCTACTTTACAGATTCGGAAAAGCCATAGATATCTTGGAAATGGATGGTTTCAAACCAGATCGTAGAATATATTATATTGTCGAAGGTGAAACATTGACCACCCAAGCCAAATCAACAGGTTTAGGCATTGTTGAATTATCTACGGCTTTCGAAGATCTCAAACCTGATATTGTAGTTACAGTAGCCGATAGATTTGAAACAATGGCAACTGCCATTGCTGCAACATATTTAAACATTCCACTAGCGCATATCCAGGGAGGAGAAATATCCGGGAATATCGATGAACGGGTTAGACATGCAATTACTAAACTTGCAGACATACACTTCCCATCGACTGAAGAATCGAAGGAAAGGCTTATAAAAATGGGCGAACCACCCGAATTTATCTTTAATTTTGGATGCCCGGCCATGGATATCCTAAAAAACGAAGACCTATCAATCAACAACCAGCAAATGGTTAAATATGGGGGAACTGGGTCACCGATCAATTGGGAAAGCCCCTATGTTTTAATGGTGCAACACCCTGTTACAACGAGTTATGGTGAAGGTTTGACTCAGATAAATGAAACTCTCTATGCATTGCATAAAGTAAAGAAGATTCAAAAAATTGTATTGTGGCCAAATGTTGACGCAGGTACTGACGACATCTCAAAAGGAATTAGGGTTTTTCGAGAAAAGAACTTAAATGAACCCTTTCATTATTTCAGGAATTTTTCACCTGAAGACTACGCAAGGGTATTAAACAACGCTGTTTGTGCTATTGGAAATTCATCATCGTTCATTAGAGAAGGTTCATTTTTAGGAGTCCCGGCTGTTTTAATTGGTGATCGCCAAGAAGGGAGAGAATGCGGAAAAAACATCGTAACAGCTGATTATGATCGGGATAGCATATATAATGCAGTCAACAAGCAGCTGGAACAGAAGCGATTTGAACCGGATTCTACATTCGGACAAGGACAAGCGGGTGAACTGATAGCGAATAAGATTTCTCAGATGTCGATAAAGAGGAAGAAAAAACTGACTTATTAGCTATATAAAGAATAAAAGATGAAACATAGAATTCTTATTTTAGAACCAGAAAATTACAATCAATCTGCTATTAATATCTATCGACAAATAGGAGAAACTGTACTACTCAAAAACAAGCCTGATGACAGCTATCTAAAGGAGTCAGCTACCACTATTCTTGTCTGCCGCTTAAAATATCATTTAAATCAGCAGTTTTTAATGCGCTTTCCAAACTTAGGATACATTGTATCTCCGACTACTGGATTGAACCATATTGATCAGGAGTATTGCGAAAAAAATAATATTGAGGTTATTAGCCTCAAGGGTGAGACTGAGTATCTTGCGTCGGTTACCTCAACAAGTGAACTTGCATTTGCTTTGATTCTGGCTCTAGTAAGAAATATCATGCCAGGCTGGAATTCTGTAGTTAACGATCAATGTTGGAATCGGGATTTATTTAAAGGAAGAGAGCTTTCTGCTTTAACTTTGGGAATATTGGGATTGGGACGCTTGGGGCTTCAAATGCTGACTTTTGCCCGAGCTTTCAGGATGCCAGTCTTTGTCTGTGATCCACATAGAGATAACGATTATTTCAAAATGCATGACGTACAAGCCTGTTCCCAAGCCGAATTGTTTTCGAAATCCGATATTGTTTCTGTTCACGTCGATTTGCGAGAAGATAATTTCAACCTGATCTCCAAGCAAGACTTTCAGTGTCTGAAAAAAGGTAGTTATTTCATCAATACTTCACGAGGCGAATTGGTAAATGAAGAAGATCTGGTTTGGGCTTTAGAAAATGGATACTTAGCTGGAGCTGGCATAGACGTACTTGCCAATGAACAAGACCAATCAGAAATTCAAAATAGCAAACTGGTTCATTATTCCAAAACTCATTCCAATCTTATCATAACTCCTCACATAGGTGGATGCACTACTGACGGTATGTTCAATACTGAACTGTTTATAGCTGAGAAAACGTACCAAAGCATCATTGGATGAAAAATTAGAAAAACATACGAAAATGAGTGAAAAAAAATTAATAACAGGCGATCAAGACGCCTTTCAAAGCAATTGGGTATCCAGGACTGAAACAGACTATATACATTGGTCCAGAAATGATCCTCAAAATCAAATTCAATTGGCTTTCAGAAGTCATTGGGACCTTTTTAAAGAAATCATGGACGGCGAAATACATGGTAAAAAAGCGTTGGAAGTAGGCTGTGGCAGAGGAAGTATGAGTGCATATTTTGCCGACAACGGTTTTGATTGCACTTTGCTTGATTATTCTGAGCCTGTGATAAAGACAGCAAAGCGAATATTTGAAAAGAACAATTTGACAGCGAAATTTGATGTCGGTGATGCCATGAATCTTCCATACGAGGAAAACGCATTTGATGTTGTTTTTTCAATCGGATTGTTTGAACATTTTGAAGACATAGCCAAACCTTTGAAAGAACAAATACGTGTACTATCAAATGGAGGTCTGTTTTTAGCTTATGTCGTACCGGAATATAAGGAAAATATTCAAAAGGATTATTCCTGGGTTAATGATTTGTTAAAAGAACTGGTTAATCAAGAAACAAAGGACGATGTTCAAAACAAAGCGGTGATCTTTCGTTCAGACGATTCATCAGAAAAATATCGAAAAATCTTATCCACACTTCCTGTAAATCGGATCAATTCATCAGGGGTATATCCTTTGCCTATGATATCACACTCCATCGATTTTCCTTTTACTCTTCTAAATCCCGCCTGTGAACATATTTTAGTTAGTCGCTTTAAAGAAGTTCTGGAAGAAAGATATAAAGAAACAGGAAAAAATCCCTGGCTTTGTGAAGAAGGATATGGGCAAGCCTATTTGGTTTGGTGTTTTAAAAATTAACAGATTGGCTGTTCAAATGGATACATTAGGTAGATCTTTTAACCAAGTTGATTAAAGAAATCCAATAAAAGCAAAAGAGTGACTGAAAAAAAAATTCTCGGAATAATTCCTGCCAGAGGTGGCTCCAAGGGAGTAAAAAACAAGAATATTAGACTTCTAGATGGGAAACCACTAATCAGCTATACAATTGAAGCTGCATTAGGTTCGAAACTATTAGACGAGTTCATTGTATCCACTGATTCTGAAGAAATTAAACGTACTGCTGTTTTAGCTGGGGCAAAGGTTCCTTTTCTCAGGCCAAAGGAAATTTCAGGTGACAAATCATCTTCGGTTCAAGTTGTAGAACACGCATTAGATTGGTTTAAAAAAGAGCAAAACAGGCTGTTTGACTACATTGTATTACTGCAGCCAACAACCCCTCTAAGAACTGCCAGCGATATCGATTCTGCTATTGATATAATAGTTAATTCCCAAAATTCAAACTGTCTAATCTCATGTTGTGATGCTAGTCATGTGCATCCATCGATCATGTACCTGGAACAGCATGGAGTCTTATCAAAATACGACAAGTCAGCCAAAATGAAGCGACGACAGGAATTTGAACCTGTGTATTTGAGGAATGGTGCTCTTTATATTGTAAAGGTCAGCTACTTTGATAACGAAAATAGATTAGTCGACGACAAACCACTTTCTTATATGATGCCAAGACAACAATCAATAAACATCGATGAGGAAATTGATTTACTTATTGCTGAATTATTAATTAGAAATTACTAAAATGCATTCCCCGCAAATTCATTAAACTAAATCATGAATCACCTATTCTATGAATAAACAGCAGTCAACAAAAGCAATCCTATTTTTCAGTTTAAAAAGATTTGGTTTTGAATTGGTCTTTGAAATAATTAAACAGGGGATTTCTCCTGTTATGATCTCTGCATTCAATATTGAAGATGAAGTGATTGATTTAAGTATTGAAGAATGCATCATACAAAATTCTCAAGACCTTGTCTTGGGAAGATTTCCAGAAGCTCTTAAGTCACGTGGATTTGGCCCAATTGTTCCCAATTCAGATTTACTAGACAAATTATCAGATTGTGAAAGGCTTTTAATTCCAATGCTGGAAAGACTCAACTACTTTAATCTTCGATCAATCAAACTCATAGAAAAATATCATGAATATGTAGCATACTGGCTTGGCATATTTAAAGCGTTGGATCCCGAAGTGCTGATTTTTTCTGGAACTCCTCACGAAGGATCAAACTACGTTGCTTATTCACTTGCAAAGCTTCTCAATGTAAAAACACTGATTTTGGAACGGACGATTTTCAATGACCGTATGCTTATTCAAAAGGATATTTTTTTATTTCAAAAAATGCCTCAAAATTATAGTTCATCACAGAAAATTGATACTGATTTTTTAAACAATTACCAGAATTTTGAAAAGAAAAGAGCTAATGAAAGCTCCCCCTCACTAATCAGAAAATTCGGTGAGTATTTGGTAAAAATCAATAAAGTTAGAAAACTATTTCGATCTGAATATGACTCTGTGTTTGGACTTTGTGAACATCAGCCTGTTCTTTTAAGAAAAAAAATATATGAAAGAAAGGAACTTAAAATAGCATCAAGATTGAAAAAATATTACAAAAAAAACAGCGTTACTCCAGACCTTAGCGTCCCTTACCTCTATTTCCCTTTGAATCTGCAGCCAGAGAGAACAACTCTTCCTTTAGGTAAGCATTTTTGGAATCAAAAATACGTTCTTAATATTTTATTATCTTCTCTTCCTTGTGGTTGGCAACTTTATATAAAAGAACATCCGCGGCAGTTCAGCAGAACACCTTTGAAATTCAGTATGGCTAGAGACATGGATTTTTACGAGAGCCTACAAAAAGACGAGCGGGTGAAGTTCATTGATTTAGCCTTTGATTCACAGAGACTCATGGAATCGTCTAAATGTATCGCAACTGTCACAGGAACAGCAGGATGGGAAGCAATCCTCAAAAACATCCCCGTGCTAGTTTTCGGTTACCCATGGTATAGAGAATGCCCGGAAATTTTAAAAGTTAATACAATTAAAGATTGTCAAAGGCATTTGTCAAATATTGCAGAAGGAAAAATCAATGTAGATCTGACTAAAGTAAGGAGTTATGCTGGTTGGATAAAAAACGAATCCTGCCACACGGGTTCACTCTTTCCAGAATTAGGTACATCATTAAGTAGGGAAGAAAATGCAGAACATATTGCACGTGCAATCAAAACCGAATTGTCTTGATGAGCATTTTTTCGAGGTTCACCTTCAGTCACATAGATAATTCAAGAGTTTCGTATGACTTCTTCAATACTTATCCCTTTAAAACTAGCCTTAAATATTGCAAAAAAACCTCTTATCTCTCCAATGGTTTCTTGAAAAGTAATTTTATTAAGTCCAAAAACAGTCATTGTTTTGAAGGCAATACCGCCGATAGTGGACCAAAAAAAAGCTAGTTTCGACAGATCATCGAATCTTGATACAAAATAATAGTTCCACAACACCTTGTTTCTTCCGTAAAAATAGTGCTTACCGTTATTGCCATGATCTCTTTCATGTTCATGACGGACTTCAGCATCTGCACTGATATGAAGCGGATACTTTTTTCCAATAGGATAGCTATAAATAACATCCTCAAAGATAGCCCATCGTGATTTTACTTCTTTATGCTGGTATTTTTTAATGATTTCTTGTCGCCAAATGGTCGCTCCACCATTGAGCCAGCCTGTTTGAAGATTTTCCCTCACATTGGTGATAGGAGTAGACTTTCCAGACTTTAATACCACGCCAGGGGATCGAGCACTAGCACAGAACAGTGATCTGAAAAAAGAATATTTATGAGCTTCTTCATTTATTATATTAAATCCAACCCCCGCCGGCTTGATTTCCTGGCTATTCCAGAAATTAAGCATTCGCTTTAATGCAAGTGGTTGCAAAACAATATCATCATCCAAAAAACCAACTAATGTGTTTTCACTTCTTAGTAAACTAATTCCGAAATTGCGTTGCTTGATTTGACCGCCTTCCTCCACATGATAATATTCAATAGGAAGGGCAGGTTTAAAAGCATCTACAACATTGCCAATATTTTGACCAAAAGCGACAATGATAACTCTTCCAACTTTTACGTCTTGATTTTCAATACTCTTAAGCAGGTTTTTTATTTTTTGAGGTCTATCTTTTGTTGGTACAATTAAGGCGAGGTCATTTGCATGGTATGTAATTTGGAGATTTTGCATTTTCCTGGAGTGAATTGGAGAGGTTGTTTCCTATTGGATTGAAAATCTGTGGCTATCCCAATATTTTATTCAGTATTTGTTGTTGTTGCTCATTAGCTTCGATATAATTTATCACAATATCTGCTTCACCTGGTTCATTGACTGATGGAAGACTAGGATAGACTGGCACAGACTGCAGATGTCGACCATTCTCTATAATTCTCATTTGTTCAATAAACTCTGTAGTTTCAATAATTCCCGAATCAAAATCAGCAAACTCTTGTAAAAAAGCCTTTCTATAAGCTATTAACCCCAGGATTTTATGAATATACTTGCTCTGCTGATCAAATTCCGCATATCCTGGCGATCTTCTAAAACAGTAAAGAATCCTTCCGGTTTCAGATACTGAACATTTAACAAATGAATGTAAATCCAGTTCTTCAGCACTTTGTAGTGGAGCAATGGCATTCCAGGCATCACCATCAGGATTTGATTTTATTGATTTGACCAATGAATCGAGGTGATCTGGAATCAGTAGTGGCTCATCACCCTGCAAAAGTATCACATGCGAGCAATCAATACTATTTATGGCTTCAGCAACTCTCGTTGTTCCATTTCTGTGTTGGTTGCTTGTCATTATCACTTGACCACCATATGATTTGACAGCTTCTGCTATCTCTTCATCACAAGTAGCCACATAAACAGCTGAAATTGAACTGGCTAATAATGCACGTCTTCTGACATGCTCAATCATTGGGATTCCGAAAAACTCAAATAGTATCTTCCTTGGAAATCGTATTGAATCTAAATGAGCTGGAATAACTGTTGTTACCTTCATATCAAATTTCCTTTTACTGTGGAAATACTCCGCAATCGAGATTAATACATTGGCCTGTAATAGCCGAGCTTTTGTCAGAAGCTAATACCAGGCACATTTCTGCCACTTCTTCACCTTTAGGCAATCTTCCAAGAGCAGAATTGTTAGATATAAAATCATCAAAAAACTTTTCAGAATCGCCACCAGCAGGTGAAAATTTTCCATCCAGTGCTTCCAATAAACCATCGGTTTTGATAAGCACAGGACACAAGGCATTGACCCGTATGTTCCTGGGACCTAATTCTTTCGCTAAAGCTTGAGTCAGTCCATTCATCCCAAATTTTGAAGCACAATAAGCAGAATTGTTTGCACTTCCTCGTTTCCCAGCAATGCTGGAAATATTGATAATGCTTCCTCCACTTGTCATCCCCTCCGTAGCAGCCTTACATCCCCAAAATGCCCCTTTCAGATTAGTGTCAAATAACTCGGTCAAGAAACTATCGTCAATCTCTGATATAGGCCGCCAGGCAGAAAATCCTGCGTTATTTACGTAAACATCTAATGTATCTGCCTTGGCCAGAGCCCTGTTAACTAACTCAAAATGATCGGACTCTTTTTGAACATCGCAAGAAACAAATTCAACCTTATCACCAAACTCTTTGGAAAGTCCTAATTCTTGACGAGCCCCTACAACAACAAAATATCCTGCGTTAACGAAACTTTGTGTAATGTATCTTCCAATTCCACGATTTCCGCCAGTAATTATTGCTGATTTCATGTATCTTCTATCATTTGATGTTGAGTAAATCTTAAATTGTCATGCAACTGAATCCGCCATCGATTACAATTTCAGTCCCAGTAACAAAACTTGAAGCATCCGAAGCAAGCCATATGGTTGCTCCAACTAATTCTTTTGGTTCCCCATATCTTGCCATAGGTGTGTGACCCAGAATTGATCGCTCTCTGTCCGGCGTTATGAAATTCTTGCGATTCCATTCGGTAGGAAAAAAACCAGGTCGAAGAGCGTTCACTCTGACTCCCTTCTCTCCCCATTCCCGACCTAGATTTTGTGTCAGGTTTTTTATACCCGCCTTGGCAACAGAATAAGTAAATGCTTTTGATAGTGGAGGACCAGCGGAAGCCGAAGAGATATTTACAATTGAACCATTACCTTGCTTTACCATTTGTTTGCCAAATACCTGGCATCCCAATAGGGTTCCTTTTATTTGTGAATCCATGATTGCATCCCATTCTTCAACATTTATGTCAAAAAACGGGGTTGGGGCATTAATTCCAGCTCCATTAACTAACACATCCACTTGACCGAAAGTACTCAAGACTTTTTCTAAAGCATTGATATGATCTTGTTTATTAGCAACATCGACTTCAAGTGAGATAATATCAGTGAATCCCTCCTTTTTCAGTTCATCTTCAATTGCTTGCGCTTTTTTTAAACGAATATCCGCAATTGCCACAGAACATCCGGCTTTCGCCAAGCCTCTTGACAGTTCACTGCACAAATGCCCGCCGCCGCCTATAACAACAGCGATTTTACCTTTTATATCAAACAATGAATCAATGTATGAATCCATATTGGTTCTAGTTCCCTTTGAAGTTTACAATAAGTTTTTTCATTTGTTCGGCCCATTGCCAGAGTACAAATAGATCTGAACCAAGAATTGCATATGTATAACCCAGTTCAAACAACTTCGAGATGCTGGTTTCAGTGCATTCCACTAGCTGTGTACCGCAACTCACCTTATGTTTTTTGCAAGAATCAATAACCTTTTTTGAAGCTTCAATCACTAAAGGATGCTCGAGCTGTCCTGGAACACCCAACGAACCAGAAATATCATATGGCCCAACCATCACGGCATCAATTTCCTTAAACGATAGAATTTCATCAATATTCTCAACCCCCGAAATCGATTCTACCTGAACAATGAAACTAGAATCGTTGTTCCAAGACTCAACATAGCTATCAAAATCAAAACCATACGCTTGGGCTCTGCTTACACCAAAACTTCGATTTCCTACAGGTGGATATTTGATATCATTAATTAATGCCTGGACTTCCTTTGCCGAGTTTACCATTTGAATCAAAATACCATCAGCTCCTGATTCAAGTAAGGGTTTGATCCAATCATTTGAATGTGAAACTGGTCTTGGTAAACATGGAATACCTTCGCTCTGACTAGCAGCAATTATTCTTTGACCTTGTTCAATTGAAATTGAGGAATGCTCCATATCAATAGCAATAAAATCGAAGTTTGCTCGCGCAAACGTTTCCGTTATGGAAGGATGGGCAAATGAAACCCAACCCGCAAACATTTTTTGCCTCGCACGAAGTTTATTCTTTAAAACTCTTCTTTGATTAAAAATATCATTCATTTTTCTTTATTTACTGATTGGGAATTCCAAAAAACATCATTGTTTGTCGTATTTAGTTAAATACCCAAAAGTGATTTTACAGCAGGATGAAGATGCAATAATCCAACAAGTACCCCTTTCTCATTCACAACTGGTAAATCCCAAACCCTTTTTTCCTCCATCACCATAACAGCATCCAAGAGCGTTGAGTCGGGTGTTGTTGTTATTGGTGATTGTATGGAATGAGTCAAAACATCATCGACAAAAAAGGCAGAAAATGGCTTTTGTACCTTTAAAAGCTTTCTTCTAATGTCTCCATCTGTCAAAATTGCCATAAGTCTGTCATTTTCATCTACAATACACGCAATCCCCAGACCTGCCCTTCCCATGGCTTCTAGTGCTTCTTTGAATATCTCTTTTTTCCCTAAAACAGGAAAACTGTTATTAGGCAACATAACTTCTTTTACGAGTGTGCTATTATTTCTCTGGATGGACATTATCTTCTCCATATTGTTCTAAAAGTTCCAAGCGTGTTTGATGAACAGCTTTTGCTTGACCAAGAATGTTCTCCAGGTACTGAATATCTAAAACGGTGTTTGCATCGGAAAGTGCATTATCAGGATCATCGTGGACTTCCATAAAAAGTGCATTAATCCCACATGCAGCTGCAGCTCTAGTCAAGTGAGGTATATACTCTCTCTGTCCGCCTGAGATGTTTCCCATGGAGGTGGGTAACTGTATGGAATGTGTCGCATCAAAACAAACCGGATAACCCGTTTCTGCCATAATTGGAAAACAGCGCATATCATTGACCAACATGTTATAACCAAAAAATGTACCGCGATCTGTCAATAGGATTTGTTCACAACCAAAAGCTTCCAGCTTTCGTACTGAGTTTTTCATATTCCAAGGACTCATATACTGTCCTTTTTTGAGTAATACTGGCTTTTTCGTTTTAGCAGCTGCCCTCAAAATCGAAGTCTGCCGACATAAATAGGCAGGTACTTGCACCATGTCGCACACTTGGCCTGTGGCTTCACCCCATGATGGATCCGAAAAATCTGAAACAACAGGAACATTGAATTTAGCGCGGACATCATCTAGTATGCCTAAACCCTCCTCTAAGCCGACACCATGAAAGCTTTTAGGTGAAGATCGACAATCCTTATCATAACAGGATTTATAGATCCATGGCATACCCACTCTCCCACATATTTCACCTATCTGTTCGGCTAATTTGAAAGCATGGTCTTTGTTTTCAATGGCGCAAGGACCGCCAATAAAAACCAAAGGGGCGTTTTTACCTATTTTAACTTTCGAAACATCATTATAACCTATTTGTATTATTCCATTTTCCATTAAAAATCCGTTTGAGAGTGTGTTTAATCTTCCAGGTTTAATTAAGCGACAGCTTTTGTTCTTTATTTTACATTTAAAATTGGCATTATCTAAATAGTGTTTTTAGACTCCAGAATTGCATCAGCAACCTCTCTTATGGCGCCTTCCCCTCCTTTTTTTGTTGTTATGAACATGCATTTTTCTTTAACAACTGAAACACCATTAGCTACCGTTATTGGAATTCCAACTTTTTCAAGTAAACCGAGATCATTGACATCGTCACCAATGTGAGCAGCTTCTTCCATCAGCAATCCCAATTCTTCTAGCAATTCCAGAAAGCAATGATACTTATTTTCAATCCCCATATAGCAATGTCTAATTCCCAATTTATCAGCTCGATGCCTAATTGCCATTGTGTTACTTTGGGTTATTATGCATACTTCGATATTTGCTTTTTGCAGCATTTTTATACCCATTCCATCCAATACATTGTATCGTCTTAATTCCTTACCAGAGCTATCGTAATATAGTCCCCCGTCAGTCAAAACTCCGTCAACATCACAGCTTAACAGTCGAATTCTTGACAATCTAATATCTTTTGAAATGGTTTTGATCATAAAAAAATACGAAAGACTATTGGCAAATTGTAAATAAAGAAAAGTTAATGCTGATTGGGAATTCTAAAATAATTGAATTTGGCGATCGCTTTATCTGTAATAGGAAAAAAGTATTGCTCAATATAGTTTGAAGCTTTTTGTCTAAGAAGTTCAAACTGTTCATCAGAAAGACTTTCGATCTGGGCAATTGCAATTTGTAAGTCCTTTGTCCGATCAACTTCCCATTTAAAACTGTCTAATTCGAATAAAGGATCAAAGCTCAACAAGTCCCCTCGGTCAAAATGAATAACGGGCTTACCTGCAACAATAGCCTCTAATGCGACTGTTGTTCCCCAATATAAAACAACATCACATTCATTAATGTCATCAATCACTGACTTGTTTTGAGATATCTCAATATTTTCAGGAACATCATGCCACTTTAGCCTTTTAACCAACCGTTCGAAAGGAAGTGATGGATGAGCGCGCAGCCGAAACGTTTTATCCTGCATTGAAGATGATTGTTCTTTTACATACTCCACAAGAGGTATGACATCTTTGTCACCTTCCAGTGGTACTAAAACTTGATTAATCCCTTCCTTATTTCGATTTGTTTGTTTAATTTTTGTTAAATACTCATAACGTAGTGCACAAGAGGGATAAATCCGATCGCTTGGGAAGTTACCATGTTTAATTAAAATGTCTGCTGGAATCTTTCCAGTCGTAAGAATGAGATCAGGTTGAGGGGAAAGTTTCAATTCATTTTTCCCAAAAAACATTCCCGCGGCAGATTGCGGAACGACAGCGTGCTGATATCCGATGATCTTAACGTTGGGATTCTTGTCACGCAATCCTTTCATTAACATTTTCTCCCAAGGATTGTTTTCAAATGTTATTATACACTCTTTAACATTATAACAATCAGATAAATTCTTTCCTGCATAAAAGTGCAGTAGTTGCAATAAGGAAATACTCCATACTTCTTTTGAAAGAACTTGTCTGAAAACAGGTTCAGCGTTAAATTCGGATATTAAGATCTCCTTAGGTAATTGAAAACTGCCAAATGCGGCTTTTTTAAACCACCGTCGCAAGGCGCTTCCAATATCCCTGTATTTTAAAAAACACTCGAAAGGTACGATACTGGAACTAGTAACGTGCCTCAGTTTCTTGTAGCACTCTTTAAAGTTTGAGAATCCCAGTGCCACAGTTATCACTCTTTCCTGTTGACAACTATTGGAAGATAACTTTTCTCCCAAATTCCCAAAAAATGGATCTTTGTAGTTTCCACTGTGCCCTATTGAACCTGGATACACAAAGCTCTTTATTAGTCTTATTGCATCTGAATTTCTTGGAGCCGATTTCAACGACATAAAAATACGTTTTGCTGTATAAATTCTTAAATATGCAGCAAAAATTGACTTTAAAAACTCACGTCCTCTCTTTGCGGATTGAATAAAATTCAAAATTGTATTGAGAAACGGAACTCTGAAGTATCTACATAGGCAATGATTATCAGTTGAAATCTGCCTTATTGTTTCAATCGTTGCAGAATTTGGATTCAAAACCAGCAGCTTACATGGTGAGGTATCAAAAGTCATAAAAGTGTTCAACGCAGAATTGAAGTGCGTTATATCGGAAAGCAATTTCTGCATGGGTGACAAAAACCTATTTTTTGCAGCAAAATTAGTAGCCCACCACAGTAAATCTGAACCATTTTCATCAGCTATTTTGTCAATTCCCAATAAATAGTCCTTCAACACCCTGTTTTTTGCATCTTTAGAAAATCCTTTCTTTCGGATTTCTTTGATATTATATCGGTCACAGAGTTGTTTCAGATTTGTGCTTCCTTCACAAAAAAAATAATAAAAAGTGAAACTTCTAAAAAAAATCTTGGCAATCGAAAGCAAGATCCTTAAAACTAGTTGATTTTGGATAATTATTATGGTTTTCATCTCTCGCTTCAACCAACAGCACCTTCTTGTTCTTTGGATATTAGAAGATCACGAAATCTTTCAATTGCGTTTCCATCCGTGAACGGAAACAATTTTTTTGAATGGTATTCTGCTAATGTAGCAGTATTGTCCCACTTATTCTCCATTACGTTTTTTACCCAATCTGCTAGTTGGTTGTAACTGTGTGTCGTTAAAGAACCGACTTTGGCAAACGGGGTCTCTTTGTATAAACCAAATGGATCATGCCAAATAGCCGGTCTTTGAACTGATAAAAACTCGTAGCTGGTTGAAGTGAAAGGAAAGGAAATAACTGCGTCACTAATTGCCATTACATCTGACGCCTCAAATTGGTTTCCAACCATTTTAATTCTTGGGTGCTTATCGAATTTTTCATATAAAGTAACTAGTTCTGGCCCTAAAACGCTATCCAGCCGAGGATGAACGGTGCGACTCTTCTTCTCTTTGAATAATATGTAAATATTTTCAACTTGCTCTATTAATTGAAAAAGATGCTCAGCAAAAGCTATTCCTTCGCTATAGGAAGTAAACGATTTATTAGTATAAGTTGAATCATATACTCCCAATATCAGTTTGGCTTCCATCTCATTAGTGTAAAGATCAGCATTGTTTTTTCGCGCCTTGTCAATATTCTGGACGAAACTACTCCAAAGACAACCAGTCACATGTACTTTGCCAAAAGAAGCAGGATGACCCTTTAGATAGTTTCCTAGCAAGCTATTCCAGGTAACAAGGTGATCGTAATTCATATATGCCCAAAATGGATGTCGGTGCTGTTGATTATCAGTTTGAAAATTGACGCCGCAGTTTATTGAATCGGTGAAATACCAGATTTGTACTCCAGATTGTTTTAAACTGATATTTCTAGCTATGGCGTCTCTTCCAAAATCTGCATGAGTGATCAGGTGTTGAATGTCAATACTGCGGTTTTGCTTATTCCACCTAAAGTAGTTTGAAAGCGCTACGGCTGCACCTGTCAGTTCTTCGTGATCAGAGTTCAAACCTGATTTAAGTGCAATGATCAATAGGTTCAGCCACTCCTTAAAATTCGAGAAAAATAACTTAAATGAAAATGAATAGTCTACAGCACATCCAATTGAATTGAGTTTTTCTTTCTGATTCGACTTTGTTTTGGTAATTGGAACAAAAACGACATCGGCCTTGCTGATCTTTTGTCCATCAATTAAAAAATCAGGACCTCTAAAAGTGTCTGTTTTAAGCTGACGATCTGGAGAAACCACTGTTAATCCGTATTTGAAAGCGCTAGAGGATGGCTTTTTGAATTTTCTAAGTAGAAAAAGAAAACTGCCTATTGTTTGTAAGACCAACAATAATGTGATCTTGAGCTTTTTAAATGCATTTAAAACTATGTATTTTTTTGTTCCAATTGATTCAAACTGAATTTTGGTATGGTGGCAACATTCAAAACCAGAATTCCTGATAGTTTGGTACATTGAAAAATAATCTGCTGGATTAGTATTTGAAATCAGCTTGATTTCTTCCCAAGGGAGTATGTCTTCAACACGCTTTAGCATGATGTTGTATGAAAAAAACTCTGCCAGGCGTTCGCTCAATTTGAGTTTGAATATCGACTCAGCCTCTTTAGACTTCAAAATTCTCGCGACATAGTTAAACAAAGTATCATGCTTTGATTTGTAAAACTGAAATACTGTCTCAATTGAATTTACGGCTGAATCTGCCGCAAGATTGTTAATATTAGGGGCGTTCAATTCATCGGCCGAAATAACTGATATTTTATCTTTGTTAATCAGTTTTTTAATACTTTCTGGAAGCGGTAGAGGGAAAAAACTATAGTTATCCTTCATATTTCTATGATGGTATGCATAGAACGGCTCAATGATCCACACATTGTCACCGTGACGGATCAGCTTTTCAATTCTTTTTTTATCACCTTCTGATACCGAGTCAAAAACGATGTTCATCCTTTATCGACTTCTTTTTTGATTTTTTTTATATAGTCGGATTTCAGGACAGCCAATCGGTGACAGTCATAAAAAAATCCATTGGAAAAAAAGCTTTCTCTCAAGGTACCTTCCAGTATGAATCCCGCTTTTTCAAATGCTTTTTTAGATCCAACATTGTCAACAACCATTCCCGTAGTCACCCTGTTAAGCTCAAGGTTAAAAAAAGCATAATCTATCACCAGTCGAATTGCTTCAAATGCATACCCTTGTCCTTGAGCTGAAGTTTCACCAATCATGATGCCGATTTCACCAGATTTGTTTTGATAATCAATTAGATGTAGTTTGATATTACCAATATGTTTCTTCGATCTCTTTTCAAATATTCCCAATAGAACACTTGTACTGCTATTATTCTGCTTTATATAATCTTTTAGACTTTCGAGTGTTGTTTCAGAACGACCTGATTCCAAGTACTTTGTGACTTGTTTGTCGTTCATCCACTTAAGATAATTTGACAAATCATCTTCGGGACTCAATAAAATTAAGTCTATTCTTTTTCCAATAATAGTTACTAATCTATTCTTGAATTTCTCAGTCACGGCACTATCCAAAATGATGCCAGTTTAAAGGCGTTCCTCTTTTCAAGTCACAAACAGCCCGTTTGCCAATAACACGTTCGAAGTATTTGGTTGGTAAACCCAACCCAGGCCTAATGCAACGTAAATTATCTTTGCTAAGTTTTTCTCCCTTTTTGATATCATTAACAATGTATATTGAACGGCGAAATTGAAGAGATGCTTTTTCTTTATCTGTTGATCCATACTGGATTTTCCCTAATGACAACCATGCCTGTTTTGTTTCTTCTACTAGTTTCTTCATTTCATCCGGTTCGAGTGAAAATGCAGAATCAAGTCCCTCATCCGAACGCGACAAAGTAAAATGCTTCTCAATTACCGTTGCTCCAAGGGTTACTGCAGCTACTGGAACACCAATGCCAAGAGTGTGGTCGGACAGTCCGACCTGAACAGGAAATAGATTTTTCAAATGAGGAATAGTTGCAATATTTGAATCTTCGGGAGAAGCTGGATAAGTGCTGGTGCACTTTAATAAAACTAGGTCTTTACAACCATAATCCCAAGCTTTTTGGACAGTTTCGTAAAGCTCAGCAAGGTTTGCCATACCTGTTGAGATAAAAATTGGCTTTCCCGTTGCTGCAACCTTTTGGACTAAAGGCAAATCAGTATTTTCAAATGATGCTATTTTGTATGCTGGTACATTCATCTCTTCCAAGAAATTGACGGCAGTAGCATCGAATGGTGTGCTAAAAAAGGTAAGGCCGAGATCTTTGCACAAATCGAAAATTGGTTTGTGCCACTCCCAAGGTGTATGAGCTTGGTCATAAAGCTCATACAAGCTCTTTCCATACCATAAGCTTTTTGGATCTTTGATTAAAAACTCATTTTCTTTAAGATCCAAAGTCATAGTATCAGCAGTGTAGGTCTGAATTTTAATCGCATTAACGCCTGTTTCTGCGGCTTTTTCAACAATCTCAAGAGCTCTGTCTAAAGAGCCGTTGTGATTTGCTGAAAGCTCCGCAATAATGTAAGGAGGGCAATGATCACCAATTTTGTCTTTGCCGATCTCAATTTCCAAATGGTTTGTTTTTGCATTCATTGTAAAATCCAATCACTTATCCAAGAGATAACTAAGACAAGTATGTTTGACCTTGTAACCCGCCTTCTGAAACGCCTTTTCCGAAGCCAGGTTACCAGGAAGAATTCGAGCTTCAATTTTTCTAACTTGAGGGTAATGATTCGATATCCACTCCGTACTTGCATTAATAAGTAATGCACCTGCGCCAGTACCAATTTTTTCCGGAGTCAAGTATATTGAAATCTTTGAAACCGAACCGCAGAGATCAAAACGAACAACACCTAGAGAGTTGTTCCCTTGTTTTCCAATTAAAAGTATCTGATTTTCATTGTTCAAAACGGATTGAAACCATTTATCATGGTCATTTCGAGCTATTATGTCTGAATTGAAGGAAGCAGCCCTAATCTGTTTTGAATTTCTCCAATGGAATAGATCATCAGAATCTTTTCTAGTTGCAGGTTGCAGGCTGATGCTTTGATTCATCAAAATACTGCAAACTCTCTGCCCACCCTTTCCGTCGGTTATATCAAAAGCTGACGTTGCCAGGAGCTTCAACAGTTGGGGATTTCTATTAAGTACGTTTATACTCTCGGCAATCGCAATGGTGGAGACTTCCTCATTATGGCCCAACAAGAGGTGAGCTCCTTTTTCTGCCAATGCCTTCGCACCTTCAATTTGATTGCTAGCCGTTGTTATAACGAGCCCAGGAATCCCAAGGCAGCATCGTTCCCAAGATGTGGCTCCTCCCGCACCTATGGCTAAATCAGCCTCAATCAAGTATTCATGAACGTTTTCTACTTGAACGTGAAGACTGGCATATTCCAGTTCCCGGATGGATTCTTTAATGAAGGGGATATTTGTACTGCTTTTCCCGATAATGATATTCAAGCTATCCAAAGAAACCTGGGATTGTTTGATTGCTTCAATCACTTTGCATGTATGATTAAAAGGATCACTGGCACCAAATAATATAACTATGTTACGAATAGCTTTCTTTGTGGTTGTTTCAGCCTGATTGGCAATATTTAACCGTAAATCGTGGAATTCAGGCCTTAACAAAGCATATTTTGAACCGATCAGTTTGATACATGTGCTATCAACCAAATCATCATACTTCGATCCATTTTTAGTATAATTCTGATCTAGTAATACCTCGCAAACGTGTTCTCTATTTGCAAGGTCATCGATAACCATGATGCGTTCAACATGATTCCTTAAAGAATTTTCCCAATCCGAATTTATAGAATAATGATCTATTATCAACCAATCCACATTGACTTTAAAGCGATCAATTTCTCTAATCGTTTGGATTGCATCGTTTTTTAAATCCAGCGATTCATGTTGGTCTTTAGCTACCAGCTTGCCATTAATGTTTTCAGTTGTATGATCTATCTCTTTTTCCAGCAATCTGACTTCAAATCCTGCACCAGTAATCAGCTGGCTCATATTTCCAGGATATGCGGAACAGATAAAAACAATTCTTTTCACATTTTCATATTTAGCCAAAGCTTTGGCTAAAGTTAGACATCGCACAACATGTCCACCGCCAATTCGAACCGAGGCATCTACTCTGAAAACAAAATTCATCTTGCGTTTTTATGGCAATGACTTTTTTAAAAGCCCCTCATTCCTTTTAATTTCTTGATTGATATTCGAAATTCTGGGGTATTTCTTGAGAATATCTAATATTTCTTTTAAATTACCAAACTTATTTTCAGCTGCTAAATGATTAAAAACCTTTTCCAGTAAATGAAAGTCTGGTTCTTCATCAAGCGTCAATCGTAAATGCCCGTAATCATTACTATATTTGACAAATCTGGTGGAAAACACGTCAGGATTTGAATACATGTATAATGTTACATGCTCGCGTTCTTGCTGTTTCTTTGCTTGTTTCCAGGCCCGCTCCAGTGCTGAGAAAGTAAAAACTTCAGTGTCCAAGCCATCAGGCAGATAAGGGGGATTTGTATTGGAACAATAATCAACTCCGCTTCTCAGCAATTCTTCAACAACCTTATTGCTTTCTACTGGGTCTATCAGTGGGCAATCACCCGTAATTCGAATGATGATATCAGCGCCGAAAGCCACCGCAGCTTGAAAATATCGGTCTAATACATCAGTTTCACTTCCTTGAAATAACGTATATCCCTCTTTTCCGCAGAGATCTATGAGTGGTTTTTCTCGTTTTGAGGTGGAGGTAAGGATAGCTACTTGATCAACATTATGGATCAGCGCAGTTCGTTCATATACATGACTGATTGCCGGTTTACCGGCTAGTGGAAGCATGATTTTGCCTGGTAGTCTGGTAGATCCCATTCTAGCCTGAATCAAGGCAATAATTTTGGGGTTTTTCATACTGCAGATTGCTGAAAGAAAGGCTAATTGTTTTCCAGATTCCAAAGACTTGGATTACAAATCGAATCATCGATAATAGGAATTTGACTTTTTACCTCTTCAATAATGAATGGATCTATTTCGTAGTCAATTATATTTAAAATTTCATGTAGATGATTAACACTGTCGACACCTATTACCAAATCAGCATTTGTTTCTTTTTTTACATAGGCTAACAGTAGTTCTTGCAAGGAAATATCATTTTTCCTGGAAATTCTATGTAACTCTTCTATATATTTTTTTGCTATTGCCAGTTTATTCGGGATGTCATCAGGTTGCATCAGCAATAGTCCCTGGAGAAACACACTTCGAACATAAACCCTTTTTTTTAATTTCTTTGCGAGACTGAATACACTATTATCAATAAATTGCCTATCAAGTATATTCGTTGGAATCTGAATAAAATCAATACTTTCCGTTCTCAAAGCTCTAATAGCATATTCAACTGAGTAAAGTGAAATTCCGATTTTCAAAACTAATCCTGAAGCAACGCATTCCTTCATTAGCTTTCCAATTCCAGTTTCCCATTGATCTAAAAGCTTTTCTTCATGAATCATTAACCCAGAAAGCCTTGAGACAGTAAGTCGGGATAGACTTTGCTTTACCGCTTCTAATACATTTCCCCAGCTTTTGTAATCCAAGCCAGGATGCAATTTACTAATTACATTAACTTTTTCTGAAATCTTAAGTAAGGAAAAGACCCTTCCTAATACTTTTTCACTATCTCCATAAGCTTGTGCTGTATCAAAATTTACAATGCCTTCTTGATAGGCTTTTTGAACTATAGAAGTTACCGTTTCAAAATCGGGTTTGCCTTTTCTATTAGCCACTCCATAATCCAATCCAAATTGCGCTGTTCCAAGCACTAGCTTTTTTTTGAGGAAATCTTTCATTCTTAAGAGTTCCTTATATCAAGTTAATCTCTTAAAACCTGGATTGGAAGGTTTTCCGATTAGCTTTTCTGCAATTTCACCCTTGTTCATATCTTCAGCCATAGTTTCAAAAGCTGAATCTACTGCAGTTAGATACTGCTGCACATGATCTTCTGTGTGAGCCCCCATCGCATAAAAAAGATTAGAAGCTAAAAAACCCTGTTCAATCATTAGTTGGATGAAATAAGATTTTAATGCTAGTCCATCTTCATGGTTGAACTGAAAATGGCTTAATGGAGCTATACCATCAATGGTAATATCTATTCCGAATTTTTCAGCTTTTTCTCCCCATCCTTTTTGAACAAGACTTCCGATAGATTCCAAGTATTTACCCAAATCCAATCGTCTGTGTTTTTTCAAACACGCTAATGCCGCTACAGTTCCTGTCCTTTCCGTCCAATTAGTACTACTGATAAATGTCGATTCAACCGAAGTCATAATCGGACTTTTACCAATTACTGCTCCTATAGGATAACCGTTGCCTAATGCTTTAGAAAAAACTGCAATATCCGGATCGATATTTAATAATATATGAGCGCCTCCTGAATTAAGCCTCAAACCAGATGAGATCTCATCAATAATTAAGACTGCACCAATTTCATTTGCTATTGAACGAACCTCCTCTAGAAAACCTGGTTTAGGAATAATATTCCGAATGGGTTCCATTACAATTGCAGCTATTTTATTTTTTTGTCTGGCAACTATCTCCTTTAATTCATCTATTTCATTGTATCTAAAAGGAAACGCAGTTCCTTTTAACCCCTTGGGGACTCCATTAGGCTCCAATCCAGGTAGTAGATGTTGGCCAAGGGCATTATCTGTGTTGAGATTAGCAGCCAAATACCAGTCATGCCATCCATGATATCCACAAAAAGCTATCACGTCTCTTCCAGTGAATGCTCTACCAATACGCACAGCGATTGACATTGCTTCTCCGCCAGTCCTTGAGAACCTTGCCATATCTGCCCAAGGATGGATTTCACATAGAAGCTCTGCCAATTCAACTTCTTCCAAGCAATTTAGAGAACTGCTTGAACCATTTTTAATAGCCTCAATGACAGCTTCATCGACCTCATCATCGGCGTAACCAAGGATATTAGCACCTATTCCTCCAATACTCATATCGAGATATCGATTGCCATCCAAATCCCATATCTCTGCACCCTTTGCTTTTTTGTAGTAACCCGGCCAGATGCCAAATCCAAACTGATCTGGACGCTTTGATAATAACTGAGTCATCCCAGGAATGAGTTTCTTGGCACGTTCCTGTGTGTCTATACAAATGGGAATATTCATGTCTGTTCGTTGATTAATTTCTTGATACTTTCAATCACAATTTCCTCCTCGTGTTCCATCATCGCAGGAAAAAGAGGTAATGAAACACATTGCTGAAAGTAAAGCTCTGCAGCTGGAAAAGCCTTGCTGTCGAGATTGAATCGAGATTTATAATAAGGCTGTCTATAGACTGGTATATAGTGGACTTGTGACAACACTCCCATTTCTTTTAATCTTGCCATGAAATCATTTTTGGACAGACCAAGCGGGCCAAAATCAACAAGTAGAACATAGAGATGGAAATTAGAGTCACACTCCTGGCTTTCATAAGGGATCTTAATATGCTGTAAGTTGCGGAGAGCTTCATTGTATCGATTGACAATATTTCTGCGCCGGTCTTTAAACAATGCAAGTCTTTTTATTTGAGACAGCCCCAAAACAGATTGAATATCGGTAATCCGATAATTGTATCCCAATTCATGTTGTTCGTAATACCAGTTTCCAAGGTTTTGATGCATTTTTGATAGATCTTTAGTAATTCCATGACTACGAAATAGTCTCAGTCTTTCATCCATTTTTTCCTGATTTGTCAATACTGCTCCACCTTCACCCGTCGTAATATGTTTTACCGGATGGAAACTTAGAACTGACATATCAGAAAAAACACAAGACCCCACTTCGTACCCAAAATACTTTGATCCCAAAGCATGACTTGCATCTTCGATGATCCATATTTTATGCCCAAATCTGTCTTCTGCGCTTTCTACCACCTTTTTTATCGCCTGCATGTCGCAACTTTGGCCTGCAAGATGGACTGGAATAACGGCCTTTGTTCTCTTTGTTATTTTTCTTTCAAGTTCTTTCGGATCCAAGTTGTATGTTTCGGGATCAACATCTGCAAAAACTGGTACTGCACCACAATAGAGAACACAGTTTGCAGAAGCGACAAACGTTATTGGTGAGGTGACTACTTCATCCCCTTGTTTGATCCCTGCCGCAAGACATGCAACATGAAGTGCGGAGGTTCCAGAATTGACAGCGACAGCATGATTAGCAGTTGTATGCCTGCAAAGAGCTTCTTCAAACTCATTGACTTTAGGTCCTTGAGTTATCCAATCCGATTTAAGAACTTCGGATACGGCTTCTATGTCAGCGTTATCAATCCATTGACGCCCGTACGGAATACTCCCTGTTCTTCTACGATCAGATAAAAAAACAGTTTTTAAATGCTCTGGCAATGCTGAATGATAGTCGCGATAAAAGCATTCTAATGAGTGTTCAATTGTGGGCATTTTCAGAGATAGCGCCTCTTCAATTTTTTTTACGTTCAGTGATAGCTTTTTCCCCCTTTTTGCTTGAAAAGAGAACTTGTCAATTGACATAGAATTGACCAAACTCGTTCGATAACCAAACTTAGATGCTAGCAATGAAGCGAATTGATATTTAGTACAACTATTTGTTGCCCCACAATTATACACTCCATTCAGATCTTTTCTAATTGCAAGATCTATTATTTTAGCCAATTCAAATGTATAGATCGTTGAAAAATATACATCTGAGAAGCCATTGACTCGCTTTTGATCTCTTAATTCACCAAGAATCCATTCCCCTAAACTTTTTTTATTCTGTATATTCCAGCCAAAAATATTAGTTCGGAGAACCAGCGATTTAGGATGATTAAGTGCTTTTGATTCCCCTTCCAGTTTTGTTTGACCGTAATAATTTTGGGGAGAAACTTGCGAATTTTCGGCAGATAGCTGCGATTCCCCTTTGTAAACGGAGTCAGAGGAAATATATATCAACTTTGTATCATTGGATATGCTTTGTTGGACATACTGTGTCAAATTCACATTAACATTATAAGTATCTTCTTTATTCAATTCGCAAAGGTCAACGTTTGTTCGCGAAGCACAATGAATAACTATATCGGGATCGATGTCAGAAAATATCTTTTGAGTGCAATCCTCTGAAGTCAGATTACAACAATGAATAGTAACACCTTCAAGCTCAACGGGGTTTGAGCTATAGATTCCGTAAACCTGAAAGCGATCTTTAAAAAACAGAGCAAGATTGCTACCAAGTAAGCCGCTTATTCCTGTAATTAAAAGCTTTTTTTTCATTCGTATGTCATTTGATAAACTAATCTCCATTACTGAGGAACATCATCCATCGACCATCTACTTGTCTCAATTTTATAGTCATCTTCTATTTCTTCAATCATTTGCCTTAGTTCTTCAATCGAAATTATCTGTTCGTTGATGTCTGAAACATAGCAAAATCCCTCTTCACAAGCCTTACCACCCTCTTTAAGGTGATGTGACTTTCTAACTTCCGTCAGTGAAGAGCCGACAACATAGCACTCGTTATACTCGATAGTATGCCTACCCTCATCTTCCCCAATAAGTGATTCGTGAATCTTTTCACCAGGTCGTATTCCTACAATCTCTTGTTTACTGTCTGGAGCAATAGCTTTGGCCAAGTCTGTGATTTTCATTGAAGGAATCTTTGGTACAAATATTTCTCCCCCTTTTGCTAGTTCCAGTACCCTGAGAACAAAATGAACTCCTTGATCAAGAGTGATCCAGAATCGAGTCATTCTTGGATCGGTGATTGGAAGGGTTCCTGTCTGTTTTCTTTCCTTGAAGAACGGAACAACGGATCCTCTGCTTCCCACGACATTACCATATCTCACTACAGCAAAAGTAGTATCTGTTTCACCTCCTCTATATACATTCGCTGCTGTGAACAGCTTGTCAGAGCACAGCTTAGTAGCACCATACAGATTTATTGGATTACATGCCTTATCTGTTGATAAAGCAATAACTTTATCAACTTTGTTTACCAATGCTGCATCAATTACATTCATTGCACCATTAATATTGGTTTTAATGCATTCCTCCGGGTTGTACTCAGCTGCTGGCACTTGTTTTAAAGCAGCCGCGTGAATTACATAATCAACACCATTAAATGCTCTTACTAATCGCTCATAATCTCGGACGTCTCCAAGAAAGTATCGAATGCATGGGTACTTATTCGAATTCCAGCGTTGAGACATTTCAAATTGTTTTAGCTCGTCACGGCTAAAAATAATAAGCTTTTTGGGTTTGTACTTGTCCAGTATTATTTGAACCATTTTCTTGCCAAAAGAACCTGTTCCACCAGTAATTAGTATCGTGCTATTGTCCAACATATCTAAAATCTCCATGATTCTTATCGAGAAATACTACATTTAATAGGAGTCAAAACCCAATTTTCGAAATTAATATAATAAGGCTTATCTTACAAAAGTTAACTATTCGAAATAATTCTTTATTTTGTAGCCGCCATTTACCAGGTGTTCATCACGTTTTGCATCGGCTAGATCATATTCAACCATATCTTTTACAAGGTCTTCCAGTTTATATTTATGATACCAGCCAAGTTTTTCTTTTGCCTTGGAGGGATCTCCGATCAACAATTCCACCTCGGTCGGTCGGAAGTATCTTGGATCGACCTCAACCAAAACCTTCCCGGTTTTCTTGTCAATTCCTTTTTCATCTGCTCCTTTACCTTGCCATTCCAATTCTATTCCTACTTCCTTAAAAGCTATTCCTGCAAAAGTTCTAACCGCTGTAGTCTTACCAGAGGCTAAAACGAAATCTTCTGGGGATTCTGTTTGCAGCATCAACCACATCCCAACCACATAATCTTTTGCATGTCCCCAGTCCCGTTTAGCATCCAGATTTCCAAGATAAAGTTTATCCTGCAGTCCCAGCGAAATTTTTGCAGCTGCCCTTGTAATCTTTCTAGTAACAAACGTTTCCCCTCTGATTGGAGATTCGTGGTTAAAGAGTATGCCGTTGCAGGCAAACATGTTGTAAGCTTCACGATAGTTAACTGTTATCCAGTAGGAATACAACTTAGCACAAGCATATGGTGATCTGGGATAAAATGGTGTGGTTTCTTTTTGCGGTGTTTCCTGAATCAAACCATAAAGTTCGCTGGTGGAGGCTTGATAGAACTTTGTCTTGTCAGTCAAATTTAATAGTCTAATGGCTTCAAGCAGTCGTAGGGTTCCTAATGCATCTGTATCTGCTGTAAACTCAGGATTTTCAAATGAGACTTGCACATGGCTTTGAGCGCCCAAATTGTAAATTTCATCCGGTTGAATTTCCTGCACTTTTCGTATCATGTTGGTTGAATCAGTTAACTCTCCATAATGAAGGAAAAAACTGCTGCCCACTTCATGAGGATCTTTATAGAGATGGTCGATCCTATCTGTATTAAACAGCGAACTTCGACGTTTGATACCATGAACTTCATAACCCTTTTTGATAAGAAATTCAGCTAAATACGCTCCATCCTGACCAGTTATTCCTGTAATTAAAGCTGTTTTTTTACCCATTACCTTTTTCTGCAATTGTCTGTAAATTCAATAGTCTAAATTAGATTTAATAAAAAAGACATCTTTTGGAGATCAAAAGAATTGTGCATATTTAATTCCAAAATTGGTAATTTACTAGTTGAGTGTTTTATTAGAATTGCATTCATAAAATAAGCTGTCCATTTGTATTTTCGGCCATTTAAGACTCATGGCAATCCTAATGGATTGCTGTGAAGTTTTCAAAGGTCGTTGAACAACCTATCGAAAAAAGTCGAAAGTCAAAAATTTTAAAACGGAAAACACAGTACAAGTATTCCTAATTCGACATTGACAGAAACTTGTGACAAGCGCTGAAGTAGACGTAATGAAAATAAATATCATGTTAAAATAAATGGAAATAAAAAATGTCGGAACAATATTTAATTACAGGTGGTGCAGGATTTATAGGAGTGAATTTCATTCAACATGTTTTAGCATCAAATAATGATGTATGTATATTGAACTTCGATAAATTAACCTATTCTGGAAATCTTGAATCATTAAAGTCTATTTCAAGCGATTCCCGATATTCCTTCTTTAAAGGGGATATAGCTAAAATAGAAGACGTATCGAAGGCTATCAAAGAATTTCAACCATCTAAAATAATCCACTTTGCTGCGGAGTCTCACGTCGACAGGTCAATTGACGGACCGGATGAATTCATAAAAACAAACATATTAGGGACTTATAATCTGCTTAAGCAATCAAGAAGTTATTGGGAGGAGAGTGTAGCTAACCGAAAGAATGAATTTCGTTTTTTACATGTGTCAACAGATGAAGTGTATGGAAGTTTAGGTGAAACAGGTTTATTTACAGAAACTACTCCATATGCCCCTAATTCACCTTATTCTGCCTCGAAAGCTGCATCAGATCATTTAGTTCGAGCTTGGTTTCACACCTATGGATTTCCTGTTCTAACCACAAATTGCTCCAATAATTACGGTCCTTATCAATTTCCCGAAAAACTGATTCCAGTGATTATCCTAAATGCCTTGAACGAAAAATCTCTTCCGATTTATGGTGACGGAAGTAATATTAGGGACTGGTTGTATGTGTCAGATCATTGTGAAGCAATCATCCAAATAATAAACAGAGGTCGTCTCGGGCAGACTTACAACATCGGTGGCAATAACGAATGCACAAACATTGAAGTGGTTAAAATGATCTGCAAAATTTTGGATGAAATACGTCCAAAAAAATCAGGTTCCTATTCCGACCAAATTACTTTTGTCAAAGATCGGCCGGGTCATGATAGGCGATATGCCATCGATTCAAGTAAGCTTCAAAATGAAATTGGCTGGAGTCCAAAACATGATTTTGAAAGCGGTTTTAGAAGAACTGTTGTGTGGTATTTGGACAACATGGATTGGGTGGAAAACATACTAAATGGTGGTTACCGGTTAGAAAGAGTTGGTCTTGAACATGGGAAAATCAACTGATGCTTCCTTGTACCGAGGTAATTTTTGATCTTTGGCTGAAACGATTGGGTTGGAGATCTGCCAGTTGATGTTTAAATCCAGATCATCCCAGCGAATACCTCTCTCATCTTCCGGGTGGTAAAAATCAGTTACTTTATAAACAAACTCGGCAGAATCCGTTAAGACTGAATAACCATGGGCAAGCCCGCCAGGAATCCAAATTTGTTTTTTATTTTCTGCTGAAATTGCACAAGAAAACCATTTGCCATATGAAGGTGAATTTTTTCTTATATCAACAATTACATCTAGAACGCTTCCTTGAATGACACGAACTAATTTCCCCTGTGGATACTTTTTTTGAAAATGCAGCCCACGAATCACACTTTTCGTAGATCGGGCATGGTTATCTTGGATCAAATCTTCATGAATACCAGCTTCATTAAAAACCTGCTTGTTGTATGATTCAAAAAAAAATCCACGTTCATCTTCAAACACTTTAGGAGTCAATACCAATACTCCAGGAATGGTCGTTTTCTCAACTTTCATTTTAACTTTTAATCAATCGTTTTAAGTAGTTTCCATAATCAGTTTTTTTGTTTTCTTCAGCCGCTCTTAGAAGTTTGTTATCGTCAATCCAATTCTGCCTGTATGCAATTTCTTCAGGACAACCTATTTGCAACCCTTGCCGTTCAATAATTGTTCTGATGAAATTTGAAGCCTGCATCATAGTTGTATGAGTTCCGGTATCCAACCAGGCGATTCCCCTTCCTAGTTTTTCCACTTTTAGCGTTCCTGACTCAAGATAGGTTTTATTTAGATCAGTTATCTCAAGCTCTCCTCTTGCCGAAGGTTTCAAGTTCTTCGCGTATTCAGGAGCATGTTTGTCATAAAAATAGATGCCTGGAATTGCATAATTTGATTTTGGATTTTTGGGTTTCTCTTCGAAACTTATAGCTCGGCCTTGGCTGTCAAATTCAATAACACCGTATGCTTGAGGGTAGTTGACATAATAACCGAAGATCAATCCTCCTTCTTTTAATTTTGTGCCTTTTTTAAGCATTTCGGAAAAGTTATCCCCATAAAAAATATTGTCCCCAAGGATTAAACAGCAGGCAGAACCGTCTAAAAAGTCTTCGGCAATTATCAATGCCTGTGCCAGCCCTTCCGGTTTTGGCTGTTCTGCATAAGTGATTCTTATTCCCCACTGCTCTCCCGTCATCATCAGTTTACTAAAAAGTGGCAGATCGTGAGGAGTTGAAATCACCAAGATATCTTTTATCCCACCTAGCATCAGCGAAGAAAGCGGGTAGTAGATCATTGGTTTATCATATATAGGCATAAGTTGCTTACTGACAACTTTAGTAATTGGGTATAATCTTGTACCCGATCCACCTGCTAAAATAATTCCTTTCAAATCAAGTTTCCTTACTGTCTAAAGGTTGCTAACACTAGATCTAAGCCGATCCCTTTAACCTATCTGTCGTTAGTTCATGAGTATTGCAATAATCATTGCAAAGTTCAATAGAAGCTTTGTTGGTCTAAATATTAGCCTTATCTTTATGATATTATTTATCAATAGTTGTAGGTTTTACAAATATTATAGTGTTAAGCTATTTGTTAGTCATAAAAAACTAGTCAATTGATCATCGACACTTCTTTAAATCAGACACTTATTGATTACCAAAGCCCATCGTTAATACAATGCAAAATAAAAAAATACTAATATTCGGTGCTGAAGGCCAACTAGGTTCAGAGTTCAAAAAACATTTAGACAATCATGACTATACATTTTTAGCTCCCAAGGAAAACGACTGCAATATCACTGACTATCAACAAATAAAGGAAATTTTTAAAAGCTTTAAGCCAGCAATCACAATAAATTGTGCAGCATATAATGCTGTAAATGAAGCCGAAGAAGATAAAGAAACCGCATTTAATATAAACCATTATGCCGTCAAATCTCTTGCTGAACTCACTGACTCTTTTGGTAGCAAACTTGTTCATTATAGCACTGACTATGTTTTTGATGGCACTAAACAGGACATATATACTGAAAACGATCCCACAAATCCATTAAATATTTATGGAAAAAGTAAACTTGAAGGCGAAGTGACCGTTTTAGGCCACAACAACAGCTTTCTTGTTTTTCGGTTAAGTTGGGTGATTGGAAGAGGAAGCCAGAATTTTTTGTTTAAGTTTTCGGGTTGGGCCAAAAATCAAAAAGTCTTGAAGGTAAGTGCGGATGAGGTGTCTGTGCCTACTTTTACTAGTAATGTTGTAAGTTTAACACTGCGAAGTATTGAAAAAGATCTTTGCGGTTTATATCACATGACAAATAGCGGTTATGCGTCCAGGTATGAGCTTGCCAGGTATTTTGCAGAGAAAAAGCAAATGAAAAACCTAATAATTCCTGTAGCAATGAGTGAATTTAAGTCACCTGTTAAGCGTCCTTTGTTTACTGCAATGTCTAATGGAAAATTATCATCAGATTTAAACATGGAAATTCCTGATTGGAAAACAGGACTGGACGAATTTCTTTCAAATTCATAAATGGTTTTTTCTTACAGATTCGCCAAAAGCCTGAGGACGAAATCATTGACAAGGGTAATGAATGGGATCAGAATTACTATTTAGGAACATTGAGCACTTAGAACTCTCACTACCTGCTTCTTAAATACTGCCCATCACAAATTCCTTTGTTATAGACTTCCCAACTCTAATGAAAAAACTGATTGATATTGTGAAAAAGCTTCGGTCGCCGGGGGGGTGTCCCTGGGATCGGAAGCAGACGCATGCTTCTCTTTCACATTATACTTTGGAGGAAGCCTGGGAAGTGATTGATGAGATTGAGAATGGGCGGGTGAATGATTCGTTGAAGGAAGAGTTAGGGGATTTGTTGTTGCAGATTGTGCTGCATGCTGAAATTGCTTCGGAGGAGGGAAGGTTTGATTTTGATGATGTGGTGAACGCGATTTCGGAGAAAATGGTACATCGGCATCCGCATGTTTTTGAATCTAATTCCAATAATCTCAATGAAAAAGAGCTTCGTCAGCAGTGGAATGCTCTTAAATCGAAAGAAAAACCGGAAAAAACGATTTGGGATAGTCACATCAAAGGAGCACCTTCTTTGATGAATGCCCTGACCATCAGCAAGAAAGCCGCTGGAATGGGATTTGACTGGGAAACAGCATGGGATGTATTATCGAAGGTAGAAGAAGAATTAGAAGAGATTCGGCAGGAAATGAAAGACGAAAATGTCGAAAAAATCGAAGAGGAAATCGGAGACCTGTTATTCACCATCACCAATCTCGCCCGGTTTTACAAAATCAATCCTGAAATCGCCTTGAAAAAAGGCAACGATAAATTCATGAAACGGTTTGAATCTGTTGAAAAAGAAATTAAAAAAGCCAAAAAATCAGGAAAAGATCTTACTTTGGAACAGATGGAGCACCATTGGCAGCAAACAAAATCCTCATAAACCGACACCAAAAACCACACCCACCATTCAATGAAGCAGGTTCAAGATCATTATTTTCACAAAGCAAAAAAAGAAGGTTTCGCAGCCAGGTCAGCCTTCAAACTTAAAGAAATAGATAACAAACACAAGTTGATCAAACGGGGAGATCACATCATCGATCTTGGCTGTTTCCCTGGAAGCTGGATGCAATACATCTCCCAGCGAATTGGCAACAATGGTCTGGTCATCGGTCTTGATAGAACAGAGCTGAAAATACCGCTTAAAGACAATATGCGCTTCATCCACGGGGACATCAACGACATTGACCTTGCCGTGCTCGACGAATACAAGCGGACCTTTGACATTATCTGCAGCGACATGGCCCCCAACACCACGGGCATGAAAGATGTGGATGCTGCTCACTCCTTTCAGCTTTGCCAAATGGCTCTGCTGATCGCTCAAGACAAATTAAAAAAGGGTGGCGCAACCCTGGTTAAAATTCTCCAGGGTAGTACTTTTAATGAGTTGCTTACACAAATGAGATCGGAGTATGGTACAGTGAAAATCGTAAAACCTAAAAGTTCAAGGAACGAAAGCAAAGAAGTTTTTGTATTGGGAATTAATAAAAAATAATAGAATAACAGGAAACTATGACAACAATCTTAAGTGTACGAAAAGATAACCAGGTAGTCATCGCGGGAGACGGCCAGGTCACTCTTGGCAATACAGTAATGAAAGCCAATGCAGTTAAAATCAGAAAGACGTATAAGGACAAAATTTTGGCCGGGTTCGCCGGATCCACAGCAGACGCATTTACCCTTTTTGAGAAATTCGATGCGAAACTGGAAGAGTATAATGGCAACCTGGTGCGATCTGCAGTCGAATTGGCCAAGGACTGGCGTACCCATAAAATGCTTAGAAACCTTGAAGCTTTGCTTGCTGTGGCTGATGCAGACAAGTCCCTGATAATTTCCGGAAACGGTGATGTCATTGAGCCTGAAGATGGAATCCTTGCTATTGGATCAGGCGGTCAGTTTGCCCTGGCCGCAGCAAAAGGGCTGATTGAAAATACCAATCTTGCCGCCAAGGACATTGTCACCAAATCAATGGAAATAGCAGCTTCAATCTGCATCTATACCAACCCTAATGTTCAAATAGAAGAAATATCAATCAGTTAACTATTAATTAGAAAAACCACCAAAGAAAGTAATCAAAAGAGGAAATGTGAATAACGAGGAAAAGGCTTTAATACCCAGTGAAATAGTAAAATTCTTAGATAAATACATTGTTGGACAGCATGAAGCTAAACGATGCGTATCCATTGCACTGCGAAATAGATGGCGCAGAATGCAGGTCCCGGAAGATCTGCAGGAAGAGATCATGCCAAAAAACATCATCATGATCGGTCCTACCGGGGTTGGTAAGACAGAAATTGCGAGAAGAATATCCAAACTGGTTAATGCGCCGTTTATCAAAGTTGAGGCTTCCAAATTCACCGAAGTAGGGTATGTAGGAAGAGACGTGGAAAGCATGATCCGTGATCTTACAGAAATAAGTGTCGGGCTGGTACGAAAAGAAGCCATGGAAAAAGTCAAAGACAAGGCTAAAGAGAATGTTGATGCCCGAATTCTGGATATCTTGATCCCCGCTTCTCCCAACAACCCGGGCGATGATATTGAAACCCAAATTCGGGACGATTCCAACCTGAGAAAACGATTCGAAGATAAACTTAAAAATGGTGAGCTGGACGACAAAATGATTGAAGTGAGCGTGAAGAAAGGCTCCATGGGACCATCCATTGAGTTTTTCCCGATTACCGGTAGTGAGGGCATGGATATCAATATTAAAGATATGATGTCCAGTCTGATGCCAAAGCAGACAAAAAAGAGAAGGGTCACCGTTGCGGAAGCCAGAAAGCTTTATGAACAGGAAGAAGCTGAAAAACTGGTTGACTTGGATGATGTCAATGCCGCAGCCATCAAAAAAGTAGAAGAATCAGGCATAATTTTCCTGGACGAGATCGACAAGATCACCAGCAAAAGCGATAATCAGGGCCGCGGTGAGGTCTCAAGAGAAGGTGTTCAACGAGATTTGCTACCTATCGTTGAAGGTAGTACCGTCAATACCAAATATGGTACTGTTCGTACGGATCACATTCTTTTTATTGCCGCAGGAGCATTTCATATTGCCAAACCGTCCGATTTAATTCCGGAATTACAGGGCCGTTTCCCTATTCGTGTTGAGCTGAAATCGCTTTCCAAGGACGATTTTGTTAGGATTCTGAAAGAGCCTAAAAACTCCCTGGTCAGACAATACGTGGAATTGCTGAAAACAGAGGATGTTCACCTGGAATTTAAAGACGAAGCCATCGATGAAATCGCCCTGATGTCAACCGAAGTCAATGCAAAAACGGAAAACATCGGTGCCAGAAGACTCCATGCTGTTCTGGAAAAATTGCTTGATGAAGTCAGTTTTACAGCACCTGAAATTGCAGGACAGACAATTGTCATTACCAGAAAATATGTCCAGGAGCGCCTGCAGGAAATTGCCAAGGATCAGGATCTAAGTCGCTATATTTTATAAGCTTATTCTTGTTTTAGAGGAGATGCATCATGGAAGAATTAGAGATAAAAAAAATGACCACTGTTGAAAGAATTCAAGCAATGGAGGCTTTGTGGGACTCTCTTTTAAATGATGATTCCGATCTTCAGTCTCCTCACTGGCATCAAGACATATTAGAAGGCAGAAAAAGACAGATAGAAAGCGGCAAAGCAAATTTCATTTCGATTGAAAAACTAAAAGCAAGCCTCAAATCATGAAGATACAAGAAGTCATTGTTCTGAAAGAAGTTTCAATTGACTTGAATAACGGCAGAGATTTTTATAATGACAAGCAAGCTGGAGTTGGAGATTATTTTTGGATAGTTTTATAGCTGATATTGAATCTCTCATTATCTATGGTGGCGTGCACAAAAGAGTCCGTGGATTGTTTCGAATGCTGGCAAAACGATTTCCTTATGCGATATACTATGAAATTGCAGGAAACCTTGCATATGTCATCGCTGTCCTTCCCATGAAAAGAGATCCAAAATGGGTGAAAAATCAGCTTTCATCCAGAACTTAAACTAACATTTCCCAACAAGATTCATGTCAACAGCCACCAATCCAGTTATTAAGATCGTGAAGTTCTTCGAGCTGATAAAATTTTCCCACACGGTTTTTGCCCTGCCATTTGCCTTTATTTCAGCCATTTTGGCCATCAGAACGCTTCAAATTCCTACCTTTTCCGGTGAAGCCCTGATCACACTGGGTTGGATAGCTTTAGCCATGGTAGGAGCCAGATCGGGTGCTATGGGGTTTAACAGATTGGTTGATTTGAAATGGGATGCAGAAAACCCACGCACCGCGATCCGCCCTTCAGCCACTGGGGAAATATCTAAATTCAGCATGGGGTTAATGATCCTATTATCTTTTGCGTTATTGGTTTTTGCTGCCTGGAACTTGAATTCCATGGCATTTAAGCTTAGCCCGGTCGCCATTTTTCTGGTTTCCTTTTATTCTTACACCAAAAGATTCACTCCCTATTCCCATCTATTTCTTGGTCTTGCCATCGGAGCAGCTCCAGTCGCAGCATGCATTGCTGTTACAGGAACCGTATCTTTCTCATCCCTTTTACTTGGTTTCTCAGTCTTACTGTGGATTGCAGGATTTGACGTTCTCTACGCTTTACAGGATCTGGATTACGATAAAAAGGCTGGTTTATATTCCATCCCGGTGCGATTTGGTGTCGCCACAAGTTTGCATCTGGCCAAAGTTATGCATTTGATTGCACTTCATTGTTGGATTGCTGTTAAATTTATTGAGGATTTAAACTGGATTTTCTCAGCTGGCGTCATGGCAAGCGGACTTTTACTGATATGGGAGCATCGTCTCATCAAAAAGGATGACCTGAGCAAGCTGAACATGGCATTCTTCAACATGAATGCAGTGATCAGCGTTACATTGTTTATTGCACTGTTTATTGATCTCTTGGTTTTTAAATAAACTCTTATCGATCAGCAATCATGCGAAAACAGGAACTTATAATCAAAAAAGCCATGCAGGAAATTGAAAAGATGCTGCATGAACTCAGCAAAGAAGGTAAGGACTTGACATTGCTGAAGCTAAAAAAGTATCAAAAAACCCATCACATCGATTGCATGTGCGAGAAATGCATGAAAGCCAATAAAAAGAAAAATCCGGGACTGCGTGGGCTGAGGGAATTTGGATTTAAAGTGTATGTTGACGAACACGATGAGGAAATCATTGACTGACTTTGTTCGTCAATAAGTAACAATGCTATAAAAGAATGAATCAACACCCTGAAATAAGTTAATCGAAAGGGAGAAACACAAATATGAAATCCTTATTAAAATTCAGCGCATTATGGCTGGTACTCTGTTTTTCGTTCGCCCAGGTGTCATTTGCGAGAAATGAATCGTTTGCACCCATCGTTAAATCGGAGAGCAAAAAAGTTGTCCACATTAGTATTTCCTCAATTGTAGAAAGAAACTCAAACGTACCCCGTGATCCGTTTTTCGAGCGATTTTTCAAAGACATGCCTCAACAGCAGAGAAAATCGGCTCTTGGCTCTGGATTTCTGATTAGCAACGATGGCTACATTGTCACCAATCATCATGTTATTGCTCAGGCTGATAAAATCGAGGTCACTCTCCACAGCGGAACAGTCTATAAGGCAGAAGTTATCGGCAAAGACAAGCTCAGCGAACTGGCCTTATTGAAGATAGAAGCCAACGGACTTCCCTATGTGGAATGGGGAAACTCTGATAAAATGGAGGTAGGAGACTGGGTGCTGGCCATCGGCAATCCCCTTGGATTTGATAATACAGTGACAGCCGGTATCATCAGTGGATTGGGAAGAAGTGTTTTCCCAAATACAGCATATGGTCAATTTTTACAGACTGATGCAGCTATCAATTTCGGAAATTCAGGCGGACCATTATTCAACTTGGATTCGGAGGTTATCGGTATTAACACTGCCATTGTAGCTGGTGGACAGAATATTGGATTTGCCATTCCCAGCAATCTTGCCCGCAATGTCATTGATCAGCTTAAAAAATTCGGAAAGGTGGAACGCGGCTGGTTTGGTGTCGGAATCCAGGATGTAAGTAACGAACTGGCAGAATCCTTCGGTTTACCAAAGGGTATGAAAGGTGTTGTATTGACCTCAATTGGAGATGATTCCCCTGCTAAAAAAGCCGGACTTCAACAAGGTGATGTAATTGTAAAATTCAATGGTCGAAAATTAGAGCGAGTGAATGATCTGCAGCAAAAAGTAGCGGAAACTGCTCCCGGAACAAAAGTGTCTGTAGAAGTCTTCAGACGGGGAAAGTTTCTGAAAAAGACAGTGCAAGTCGGCAAACGCCCCACTGAAGAAACCGCCCAGCTGCAAACAAATAAGAGCAAGTTTGGCATGCGTCTGGTGGAGATTACTCCCAACAACAAGCCTTATCCTGAATTCCAAGAAGACCACGGGTTGTTGGTTTATGAAGTCGATCAATCCGGAGTCGCATGGGACAAAGGAATCCGTCGTGGGGATGTCATTGTTGAGGCGAACAATAAAAAGCTCAAAGTTGTGGATGATTTTTTTCAAGTCATGACCCAAGCAGAGAAAACTTCGCGCCCTGTCTATCTCCTGGTTAACAGAAACGGAAGGGAAATGTTTATTGCCATCCCGGTAAAATAGCTTGTTTTGCAATGTCTTAAACAACAGGAACAAATGAACTGCTCCGTAGCCAGCTGCGGAGTATCCTATGTCATTCTGTTCACAGCTGCAAATTTCGCAGTTTGTGCTGCGAACCTCTCATCTCATGACTCGAAACCCCAAAAAGGCGTTTCTGGCAAATTGGTTTTAGATGCCGGATCAAGCCTGTGCTCAGCATGACTGGGTATCCGGCATGATGTAACACCGTGAATCGTGATGGATTAAACACTTTTTCTATATAAAAAGTGCTCTGCTGTCTTTCTGCCCTAATACTTTGAAATCCTGGAGATTATTCTACACAATTCCTACAACGATTGCTAAAAATGCTATTTAAAAAGACTCAGCTGGACCAAATAGAGATTAATAACTGTCATGATGGTGTTGGAAGTGTGTTTTCATTGGAAAAAATCTTCAACAAAGAATCCACAGGGTTTCGGTTTTTTCATGAAACCACTATTCCTCCCGGATCCACAATTGGCATCCATGGACATGAAGACAGTCGGGAAGAATTGTTTGTTATAAAAGAGGGAACGGGTATTTACTCGGAAGATGGCCGTGAACATAAAGTAGGACCGGGAGATATCTGCTTTTTCAACAAAAATACAGGCGTACATGGAATCAGACCGGTAGGGAAACAACCATTAGTTATGCTTGTCATTGGCGTAAATATTTGATAAATAATAACTTTTGTATTCATGTTTCCGTTTATTATTCATTTCAAATTCCCTCAACAAGCCAATCAACTCCTCATTTCAATTATAGCTATATTTTCAATACCGAATAGACATTTCAGCAGTCATTTACTATGGTAGTGGCGAAACGATCTATTGGCTGACAAGCCCCTATTTTCAAATCACTACTCACGTTCTTGTTTTGCTGTATGAAAAAAAAGGGTTCGGTAATTTACATTTATGTTGGATTTTTCCTCTCCGCAGTCCTCATCATCCTGATAGGTAATTCATACTTCCTCATCGATCGTACCCGTTCCAACCTCATCGAAATCTATTGGAAACAGGGCGAGTTGATAGTCAAATCGATTGCTGTCAGTGCCCAGCAAAGCATTGCTTCTGTCAAACTTAATAATCATCAGATCAGAAGACATCTCAAAAAGATCGTCGCCAAAGTTGAGGCCTCGGAATCGCTGTCATCCGATCAACCTGACTTAGCAGAAATTTTGGAAAATGAAGGCTTACATTCGGTCATTGTGAGAGACGAAAATAGCAATATTATTCACAAAGAAATACGCATAGAAACAGAAAAAGACAATTCCAAGATCGAGTCCCTGATTTTCGATCGACACAATAGCCAGGGTACCATCGAAGTTTCATTTGCCCCGTCCAAAAAAGTTGCTGTCAAAACACAAATTGGATTGCAGATTCTCATTGCATCCCTGGAAAACAGAAATGTAGTGGATTACATCAGTTTTATTAATGATCAGTTTAAAATCGTGGCGGACTCGGATCCATTGCGTGTTGGTATCACTGAAGAGGAGATTGAGTATCTGGATGTATTGAAATCAGGTGTTTCTTACTTTTTCAGGGATAGTGATGAAGATATCATGAAGATTATCCATCCCATGAACTTCACCCCTGAAAACAGGGGAATCCTAAAAATTGCCTACCCAATTACCCGAATTGATAAGATTTACGAGAATACATTTAAGAATGTTGCATTAAACAGCAGTGTGGTAATGGTTATTGCCATTGTCGCAGCAGGAGTAGCTGTAAGATTGAGCCGACGAAATCTAGACAAGATAGAATCCATGGAACGGCGGATTCGAGAAAATGAAAAACTTGCCTCTTTGGCCAATCTTACCGCCGGTGTAGCCCATGAAGTGAGAAATCCCCTAAACAGTGTATCCATCACTATTCAGCGATTGCAATTGGAGTTTACTCCAAAAGAGAAGGATGACCTTGAGGAATACAATCAGCTGACCGATCTAATGAAAAGGGAAGTTGACCGTATCAATTTAATCATCACCGATTTCTTAGACTTCGCCAAACCGTTCAAACCTAAAAAATCTGTGTTCAAAATTGGTGAGTTCATCGAAGAAACCCTTGAATTTTCACATGCTGAAGCTTATGAAAAAGGGATCAACCTTGTAACCGAAATATCAAATAAAGAAGCAACTTTTTTGGGTGACAGAGAGAAACTCACACAGGTGCTAATAAACGTCGTGAGAAACGCTTTGGATGCATCCGGCAAATACGATCCCATAACGATCGAATCACATTTCAACAAAGACAAAAGCAACTGGCTATTAAATATCAAAGACAATGGAACCGGCATCGATAAGAAAAATCTGAATCACATTTTCGATATCTATTTTACCACTAAAAAGACAGGCACAGGGCTGGGGCTTTATATCTGCCGCAAAATCATTCAAGCTCATGAAGGTAACATTGAACTTTTACCAAACGCAGGTAGCGGAATTACCGTCTCTATTTTATTACCAGTGTTGGATTTCTAATTGATAAAAACGGGCACAACAAACCAACAGCATTAATAATAAGGTTAGCCCGTTCAAAGAACCTTGTATTAAACACCGACGGTCTGATATTGGCATTGTATTCACAGACCTAAAAACATGCTACAATGCATGTACTTTGTTCTTTCAGGACAGGCAGCTGTTTACAAAGAGGCTGGTGGCAGGAACCACCCTCTGTCACATTAACCAAGAAGGTTTAACGACACTATCAAATAACTTCGCTATGAAACCGAAAATTCTGATTGTCGATGATGAGATCTCGACCACTGAAACACTTCAAGGATTCTTAAAAAAGAAGGGATTTGACGTAACAGCCGAACATGACCCGGAAACGGCGGTTGAACTAATTCGTGAGAAAGAATACGACCTGATGATCGCGGATTACCGCATGCCGAAAATGAATGGCCTGGAACTGATTCAAAAGGTAAGAGAGATCGATCCTGTCGTTGCCATCATTATGATCTCAGCCTACGGCAAGATAGAAACAGCTGTGCAGATCATGAAATCGGGGGCATCCGATTATCTGACCAAACCTATCGATTTAAAAGAACTTCTATTGTTGATCGACAAATGCATCGAAAACAGAAACCTGCTGGTTGAAAACAGGCAATTGAAAGACATTTTGCAGGAACGTTTTCGGTTTGAAAATATCGTTGGAAACAGTAGCGGTTTAAACGAAGTAATGAGTATGGTGCAGCGTGTTGCCAGTTCTAACGCCACCGTAATCCTGAGGGGGGAATCAGGAACAGGTAAGGAACTGATTGCCATGGCACTGCATTTTGCCAGCGAACGAAAGGATAAACCTTTTGTGAAAGTCAGTTGTGCAGCGTTGCCTGAGTCGTTGCTTGAATCGGAACTATTCGGTCATGTAAAAGGTTCGTTTACCGGCGCTATAACCGATCGTAAAGGAAAATTCGAAGAAGCTGATAGCGGCACTATTTTTCTGGATGAGATCGGAGAAATCAGTCAGACCACGCAAACCAAATTGCTACGCGTTCTTCAGGAAAGGGAATTTGAGCGGGTGGGCAGCAACCAGACAATAAAGGTTGATGTGCGGATAATTGCCGCAACCAACAAAGACCTGGAAGAAGCTGTTCGCATGAAGGAAATCCGAGATGATTTGTATTATCGCCTCAATGTTGTGCCAATCTTTATTCCGCCTCTCAGAAAACGCCGGGAAGATATTGTACCCCTGATTGAACATTTCACTAGCAAATTTGCCAAAGAGAACAATCGCAAGATAAAAGGTGTTACCCAGGAGGCTCAAAAAGCCCTGATTAAATATGATTTTCCGGGGAACATTCGTGAATTGGAAAATATTATTGAAAGAGCTATTGTGTTAGCCAGGGATGAGGTCATTAGCATCAAGGATCTACCCATGACGGTCACTTCAGGGCATGAAGGAGAAGAAAAGGATGAAAAACCCTTGCTGGAATTAATGCCTTTGGAAGAAGCCGAAAAGATGCTGATTGAGATGGCACTTCAAAAACACAATGGGGTTCAGACCAGGGCAGCAAAAGAGCTGGGAATTAGTGAGAGAGCTTTGAGGTATAAAATTAAAGTGAAGGGGGTGAATAACGAGTGATGAAAGATATTTTAAAAAGGTGGATCCGTTGCGCTTGATCCACCCTACAATTTTCACACATCTTTGCTTTCTACTATCTCAATGCCAGCTACTTTCATGTCATCGATCGCTTTATCACCGTCTCCGTCGCTGATATTCACAGCCCTGGTGGCATCCACGATTACTTTTGTTTTGAATCCCAGTTGATTTGAGTCCATGGCAGTGAATTTTACACAATAGTCCAATGCCAGGCCTGTCACGTAAACTTCCTCCACACCCTTTTCCTTAAGGAAATCACCAAGTCCTGTCGCACTTTTGTGGTCATTGTCAAAAAAACCGCTGTAACTGTCCACTTGCGGGTCCAATCCTTTTTGCACAATCTTCTGTACCCTGTTCATGTTTAAACCAGCAATAAACTTGGCTCCAGTGGATTCCTGGACGCAATGGACTGGCCAGAGAATTTGTTCGATCCCATTCAACATGATCATTTCACCGGGGTTTTTTCCATGGTAAACAGCAAAACTTTGGTGATCCTGGGGATGCCAATCCTGGGTAGCAACAACAAGGTCAAACCTATCCTGAATACCATTAACGACCGGCACTACCTGGTCTCCCTCCGGCACAGGCAAAGCACCTGTAGGTGCAAAATCGTTCTGAATATCCACTAACAACAATGCTCTCATTTTTGCTCCTGTTTTTTAAGTCTTGCCTGCAAGGTTAATTCGTTTTTTAATTCGTTGAGCGACTTTTCGTTTCCCACCGGGTAAGTATGAGGATTAACCAAACGAGTTACCGTTGGGTGAAATGACTTGATCTCTTCCTGAACCTTCTTTTTTATCTTTTCAAGACCAGGAGATTCGTAAACCAGCTTTCCTTGTTTATAAATGGGCACCAGCAGGTCTTTGTAAGCCATATCAGTTTCAATAGTCTTCTGCCGTGTGATATCAAAAGGATCGATCATTGTACAGCCCTGGCTCATATCAGTTTTGATATCATAAATCACATCTCCCCGATAGAGTCCGTCCCGATGATATCTTCTGACCTGATGGATTCCAGGAGTTGTGACCTTAACAGATTGTTCTGAAATTTTGATTTTATACTCCCAGTCTTTTTTTGGAGTCCGGATTGCTGACAGTTTATAAACTCCATCCAAAGCGGGTTGATCAAAAGCTGTGATTAGTTTGGTTCCGACACCCCAGGTATCTATTTTAGCCTGCTGGATTTTTAAACTCTGAATAATCGTTTCATCCAGGTCATTACTTGCCACAATGCGCACATTTTCAAAGCCGCTTTTATCAAGCAATTCGCGAGCTTTGATACTTAAATATGCCAAGTCTCCAGAATCTAGACGAATTCCTGACAGTTTGTAACCTTTATTTTCCAACTCCTTGCCTACTTCAATGGCTTTTTTCACTCCATCAATGGTGGAATAAGTATCCACCAGCAAGACACAGTTGTTCGGCATGACGTTGGAATAGGTGCGAAAAGCTTCAGTTTCATCAGCAAAAGCCATCACCCAACTATGTGCAATGGTTCCTCGCACCGGAATGCCGTACCGTTTACCTGCCAAAACGTTGGAAGTTGCGTCGCAGCCACCAATATACGCGGAGCGACTGGCCGTCATAGCACCATCGACACCTTGTGCTCTTCTCAAACCAAATTCCAGCACAGAATCTCCCTGTGCTGCCCGGCAGATTCTGGCGGCTTTTGTGGCTATTAACGATGGAAAATTCATCAGATTCAGCAAAGGAGTTTCCAACAACTGACACTGTACGATTGGTCCTTGAATGCGGACCACAGGTTCCAACGGAAAGACAATGGTACCTTCCGGAACTGCGTCAATACTGCAGGTAAATTCAAGTTTACTAAGATAATCCAAAAACTCCTTCTCAAACATGGGGCTGCCATCGTTTCCTTTTACTGATTCCAAATACTCCAAATCCTCACTATGAAACTGCAAGGTGTTTATGTAACTGATCACATTTTCCAGACCGCACGAAATGGTATAATTTCCATGAAAAGGAGCTCTGCGGAAAAACAGGTGAAAAACACTTTCCTTTTCTTCCATGCCGGATTTCCAGAATCCATAAGCCATGGTGAGTTGGTAAAAGTCGGTGAGAAGTGAATTGGAAACGTTGTCTATGGAATCGATCATTTTCGTTTATAAAAGGAATTAAATTTAGAGGTTTAAGTATCTCCTGTACGTCTTTAAACATATCAATCCTTTGATTTGATGGCAATCGAACCAAAGCGATCAAACAAAAAAACCCGTATTACAAATCTTGCAATACGGGCTTTTGATAATCTATTAATTATTGTCTAGTCTTACATTAATAACTTTACTTTCTCTACCCAATTCAGCAATGGTTGCCAGTATACGCCGAAGAAAACTAAAGGTATGGCGCATATGGTGACAAATGCTACAGGAAAGTTTCCAACTTTTTCCGCTGCTGCCGGCTTATCTGCAGATTCTATGATCATCACCTTGATCACACCGACATAGTAATAAAGAGAGATCACTGAATTGATACCTGCAATTGCAGCCAAAAGATAGAGCTGTTGCTGAATCACTACCTTAAAGAGATAAAACTTGGCAATAAATCCGGCGAAAGGGGGTATCCCGGCCAAGCTGAACAGGCACACTGTAAATCCTATGACAGCCAGCGGCTTTTGTTTGATCATGCCTGTAAATGAATCAATCTGGTAATCACCTTCTCTGCCGTTAAGGTAAATCACGGCCATAAAAGCTCCGAGGTTCATGAGAAGATAAACCGGAATATAAAAGAAGACAGCATCCCGACCAGCCGGATTCAACACGGCAATTCCCATCAACAGGAATCCTGCGTGTGAGATGGATGAATAGGCCAGCAGTCGTTTGATGTCTGTCTGCTTCAAGGCTGCCAGGTTTCCAATAGTCATGGTCGCTATTGAAACAATGGTCAGAATCATAGTGAGATTTTCAGCCTGCAGAGTCACATGATAGGAAAAAAACCTGATCAACAATGCAATACCTGCCACTTTAGGTGCTGTTGAAAGAAATGCGGTAACAGGAGTCGGAGCGGCCTGATAGGCATCGGGGCACCAGAAATGGAAAGGTACGGCTGCAATTTTGAAAATCATTCCCGACAATGTCATCAAAATAGCCAGAAAGTATATCGGGCTGTTGACAATGGAGTATTTACCCAATGCTTCCCAAGTACCTGCAAATGTCAGCGAACCGGTTAATCCAAAAAGCAGCGACATGCCATAAAGCATAATCCCGGCTGCGAATGATCCGAAAAGTATGTATTTCAATGCTGCTTCCCTGGATACAGGAAGTTTGCTGTTCATCGCCACCAGAACATAGGATGGAATGGACACCAGTTCAATGGCCAGTACTGCCATCAAGAGGTTTGAGGATGATGTCATCAACATCATTCCCAAACAGATAGTGGAGAGTAAACCAAATACTTCCCACTTGATCTTTTCTTTGATTTCATCGTTGTACAGCATCATAAAAACAGTTGCTGCGATCACAATAAAGAAAATCTGGTTATACAACCGGCTAAACGAATCCACCTGAAGAAGATCAAAAAATATTGCTTTTGAGCCACTACCCATCGCTTCCATTAAGAAGCTGACCACCAGAATTACTAAAAACAATACTGAGGCCGGCAGCTTTTTAACACCCGGCAAAGTTCTACCCAGGTAAAAGAAGAGTATGGCACATCCCATTAACACATGAGCCGGGATTGAGCTTAAGTAATGTAACGTATTTACCATTTTAGTACGTTCGCAATAGTTAAATTATCTAAATCAAGCCGGACATCATATCAGCTACCCGGCTTGAAAAAGTGGATTATTAACCGATCAATACAGCACTGAGATAGTTCAGTGATGTTTCAAAGTAACTAATAATGTAGCTAGGGAAAATTCCCAGGAAGATCACAATAACGATCAATGGAACCACGGATGCCAGTTCAACAGCATTCATATCCGGCAATTCCTTGTATTTTTCGTTCAGCTTGCCGAAGAAAACTCTCTGGTATGCCCACAGCATATAGCCTGCACCAAAAATAATCCCAAGACCGGAAACTATGGTGGCTGTTTGATAAACTTTGAAAGCCCCTGCAAGGATCAAAAATTCTGAGATAAATCCACTCAATCCAGGCAAACCAATTGCTGCCATAAAAGCCAGACTGGTTATAGATGCATAAACGGGAGTTACTGAAGCGAGACCTCCAAATCCTGCGATCTGCCTGTGATGGGCCCTGTCATAAACAACACCAACCAGAAGGAAGAGCATGGCTGTGATGGTTCCATGGTTGAACATCTGCAAAACGGCACCGTTGATTCCCTGGGTTGTTGCCGCTCCAATTCCCAGGATGACGAATCCCATGTGACTGACCGATGAGTAAGCAATCATCTTTTTGAAGTCTGATTGAGCCAGGGCACACAGGGCTCCATACACGATGTTGACAACAGCCAGGAAAATCAGGAAGTCCCTGAACCATTCAAATACTTCAGGAAACAGTGGGAAATTGATTCTTAAAAAACCGTAGGTTCCCATTTTCAAAAGTACACCGGCCAGGATAACTGAAATCGCTGTTGGTGCTTCCACATGAGCGTCCGGAAGCCAGGTATGGAATGGAAAAATCGGAACTTTGATAGCAAACCCAATAAAAAGGGCAACAAAAACAACCTTAACAAAAGGTAATCCGAAAATCGCCGGTCCGGTGAATTCACCACCTGCCTGAACTCTTTCCAGAAGCTCAATAATGTTGAAGGTATGTCCGCCTGGAGCAAAGTACCAGATGGCGATGATCGCCAGTAACATTCCGATACTTCCCAGCAAGGTATAAAGAAAGAATTTAATTGCGGCATAGATTCTTCTTGGTCCACCCCAGATTCCAATCAGGAAATACATCGGGAAGAGCATCACTTCCCAGAAGAGATAGAAGAGAATCAAATCCAAAGCTACAAACACACCTATCATGGCTGTTTCCAGCAGCAGGAACATGGCAAAATAGCCTCTTTGATGTACCTTGATATTCCAGGAAGCCAAGGTTGCCATTACACCAATGATCAGAGTTAAAAGGATCATTGTGATAGAAATCCCATCCACTCCAATAAAATACTCAATTCCCAGGCTTGGAATCCAATCAACTTTTTCAACAAACTGCATTTCACCAACGCTGGTCACTCCTTTGACTGCTTTATCAAAGCCGGTGAAAATAGGAATGGCAACAATAAAATCCACTATCACAGCAATCAAGGCAACCCATTTTGCCTTCTCTTTCGGTAACAACCATAAAAAAGGGACTCCGAGCAGTGGGATAAAGACTACCCATGTCAAAATATGACTCATCACAACCTCAATTATTTAACGTAAACCAAACTAAATTAATAGATTATTAAACCGAATCAGTCGGTTATACCAAGAAGAAAACTACTACAAAAACAATCGCCAGAAACAGAATCAGCGAACTACCGATAAGCGTTTGAATTTTGCCTGATTGCAGCAAGCTGGCTCCCTTACCACCAGCTTGTGCCGTCCAGCCGGCACCGTTAACAGCACCATCCACAATTTCACTGTCAAACACACCGGCAAACAAGCCCAGCGCTTTACCAAGTACTCCAGCCAGGTTCACCAGACCATCCACGATCATGGCATCGAAAGCCGCCAGGAAGTCAAACAATTTGCGGATCGGAGTGATCACCACAGCTTCATAAAGCTCATCAACATAGTATTTGTTATAGAGTACATTGAAGATTTTCCGGGCTGAGAGCAGAGACATGATGTTTGCCCGTGCTTCAGGTCGTTTGATGTAGAAGAAGTAGGCCAGGAATGCCGTAAAGAAAGTCCAGGCTACGGATGCTGTCATCAAACCCCATTCCAGTGCGGTGTGATCCTCCGCATGTCCGTCTGAAACTGCAGGGACGGCAGCAGTAATTTTCTCATAGTTTTCTGCAGGTGACCCTGCAATGTCGTGCACAACCGGATCAAGATAATGTGTAAAGTTGCTGTGGCCACCCAGGAAATGAGGAACGTTCAGAAAACCAATCACCAGGGCTGCAACTGCCAGAATCGCGATGGGAACCACGGTTCGCTTAGGCTGTTCTTCACAGTGATCCCAGGTATGATGATCCATGCGGGGGGTGCCAAAAAAGGTCATGAACACCAATCGCCACATATAAAAAGAAGTAATCCCGGCCGCAGTGAATCCCACCAGCCAAAGTGCAGGAGAACCTTGGATAAAGGCCTTCCATAAAATTTCATCTTTACTGAAGAATCCGGAAGTCAGGGGAAATCCCATAATAGCCAGGGTGGCGGCAATAAATGACCAGCCGGTGACAGGCATTTTCTTTAGCAGGCCTCCCATCTCACGCATGTCCTGTTTGTGATGCAGCGCCACGATGACTGATCCGGATCCCATAAAGAGAGCAGCCTTAAACGCCGCATGAGTCAGGAGATGGAAAATACCTGCGCTAAACGCCCCCACACCCATTGCCAAGAACATATATCCGAGCTGACTAACCGTTGAATATGCCAGAACTTTCTTAATATCGAATTGTGCCATCCCTATGGTTGCTGAAAAGAAGCAAGTAAGAGCAGCTATGATCGCAACAAACATCAAGATGTGGGGGGCTAGCGTATACAGGAAGAACATTCGACCCATCATGTAGACCCCGGCTGTTACCATAGTAGCAGCGTGAATCAGGGCACTAACGGGTGTCGGTCCTGCCATGGCGTCCGGTAACCAAACATATAAAGGAATTTGTGCAGATTTACCCATGGCACCGATAAAGAAACACAAACCAATGACTTCCAAAAGTGGGAATCCAGCAAACGTTAGCTGGGACAACTCACCCATACGTGATTGTAACTGGGTAAAAGATAGATCCACGTTACCGAATGTTTGGTAAGAGAACATAATTACCAGAAAGATACCGGCCAGAAATCCCAAATCACCGATTCTATTGGTAATGAATGCCTTCTTCCCGGCTACGGCATTGGCTTCTTCATCAAACCAGAATCCGATCAGCAGATAAGAACATAGCCCAACACCTTCCCAACCGAGGAACATGATAATCAGGTTATCGCCTAGAACCAGCATCAACATGGAGGCAACAAAGAGGTTCAGGTAGGAAAAGAATCGCCAGAATGACTTATCCTTATGCATGTAACCCATGGCGTAGATGTGAATCAACGATCCGATTCCGGTAATGATCATGAGCATCAAAGCGGATAAAGGATCGTAGCGAAACGCCCATTCAATTTTAAGATCGGCTACAGAAAACCAATCGATCATCGGAATTCGCACAATTCGTTCGGAAACATCCATACTGATCAGTACGAAAAACGATGAAAAAGCAATTAGTGCCGATAAAATCGGTGCAGTACAACCGATAATACCTGTTACATCCTCTCCAAATTTGTTAAATACCCTTTTCCCTGCCAAACCCAGAAAGATCGCCCCAAACAAAGGAAGAATCGGGACCCAGGGAATCATTGTTTGTATGTAACTCATTATACGTTTAGGTTTTTTATGGTTAATTTGTTTAACTGTGCTTACAAACTATTCTTTTTAACCTTTTAAGGTAGCCAGTTTATCTGCGCGAATCTGCTTAAATTCTTTATAAACGGTCAGCGCAATCGCAAGTGCAACGACAGCTTCCGCTGCTGCTATCAGGATGATGAATACGGCAAAGACTTGTCCGTCCAGTTGAGAAGCCTGAGAAGGGGTGAATCTGGCAAATGCTACGAAATTCAGTGCAGCTGCATTGAAGATCAATTCCACTCCCATCAGGATGGCAATACTGTTTTTACGGGAAACAAACATGATGATCCCTAATGTGAACAATGCTGTTGATACAGCTAAATAACCCTCTAAACTCATGTTTGATCTCCTTTAATTACCAATACCAGTGCGCCAATCAATGAAGAGAGCAGTAAAAAGGAAATCACTTCAAATGGAAGCACATACTCTCTCAAGAGCAAGATACCCAGACTGCTGGTAGTCGGTTTCATTTCCTGCAGTGGCATGAGAGTCCAGGAAGTCGAGCTGATAATCCCGTAAACCAGGACGAAAAACCCGATTGCCCCGACAGCAGTTAAAATTGCCTGAAATGACAAATTACTTTTCCCCGGGCTGGAAACATCGGCGGTTAACATGGTACCAAAAATCAGCAGCACATTGACTCCACCCGCGTAAACCAGAATCTGTACAATAGCGATAAAATCACCACCTAACAGAACATAAAACCCTGCAATTCCAAACAAGACAAAAAACAGGGCAAAGGCTGCTCGCAAAAGGTTGGTTGAGAATGTAACAATTAAGCCCACTCCCAGCACCATGGCAGCGAAAATATAGAAAAATAACTGGGGTAATTCTATCATGCTGTTGCTCCTTCTGATTGTTCTTTCTCTTTTGTTGCCTTTTCCTTGGCTTCCTTAGCTGCTTTTTTCTCTGCAGCTTCCTTGGCAATTTCTGCCGCTCTCGCCTGGACACGCTCTTTTTCTTCGTCAGTAACAAATGTCAACACCAGCTCTTCCAGGGAAGTGCGGTTCATCTCAAAGGTTTTAGTGTGAAAGATTGCTTTGGTAGGGCAGGCAATGACACACAGGCCGCAATACATACATTTTCCCTTGTCGATATCAAACCGGGTGTTGGCCCTGGTTTTAATCGCCTGCTTTTGCGTGAAACGGTTTAGGACAGGTTCGCCGGCCTGATCAGTCAGCTTCTCTTTATCACACTTCTCATTTTCGATTTTGATACAATCGATAGGACACGCTTTCACACACAGTCCACAGGAAGTACAAAGGGAAAGGTCCAGATCAAGGACACCGCGATAGTTATCCGGCATTCCCATCAACGAACCTTTATAACCTTTTGAGATGGTTTCATTGTCGGAGATATCGACTTCCGGATACTGAACCGTAACCGGACGCACAAACATAGTCGCCAACGTGACACTCATTCCTTCAAATACAGATTGAAACCCGTTTTTTATATTCTTAAAATATCCACCCATGGTTACCTGCTCTATAATAGTTTGCTCAATCTCTTCCACTTGGAGGCAAAATTGAGAATTCGAGTACTATAAATAATGACTTTACGCAGTAACGGATCGTAATGAATTTACGGGAATATTCTGTTCCCTCATGTTCACACGCACACGTTTGAAAAATTTAAACAATGCGACCAGGAATACCATGAACATCGACACGGCAACAACTAATTGAAATGTTTCATATTGCCAGGTAAGCAGCATGTAAAGTGCCTGTCCGAAGAAAGCAAGAAATGCTGCCGGCAACAGGTATTTCCAGGAAAGCTTCATTAGCTGGTCGATTCTGAATCGAGGCAAAGTCCAGCGAATCCAGATAATCACAAAGACAATAAATAAGGTTTTTAAACAGAAAAGCAACACACTTAAGATCGTGCTACCTGCGATGAATCCGGGCAAGTTTCCTCCACCAAGAAAAATCACGGAGATAAATGCGCCTACTACAAAAAGGTTGGCCCATTCCGAAAGGAAAAAAACCGCATATCGAAAGCCGGAATATTCCGTGCAGTATCCGGAAACCAATTCTGATTCTGCCTCAGGTAAGTCAAATGGGATTCTGTTGGCTTCTGCCAGGGAACCAATGAAGAAAATCAGAAATGACATGATGGTAAAAGGACTTTTGAAGAGCATCCATTCCCAAGGTAACCAACCCTGTACATTTAAGATGCCGGTCATGGAAAGCGTACCGGAAATCAGGATCGGTACCAGCAATCCCAAACCCACCGGGATTTCATAACTGACGATTTGAGCTGCAGCTCGCATTCCGCCAAGAAGTGACCATTTGTTGTTTGAACTCCATCCGGCCATTAATACACCTATGACCACCAGTGAAGTAATGGAGATAAAATAAAACAGTCCCACATTGAGATCTGCCACGATCAAATCTGTTCCCCAAGGCATCACAACCAAGGTGCAAAATACGCCAATCAGACAAAAATAAGGTGCTATCCTGAACAACACATTGTCTGACCCTTCCGGAATCAAGTCTTCTTTCAATATCAGCTTGATTCCGTCAGCTATCCATTGGAAAAAACCTTCAGGACCAACCCTGTTAGGTCCCAGTCGAGATTGCATAAAACCTGATACGCGTCGCTCCACCCAGGTCAATATTCCGCCAACGACTACAAACAAAAGCAAAATCACCACACCGACAATAACAGAAACTATTATCTTGGCCGATAAAGCACCTAACCCTAATTCAACTAGTAAATTTTCCATATCCAGTATTTGTTTCCATTTAATTAGCAACTGAGAGGAAGAAGTCTAAAGACCGAAATGTGCAAGATCAACCTTCAGCTTTAAGCCTTTAGTCTAAATACCTTTATTTTGTTATCGATCAATTTCAGGAGCGACAATATCCATAGACCCAATCACTGCTACCAGATCAGCAATGAAAATGCCTTTGGCAATTTCAGGAATAATAGACATACCGGTAAAGGAGCCGGTTCTGATCTTTAATCGATAAGGAGAAGATTTCCCATCACTGTAAATAAAATAGCCGGTATCACCTCGAGGTGTTTCCGTTCGAAAATAAATATGACCTTTAGGAGGCTTAATCACACTTTTAACAACAGCCTTGATTTCCCCTTCCGGTATTTGCTTTAAACATTGTCTGATAATTTTAACCGATTCCCTGAGTTCTTTTATACGAACCACATATCGATCATAACAATCACCTATCTGCCCTTCGCAGCCATCTCCTACCGGAACATCAAAATCCAGTTCAGGATAAATACTATATGGTTCAGCTTTTCGAACATCGAATTTGATTCCGGAACCTCGAAGGTTCGGACCGACAAGGTTATAGTTCATGGCTTGTTCAGGCGATATAACCGCCACATTGGCAAACCGCTTGATGAAGATCTGATTATAGGTAATGAGGCGATTGATCTGCTCCATAACCACTTCAAAACGATCCAGAAACTCTTCCGTCTTCTCTTTAAAGCCTTCCGGAAGATCGTAATTGACACCGCCGATACAAATATAATTGTAGGTAAGTCGCGCTCCACAAATCATTTCCAAAAGATCGTTGACATGCTCACGCTCCCTAACCAGATGCATAAAAGGAGTGAATGCTCCCATATCCATATTTGCCGCGCCGATCGCTACAGCATGACTTGAAATCCGGTTTAACTCCGAAACGATTACCCTGATATATTCTGCTCGTTTTGGAATTTCCAAACCCATCAGTTTTTCAACCGCCATGGCGTAAGCAAGGTTGGAATTCATAGCACAGACATAATCAACACGATCAGTGAAGGGAACAAACCCCTGCCAGGAGGTGTGTTCGGCAATTTTTTCCATGCTTCTGTGCAGATACCCTACGTCGGGATCACATTCATGGATAATTTCCCCGTCGGTTTTAATAATAAACCGGATCACCCCATGCGTGGAGGGATGCTGGGGCCCCATATTAATGGTCAGATATTCGGTCGTTAGTGCGGAACTCATGATTTATTTCCCTTTTCCTTGAAAACTTCGAGTGATTTCCGAAGGTGAATTATCAATATTTTGGTACGTTGAAGGTGTCTGGTAGTCCTTTCGTAATGGAAACCCTTCCCAATCATCCGGAAGCATAATTCTTCTTAGATCAGGATGACCTTTAAACTCCACACCAAGTAAATCGTAAGTTTCTCTTTCCAGCCAGTCCGCTCCTTTCCAGATGGAGACAACACTGTCTATTTCCGGTTTGTTTTTGGGAACGCTGGACTCTATCACAAGGCGATGACAATGGGTGTAGGAATACAAATGCCAGAACAACCTGAGTTCTTCATGATCATGTGTTTCGTCTTGATCCTGTGCGACATCAAAATATAGATGCCAGAAAAGCTTTGAGTTTTCTGTTTCATGAAAGGCAGTTTGACTCATTAAAACCTCAAACTTCAGGTCTTCGTGATCAAACAAAAATTGCATCACTTCCAGTATAAAATCAGAGCGCACATAAATGGATTCCGTCGGTCCCTCTTCTTCCTGAAAGCTGATCACCGCTTTGGTGTTCTTTTTTAACAGCTCGTAAATCTCTATGGTATTCAACGTCTACTCCTTATCCTTTGTAAGGGTTCTAGTGATTTTGCTTTAAATATATGGATGACAATGTTGTGAGAGACCCTATTTTTTTCTTAAGTATTTCTCTTTTTTAATCTTTTTCTGCAGGTCTATTAGGGCAGATAAAAGTGCCTCAGGTCTTGGCGGGCATCCGGGGAGATATACATCGACAGGAATGACACGATCAACACCGTGTAAAACAGAATAACTACCTTGAAACAAGCCCCCTGAATTGGAGCAACTGCCCATTGAAATCACATATTTCGGGTCGGGCATTTGATCATATAACGTTTTTACCCTGCTTGCCATTTTTAAAGTGATAGTTCCGGCAACCAACAACAGATCAGCTTGCCTTGGTACCGCCCTGGGGGCCGAGCCAAATCGTTCCAAATCTCCCCTGGGCCCACCTGTCTGCATAAGTTCAATTCCGCAACAAGCCGTTGCAAACAACAGGTACCAGAGTGAATTAGCCCGTGCCAGGTTAATTACGTGATCAACGGTAGTTAGGACAACGCCATCAGATTCAAAACTATTGTGTAATGTCTTCATTTTATTTTATCAACCGCGTATCAAATTGCTTTTGTTATATATTTTTGGTTACTTTGTTTCTGGTTCACCTTCAGGTAAACTACGTACCCAATCCAAACCACCCTGACTCCAGGCATAAATAAAGCCAACCAGTAATATCAGTATAAAGATGGCGATTTCTATAAACGCCAATAATCCCCAGCCAGACTCCAACAGTTCTTTGAACACTACTGTAACCGGGTACATCACTGCGATTTCCACATCAAAGATCACAAATACAAATGCAATCAGGTAAAATCTCATATTAAACTGTGAAAAGCCGGCTCCAACAGGCTCCTCACCGCATTCATAAACTGCCTTTTTCCCGGGACTCGGATTGTCAGGCCTCAGGAGTTTTCCTATGACCAAAGTGACAAACACAAAACCGACAGCAATGACTAGAAATATAAATATATTCGAAAACTGAAATAACATGGTTAGATCCCCTGTTGATCACTATATATATTCAAGGTATTGTACAGCCCGTTATAGTATAGCCTATTATCGGCCTGTGCAAGTTCGATGGTTATAATAAAAAATTTTGATTGAAGCTTTCAAAGATATTTATCCATTGGCACTGATCTTTATCACTAAATTAGTCATCATTGTTGTCTTGCCATCGTGTTGATGGGTGAACAGATGATTTTAGACAATATTTTGACAACATTAATCGTTTTGCGTGGATTACTCATTTTCATTGATCGATCATCAAACAAAACATTGATATTTTAGTATATCTATTTGTAAATATTGATCTTTTATAATTTCTATTGGTCGTTCTTTCCAACATAAACGGCAAGGCGATTAAGTCAACAAATGCAGAAAAAGACCATTTTATCCTTTACAATTCAGAAAAAAAAAGGGCCGACTCAAAAAGGATTTGATTGATTTACTTGGCATTTCCCAAAAATTCACACCAATTTTACAAAATATATTGTAAAATCTGAGACTTGAAAAATTGCAAGATTGTTCAATAAAAAATAACTATTAAATCAATATTTTTTAATAAAAAATTTAAAAAAACTAAAAGAGCAATAATTTTAGATAGGTGGGTAGATAAAAAACTGACTGAATTATTAACTAAGCTGAGAGAAGAAGGAAAGAAATGACATTTGGTATAGAATTGTCAGACCGGTTCGTATAAAAATCTCCGGAGTGTTGAAACATCAGTGTTTTGCGAGGTGACAATGAGCTTTTTTTATTCTGCTTTATCAGCTCATTGTCAGTAAATGACAGGAATCAAGAAGACTGCCTATATTGTTAAACTCTGCGATAAGGATGGTACATAGGTTTCCAAACCTTTGATTGCACCAGGTCATAAAGATTTTCTTCCTTTATTCCCAGATCAGGATTGGATTTTATTAAACCGCGAAGTATTTCGGTTGCCACACGCAGACCTACTTTTTGGATATCCTTAAGCCTTGGATATACGGCGCCATCACTAAGGTCCTTTTCACTGACACACGATGCCAAGGCATGAGCCGCATTGGTAAACATATCGTCAGTCAACACCTGCTGTCGTGAAATCATGGAAGCCATACCGACTCCGGGAAAAACAAAGGCATTGCTGGCAACACCAACCCTTAAGCATTTGCCTCCATGCTCTATTTCACCCCAGGCACTACCAAGAGCTACAATTGCCTTGCCATCGGTCCAGTTGCATAAATCTTCAGGACTGGCTTCACATTCGCTAGCTGGATTGGTAAGAGGAAAAATCACCGGTCGCTCTGTGTTTTCCATCATCGCTTTCACATGTTCTTCGGTAAAAACATCTTTTTGACCGGAAATCCCTATCAAAAACGTTGCCTTTAGACTCTTGATCACGTCAAGCAGGGATGGTTTTCCGGTAGAAGCATCCACATTAGCCAGCTGGGAAGGGTTCATGGCAAACGGTTTTTTGTAATCTTCCAAATCCGGTCGATTCTGTAGGATGCATCCCTTAGAGTCGAACAGGCAGATTTTCTGTCTGGCTTCGTCTTTGCTAATGCCCATTGCTTCCAACTCCAACACTAACTGCCTCGCAAATCCGATACCACCGGAACCTGCACCGAAAATAACAAACTTCTGATCTTTAAGATCTTCATTTTTTGTTTTGACGGCATTTAATACCCCAGCCATCACTACTGCACCGGTTCCCTGGATGTCATCATTGAAGGAAGGCAGCTTATCCCTGTATTTTTCCAGGATTTGAAAAGCTCGATGTTTGGCAAAGTCCTCCCATTGCAGAACAGCTTTTGGGAATGACTGGCTGACTATTTCTACGAACTTATCCAGGAATTTATCGTACTTTTCTCCTTTGATCCGTTTGTGACCAACTCCAAGATAGAGCGGATCCGCCAGAAGTTCTTCATTATCCGTACCGATATCTATGGCAATCGGCAGGCAGTAGGATGGATGTAAACCAGATCCCAGGGTATACAAGGACAATTTACCAATCGGAATTGCCATACCGCCGACACCTATATCATGCATACCAGATATTCCCTGGCTGTCTGTCACTACAATCATTTCGATGTTCGACGAGGCAAAGTGATTTGTCATATCGGGTAGCTTCTCCACATTGTCTTTTGTGATATATAGCCCCCTGGCCCGTTGATAGTGATGACTGAACTGTGAGCAAGCTGTCACCACGGTCGGGATATATATAATTGGCAGCATTTCTTCGATATGTTCTTCTATCAAACTATAGAACAAGGTTTCGTTTCTATCCTGTAACGACCGAAGATATATGTACTTATCAATATCGGACGGAGCTGCGCAGAAACCCTCATAGACCCTGACCTTCTGGTCTTCCAGGGTTTGGACATTGGGAGGAATCAATCCCCGTAAATGGAATTCCTCTCTTTCCTCCATGGTAAATGCAGTTCCCTTATTCAGGTTGCGATCACTTATCAGGTCCAGACCATCCACAGATACCGGTGTAAAAAGCCTTCCTTTATGATCCCGCCATTTCTGATATTTTTCTATCGACATATCTCACCTGTTTTAAAGTATTGAAAGTCTGCCGGGAGCCCAATTGCCCAGCACCTGCCTAGAAAAGGTATGCCTGTTTTACCACAGCGGAGGATGAATAGCAAATTTTTTTAAAAAAAACCTCGTTCGACAACGCCCGATAGCAGGGGAGTTCATAGTTATATAATTGATATTATAATTTTTTAAACGGAGTGCTCCACCTCCCCATCGTCGGAGATCGCTAAAAGCTATTTGTTAAAAACTCCGGAAAACCTGATTTGGAAAGATGTGCGGAGGATAAGGTTTGGCAAGATTTATTTACGAATCGCTAGAGTTCAATATCATGGAACCCGTGATACCAGGTATGGCAAGTACCTTCAATGGAGACCATGCACGGTCCATACGGGTCTTCCGGAGAACACTTGGTTTTAAACATCTTGCAGTCCGTTGGCAGGATTTCTCCCAACATAATACGGTGACACTGGCACCCTGGCGGAGTAGGCCTTGGCTCATAAGGCGGGGTGCAATCAAATTTATTATCGGCATTCAAGTGCTGATATTCTTCCTTCAAGGAATACGCCGTACCTTCGACTGAGGTAATTCCTCTCCAGACTCCCGGGATTAAATCAAACACATCATCCATGACTTTAAGGGCTGCCAGGTTACCTTCTTCCTTTACAACCCTGCCATAGGCATTCATCACCTTGGATTCACCTTTTTCCACGGCAGCCAGTACTTTTTGCAGGGCAGATAAAATATCAACAGGTGTAAAGCCTGCAACCACCAAAGGTAACTGGTATTTCGATTCCATGTATTGGTAGGGTTGCGTACCGGTGATTGTTGCAGCGTGACCGGCAAGTAAAAACCCCTGGATCGATTTACGATCATGCACCTCCATCAATAGTTGGAATACAGGAGGAATATAACGATTGGCGATCAGAAAAAACAGATTCTTGGGGACACCACGTTTGATCATGCCCGCAACCCCTGCTGTAGTGGTTTCAAAGCCTACCGAGAAAAATACAAAATTATGATCCGGATTTGCTTCGGCTATGTTTATGGCTTCCAAAGGCCCGTATACCATTTTGACCGAACCGCCGTTTTTACGGGCATCATCCAACGATTCCTTGGTTGCCGGTACCCGCAACATATCACCAAAAGTCAAAACAGTGACACGATCCTGATAAGATAAGGTTATGGCTTTGTCTATCAATTCTACTGGACAGATACAAACCGGACAGCCCGGTCCGGGTATAATCTCCAGATCTGCCGGCAACAATTGTCGGATCCCATATTTAACAATTTCGTGTTCATGAGTACCACACACATGCATCAACCTGGTTTTACCAAGATTTGCCACCGATCTCTCAATCATTCCGGCTAAAGCTTTTACCAGTTCCTTGTCTTCGTATCGTTTTAAGGTCTGATTAAAATCCATGGTGTTTCCTTAATTGTTTGATGTTATGTGTGTTTGATTTAGCACTCGTTAATATGTTCAGCTGATAATGAGAGAAAAACTCGCAACTTTAAAAAGTTACATAATGTCATTCTATATTGGTATTGTCCCAAAATTTTCAATTTCCCTAGGAGAGACATAGGGGAACAATAAAAGGCAAAATTTTGAACAATTCTCTTAACGAACGGTAGGACGGACCTACGTGGCCGCCGAAGAATTGGATTGGGAGAAAGACCAAAACACGTTCATACGATTCAATTAAGTTTATGCAAAATTTCTCAGACTTTTTGTTTGCAAAAGCCTATCGGCGGGGATGCTGAATTTGCGAGACTCGCAGCAAAGAACCCGCCCTACCGTTTGATCTGCATTCCAAATAGCATTAATCAAGGAGATCTACCCCCAGATCTTCCCGATAAAGCGCAGTCTGAAAGCGGATCCACCAACTTGAATTTCAATGCAGAACTACCTTGGACCTAGACAGCTTACTTACCTATTCCCCGCATATATCTGCCCCAAAGCTATTCCCCCATCATTCGGCGGTACACGCTGATGCCAATACGGTTTAAATCCCTCAGCCCGTAGTCTGGATATTGTCCTTTCCGTTAAATATTTGTTTTGAAAACAGCCACCTGATAAAACAACCCTCTCCACTTTTTCTCTGGCAGCCACAGCAACAATAATTTCTGCCATGGTGTTATGAAACTTCGCTGAGATGACACCAGTCTCCACCCCTAGTCTAATATCTTCAATGACCTGTTTAACCATAGGACGCCAGTCTAATTCAAACCCCAAATCAAATCCATAGCTTTCTTGACAATCAACGCCCGCCAAAGAAAACTCCAATTCCATGGCCCCCTGGCCTTCAAAGGAGGAAATTTGGCAGAGTCCTACCAGGGAAGACAAAGCATCAAACAATCTGCCCGCACTGGATGTCAAAGGCGAATTAAAGTTCGATTGCAACATTTGGATAATCAGGGATTTTTCCTGACTGCTGAAAGCCTTAAAGGTTGATAACCACTCGATTTGGGAAAGATCATCCGCAAATGCTTCAAAGAGCAGTCCCAGAGCAGTCCTCCTGGGCTCCTTGACTGCCTGACCGGAACCGGGCAAAGGAAAGGTTTTGAAATGCGCAACCCTTTCCATTTCTTTCTCATTGCCTTTCAAAAACTCTCCTCCCCAGATTGTTCCGTCTGTTCCTGCTCCGGTACCATCCCAGGCAACACCCAACACATCACCTGTCAGTTGGTTTTCGGCCATACAGGAGGCGACGTGAGCATGATGGTGCTGCACCGCTTCCAAAGGCAGTTCAAGTTCTTTGGCATGTTTGGTCGAAAGATAATCGGCATGAAGATCCGTTATAACATGCTCTGGAGATACTTCAAATAAAGATTGAATGCTATCGATAGCATTTTGAAAAGCCGATAACGACTGCTCAGTTTCCAAATCCCCCAAATGTTGACTGATGATGGCGTTAGAGCCGATTTGGAAAGCCACCGTACTCTTTTGATGAGCTCCGACGGCCAGAACCACTTGTCCGGCCTTGCCTATATTTACAGGCAACGGGGCGTACCCTCTGGCTCGTCTTAATACCAACTCCCGACCGGCCATGATCCGCGCCACAGAGTCATCCACCTGTCTTAAAATTGGTCTGTTATGAAACAGAAACAGATCCGCTATGCTGCCCAATCTTTCAAGAGCCTCAGATTCATCAATACAAATGGGTTCGTCGGAAAGATTTCCGCTGGTGGCTACAACGGGTCTTTCAAAAGCCCTGAGTAGTATATGATGAAGAGGCGTATAGGGCAGCGTCACCCCAAGGGTCGGATTGTTGGGTGCTACATTCTCCGCAATTCTCGATTCTGAATAAGATGAACGTCGGTTTAGCAGCACTATAGGCGATTCAGGAGACTGCAACAATCTTCGTTCGGATTCATCCAGCTCACATTCCGCTCCAATCTCCTCCAAAGACGTCATCATCACTGCAAACGGTTTTTCATTTCTGCGTTTGCGCTGCCTTAAAGTATCAATCGCCTCCTGATTGTCGGCATCCACTATCAGATGAAAACCTCCTAATCCTTTGACTGCAGCAATTTTACCAGCCCTCAACTCATTTGCTACCCGTTCAATAGCTTCCTGGTCCCTGGCCAAGAGCTTTCCTGTTGCATCCGTTGCATAAACATAAGGTCCGCATTTCGAGCATGCATTTGGCTGTGCATGAAAACGTCGATCGTTGGGATCATTGTATTCTTCCAGGCAGTCATGGCACATGGGAAAGTCTTTCATGGAAGTGCCGGGACGATCATAAGGCAAGGAATCAATTATTGTGTAGCGGGGACCGCACAATGTACAGTTTGTAAAAGGGTAGAGATACCTGCGATTTGTCGAATCAAACACTTCCGAAAGGCATTCCGGACAGGTAGCAATATCAGGTAAAACAAGTACGGTTTTTTCGCCTGTGTCTTCACTTTTCCTGATTTCAAACCCTTGATACCCAATAACATCCAGATAGCTGGATTCAAAACTTTGAATGTAGGCGTGGATTGGTTTTTCGGCCTCTATTTTGAGCAGGAATGTGCGAAGAGTGTCTTGAAAGCCTTCAACCTCAAGAAATACACCTTGCGAGGAGTTAATGATCCATCCGTCAAGCTGCAGAGAGGTAGCCAGTTTGTAAATAAACGGTCTAAATCCCACTCCCTGGACTGCACCACGGATCACAACCCGCAATCTTTGTTTGTCTTTCATTGCAAACCGGTTAATCTAAAATCCGGCTTTTTCGGTCAACCAATCAAAGAAGTCTTTAATGCCTTCTCCAGTTTTCGCTGAGACAGGAAAAACAGCAATTTGCGGATTGACCTTGTGAGAAAACTCGATGCACTTTTCCAGATTAAAATCCAGATACGGTATGAGATCAATCTTATTGATCAGCAATACGTCTGCAGCAAGAATCAGATCCGGGTATTTAACAGGTTTATCCTCACCCTCAGGACAGCTGACCAAAGCAACCTTGATATCTTCCCCCAGATCATAAGCAGTGGGGCAGACCATGTTCCCAACATTTTCAATGACCAACAATCGGATATCCTTAAGTTCGGTTTTGTGCAACGCCTGGTGGACCATTTCTGCATCAAGATGACACGCAGCACCGGTATTGATTTGAAGTGCTTTGGCTCCTGCATCTTGGATTCGCTGTGCATCGTTATCTGTCTGCTGATCGCCTTCGATTACAAACATTGGCAATTCCGCACCATAATCCTTGATCAGCCTTTCCAACATGGCTGTTTTACCGGAACCTGGTGCACTGATCCAATTCATGGTAAAAACGCCCTGCCCCGAAAGATGTTCACGATTATGTTGAGCAATGTGGTCGTTCTTATGCAGAATGTTTTGTTTGATACTGATTTCCCTTGCCTCTCCATGGTCATGGTTATGGGAGTGATGATGCGAATGGTCATGATCGTGGGTGTGATGGTGATGCCCCCCCTTGATAGGTTTACCATCGATCGTGATTTCGTCCGTTTCGGAGCAACCGCATTCCAAGCACATTATTCTACCTCGATTGATTTTATATTTAGTTCCTGTCCTGAGATGGCTTTGGCAAAGTTACCACATTTTTCGCAAATCAGAAACTCCCTGGCTTCAAATTGATGACCGCAACTCACACACTCGCCCGTTAAAGGAATCGCTTCAATCTCAAGTATTGCCTGCTCGGCAATGGTATTTTTGCTGACCATTTCAAAAGCAAATTCCAACGAATCGATGACCACACCGGACTTGGCACCGATTTGCAGAGCAATTCGATTGATACGTCCGGCCTTTTCCTGTTCCGCTGTCTCCAGGGCAGTGTCAATAATACTCATCATCAACGAAACTTCATGCACGGCAAGTCCTGATTATTGCTTATTAAATTGTTGGCAAATTCGTTCTGATTACTTTTTATTTTAGAGAATTAGGATCGGTTTTATCCTGATCATGAGAAGCGAAACTTGCAGCTTCGAGAGAAGGATCTGTCAGTGCTACTAAGACATTATTCGTTCAATACAGCAAGGTTCACTTCTCAGGATCAGTCTGCTTGATGGGCGACGAGTTACCCATCCTACAACTCCTGTTCAGAATGACACCCCGACCAATAATTCTTAACTTAATAACATTGCCATAAGACCACTTTACTGTTTTCTAGCAAATCCTTGGCAATTGTTCGCTGGCAGGCATGTCCACAATTCGTCTTGTGCCAATGGAAGTCTCCAAAATCACTTTTCCGGCGTTCTTTTCCACGATTCGGCCGATCACGCTGGATTCCTTTCCTTCGTCAAATGACTTCATAGTTTCCAATGCTGTCTCTGCTTCGCTTTCTTTTACGATAACCAGCACTTTGCCTTCGTTTGCAATGTAAAACGGATCCAATCCAAGCAGTGAGCTAATAGCTTTAACCTGATCATCCAAAGGAATTTGATCCTCAAACAGCTCTATTCCAACGTTTGCCGCTGAAGCAATTTCATTCAGTGTTGCTGCAACACCTCCTCTTGTCGGATCACGAAGCACATGCACATCTTCCACCCTGTCAAGCAGTGTCCCAATCATCCTGTTCAATGCGGCACAATCGGTAACTACACCGGATTCAAATTCCAATCCCTGCCGTTTCGTCATCACCGCAATGCCATGATCAGCAATTCTGCCGTTAATGAGTACAACATCACCCACTTCCGCCCTGGTAGGAGAAACATCAACGCTCTCCCTCACTAATCCAATCCCGGAGGTATTGATAAACACGCCATCAACACTGCCTTTTTCCACGACTTTGGTGTCCCCGGTAACCAGCGTCACTTCTGCCTTCTCAGCTGCAACTTTCATCGAATCCACAATGAGTTTCAAGCTATCCAGGGAAAATCCTTCTTCAAGAATAAATCCCGCAGAAAGATATTTGGGATCAGCCCCGCACATGGCCACATCATTGACTGTGCCGTTTACCGCCAAATCACCGATATTGCCGCCAGGAAAAAATATAGGATTCACAACAAACGAATCGGTTGAAAAAGCAAGTTTTTGTCCTCCCATATCAAGAATGGCACCATCGTGGACTTCATCCAGGAATGGATTGGAGAATCCAGGTTGAAAAATCTCCCGAAACAAATCCTGGGACATCTGCCCTCCACTGCCATGCCCCAGCTTAATAGTGCTGCCTTGACTACTCTTATTATTCATAGTTATCGGAATGTCGTTTGTTGATTGCAGGAGCCTTTTGGAAACTGCTATCGATTTACCGGAATCACTTTGATTGATTCGATCTCTATGAGATACTTTCAGCTTAGATCTGATAGGTGATAACAGCAGGATGGCGTCGTATCAATCCTTTGATGCCTGATCACGTGCATTTGTTTGAGGATAAAACACTACCATTTGTTATATGCACCGGGCATCTTGGCCACTTCTTCTATAAGCTTCAGATTTTCAAGAGCTTCTTCCTTGTCCAATGTATTAATAGCAAACCCGGCATGGACAATTACATAGTCCCCCACTTTCGCGTCGGGAACCCAGTCAATACAGATATTTTTGAAAATCCCGTTGAAACTGACCTTGGCCATGACCATCGGCCCCTTGTCGTCAATCTCTTCAATTTTTCCGGGTACAGCAAGGCACATACTCTCTCCTGAATGCGTATCCTCGTTTAAGGCAATACCAAAACACTTACTACTCTAAGGTTGAATTGGACAAAATGTCAAAAACACTAACGCCAATTGTTGACCTTATCAACTATTATTTTAGATTGTACTGTTTAGAGTCTAATATTAATAACAAATTGCCGATAATTTCTTTTTATAATTTCATCTTTCCCAACCCACAAAAAACCGGAAATAATCGAGATATATTTTGTAAAAGTCGGAAAAATTGATCTGAAATAAGGTATTTTTAGATTTTGTGCTACGAAATGCATAATCGTAGCACTGCGATGAACGATTTTATTCTATAAATTTCAATAAAGTACATTTTACTATTTTTTGACTTCTTTCTAAAACACCGACAGTATTCGGTTTAAACCAGTAAAAAGCTTAATTTTTCCTTTACAATTCACTTCATTCGTGTAAGATTTGCGCACTAACCTTAATTTGCTTTAATGTCTTAATATCTTTACAGATAAGGGCGGCCGCAAACCCCCTTATTTTTTTGTTTCCTAAAATTTTAGGGAGGGAGATACATATGATCCGAGGTAAAAACATATTTGTTGAAAATGAAGTCGGCAGACGAGACTTCCTGAAGCTTTCAACAAAGGTGGCAACAGTGCTGGGGCTTTCTCCGGTTTTCATACCAAAGATTTCTCACGCAATGCAGGCCAAGGAAAAGCCGGCGGTAATCTGGCTGCACTTCCAAGAGTGTACTGGCTGTACAGAATCGTTGCTGCGAGCTGAAGGTCCGGATTTAGCGCAAGTTATTCTGGATGTTATTTCACTTGAATACCATGAAACTCTTTTTGCTGCTGCAGGGCATCAAATTGAAGACAATCTTCACAAAGCCATGAAGCGCTACAAGGGCAAATATGTCCTGGTTGTTGAAGGTGCCATACCTAAAAAGATGGACGGTGCCTACTGTCAAATCGCCGGCAAAACTGCCATCGATATGTTGAATGAAACTGCAAAGGATTGTGCAGCAATTGTTGCTATCGGCTCTTGTGCGACCTGGGGTGGGATTCCTTCAAGCGGACCCAACCCAACAGGAGCTGTAGGCGTTAGTGACATTATTAAGGATAAGCCAATCGTTAATATTCCCGGCTGTCCACCAAGTCCATATAATTTCCTCTCAACTGTTGTTCATTATCTGCTCTTCAATAAGATCCCAACATTGGATGAAGAAGGTCGACCTATGTTCGCATATGGCAGACTGATCCATGACCAATGTGAAAGAAGAGGTCATTTCGACTCAGGAAGATTTGCCAATGCCTATGGCGATGAAGGACATCGCAAAGGTTACTGCCTATACAAGCTGGGTTGTAAAGGACCAAGTACTTTCGGAAACTGTCCTGAAATCGGATTCAACAGGGAGAAAACCTGGCCGGTTAACGTTGGACACCCCTGTTTTGGCTGTATTGAATCCAAGGTTGGATTTAACCAGTCAATCCACGAGATTTCAGAAGTCTTAAGTCCTAATCCACCACAAACATACGCAAATATCGGCGAAGCGTCAGAAAAACCTGTTGGGGCCATTGCAGCTGGTGTTGTTGGTGCCGCTGTTGGAGCTGTTGGAGCAGCCGTAGTTACAAAAGCCAAGAGCCTGCCTGGCGAGGAGGAATAACTATGGGAATTAAACGACGAAGCTTTCTCAAAGGCCTTGCCGGTGCGGGAGCGGGACTGACCGTTGCTCCGTTGTTTACCGGAAAAGCGCAGGCCAGAGAAGCTAAACTGGTACAGGACAGCCACGTCGGTATGCTTTATGATGCAACCCTTTGTATTGGTTGTAAAGCATGCGAGGTCGGTTGCAAAAAAGCAAACAACTTAGCTGTCGACTGGGATCCGACAAATACATTCGATGCTCCAAGGGACTTAAATGTCAATACCTATAATATCATTAAACTCTATGACGGTCCTGAAGGAAGATCATTTGTAAAAAGGCAATGCATGCATTGTGTTGATCCAAGTTGTGTCTCCGGATGTCCAACCAGTGCGCTGAACAAGGAAGAAAACGGGATTGTTTCTTATGACAAAGACGCCTGCTGCGGTTGTCGTTATTGTCAGATGAACTGTCCTTACAACATTCCTAAGTACCAGTGGGATGACTGGTATGGTGAAATCAAAAAATGCGAACTGTGTCGGGAAACCAATCTGATAACCAAAGGACAACCAGGCTGTACAGAATACTGTCCGGCCGGTGCTGTTATCTACGGTAAGGTTAAAGACCTGTTGGCTGAAGCCAAATCACGCCTGCAAAAGAATCCATCAGCCTACGTCAACCAAATTTATGGTGAAAAAGATGGTGGTGGAACGTCTGTTCTATACCTGTCCAAAGTTCCTTTCGAAAAATTGGGACTACCTACCCTGCCCGATCATTCACAAGCAAGCGTGAGTGAAGGTATTCAGCATACGCTGTATCAAGGCCTGGTACTACCTGGAGTAGTTTATCTTGCCTTGGCCGGGTTAGCATTCAAGAACCGTTCTGGACATAAGGAGGACTGATGGAACATGAAAAGGCATTAGGCGGAAAGCTGGTTACCAGCAATACCGTCTTTTTAGGCGTGCTGTTCCTTATCTGCGCAGGAGTCCTTGCCTGGCGATATATCGCGGGGATCGGTCCTGTGTCCAATCTTACCGACCACCAGTCATGGGGGGTTTGGAAGGTTTTAGGCGTTCTGGTAGGAGCAGCTTTTGTTAACGGTGGTTATGTGACGGCCTTTCTGGTTTATATTTTTAACAAAGGTCAATACCATCGATTTGTAAGGCAGGCGGTTTTATTCTCATTACTGGGATATTCGATCGCTGCTACATCACTGGTTTATGATACTGGGCGATATGTAAATTTGCTCAATTTCTTCGTCCCGAAATACATGCAGCCTAATTCAGCACTGTTTGAAGTAGGTATTTGTATTACGGTATACATTGTCGTGCTGGCAATTGAATTTCTACCCGGCTTTCTGGAAAAATTCATGCCTGAAGGCAAAGCATCAAAAAACTTCGCAGCAAAACTCCACACATTCCTGGACAAGATTCTGTTCCTGACTGTTGGTTTTGGTGTTCTTCTGCCAACCATGCATCAGTCCGGTCTGGGTGCCCTCGCTTTACTAATGGGTCAAAAGATCAGCCTGTTGTGGCAAACACCTTGGGTGTCCTTCCTGTATGTGACATCATCCATCTTCATGGGAACCTGTATCGTTGTTCTGGTTGATCTGCTTTATCACCAGAAAGATCTCAAAAAGAAGGAGTATTCAGGACTTTTGCACAAGATTCTGGGAGTCGGAATCTACGTAGCTGTGTTCTGGATTATCTTCCGATTTGTTGAGATTATCCGACAGGGTGGAGCCCCGTTGTTGTATGATGTCGGCTTTCATTTCTTTTTCTTCTGGCTTGAAATGATTCTAATCGTGATCGGTATGATCGTACTTAGGAAGTCAAGTCCAAGAGCCATATTTACAGGTGCAAGTCTCATGCTGTCAGGTGGGTTACTGTATAGAATTAACACCTACATTATCGGTTTTGAAGGGGCCCCGGGCCTGACCTACTTTCCTTCGATTCCGGAATTCTCGATTTCTGTCGGCATGTTTGCTTTACAATTCTTGATTTTCATTACACTTGTTAAAATCTTTCCAGTCGTTAGCCAAGAGTAGCAGGAGAATAAATTATGGGAAAAATTGTTACAATAGATCCAGTCACACGTATTGAGGGACATTTAAAGATCGACATAGAAGTGGCAAATGGTCGAGTGACCAATGCCTGGTCTTCCGGAACCATGTTCCGAGGAATTGAAATTATTCTGCAAGGTAGAGATCCGAGAGAAGCCTGGATGTTCACCCAGCGTTTTTGTGGGGTATGTACAACAGTACATGCCATTGCTTCTGTAAGAGCGGTTGAAAACGCCCTGAAGCTGGAAATCCCCAAAAACGCCCAGTATATTAGAAACCTGATCATGTCAGCGCATGCTATTCATGATCATATTGTTCATTTCTATCATCTGACAGCTTTGGATTATGTAGATGTTGTTTCTGCAACAAAAGCTAATCCAAAAGCAGCTGCAAATCTGGCCCAGAGTATCTCCGGATGGAAGCGCAACACTGTTCATGAGTTCAAGGCTGTTCAGGATAAAGTTAAGGCTGTTGTTGCCAGTGGCCAGCTTGGTATTTTTGAGAACGGATACTGGGGTCACAAAGCGATGAAGCTGCCTCACGAGGTAAACCTGATTGCAGTAGCTCACTATCTCCAGGCTCTGGAATACCAGAGAAAGATAAACGATTGTGTGGGTCTGCTTGGAAGTAAAACGCCACATATTCAGAACCTGGCAGTTGGTGGTGTAGCCAACGCTATCAACCTGGATGATGAAACAGCTCTGAACATGACCCGACTGCTCAAAGTTAAGAACTTCTTTGACGAAGTAAGAGACTTTGTGAACCAGGTATACCTGGTAGACGTGGCAGCCGTTGGTGGTTTCTATCTCGATTGGGCCAAGTATGGAAAAGGTGTAACCAACTATATGTCCGTACCTGAATTTCCGGTTGATGAAAGAGGAACCAAATTTGACGCCGTTGGTGGTGTCATCATGGGTGGTAATCTCTCAAAGGTTAAGGAAATCAAAACCTTTAATGATAAATATTTTGAGGACAATGTTCAGGAATCTATCGCCAGATCCTGGTATGATGGTAACTGGAGCAAGCATCCTTATGAAGAAACCACAGAGCCCAAGTACACTGGATACGATCGCAATAAAGAATACTCATTTGTTAAAGCTCCACGCTTCCAGGGCAAACCGATGCAGGTTGGTCCACTGGCTCAAGTACTGGCAGCTTATGCATTGGGTGACAAGCGAACCCAGAAGTACGTTGGTGCGGCAGTTGGAGCTATCAAGTCTATCCATAAGCAAAACGTACCTCTCAGCGCTCTTAATTCGACTCTTGGTAGAGTTGCAGCCAGGGCTATTCGCTGTGCGGTTATCAATGACATGGCTCTCAAGCATTGGAACGATCTGGTCAATAATCTTGCCAGTGGCGATACCGAGTACTTCAATCCTCCGGTCTTCCCGAAAGGTGAAGTTCAGGGATTTGGTTTTCATGAGGCTCCTCGGGGAACTCTGTCTCACTGGATTGTTATTGAAAACGGTAAGACCAAGAATTACCAGGCAGTTGTTCCCTCCACTTGGAATGCGGGTCCACGAGACGAGAAAGGCCAGAAAGGTCCTTATGAGGCCAGCCTGATTGGAAATCCGATCGCAGACTCCAAACGACCATTGGAAGCCTTGAGAACTGTCCATAGTTTCGATCCTTGTCTTGCTTGCGCAATTCATGCTTTCGACCCCGATGGAAACGAATTGGGAGTTGTGGAAGTTAATGTGTAATCAAACAGGCATCATCCTGGGTGTGGGAAATATCCTTCATTCGGACGACGGCATAGGAATCAAGATACTCAAGTATCTTGATTCTCAATACGAGTTTCCGGAAGGTGTTGACCTTATTGACGGTGGAACCGTAGGGGCTCAATTGGATACCTCAATCGTCAACAGGGATTGGGTAATCATTGTTGATGCACTTGACGTCGAAGGCGACCCGGGAGAAGTAAAGGTATTATCCGGCGATACATTTATCAATAGACCGAGTTCAACCAAAATGTCGCCGCATCAGGTTGGTTTCCTGGATCTGATCCAACTCATGAAAATGGAAGGAACAGAACCCAAAGGAATTGACCTTATCGGTATCATCCCGGCAAACACCAATGATGGTTTCGAGATGACTCCCGAAGTTGATGACGCGATGGAGAAGGCTATCGATGCCTTAATTGAGATGTTGAAGCAAAAAGGGGTTACCCCGGTCAAACGGGACCCACCATTAAAGCCGGACTATTGGTGGCTATAAAACAAAAAACGGGAGTTCAGCTCCCGTTTTTTGTTTGTCCAACCGTAACTCCCTCCATAGCTGCCGGACTTTTCAAAAAAATCCAAAGATGCAAACCTGACCCCAAAGCTGATCCAGCTAATCCGGGTTTCCAAATCAAAGTTGTGTTTTCAGGGTTGCTTTGGTAGATTTAGGCAATCAATGTGTAGACCTCTTAGAGGCCTGTGTTGTCTTTCCTTTCTTTTGAGTCCTTCTATAATAATATTCCCTAGAACACAAATGATATCCGTTGAAGAAGCATTGAAGATTATTGTGGATAATGCAACTCCGCTTTCCACTCAAACGGTAGCGACTGAAAAAGCTCTTTCTTTTGTATCCGTCAACGACATTTTGGCTGATCGACCCCTGCCTCCCTTTAACCGGGTTGCCATGGATGGATATGCTGTTCGTTCTGCCGATTTCGATTCGCCGGAAGTTGAACTCAAATTGAAAGGGCAGGTACAAACCGGGATAGAAAGTGAGCTGGAAATAGAAGCAGGGGAAGCTGTGAATATCATGACGGGTGCTCCTTGTCCCCAGGGGGCCGACGCTGTAGTCAAGGTTGAAAACTCGGAATTAAAAGGAGATACAGTCATTCTGCGTGAAGAAAAGATGTATCCGGGCTTAAACGTCGCTATCAAAGGGGAAGATAAATCTCAAGGAGATCTGTTAGTCAGATCCGGAAAACCGCTTTCCGCTGCTGATATTGCCGTTGCTGCATCTGTTGGTCTTGCTGAAATCGAAGTGTACAAAAAACCACGAGTAAAAATCATCTCAACCGGAACAGAAATCGTTCATCCGTCCGTGAAACCGTTACCCCACCAAATTCGGGATTGTAATTCTTATAGTTTGCGGACTATGTGCAATCGTTATCAATTAGACAATGAGTTTTTAGGCATTGGTGAGGATGATGAAGAAGTTTTGTCCGGTTTGATTCAAAAAGGACTCGACTCTGAAATTTTGTTGCTTTCCGGTGGCGTTTCCATGGGAGATTACGACCATGTACCAAACCTGTTAGCCGGTAATGGCGTTAAAAAAATCTTTCATAAAATCAAAGTAAAACCGGGAAAGCCAGTTTGGTTTGGAAAAACAGATAACGGCACCTATGTTTTCGGATTGCCCGGGAATCCGGTTTCTGTTCAAACCTGTTTTCGAATTTTTGTTGAACCTCTGATCAAAAAGCTGTCCGGGTACATGCAACCTCATCACATGTTCCTGAAATTACCATTAAGCGAAGACGCCAAATCTAAAACGCCACGCGACCACTATACACCAGGGAAGATTAAGGCAACTGCATCGGCGACTGAAATAGAACCTGTTTATATAAGAGGTAGTGGTGACTTTTCAAACTTTGCAGAAAGCCAGGGATTGTTCTTAATGCCGGGATCCAAAAGAATTCTGAAGAAAGGAGAATTGGTCGATTTTCTACCCTGGAGTGATACCTGGTAGGATCACAGCTCCGAACAGGAATCTCTATGGAACCCTGACAGATCCTTCACATCCGTTCAGGATGACACCTAATCAAGATTTGCTTAGCCAAGTAACTCTGCGTCAGGTACTCATCCCAAAAATCTGATTATGAAACACATCGTCATCTTTTTTTTCCTATTCCTGCCAGGCGTTCTTTTGGCTGAGAAATGCACGAATTGCCACAAAGAGCAATTTGCTTTTTCCCGGTTTCACGGACCAAACGTGGTTTCTTGCGAGCAATGTCACGGCGGAAATCCGGAAGCTGATCATAAAGAAATAGCCCACCTGGGTTTGGAAGCTTATCCCGGAAGGATGAAAACGCTCGATAAATCCTGCGGACAAAGCCAGTGCCACGCAGAGCTTGTTCCGATGGTCGAAAACTCGATCATGAATACTTTGGATGGCATGCTGTCAGTCACTCGTGAAATCTACGAAGACGAAAATCCACCCCATCGCAATAGGACTGTAGCAGAGCGATTGACTAACAGTCGCTCTGATCAGTATTTACGAAAACTCTGCGTTCGCTGTCATTTGGGATCAGAACGAAAAAACCATCAACAATCTTTCAAAGATCGAGGTGGAGGATGCTCAGCCTGTCATTTGCAAACCTTTGCTGCCAAAGAGACTCCTCCTGGCTTGAATGACGATCCAAATATCACGGGTATAGGAAAAACCCACCCAACACTGACAATTCAAATGTCGAATGATCGTTGCTTCGGTTGCCATGCCGGCTCCGGAAGAATCTCATTGAACTACCTGGGTTGGGCCGAGACCGAAAAAATCGATGAATCACGGATGAAGGATTTTGGCTATCTTTATGATAATCGCCTGGTTGAACGAAAAGTGGCTGATATTCATCACACTGCGGGCATGTCTTGCATAGATTGCCACACCGGCACAGGACTGATGGGAACTGGTGAACGAGTTGATTTCCTGCGAGAACAAAACGATATCAGCTGTGACGATTGCCATGCGCCGGAAACGGCTAAAAAATCGATCAATAGTCTGACTCCCAGGGAAAGAAAATATTTCAGCCTATATAAGGATAGGATTGATATTTCAGCATCCGACGAGGTATTGGTTACTGAGAGGTTTAAATCGCCGCTTTATCATGTAAATCAACTTGAGGGAAAGCGAGTGCTGGTAACTAAATTAACAGGCAAACGTCTTGAAATACCCTTAACCAGTGAAAAGTACTATCACACGGTTTCCGGTCACGAACGCTTGACTTGCGATAGCTGCCATACTGCCTGGGCATCTCAGTGTTACGGCTGTCACGTGGATTATAAGGCGGATGAAACTCAAGTTGACCACATTAAAAGAATAAGAACCCCTGGCAGATGGGTGGAGACAAGATGGTATGTGGAAAGTGAATTACCAGCCTTGGGAGTCAAGGATGGCAAGAAGGTAACCACTTTCGTACCGGGTATGAACATGATTGTGGAACAGACTTCCCAAACCAAGGCCATGAAGAAGCAGATCTTTTCCGCAACTTCAGCCCACACAACTCAAAAAGCTGGTCGTTCCTGCGCCAGTTGTCATCAATCAGAAGAAGCTCTAGGCATCATCACCGGTTGGGTGGCACATCCTGACCATCCGGAGTGGACTACTCCCATCGGTTGGATCTCCAAAAATCAAAAGCAACCCGGAATTGGAACCAAACCCGACGACCGAAGTTTCAATAAAAAGGAGATTTTCAAAATCAAACAGGTTGGGTTGTGTTTAAATTGCCATAAAGATCAGGATAGTATCTACCAGAATTACCAACATGCTATTAAGAACCTGACTCCCCAGTGTATCCTTTCCGAATAAACCACAATATTTCATTAGTTTTCATCGCCAACTATATCCACGCCTCCAAATCGATCAATTCCCCCTCCTTGTCACAAATCTCTTGTTTACCAGTCGTCGTTTATTATCTTTGAGAAATAGGATCTGAGTGGATTCGTATGTGTCCTTCACCATGCGATCGACCTTCCTGCCATTGGTGTTGTAAAAAACTTTGGTTAATTATCAAGTCTACCAGTGATTAAGCTGTTGTTTTCTTTAATAAAAAAACAAAAACTTGAGCAAGACACTTTTTAGTCGGCAATTTCTGTTGTGTTATTTGGTTGTTATTACTTAACTCTCAAGTTGGTTTTTTAGTGAATCAAATGCTAGAATCTTAACAAGAAAGGTAGAACGATCACTCCGCAATATTCATCTCCAACAGCAAACACCGGAAGATCAGTTCTTTAATTGAGTGATTCGTGGGTTTTGAAACAAAGGCGTTAGTGGCAGCCGACTTAATAATAAACAAATAAGACAACGTGGCTGATAACAGAACATCAGATATTAAAAAAGCATTACTGGCTATTCGAGAGCTAAAAGCAAAGATAAAGCAGTTGGAAAGCAATAACCCTGAACCTATTGCTGTGATTGGCATGGGATGCCGCTTCCCCGGAGGAGTCTATAGTCCGGAAAACTACTGGCAATTGTTGACGGAGAAGATAGACGCCATCAGTGAAGTTCCGTCCGACCGTTGGGATATCAATGAATACTTTGATGAAAAACCCGGGCAGCCCGGAAAAATGTATACACGATGGGGAGGATTTCTGGACCATATCGATCAGTTCGATCCTCACTTCTTCGGCATATCCCCAAGGGAAGCAGCAGCATTGGACCCTCAACAACGATTGCTGTTGGAAGTTTCCTGGGAAGCCATGGAAAACTCAGGGCTTAATCCTCATACCCTGGAAGGAAGCAATACCGGTGTGTTTATCGGAATTACGGCCAGCGATTATGCCTTTCAACAGATTAGAGAGGGTAACACAAGCCAGATCGACGCGTATTTTGGAACTGGTAATGCACTAAATGCCGCAGCCGGAAGACTGGCGTATACATTTGGCTTTCAGGGACCCGCCATGATAGTAGATACGGCCTGTTCCTCTTCCCTAGTCGCTATTCATTTGGCCTGTCATAGTCTAAACAACCGGGAAAGTAACCTGACAATCGCAGGTGGTGTCAATGTTATTCTATCCCCGGAATCCACCATAGCGACCAGCCAGGCAAAAATGTTATCCCCCATCGGACGATGCAAAACATTTGACGAAAGTGCTGACGGATACGTACGGGGTGAGGGTTGCGGTATTGTGGTTTTGAAAAGACTGGCAGATGCCCTCAAGAATGGAGATGCCATTCAGGGAGTGATTAAAGCCACCGCCGTTAACCAGGATGGACAAAGCGCAGGTTTCACTGTTCCCAATGGAGTTGTTCAGCAGAAGTTGATTGAAGAGGCCCTGAACAAAGCACAGCTATCACCCAAAGACATCGATTATATTGAAGCTCACGGGACTGGCACCTCATTGGGCGATCCTATTGAAGTTAACGCTCTAAACAAGGTGTTTGGAGTTGATAGAGACAATGAGTACCCACTTTTGGTTGGTTCCGTTAAAACAAATATTGGTCACCTGGAATCTGCATCCGGAATAGCGGGCTTAATCAAAACATTGCTGGCCTTGCAGCATCAAAAAATACCTGCTCACTTGCATTTGAATAAGGTCAATCCGCATATTCCATTGGCAAACATACCCATCTCAGTGCCTGTAAGCCTAAGCGAATGGCCTAATAAAAATACTTTACGCCGGGCAGGGGTTAGTTCGTTTGGTTTTAGCGGCACCAATGCGCATGTTATTATTGAGCAGTCGCCGGAAATACCACCTGCGAGGCAAGATAGTAGACTGCCGGGCCATTTGCTGACTATTTCTGCACGAAACGAGTCTTCACTAAAACAGCTTGCAGGCAACCTAAAAGAATCTCTCTCACAAAAAGCAGAGTCACCAATCGCCGATTTTTGTTTTACTTCAAACACAGGTCGTGCCCATTTCCAACATCGCATTGGCATTTTAGGATCGAACATCAACGAACTGGAAGAAGCGCTGGCATGCTATCTTGAAGGAAAGAAATCACCGACCTTATACATTGGAGCACCAAAGCAGGAAACGTCATCCAAAAAGGTTTTTTTATTTACAGGCCAAGGGTCACAGTATGCTGATATGGGAGGACAGCTTTATCAAAATCAACCAACATTTCGTTATTGGATGGATGAGTGCGCCAGGTTTTTGGAAGCTGAATTGGAAAGTTCCTTACTATCTGTCATTTATGGAGAAAACAGTCATTTACTAAACCACACTGCTTATACCCAACCGGCTCTATTTGCTTTGGAATACTCCTTATTCCAACTGTGGAAATCGTGGGGAATACATCCGGATGCTGTCACGGGGCATAGTGTAGGGGAATTCACTGCCGCCTGTGCGGCGGGAATCTACAGTCTTGAAGATGGTTTGAAATTGATTGCCGCCAGGGGAAGGCTGATGCAATCGTTACCTGCCGGTGGTGGCATGTTGGCTGTTTTTGCCAATGAGCAACAGGTGTTGGAGATCATTGCTCCATATTCAGCCAGTATCTCTCTGGCTTCCATCAATGGCCCACAGAGTATGGTAGTTTCCGGATCAAAAACCAGTCTGAAACAAATTCAGCTCCAGTGCGATAACCTCGCCATCAAAACATACCCGTTAACTGTCTCTCATGCGTTTCACTCACCTTTGATGGAACCTATCCTGGAAGAATTCGCCCGGGTAGCCGAACAGATGACTTACCAACAAGCGAAAATCCCCTTGATATCCAATATGACGGGCAACGTCGTCGAAAATGTGGATGCCGACCACTGGAAACATCATGTCCGACAACCGGTTCGATTTTATGACGGAATGCTTGCCATAGAAAGTATGGGATTTAAAAGATTCCTGGAGATAGGCCCCAACCCCGTACTAACAGGGTTGGGAAAACAGTGCATTCCCAATACTGAATCCCGGTGGATGGCATCATTACGGAGGGGGTTTGAAGATTGGGGACAATTGCTTCAAAGTCTGGCAATTCTTTATACCGAAGGTGAAGACATCGATTGGAATGCGATATATCAGGATACCTCGGGATATCAGAAAGTAAATCTGCCTAATTATCCATTCCAGCGGCAACGATACTGGAAAACGGTTCTCTCATTAGAGGATCAATTAAAATCAGCTGCCCAGACCTTTGCCAGCAATAACATTGAAAAAATACAACCCAGGGATGTCGATAAAAAGCAGGCAGCATTGGACAAATTATGCCTCGCCTATTTCACCAATCACCTGGCGTCAAGACAAGTGTTCCAAGAACCCGGTGCACAGCTAAAGATAGAAGAATTTGTAGAGCAAATCGGGCTATCCCCTCGCTACCACCAGTTGTTTGCGAACCTGTTAAACCATTTGGTTAAAAAAGGAATTATAGAAAAAAAGAATCAGGATTTTTCGGTAATTCAGGTACTTACTGAACAAGCTATCGACCCGTTGTTGAAAAACGCTAACGATCTCAATGAAGAATCACTGCCTCTTGTCAATCTGATCAAAACCTGCGGTAGTCATTTATCAGAAGTGTTAGACGGCAACAAAGATCCTATTGATGTCTTGTTTCCTGGTGGTGATTTCAAACCATTGGAATCGCTCTATCGATCAACCCCATTTTCCCGGTATTACAACGGGGTGGTTGCATCTATCGTTGAAAAACTCATTGATAGTCTGCCCGCAAATACCCAACTGAGGCTGCTTGAAATTGGGGCAGGAACAGGTTCGACAACGGCATCGGTGGTTCCCTTGTTACCATCCGACAGGACCAGCTATCTGTTTACCGATATTTCTGAAATTTTCCTGAACAAGGCACGTTTCAAGTTTTCTGATTATTCTTTTATCACTTACCAGACACTTGATATTGAGAAAGATCCGGTCAAGCAAGGTTTTAACAGACATGGATATGACCTGGTGATTGCTGCAAACGTGTTGCATGCGACCAAAAATATTAATGAAACCATCAAACAAGTAAAATCTTTGCTGGCTCCTGGCGGTTTATTAGTGATGTGGGAGATTACGGAACCTTCTCCCTGGTTTGATCTTACCTTTGGCATGGTTTTGCAGGATTTGGAAGACAAGGAGTTAAGATCCGACTCGGCATTTCTAAATAGAGAACAATGGGAATCCCTGCTAAAAAATCATGGTTTTACTGGTTTTGCTTCTTTTCCAAGCATCGAGTTCAGCAAATCAAGTATCGGACAGCAGGTGATAATGGCTAAAACACCAACAACAGTGAATAAAGCGACACCTGCTTTTCAAGCAATCAAAAAGAAACCGATACAACCAAGCATTTCCCATGACAGAGATTATCCATTATTGGGAAGTCGAATCAATTCTCCCTACCCCACTTTTCAAAACCAGCTCTCGCTTATTGACCAGCCTTATCTAAATGACCACCGCCCATTCGGTACCATTGTTTTTCCAATGACCGGTTATCTGGAAATGGGTCTTCGGGCTGCGCAAGAATTGGATTTAGGCAAGGCGGTGGAATTGAGGTCGTTTCAGTTTTCAGATGCGTTAATTCTCGATGAGGAATACCCTGCCCGTGATATTCAGACGATAATAACATACGAACACCCGGATCTATGCACAATCGAATACCACAGTCACCCAAAGGATACAGATGATGAAAAGCCATCAAATTGGAAACTGCATACCAAAGGTCGATTTTCATCCGCAACCGATTCCATTGAAGCGGTAGATGACAACAACCTGGAAAAAATCAAAGCTCGTTGCACTGAACCGGTTGAGCTCCAAACCTTCTATCAAGAACTCGAATCCAAGGGGTTAAACTATAGGGGGCAATTTCGGTCCATTGAAACCTTAAAAAAAGGTAAAAAAACAGTTCTTGCCCAAATCAAAACGGACCAGCAATCTATCAACCTTGAAAATGGATTCATTGTTCATCCCGGGGTGCTTGATTCCTGCTTTCAGATATTGGGGATTTTGATTGCAAACAATGCGGCTGAGCCATCACCTGGCATCTACATGCCTTATTATCTGGAAAAGTTTCAACTCTTTGGTGAAATAGGTAGCGTTGCCTGGTGTTATGCTAAATTGATTAGTGATGCGAATGAAAAAATTGTTTCAGGATCGTTTATACTATATGATGCAGGCGATCGACAAATTGCAGCCATCGATAATTTAAAACTCAAAAAAATCAAGCCGCATTATTTTCGACAACTCCATCTTCCTAAGCAAGAAGACTGGTTTTACCGGGTTCAATGGCATGCTGATGAAATCAGTAAGATCACACTTCCCGAACCAGTTGAAGAAACTGAATACTGGCTGATTGTTGTTGATGACCCATCCCACGTCGAAGGTTTGAAAACTGCCCTGTCAAAAACGAATCGTCATTGCATTGTTGTGCAAACCGGTTCGACTTTCGAAAAGAAATCAAACGGATTCTTGACATTGGATCCGTTCAATTCGGAGGGGGTTGAAAGGTGTCTGGATAACGTTACCCAGCCCGGAAATCGACCCTTAACAGCCATCTTGTTTTTTGGATTCGGAGGTAATATAAAACTGGATTCCCTGGTTACAGATTCCATTTCCAAGAGGCAGCAAACACTTTGCGGAGGATTGCTATATCTTATTCAAGCGCTAAACAAGTCCGGAATTCGCACCTATCCGCAATTGTTCATCCTGACACAAGGCACACAATCAGTAGATCCTCACGATGGATCGACTGTTTTAGATTCCCCACTTTGGGGCCTGGGACGGAATATTGCGAATGAAATTCCCGATTTAAACTGCAAACTTATCGATCTGGACTCCATTGAGCAAACATCTTCAGAACTTTTGTTACGGGAACTATTAGTCGATGCCGGAACAATAGAAAATCAGGTTGCCTTCAGACAAAACAAGCGATTTGTCGGTCACCTGGAACGATACCCTGGTAAAGCCCTGCAAGCATCGCAGGAATTACCTCAATCGCCATATTCCCTCACCATCGATAAACCGGGACTTCTTGGCCACCTGAAATTCAAACCTGCGAACAGGAGGGCTTTAAACAGTGATGAAGTTGAGATAGAAGTATTGGCGACTGGCGTCAATTTCCGTGATCTTATGATTGCCATGGATATTTATCCCGGTGAAAAGGCATCCATGGGAGTGGAATGTTCCGGCATTGTAACCGCGGTGGGGAATTCTGTTACAAGCATTCACGTCGGCGACAAGGTGATTGCTATTGCATCCGGCTGCTACGCATCTCATGTTATCACCAACATGAACCTGGTTGTTCCCAAGCCGGACTCTATGAGCTTTGAAGAGGCAGCCACAGTATTAAATGTCTTTCTAAGTGCAGCATATCCTCTACAGGAACTTGTAGATTTAAAAAAAGGAGACAATGTTCTGATTCACTCTGCTTCCGGTGGAGTCGGTCTGGCTGCGATCCAAATAGCAAAAGCAAAAGGTGCAAGTATTTACACAACGGCTGGAAAGGACTTTAAAAGAGATTATTTACACACCCTGGATCTTCAATATGTTGGAGATTCCCGCTCACTCAATTTTGCTGACGAAATCTCCAAAATTGCTGGTGAAGAAACAATGGATGTCATCCTCAATTCCCTTGTTGGTGAAGCCATTGATAAAAGCCTATCTCTTTTAAAGCCCGGAGGTCATTTTGTCGAGTTGGGAAAAACGGATATCCGCAGTGCAGAACAGATCGCAGCCCTTAACAAGGATATTGTTTATCATCCCGTAGCACTGGATGTATTAACCAGCGAAAATCCCGAACTCATCGGAAAAGTATTAAACCGGTTATCAAAAGCATTTGAAAACAATGAGTATGTTCCCCTTCCCAAACATGTGTTTCAGGCCGAAAAGCTGGTCGACGCTTTCAGGCTAATGCAACAAGCCAATCACATTGGAAAAATAGTAATTTCATATCGTCACCATCTTGCTAAACTGAAAAACCAGGAAGGACTTACTATCACCGAAAACAGTACCTACCTGATCACAGGTGGCATGGGAGGTTTAGGACTGCGTGTTGCCAGGTGGTTAGTGGAAAAAGGCGCCAGGCATATTCTGCTGACAGGTCGGAGTGAGCCCGGACCAACGGCGTTGCCTTTGATTGAGGAACTAAAACAAGGTGGTGCCAACGTCCAGATCGAAACTTGCGATGTCTCAACGTTTGAAGACATGAAACAAATTATCGACGTTGTAAATCAATCAGATCATCCTTTGAAAGGCGTTTGGCATTGCGCAGGATTGCTTGAAGACGCTGTGTTGACGAATTTAGACTGGAGGGGATTTCACAAGGTTCTTGCTGCAAAAGTGGAAGGAACCTGGAATCTTCATCTGTTAACAAAAACATCGGATCTGGACTACTTCGTTTTATTCTCTTCAGTCGCTTCTTTATTTGGCACTCCCGGTCAGGGGAACCATGCGGCCGCCAATGCGTTTTTAGATTCCGTTGCCCATTATCGACAAGCCATCGGATTGCCTGCATTAGCAATCAATTGGGGAGCCTGGTCCGAAATTGGTGCAGCCGCATTTAAACAGGAAGACAGCTCACTGGAATCTCAAGGAATCGGTTTTATCAGTCCTGATCAAGGGATTGCGGCCATGGAGCAAGCGCTGGTTTCAGCTCAACATCAACTGGTTGTGCTTCCCATATCTTGGAGCACCTTTGCCCGCAGTATGGGAAATAGAAGGCTTTCCCCGCTATTTACGAAGCTTGTTCAATCCTCTCCCATAAAAAAACCTCTCGTGTCAGAATCGGCTGTTTCCAATCTTTTGGAACAGGTCCGGCAGGTTCCGCTCGATCAGCGATTGGATGTCTTGAAAAAGCATCTTGTGCTTCGAATTGCTGAAGTACTGGGTTGGAGGAAGCCAGAATCACTGGATACAACCGAGTCCCTGATTCATTTGGGAATGGATTCGCTGATGGCTGTGGAATTGAAAAATCTAATCGGGCAGGATCTTGGTGGAATTCCTCTTCCGGACACATTGCTGCTGGATCAACCAAATGTAGATGCCCTGGCTGATTACCTCATCAAAAAGCTGCCGGTTGCTGACTCTGAAACACCTAAACAGGAAGAAACTACCGAACAAGCCGTTATTGATGAACGGACTGTATCGTCAAAAACTGATTCCTCCCAATACCCATTGACATTGGCCCAAAAAGGCATCTGGGCTCTTTATAAGATGCACCCGTCGATGTATGCCTATAATGTGATCGTCGGTCTGCGCATAAAATCTGAACTGGATATACAGATTCTCCAAGAGTGCTTCCAAGAATTGACTAAAAGACATGCAGCACTTCGAACCAGAATAGTGACTATTGACAATGAACCCTGTCAACAGGTGATGGATCATGTCGACCTAAAAATACACATTCATCATATCGAGGATGCACAGTCAGACAGTTTAAAAGATCGGGTACTAAGCCATGCTCGCAAACCATTTGTTTTGGAGCAGGGACCGCTGGTCCGGGTGGATTTGTTTCAATCCGGGCAGGAAACAGTTTTGTTACTGGTGTTTCACCACATAATCATCGATGGCGCATCATGCAGGATATTGTGGGAGGAGCTGGTCACAATGTATTCAGCCCAGACCTCCGGTAAACCGGTAGTAATGGAACCGTTAAAAAACACCTTCGCCGATTATGTGCAAAAACGTCAAAACGCGTTAACTGATCCGTCTAATGACCGGCACTTAACCTATTGGAAGAAACTGTTAAAAGCTCCGTTGCCAAAACTGGATTTGCCCTTGGACTATCCGCGCCCTTCACATTTCAGTTATAACGGGGATAGTCATTCTTTTGTCTTGGATGCCGATCTGGTTGATCGTATCTATAAATTTTGCAGAGAGGAGAACTGCACATTAAATATGCTGATGTTTGCTGCCTTTGAAATCCTGCTGGCACGTCTCAGCGGCCAGGATGATATTATCATCGGCATTGGGACATCCGGTAGGAATTTTCCTGGCTTCGAAAGGGTTGTCGGTTTTTTCATCAACGTTCTGGCATTGCGTGGAGATCTTTCAAAACCCGTCCGCTTCAGAAAGTTTCTGAACCAAACTAAAGAGATGATCATTGAAAGTTTGAAACATCAGGATTATCCCTTTCAACTTCTAACCGAAAACCTTAACCTGCCTCGTGATCCATCCCGTCCGCTCATCACTCAGGCGGTATTAAATCTCCAATCCGAATCGATGACGCCTGCAAGCGGCAGGCAAAATGATAGTGATCAAACTGTTCATTTAATTAGTGAGCCGTATGAAATTGAAGATCAAACGGGTGAAGCAGAACTGACACTTGAGATCATTGAGCAGGATCGCACTTTAAAAGGAGCTTTGAAATTCAATTCGGATTTATTTAGACCTGAAACCATTGAACGTTGGACAAACAATTTTCTCACGTTGCTAAATGCGATTCTGGAGAATCCCAATGCAACCATCGATACCCTGAATATACTGAATGACGCTGAGCGACATATATTGCTGAAAGAGTTTCAGGGCACAAAAGCGGAGTTTCCTCTACATAAAAGCATCGTAAACCTGTTTGAAGAACAGGTTGACAGAACTCCGAATCAGATTGCTCTCATCCACGATAAAAAACAGCTGACTTATAAAGAACTTGATAACCAGGCCAATCAACTGACTAAAGCAATTCTGGAACAAAAGATTGAGCAGCAATCCGTAGTCTGTGTGTACCTCGACAAATCACCGGAACTCATCATCAGTCTATTGGCCATACTGAAAACGCGGTGTATTTATTTGCCGCTGGATACGAGCTATCCGGAAGATAGAGTTCAATTTATCCTGAACGACAGCTCCGCCAAAATGGTCATCACCGATCAAACCTCAAGTGCAAATCTGTCAACAGGGATTTTTAACGGGTTAATTTTAGATATCCATTCCCAATTAAATACTTTTGATTCAGCAGATGCTCCGGGAATTGTCGGAAAACCAGATGATATTGCTTATGTCATTTACACATCGGGATCAACAGGACAACCAAAAGGTGTTCAAGTACCAAACAGGGGAATTGTCAACGTTATCCATGATCATATAACGGAAGTCGGAATTAGCCCGGATGACCGCTGTTTGCAATTCTGCGCGATTACATTCGATGTTTCCATACTTGAATATTTTATGCCCTTATTGGCGGGGGCGGGTCTTGTTTTAGCCTCAACAGAGACCATCAAGGATGGTTTGAAGATGATTCGCTATCTCGAGGAACACAATGTCACTGTGGCCTCTTTCACTGCATCTTATTTGAAGGCTTTGGGACAGCATCCACTGCCGACCGTAAGAACTCTGATGGTCGGTGGTGAGCCAGCCGACAGGAAAGATGTCCATTTTTATGCCAGACACAAGAATTACTACAATGCATATGGTCCGTCGGAATGCTCTGTTTGTGCTTCCCACTATAAATGCTCTCCCGGGGCTGCTCTGCGAACAAGGATTCCCATTGGTAAGCCTGTTCGCAACGGAGAAATGTATGTGCTTGATGAATATTTAAATCCTGTACCGATTGGAGTCCGGGGTGAAATCTGTGTCGCCGGTCCCGGTCTATCCGTTGGGTATCTCAATCGACCTGAGTTAACCGAACAAACCTTTGTTGATCACCCTTTCAAACCAGGAAAAAAAATATATAGAACAGGCGATATAGGCCGCTGGCTTCCTGAAGGTGTAATTGAATTCCTCGGTCGTAAGGATGATCAGGTAAAAATTCGTGGCCACCGCATTGAAACCAGGGAAATTGAAAACGTGCTGCTGGCCATGCCGGAAGTCGGTAACGCTGTCGTAATGGATGAAAAGAATCAATCCGGTGACCTCCAACTGACAGCCTACCTGTTGGCAAAAAATAGCAACGATTTTCCTTCCGAAAAAGTTGTGCGAAAGAGACTGTCCAAAAAGTTACCCGAATACATGATACCTGCGGAAATCCAGGTATTACAATCGTTCCCCACTACAACCAGCGGTAAAATAGACCGCAACTCTCTTCCAAAAATTGTGGAAAACGTTGCTGCATCTTCTATCACAGAAGATGCGCCGACAGATGTTCAGCAAAAACTGCTTGAGATCTGGAAAAATATTCTGGGAAAGGAAAACATAAAAGTTACCGACAACTTTTTCGAGATCGGAGGAAATTCACTACTCGCCATCCAGGTCGTTTCCGGAATTTTAAAGGAGTTCAACAAAGAAATCCCAATGAGTTTGTTTTTTCGGAACCAGTCCATTGAGGATTTGTCCAGTTTTATTGGAGATGAAGTTAAAAAAACCTATGAAACGCCTTTGGTCAGCATTCAACCAAAGGGTAGCAAGAGTGCAGTCTTTTGTTTTCATGGAGCCGGAGGCAATGTGATGTGCTTCCAACCCCTGGCAGACCAACTTGGTAAAGATCGGCCTTTGTTCGCCTTGCAATCGATTTTGTTTCCTCATGAAAATCGGACGATTTATGATATGGCAAATGAATACTATTTCGAGATCAGGGAGAAGCAAAAAAATGGCCCCTATAACCTGGTTGGTTATTGCCTGGGAGGCTGTATAGCCCAGGAAGTCGCGCAGCAGTTCCGCAGAGCAGGTGAAGAAGTTAACTTAATTCTGCTGGACTCTTACTTATTAAAACGCTGGCAGATTGGTCTCTGGATGAATTGGACAAAAACCATCTTCAAAATCTTCAAAAGAAAAAGTGAGGAAGGATATAGCGACTTTCAGGTAGGAAAAAGATTTCGTTGGAAATTGTTTCAAGATTACGTTAACGGCACAGTGGAGTTGCATGGCAAGAAAGCGTCTATTCCCTATCACAAATATAGCAGCTTGGATCTGGAAGATCGTTACCAACTTGTCACCATTGAATTGAATCGAAAAGGTGTACTGAATGCTCCAATCGAAATGGAAACCTTGGTTAGTGAGTTCAAGGAATTTGAGGCAAACAACCTGGCCCTGTTAAATTACAAGCCACAGCTTTATGCGGGCAAAACACTTTTAATAACCGCAGAGGAGACCTATCAACAACCAGGCATTTACTCCAATGAAGATCACGGATTCGCTGCAACCAATTCCTATTTGGAAATAAAACAAGTGCCAGGAAATCACTTTTCTATACTGACAGAACCTTATGTTGAATTCGTAGCAAAAATCATCGAAGACAATGTGGAATAGATTGCAGGATGGTAATTAATTACCCACCAACTCGCACCAGATCAGCCTGATGGGCAACAAGTTGCCCATCCTACATCAAAACATCAAAACCGCCAGCGCTGCTGGCTCCACCCGTAAATCTAAAATCTTCATTCTAAAATCTAAAACAAAAAAAGCCTCCCGCATTTCAAGAATACGAGAGGCTTTAGACTAATTGAATGGATGGGAACTAATCATCCAGACCGAAATCTTCCAGATCAGGTCCCAGGTGAACTCTTTCGTTTTCACCCAGGATTCCCATGGAGAGACAGATCAGCGTCCAAAAATGGATACAGTGATAGTCACCTCCATAGTGATCTGCAAGATCATGGATTTGTGAATGACAGTTATGGCATGGTGTGATCACGTAGTCCGCACCGGTCGCCATTATCTGGTCAAATTTCACTTTACCGTATTGGCGTCGCTCCTCTTTTCGACCTGACTGTAGAAATCCTCCACCTCCACCGCAGCAGAAATTATTGGAGAGATTCGGGGTCATGTCGACAAAATTTTCTTCACCAACCAGTTTTTTCAACAAGAACCGCATATCTTCGCCTGCTGAGTCGCCATAAGTTTTTCTAACAAGCTGGCAAGGATCCTGAACGGTAAATTTGATTTTTAGATCTTTGTTCCAATCTGAATTAATGGGGAGTTTTCCTTCTCTAACCCATTTGGCATATTCCAATCGAATATCACTGATTTCGAAACTGTGTGGAATATTAAATTTTTGCAGTCCAACCTGGAATGCGAATAGCTCGTGGCCTCACTCGGTGTTGAGCCAGACCTTGCACCCGAGGTCTTCGACTGCTTTGGCTTTCAGTCGGATATTCTCTTCCCAGGCTTCGTTATCGGCCAGGAACAGGCAGTAGTTCTCCGCGGCCCATCCTTTGTCACTATAGGTCCAGTCAGCACCAACAGTGTGGAGGATTTTCCAAAGAGGTACCATTTCGTCCTCTTCCATTTGCGGCTCACGGGAGTTCTGATTCACGAAGTAGTAAGCACCTTTTTTGTTAAAAGGAGCTTGCAGGTCTTCAAAACCCGGTTGTTCTTCTCTTACTTCTTCCAACAGTTCTTCAACTGTTTCCTGGAACATCTCACCCGTAAGTCCCATAGCACTTCGGCTGTCAACACTGTTGCCCACGTCACAGGAATTTCGGATACCTTTCGGTCGCTCGTCCCTCGGCCATGAAGCACGCATGTTGAAAACCAGCTGTGGAATATTAATACTCATTGGGCAAACATACATACATCTTGTACACATGGTACATGCCCATGCCCATGGGGTTGTGGTCAATTCCTCATCCATTCCCAGCGCTGCCATTCTGAGCACCTTTCGAGGATCCAGACCATCAATTCCCGTAGCAGGACATCCGGAGGCGCAAGCACCACAGGTTAGACAGGCGTCGAGATTCCCCTCTTCAGGTAAAATCTTCTTCACCTTATCCAGAAACCTGCTTTTCTTTTTCCCGGATATTTTAATTGCTTCTTCAGTCATTGAATCAATCCTTTAAGAAATAGCAAAATTATTACTCATTGGGGAGGTTATTCAATTGTTCCAGGGTGAACACCGGCCCGTCTTTACAAACAAATTTTTCACCGATATTGCAGCGACCGCAAATACCAATTCCGCATTTCATCCTTTTTTCCAGGGAGTTGATAATGTTGTCGTGCCCATAACCGAGTTTATCAAGAACCGGCTGGGTGAATCGAATCATAATAGGAGGTCCGCACACGATTGCGTATGTATCATCATCCGCTGGTGGAGCCTTCTCTTCAGTGATTGTTGGAACAAACCCGACATTGTATTTCCAGTCCGGATCATCCGTTGCATCCACTGTGATATGCATTTTAATATCACCGGCTGCTTCCCAGGCTTTCAGTTCGTCCTGATATAATAACAAACCAGGAGATCTGGCACCATAGATAACGTTGATTTCACCGTACTTGTCGCGGTTTTCCAACATATGAACGATGGATGACCTGAGGGTGGTGAAAGCAAATCCACCACCGATGATCACCACATTTTTCCCTTCCAGGACTTCCCATGGATAACTGTTTCCGAGCGGTCCTCGAATACCCATGACGTCCCCAACCTTCATTTGATGCAGGTAATTTGTGACCATTCCGGTTTTGTTAACCGTAAACTTCACAAATCCCTTTTCCGTGGGAGAAGAAGCAATTCCGATGGGAATCTCTCCCTTACCTGTTACCGATAGTTCTGCGAATTGGCCGGCCTGGTAAGAAAACTTCTCCTCGTCTTCAGGATTCAAAAAGACAAATTTAAATGTCTTTAGATTCTTATCCTCAGTTTCCGTAATGATCTCATCAATACGAACAGGATATGGCAAATATGGATTTTGCACAGCATTTCTCCTTTAACGTTTCCTAACTAAGCAGGCTTAAAATTGTTCATGGTTTCACAGACGTCTCTAATGTCGATATTAACCGGACAGAGCTGGATACATCTTCCGCAGCCAACACATTGAACGCCCGAATCATATTTATCAACGTAGTACTTGAGTTTGTGCATGAATCGTTGTCTAACCCGTTGAACCTTAGTTGGTCTGGGATTATGTCCCGAACCTTCCAGAGTAAACAATGGATACATGCAGCTATCCCAGTTTCGCATACGTTTTCCTTCTGTTCCCTTGACTTCATCTTGAATGTCAAAGCACCAGCAGGTGGGACAGCTATAAGTACAAGTACCGCAATTCAGACAAGAAAACGAAACCTCATCCCAAAAGTCGGCACCAAAGAGTTCTGTGGTCTTTTTGCCTCTTAACTGATCCGTTGAAACTTTAGCGGAGATTTTTTCTTCCGCTGCACCTTTTCTGGATTCAAAATCAAATTCGGCATCAGTTCCCCAACCAGCTGCGGCTGCGAGATCTTCACCTTTTTTGGTCAGAACCTTTGCAAAAAAATCGTCTTGTTCCTGAACCAACAACAGATCCAGGCCGTCTTCGTTATAAGGGCCGTATCCTACTGATGTGCAGAAACAAGTCCGGGATGGATCATCACAGGCATAGCCAACAAAGGTTGTATCTTCGTAAGGTTTTACCCAGAACGGATCTTTATAATCCGGACTATCAAAGTTCTTTTGCACCAATTGGAAGGATGCCGCGTCACAAGGACGTACGCCTACAACTGCTCTTGGTTTACCGTTCAGCTCCACCTCTTTCATAATGTGATGATCCTCTTTGGATTCATCGAGAGTGTAAGTGAACATAGTTTGTGTTTGCGGATAGATAGCAGACTTGGCAGACAGCCTGGTATTTCCGAGGTCTAAGACAGGGGTCTCCCCTGAATTCAATTCCTTGAATTCAAATGAATCCTTGTCAGCCATCGGTCCGAACAACCGATAACTGTCTTTCAGTTTTTCCAGCCCCTGTGCCCAACCTTCTTTTTCAATTTTTATGATCTTCATAATTATTTGACCTTATCATAAATTTGTTGTGTTTAATCCCTGCTCACGGGTTGCCAAGCTATTTGACAAATCCATCAGGATCTTGGGGATTAAAAGAATCAAGGGGTGGACGTTCTTCAAGTGAGAGACCGGCCTGCCAGCCAAACATATCCTGACAGTCTTTTTCCAGTTTCTTGGTAAATTCTCTCATGTTGATACCCATGGGACAGGCTCTTTCGCATGATCCACAGTCAGTGCATCTTCCCGCGCAATGATAGGCACGCAGGAAGTGGAATGTTCTGGTGTCTGTTGGGTCATCACCTTTTCCAACCCATTGGGGCTTGGATTCATCTACAAAACAATTCGGGCAATAGCAAAGCGGACAGGCATTGCGACAGGCATAACAGCGTATACAATTGTCAAGCAGGTTTTCAAAATGCTGCCATTTGTCATCAGCAGACATTTCCTCGACTTTGCGAACATCTTCATACCTGTCTACATCAGCCAGCTCTGGTACTTCGTCAGCCACCAGCTCATCATGCATCACAGGATTTCGATTTGTACAAACCGCACAATTCTTCTGCATCACATCCTGCTTGGCAAAAGAAGTATCCTGGTCTTTGCCTTTCACAACGATGGTATCGTCTTCTTCGATTATCTCTACGATTTCAAATTCAACCGAGTTATTGATCTTCCTGCGATCAATCATTCCCGTGCAGGGAACTCCGAGGATCACCAACTGATCTCGTTTGATTTTATTTTCAATAATGTGTGTGGTGATATTCCGAGTATCACAGCCTTTAGCCACCACAGCGATCTTTTCCTTGCGATCGGTCAGGTAGGTGGTCAGGTTGATACCGCAATTGCTATCCCACACCAGGTTTTTAACGTCATCCGGGCGTTTGGCCATATATGGCTCATTTGACATTGGTAGACTTCCCTTTCGAAACCCGATGACCATGTCTACTTTCTCTTCCTTCAGGAGTTGTGATGACAACTCTCTGATCTTATCTACATATGCTAACATGTGAGTTCCTTTATCCGGCTTTTACGAATTTCTTAGCGGGTCCCAGTGCCTTAACGGATTCTGTTACCTTATGAACAACATCGATAAACTTGTTTGCTTCCGCGGATGAGATCCAGGAAAAATGCAGTCTATCTCTTTCAATTCCCATGTGCTCCATCAGGTTTGCGAGTAATGCGAACTTCCGACGAGCAAAATAATTACCTTCCAGGTAATGGCAGTCTCCGGGGTGTCAACCAGAGATCCAAACACCGTCGGCTCCTTTCATGAATGCGGAAAGCACAAACTTGGGTGACATCCGACCGGTACAAGGAATCCGAACGACCCGGATATTTGAGGGATATTGCATCCGACTCACTCCCGCCAGGTCAGCGGCCCCGTAACTACACCAGTTACAAAGGAAGGTTATGATTTTAGGTTCAAAATCAGACATTGTCTTATTCTCCTTCACTATCAGAGTGTGGGGTAATCACCCGTCGCTTTTTTTGCGGGTGATACCATTTTCATTGATTACTAGAATCGGTTAAGCAACATCGATCATTGCGAAAATCTGGTCGTTATCGTAGCCGTTGAGGTGAATGGCACCTGAACGACAAGACGATACGCAAAGTCCGCATCCCTTACAGAGAGCGGAATTGATTTCGGCTTTGCCCGCAAATCTTCCCTCTTCAACAAAAGAAGGCGCTGAATAAGGACATACCGACACACAAATTCCACAACTACTGCAGATCATCTGATCAACAGTTGCCACTTCGCCATTCGTGGTCACTGTTCCCTGGGCCAGTAAGGTTACCGCCCTGGAAGCAGCCGCTTTTCCTTGAGCTACCGATTCATCAATTGGTTTCGGATAATGTGCAAGACCGCTTAGAAAAACACCATCGGTTGCAAATTCGGAAGGTCCGAGTTTAGCGTGACGTTCAATAAAGAAGTCTTCCGCATTCATCGGAACTTTGAAGAATTGAGCTAATTGCTCTTCTTTTCTTGGAATAATTGCAGAAGCCAATGTCAACAGATCCGCTTCAATTTCAACCGGTCTGCCAAGCACATGGTCTGTGGCCAAAATGGTCACTTTTCCACCTTCCACTGATACTTTCGGCTTGTTATCAACTGAATAACGCATGAAGATAACTCCGGCTTTTCTGGCTTCTATATATTTACGTTCTCTTTCACCATAGGTTCGGATATCCCTGTAAAGGATAATCACCCTGGCATCCGGATTACGTTTCTTCAATTCCAATGCACTTTCTACTGAATGGGTACAGCAAACCCTGGAACAATAAGGTCTTTCCGGCTCTCTTGAGCCCACACACTGGATAAACACCGCGCAATCCACAGAATCAAGCTGTGGATCATTTGCCAGCATTTTTTGATCCAGTTCCAGGCTGGTCACAACGTTTGGACTGTCGTCGTAACAATATTCAGCAGGCTTGTGTTCTGTTGCACCCGTCGCAATCGTGGCCACACCATGTTCGATCACCTGTTCGCCTTCTTTGGAAGCGATCGTCGTGCTGAAATTACCGACAAAACCATCAACGTTGCTGACTTTGCTGTTCAAATGAACCTGGATATTATCCTCGGCATTTACCTGCTTCATAATATCAGCCAGCATTTCCTGGATGTCCTCACCTTTCCAGGTTTTGTATAGGTTGTGAGCCTGTCCACCCAGTTTGTCTTCTTTCTCAATCAGGTGAGTTTTATAACCCTGCTTGGCAAGACTCAGGGCAGTTGACATACCGGCGATTCCGCCACCTACAACCATAGCGTTTTGGTTTACATCCAGTTTCGCTTCTTTCAGAGGTGCTTTCAGACCGATCTTGGCAACAGCCATTCGTATCAGTTCCTTGGCTTTCTCTGTCGCTAGATCAGGATTGGCTTTATGAACCCAGGACGCATGATTTCTGATGTTAACCATTTCAAACAGGTATTTGTTCAACCCGGCATTAATCAGGGTTTCCTGGAAAAGAGGCTCATGAGTTTTTGGCGTACAAGCCGCAACAATGATCCTGTTCAGGTTATGCTCCTGGATAATCTCGGTCATGCTGGCTTGAGTATCCTGAGAACAGGAGTAGAGATTGTTCGTTACGTATTCCACATACGGAAGAGTGGAAACATACTCATTAACTGCCTCAACATCAACCACACCAGCAATGTTAACACCACAGTGACAAATAAAAGCGCCGATTCTCGGTCGCTCACCTGTCACATTTCTTTCAGGAACGATTTCCCTGGTTTTGGTGAGTGTGTTTCTGGCTGAAGTCAGAATTTCGCCTGCTGCAGTCGCCGCTGCACTGGCGTCTACCACTGCCTGGGGAATGTCTTTTGGCCCCTGGAAGGCACCACAGACATAAACACCCGGGGTGGATGTTTCCACAGGATTCATGGTAGGGGTTTCAGCAAAATTGCCTTTGGTCAGGTTAAGATTAAATTGCTCTGCCAGTCTCCTTAGCTCCGGACTTGTTTCCAGACCGACTGACAGAACAATCATATCAAAGGTATCGGCGACCAGTTCACCATCTTCTTTTACATAACGAATTTCCAAATCGCCGGAGTCACCAACGGGATTGATGGTATGAACGCGAGAGCGAATAAAATTGACTCCATGCTTGTCTTTAGCTTCGTTGTAATATTTCTCGAATTCCTTACCAAAGGTTCGCATATCCATGAAAAAGATTGAGGCATCCAGTTCCGGATCATGCTCCTTGGCAATGGCTGCTTCCTTGATGGCATACATACAGCAAACCGAAGAACAATAATCATTGTCACAACGATTCTGCTCACGAGACCCTACACACTGGAACCAGGCAATTTTCTTTGGTTCCTTGTGATCGGATGGTCGGATCACATGCCCTTCGGTAGGACCTGAAGCGGAAAGCAATCGTTCGAATTGCAGAGAAGTCACAACATTGGGATGATTCTCAAATCCGTAGAAATCCAGTTTGGTTGGATTGTAAGGGGAGAATCCGGAAGAGATCACAACAGATCCGACATTCAGAGCAACTTCACGATCTTCCTCAACATGGGTGTCGTTAGTCAGGGCCCCGGCACCACAAACTTTCACACACTCCAGGCATTCGCAACAAACCATACAATCGATACATTTGTTGGCTTCCTGCTTTGCCTGCTCTTCGGTGAAACCCAGTTCAACTTCGGTGAATCCGGATTTTCTCTGATCCATCGGGATTCGAGCCATGTGCTCTCTGGCAACTTTTTTAGCTTTTTTAGGGATGTCGTTGAAATCCTGCTGGGGAATTTCCAGCTTTTCCCTGTCGGCTTTCATGTCTTCGCCCTTGAGGTAGCGAATCATGGAGATTGCTGCTTCCTGGCCAGCTCCAATAGCTGCAATAGCAATAGAAGCACCTGTCTGTGCATCACCACCGGCAAATACGCCTTCTCGAGAAGTTTGATAAGTAATCGGATCTACATCAAAATCACCCCACTTATTAAGCTCGATACCATCGCTATCCTTGAGGAATGAGGCATCCGTTTTCTGGCCAATAGCCGGAATCAGAACATCAGCGTCTACAACAAACTCACTGCCTTCAACCGGGACAGGTCTTCGACGGCCGCTATCGTCCGGCTCACCCAGTTCCATTTTAATACACTTGATACCCGTCAATTTGCCGTTTTCAGCGACAACTTCTACAGGAGCTCGCAGGAATTGAATATCCACATCTTCTTCAAAGGCATCTTCAATTTCCTCGTCACGAGCCGGCATTTCAGCCTCGGTTCGTCGGTAGAGAATGCTTACTTTATTCGCTCCCATTCTCAGGGCTGTTCGGGCAGCATCAATAGCAACATCACCACCACCAACGATAGCAACATTCCCCTTGATTTCTTTCATGTCACCCAGGGCAGCATCACGCAGAAACTTAACACCAGGAATCACACCTTCTACATCCTCACCCGGAACGCCAAGTTTCATGTCTTTGTGGCAACCGATTCCGAAAAAGATAGATTTGAAACCGTCTTCCGTCAGGCTGTCAACAGTGATATCCTTACCCATTACCGTGTTGTATTTGATTTCAACACCGAGTCTTTGGATCCAGGCGATCTCTTTTTCCAGAATGGAAGGTGGTAAACGATAATCAGGAATTCCAACACGCAGCATACCACCACCAACTGGCAGTGCTTCAAAGATTGTTACTTTGAAACCTTCCAGAGCCAGGAAATATGCAGCGGTTAAACCTGCAGGACCTGCACCGATAATAGCGATTTTTTCGTCCCTTGGTTCAATTTCAGGAACTTCCAGCTCATCGATATCTACCTGATCTGCAGCAAATCGCTTTAAAGTACAGATTGAAAGGGGTGAATCAACTTCACTTCTGCGGCAGGCATCCTCACAAGGATGAGGACAGATTCTTCCTAAAACACCCGGCATCGGTAGTGTTCGGGTGATAACCTCCATGGCTTCTTTATATTTGCCTTCGCCGATCATGGAAACATAACCATGTGCGTTTACGTTACCGGGGCAAGCATTGGTACAAGGAGATTTGTCCTTTTTGCTGATTGAAAACGCTCCGGGGACCGCCTGAGCGTATGGTCTGTATACGGCAGTTCTGTCACCAACGCCCTGGTCGAAATCACTGGATAGACTGACTGGGCATACAGCAGAACAATCACCGCAACCCGTACATTTATCGATGTCGATATAGCGGGCTTTCTGGTTAAGTGTAACAGCGAAGTTTCCTGCTTCTCCTGATATCTCCTTGATATCGGAAAGTGTATGTAATTCAATGTTTAAGTGCCGGCCGACCTCGACCAGTTTTGGAGAGATAATTCACATCGCGCAGTCGTTAGTGGGGAATGTCTTATCCAATTGAGACATTGCTCCCCCGATTGACGGGCTCTTTTCCACCAGATGTACATAATATCCGGAGTCAGCCAGATCAAGCGCCGATTGCATCCCGGCGATACCGCCGCCGACAACCATCACTGACCCAATTACATCTTTTGACATTATTCCATTCTCCCGTTGAAGTTCTTGCTTTGCAAAAAGATAACTGTGGCAATATAAACACACAATTTCTCATAAATATATAGACATTAAAGTAACTTTTTCCTTCTCTGTATATGATGTGGAACAATATTGGTTTCTTCAAAGCCCGGCTGTTCTGGCTCTAGGACTGACTTAAATAAGTCGGAAAATTAATTTTATCCTATTGAATCTCTTGATAAAACGGATTGAAATTCTTCTTAAGTATTATTGAAAGATGGCGATTTAATCCGGTTTTTCTTCCATTAAGGATTGTTTTTTTTAGGCTTTTTATTGATCTAGATAAATTAATTCATAAAGCGTGATTATCAGCACCATTACAAGACACTCACCCGCTAAACCGCTTGCGTGAATAGCTTACAGGGTAGTCATTCTTTTGAATTGTTCCCCCGGTTTGTCTGAATTTCAATGATTTTAAGGGATCGTCTTAACAACTAAAGTTGAAATAATAATAAACTTTTCCAATATTTTGGCCTGGTATAAGAAAGTCAAAAAACAACCAATCAGGTCGTTTTTTTCGAATTTTTCAGTCACGTTTACCAGCATTTTCAAGAAAGTATTTAAGTTGACCTTTTTTGTGCAGTATACCATAGCTAACCCCTCACTAGTCGTAGCTTCAGAGATGTTTTACTTGTTCTATGTCAATTACTTTTATCAATTTTTATAGTTTACTATCGATGAAGGATAGGAAATGGTAGCTCGAATTTAGAAATCTTCCCGAACAGCTTGTACCTCAATTGCAGGCTGATTCATATTATTGGCCGAATTAATCAGCAGGAACGAGAAAATTTGTATCTCGGATTTTGTTTTTCCATCCGGGATACCAAATAATTTTTCTTAACAGTTCTCACTTGATATATAATAAGATATGAAGATTCCAACAAAATGCCGCTATGGGATCAGGGCATTAATAGAGATTGCCAAAAACCATAATGAATTCCCCACCAAAAGAAAACAAATTTCAAGTATTCAGGGTATTCCAAACTCCTACCTGGAAAATATCCTGATCGCTCTCAAAAACGGAAACATCATTACCTCCCATCGAGGAGCAGGTGGTGGTTTTATGCTGAAACGCCCCTCAGACCAGATTACCCTGCTCGACGTTTATGAAGCGCTTCAGGGTAACCTCATGTTGCTTGATTGTGCTGAATGTCCGACTAGTTGTGACAGAGCTGAAGATTGTGTTGTTCGTCCTGTATGGATGGAAATGCAGGAAGCTCAAAGGGATTTACTGGAGAAAAAGACCATTAAACACCTGCTGGATCTGGAAATGAAATCACAAAATGACTACTTTTCGAGCAATATTAGTTTTTGAAAAAGGATGTCATAAGGATTTATTACGACCAACAAGAAACTGTATTTAGTGCAAAACTTTAACCTGCCCTTGCTCGTGCACTGTCACAGACAGAATGCAGGGTGGGTTAAGGAACAGCGCGACGAACCCACCAATTGCTCTATCAATACCTCAGGATTACTCTCTCACCCGATTTTTTCATCCCATGCTTCAAATTTCCAGTTTTTCTAAAAAACGATCTCTATAATGGGTGGGTGAGTTGGTGGGTTCCTTCGAAGCTGCAAGTTTCGCTTCTCACTTTGCTCCTTAACCCACCCTACAACTATATATAATCCTCACAGTGATTATCGTTTGAATTCCCCCTCACCAGACACAACTCATATAGATAACCGATAACCGATAACCGATAAAAATTTAGTCAAGCTAATTTTTGGAACCAAACCAACAATTTTTTGATTTTTCTTTTTTCTTGATTCAGAACAACACGGGTTTTAGCAGTTTTTCAATTCAATTTATCGATATTTTCAATTCGGTTTATCTGAGTTTTCAAGTTTGTATTAAAGTTGATCTTTTTTGTAAACATTACCCTTTCTAAAGCCTCTTTTGGCGGGGCTTTATGAGATTTTTGGTTGTTCTAAATCAATTACAATTATGCTTTTCTGTATTTTAATATCTATTAAAAAATGTGAAATTTACGACCTATCTTCAAGAGTTCCATTTCACTTATTCGTTCTTGCACCTTTGTTGAAGATTTCGGTTTAATTCATTGTTTTTATATAAAATTCACCTACAACGCTAGGGAAAGAGGATTTATGTCAAAAGATGTTATTGGATCTGTAATGGTAGTCGGGGGAGGAATTGCAGGTATGCAATCCGCGCTTGATTTGGCCAATTCCGGATATTATGTTTACCTGGTTGAGGAGACATCGGCGATTGGTGGTGCCATGGCACAGCTGGACAAGACGTTCCCCACAAATGATTGTTCCATGTGAATCATCGCACCTAAACTGGTCGAGGTCGGCCGTCACATGAACATTGAGTTGCTCACGTTATCCACTGTCAATTCAATAAAAGGGTCCGAAGGAAACTTCACTGTTTCAATTACCCAAGCCCCACGCTATGTGGATATGGACAAATGCATCGGTTGTAATATCTGTACCGAAAAATGTCCCTCCAAAGCAGTTGATACCTTTAACGAAGGACTGGTCAAGCGAAAAGCCATCTACGTTCCTTATGCCCAGGCAGTCCCGTTGAAATGGGCAATTGACGATACCAAATGCCTTAAATTCACCACTAAAAAAGGTAAGTGTAAGAAAGATAACTGTGAGGCAAACTGTCCTTCAGGTGCCATCAACTTCGAAGATACATCCAAAAACATCTCCTTGAATGTGGGATCGGTGATTGTTACCGCCGGTTTTGACACATTCAATCCTAAAAACCTGGATAACTACCAACATAAAAATCTACCCAATGTATTGACCAGTATGGAATTTGAGCGGATCTTATCCGCCAGCGGTCCCACCGGGGGCCACATTACTCGTCCCTCCGATGGGGTAGAGCCTAAAAAGATTGCCTGGCTGCAATGCGTTGGTTCAAGAGATCTCAACAAATGTGATAATGAATATTGCTCTTCCGTGTGTTGCATGTACGCCATTAAAGAAGCCGTCATGGCTAAGGAACATATTGGGGGTGGTTACCAGTCATCCATATTTTATATGGATATGCGGACATCCGGAAAAGAGTTTGAGCGATATTACAACCGGGCAAAGGATGACGGTGTACGCTTCATTCGATCCAGGGTTCACACCATCACCCAAGTTGACAGCTCAGGTACACTAAATCTGACTTATACAACAGAAAGCGGTGAGAACATTGATGAGGAATTTGATATGGTGGTTCTTTCCGTAGGGATGGAAGCTGCCGAATCTGCTACTGATACTGCAAAGAATCTGGGCATCGAACTCAATGAGTTCAACTTTGCCAAAACTGATTCTCTTTCACCCGTCACTTCTTCTAAACCTGGAATTTATGTTGCCGGTGTCTTGCAGGGACCAAAGGATATTCCCCAATCCGTTACCGAAGCGAGCGCAGCCGCTTGTTCAGCTGCTCTTAGCCTAAATGATGCACGCGGAACACTGGTTAAAGAGAGAGTCTTTCCTGAAGAATTGAATATTGCTGGACAGGAACCACGCATCGGTGTTTTTGTCTGTAAATGCGGTGTCAATATTGCCGGATATGCGGATGTTCCAGCTATCAAAGATCATGCTGAAAAATTACCTGGTGTTGTCTACGCCGAGGAATCCTTGTTTGCCTGCAGCCAGGATTCCCAGGAAAAACTGGTTGAGGTGATCAAGGAACACAAGTTGAACCGCATTGTGGTTGCAGCCTGCACACCAACAACCCACGAGCCACTGTTCCAGGAAACCATGAGAGATGCCGGCCTGAACCCCTATCTCTTTGACATGGCCAATATCCGCAACCAGTGCACCTGGGTTCACTCCGATGACAAAACCATCGCCACAGGCAAGGCGAAAGACCTGGTGAGTATGTCCGTTGCCAGGGCTGCCAGATTGGAACCCTTGAATTATCTGGAAGTTGAGATTGGCAAGCCAGTCCTGGTCATAGGCGGAGGTGTTGCAGGGTTAACCGCTGCAAACAATCTTGCTGAACAAGGATTCAAAACTACCATTGTTGAAAAATCGGATAGCCTGGGGGGGACAGCCAGGAAAATCAGAACCACCTGGCAGGGTCAGGATGTCCAGGAGCACCTGACTGGATTAATCGAGAATGTTCAAAACAATGACAGTATCGATGTTCTCTTGAATTCAGAAGTCTGCGACACCAGCGGATTTGTTGGTAATTTTGAAACGGAAGTTAAATCGGGAGATATCAGCAGGACAATCAACCACGGAGCGACCATTGTAGCTACCGGGGGGACACCTGCCGGTACGGATGAATATCTTTATGGTAAAAGCGATCGAGTGACTCGATGGCACGATCTGAAAGATGATCCTGAAAAATTAAAAAACGCCAACAGCGTTGTATTCATCCAATGTGTGGGTTCCAGGGATGATAATCGACCGTATTGTTCAAAAATCTGCTGCACAGCTTCCATTTCCCAAGCCATCTCAGTCAAAGATCAAAATCCCGATGCAAATGTGGTTGTATTGTACAGAGATATTCGCACCTATGGAGAAAGGGAAGCGATCTATAATGAGGCGAGGAAAAAAGGTATTATCTTTATTCGCTATTCATTGGACAAAAAGCCAGTTGTCGTTGAAAAAGGGCAGGGACTTGAAATAACCGCTTTTGATCCCATTCTTCAAAAGAATATCATCATTGAAGCAGACCTACTCAATCTGGCTACAGCCATTGAACCTTCCGAAAGTAAAACCGTTTCCAAGGCATTTAAACTACCGGTCAACGAAGATGGATTCTTCATGGAGGCGCATGCGAAATTACGTCCTGTTGATTGCTCAACTGATGGCGTCTTTTTGTGCGGATTGGCTCATTATCCAAAACCAATCGAGGAAACCATCGCACAGGCAAATGCTGCGGTGGCAAGAGCCGTTAATGTGCTTTCCAAGAAGACTTTTGAGGTTGAACCTATCGTTTCCGAGATCAACCAGGATGCCTGCATAGGCTGTGGTATCTGTATTGATTCCTGCTCATTCAGCGCTATTGAATCCAAAGCTGTGGAAGGAAAGGGATACAGGGCTCATAACATTTCGGCGCTTTGCAAGGGATGTGGTGTTTGTGCTGCTGCCTGTCCGCAACAAGCTATCACCATGAAACATTTTAACGACGAACAAATTATCGCAGCAATTAAAGCGGGAATATCTGCCGCTTAAGACAAGAAAACAGGAGGATAGAAATATGACCAGTTCCAAAGACCCAAAAATCCTTGCTTTTCTGTGTAACTGGTGTGCTTACGCCGGGGCGGATTTAGCAGGTGTTTCTCGATTGCAATATCCCGCCACCATGAGAGTTATCCGCACCATGTGTTCCGGTCGTGTTGATCCGTTGCACATTGCAGAAGGACTTATCAACGGATATGACGCGGTATTCGTTTCCGGTTGACACCTCGGCGAATGCCATTACCAGGATGGTAATGTAACTGTTGCAGGTCGAGTTGAAGTTGTCGCCAAACTACTGGAACTTGCCGGGATTGAACGTGACCGTGTTCAATTAAGACGAGTCAGCGCTGCGGAAGGAGCGTTATTCGCCCAATATGTGAAAGAAATCAGTGCGACCGTGGCCGAAATGGATTCGTTTGAAACTGATAAGTTTAGCCTGCAAATGGCAGCCATCAAAAGAGCCTTGGGAACTAGGCGATTGCGTTGGTTAAGCGGGATGGAATATCAGCTTGGTGAACAGGAAAATGTGTATGGAGAAAAAACCGATCCTGACTTGATGAATGAGATTATCGAGGAAAGCATCAGGTCTGAATACTACAAGGCGCTAATTCTGGAAATGCTGAAAGAAGGGCCGCTTTCCGTTCGAGAAATGGCTGAGAAATCCGGGTTGAAACCTTACACGATTTCTTTGAGGCTCAATGAATTGGAAAGGGAAGGTCAGGCAGAATTTCACAGTCATGTTGGCTCTACGGCTAAGTTTGCCAGCCTGGCTGCTTAATGAATTGTCTTGGCGCTAGCGAGAAGCGAAAGCTAAGCAGGCATGACCGGTTAACACAACTGAATGCCGATCAAACGGTAGGGCGGGGCTACGACCCCGCCAACAGGCTTATTCCTCGGCGGCCACGTAGGGCCGCCCTACCGTTCGTTGACAGAATTAATCAAAATTTTGCTTTATTTTAAATGCCTATAGGATCAAGTCCGAAATGACTAAAAATATAAATCATTACAAAATGTTATCAATTTTGTTTTTATAAAAGTTTTTAGTGCCGCAATCAGCAGAGCATTAACCCCTAGCCTCACAAAAAAGTTACAAGTTAAGAATTAAGACAAGCAAAAAGGTATATAGCAAAGAGAGGAAGTATGGCAAATACAAACACTGAAAATGGTTCAGCAATGGTTATCGGTGCTGGTATCGCCGGTATGCAGGCTGCTTTGGATCTGGCCGACGCCGGGATCTATGTACATCTGGTGGAAAAATCGTCTTCTATTGGGGGAATGATGGCCCAACTGGATAAGACGTTCCCCACGAACGACTGCGCGATGTGAATTATCTCGCCAAAGCTGGTGGATGTCGGTCGACATCTAAATATCAACATCATTCCCAACACAGAAGTTAAAGGCCTGGAAGGCGACGTTGGACATTTCAAGGCTAAGCTTGAAAGCTACCCTAGGTTTATTGACACGGAAAAATGCACGGGATGCGGTGAATGCAAAAGCGTTTGTCCTGTAACGGCAATCAACGAGTTTGATTGCGGATTGAACAAACGTTCCGCTACCTACATTCAATACGCACAGGCTGTGCCGTTGGCGTATACCATTGATAAAGACAAATGTATCGGTTGCGGATTGTGTCAAAAGGTATGTCTGGCTGAAGCGGTCGATTATTCACAACAACCCAACCAGGCTGATCTGGAGGTTGGTGCGGTCATCATGTCCCAAGGCTCGGATGCCTTCGATCCCTCCAAATTCGATCATTACCAATACAGCCAGTATCCGAATGTTATTACCAGTCTGGAAATGGAACGGATTCTGAGCGCTTCCGGTCCTTACCAAGGTCACCTGATGCGACCGCTGGACCGCGAAGAACCCAAGAAGATAGCCTGGCTGCAATGTGTTGGATCGAGGGATGTCAACCGCTGTGATCATTCCTATTGCTCCTCTGTTTGTTGCATGTATTCCATCAAAGAAGCTGTGATTGCCAAGGAGCATGCTTCTGAAGACTTGGAATGCAATATCTTTTACATGGATATGAGAACCCATGGAAAAGATTTTGAAAAATATTACGATCGTGCCAAAGAGGAAGGTGTTAAATTCACTCGCTCCAGGGTCCACTCCGTCACCCAGATTGAAGAGACCGGCAACCTGCTGCTTCATTACGCAACCGAATCCGGTGAGATCCTTGATGAAGAATTTGATTTGGTGGTGCTTTCTGTTGGGCTGGAATCAAAGGAATCTGCTGTTGAACTGGCTGAAAACCTGGGTATAGAGCTGAATACCAACAAGTTTATTACAACAACGGATCATGACCCCGTCAGCACATCGCGTGATGGTGTGTTCGTTTGCGGTGCCTTCCAGGGACCAAAGGATATCCCCCAGTCCGTTGTAGAAGCAAGTGCAGCTGCTGCCGCAGCCGGCGAAGTTTTAAGCGCTGCTCGCTACACCGAAACCAAGGAAGTGGAACTGGTTCAGGAAATGAACGTAGCCGGAGACAGACCCCGGGTTGGCGTGTTTGTCTGCAGTTGCGGGATAAATATTGCGGGTACGGTTGATGTACAGGCAGTGGCTGATTACGCCAAAAGTCTACCCTACGTGGAATATGTCACAAACAACCTTTATACCTGTTCGCAGGACACACAGGAGTTCATGGCTCAAGCGATCAAGGAAAACGACCTGAACCGGGTGGTCGTGGCTTCCTGTACTCCTAAAACCCATGAACCCATGTTTCGGGATACCCTGACCAGTTGCGGATTGAACAAGTATCTTTTTGAAATGGCAAACATCCGTAACCAGTGTTCCTGGGTCCATGCCAACAATCCGGAGCTCGCAACCGAAAAATCAAAAGACCTGGTTCGAATGGCAATAACCAAGGTAGCCCTCAAGGAACCTCTGAGCGAAATCAAGCTGGATGTCAACCAAACCGCCCTGGTCATCGGCGGTGGAGTGTCCGGGATGACTTCTGCCCTTAACCTGGCAAACCAAGGATTCAAAACCCATCTGGTAGAAAAGGAAGAGCAACTGGGAGGGCAAGCCTCAAACCTCTTTATGACTGGTAAAGGAGAAAAAGTATCAGAAATCGTTAGTGATCTTCTGGGAAAAGTTGAAACCTCCCCTAACATCGATGTTCATCTCAATACAACCGTTGACGCAGTTGAAGGATTTGTAGGCAATTTTAAAACCACTCTGAAGTTCGAGAATGAATACCAACAGATCGAACACGGTGTAGCCACGATTGCTACGGGTGGTCACGAATACAAGCCTCAGGAATATTGTTATGGTGATGATCCCCGTATCATCACAGCATTGGAGCTGGACAAGAAGCTGATCAACAACGAAATCGACTATTCAACTATTGATACAGCCGTCTTTATTCAATGTGTGGGATCACGCAACGACGAACATCCTTATTGTTCCAGACTTTGCTGTAGTCATTCCCTGGAAAGTGCCCTGGAATTGAAAAAGAAAAATCCCGAGATGAACGTCATCATTCTCAATCGGGATATTCGAACTTATGGCGAACGTGAGCACCTTTACTCGGAAGCGAGAGAAGCCGGAGTATTCTTTGTACGTTATTCGAACGAAGAAAAGCCGGTTGTTTCTGCAGTAAACGGAAAAGTATCTGTCCAGGTCATGGATAAAATCCTCGGCAGACCTCTAGAGATTGAAGCCGACCTGCTGACTTTGGCTACAGCGATTGTTCCTAACAAAGATGTACAGTTAGCTCAAAATTTTAAAGTGACCATGGATGATGACGGCTTCTTTGTTGAACGTCATGCCAAGTTGGGGCCTTCGGAATTCGCGACTGACGGTGTTTTCCTGTGTGGTTTGGCCCATTATCCCAAACCTTTGGATGAAGCCATAGCACAATCCAAAGCAGCGGCTTCGAGGGCGGTTACTTTGCTTGCCCGAGGAACGGTAAGCACCAATGGTGAAATTGCATCGGTCAACCATATGAATTGCAGCAGTTGTGGAGTTTGTGTATCTGTTTGTCCTTATTCGGCTCCCAGTTTCATGGAAGAAGGTCGCATGGAGGGCAAGGCAGATATCAATCCCGCACTTTGCAAAGGCTGCGGATTGTGCACGGCATCCTGCCGCTCCGGAGCCATCAATTTGAAAGGATTTAGCGATGAGCAAATATTTTCAATGATAGAAGATTTTTAGTTTATGCCCGACAGAAGAACTCTGAACTATGAAAGCAAATGGGAATCAACTTGGATTTGTCTAGATAATTAATATGCCGTCAGCTTTCAGCGATCAGCATTCGGCTGAATATACCGAGAAATAATCAGGTGTATTGGGGACTGAAATGCTAAAATGACAAATTATCAGAATCTTGATTGAAGCAGATTACAAACGGTAGGGCGGCCCTACGTGGCCGCCGGGGGACTAGTTTCGGAGAACGAGCAATAACATTAAATGGGTTTGAACCTATAATTTAAGTTCATGCAAGGTTTTACAGAATTTAACATTACAGAAGATTGTCGGCGGGGATGCTGAATTTGCGAGGCTCGCAGCAAAGAACCCGCCCTACCGTTCTGCACCGGAAAAACAGAGTATTCCTTGCGTTGAGTGTTTATGAGGTCAGTTAATTCATCGGAATCTTGATTGAGGCAGATTACAACGGTAGGGCGGCCCTACGTGGCCGCCGGAGGATAAGATTGGAAGAATGAACAAATAAATTTATTAGGTTTGCACCGATAAATTAAGTTTGTGCAAAATTCTCCAGTTT
>JANQGZ010000095.1:0-33921 GCA_028282825.1 SAR324 cluster bacterium
CTCCTGATAAAAGTTGCAGTTTGAACAATTGTTAGTCTTTCGTTGCTCGATATCCGATGTAAAGGCATATCTGTCATCGTATGGCTTGTGAGCACACCACCGAACCACTGTTTGGCAATCAAAAAACGAGTTTTTACTGCATTACTTTATCACAGCCTAGTTCTTTATTCTATAAATTTTTAGCGCTGATGCGAGGAAAAGGAAAAGGGTTGAGGTTGGACTCAAATCCCTCGAATGTATTTATCGTAGGATGGGCCGCCGAAGATTGCCCATCTTATGCTGAGACAGGATGGGCAGGCTGTGCCGGCCCATCCTATGGGCAATGATATTAAGGTTTTCTGTCTTATTTGTGATGAAAGGGTTTTTTTGTAAGCACTAAATCCGTGAAAGGAAATACTAAGGAAATCCTTGAAAGGCTATTTTTGAGGGTGAAAAAGAGGAGTTAAGGTTCCAAACTGGTTTGATTTCAGGGGTTTTTCCTCTGTTTATCGGCCATTGTGCTGGTCCGACCAATTTCTCACTTGATGCAAAACCGGATTTATAGACGAATCGGTTCACAAAACGATTTTTGCTCTATGATTTAAGGTATCGTCTTGTAATCCAATGAAGTCGCCGACAGCTTTCCAATAATCTCTTCAATGACAGAATTTAAAATTTGCTGTATTGGATTTAATACAAATTTCATGGAGTTTTTTCCTGAGTGATTGATTCGTCGACGTTGTGCTCCAACCAGCGAAGATATGCAAATAGGATCATCAAAGCTTTGGTGCGGTGGAAGAAGCTACAGCTTGAGTGTCAACAGAAATACCTTGCTTGAAAAAACAGGAATTGCTCCGGCATAATACAGGTGCTATCGATATGGGAGAATGCTGGTGAAGATAAAACAACATATTGAAATCTTATTTTGATAACTGATAGTCCAATTTGAAGAACCTTAAACTAGCAAAATGATACGATATGCCCACAATCAGTAAAAGTTTTGAATCACAAGTCAACGGGTTTACCATAAGTGTTTTTGAAGTCGATATACTGTCTGACGAACAGCTAAACCTTCTAAAAACATATTTGAAAAACAGAATCAAAAAAATCAGACTGTTCCGTGAGGCGGATCAGTATGCCGATCTTTTATCCCCTCCAAATTTGAACAAAAAATTCAGTCGAGAACTAAAGCAGCGGATCAAGGAGATTTGCACACCCCGTGAACATAAAATCAAATGGTTTGATGTCCGTCGCTCAATTATCACCGAATTCATGGCTCAACTACTGCTCGAGAAAAACTACAAGTGCCTATTTTTTGAAGAGGCAGACAAACGTATCAATATCACACCGGATCAGGTTGATAAACACGCTCCCGGTATTGATGTCACCGGAATTCAAAATCAATATTCGGAATTCAAATTTGTTGTTTGTGAAGTTAAAGCTTCCAGGCAGCAAAGAATACCTTGTGATTCAGCGGCCGCCTTATTGGAGGATATGCAAAAGGCAAAAGACGACAAAAAAAGAGTTACCAGGGAAATTCTGCAATACCTGCGAGGCATGAATAACCTGAACACGGATAGTCCACTGTTTAAACAGATTATCGAGTTTTTGGCAGAGCTGATCCAGGTTTCAGATTCATTTGAACTGCTATATGACAGACTTGTCTTTTTCCCTTTCCTAATCAGACAGAACCAAGAAATAATCGAAGAGAAGAACACCGGCGACTTTATCAATTTCAAGAAGGAAGATTTCCCTGCATTAAATATGAATGGGGTAATCTGGTCTTTTAATGAGAACATTGACGATTTCAGCAAGACTATCTACGAAGAGGCGTTAAATGATCTCTGATACGTTGATTCAGCATATTCAAGCCCTTTTTGCTCACGATTCTGTCCAATTGGAAAAGATCCTGGAGATCCTGAATCGGCAGGAACAGAATGAGCTGATGCAGAAGTTTGGCGTGATTGCTGCTGGATCTTCCTTTGAACCGGAGCAAACCGACGACATAAAGCTCAAAGCTGATACCATTGACGCTCTAATTGCAGTTATTTCAAACAGCCCCGGTCTGGAAGAAAAACTGCAAAATAATATTGAAAATGGAAACAAAGACGTTCTAAAAACATTGTTCGAATTTGCTTTCGAAACTTATCGATCATACTATCTAAACTACCGCTTTAATAGTGTGATAGAACAAACATCAATAATCGTTGTTACTTCCCTCTACGGAATTCTTTGCGACAAAGTGACACATGTTGATCTATTCATCGAAGATCACCTGGGGGATTTACATTTGGATAGTTTTCAGGCAGAGCGGAGTTCAATTGAAAAGCTTGAATTCAACACACTGTTCCTGATTCTCTGCATCATAAAAAGAGTCAAAAATATTGGAGAAGAATCAAGATTAAACCAATTGATGCAGAATACAGACAAAATTCTTGCACAGATACAGGATTCAGGCACCGAAGATCTTGGATTAACTTCAAGTCTAAAAATTGCTGCACTGGCTAATCTGCTATATTTACTGAACTGTGTAAAAAAGTACTTGTTCACGGGAGCGTCTGACGAAAATATTGCAACAATAATCGAAAGCTACACGTTTAATACTGTCAAACTTCTGAAAGGAAAAACCGATTCCTCTTTGCTGCAAGTCGCCCAACTGGCAAAATCAGCTTTAAAGCAGCTTTGCCGGAATTCGGTCTGGGAATTGGCCAGAAATCCTTGGATTAAACGGTATTTTGAAAAGGCCCTGCAGCGAAATAGTTTTGTCTATTCTCTTTTGCCATCCCAAAGAGATTCTATTCTCAGCATTTTGACGCTTAAAAAAAGTATTCTGCTGAACATGCCGACCAGCGCCGGAAAGTCTTTGCTGGCAGAGCTTTATATACTGTTCACTATTCAGAATTACACCGATCCCGAGGATGATTCTTCAAAGCCGACAGTCTGCTATGTTGTTCCGACTAATGCACTGATCAACCAGGTTCAAAAAAAGCTGACAAAGGAGTTTATCGATTTCAAATTCAGAATTGAGACGGTACTCCCCTTTAGTGAAGTCGACGCTATTGAGGAGGAGATCCTTCGCCGGGAGCATATCGATATATTGATCTCAACCCCTGAGAAACTTGAGTTCCTGGTTCGAGATGACCATCCGTCTATTCGAAACCTAAAACTAATTGTTCTGGATGAAGCCCACAACCTGGAAGACCAATCTAGAGGTTCGAAATTCGAATTATTGCTTTCAACCGTCAAACTAAAACGACCGGAAGTTGGGTATTTTCTGCAGAGTCCATTTATCGACAACTACAAGGAAATTGCCGATTGGTTGGGAGGTACTGCGGAAGATTCCGTTCCCATTCATTTGGAGTGGTCTCCTTCAAAGCAATACATCGGGTGTCATCTGATCGATTCCAAAAAAACAAAATCATCAATCGAGTATTTTCCCTTTGCCAGAAACAACATCGTTAAGGATAGCATTGAAATTGATTTGGGAATCAACCCTCAACTGCTGAAAAAAGAAACGGAAGAGGATAAATTAAATGATGTTGTCAGGAATATTATTCTGCTGAACAAATACCTGACGATCGGGGGTACCATACTTATATTGATGAAAGGTCCGGGATCAGCAGAAACCCTGGTCAAAAAAATCACAAAATACTATGCAGATACCGGGAGACTTGAGGATATCTCCTCGAATGCGGAAATTCAGAAAGCCATGTCGCTCATCAGGTTGGATAGTGGGGAAGGGCACCCACTGATTGAAACGCTAAAATATGGTGTCGCGTTTCACCATGCGCGGCTTTCGTTCCTGGTAAAAGAGGAGATTGAAAATTTGGTTATCAATGGTCATATTAAAATACTATTGGCTACCACAACGCTAGCTCAAGGGATGAACTTTCCCATTTCAACCGTGATTTTTGAAACACTGAAAGTTGGCGGTGGTAAGAATACCAGGGAGATTACCAAAACGGAGTTCTGGAATATTGCCGGAAGGGCAGGAAGAGCTTACATGGACCCCGAGGGACATATCATTCTTAAATTCCAAGGTTCAGAAAAGAAGACCCGGGAAACTACCAAGACATACATTAAAAAGGACATTAAGGACATCGTATCCACCCTGGAGAGCTTTTTTGACAAAGTCGAAGGGGATATAAAGTTCGACTATGATCTTGTGAAGGACAATTCAGCTGCCAGAAACTTTCTTCAATATCTAAATCACGTCTTGAGAGTCTCATATAAATATAAATTCGATGAAATAGACACAACGAAAATCAGAAACATTCTTAATGCATCCCTGTTTTTCAAACAATCCGAGTTCAAGACTGGGTTCATAGAAACACAGGAAAAAGTAAGAAACTTCGCAGTTCAGTATATGGAACATCTCAAATCCCAGAAAAAGGAGACTATATCACGAGCAGACAGCCTGGGGATTACGGATATCAGCTTGAACAGTGTATATGGAAGAGTAAAAGGACTGGAAAATGACCTGATAAGCGAATTTGGAGAAGATCGGTATAAGGCATTTTTTCTGGCTTCTTCTGTTGTTATGAGGTCGGATAATCATGCACTCGGAAGGATAGTCGATATTATTCATCGTATCCCTGAGTTGAAACTGGAGATGGAAAGTGCAGGACGATTCCAACCCGAACAAGTGGCAAAAGTGATAAACGGCTGGGTGAACGGGAAGAGTATCAGGCAAATTGCAGAAAGTGTGAGATATGATTACAAGTCCGTTGAGGAAGCCAGAGACATGTGCCAGAAATTCATTAACTCTGACCTGAGGACATTTGCTCCATGGGGTATGGCGATTTATCAAAATCTAACCGATGATGAGAAAACCGAAGATGCCAAACATCTGCCTTCCTATGTCTATTATGGCGTAAACGACAAGGAGTCGGTTATTCTATCCAAAATGGGAATTCCCAGGTTTGTTGTGTCAAGGATCAGGGATCTGTATCAAAGGGATTTTCCCGGAAAGGAAATTACAATTGAACAGATGGAGGAAATCAAAGGGCATGTGAAGTCACTTGATGCGAATGATCTCTCCATGGGTCAGGAAAGTGGAAAAAGAGTAAAAGAGATAATAGAAGCATATATTTGATTGGCACTGGATAATTAGGCATCTGTCCAATAACAGAAACCTCCTTTTGTGGGTGAATGGGTTTGTTTTTAGGCGGGAGTCGGTATCGGGAAAATAAGCAGACATCTTTAAAAGGTTGTTTTTGGGGGTGAAAAGGGGAGCTGAGGCTACAGACAGGTCTGATTTTAAGGACTTTTTCCCTGTTTACCCGTCATTGCGCTGGTCCAACCCGATTTCCAGTGTGATATCGAATAGTCTGGGTTTTATGAAAACCTTTTTGATTTCTTTTTGACCTGCATTTAACTTAATCATGAATATCTCTTTAGAACATTTGCCGGAACCCAAACGAGAAGAACTTCAGGAGATTGTAAAAATTATTCTGGAAAACAGCACCAAAAAGACAGAAATGATTCTTCTGTTTGGCAGTCACGCGAGAGGTGACTGGGTCGAAGATCGTTACACCGGGGATGATGGAATTGTCTATGAGTATCGCAGCGATTTTGACGTTATGATTGTAACATCATCAATACATTCTGCCCAAAAATGGTCCTACTGGTTAAAAATCGAAAAGAAGTTGCAACGCTGTAAACTAATTAGAACATGGGTGAGTCTCCTGGTCATCGATATTCAAACTCTTAATAAAGAGCTGAAAAAAGGAAGATATTTCTACAGCGATATTCGAAAAGAGGGGATCGTTCTTTATAACTCCAAGAAGTTTGAATTAGCTGAACCGAAGGAGTTGACACCCGAAGAACTCAAAGAAGAAGCGACACGACATTTTGAAAAATGGTTTAACAGTGCAAACGAATTTCTTGAAGCGACTTATGATGAGATTAAAAAGCAACACTTTCATAAAGCTGCCTTTGAACTCCATCAAGCCACAGAACGTTTTTTCATGACAACCCTGTTAGTGTTTACCGGGTACAAGCCTAAACTTCATGACTTGGAAAAATTAAATCGGCGGGTGATTACCCAACACCGATCTTTTATGAGCGTTTTTCCCCAATCCACCGACCTGGAGAAACAGAACTTTATCCTCCTGAAACGGGCATACATTGATTCCAGATATGATATGGAAAACTTCCATATCACTAAAGAGCAATTAGAGTGGTTGGCTAACCGAGTTGAAAAACTAAAAGAGTTGACTCAAAAAAACTGTCAGGAAAAAATTGAGAGTTTTTAACCTAATGTCCCTGTTGATTGCTGGGAGAAAAAGATGGAGTAGAGAACTGGTTTGGCAGTTTTACTTTACCTTGGCGTCATAGAATGAGCCGTGAAACCTGATCCCTTCATTAAAAATCCAAAGATGCAAGCCAGACCCCTTCACAACTCCCCAACTCCCCATTTTCTTTTACTTCACGAATTACAAATATTAACAAATTTACTTATTACAGAGTTTAATATTCTCAATTCATTCGGACCATTTCCAGAAATCTTCTTTAAATCCCATCCATTGCCAGTTAAACCAATGATTACATATTTTGATCCCACTTCCACAATTTCAGGTAATTCACCTGGCCAAGGAGTAGTTGAAATTTCTTTGTTTATGATTACACGGTCTCCAATTGAACAAAACTTCTTTTCTTTTTCCATTAGTGAAGGGGTCATAGTGAAGGGGTCAGGCTTGCGTGCGTGAAGGGGTCAGGCTTGCGTTCTTGCGTTAAATTTAGTCTCTTTATGAAACATAGGATGTGAACAGCAACTCCAGTAAGACAAATCCTGATTTTTTAGCCATAGGTTGATATTTTAAATTTGAGAAAAATCAGGATCAAAAATAGAAGCGATAATCAGAAAGGTATGAAAATCTTAGCGTTTTTTACTGGTTATCAATTAACGCAAGAACGCAAGCCTGACCCCTTTACACTGGTTATCAATTAACGCAAGAACGCAAGCCTGACCCCTTTATGACCCCTTTTTCTTGACCCCTTTTCCCCTTTTTGACCCCTTTTTACCCTTCACCTTCACTCCCGTCGCCCGATTTTCTGATTTTCACATTACTACAAATTTTACGTCCTCAAATTTGAAAAGTGCATCAGCACCTCTAATATTACTATTACTACCTTTACATTCAATAATTCTGCCTCTAACGTACTCAAGTTGAATGTTATCTTCAGAATCCCAATCAAATAAATCTAAGTAGTAACAATCAATGTTTGCGTTATATGTTGTCATTTCATTCCACTTCCAAGCGTTGTCAATTGCTTTCGCCCATAGAAAAACACATTTTCCTTGATTCAAGGTAGGAACTAATCTTATGCCTTTTTTGTAGGATGAAATCATCTTTCTGTTAAGACTCTCTTTATGAATTGGAGCTAAAACAAGTCTTATAAATATTTCTTCTCGTAGTTCTATATAATCATCAAGGGTGTCTAAATACTGAAATTTTTCAGGAATATTTAGAAAATGGCCGTTCCACATAGCTTTAGAGCACTCTCTAAAGTTCGAAAATAGCGTAGTTACATCCATGGGTTATTTCATCGAGAATTAGGTTTTTACTTCATTCGATATTAAGTGCATTTAATATGTTAGATGGTACCCCATCTTTAAATAGTTTTGTACTAGTTCCTCTATTCCTGTGCCACTTTCCATTCGCATTTTGATTCCACATGTGCATTTTAATTCGTTTTGAATTTACTTCCATCAGTGATCTCCCGTCTGGGCCGTAAACAACAGCGTATTTTCCTTCGCTTCCAACAGCATGGGCAAAAGAATTTGGTTTTCCGTATTCCGGTATCAATGATCCTTTAGGTCCAAATTTAAATGAGGAAGTTTGTTTAAGCTTAAAAAAGTAACTAGGGTCGCGGCCTTTTAAAAATCGGGAAAGTGAGTAATTGGGATTTGAGAATTTTGCGATTAATTTATTTATTAGTGTACCAAAGAAAATTTTTCCTCTGGTCAAAGTTTTCGATCCATATTTTGAAGCAGCACTCGAAACAGAATTCATTTGACCAGATAATGCGCCACCTCCAGACAACAATTCACCATGAGCACCAGGATTATTGGGAAATAAAATTTCTAATGTGCGATAAACCCGTGCTGATCCTTTAGTACCAAATCTTTCGCGAAAGCTTGCATCATCAGGAAGATGATCTACTTTTGATTCCCACTCTTGAGCCTTATTTTCAATTTTTTGGTCAACGTAACCTTGAATCCAACTTCTATGTTTAGTCGTAGTGCCTGTTGGATCTATGAAGCCAATGGGATTATTTGTTGTGTATGAATACAGATTACACTCCTGAATCCCACATTTGTCCGGTGTCTCCACTAACAAAGGATCAACAGAGATAAACCTGCCGATCACCGGGTCCATGTAGCGGGCTTCGTAGTAGAAGAGGCCGGTTTGGTCGAGTTCTTTGCCGGTGTAGGTGTAGAAATCGCCGGGGCCGGTGGTGATTTGCTGGTACCTGGGGCGGCCGAAGGGGTAGTAGGCGGTTTCTGATATCACCACTCCGGTCTGGTCGGTGGTCAGGTTGGTGCTGCCCAGGTGGTCCGGATGATAGAATTCCGGTTGGCCGGAGAACTCCATGGAAGGGGCGAAGACGGTATCCCTCAAGGTTCTGACCCAATAGGCTTTGCCGGGGGCGATGGTGCTGAGTGAGTTGAATCCCGGTGGCAGGTTGGTGCCTTTGATCATCTGCATCCAGTTGTCGGAACTGGCATCAAAGCCCCAGATCACATCGTAGTCGTGCTGGATCTGTTCCAATACGGTTGACAGATTGCCGGTCACGGGAAATCCCACCAGGTTCCAGCCCTGTTTCAGTTCCAGGGGCCGATCGGGTCGCATACCGGTCACGGTCAGTTCGGCAGCGGCGCTCATGTGGATCACATACCCCTGGTAAGCCTCAATGGTAAACAGGTTGGAAAGCTCACCCGGTTTGAAGAAGACAAACTCATCCGATGCCTGCTGATGGGCGTAAACCTCTATCAACTGGGGTAAAATACCCGCAAACACCTCGTTGGGATCGGGATCAACCGGGTCCAGGGTAAAGGAGACAAAATTCCAGCCGGGTTGCAACTGGATGGTCTGCGTCTCCAGGGTACCGCTCTGGATGGTGCTTTTAATCCTGGCGATCCGTTTACTGCCCGCAAAGACATATTTGTAGGCATCCTGGTCCCGGATTTCATAGTCTTTGGTGATATAGTAAGTATACTCATAACCGGCCCCAACCTGCACCTTTTTACTGACCCGCTGTCCGGAATGATCATAGGTGTACCAGGAATGGTTACCATCCTTGACCACATGGGTGAGCCTGTCCTTGTAATCCCATTCGTATTGATCGCCTGTGGCGTGGGAGATCATATTTCCGTTGGCATCGTAATCGTAGCTCAGTCCACTGGCTGTGGCGCTGATGGCATGGGGTCCGGGTTGGGTGCCTTTGCCCGTTCGATTGCTGCTGCCTGCCGTGCCGCCGTATGTCATCTCTCCCAGGTTGATCAGGACATCATCCACATGTCCCACACCCACCGGGGAGTTTTTGTGGATCATATTGCCGATGGCGTCATACTGGAAGTTGATGGTTCCATAAACACCGCTGGCCTGGGTCAGGCGGGACAGGTGATCGTATTGAAAATCCTGGGTGGAGTAGTTGGGCGCACTGCCGGAGATAGGTCTCTCATCCTGGATACGGGTGATATTGCCCACCCCGTCCAGTTGGTAAGTAAGATGCTGAATCGTTTGATTACCACTGTCCCGGCTTTTGAGTTCGGAGATTCTTTGCCTGGGGTCGTAGGCATATTCGGCGGTGATGCCATTGGCGTAATCCATCAGGGAGAGCTGTCCGCTTACTTCGTATTGCAGGCGGTTGATCAGTCCCGGAATTTCGGTGAGCAATCCCCTGGTATCGTATTCGTAACGAACCCCCTCTCCATCGGGCCAGACCTGGGAGACCAGTCTGTTCAGTCCGTCGTAATTGAAGGAGGTGCGGTAGTCCTTTTCCCCGTTGTGCTGGTTAATCCGTTTGATCTGCCAACTGACATTGCCCTGCGGATCATAAGAGAAAAAAGCCCCACCGCTGAGATCGGTGACATAGGCCAGCTTGCCTTTCAGATTATCCGCCAGGGGATAATCGGGGCTGGCCGCATCATAGGTATACACCACCTCCACACCGGGGAAGGCGGGATCATCAAAATCCTCCTTGGTCAGCCGGTTTACCGCATCGTAGCTGTAGGTGATCACCTGGTTTTTGTTGTCCCTGGTCTGGATCAGGTTGCCCGCATCATCATAGCTGTATTCCATGATGCCCTTGTCGGGATCATCCATCCAGGTTTTGCGTCCCAGTCCGTCGTAGCTTAGACGTTTGATATTGTTCTGTGCATCGGTGATCTGGGTGAGGTTGCCCAACACATCATAGAGATAGCTGGTGGTATAGGTCGCTCCCTGGTTGTGTTCCAGCACACGGGTGATGTTATCCCGTCCGTTTTTAAAGGCTTCCTTGAGATGGCCGTTCTCATCGGTGCTGATGGTGTGCAACGGTCGATATGCCACGCTGGTTTCATGTTGAATGCCATCGTTATCCGGCGGTGTCTGGGTGCGAACGGGTCTGCCCTGGGCATCATACCAGATACGGGAATGGGTCTGGGTCAGTTGAGGTCTGTGGAAACCGGTATCGACCACGCTATAGGGTTGAAACCGGGCGATGGGTTTACCACGGATATTGTAAAGCGCCGCTTCGGAAAAGATATAACCGGTAGTATCCTCATTGAGGGTTCCCAGCTTTCTGCCCAGTCCATCCACAAACTGAAAGCTGTCCAGCGTGCCTGCCTGCCCTTGCAACTCCCTGGCATGGGTGGAGATACGACTGACCAGTGAATCACTGCCAAAACTGGTGATCAGGGTGCCTGTCTGAGAATAATCATAAAATTGTCCCCGGTGGGGATCAGCCATGCGGTAGCTGTAGATCTGTCCCGGAAATTCAAAACTGTCTCCCGGCCGGATCACATGCACCGGTCTGCCAAAACTGTCGTAAGTGTAATGGGTAAGCTGCCCGTTAAAATCGGTGACCCGGGTGATCTTTCCCAGGGCCAGGTCGTATTCAGCCTGCATGACCAGCGGAGGTTTGGTGTCGCCCAGGTGCATGGTTTCTTTGGTGGGAAAGGTCTGAAACAACTCGTCGTATTCGTAGCTGCGGCGGTTGTCGTTGCCATCCATAGTTTCGGTGACTATTCCGTAGCTGTTGTACTGGCTGCGGGCCACATTGAGATAAGTGCTATCTTTAACCCATTTTTCCTGGCGGGTGACCAGTCCTTTTTCCACCTGTCCGAGGGGTAAGCCGACAAAGGCTTCACCGTCGTAATAGGTGCGGGTTTCGCTGATTTTTGTTCCATCCCCATCGGTCTGGAAACTGGTATGAACAGCTCCCACGATCCAGGCGTCTGTGTTGTAGGCATAGGTCTGGTAAGAGAAAATCTCATCACCGGCTTCATCCACCACGCCATACACCTTTTCCTCAATGGCGTTACCATAAGCATCGCTGAGGAAAGTTTTTCTCAGGTGTTTGGCAGGTCCGTTGCCCAGCTCGTAGAGGGTGAGGTTTTCCTCCAGGTGATAAGCAAAGCTGACCTCCTGTTCCTGCATGGTGGGAACACCCTGGGTTCCACCGCTGATATCGTGAATGCGCTGGATACCCCAGTTGTTTTCCAGCCGTTGAAAGGTGTGGGTAGTATCACTGGGTTGTCCGTCTTTGACACTGGTATAAGCCCCGGCTTCCGCAGTAGTGGTTTCCTGGGTGAGGATTTTCCCACGCAAGGGCAATTCTTCTGTTTCTCCGAATTCTCCCCGTTCGTCGATCTTGCCGTCACTATCGTTATCTATGCCGTCCGGTGCCCCGGTGTGGAAGAAGATACGGGTCAACAGGGTGGGGCTGGTATCGTCTCCCGTTTCGATCTTTTTGACAAAATCAAAGCCGCGGAACTGTTTCTGGTAAGGATCGTACCAGGGATTGCGATAGACAATATCCACCTGCAGCACATCATTGCCGGGGGTGGTGTCAAGATCCAGCCCGGTATGGGTGAGAACCTGTGAAACCACCTGGGAAGGAAAGGGAGTGTTGATGGTCCAGTCGTTACCGTCGTTACGGGCGGCCAGTTTCATTTCGGTGGTGGACTGGTATTGAATCTGAATGCGACGACCCAGTCCGTTATCGATCACGTGAAGCTGGTTGGCCTTGGTTCGGCCGCTGAAATCGAGGTATTGAATGCGTTTGTCAGGAGAAGAAGGTTCAATCCAGACCAGATCGGTCGTGCCGTTGCCATTCATATCGGCAAAACGTAACCAGGTGGTCATAGGATTGTAGGACGGTGCCTGACCGAACTGTGCCGGGGTGCTCCAGGTCTGGTTGCCCAGGTTAAACCAGACCGTGACCTGACCGCTACGCACCTTGATCAGGTCGGTCAATCCATCACCATTCACATCCCTGAGTTTAAGATTTTGGGGATCAACCGGGCCGACAGCCAGTTGACCGGTCATGATCACCGCCAGATCAAATTCCGCCAGACCCTTGGCAGGCCAGTAGACCACGGTAGCACTGTTATCACTGATACTAAGGGTAACCATATCCTGGAGGCGGTCGCCATTCATATCTGCCAGACGGACCTTCGGGTTCTGAAAGGTGATGGAATCGGGCAATCCGGCCGGATTGGTGCTGCCGATACATTGCCAGGGGGTGACATCGATGGTGCCGTCCCGGTTTTTATCTACATCTTCCGGTCCGGGAAAGTTACCGAATGGTGCATGATCAGTATCCATGCCTTCCTGGCTGAGACAGTACGACCAGTTTCCGTTGGGATTGGTACGGACGATATCGATCTTTTTATCGTAATTGAGATCGAGAAATTTGGTATCGGAACCGGTCAGGGCAAAAGGCGGAGCCGAGTTGTTGATCACCGGTGCGGCATAAGAGCCGTTGCCCTGGTTGCGATAGAAATGCCAGCGACCCGCCCCCGGGTTGACCAGCATATCGGAAAGACCATCCCCATCCAGATCAGCAATAGTGATATTGTCATCGGACAAGTCCTGCAGGGGAGCCCCCTGCATCTCCTGACGGGCTCCAAATGTATTATCGCTCTGGTTCAGGTAGTAATAATGCGTACCCAGGTTGGTGGTGTAGATATCGGGCAGACCATCGCCATTAACATCCATAAAATCGGCATTGCCATTGTGAAAAGGTATGATATGCGGGGCCTGTTCAACAGAAACCACGGTGCCGATATCCTGAATGCCGTTCTGATTGAGGTCGATATCTTCCGGTCCGGGGAAGTTACCGGTGGGGTAACGATCGGCATCCCTGGTGAAGAGTTTGGTGTATTCCAACCGTAAAGGTGGCAGGGTGTTGAGGCCGGTGCTATCGTACTGAGTGATTTTGGAAAGATAGGAGAAGTTAAACTCAATGGCTCCTTCCGGCTCCGGGAAGAGCAGGTCTTCGGATTCCAGCTTGTAAGCCAAATGGTATTCCCGCACCGGCTGCTGGTCGGAAACCATTTTGATTTTAGAGATCCGTTTGCCGGTTTTTACCAGGAATCCGGCGTGGTAGTTGGAGAGTTGATCGGGACGATCCTCAAAATAAAATTGCACGGACTGGTAAGGTCCCAATTCCCCGTTATAACGGATTTCGGAAAGGTAAAGCTGACCGGGCGAGTCGACAAAAATCCGGTAAAAATATTCGATCTTGTTACCGCTGGTATCGAGCAGTTCATTCAGTACCCAGCGGTAAGTGTAATCAAACCTGAGGTCTCCTTTTCCCGTGCGGGAGATTCTGCCGTTGGATGGTTGGGGGTAGAGTCCGAAACGATAAAGCTTGCCGCTTTTGTCTTTGGCTTCCCAATGATCACCCGAACGATAAAATCGCATGAACGACCCGGCATTACGGGTGGCGTAGGTGCCATCTGTCAGGGGGATCAGTTCCTCACCCGCGTATTCGAAGCGATCCTGGTCGCTGTAAGTGGGTTGTCCTTTTTCGATTTGGCGGACAATAGCGGGAATGCCAAGGTTCCAGCCTATGCCCAGGGGACCGTTGGCGTTGCCTGAGTTGTAGCTAAGGGATAATTCGGGTTGAAAACCGTTGCGGCCGGCAGGGACAGAGAGTTTGACGGAGTAGGAGGAGGTTCCTGTGTTGAGCTGTGGTTCGAAGGCGCCGCCCAGTCCTTCGATGCTGCCGGGGCCGGAGGGGATGGAGAGTACTTGTGGTTTTACTCCGGATTTGTTCTCTTGGGCCACTATTATTGGGGCTGCGAGATAAACCAGGGTTAGAAGGAAAATTGTTTGGAGAATCTTTCTCATTTATTTATTAACCACAGAGACACAGAGAACACAGAGTTTTTTATTTTTTTTCACCACGAAGGCACGAAGGACACGAAGTTTTTTATTGTTTTTTCTTTATGCTCTTCGTGTCTTCGTGGTGAGTCAAAAGTGGGGCTGGCAAAAAAGATGGGCACGCAAGCTTTGCCCATCCTACATTACCACACCACCACAGTACTAATCCCTAACGACCAACGACTAACACCTAATACTTGATGATGTACATGACATATATGTTTTTAGGTTTAGCCTCAATTGCTCCACTATTGTCCGTTGTCCCAGAATGTGTATGGTTTTGTTGATTGGTGCTTGTATTACCATCATATGAGGGAAGGTGGTTTGTCCAACCAGTGTCTGGAATGTAAATATAATGTTGATTAACGGGATCAACTTGAGCGGTTGCATAGTTTGGATAACTAAAATTTATTGCTTGATTATTATGATCATGTGGTTGACTTTCATTTCCAGTGACAAAGGGATGATTATGCATTTTATTGCTGTCAGTTTGCTTAGTCCCGACATTGTCACCAATGGTTCCATTCCCTGAATCTGTCCTACTATTTGCATCTGAATCATTGCCTGCCCCATGATCCCATCCACGTAAAAAGTAACCTCTATAATCAGGTACTTTAAAATTAGGTACAGTACCGCCATAGGTATCACCAATTGCAGCATGTAGCTCAGGGTAAGTTGATATTGGGTATTCCTGGCCATTGCACTCCAAAAAGCCAGCAGGGACAGTGGAACCCGCATATGTCAACACTGTTCCTGGGGGTACAGCAGCAAATAGTCTGTTATTCAAGTCATCAACAGATGCCTTTGTCGCGTAGTATTCAGGCAGTTGATTGTTCAATCGAGCAGCGTTATCGGCTTCAAAAGCCCGATCGGCAATTTTGGACTGGAAGGAAGGGACGATTTGGTGTCTTGGTACCATCTCCTGATTGCTGGCGGTGCCCACGGTGATGCCTAAGTATCGGTTATTGGTAAAATAGATACTTTGGTTGGAGCCGTCTCCACCGGGATCATCCAGGTTGGTTTTGGTGCCGAGGATTACATTCACCATGCCGTTTAACACACTGACGTCCTGGTGTTCCTCGGTCCACATGGCTGTGCCGCCGGTGGGTTCATCATAGATGATGAAGATCAGTTTGTAGACACCGTTGAGCACGATGCCGTCGCCGTCGGTGAGGCGAGCTTGAAAGGGGATGAAGCGGTTGGCGGCTGCTTGGACGCTTGAGGCGACCAGGAAAAAGAGGATTGAGATGAAAAACAGTTTTTTGAACATGATTTCTCCATTTTATTAGTATTTATTTACCACGAAGACACGAAGGGCACGAAGTTTCTTTAAGTTGGATTTTTGCTTCGTTTGCCTTATGCCTTCATGGTTGGATTGTGTTGAGCTATTAAATCAGTTTTTCTTTTTTTTCTTCGTGTGCTTCGTGTCTTCGTGGTGATTTTTTTTCTAAAACCTAACTACTGCACAAAGCCGACGTTGCGAGGTTTCCCATAATGATAATTAAAAATAATCTCTATATCCTCCAAGTTCTCCAGTTCCAGCAGCCTGTTTTGGCCGATGCTGGTGTCGATGCGTAAGGCCCAGCGGGAGACAGCGGGGCTGTGGTCCCTGAGTTGGACGTTGGGTTTGGGGGTCGGATAGGAATGATTATCCACATCGGCTTCCACGGTGGCTTTGAAAGGTGACTTGTCCAGAGTTCGGCCTTGTTCCAGGTGATAGATTAAAATATCATCATCCGTGGGATAGTTGGTGAAGAAAGACCTTACATGGGCCTCATCCAGTTGGATCAGATCCACCAATACGGGTTGCACACCACCTTCACCTCTGACGGAACCGGTGATATGGCTAACCAGGTTGACGGCGATCTGTTCCAGTTTCAAATTGGGATGAGCCGGCAATAACTTCTGATCACCGATTTCGATGGAGAATTCGAAGAGCAGGTTCCGGTTGTTGACGTTCTGTCCCTTGATCCGGTGTTTTTCGATAAAATCCTTGAATAACCTGACATTCAATGCCTCATCACTGCCGGTAAATCCCAGGATGTCTTTTCTTAGTGAGAGAAACGCACTTCCGCTCTGACCGCTGGGAACCCTGAGTTGTCTCATTTTCAAGTCCCAGGCTTGCAACGCATCCAGGTAATCATCCAGGTTGGGAGATTTTACCGAAGCAAAGTGGGAGGCAAAGACCGATTCAGCCCGGATGTACGGATCAAACGAGTTGGAAAGGGCTTCCGGTAAACCACCATCAAGCCGCATCACAGGATTGTTAAATTTTTCCGACCAGAGGTATTCCAGGGCTTTGGCAGCGTAGTAGCTCTCTGTCATAGCCGTGGCAAAACTGATTTCGGCGGCTTCGATGAGCTGATCACGATCCAGGCGATAGGCCGGGTTGTTATAGTAAGCATCCAGGAAATTGGTCTGGGCGGCCTTGTAGTTGTTGATAGTCCTGGCGAGTTCATTTTTTAGTTCAGTTTTTCTTGCCAGTTCTCTTTCCAGTGACTTTTGTACTCTTTGTAGGCTTAAAAATGCCGTGGCTTGTTCTAAGAGAAGTTGTTTAATCGTTGTGGAGCTTTGAATACCGTCAACTTCGATTTGTTGAGTTGATCTTAAAATATCAATCTCTCCTTGAATATATCCAGCTAGAGCTGCTTGTGGATTAAATGAAACGCTTGGAGGCCAACTAAGTTCAATCGAAATCGAATTTGCGAGAGCACTAGCATAGGTTAGGGCTGAGTATTTCTTTCCATATTTGTCTGTCAATTCTGCGTATGAGCGGTGTCTGTCTTGTTCTAGCCGAATCCTCTCTGGTATTTGCTTTAACGCCAAATCCTGCTGCTCCATGGCTAACACAGATTCATCGATCACTACCTGCTGCAACCCCAACTCCCCAATTCCGTTTAAAGAATTTAGTTCTGCATCATCCAAGAACTTCTGAACCTGCTCTGGGTCTGTGAAATCGTAACCATCAACTTTCAAACCGGAAATCTGCTCAATGCGGTTGATATACGTGAGCTGTTGCGATTCCAGGGTATTTTGCAGGGTGGTTTTGTCCGTATCGTAGGTTCTCTCAGCAGCAGCGGCTGCGTTTTCCGCAGTGACGGCATCTCGAACCCTGGCCCGGGCTAAACTAAGAAAATTTTCCACAGGCTGGTAGGGCACGAAATCACCCTGCAATTTAAGCGGATTGAACCCTTGTTTGATATCATCAAAGACCTGTTCGGCGTCGTTGATCTGTCGTTTCAGACGGTAGCCGTTGCTGTCCTGGAAGGATTGTTCGGACTGGATAGCCGTTAAAATCGCTGTGTGCAGGTAGGTAGCGTGGGCGGATTTTTTGACCTGGTCAGATGCCTGCTGGCGACCGGCTTCGTTTTGGAAGCCGTCACCATTGAGATCCAGATCCTCTGTACCGGGAAAGTTATTATAAGGGAAGTTATCCGTATCTTTCACATTATCAAAGAAAAACATCCGTTTTCCTTTGGAGTTGGAAGCCATGCCGTAGCGATCAATCAGGTTGGTGAAACGATAGGCTTCGCTTTCCACGATGGGGCCATTGCCATCACCAGGGGTGCTGTTTTCCACGAAAAAGGCAAAGGGAAAACCGGGATCACCGCTTCTGATCAGATCGGGGTTTTTACGAAGGTCTTCGATAACGGCATCGATGCCTGCAGCCAGGGTGTCTTCACTCCAACTTAAGAGACTGAGCTGACTCGCATCTGCCGGATCTCCCACCCCGGGAAAACGGACACGCAGTCCTTTAATCAAATAGTCGTTACCGATTAAAGATTGACCGGCCATATATTCGTTGATCGACTCCTGCAATCCCCAACCGGCTTCGGTAATGGTTTGGGTGTCGGCGGTGGTATCCAGCCAGGATCGGAATTCAGCGATGCTTTCCAGGAACCATTGTTGGGGTGTTTTGGCCACCAGGTTGACTTCCACGGTTTGATCCTTGTAGGCGGTGATCATTTCCGTGTGGGTTTTGGGCATTGTCCCGCGCCAGTCTTCCCGGTAGGTGCGGGCGGTGTCGAGTTTGGCCCAGGTGTCCACCAGTAACGGAGATGTGCGTTTGTTGGGTAACGCCCAGGCAGTCGGGATAATGAATAGGCTTATGATAAATGCAAAATGTCGAGTTTTCATTTTATTGTTTTGCTTGTTATTTATTCACCACAGAGACACAGAGGACACAGAGTTTTTAAAATTGGATCATCACTCCGTTACCTTGTTTCTTTGTGAGGGCAAGTATAATAATCCTGGTTTTGTTTTTCGCTTTTGTTGCACCACGAAGACACGAAGGGCACGAAGTTTTGTTTTTTCTCTGTGTGCTCTGTGTCTCTGTGGTTAAATCTATTCATATTAAGGCTGAATTGTACCAATATGAAGTTTCATGTGTCCGGAGACGCTGGTGCCTATGATTTGCTGGCCGATGCTGACGTCGGCTTTGACGGCGTTCAGTCCGATTGCCGGGTCTAGGGTACCGTTGACTCCTAATTTGTTGGTGCCGGTTACAGGGTCCGGGCCGTCGACTGAGCCTAAAAATTCGTTGGTGTCTTCCAGGCCTGGTGTTCCATCCACGGATAATGGCAAGCGATCGATATCAAAGGTCGCTGAATCCCGGTGATAGATGGAGTAATTTGTCAAGGTACTTCCTGAAAAGCCAAAAAGATTAAAGTATTCCACTGCCCTTTGCTGATTGGTGGGCAGGTTTTCGATAGCCCCGTAGTTGGGATTACCTACCAAAATATACTGCGTCGGTTTTTCGATGGGTGCCGGACTGCTGGGCGGATCATCCAGGTTGGTGATCTCCAGTTTGACCTGGTAAATCCCGGCTTTGTTTATCGTGTAAGTGATATCGGAGCCCTGACCATCGATGACATGTTCGGAAAGCACGCTATCGCCCGAGAGATCGGAGATGGTCCATTTGTGGTTCCAGTTAGTGACGGGATTCAGGTCGCTGAGATCGATCAGATGAAGCTTGAGCGGTAATTGTCCCATCAAAGGACTGACCAGGAAGTCGTTGGCCCCTGTCACCACTTTGTTCGGATTCAGATTGACGCCGCTCATATCACCACCGCTGAGGAGGACATATTCTTCTTCCTGCTCATAACCCGGATGGATCACTTTAATTTGGTATTTGCAGTCGATCAGGTTATCGAATTTATAGGTACCACCTTGCACCGTAGTGGTTTTGACAATGCCGCAGCCCGTGAGCATGATGGTGGCTCCGTCGGGTACGCCGGTGACGGTGCCTTCAACGGAAAATACCTTGGTTCCTTTGATATCCAGGGAGCAGGCGATCAATGAGCCGATTTCTCCCGGTACATCGTCTTCCACAATCAGTTTCCAGGTACCGGCGGAAAGCTCTCCTATAAAATTATCCATGGAATCGATGGGGACGGCCGTGGTGTCGTAAGTTACCTGACCGATCTCGTGTGAACTGTGTTCCCGCAGTCGGACAGGGGTGTTAAACGGAGAAACCAGCTTGACCTTGAGGTCTTCCTTACGGGTGTGGGTAAGATTAACCGTGATATCCACCTCGGTGATGAGGATGTTGTCACTAACCACAATCTCTTTTTCCAAAATACCGGTGCCATCAGGAATAGTATCCCCGGTTTCGTTAACCGTGACTTGATCGGTCACCAGGGGTTTTTTCTCAGTCCTTACCGCTTCAAAGGTTCCTTCCAGATAGACAGGCTCGGGTAAAACGTTACGAATGGTTTCCCGATAGTCTCCCTTGAGATCCAAAGGTCCCAAGTTGGCATCCGTGGGTTCGCTGCGGGTTCCGATCAGGGTGATTTCCCGTTGCAGCTCTACTTTGTACGGATTGAGTTCCGAGTCTTCAAGCCCGGAGTCCTTGGGTGGCAGTACAATGGTGCCGGAAAGGGTGAACTGGTTGGCGTCATCTTTGACATATACTCCTGCCAGGTAAAACCGTCTGGACATCAGCAGGGACCGACTATGATCGATAATTCCCTTGACGCCGTCCCGGTCTTCATAAAGGCTTACGTAATAGCGGGGATTGTGCATATCGGCTTTTTTGCCGTTGATGGTGTGGATCTTCACCAGCACATTGTAATCGCCCACGATATTGGCGACAAACATGTAAACCCGGATGAAGCGTTCCTGTTGCTCTTCGCCTGCTGTGCCGTTGCTGGTGAGTTTAATGGTTGCCTGGTAGCCGGATTTGATCGGTGCCAGTCGGGTACGGTCCGCCCTGAGATGAATGTAGCCGGTATTCTGCGCCTGTTCACCGGATGTGGAAGTGATCAGCCAGGTATTTCCTTCGCTATCAGTAGTCTTAATCTTTAACCAGGGGGCGTTAACAGGGTCAACAATTTCAGCATTCCAACGCAGGACACCGGTTCCTTTGTTGTAGATGGTGATTTTCTGCTCATTGAGATTATCGCGAAAGGTAATGGCGCGTTGGGTGTTTGGTCTGTCGTAATAACCGTCTTCCCCAATATCTTCATCTCCGGAAGTAAATAGATCCCAAAGGATTTTTTCTCCGTAGGCGCCGGATGGCAGCAAGGGCGGCTGGTCGACATCTTCCGGCAGAGCCGTTGCCAGGATGGGTCCCAGGGTGGTTTGCTCGGAAACATATACCCAATAACCCTGGCCGGGTTGGATCTGGGTGAAGTCTTCCCTGGTGACTGTCTGGGTACCCGGAATCAGTTCGATACCTTTGAATTCTCCGGAGTTGACATCGTAGGTCCAGACCTGGGAATAGGGGGCGCCTGTCAGCAGGTTTTTGTAGTCCGTTGGCTGGGTGACGGGGAAACCGACGGCGTTCCAACCGGGGTAAAGCTGTAATGATCCGCTGGGTGGTGCGTCCAGTCCTTCGATGTGAAGAGTGACCGAATTGGTAACCTTAACCCAATAGCCCCTGCCTACTTCCATTGTGTCTACCGAAGTCATACCCTCTATCGGAGGCGGAAAGGAGAACCATTCCTGTTCAATGGGGTCGATTTTCCAGATGGCTTCGAATTTGTCTTGGATGGGCAGGAAAATAGCGCCTACGGTTGGATCCACCGGGGTCACCGAGAGGGAGATGAAATTCCAGCCATAACGCAGGTCGATTTGTTGGGTTGCTGCGTTGGCAGTGCTGCTCAGTAGAATTGATAAAAATGTGATTAGCAGTAATTTTGTTTTCATATTTTTCACCACGAAGGCACGAAGGACACGAAGTTTTTTTATTTTTCTTTTTTAACCACAGAGACACGGAGGACACAGAGTTTTTATTCATTTTCTTCGTGCGTTTCGTGTCTTCGTGGTTACATTTGGATTTTGTGAGTTGACGGGTAACGAGTTACCCATCCTACATTTAGATATTTATTCCTTATAAGCTGATTGCTGACTGCTGATGGCTAACGAGCTGGAAATGTCGGGACTTTGCTGTGCACGATTGCCTGGCTTTTCCAGATTACGTCTTCATCTAAAATGTTATCGTTGGTGACGATTTCGGCGTTGGTTTTTAGTTGTTGGTGGAAATCATCCAACCATTTTTGTTTGAGTCCGGCTTTCAGGTCGGACTGGATTTGCAAACGCACAGCTTCCAAGGGTTTTGTTTTTTGCTGTTTCCGGTCGATCAGTTTCAAAATGTACAATCCGTTTTTGGTTTCGATGATATCGCTAGTCTCGCCTTTTTCTTTAAGGTTGAAGGCTGCGTAGACAATGTCCGGTTCGAGTCTGAAGTATCTGGCTGATTTGCTTAACCAGGGAAGAGCCCCGCCCTTGTATTTGGTTTGCAGATCGTCGGAGTATTTGGCAGCCAGTTTTCCAAATCCTGCGATATCTTCCTGCTTTGCCATTTGCCTGATCTGTTTTGCTTTATTCTTGAGCGCCCTGGCCTTTTGCTTGTCTTTGATCAGCGGTTTTCTGAGTTTGATCATGGCGATGCGGTGCATGGTCGGCTCCCGGTAGGAATCGATATGGTCTTCATAATAGTCTTTGACCATCTCATCAGTGATGACAATTTCAGACAGTTTGGTCTGAATCTGCTCCCGTTTGAATTTAGCCACCAGCATTTTTTTGTAGGCCAGCCGGATTTCGGGATCATTGTGATAATTCAGCTTTTTGGCTTGCTGGGCCAGCAGCTCAAAATGGACCAGTTCATCGATCACTCGTTGACGTTGCTCATCGGCAGCAAACCGACCGGGGATGTGTCCACCCTTTTTCTTTATTTCTTCCAACAGCATTCCCAGGCTGATGGGGGATTGGTTGACCGAAACAACTGCCTGTTCCAGGCTTTGTTTTGAAGTGAAGGCTTTTAAATCCAGTTGACCCCGGACGTCTGCTTTCCGAGAGAAGCTATGGTATCCAAGGCCTGCACCGACTACCAGGATACCGAGTATAAACATATAAATTTTTTTCATCTTAGTTGGCCACGTTAACGGTGAATTCTTTGATGATCTCCTCCCCATCGCTATTAAGTACTTTGAGGTGATAATAATACTCACTGGGAAAAGTCGGGGCCTGATAGTTTAGGCTAAACACCCCTGTTCCCGCCTTAGTAGCGACAATCCCCGAATGAGGGGTTATGTGAGTTTTTCCGTTGTTGGAGATGAATTGAAACAGGATTATTTCGGAGTCCTTACCACTGACGTTTGCAGTGACTGTTATCTGATCTCCAGGTTTGATCGATGAAGGAAAGGATAAATCAGAAATCGAAAAGACTTCCGTATCAGGATCCGGATCACTTGTATTGGCGGCTGAGCCTCCACCACCGGAGCCATCGCAGCCTATTTGGAAGAAAATCATGGATAAAAATAAGATCGTTGAGGGAATGTGATGTTTCATATTGGTTGCTCCTTATTATTTCGGCAAACCGGATAAGGGATGCGGCATACGTATATCTTCAAGTTAAAAATGGTCATTGTGTCGCTCCTTCGGAGCTTTAATTCTCTTTTCTTGCCCTACCCAGGGTTAAAACCCTGGGCTACTATGTGTCGCTCCTTCGGAGCTTGCAGCAGTTTGCAACTTCAAATACGAAAGCGTAGCTTTCACAAACTGGAAATTTACACTATAAAGTTCCCAAATTTAAAATATCTCAGTATGGGAAATTCCAGATTTTAACTTCTCCTGAGACGGAACCGGTGACCAGGTAATTGTCTTTAATCTTCATGGAGCGAATGGCATTGTCATGCGCTTTGAATTGCCGGACCAGGAGATTGGAACTCTGGTTCCAGATATACACCTGGCCATTGTCATCGGCTGAAATTACATGGTTTGTCGAAGCAACAACAATATTGATTTTTGAATCGTGTTCACGATGTTCCTCGTGCTTGGCATCTTCAAGCGTTGAAGCTGACAAGGGAATGGATGTCAGGGTTTTTGTTGAGAACGTTCTGGACATAACCAGGGACGATTGATTGTGAGCCAGTTTTGGAAACCTGCAACAAGGCACTTCTCCCTTCAGTTCGAACAAAATCAGATAGTAGTTATGACGATCCCATGCGTTTAACGCTTTTTCGGGAAGCAGCCTGGTCGAAAAAATCTTATCCGCTGAAAGACTGACGGAAGTAACAAAGCCGGTTTTATAGTTTTCCTTGAGATTGCTGTTGGCTACCCAGGCGTCGTCAAATTCAAATGTGCCGTTGTTGTTGTGCCAGACATAGATTTTGCCGTTTGCCGCACCGGCAACCAAACTTAGATCATCAATCGCCAGACTCAGAACACTTGTATTGTTATCGTCTGTTTTGATCATCAATTCGCTTGTTTTCTGATTTTGGTTAAGATCCCAAACAACAACCTGGTTATCTCCAGTGGCGATGATCAACAGATGATTCCATCTGACAAGAGCGTTAACACCATTTTTAGCATTGGTGGCAATCACATTTTCCAGTGTGACGTTTTTACTGCTCATTGCTGAGAGGCTTTGAAGTTTGGTGGGCCGGCTATCTATAACCTTGACCTGGTCACTGTTGTGACTGGAGATGAAGATGGTTGATTCATCGGCTTCCAGACTACTAATATCACCATTAAACAGGTTTGCCTGGGCGAGTAAGACTGGTTGACTCTGACTGGCTGAATCATCCACGGTCGGATCGGTTCCATTCTGGTATTCCTGCAGGTTGGTATAGCCGTCTCCGTCACTGTCCAGGGTGGCATCTGCAGCATCATTGGGATTGAGACCGTATTGCACTTCAAACGAGTCGGGCATGTTGTCTCCGTCTGAATCAGCGGAATGCGGATTGGTATTGTTCTGGGATTCCTGGAAGTTGGTTAATCCATCGTTATCGGAATCTAAAAGAGCGTCTGCCGGATCATTGGGATTAAAGCCGTGGGTGTATTCGAAAAGATCCAGCATGCCATCGCCATCACTGTCCGGTATGGTTGGGTTGGAGCCAAAGGTATATTCCGTGAGGTTGGTTAATCCGTCGAGATCTTTGTCGTCACTGGCGTCATTGATTGTCACCAGCAAATCATACTGGGTCTCCCAATAGTCCGGCATGCCATCGTTATCCGTATCGGTTGCGTCCACTGCAAGATTACTTTCCGTTACTGTCCCTCTTTCCCCGACAGTGACCGTATTAGCCAGGATGTTGGAGACAAAGATGTTGATGGTGTCATTTTTATGGGTGGAATGAGTGTTTCTATTTCCTACTGAATCCAGGGGAATCTTGAGCAGGTATTGATCACCATAAGCTGCATTGGAACCCATCTGGTAGGAGGCAATTTCGGTGTTGGCAAGCCTGGCAACGACGGTCACTTCCGAATCGGTCTTCAGGATTTGTTTGCCGCTGATATGGACGGTGCCAAAGAGAACATTGGAGGGTTCCGGAATTTTTGCTGAGAGCAGACATGGTGTGAGGGCAAAAAAAGTAAGTAGTATCAACGACCGGATGTCAGGTGTTTTCATGAAGTTACCTTTGGGTGTCTGGTAATTTTTGGTGATCTTAAGACTTTTAGTGATGATGGATAATGATCTGTGATTTTAAACACATGGAAAATATTTAACCGCTAAAGTAAAAAATGTAAGGCTTTGCAACGATTTTACAAGTTTATCTTCGTTAAATATTTGATAAGATATTTTTGGATTAACAATATGTTTTTCCAGATACAAATTGTCAATAAATTTATTTAAAAATAGTTAAAATAATATAATTTCAAATATATAGATTTTATTTGTTTAAATAAACTATTTGATAAATTTTAAAAATGAAGTAATTATAAAATAAAAATAAATCTTTCAGAAAATCTTAAGATTTTGCTTTCTGTCATTGATATTTATTATGACTCTTCAAATTAGTTGTAGTTCTTCCATGATTTCATCGGGTTGGAACGATAAAAAAATGTCATTTTTTTTACTGCATTTGATTTGGTTTTTTTTCCGATGCGATCACCATAGGGAAGATCCCTATATTTTAGATTTTAGATTTACAGGTGGTGAAAGCTTCGCTTTCTTTTTTGTGTTTTGATAAGGTTGGGCGGAGTTTTTGCAATGGGTGAGTTAAAGCTATCGATTATGACTGACTTGATTCATGTGGATTCACGTGCAAAAGCACGTTCACGGGTGGAGCAGTAATTCAGATTTATGTAATCAAGATAAAACGGGTGGTTTATTCCGGTTTTTTATTATGAAAATACAACTAACAGACATTTCCAAATCGTTTGTGGAAGGCGGAAAGTCCCGTATGGTGCTGGATCGTTTGAATGCGGAATTTCCCGAGGGACAGCTATCAATTATCCTGGGAAAAAGCGGATCCGGCAAAAGTACCATACTAAACCTGATCAGCGGAATTGACACGCCTGACCAGGGGCAGATTCTGATTGGGGAAAACAATGTCGGTAACATGAGTGATTATGAGCGGACTTTGTTCCGGAGGCATCATATCGGGTTTGTGTTTCAGTTTTTCAATTTGATTCCCACATTGACCGTTTTGGAGAATGTGATGCTCATCCAGGAACTGGATGGGGCAGGAACAAGGGAAAATCGGGAGAAGGCCCTGCAGATTCTGGATCAGGTCGGGCTGGCGGACAGGCGGGAGGCAACACCGGAAAATCTCTCCGGGGGAGAGCAACAAAGAACAGCCATTGCAAGGGCATTGACCCATGATCCTTCCATCATCCTTGCTGATGAGCCTACAGGGAATCTGGATCACGAAACCGGGTCTGCGGTCATGGATCTGATGTTAAAACTTTCCAGGGACCTGGGAAAAACATTGATCATGGCAACGCATAGCACAGATATCACTAATGTTGCAGATGCCGTTTTCGGAATCCAGGATGGGAAAATGAGGCAGTTTTGAACTGCGGTTATCGGATAATTATATATGACTCCTTCTTTTCTCTTTAAACTCAGTATCAGCTATTCCAAAGGTCACCCTTTGCAAAAGTTCCTGCTTTTTCTGGGAATTGCGATTGGGGTTGCCGTTGTGGTGGCTGTTGATCTGGCCAATGAAAGCATTGGCCGCTCTTTTCAGTTATCGACCCAAAGCATTTCCGGCAGGGCCACACATCAGATTGTCGGGTCTTCGGACACTCTGGATCAATCGTTTTATGTGGGGTTGAAAAAGAAAGTTGCAGACCTGCCTCTCGCCCCGGTGGTCAGCGGTTACGTGCAGTTGGTGCAACATGACAACCGCACCATGCAGTTGCTTGGTATCGATCCGTTTGTTGATACCAGCTTTCGAAATTACCTGGGCAGTGCCTCAAGCTTGCCAAACCAGGACATACTTGTCTCTATTTTAACGCAGCCCGGTCAAGTGCTGATCTCAAAGGACCTGGCAGATGAGCTAAAGCTCAATCCCGGCGACAGTCTTGATCTGCAGACTAACCGGGGAACCCAAAAGGTTGTCATTACCGGCTTATTGAACAGTTCCGACAGCTTCACGCGTGAAGCCCTTTCCGGGGTTATTTTGACAGATATTTCCTCTGCCCAGGAGATACTGGCGATGGGGGAGAGGATCAGCCATATCGATATGATTGTCGATCCTGAAGACAGTGGATCCCTGGCAGCAATTGAATCAAATCTTTCCGGGGATGCACGTCTTGTTTCAGTGCAGAAAAATGCCAATACCGTCAGGCAGATGTCCAATGCCTTTGAGTTGAATCTAAGAGCGCTTAGCCTTCTTGCCCTGCTGGTTGGGGTTTTCCTGATCTACAATACCATTACATTTTCGGTTGTGCAGCGCAGGGCTCAAATAGGAACCTTGCGGGCATTGGGAGTGACCCGTCAGGAAATTTTTGGACTGATACAGGTTGAGACATTGTTTTGGGGGATGCTTGGATCTTTCGCGGGATTGTTACTTGGGATAGCTTTGGGGACGAGTATAATTAAATTAATCAGCCAGACCATCTCGGATCTTTATTTTGTATTAACCGTGAACACCTTCTATCTGAATGTCTGGCAGTTTCTGAAGGCGTTTCTGCTGGGAATTTTGGCCTCAGTCATCTCAGCTGCATTTCCTGCTTGGGAAGCAGCTAATATCAGTCCTGTTGATGCATTACGACGGTCAAGCCTTGAGAGGAAAATCAGTCGGAATCTGGCGTTGTTGACAACCACCGGACTTTTGCTGCTTGTCATCGGCTATCTGTTATTACTGGTGCCGACAACAACACTGGGTGTCAGTTACCTGGCTTTGCTGGCTATTGTTTGCGGAAGTGCCATGTTGGTGCCTGTTTTAACCAAGGCGATCATGAAGGTGATTGGTGTTTTGTTCAGGATCTTTCCCGGCATCATCGGCAGAATGTCTTCTCGAAACATCAGTCGTTCATTGAGCCGCACCGGTGGATCGATCGCTTCTTTGATGATTGCCATCTCGGTTATTATCGGGGTGGGAAACATGGTAGGCAGCTTTCGTTCAACCGTTGTGAGCTGGTTAAGCAATACCATTCAGGCTGATTTATACATCAGTCCTGCCAGTCATTTATCCAGAAAGCTGGACAATACTCTCAAAGATGCCTTTCAGCAGCTACCCGGTGTGGAGGAGGTTTATTCCATTCAGACCAGGCAGATTCGTTTCGGAGACTACGCCAACAGTTCCATTGTCAGCCTGGACAGGGATGTAGCTAAACGAACCTGGATCTGGAGAAGCGGCGATGATCACGTAATGGAACAAAAATTCAACCAGGGCTGGGTATTCATCTCGGAGCCTTTTGCCTTCAAGCATGGTATTCAAGGGAAGAAGGGCTCTGCGTTGATGCTGGAAACAAGCATGGGGCCACAGGAATTTCGATTAGCGGGTATTTTCAGGGATTTTTCTTCGGAGCAGGGAATTATTATTATGCAGGATAATACCTTCCGTCGGTTCTGGGGGGATGATTCGGTCTTTGGGGTGTCTTTGTTTGTCAAGGAAGGTGCATCGGTTGATAAAGTTAGAAAAGAGATAGAACGTGAATTCGGCGCCAAGCATAAACTGATTATCCGTTCCAATAAAGGATTGCGGGAAGCTGCCATAGAGGTCTTTGACAGGACTTTTACCATAACAATTGCCCTGCAGATTCTGGCCGGCCTGGTGGCCTTTATCGGTGTTTTGAACACCATTATGTCGCTCATGCTGGAGCGATCCAGGGAAATCGGAACGCTGAGGGCCAATGGCATGACGATAAACCAGCTCTGGCGACTGGTCTTCACGGAATCCGGCTTTATCGGCCTGTTATCCGGTTTGTTTGCCATTCCGCTTGGTACGGCCATGGCCTGGATCCTGGTGTTTGTCATCAACAAACGGTCATTTGGATGGACGCTCGATTTTGTGTTGAACCCCGGAACCTACATGGAAGCATTGGTAATTGCGTTAACTGCAGCGTTGCTGGCAGGAATTTATCCTGTCGTGGCCATGTTGCAAAAACCTGTTGCAGAGTTACTGAGGACCGAATAGCAATGAAAAAAGGAAAGCTTCTGATCATCATTTTGGTTTTGTTTGTGGCCACTGTCGGCTGGGGTGCTTGGTTTGGACTACAAAAGCCTGAAAATGCGGCATTCAGGGCGGATGTGATTGCCCAAATGTCGGGTGACGGTTCCAATGAGCAGTTTAGCCGGGCGATTGATCCTTATGAGTTTACATTCCCGAGAGATTACGGACCGCACCCTGGCTTTCAGACGGAATGGTGGTACTATACGGGGAATCTAAAAACCAAAACCGGTAGACATTTTGGTTACCAGTTCACGATCTTCAGACGTGCTTTGCAAACGGAAGAAGTTCCGGGGACTTCGGAATGGCGTACTAACCAGGTATATTTTGGACATTTTGCCGTAACCGATGTTCAGCAGGAACAATTTCATTCGTTTGAGAAATTCAGCCGCGGGGCGCTTGGTTTAGCTGGTGCCCGGGCTGAGCCATACAGGGTATGGCTGGAAGGCTGGCAGGTCTATAAGGAAGGGGAAGAGTACGTGTTGCTTGCGGAAGAGGAGCAGATAAGCCTACAACTAAAAATGACCCTTGAGAAACCAACCGTGTTTCAGGGGGATGATGGGTTAAGCCAGAAAAGCGAAGATGAGGGAAATGCGTCTTACTATTACGCCCAGACACGGTTGTCGACGGAGGGTTTGATTAAAGTGGGGTCAGAGCATTTCGAAGTGAAGGGTGCAAGCTGGCTGGATCGGGAATGGTCGACCAGTGCCTTTAAACGTGGTGAAAGCGGATGGGACTGGTTTTCTGTTCAGCTGGAGGACAACAGGGAAGTAATGCTTTATCAGATCCGATACAAAGCCGGAGGCATTAGCCCCTATTCATCAGGCAGTTACATCGATGCCTCCGGTGAGAAAACTCACCTGACTCATGAGGAGTACAGTATTCAAGTGCTGGATAACTGGAAAAGCCCCCACACAGGCACGGTATTTCCTTCCGCCTGGAAACTCGTCATTCCGCGTTTCAACCTGGAGTTTACAGTTACTCCATTACTAAACGACCAGGAGCATCGTCACAGTTTTAACTATTGGGAAGGTGCTGTTCGCGTGAGTTCCGAATCAGTGAACGGATATGGATATGTGGAGTTAACGGGATATTAACTACGGTTATCAGCTATCGGCTATCAGTTATCAGATAGCTTGTGTAAACGGTTTACTTTTTCATTCAGCTCTTTTTTGCCTTGACTGTGCTGTTGGGGCAAGGGACATTTCGATAACCGATGGGAATTAGAAAAATTTACCGGTTCCAATTTATAAAGGGATTGGTTATGAGATTTGAATTGTAGTAGCGTGGGTCGCCGGTTACTTCATCACCCAGCCAGTCCGGTTTTGGGATCTTTTGATCTTCGTGTTCCAGCTCGACTTCTGCCACGACGAGACCTTTGTTCTCTCCATGAAACTCGTCAACTTCAAACACCACATTACCAAAGGGCACTTGATACCTGGTTTTTTCCAACAGGGGTTTTTGACAAAGGTTTTCCAGCAGTTCGATGGCTTCCGCCAGTGGAATCTCGTATTCAAATTCCTGCCGGGTCATGCCTACGGTTTTGCCTTTAATGGTGAGATAGGCTTTCTGATCGACTGTTCTGACCCTTACAATTCGCTCCGGATCTATGGAGAGATACCCCTGTCGATAGACGGATTTGTGTTGGGTCTTCCATGCTTCGCCTTTGACCAGGAATTTCCTTTCAATCTCTTTTGCCATTCTATCCTTTCTCAGTTGATAATCGGGTTATTTTTAGTCGATAGCAATGGATAAAATATGGTATGCGATCGGTCACGAAATTTTTCCTCGATCCCGATTGTGATACCTGTTTCAGAATAACGAAAAAACGAAACCGCCATGGAATTGCTTCAAGGTATGGGTGTGGAGATGCGGTTTTCAAATTAACAATCCCAGATGAATCTTTACCAGTAATCCGGTTTAAAGCCAATGGCATTAAGATTAAAGGTTTGACGATACCGACAACAAAATATAATAATCTCAACAAGTAAACCAAGTAGCAGACGTTTTTACATTGATCGATTACGATGATCAAAAAGTCTTTTGGAGGAGATATGGGCGTTTCTTGGAGATGGATTTTTCTTTTTTTGCTAATCGTTTTTCTGGTGACCGGATTCAATCTGCTCACTTCGAATTTAAATGATATCCAACGCAACGGGGAGCTTTATGTAAAAGGATTGCAGCAACCTGTGAAGGTACTGCGCGATGAAAACGGAATGGCCTATGTTTATGCACAAAACGAGGATGATCTGTTTTTTGCACAGGGATTTATAACCGCCCAGAATAGATTGTTTATGATGGAACTGGTTCGATTGGTTTCCACCGGGCGTTTGACAGAGGTGATGGGCGACAGGGGAATCAACGGAAAAAAAGCAAAAAAGAGCGATATTCGCATGAGAACCATCGGTTTTCATAGAAACGGGAAAAAACATGCGGCGTTACTTGGGGACAAAGATAAGAATCGATTTCAGAAATATGTGGATGGGGTTAATGCCTATATCGAGACCTGCCATGATGAACTGCCTGTTGAACTGGCCTTGCTGGGACTCAAACCATCGAAATGGAATATAACGGACTCCATGGCGATTGTATACTACATGGGTTGGGCTTCAGCTGCCAATTTGCGGACTGAAATCATCACTCAACTCCTGTTGGAGAAGTTGGGAAAGGATAAAACCAGGGAGTTGCTGCCATTGATATTCAATCCGGATGATCCAAGTGGCAAACCCTTGGATCTGGCTATTGAGGGGATGGCATCATCCAAAGTGGTCATGCAATCCCTGCTGGATCTGTTTCCTTACGCTGATGATACTCACCTTCGCGTTGGCAGCAATAACTGGGTGACAAACGGGAAATCATCTACCAGTGGCAAGCCGATCCTGGCTAATGACCCGCATATCGCAGCAACCATTCTTCCCGGCCCCCTGTATCCCATCGCTTTGATTACGCCCGAGATCAGGGCGGTTGGTGTCAACGGGCCCGGTTTTCCCGGTATGATTGCCGGCAGAACCGAGCATTTGGCCATTGGGGTCACCAATGGTTACGGGGATACCCAGGATTTATACGTAGAAACCTTGTTTTCCGAAAATCCGGATCAATACCTTCAGGGCAATCGCTCCTTTCCTTTGGAAATCATCAAGGAAACTCTTAAAATAAAGGATGGTTCTTTTGAGAGCGGATTCAGGGAAGAAGAGGTCGACATTCGCCTGACCAAAAGAGGACCCATCATAACCGGAATGTATGATGATCTTAAAAGCAATAAGGTGATCAGTTTGCGCTGGTCCCCATTTGAGACCATGGGCAAATCGCTGGGATTTATTGATTTAATGTTGGCAAAAGATGTTTATGAAGCCCGGGAGGTTCTAAGCCGACTTAATGCGATCATGTTAAATTTCGTTTTGGCGGATTCATCCGGAAATATTGCCTGGCAGACCAATGGTAAGATCCCGATACGAGCACGGTCTAATGGCACCATACCGCATCCTGTAAAATCCGGGGCTGAGGATTGGCCAGCCTGGATTCCATGGGAGGAAATGCCCCACAGCATCAATCCCGAGAAAGGCTGGTTGGGGACAGCTAACCATGCGGTGGTGACCAGGGATTATCCCTATTATTACTCCTCCCATTTTGCTCCTTCCTGGCGATACAGTCGAATCAAGGAGTTGTTGTCCCGGCCGGAAATCAAATCCGTTGATGATCACTGGGAATTCCAACGTGACACAAAAAACCTGATGGCCCTGAGAATTGTGCCCTATTTGGTCACCATTCTGAAAGGAAACCCAAAAACAAGCGAGATCGCCGACATCCTTTCCAAATGGAATTATCATGACGATTCGGAACAGATAGCTCCTTCCGTTTTTCAGGTGTTGATGTGTGAATTGTTTTTGGAAACCTATGGAGATGAGATAGGGGGACATTTATCAACAGTGATGATTCAGAATAAATATTACTGGCAACAGCGGTTGTTGACGGCCATGGAACAGGGACAGGAAAAATGGTTTGATGACCAGCGAACCCCGGAAAAGAAAGAGACAATTGAGGACATTGTTATCAAAGCCGGGGAGAATACCGTAAATAAACTCACCGAACAATACGGCGCTAACCCTCGAAACTGGACCTGGGGGAGCTTGCATCGGGTTCATTTTGTAAGTGTTCTTCGCCGGTCCGGAATCGGCAGTCAGTTGATTGGTGGTGGCAGTTATCCCATGCCCGGTTCCACCGAAACATTGCACAGAAGTAAATTCAAGGTGCAGGATTCTTTTGATGCAACAGTTTTTGCAGCATTGAGAATGGTGATCGATATGGGGGATCCGGATAAAATCGCTGCCGTGTTACCGGGTGGAGTCTCAGAAAGGCTGCTGAGCCCGCATCGAACGGATCAGATCAAACCGTTTATGGATGGAGACAAGCTGTATTGGTGGTTTAGTGACTCGGCAATCCGGCAGCATGCGAAATCGGAGTTAACGTTGCAACCGGCGGTTGGGGAGTAACCTGTTTTGACCCTGCGTTATCGGTTATCCGCTATCAGATAAAAGGGCAGTTATCAGATAGATTGTGTAAACAAATTATATATTTTTATAAATTTCATCTTGACACACCAATCGCATCGCGGCACTTTCCGATAACCGATAACCGATAACCGATAACCGATAACCGATAACCGATAACCGATAACCGATAACCGATAACCGATAACCGATAACCGATAACCG
>JANQGZ010000002.1:0-9486 GCA_028282825.1 SAR324 cluster bacterium
CAAAATCTGTTGAATCCACCTTACGAAAATTTAACTTCTGACTTTCAATCATTCAGGTTTTAAGGCTTTCTAATTCTGATTCTGAAATTTCTGCATAACGAGTCTGTAGAAAAACTAATTCCACGGACTTGGCTGTTGATTGATTATGTGGTTTTCTGATCGATTTTTTCTGTCTGATCATCTTCATCGGTCAAATTTTTACTTTTCCTCTATTAAAATCAAGGACAAATCAGGTGACATGATACCTATTTCCCAAAATTAGTATACTGTCACCTGATTTAGTGATTTAGGAATTTGGAAATTAGACGCCATCGAAGGCAGCATGGCGGTCCACTGCAAACCCTTGTTAAGCCTGACTTTTAGAGTCTTTGCTCATATTAGTAGTGATAACCTGCCTGTAGAAAGTCAATTTTGTTGTCCCTCACCAAATACACAATTCGGTGTTCTTGTGTAAGTCGTCTTGACCAAGTATTTGGCGCCAAATATTTAAGAGGTTCTGGTTTACCGATGCCTTTGAATGGATCTCTTAGAATAGTTTCAATAATATCAAATGCTTTCAAGACTATTTTGCGATCTGTTTTTACCCAATATTTTAAGTCTTCTCGAAATTCAGGATGGAATATGGCGTCTTTTTGTGCTTTATTTTTTGCCAATTCCAACCTCTTTTTTTAATTCTTCAATTGTTGCAAATGGCTCTGAATTTTCTAAAGCCCTGTTGAGGGCCTTCAGCAATCTTGTTGCGTTTTTAGGAGACCTGAGTAAATGAGCTGTCTCAAATAGGCTTTCAAGCTCTGTTGCCGAAATCAATGCAACATCTTCTTTGCCTCTTCGGTTTATAATTACCGTTTCCTGATTAAATGAGACCTCGTCAAAAAGCTTTGCTAAATTTGCTCTCGCGTTTGTATACGTAGTATGAATAGCCATAAAACCTCCTATATCGATATGTACAGATATACTGTACCTTTTCTAGGAGTGCTTAGTCAATTTGAAATAATGACGCTGATGGACTTTTTTTGAGGCTTAACGCTTGTTTAACTTGCTTTTTTCAGAGCGCAGAGAGCGAAGCGGCGAAAAAAGTCAGGTTGAAACACTTGTTCGGTGATGATTTATGTTGTCCCCTCACAAGCAGCAATAGCGCCTCTTAATTGTTCACAGAATCTTTCATCATCAGAAAGATCAAGAGATGATTCTATTTCAAGCAAATGGGGAATCAAGTTTGGGTTCGCAAGTTCTTCAGCTGCCTCTAAACTGAGCATACTAACACTATCAAGTTCCCATTCTTTCAATAGTGCATCAAATACCCTTTTATCTTTCCTACGTGCGAGTCCTACTAAGGCTTCACCACGAATCTCGTGGTTTTCGTCGTTTAGTCTTTCAAGTAAAGCTTCTCGAATGGAAGGCGTATCTATATCGTTTTGTGAGCCTAATCCAAAAACTGCCCAATTCCGAACATCAAAGTCACTGTCTTTACTAAGCTTGATAAGTGCCTCTATTGCTGCTTCGTCTTCTTGTCCACACAAACCGAAAGTAATACCGTAGCGTACTTGAGCATCTTTATGGTCTATTAGCTTTAATAAATAGCTTATCGAAGCAGGAGAACCTCGATGCCCAAGTCCAACTGCTGCACAATATATTACGTCATTGTCAGAATCATTTAATAACTCAATAAGAATTTCGACAGACTCATCATCAAAAGTCTTATCTTCCCAACCCAATTGAGCAAGGACATCGGCTCCGATACAACGGTCCTCAGGATTTTTGCTTTCAGTTAGTTTCTTTCCAATTTTAAATTCCTCTATTCCACCACGATAATGCAAAACTGCCATTGGCTCCCAAACATCTTTGTTAGACTTCAATCCTTGGCGGTGAAGTTCCAATAGTTCTATTGATGTCCTTTTGTCTTTGGAATACTTATGTGATGGATCTCTCATTACTATTTTTCACCGAACGCCGGGTTTCAGTGGCCGCCCTGCGAGGTTTTGGTGTTGATGAAGAGCTTGCTAGGAATTTGGAAATTTGACCTCATCGAAGGCCAGCTGGCGGTCCACTGCAAACCCTTGTTAGTTTTGATTTTCTATTTTTTCTATTCGAACAATGTGTCGTCCACCCTCAAATTCTGAGTTTAACCAAATATCAACAATTTCTAAGGCTGTTTCAAGTGTTATCATTCTTTGCCCGAGAGAGATCATGTTTGCATCATTGTGTTCCTTTGCTAGTTTAGCAGATTCTGTATTCCAACAAACTGCACACCTAATACCAGTGACTTTATTTGCTGCAATAGCCTCCCCATTTCCGCTACCACCGAGAACAATACCTAATGCTGATAAACCTTGTGAGACAAACTCTGAAGCTGGTTTGATGAAGTCCGGGTAATCAACTGATTCACTTGAGTCAGTACCGTGGTCTTTTACTTGGTGTCCAGCTGATTCTAGATGCTTGATAATTTTGCATTTATATTCGAATCCTGCATGATCACTTGCTATTGAAATTTTCATCTCATTCAGTTTCTTATGCGAGTTCTAAAAAACTAACGATTTCATAACCCGCGTTGATCGTGCGACGCAGGCGCGCGGTCAACGTCGGATTGATGTATGTGTTAGCTAATTTTTGATTTAGAAGTTATTTTTTTGTTTTCAAGTACTCCCTGATTAAATAGTTTAGAGTCTCGCTTCGGTTTCCTCCCCTTGTTTTGTTCGAGGGATTGAAATACTTGTCTGCGATAATCTGTATAAATTCGTCCATTTTAGAATCAATTGTGAGATATCTTGCCTTCTTTGGGCTATCGGTAGGCTCGTCTATAATTTTGGGAAAGTCCAGTATGACTTCAGAAACAGACATTCCACGAGAATCGGACAGTTTTTTGAGTTCGTTGTAATTATCTACCCACAAATAGAATTTTTCACGTTTCTTTTTTTCCGTCATTGAGTGTGGTAAAATCCATCGACTCATCTTGAATGGCAGTTTCCAAGCAGTTAATACGCTCCAGAATCAAGTGTTGAAAATCCCTATTTTCTTTATAGAGAGATCTTAATAAAACTGCCAGCCCTTCTCCGACGTGCAATTCATCTATATTTCCCGTTTGAACCAGTCCTCGAATCGCCGCTTCCAAGAAAACCGATTGAAAATAGAAATCATCAAATTTATCTGCGATTTCTGCCACTGATAAATCTTTTTTTAACATAAGTACTCCTTAGTTTAGGGATTTAAAAAGTCCTTTGTTTTAAGAGAAGGATAACTCTGTTTATTTCTGCTTTATTTACTATACTCCTAAAATAATCTCAATTCCTTTGCCAATGAGCTTTCTCACTTGATTATCCAGCTAACGTCCGTTTAACCTGCGTTTTTTGAAGCGACGAGAGCGAAGCGAACGGCGCGGCGAAAAACGTCAGGTTGAAACGATTGTTAGACATCATATATTCTATAATTACAGCAAATTAATAGCTATATACATCTATTACTATATCTTTCATATCAGATTTACTAAAACCAATTTCAATGTGATCACCATCTGTCGCTTGCTCACCGAAAACGTTTACTTGCATGTTGTCCTTTGTTAAAACGGTTGAACCCTCGTCTCTTGGCCAGAATATTGCGATTCTGTATTCATCTTCTATGTGGTATTTTTCATACTCCTTTTTAAACACCAGTTCAAAGGGATCATGACTTGAAGGCAAAGCCCCTTTTTTGTAGTAATCGACATTTCTACCAACGATTTCCAGGTTTTTATTTGGATTCCCTTCTTTTATCAGTTCAATGATATATTCCGTATTTAATTCAATACAAACATCTGCATTAAAGCGTTTAAAGAGCACTTCATTATTCCCACTATTGCTTAAACACAGAATATGGCATCGTCTAGTCAGTAGTTTCCAGTTGAATGTTGAGTTTTCAACTAACCTAAAGTCACGTCCATCTAAGGTTATTTTCTGCACTTGATCAGAATTGACTTCATGATTTCGAATACTCTCATCATCTTTTATCTTTTCATTTTCAAGTTTGCCCAATGAATATAGGTCCCTAAACCACAATGGAGAACCTGTAGTAAGAAAGGATTCAAAATTAATCTTTTTTCCGTAAAGGAACCTTGTTTTTTCCATGATTTTTTGTCTAACGCCGGTTTCACCCGCCGCCACTTCGATGGTTAATTAATAATGAATGTGCCAAAATCACCTAACACGAGACCAGCAAAGGCGTTATGCGGTCGGGTGTAAACTTTTGTTGGGGACCAATCAAGCGGATGCAACAAAGTGGTAAAGAGGCCATTTCATATAGAATACAGATGAACTCTTTATGTATTCTTCAGTAAATGAATTAGCTTTCAAAAAATGATCAATGACCACTTGATATAGTCTTCGTATTTCATTGTTATCTGAATTTTCGGTAATGTAACAGTTTTTAAAAGCACTGTTCATAGATTTCAGTAACGCAGGGCCTAGGAACCCGACAGAAATATCGTTTTCCCAAATTGTAATATGTTTCTCCATTCTTGAAATCATCGACCAACCTTCGATTTCCTCAAAATAGCATTCATGACCTGTGTTTCTAGGAATTGACCAATTTTGATCATAGTCTATGAAATCAACATATAATGGAAACTCCCTTGTAAAACAAGTTTCATGAGGTAAGTCAGGCTCATACTCGCTAGTTGCTGGCCAGTATTTTTGAACCGATAAGTCCCAAATTCGCTTCGCATCTTCCATTGAATTTATATTTGGAAATTCAATTACCTCCAAATATGCGTGTTTCTTTACGTGGTCATAGAACGCTCTACAAAGCTTGCCTAAGACAGAATGGTGTTTTGTAAAATCAAGTCTGCACAAATCAAATAGAAGATAAGATTTAGCGAACTCTTCTCTTGCTGTTGTTAAAAGGAATAAGGCGGATGAGTAGTTGTTATTGTCTACCAATAATTTCACATCAGAAATAAGTCGCTTTGCATTCTGAACACACAATTCGATACCTTGAAATATTCTATCGAATGAATCATCAGAATCAGAGAGAATAAGATTCTTTTGAAGAATTTTTCCAGGAAGAGGTGGTTGAATTGTGCTTTCCATGATTATTTTTTTCGATTCCCCAACGCTCAGCATAAGTTGCCGCTTGCTGGGGCTTTGTATTTTCGTTTAACTTGCTAAGAATTTGTACAATTTGACCCCATCGAGGGCTAGATGGCGGTCAATCTTAATGCTGTTGTTATACCCTTGAGTATATATGACTTTTAACTATTTTCTACTTGCCTACCCAGGTTTTCTAAGTATTCTATTGTTGGGCTCTCCCAAGACGCGTTTAATGCATCTTTTGGAATTACTTTGAAAAGATTTGATAAATGCTCTGGGTATTCAACAACTTTTTTTGAAATAGTATCAAAAAGCTTTTCACCATGAATTTCGTATCTTGCTAATAATGACTGAAGGTCAAAAACTAGGATACCGCTTATTTGCAACCGCCTATACATGGCATACGTCAATGAAGCCATTGTTAATAACTGTTGCGTTCGGAAATCAGCATCTGGGATCGGAGTACGAATGCCAATTTCATATTTAAAATTCTCAAAATCTAAGTCTCTGTCATTTTCTAGCTCATGTTCACTAAAGCTAAGCTCCATACCTAAAAATCTGCAATAAAGATCATCTGGATTATTTTCATAAGGTAAAAAATAACATCCAACCCAATTTTCCAGATCTTTCAATAATGATTCTATGTTTCCACCATAATTAAAAAAGAAATCAATAGTAATACTCATAATTCATTTTTTGTTGGATCGGGTAGGTCAGGGACATCGCTGTCCCATTCCCCCCTAAGAACCGTACGTGACAGTTTCCCGTCATACGGCTCAAGCGTTTTCGAAAAGCGACCTTGTTGGACGCTCCGGCTGTTTACCTCAAGCTGACTTCAATGCTCGATACTCCCGTGCTGTCAACGTCGGTAAGTGTCGAGGAATCTTACGATTCTTTCTTAGCCAAATATATCCGGCGTAGTTTGGATCGTATGGGTTTGCATCAGCTTTGATTTTGATATAACGTTTAATTCCTAACGAGCATAGTCGAATCACCTGATAGGTACAAGCGCCTTTCTTGGTCTTGACCTTGGCGGTGAACATCCACTGTCGGTTCCTTTTCGCCCAGTATTTCTTGTATAACCAGTTACTGGATCTCACAGGATGTCGCCTGCGGATCATTCGCCATAGCTGTTCGTACACGTATGTATCAATTTGGGAAAATGCTTCCGAAGCCACCACATGACGGTGGTAGTTGCCCCAGCCGCGAAGGGTTTGATTCAACCTTCGGACCAGGCCTTCCATCGGAGAGCTGACGTATTTGCGGATCAGTTCACCTACTTTCTGTTTGAGCGAGAGTACGCTCTCTCGACACGGTGTGATATGCAGCTTCTTACCATGTTTGCGAAAGGTTTGTCCTAAGAACGTAAATCCGTGCTTGATATGGGTGATCTTGGTTTTCTCCTGAGATAGCGAGAGACCTCGATCTTCAAGGAATTTTTCGATGACCGGTTTCACTGTTTTACTCAGCAGGCGATGAGACTTGCCTGTGACAATGAAATCATCGGCATATCGAACAAAATTTACCCGTGATCGCCGGGGGACTGCATCACGGACGACCCGTTCCAATCCGTCGAGGGTTAAATTGGCCAATGTAGGACTGATAATGCCTCCCTGTGGCGTTCCTTGATGTGATGCATTTACCGACTGGTAATTGCCACCAAAACCGGTGCACACTGACCAGTAAAACCGATTTTGTCTTACCACTGAAATCGGAAATCTCCTACCACCTAAACCGCTTTTACTTGCCAACGTCATCAATATCCCTCAATACGCTCTCCAAAATTTGTCCGCACCTTTGTGACCACCTCACTTGACCCGATCCTTGATGATATGACCATTAAACAATCTTCTTTTCTTTTAATATCAATTAATACTAAGGAGATTTAATGGCAAGAAAGCGAAAAAGAAAGATTTCTTCCCAAAAACTACGAGAGATTTTGCGCCTCGGGATTAAGCATCAACTGGGAAACCGTGAAATCGCCCGGAGCTGTTCTGTTTCTCACGTAACAGTAGGAGCTTATCTTCGGCAAGTGAAAGAGCTGAGCCTGACCTGGAACGATATCGAAGTCATGGATGAATCCAAACTTCGCCAGGCAGTGCAAGGAGCGCATAGTATCGATTCCAAAAAGACAAGGCCTGAGCCAGACTGTGAATATATCCACAAAGAACTCAGGAAAAAAGGAGTTACCCTTCAACTCCTATGGGAAGAGTACAAGGAGAAACATCCTGATGGCTACCAGTCTTCCCAGTTTGGTGATCTTTATAGAAAATGGAAAGGAACCATCAGCCCCTGGATGCGTCAAAACCATAAAACAGGAGACAAACTGTTTGTAGATTATGCAGGGCATACCGTTCCTATCCAGAATCCACAAACAGGGCATATCCACCAAGCTCAAGTCTTTGTTGCTGTTCTAGGCATGAGCAATTACACCTACGCAGAAGCCACCTGGGATCAAACGCTGCCAAACTGGATTGGCTCTCACATCAATACGTTTGAATTCTTTGCCGGGGTCCCCAGGCTTCTGGTCCCGGACAATCTCAAATCGGGTGTGACAAAAGCGGACCGTTACGACCCTGATATCAATCCCACCTACTATGAAATGGCATCTCACTATAGCACCGCAGTTTTCCCTGCTCGTGTCAGAAAACCAAAGGACAAGGCAAAAGCCGAAGTGGCTGTGCAAATCGTTGAACGCTGGATTCTGGCAGCATTAAGAAACAGAACCTTTTTTAATCTGCACAGTCTTAACCATGAAATCCGGCTGCTGTTGGATAAACTGAATGAGAAACCATTTAAAAAACTGTCAGGGTCCCGTAGTTCCTGGTTTCATTCCATGGAGAAGGCAGCCCTGCTGCCACTTCCGGAAGTTCGGTATGAAGTAGCTGAATGGAAGGATGCCCGAGTGAACATCGATTATCATGTGGAGCTTGATCAACATTATTACAGCGTACCTTACCAATTAGTTCGTCATGAAGTGCGCATACGATACACAAAGAACATTGTGGAGGTCTTTCATGAGGGCAAACGCATTGCCTCACATCGAAAGAACAGTTTCAAAGGCGGTCATACCACGATTGCAGAGCACATGCCGACAGCACACCGAGCGCAGATGGAATGGAATCCCTCGCGAATCCTCAGGTGGGCTGAGAAAGTGGGAAAATCCACCATGAGTGTGGTTCATACCATCTTGCATTCCAGGAAACACCCGGAACAGGGATATCGTTCCTGTCTGGGTATTCTGAGATTAGAAAAACACTATGGAAATAAACGCCTGGAAGCGGCTTGCGGAAGAGCAATAGAATATGGAGAGTGCCGGTACAAGTATATCCGTACAATCCTTGAAAAAGGGCTGGATAAACAGGCTTCAGACCTGCCCGATACCCAGCCTCAGCTTAACCATCAAAATGTCCGAGGAGGGACATATTTTAAATGATTACCAATAGCCAAAGCGATCATATAGGAGAAACAAAATGTTGAAAACACAAACCATGGATAAATTAAAGACATTAAAGTTAAACGGCATGCTCAAGGGGCTGGAGGAGCAACTGGCATCATCTGAATTTGAATCACTGAGCTTTGATGAACGTCTCGGGCTTCTGGTGGACAGAGAAACAATTGAAAGGGAAAACAGCCGCCTGAAAACCAGACTGAAACAGGCAAAGCTCAGGCAACAAGCTTGCTTTGAAGATATCGACTTCCGCCATCCCCGGGGACTTGATAAATCGATGATTTTATCTTTAGGTACCTGTGGGTGGGTCAGGGAACATCAAAATGTCATTATCACAGGAGCAACCGGTGTGGGGAAGAGCTATCTTGCTTGTGCGTTGGCACACAGAGCTTGCATGGAAGGATACAAGGTTCGCTATTACAGGTCATCACGACTCTTCAGGGATCTCCATGCTGCCCAGGGAGATGGGACTTACCTTAAGCTGCTGAAAACAATTTCCAGATTTCACGTCCTCGTTATCGATGACTGGGGACTCGAAAATCTGAAAGATCAACAACGAAATGATCTTTTGGAAATCCTAGAGGACCGGCACGGTATCCAATCCACAATCATTGCAGGACAACTACCGGTTGAACACTGGCATGATGTGGTTGGAAATCCTACAATAGCTGATGCAATTATGGATCGATTGGTTCATAATGCCCATAAAATCAGATTAGATGGTGATTCGATGAGAAAGAAAAAAGCATCCTAACCGTAAAGCTGGAAAAAAAGCGTCGCTCCGCTCCGACTGGGGTGGGCGATGTGGAAAAACACGAAGGTGATGATCGGTGGCCAAAAAAACTGGTGTCGCTGTGCTCCGAATAACTATCAAGCCAGAAAAGTGGTAAGAAAAAAACGGTAAGGCTGGTAAGTGAAATCCGATTTTAGTGGTAAGCAAATCTCCGGTTTAGGTGGTCAATGTCACCGGTATACGCA
>JANQGZ010000037.1:0-167963 GCA_028282825.1 SAR324 cluster bacterium
TCTTTACGCACTGAAAGAAGCTGCCGAGGATCTAAAGGAAGAGATAGAGGGAATACCGGGTGTTTTGGAAGTGAAACGAGCCGGTGGATTGGATCGGGAAGTTCAAGTAAACGTCGATCCGGACAAGTTGAATTATTATAATCTGGATCTGAACCAGGTATCCAATGCCATTGCTTACGAGAATACCAACACACCTGCAGGTAACATTGAAATCGGTCCTCTGAAATACATGATCCGAATTCCCGGTGAAATTGAGGCACCGGAAAGAATTGACGACATGATCATCACAGCGCCTGGCCAGATTCCGGTTTTCACCAGGGATGTGGCAAGGACTCAGTTCAGCTTTCAGGAAGTGACAACCCGTTCTCGCTTAAATAAAACGGAATCGGTTTCCCTTTCTGTCTCAAAGCGCTCCGGTGAAAATCTGCTGGAAATAACTGGTGAAATCAAAAGAATTATTGAAAAGGCAAAAAACCAAAACGCCAACACTATTAAATATACGATCCTCAGCGATCATAGCGATACAGTAAAAATGTTTATTCGCGACCTGGAAAACAACATGTATTCCGGCCTGGTTTCCGTATTGCTGGTGTTGATTTTTATATTGGGTTTTAGAAATTCCGTATTTGTGGCAGCAGCGATCCCCTTCTCCATGTTGATCAGTTTTTTGATTATTCAGTCCCTTGGCATAACCTTGAACATGATCGTGCTGTTTGCTCTCATCATGGCCCTGGGAATGCTGGTGGATAATGCGATAGTTATAGTAGAGAATATTTATCGCCATCTGGAACTGGGTTATCCGCCTAAAATAGCTGCCAAACTGGGTGTTGGCGAAGTAGCCATACCCGTGTCTACCTCGACATTAACCACCTTGGCCGCATTTTTCCCCCTGCTTTTTATGCCGGGAATTATGGGTGATTTCATGAGCTATATGCCCAAAATGTTGATTATTACTCTTTCTGCTTCGCTTTTTGTGGGGTTGATAATCAACCCGGTATTATGCTCCGTGTTTATGAAAAATCCCAAAAAGAAGAAGTCTAATGATGAAATCTCAATTGCCGAGGGCAGTAAGATTCTTGGGATATATCGCAAAATCCTGCAATGGGCATTGGCACATCGTTTAGTCGTTGTTTTTTTAGTTTTCGGGACCTGGATCTTTCTTTTCCAGTATTATGCCAAGGAAGTTAGTCCCTCTGCTGGGACAGAATTCTTTCCCGAATCAGAACCTGAATATGCCATTATCCATGTCGAAGCTCCACTTGGATCGAGTTTGGAAAGATCCGACGAATTGACCAGAAAGATCGAAAAAGTCACTGAGAGTTACTACGACAAAACTACCTCGGTGATAGCCAATGTTGGTCAACCAGCCGGTTCGATGGTGACTTCAGGAAAAACCACTCATCTAAGTCATCTGCAAGTCAATTTCCCAAATTGGCAAGAGAGAACCTCGTTACCGTCGGATCATATAGTAAGTATTCGCTCAAAAATTGCAGCTTTTTCGGGGGCAGTGTTCAAGATCACAAAAGCCGAACATGGACCACCCACAGGGAAGGCTGTCAATATTGAGATTAGCGGAGAAAATTTAGTCGCATTGGAAAAAATATCCCTGGATATTCAGTCCAGGATTAAAAATGTCGAAGGATTGGTAAATTTAGATGATAACTTTGTTTCCAACCGTTCGGAGATTCAAGTCTTAATTGACAGGGAAAAAACCGCTCGATTGGGTTTACGCACAGCTTCTGTAGCCGGATTATTACGTACAGCATTTAATGGCAAGATAGTCTCTACCTATAGAGAGGGAAAAGAGGAGTATGACATCGTCGTTCGATTGGATGAAAAGCATCGCAAATCAATCAATAGTTTGGAATCACTATACATAAAAACTCCGGAAGGGCAATCTGTGAACCTTGGAGAAATAGCATTCGTAACCAACGCCAAGGCCCTGGGATCTATCAGACACATTGGAACCGATCGCGTCATTACTGTTTCCGGAGATGCCGAAGGAAAATCCGGATCGGATGTCTTGTCGGCTGTGCAAGAAGAATTAAAGGATTACGTCATTCCGGAGGGATTTTCTTTGAAATATTCTGGTGCCAATACCAGTCAAAAAGAGATGGAAGAATTTTTACCCAAAAGCTTTTTAGTGACTGTCTTTTTAATCTTTTTGATCCTAGTAACCCAGTTTAATTCACTGGCTTTGCCGTTTATCATTGTAACGTCCGTCTTCCTTTCCATGATGGGAGTGTATTTAGGGATGATCATACACCACAGTCCGTTTAGTATTATGATGGGTGGAATTGGAATAATTTCGTTAGCTGGCGTTGTGGTGAATAATGCTATTGTACTGATCGACTATATTCAGCAATTGAGGGCAAAAGGGTTGGCGAGAGAGAGAGCTATCGTCCTAAGCGGTATGTTAAGGCTAAGGCCTGTATTGTTGACAGCAATGACCACCATTCTTGCACTAATACCTGTAACCGTTGGACTTGACATCGATTTTTCCAGGTCGCCAATTGTCCTTTTTGGTTCGGAATCGGGTCAAATGTGGATACCAATGGCACAAGCAGTGATTTACGGACTAGCGATCGCTACGGGCCTCACTTTGATAGTTATTCCCGTTTTGTATTCATTAATCGAAACGGGCCGAGACAAATTTGCCGCACTTATCAACAGCAAGGCCAACAATACTTTGCAAAAAGCTGGATAAGCAGCAAAAGGACAACGTTTGTGAAATGAGAAGAGTCGCGAAGGTAGGACTATCTGGTTGAGGTTACAATGAGAAATGACTCAATTAGGTTATTTTGACAAATGTGAGATTTATCAATTTTTATTGTATTTTTTTCGAACTGCTGGTAAAATAGGACGTCAAGGTTGTCAGAAATCAATACTTGAGATTGTTATTTAGAGGATAATTATATTAGATAAAGCGATTACTAAGAAGCATCCGGAAACCTGCAAAAGGCTTCAATGAATCGCAAAAAAAAGGCAGGCCTGCCATAGCTGATACTCTAGTTTTCTAACTCTCCTTTCTAAAGTATTGGATCTACGTGGTAAGCCTGCCATTTTTTTGAATTGCCTCACTCGCCAGCCTGCGAACTCCCCTTTACAAAATTTCACGTGATACCTGCCAAGTTGCTTCCAGGGCGCCTTCCGAACGAGTGATTTGTTCATCAGTCAATGCAAAATAGCGTTTCAGAATCGATTCTGTCAAATAGAATTCAACAGTTGAGCCGCCAATTTGTTGACTTGCAAGACAATGAATTCTTGTAAATCCCTTAAAATTGAAGACTTATCGCCTGATTACGCTTAACAGGATTTCAATGTAATATTTCTTCGGCTGGAAATTGGTATTGGTCATTATCTTACTCTTCAATAACATCATTGATTGAGTTTACCAGGTTGTTATCCTGATCGATCTGCCATTCGTCCAAAATGGCATCACCATCTATGTTGGCAATTGCCGTCGCCGTATATGTTGTACCGTTTTCACCCAACTTGACAGAGTATGAATACTTCACGTTATCAGGAATCTGCACGTCAAGTTCATCAAGATTGCCGGTATAACTCTGATTCATTGTAAAATAGAGATCCTGCCCCATATAGATCGATTGCAGAACCGTTTTCGGCTCAGTCTGCTTGGATCGGGATACCATTCGTTGATAACGGGGATATGCCAAGCCTGCTATCACTGCCACAATGATCAAAGTAATCATAACTTCCATCAGGCTTAGTCCTTTTTCTCCTTTTTTCATATTGATTTCCTTCATGATTTGAATAGGTTGATATCTAATTCCACGGCCAAAATGATATCAGTGTATGCCATGTCATTTATTAAATGGCAAGCATAAGAATTCATTCCATTTAGCGGACCCTCGAAGGAAGTACGGATGGAGAAATAACAGATGTGGTTTTCAGGATTGTTTTCAGAATTGAATAAGGAACCGAAAGCGAAAACGGATATCAAGAGAGTCAGATAAGACCAATCAGTTGGCAGGCAGTGTTTAGTCCCCAAATTGCTTCAGTTTTTCAACCAGAAAATCACTCTGACTGCTGAATTCAACACCGTGTTCGCCTAAAAATTCCCTGTTTGCAAGAAATTGTTTAACAAAAGCTTCTTCATCTTTTTTTTGCAGTAATTTTATGCTTTCCGAAGCTTGTTTAACGAATTGATTGAGGACCGAAATGTTTTCCGGATTGTCCATGAGAATGTGTGTGTAAAGTTGCGGATCACGCTGGAGGATTCTGCAGGTAAATGCAAAATTGGCTTGATAAACCGGACTGCAAATGGAAAGCAGGGTATCCAAGTCCACATCTTTTGAACGCATGGTCTGGGTGAAGACAATATGAAAGAAGTGCATGAGGCCCTGGATAAAACTCATCGATTCATCATGCTTCTTCCAATCGGAAACCACCACAGCGTTGAGGGCCAAGTCCTGATACAAGCGTTGGTATTTGGCAAGGAATTTCCCAGGGCGGACAGGCAAAAGCACAATGTTTTGTTTGGTAATATCAGGTAGCGGACCAAACATGGGATGACAGGAGATAACACAAGCATCTGATTTTAGCATCTCCGGTACGATTTTGCTTTTTACCGAACAAAAGTCAGAAAACAACTGATGTTTGCCGAGCATCGGCCCGACTCTTCGGATGACGGTTTCGTTGTGTTCTATTGGGACACTGACAATGACCAGATCACTCCTTTCAACCAGTTCTTTTTCAAAAGAAATGCTTTTCTCATCAGAAACCAGTACTTCGATTCCCAACATATTGAAATAGCGTTGGAACATACGTCCCATCTGGCCGGTTCCGCCTATAATACCGATAGTATTGAACATGCTTTGTTGCTTGTAAAAGCCAGGTGAGTTGCAGATAATTCGCTCCTCACATGACCGTATTGAAAGGGAAGTGCCTGATTTGAAGTGATTGTTGAGACTAGTCCCAGATCAAATATCGTTAGCCAGCTCTTTTACAAAATTGGCAATGTCGAAATACCTGGTAATCAAGCGACCGGCTTCATCAAAACTTAACTGGCTGGCTGCATCGCAAAGTGCGTTTTTGGGATCAGGATGCACCTCAATGAATAGTCCTGCAAGATTTGTTGCTGCACTCGCAGACATTAAGGTTTTAAGGAAATGCTTACTACCGCCGGAAGGATCAGCACTTGGAATTCCATATCGTCGGATGGAGTGTCCGGCATCAAACATAACCGGGTAACCCAGACCTTTCATAATCTGAAAAGACCGCGGGTCCACCACCAGATCCTGATACCCAAAACAGGTACCACGCTCTGTTAAAATAATTGACTGATTGCCCACGGATTCAATTTTTTTACAGACTTTCGCCATCCCCTCAGGGGCCAGAAATTGTGCTTTTTTGACATTGATCGGTTTCCCAACCCTGGCGATTGCCTGCACCAGCTCCGTTTGCATGGCTAAATAGGCTGGTACCTGAAGTATATCCATGACGTCCGCGACACCGGCTTCCAATTCTGTTGGGTAATGTACGTCTGAAACAACAGGGACATCAAATTCTTTTTTCGCATCTTCAAATATTCTTAATGCTTCATCCAGAGGCAACCCTGAAAAATATTGATCGGATGAACGATTGTCTTTTTTGTAACTGGCTTTAAATATAAAATCTACTTTTAGATTGTCCGCTAGTTTTTTTAGATATTCGATCGTCTTGAAAGCAATGGCCTTATTTTCCAGAACACAGTTTCCAGCCATTAACAGTTGCCGGGATCCGTCCCATTTTATTTTATTGGATATTTTCATTTTCTTTTTAAGTGAGTATTTGTAGGTAAACCGAATAAATAAATCACAAACGACAACTGTTGATTTAGTTTTATACGGCTAGTTTTAATCATCGGTCGCGCTTTTTCTTTGCTGATAAGCGAAAGATGTAACCAGACTGCCTTTTATGGTGCCCTATTATAGAGGTTTTGTTTTTTTAATATGCCTTCAACAAAATCACTCTATGATCTGTGTCAAAGCGATGTAAAACCAAGAATCCAAGGGATTAGGCTGTATAGTAATCATAAGTATACAATAGAATAACCGGATATCAATACCAATTGAGTGTCTGAAAGCTCAATCGAACATGATTGGAAACTCCGCAGGATAATCTATTAATTCAATGCAATCCTATCATTCAAAAAACTGAAGCATGAAAGGGATCCCAGGCGAAGGCCTTCCAACAGGGACGTTACAAAGCATTATGCGATTTTTTAGAATACTAATTTTATACATTCTGATTTGCCCGATTGGGTCTGGCATTATAACAACTGCCCAGGATCTTCAATCTCATAACCAGATTGTTCAATCTGTAGAAAAACAAAACCAGCAACTCCCGGCCTTTGACAGACACATTTACGATCTGCTTGAATCTTCCACTTTTCATGAACCCTATTACCCACCTTTTCAAATCAGCCAGATCCGATTTGACGAGAAAGCTTCATTTAACATTGCTCCCAGCGGATTAACCAAATCACTGGGAGGTCTGGCAGAAGTGTTCCTCAAGGAAAAGGGAACCTTGGAAAATGCGTTTCTATTGTATCAAAATCAAGACTACGTAAAAGCCGAGGAAAAGCTTCTTTCCATTTTGCCTTCGACCAGTGAATTGGGAGATAAAGCCACACTTCTGCTGGCCTGGACCAAATTTAAAAGACTGCAACTCGATGCGGCCCTGGCTTATGCCAAGGCCGGATTTGTAGCCAAACACCCATCAACGGCTTTGGAATCTTTCTACCTGGCTTCACTTATTTTGTGGAAGTCCCAGGCATGGCAACAGATCATAGAAATTTACCAGCAGCATTCATCCACCAGGGAGGCGTCATTCTGGGATGCCCGCGTCAGTTTGATGCAAGCCGTTGCATTGTTATCACTGCGACGTTGGACAGCCACCAGCGATTTTATAGAAAAGAGCGATCTGCACCGATTTGCTCATGCCAGGTATTTTCATAAATTTTATGAAATTAGCGGCATCGCCTACTTCAAACAAAAAGAATATGCCAAAAGCCTGGAAAATACCCTTCAGGCTCAAAAGCTAAATCCTGATCTGACCTACAGAAAACGCTTGAATCGCACGGTCGCCTGGCAATATTATTTTCTTGATCAGTATTCTTATTCCCTTGATTTGATCCATAAATCACTGCCCTTCTCTCTAATTGACGATAGCGATGAAACCAAATACCTGCGACTGGCATGCCTGATAAAACTCAACCGATGGCAGCAAGTAGAAAAACATCTTTCCGGAATCCGAACATCGTCTATTTTTTACAAATATGCCGTGTTTCTGATCCAAACCCATGCAGGATTGGCAAAAACCAACCCGAAACTCTTAAAGTCAATTCAGGATGTTCGCTACGATTTTCCTGAAATGGTGTTTAAATCCAGTCTCAAAAAGGGAAATCTCTATTTCCAAAACAAACAATTTCCAAAAGCAGAGAGAAATTACTTACAAGCGCTATCCGCTGATTTGAACAGCAGCGAGTATCATTTAGCCCAATACAACCTGGGACTCACACATCTTAAATTAAAAGAATACGAAAAGGCTCGCAGAGGATTTGTGGAGCTCTTGCATACACTTGCTCCCCAAAACCACCCACGAGTTAGGTACCATTTGCTGTACTCGCTTTATGGTTTAAATCGTGGGTCGGACTACTTGAGGGAATTAAAAAATGTCCCGTTGAACAAGCTCTCAAAAAAAAGAAGGCATGAACTAAAGTTCATGCAAGGCAATATCCTGGCTAACAAAGGTGAGCATTCAAAAGCAAGTAAAGTGTTTTTTGAACTCTGGAAACAGGCTGGCGATATTAGTGCATTTGAAGCTGGTATCACGGCCCTGTATCATGATCAGAAGTATAACACCGTCCTTTCTTTACTAAACAGAAAGAGCTCGCCTAGAACTGCTGATCTGAAGGATTTTAAAATAAGATCTTTACTCAAAAACAACCAACCTCAACAGGCATTACGAACGCTCAATCAAACGGCTTTCAAAATTGAAGAGAAAACCGACCTGGTTTTGGAGGTCTGGATGGCAAACCAGCTTTATACAAAAGTGATCTCGCAAGCGAACGGCATGCTCGGCCGCTCCCTGACATCTCAAAAACGGTTCTTGCTTTACCTAGGTCTCGGTGAAGCCCATTACCGTGTTAAGCAATTCACGGCCAGTAAAAATCAGTTTCATAAGGCTTTAAAAACAGCATCCACACCGACTCAAGTAAATGCAATCCAATACAACATAGCTTTAATTGCCTATTATTCCAAAAATTATCAATCTTTCACCAGGGAAGCTGATGCCATCCTCGCCAAAAAAAACCTGTCGCATGAGATTCGCTATTCTCTGACTGAATTGCTGGTTAACTACTACCAACACCAGCAAGAAGTTGAAAAAGCAGACAGCATTTTGGTTGCATATATTTCCAATCATTCCTTTAAAAGACCACGAGCAAAACTGAAACGAATAGCACTGCATTACGACAATCAATATTATTCCCGATGTTATGAACTTGCAGATGTTGTTGATAGAGCAGAGAGTTCCTATCAACATAGAGACAGGTTGCTGCTCTTTGGCTATTGCGGAAATCAGATCAACAAAGAGGAGGAAGTCATTCAAAAGCTCCAACAAGAATTATCCATAAAGACAAATACATACCGTCAAAAAGAGATGGAATTTGTGCTTGCCCAATCGTATTTCATGCAGGGCAACTACATCGAGTCTCATCAACGCTCAACTATACTGATTTCTCAAAAGCTAAACAAAAAAATAAAAGAAAACACCCAGGTCCTGTTGGTGAACAACCTGGTAAAATTGAAGGAATTTGATACCGCGGATGCCGAGTTGGGAGATCCAAATCGTTTTCGTCACTCGGATTTGTATCCGGAAACTTTGAAATTGAGGGCAGAAATAGATTTTATCAAAGGAAGACCCGACAGTTCTATCAAATCGTTGTTAAGGCATTATTACCTGCCCGATACATCAGAAGACGAAAAGCTTGATAACTTGATCAGGGTTTGTGAAATTTTAGTGGAATTTAAACGGATCTCTGAAGCCCAAAAATACTGGGAACGTATAGACGAAAAGAGGATCAGTCAAGATCCGCAAACAAACGAACGTTATCAACTCCTGGCCCGCAGTCTTCGCCGTCCAGAATCCTGACCATTGTGTTCCCTTCAATTTCAATCCATACTGTTCTCTGGCAGTTCTTTAAATACATAGCTTTTAGTTGCTATGTTTCACGTGAAACATCCACAACTCCTTCCGACTTTGGTCAGGCAATGACAAAACCTAAAGCCATTATTTTGATGGGGCCGACCGCTTCAGGAAAAACACAACTGGCGGTGCAGTTGGCGAAAAAAACAGGTGGAGAAATCATTTCGGCTGACAGTCGACAGGTATATAAGTCGATGGATATCGGGACTGGCAAGGATCTGAATGAATATGGATGTGTTCCCTATCATTTAATTGATGTGGTCGAGGCCGGGAAGGAATTCTCCGTATCCGATTTTCAAAAACTGGCATGGCAGGTTTTGGTTGAGCTTAAAGGCAGATCTGTTATTCCAATTTTGTGCGGAGGAACAGGTCACTACGTGAAATCACTGATCGATGACTATCAATTTAACCACAAGAGATCAGATCTGCTGTACACCCTGCAACTAGAAGCAAAACCTGCGGCATACCTTCATCAAAAACTAAAAGATTTAGGCTTATGGGAAGCACATCATTGGGAGAACGATAGCAAACGCAGAATGGCCAGGGCTATTGAAAAACAAATAAGAGTGGAAAAGCCCCTCACAACATTCCCTTCTTTCAAGTCGACCTTTGATTATCGTATTTTTTATACAAGTACCAATCGAAAGGATTTAAAGAAAAGAATAACAACCCGTCTTATTCATCGACTGAAGGAAGGGATGGTAAAGGAAACCCAAGAACTGCTTGATCGAGGAATGTCTCATGCAAGATTGGAAAGATATGGGCTGGAATACAAGTTTCTTTCTCGATTCATCAGGGGAGAAATCTCTGAGGATCAGCTAATTGATAAATTAACAGTCGAAATTTCCAGATTTGCCAAAAGGCAAATGACATTTATTCGATATATGGAGAAAAACGGCCATAAAATGATTCCCATTGAGAATTTCGATGAACTTTGGTCACATGTTTCCCAATGGGTAGGGGAGAGATTCTTAAAGGTTTGATCGCTAAGCTTTCAGAAGAGGCTCATCGGCTGGCTAAGCCTCTTCTTTGCATTCTGGGTAGGATACTGTGAAGTTGGTTTATTGCAATAAGTGCAGTGTACCTTTTAATTAAAAGGGAATATCATCTTCAATAAAATCATCATTCCCAACAGGTCCTGGTCCCGGGGCAGGTTCCTGATTCTGAAACGAAGGAGTCGGAGAACTGTATGGGTCGTATTGACCGTTGGACTGCTGATTGTTTTGCATGCCACCGCTGGCGCCTTGGCCTTTTGAATCCAACATCTGCAGGTTTCGCACAATTATTTCCGTTGTATATCTTTTATTGCCGTCTTTGTCTTGCCAATCACGTGTTTGCAGAGTTCCTTCTAAAAAAAGTTGTGATCCTTTCCGACAATATTGTTCTATAATTTCTGCCTGTCGATTCCAAAACACGACCTTGTGCCATTCTGTTCTTTCCTGCCTGTTTCCTGACTTGTCTTTATAGTATTCGGTGGTAGCAAGACTGGTATTCACCACAGACTGACCCGTTGGGGTGATTCGTTTTTCAGGTTCCTGCCCGAGTCTGCCTATCAGGAGCACTTTGTTTAAATTTCCCATAACGTTTCCTCTTTTAATTAATTTCCTGTCTGATCGATAAGAACAAGTCGAGATCTATCCGGTTTGTTACTCATAATATTACTGCCTCAGTTCGGCAAGAGATTTCCTGATGATTTCGTCCAGGCTTAAGCCCGGTTTGATATGTTGTTTAATCACCCTGTCAGCCTCTCGCTCAGTGAATCCCAGGTTTGACAAGGCCGATTTGGCATCTTCCAAAATTTTAAATTGCGAAACAGTATCGCCAGCAACCTGGTTTACCGGTTCGGGAATCGCGATGTTTTCAGCCACAATATCTTTCAGATCGATATCCAGCTTGCCCTGTAGTTCTAAAACAATTCTTTGGGCGGTTTTCTTACCGATCCCACTGATACTTAAAAACGGATTATAATCCCCGTGTTGAATGGCGGCTACTACCTGTGCCGGTTCAAGTTTATCCACAATATTTATTGCTGCTTTCGGACCAATACCACTAACGCCAAGCATGATGCTGAATATGGTCCGGCTGAGAAACGAATCGAATCCGAACAGCCGGATATCATCTTCTCGCACTACAGTATAAACGACCAGTTCGACTTCCTGGTCTTTCTGGATTCCCATTTGTAACAGCCGGTTTTCTCCCAGGTAGACACAATAGCCGATATTGCCGGTATTGATGGTCACTTCGTTTCCTTCGACGTTTAAAACACGTCCTCTAAGCCAGGAGATCATGCGGCGTTCCTCGTTTTATCCAATCTTCTTTAAATCAAAATTCTGTGTATTGGCATGGCAGATCGCAATTGCCAAGGCATCGGTTTCGTCTTCTTTCATTTTCAGGTTGCGATCCAGGTTTAAGAGTACTTGAACCATAGAAGCGACTTGGGCTTTATCAGCTCTGCCCACACCAGTTACAGCTGATTTCACTTCATTGGGAGCGTATTCGTTGACATCCAGTCCGCATAAACTTAACGCCAGCATCGATACCCCTCTCGCATGTCCTAACAATAAAGAAGACTTGGGATTGACTGAGTGAAAGACTTGTTCGATTGCAGCTGTGACAGGATTAAAAACTTCAACAACCTCTGAAATGCGTTTGAATATAACAGCCAGTTTACGATCCAGTTCTTTTTCTTTGACAGTGACAATGGTTTCGCTGTGCACGCACTTCAGCTTGTTACCCAAGCGGTCGATTATCCCGATTCCCGTATACCTGGTACCTGGATCGATGCCGATGATCCTTATAATTGTATTGCTTTCTATGCTATCCCCGTTAGTCGATGAGTTGAACTGTTCTAATATCCGCTTCGGCCTAACTTAATCTCAGATACAAACCTGGACTTACTGATTTAGCTCTGCCAAAACGGCATCACTGATATCAAAATTACTGAATACTTTTTGTACATCATCATCGTCTTCCAGGGCATCGATAAACTTTATGACTTGCTGTGCTTTATTCACTTCGGTGATTTCAATCTTATTTTGGGGAATGAGATCGATGCTGGAGGTTTTTACATCTACACCATTTTCCTCCAGATAGCGATGAACATTGCCCAATTCGGAAGGATCGGTTTCTACCAGGAATACATCATCCCCGGAGGTATCAATATCCTCGGCTCCACCTTCCAAAACATGTTCAGTCAGGGAATCCTCGTCGATGGTACTTTTCTCCACTTCGATCAACCCCTTGCGATCAAACATATACATGACCGAATTGGTAGCTCCTATGTTTCCATTGTTCTTGCTAAACGCTGCCCGAACGGATGAAATGGTCCTGTTTTTATTATCCGTGAGACATTCCACAATAACAGCAACATTATGAGGTCCATACCCTTCGTATACGATAGTTTCCCAGCTTTCGCTTTTATCTCCCCCAACACCTTTCTTAATAGCTTTGGTGACATTGTCGTTCGGCATATTGACCGATTTTGCCAGGGCTATGGCAGAACGCAGGCGAGGATTAGCATTAGGATCACCTCCACCCAGGCGGGCAGCAACAGTTATTTCTTTGATTACCTTGGTAAACACTTTACTTCGTTTTGCATCCGCAGCACCCTTTTTGTGTTTGATGCTACTCCATTTATTATGACCTGCCATATCGCTATTTAGTCTCTAAGGTTGTTCGATAATTCTTCCAATCAAGTCATAGGGATGAGCTTCAGTGATTTCGACCGTGTTGAACTGACCGATTTGGGCAGTTCCTTCGTTAATCAACACCACACCATCAATTTCGACTCCCTGGAACTGGTTACGGCCCTTCATCAGCAGTTCCGTTTCTTCATATTCACCTTCTACCAGAACTTTTTGAGTTTGACCAACCATCGCCTGGTTTTTTTGCAGGGAAACCCGCTGTTGAGCCTGCATTAACAAATCTCTTCGTTCATGTTTGACTTCTTCCGGTATCCGGTCTCCCATGTCAAAAGAGTCTATGTTTTCCTCATGTGAATAAACAAAAACACCGACATGATTGAAGTATCCCATTTCTACAAATCCCAGCAGTTCCTGAAACTCTTTTTCTGTTTCATTAGGAAAACCAACAATGAACGTGGATCTCAAGGCAATTGAATCAACCTTGGTCAAGGCTGTTTCCACAAGCTCTTCCAGTTTAGCCCTGGTGATCTTGCGATTCATTGCCTTAAGCACAGGATCTGAAACATGTTGAAAAGGTAAATCTACGTAGGGCACCAACTTAGAGTCCTGATTCATCAACTCGAACAGTTCCGCAGGATACCGATTGGGATAGGTGTAGAATATTCTAAGCCAGAAATCCTGTTCTTTTGATGCTAGTAGTAAACGAACCAATTCGAGTAGTCGTTGAGACTTATTCAGATCGTAGCCATAGGATGAGCAATCCTGGGATATCAAGTTAATTTCTTTGATTCCACTCGATACCAATAAATCAAATTCATCTTTGATGCTTTCCATAGAGCGACTGACCTGACGCCCTCTCAACTTAGGGATGTTGCAGAAAGAACAATTGTTTGAACAGCCTTCTGCTATCTTAAGATAGGCATGGAACTGGGTAGACAGGAGACGTTTGACTTCGGAATTCCGCTCTGCATAAAGAGGCTTTTTCGTAAAATCCGGTTGGTATTCTTCTCCGGCATAGAAGTTAGCAATTGCACTGACCACCCTGGTATAGTCCGAAGTACCCAGCAGACCGTCTATTTCCGGAATTTCAGCCTGTAAGGTATCTTTATAACGCTCGATCATGCAACCGACAGCCAGCAACATACTGCAGTTTCCTTTTTGCTTATACTTAGACAATTCAAGGATGCGTTCGATCGATTCACTAACGGCACTGGACAAGAAACCACAGGTATTCACTATGATTATATCTGCATTTTCAATGTTTTCCTCATAAGTGAATTGATTGTCCAGCAGACTGGAAAGCATAATCTCCGAATCTACCCGATTCTTTGCACAGCCCATGGTTTCTAAATAAATACTTCTATTCATCACTGTCGATTTTTAAAATGTCCACTCTCACCCAATTCAAAATCATCAATTTTTGGTGTGATCAGTTTAATCGTCAATCTTAACAGAATAGCCGGCAACTGCCCATTGCTTTCTGTCATCCTTTGGCAAAGAGAATTATCAATTTTCAAGACCTGTCAGTTTTAACTGGCTGTAATGGTGTAATAGATACTCTGCCCAAAGAATATCTTCAGGAGTAGTCAGTTTTATGTTCCATTTTTCCCCCTCCACCAAGGTTACCTTTTTCCCTGAAGCCTCAAAATAGGAAGCTTCATCTGGCAGCTTCAACATTGCTTTATCGGTATTCAGAAAGCATTGCTGGATGTGTTTCACATGAAACACTTGGGGTGTCTGAACAGTAAACAAATGTTGTCGATCAATTACGGTAGTGAGTCCATCCGGTTTTTGCTTCCTTACTGTTTCAATTACTTTGAGCGAGGGAATGGAAATAGACTCTTCGCTTGAGGATTCAACCAGCCTTTTTACCAGGGTTTCACTAATAAAAGGACGGGCTCCGTCGTGAGTCATCACAATACCATCCGGTTGGATGGATCTCACTTCTTCCAGACCACAATTAACACTATCCGAACGTTCTTTGCCTCCGGCAATCATCGACCTTACTTTTTGTATTTCTCCATACTTGCTGATTAATTTCTCTATCTGTCCTTTATCTGTGTTCTTACAAACTAAAATTATTGAATCGATCAATTGGATTTGATTCAGTCTATGTAACGTTCGATACAAAATTGGGATGTTGTTGATAGGAAGGAACAATTTGTTTTTACTTGCTTTCATCCGGTTTCCTGAGCCCGCTGCCAGCAGGATCACGGAAACTTGTTTTCCCCTGAATGCCATATAAATTCTGTGTGAGGGTTGTATTTAATCCGGAAATGGATCTAACAATGTTAAATAAATCCTTTTAAAGAATTGAAAACAGTGAGCTCGTTGAACCCTTTCATCCTGATATACATCAATGTTTAAAAAAGGATCAATTAATCTTAACAAGCTCATCAAAATCTTTCTTACCTTTGCCTAACCATGTTTTTAGGATTTAAAGGGTTGATTTGAACCAAATCTGAAAACATATTTTATATTGACACCCGTTTCGAGTAGTATATATGTTCGTTTTGAATATTATTTTCGTTCAGTACTCCTCTCATAATCTTTGTTGTATATGAATACAACTTATTATGGAACTCTGTCTCAATTAATCAAATCCAAAGTTATCGCTTAGTCGATATTTAAAATCACATATAAATCTAAACGAGGTCTGGATCTATGTTTAAAACATTGTTCATTACAGCCATAGCTGCCGGAATAAGTACAACCGCATTTGCTGCGGGTGACGGAGGCGCAAGAAAAGGTGAGATTTTTAATTTTGGGATGCTCCACCTTGAGTGGCCGACAGCCCTTTTTATTTTTGTTATCTTTTTACTCACCATGACTGTCTTGAATACAATGCTTTTTAAGCCCATTTTGAGGACTTTGGAAGCAAGGCAATCTGAATTAGATAAAAACACTAATGAGTCTAAAAGTCTTGCCCAGACCATAGAAACATCCGAACAGGATTACCAAGCCAAGCTAGCCGACCTACGAGAAACCATTCAGAAATCTCGCCAGGAAGCGATTGATGAGGCAATCAGCAGTACCAAAGATAAAGTGGATCAAGCCAAAGCAAGCGCAGCAAAAAAACTTGAAGACGCTGAAAAGGAACTTGAAAGTGAGCGCAAGTCAGCATTGGAACAAGCTGCGTCTCTCACAGCAGAACTGTCTCAATTAATCAAATCCAAAGTTATCGCATAGTCGATATTAATAATCACATACTAAATCAAACCGAGGTCTGGATCTATGTTTAAAACATTGTTCATTACAGCCATAGCCACCGGATTATGCGCGACTGCATTTGCCGCAGGTGGTGGTGGAGCAGAAGGGATATTTATGGAAAACAAAGCTCTTGAGGATATGATTTTCAAGACAATCAACTTCCTGCTTTTGCTATTCCTCCTCAATAAATTTGCCAGAAAACCCATCGCCAAGATGCTCTCCTCCTCAGCTGAAAACACCAAAAAAACTGCGGACGACGCCAAAACAGAATTGGCAGAAGCCAAGAAAAAGCTGGAGGACTATCAATCCAAACTGGCAAATATGGAAACTGAATTGGAAGAGCGCCGCAAGAGTGCTCTAGCAGCTATTGAAACTGAAAAGGCGCAATTAATAGAGGATGCTGAAAACCAGGTGAAAAAACTGGAAGAGCAATCACAAGCCAGAATCGAACAGGACATCTTAAAAGCCAAAGCTGAAATACGGGAATTCCTGGTAAGTGAATCGGTAAAAATGGCGGAAGAGGCAATTGCAAAGGAAGTTGGTGGCAAGGAGCGCAAAGCCTTGTTTGAAAATTATGCAAAATTTATTAAAGAGTCAGCGTAATCGATAAAGGGGAACTATGAACGGTGGTATTGGAAGGCGTTACGCAAAAGCATTGATAAACCTTGCTGGTAATGACAAAAACATCGAAAAAATCGGACAGGATCTGAACGACATTGCAGAACTGTACGCAGAAGAGAAGTCTGTTCGTGATGTTATTTTGGAGCCAAAACTCAGCAAGGCCAAAAAGATGACTTTTGTAGAAGAAGTGGTCAAGAAGATGAAATGTGACACACTTCTTAACAAGTATTGTCGGTATCTGGTATCTAGAAACCGCTTTGAGATGATAGGCGACATCAACAGAGCCTACATCAAATTAGCCAGTGAAGAACTTGGAGTTGCCAAAGCAGAAGTGATAGTTGCTGAAAAACTGTCTGATAAAGACCGCAGCAACCTGGAAAAAGAGCTTTCCAAGTACTCAGGCAAGAAAATTACTCTTTCTGAAAAAGTGGACGAATCCATACTTGGAGGCGTTATTACTTCAATTGACAGTCTCGTTCTTGATGGCAGCATCAAAAATAGACTTAACCTGATCCGTGAAACCATATCCAAGGGAAATTAAACTATGAAAATCAGAGCAGATGAGATCAGTGCAATTATTCAGAGTCAAATCCAGGAGTTTGATTCAGAGGTAGAAGTAAAAGAAGTAGGAACCGTACTTAGTGTCGGTGACGGTATTGCTCGTGTATATGGTCTTGATAAAGCCATGGCTGGCGAGCTGGTTGACTTTCCTGATGGAACCAGGGGAATGATTTTGAACCTGGAAGAAGACAACGTGGGGGTTGCTCTTTTTGGTTCCGGTGAAGCAATCAAGGAAGGAGACACGGTTAAGCGGACTGAAAAAATTATGGAAGTACCTGTCGGTGAAGAGATCTTAGGTCGTGTTATTTCACCTATCGGTGATCCTCTCGATGGTAAAGGTCCTCTGAATACAAAAGAATTTAACCGGCTGGAAGTAATTGCTCCCGGTATTGTGCAAAGAAAGTCTGTTCACCAATCAATGCTGACAGGTCTGAAAGCGATTGACTCACTCGTTCCAATCGGAAGGGGACAACGTGAATTGATCATTGGTGACCGCCAGACAGGTAAAACTGCGATTGCAGTAGACACCATCATCAGCCAGAAAGGCGGAGATGTTTATTGTGTTTATGTAGCTATTGGTCAGAAAAACTCTACTGTTGCCCAGGTAACACAAAAACTGACTGAATTTGGTGCCATGGACTACACAACGATTGTATCTGCTACAGCCAGTGAGCCTGCTCCACTGCAGTTTATTGCTCCTTACGCTGGTGTTGCTATGGCAGAACACCTCGCAGCCAAAGGCAAGCATGTGCTAATTATCTACGATGATCTCTCCAAGCAGGCCGTTGCTTATCGACAGTTATCACTTCTCCTCAGAAGACCTCCCGGACGTGAAGCTTATCCTGGTGACATCTTCAACGTACATAGCCGCTTGTTGGAAAGAGCTTGTAAACTTAGTGACAAACTTGGTGCCGGTTCTATCACAGCTCTACCGGTTATTGAGACCCAGGCCAGTGACGTATCCGCATATATCCCAACCAACGTAATTTCAATTACTGATGGTCAGATCTTCCTGGAAACTGAATTGTTCAACTCAGGTGTTCGACCCGCCATTAACGTTGGTATCTCCGTATCAAGGGTAGGGGGAGCTGCTCAGGCTAAAGCGATGAAGCAGGTAGCCGGTACCTTGAAACTGGATCTTGCTCAGTACAGAGAGAAGCAGGCATTTGCCCAGTTTGGATCTGATCTTGATGAAGCCACCCAAAAGCAGCTTTCAAGAGGTGAGCGACTGGTTGAAATCCTTAACCAGGGTCAATATGTTCCAATGAAAATGGAAGAGCAGGTAGTTAGTATCTTTGCTGTAACCAACGGTTACTGTGATGATATGGAAGTTACCCAGATTCCAGAATTTGAAGCTGGATTACAAAAGTTTATAGCCACAAACAAGCCTGAAATTTTTAGCACAATTGCATCCGAAGAAAAGCTTAGCGATGACACCATCGTCAAAATCAAGAGTGCAATTGAAGAATACAAAAAAGAATTCGCAGGTTAAAAACCTCCAACTCTAAAAGCTAAAAAAACAGGACATATAACATATGGCTACCTTAAAAGACATCCAGCTGCGAATGGGCAGCATCAAAAATACGATGCAGATTACCAAGGCCATGAAAATGGTTGCAGCTTCGAAGATGAGAAGAGCTGAAGAAGCCATCACAAATTCGAGGCCGTATTCGGAGAAGCTGAGATCGATTATCTCGAATCTCAGTACCGGAATTGATCAATCTGCTCATCCATTACTTGAGAAACGCGAAGGTGGCAAAGCTGTTGTTTTATTAATATCTACAGACCGCGGACTATGCGGCGGACTTAATGTCAACCTTTGCAAGCAACTGAACAGTTTTATCCCTGATCAGTCTAACAATTTCGACGTGGTTGAACTTATCACTTTCGGTAAGAAAGGAACTGAATACTTCAGTAATCGCGGTGGCAACATCGTAGAGTCTTTTAAAGATCTTAAGGATCAGCAAAGAGCAGATTCATTGGAGAAGACAGTTCGTGACTTAATTAAGAAGTATACCGAAGGTGAATTCAATCACCTCTATATAGCTTACAACCGCTTCAACAACGTTGTAAGTCAAACCCCAGTTATCAAGCAGGTCTTGCCGATTGAACCTCCGACTGGGGAGAGTTCCAATCCTGAAGAAAACACTGAATTTGTGTTTGAACCATCAGGAATGGCCATTCTGAACGCTATTCTCCCGCAATACGTTGAAAATCAGGCCTTCACTGGTTTGCTGGACAACAACGCGAGTGAACATGCAGCGCGAATGACAGCGATGGATGCCGCAACAAACAACGCGTCAGATATGCTTGCCAAACTGCAGATTCAGTTCAACAGGGCAAGACAGGCAGCGATTACCTCCGAATTGATTGAGATTATTTCCGGAGCTGAAGCTGTATAACAGGTGAAAATATAACTTGTTACAAATTTTTATAAATCTATTATCCTGTCACAATAAAATTTGAGGCTTAATAATGGTAAAAGGAAAGATTATCCAGGTCATCGGTGTGGTTGTCGATGTCAGATTTGACGAGGGAGACTTACCGGAAATACTTGAAGCGTTAACTGTAGAATTTGAATACCAAGGTGAAAAGAAAGAACTTATTCTGGAAGTACAACAGCATCTTGGTGAAAACTCTGTAAGAACCGTTGCGATGACAGCGACTGACGGTTTGGTTCGGGGTATGGAAGTAACAGCAACTGGCGGACCGATCACCGTTCCAGTTGGTGACAAAGCACTGGGTCGGATTATGAATGTTACCGGTGACCCCATCGATGAAAAAGGTCCGGTTGAAACAACAGAAAGATGGCCAATTCACAGAACTCCACCTTCATTTAACGAACAGGACACATCAGCATCCATGCTGGAAACTGGTGTAAAAGTACTCGATCTGATTTGCCCATTTCTTAAGGGTGGAAAAATTGGTCTATTCGGTGGTGCCGGTGTTGGAAAGACTGTAGTAATCCAGGAGATGATTAACAATATTGCCCACCATCATGGTGGTTACTCCGTATTTGCAGGTGTAGGTGAGCGAACCCGTGAAGGAAATGACCTTTGGGTAGAAATGGAAGAAGCAGGCGTACTTGACAAGGTTGCCCTGGTTTTCGGTCAGATGAACGAACCCCCCGGAGCTCGTCTTCGAGTAGCCTTGAGTGGTATTACTGTCGCTGAGTACTTCAGGGATGAGCAAGGTAAGGACGTTTTGATGTTTATCGATAACATCTTCCGCTTTACCCAGGCCGGTTCTGAGGTTTCCGCTCTCTTGGGTCGTATCCCATCCGCGGTAGGTTACCAGCCTACTCTATCCACTGAGATGGGTGCTATGCAGGAAAGGATTACATCAACCTCCAAGGGTTCCATTACATCCATCCAAGCAGTTTATGTCCCTGCGGACGACTTGACTGACCCCGCTCCGGCGACAACATTTGCTCACTTGGATGCTACCTGCGTACTCTCAAGAGCTATCTCGGAAATGGGAATTTATCCTGCAGTTGATCCTCTGGATTCAACATCAAGAATTCTCGACCCTAACGTAGTTGGTAAAGAACATTACGAATGTTCACGTAACGTGCAGGAAGTTCTTCAGCAATACAAAGATCTGCAGGATATTATTGCTATTCTTGGTATGGACGAACTCTCTGATGAGCAAAAGAAAATTGTTGAAAGAGCAAGAAAAATTCAACGTTTCTTATCTCAGCCATTTACAGTAGCCAGCCAGTTTACTGGTACGGACGGAGAATATGTATCCATCAAGGATACCATCAAGGGATTTAACATGATCCTTTCCGGTGAACTGGATGATATTCCTGAGCAGGCATTCTTTATGGTTGGTACAATTGAACAAGCTTTGGAAAAGGCTAAGAACCTCTAATTCAAAACGTATTCATGAGCCAAAATTTAACTCTAGAAGTCGTTACTCCAAAGCAGATTATATTGGAAACTGAAGCGGAATACGTTACCATTCCAGGAGAAATGGGCGAATTAGGAATTTTGCCCAGCCATATTCCGTTGCTTACCAATCTGCAAAGTGGAGTACTAAGCTATAAAAATAGTGGTGTAGAGAAGAAGATTGCTGTTCATTTTGGATATGCTGAAGTGTGTCAGGATAAAATCACCATTTTGGCTAACCAGGCTGAGTTAGCAGAGAATATCGATCTGGAAGGTGCCAAATCTGATCAAGAAAAAGCCGAAGCTGAATTGGCTGAAGTATTGAAAGATTCAGATAAAATTGACCTTGCCAACGACCTGCAACAGCAAATTAAAATAGCGGTCTCAAGACAAAACGCTGCTTCCTAGAAGCTAAAAGTCTTGTCATCCCTTATTGGAAACGATCAGGGCGTATAGTCCTAATTCTGCCCTGATCGTTGATTTAAAGCAGTCCCGCCAGCTGCAGCTTATCTCCATTCTAATGATTTTTCCCTTTTTTGAATCGGGTTGAACGATCTACAGAGATAGTTTAATTGTAGATATTGTCCTTTTTTGTTTTCCCCCTCAAACCGAAGGCTATTATGGAATCAGCTGCCAAATTTTCAGTACGAACAACTGATCATTCCGATCTGATTAACATTACTTCTTCCGTATCCAATGCTGTTCGGGAACTAAATCTGAACAATGGTGTGATTCATGTCTTTGTCATGCACACCACTTGCGGATTGACGATCAACGAAAATGCAGATCCGGATGTGGTGCACGATCTCCTGCATCGCTTGGAAACAGTAGCTCCCTGGCGGGCTAGTCAGGACAGGCATGGTGAAGGTAATTCTGCGGCTCATCTTAAAAGTTCCCTATTAGGAGCATCAGTCATGGTACCCGTATCTCAAGGAAGATTGGTGTTGGGAACCTGGCAGGGAGTCTTTTTTGGTGAATTTGACGGCCCCAGAACACGAACCGTTTATTGCACCGCCCTCCATTCCGGATAGTAAAAAACATCAAGAAAATAATCAGTAACAATAGGAATACCTATGAAAACTAACCTTTCGACAAATGAAATGGCTGGAAATGCAAAAAAAGCCTGTATAAAAATCGCTAATGTCGACACAAAAACCAAGAATCAACTATTACTTGCCATTAGTGATCGTATCAAGCAAAGCGCATTACGAATCAAGGAATGCAATGAACAAGATGTTCAAATTGCCAGAGAATTATTGGAAAAAGGAGAACTGAGTAAACCACTTTTAAATAGACTGATTCTCACCGATGACAAAATTGAGCAATTAAGCACCTATCTGGAAGAAGTTGCCAAACTGGAAGACCCGGTTGGAAAAAGACAGTTCGCCATGAAACTGGCTAATGGATTGGAGCTGGAGAGGGTTACCTGTCCAATCGGATTGATTGCAATTATCTTCGAGAGTAGACCTGAAGTAGTCATCCAAGTCACAGCTCTAAGTCTAAAGTCGGGCAACGGGGTGATTTTGAAGGGGGGTGCCGAAGCAGCTAATACCAATAGGGTGCTGTTTGAGATTATCAACGAAGTTCTGGAAGAATTTGATCTGAGCAATACGGTGAATCTAATTGAAACCAGGGGGGATGTAGCTGAATTACTAAAGCAGGATACATTCGTCGATCTGATTATTCCTCGAGGAAGCAACTCGTTTGTTAAATATATTCAAGATAATACCCGTATACCTGTGTTGGGTCATTCCTCAGGAATCTGTCACATTTACGTGGATTCCGAATATGATTCTGAAATGGCTATCCCTTTGATTTTGGATGCAAAACTGGACTACCCATCGGCCTGTAACGCTGTTGAAACCTTGCTTGTGAATCAAAACGTTGCGGAACAATTGATACCTGAGGTCATAAAATCCCTTCAAAACAAAGAAGTCAAGGTGTTGGGTTGCGGGCGAACTACAGAAATAGCAAAGATCAACAATTTAACTATAGAAAACGCTACCGAAAAAGACTGGTTAACGGAATACACAGATCTGATCCTTTCCATCAGAATTGTAGAATCAACAAATGATGCCGTTGACCATGTTAACACTTATGGTTCACATCATACTGATTCCATCATAACCACTAGTGATGAAACGGCGGCATATTTTCTACAGCAAGTTGATTCTGCCTGTGTCTTTCACAATGCGTCGACACGCTTTTCCGATGGGTACGTATTTGGATTGGGAGCCGAGGTGGGAATAAGTACTAATAAGACTCACTCCAGGGGGCCTGTCGGACTAGACGGCATGATCATCTACAAGTATTTACTAAAAGGTGAAGGACACATGAAAGGGTCCTTTTCCGGTCCCAATGCCCAAACATTTATACACGAACCAATCGACTAGTAACATTAAATGAAGTCTAATATAATCAATAAATTAAACAAACTTATCTCTTTTCTGGAAGATTCAACTAGCGTGTCTTCAACTGATTTGAACCACTTAGAGTCAGCTGTGGACGCGATTCTAGGAACCCGTAAAACAACAACAGAAAAATCCTTGAAACCAACACAGGATATCATTTACATTTGGAGCGACGGCGCCTGCTCTGGAAATCCAGGCCCTGGAGGCTGGGGGACAATTATTGAAATGGATGGACGGCTCATGGAACTATCAGGAGGTAGCAGAAAAACCACCAACAACATCATGGAAATGCTTGGAGCTTTAGAAGGAATCAAAAGAACCCCTCCGGGCAGTTCCATAGTTTTAACGTCTGATAGCCAATACGTTGTCAAAGGCATGACTCAATGGATTAATGGGTGGAAGAAAAAGGGCTGGAAAAAAGCAGATGGAAAGGCCGTTTTAAACAAGGACATCTGGTTGGAGCTTGATGAGGAAGCCAGCAAACGAACTATTGACTGGAAGTGGATCAAAGGGCATGCCGGCCACCCTGAGAACGAAAGGTGCGACGAGCTTGCCCGGGAAGCTATTCCACAATAGCTTCTTCAACTTCTTCGGAGTTTTCTGATTTATAGGCAAATTCAGCACTGTTTGAGCGATACACGGCTTCCTTAAAAGTGCTGGCCAGATACAGCTCCTTCTGGGCAAATTTATCGGCAGCATGATAGGTATTGACGCTATTCGGATTGACCCAAAATGCCAGCCCACCTTCTTTGGTGATCTTGTCAAAGTCAATGGCGTGCTTGCTGAAGAAGTCTTTAATAGTATTCTGAATATGTCTGGAGTGCAAAATTAACTCTTGTTTCTGATACAACTCCTCTGCGGCTTTCTCCACGGGCCGATGATCAAATTCATCCACACACCAGTTTTTCAGATTATCCCGATATATGAAGGATACTCGCCCATACTCCAGCAAATTCAAGCAGATAAAGACATCGGTTACTTCTTTTTCCTTAAAAATACAATCCCTGAAATCATAATCCTGGGGCGGGAAAGCCTTATCAATGCTATCTACCAGGCGATCGACAATATCCGGTCTGATAAACGCATATTTATCGGCTGATCGTTTTCCTACCTCCGTGTGTCCAACCGAGTATTCCAAAACCGTACGACTCTCCTTCAAAGTACCGCGATTCAACACACCGTAATAGCCATTCAATATGCAATGTGCAATCCCATGCATAAACGATTCATGTTCGAACAACTCCACTTCATCGGGAAGATGCTGCAGATGTCCAAAACCATCCTTTCCTCCACCCAGGCTGCTTTTTTGAATCGACTTGAAAAACCAGCGTTGCTTTTTATTGATCCCGATCTGCAGCCGGCCTCTCGGGACTTTTAAATGGCTCAAAATATCCCTGCGAATAACGTTTTTGGGAGGATCAAAATTCTTTTGGTAGTAGTGGAACCAGATTTTGTTTTCATCCTGGTTGGTTTTGTCCTCTCCACCGTATTTGTCTACGTACTCCTGGACGCGATCCATGGATCGTTGAAACAGATATTTGAGGTCGTTTTCAAATTTTATAACCGATTCGACCTCACCATTGGCAATGTGTTCCAGCTGTCTGCGTTTGACACCGGTAAAAGCTTTTTCCAGAAAAGTAGCCAGGAATTTTTCCCGATATGTTTCCGGCTTTCTGGCCTCCCTGATATTTACGAATATGTCGGACACACGGATGTGTAACGCAAATCCCATGTCGATTACACGGGAAATCAGCAATTTCTCATCTTCATCCTGGATCACTTTGTTATCCGGTCCAAAACCTATTTTTAATGCCTTGTATCGCAACCACCAAGGATCCTGCCGTAAGCTGGGAAAACGCTCTTCCATTTTGAACAACTGATCAATAGACATGCCTTCCGGATTATCCTCCTCTCCCAAGGTATCATCTACATATTGGTCTCCATCGTCACTAACGGCTTCAATTCCAAAATCGTCATAATAGTCATCAATGATTTCGGTATCCGGATCATCGAAATCATAGTCGCTATATTCTTCCTGAATTTCATCGACCGGTATAATTGCTTCCCCGGCAAACTTATCCAATCGTTTGGGGTTTTTAATCAATTCAATAATCGAAGTATTAAACCGCTCATCGAACAGCATTTCAAAACGCAACAGGTTGAGCATGGCCTTGGGCAAATTACCCGACGATGCCTTGAATGATTCCCAGTAAATGGCTCCTGAATGGGAAACCATGTAATCTGTTGTCAATGGAGGTGTGGAGCCTAGATCAACCAACTTTCCCCGATGAGAATTGTAGATATCGGTAAATCCGAAACGGATTTTTTCAACCAGCGACTCATAGAGAGGACGGTTGGAGTTCACCGAACCCGGCATTAGAAAGTGAATTGGGATCATAGGGGTAAATTGGATGCCAGGCATCAATACTTCATAATTCAAAATCAATTCATATGCAGATCCCGATGCTTCTTTCGATTCCAACGTCGTCCCGTGTTTTCCATCCCTGTAGTCATCGTTAGAATAGGCAAATAGGTATACTTCCGCTTTCGGGTATTTTCTTTGAACATACTTTTGAATTTTGCGGATTTTTTCCTTAAGTAATGCCTCTTTTTCCGACCTGGCCTTCTGCATACACAAACTGGAATGCAACTTTTGCAGTCCGGTTATTTCATTTAACAGGGCAATTTTTTGCTTTTTGTCGCCTGATAACAATTTTGGGACATTGGTTTTTTTTGTAATCAGGTATTGATACAGCATGGGAAAGCGATTACTGAAATTCTTGTGCCCAACGGAAAGGATTTTGTTGCGAATGGAGGCATCCTTCATATCCCGCGGTTTTATCTTTTTGATCAGTTGGAATTTACGAGAGAAGTGATTGATCAGGGCATTTGACCGATCCTTTAAATAAGAATCGGTCATACTGTTTTTGTCATGAAGAAACGGTTCCAGTTCATATTGAACCTGCAAATCCAAATCGGAAGCAGTTTGTTTGTGCCCCACCGTACCGATGGATCCCAAGGATGCAATACTGTAAACAGGTTGAAAGGAATTTTTATTTTCGTGGATGGCAGTACCAAGCTCGCTTTGGGCAAAGCTATTGAATTCATCTTTAAAAATAGCTGAAACTTCACTGATTCCAACGACGCCTGTTGGAGCTCCTTGCACATATAAAGAGGCTATCTCTTCAACCTCAACTTCTTTTTTAACCCCGTGAACCTTCTGAATTTCGGTACATAAAAAGGTGTGCTCTTCAAATTTAGAATCGTTGACATGCAGAAAAAAAATAACCTCAAAAAGCGCCTTTTTCATCTCCTCCGAAAAAATAGAAAAGGCTAATTCCATGCGGCTGCGGTTGAATTGAGAGAAAAAGGCATAACCTTCATCGATCGCCTTAACTAATTCCGCTTCCTGCTCATTGCTGAAGATATCTTTTTTTAAGCTTTCTTTAAGTCGAATATAAAGAGACACGTTAGAATCCTTTAATCAAGTATTTCTGATAGAAAGCAGAAAATCCTTTACAGCATCGGAACCTGATTCTTCTTGAATTTCGATTAAGCGAGATCCGATCACCGCAATATCGATTTTCCCCTTTAGAAAGTCTATGTCAGCTTTTTCCTGGATCCCAAATCCAAGTGCCAATGGTAGCTCTGTCGCCCTACGATAGACTTGAATTTGATTGTCCAATGAATCATCAAAGGCTGTTTTTTTGCCAGTGACCCCTCTTCTTCCAACACAATAAACAAATCCCCCGGCCGATGTTGCCAGTTCTTTAAGTCGCTTTTCAGTATGTGTTGGAGTGAATATTAAGATGTTATCAAGGGATCGATCCTTACATCCATTCATCCAATTGGATGCTTCCTCAGGCGGCAGATCCGGAACAATAAAGCCCCTGATACCTATTTCCTGCGATTTGGATAAAAACCGATCCTCTCCATATACAAATATGATATTATAATATGTCATAAAAAGGAATGAAACATCAGGATAAGCTTGGCAGATCTCTTTAGCGAATTGCAAACATTCGGATACCTTGGTGTTGTTTTTCAGAGAGTTACTGTTTGCTTTTAAGATCACAGGACCATCCGCCGTCGGTTCGGAAAAAGGAATCTGCAGCTCAATCAGCTCAACTCCAGCTTCCACCATATTCTTAACTGTTTCCTTGTTTGATTCAAAGGAGGGATATCCCAAAACCAGATGCGTCATTAACAGGATCTCTTTTTCCTTTTTTTGACTTTGGATCAGTTTCTCAAGCATTGTATCGTTCTCCTTTTTCTATAATAAACTCTCTCCACTTCTTATCTTCAAAAGCATCCGCGATGGTAAATATGTCCTTGTCACCCCGTCCGGATAAGTTGATAAGTATTGCATCGTCCTCACTCAGATTCGGAGCTTCTTTATAGGCCTGAACAAATGCATGAGCCGATTCCAGGGCGGGTATAATTCCTTCGTTTTTGATTGTAAGGTTTTCAACTTCCATCACTTCTTTATCAGTAGCAGCCTCAAAGCGAACTCGACCTGTTTGATGTAAATGAGCCAGAATAGGCGATACACCAACATAATCCAATCCGGCTGAAACAGAATGGGTATCATTCATCTGGCCATCGCCATTTTGCAGAAACATGGTTTTGTACCCCTGACACACTCCCAGGCTTCCATCTTTGGATGCCAGCCTGGATGCGTGCTTTCCTGATTCCAAACCAAGACCTCCCGCTTCAACTCCCACCAGTTCAACATCAAGATCATCAAGAAAACCGCCAAAGATACCCATTGCGTTAGAACCACCTCCAACGCAGGCATAAACCCTTTTTGGTAATGAACCATGAATATCCAGCATTTGCTTTCTGGCTTCAATCCCGATAATGGATTGCAGCCAGGCAACCATTTCCGGAAAAGGATGTGGTCCACACACCGTGCCCATTACGTAATGGGTAGTATCCATATTGGTTGCCCAATCACGGAAGGCAGCATTGATGGCATCCTTAAGCGTCTGACTGCCATCCTCAACCGAAACAACTTTAGCACCCAGTTTTTCCATCCAAAAGACATTGGGCCTCTGCCTCTCCACATCTTCAGCCCCCATATAGATCGTGCAGTCAAATCCAAACTTTGCTGCCATGGTGGCTGTGGCTACACCATGTTGGCCGGCTCCTGTTTCAGCAATTACCCGAGTTTTTTTCATTCGTTTGACCAAGAGACCTTGACCCATCACATTGTTGGCCTTGTGAGCACCTGTATGGTTGAGATCTTCTCGTTTGATGTAGATCCTGGCACCCTTGAAATGTTTTGAGAGATTTTCCGCTAAGGTTATGGGTGTCGGTCTGCAGGAATAGGTCGACATCAATTCCCGGTATGATTCCCAAAACGAAGTATCACTTCTTACCTGTTCGTAAGCCTGGATCAACTCCTCAAAGGTCGATCTGAGTATTTCGGGAATAAACATCCCACCAAAATTACCGAAGTAACCGTTTTCGCTTTTTTGTACCATGATGCGTTTTGTTTAATGGTGTTGTGGCGTTTGCCATTGTTCAAGAAATTCCCCCAATAAATAAATAGAGCCAGCGATAACCAACAAGTCGTGTTCCGGCAAAGACTCCTTGGCTACTCCTGCAATCAATTCAGTGATATCAATTGCCTGCAAGGTGCTAAAGTTCATATCTGTCAATAACTCTAGAACTTTGTCTGCATCCAGTGCCTTTTCATTTTTTTGTTTGATCGGTAGAAATTCGACATGATGAAGACCATTCAGATCAATCACATCTGCGATCTGTTTGTCTTTTTTCCAGCCGATTGCAAAGAGTATGCGTTGATCGTGATGCTGCTGTTTTAGAAAATCAAAAAGAGATTGAATTGATGATTCATTGTGTGCCGCATCCAGCAAGATTCGTTTACTTTCATCAAGATATTCCAGTCTGCCTCGCCAGGTTACATTTTGTAAGGACATTATAATCCGGTCTTTTGATAACCATCTGCCCTCCGGAATAATTGAATGATACAAGGCCAGTGCCGTAGCTGTGTTGTGTTTTTGATGATCACCAGCCAGGGATTGAGATGGCACCGGAATTTCCAGAGGTATGGTATAATTCTTATGATTTCGCACGACCAAGTGATAGATCGTTTCATGTGAAACATCCGAATAATCAGCAGAAAAATGCTCCGGAGAAAAAAACGCCTTTATCCCTGTTTCCAGACAATGATTCTTAATGACCTGCTTAACTCTTTCCAGCTGTTGAGTAACAAAAACCGGTGAATTGGTTTTTAAAATACCCATCTTTTCCCAGGTGATCTCTTCCAGTGTTTCACCAAGAAACTCCTGATGATCATAACCGATTCTAGTCAGGATGCAAGCCAGGGGATTTTCTACTACGTTGGTTGCATCCAGTCTTCCTCCCAGTCCTGTTTCAAGTATAATGAAATCCACTTTGTGGGATCTAAACACTTCAAACGCCAGGGCGATAGCAAATTCGAAGAACGTGGGACTGATTGATCCATCTCTTGATTCCGGTTTGGTTAGATCCAAATCGATATTACAGCTGCGGCAAATTCTTTCAAAGGCGTAATCTAGGTCTTCATCGGTTACCGATTTACCACAAATCCTGAAGCGTTCATTAAAGGAAATCAAGTGGGGGGAGATCGTTGAACCTGTGGTAAATCCGGTGTCGAGCAACAATTGTTCGATTGTCGCAAGTGTTGATCCTTTTCCGTTGGTGCCTGCAATATGAATGATGCGAGGGTGATGGTGGGGATTTCCCATCCGGTTTAGCATTTCCCGGATGGTAGAAAGACCTAGTTTGATATTAAACTGTCCAAGGTTGTAAAGAAATTCAAGATAGGCTGCATTCAACTCAATCCTCAACTTTCAACGGTCTGTTCATTAATTCCATCATGCTGTCTTTTAGAGACATGTTTTCATATATCACCTGGTAAACGCCTTTGCATAACGGCAGATCAATATTTTCCTTTTTAGAGATTTCCCAAACGGCTTTAGTTGTGTAATACCCTTCTGCCACCGTTCCCCCCATGGAAGCCAGGATGTTTTCCACTTTTTCACCTTTGCCGATTCTTCTGCCAAAGTTCTTATTGTGGCTACTTTTTGGTGAATAGCAGGTCAGTGCCAAATCACCTAAACCACTCAAACCGTACAGGGTTTCAAATGAGATTCCCTGGTGTTGGCAAAAACGTTTCATTTCTGCCAAACCTCGTGTCACGACAACGGATATCACTTCTTCATAAAGCCCTATACCATCAGCTATTCCGGCAATAATGGCATAAATGTTCTTCAGCGCTCCCAGCAGCGCCACACCTTTTAATTCCACACTGCGATAGACTCGGAAAGATGTACTGCTGAATAGTTCCTGTAGCTGAGCTCCCATCTTTTCGTCTTCGCAAGCCATCGTTTCAGCTGCAGGAGTGATATCGGAAAGCAAACCTTCAGGAAAACACGGACCTCCCAGATGCGCCAGCGGGTTATTCGGGAAGTATTCTCTAACAATTTCAGGAACCGTTTGCAGGGATTCTCGTTCAATTCCCTTGTTGATACTGACAATCACAGTGGAGTCGGAAAGTCCTTCGATTCTCTTCAGCACCCCTCTCATAAAAGCAACGGGTATCGCTACCACTACCAGATCAGCATTTTCCAGGGATTTAATTAAATCCAACTCGAAGTGTATCCTTCCTTCACAGCTGAACCCGGGAAGGTTTGGTGCTCGATCGTTCGCTTTTAATTCATCATATTCCGATTGCAGATGGCATTGGAGGGTTACCCGAAACTCTTCCTTCCTGCTGAGATAAATAGCCATGGCTGTGCCCCAGCGACCGGCTCCCAGCACTGTGATGTTTTGAATCGGTTTGATTGCAGTCATTTGTTTTCAACCTAAAAAAAAAGGGACAGCCGGAAATCCACCTGTCCCTTTAATCGATGTACTATTTCATGAAATAGTCTTTTCAGTTTTTGCAACTGGTACCGAGAGCCGGAATCGAACCGGCACGGCCGCGAGGCCACTGGATTTTGAATCCAGCGTGTCTACCAGTTTCACCATCTCGGCAATTTAATATGCAATAGTAGAGGATAAGCCTTCAACCTGTCAACCGGAATTCCTACAGACCGACTGCTAAAAGCAATAACAACAGTTTCTGAAAGCCTGTTCTCGCTACTTGAAGCAAAACAAAAATACTGTTAGGTTTAATTTATCATCGATTGATGTCTGCAAGGACATCCAGTTGATAGTATTGATTTTTAAAGAGTTTTTTCTTTTTCACAACTAGAAACATTTGGGAGCCAAGGTGGATTTTTTTGAAAACCTAATTGCAGAAAGACTCGGAGGCAAAAGCTTCGGTAAGTCAACAGAGATATACAAATTCCAGAAAATTAAAATGGCCAAGGCCGAAGCAACAAAAAAATATCCGGATATTCCTATTATCGATATGGGAGTAGGCGAACCGGATATTCCTGCTGATGCATCAGTGGTTCAAGCACTGGCTGAAGAAGCTGGGAAACCTGAAAACAGATGGTATGCGGATAACGGTATTCCGGAATTCCAGGAAGCTGCTGCTGCCTATATGGATAAGGTATACGGTGTTTCCAATCTTGATCCGCAAAAACATATTGTTCATGGAATAGGCTCCAAACCGGTTCTGGCTTTATTACCCATCTGTTTAATCAACCCGGGCGACATAACGCTTTCTACCTCTCCGGGTTACGGAGTAACAGGCACATACACCAGATATCTTGGTGGTGCTGTGCATCAGCTACCACTGCTTAAGGAAAACGGTTTTTTACCGGATCTGGATTCGATTCCGGGAAATGTACTTGAAAAAGCAAAAATCTTATACATTAATTATCCAAACAATCCCACAGGGCAAGTAGCAACCAGCGAATTCTTCGAAAAAGTGGTTGCCTTCGCAAAAGCAAACAGTGTGGCTGTCATTCATGATGCAGCGTACGCAGCAGTGACCTTCGACGGTTACAAGCCGCTTAGTTTTCTCTCGGTTGATGGAGCAACTGATGTCGGCATTGAAGTACACTCCCTTTCCAAGGCTTTCAACATGACAGGTTGGAGAATAGCATTTGTTGCCGGAGATTCAAAAATCGTCAATGCCTATGCAACTGTAAAGGATAACACCGATTCGGGTCAGTTTAGGGCGATTCAACTTGCAGGAATCAAGGCTTTGAACAGTCTGAGAATTACGGATGAAACCTGTGAAAAATACTCCAGGCGATTTGACTTGTTGGTGGCAGCTCTCAATGAGTTAGGATTTGACGCGGAAAAGCCAAAAGGTACTTTTTATGGCTATGTAAAAGCACCAAAAGGCGCTGCCGGAGGAGTTACCTTTGACAATGCAGAAGAAGCTTCCACCTACTTGATTAAGGAAGCTTTAATATCTACCGTGCCATGGGATGATGCCGGATCTTTCCTGAGGTTTTCCGTTACCTTTAATGCTGCAGGGATTGAGGAGGAGAAATCCGTGATTGAAGAACTGAAAACCAGGTTGGCAAAACTGCAGCTGACTTTTTAAAGAGATTGACTAAACTTTCTTGTTTCCTAAAGCTCCGTGTGTTTGACATCCGGAGCTTTCATTTTTTATAGCCCCAATCACATATCAAATCAGACAGCCATTTATGTCCAACGGTGATTCTTTGAAAAAGAGAATATCCAGCTATCTGGCCCCCCGTTTATTGAAATGGCTCATGCTGATAATCCTGCTGTCCTGCAGAAAAAAATGGATTGGGCTGGAACACATTGAAGATTTAAAAAAAAGAAACGAGAATTGGATATACTCTTTTTGGCATAACAATATTACCTATGCTGCAGTGCTTTTGAGAAATCAACGTCTGCTTTCGCTTGTAAGTGCAAGCAAAGATGGTAGTTTTGCTGCCACCGTTGTGGAACTCCTGGGGAATCAAACTGTCAGAGGCTCCAGCTCCAGGGGAGGAGTTAGAGCTTTGTTATCAATGATCAAAGGAATCAAAACAGGGCAAAACGGAGCGATCACTCCGGATGGACCACGAGGACCAAAATACAAACTGCAACACGGTGCAATTACGGTTTCCCAAAAGTCATCCACACCTCTTGTTCCTTTGCATGTAGAATCAACCAAACAATGGGTGTTTAGCAAAAGCTGGGATAAGCATAAAATGCCTAAACCCTTCTCCACCGTGGTTGCCGGCCTGGGAGCGCCAGTTCAGATACCGGAGATCCTTGACAAAAGTCAATTTGAAGCTGCTGCAAAAGAATTTGAAAACCATATGATGCTCAATGTAGAAGCTGTAGAGAAAACTGTTAATCTACTTAGGAAATCAAAATGAAATACAACGTTCTTGGACTTGGTAACCCGTTAATCGATATTTTTTTTCATGTTTCCGAATCGTTTATGAAGGATCTTAAACTCGATAAAGGAAGTATGAATTTGGTTGATGTTAATCGGCAAAACGAAATTCTCATAAAAAGTGCTGAACTGGAACAGACAACTGCATTAGGAGGTTCTTGTGCAAATACCATGGCGATGGTGGCTCAGCTAGGAGGAAAATCTGCCTACGGAGGAAAGCTCGGGGATGATGATCTTGGGTTCGATTATGAATCACAATTAGTCAAACTTGGTGTTGGATCTTTGTTGAAAAAACAGGAAGGTGCAACCGGAAGTACGGTGATTTTGGTAACTCCGGATGCAGAGCGTACCATGAATACCCATTTGGGCATGTGTGTTAATTTCGCCAAACAGGATCTGGAGCTTGATGACGTCAGCGACTCGGAATATATATATGTTGAAGGGTACCTGTGGGATACACCAACTCAAAAAGAAACTGTTGTTGCAGCACTCGAACATGCCAAGGCGGCAGGGGTTAAAATCTCAATTTCCTTATCAGATTCCTTCTGTGTTGAAAGACATAAAAAAGATTTTCAATTTCTCCTTGATAACTTTGTGGAGCTGGTTTTCTGCAACGAAGCTGAAGCTGAAATCATGACCGGTCAATCAAACGTTGACAAACAGATTGAGGAATTAGCCAAAAGTGTTGATCATATTGCTTTGACCCTGGGAGCCAAGGGATCAAAAATCTATAGAGATGGAAATACAACAGATATCGAAGCCTTTAAGGTAGAAGCGGTGGATACGACAGGAGCCGGTGACAGTTTCGCAGCAGGCTATCTATTCGGTATTACAAACGGTTACAATACCAAGCAGGCCGGACAACTAGCTGCATATTGTGCCGCCAAAATCGTCGCACAACTGGGACCTCGCTACAATGGCGATTTTAAATCTTTGGTAAATGATTATATTATTTAATTATTTGGATAGAACAGAGAAGATGGAAAACTCAATTGATGTAAAAAAAGTAGCAAAGTTGGCTCGATTAAAGCTAACAGATGAAGAAGAAAGCTATTACGAAACTCAATTCAAAAAGATTATTGATTATGTAGGCTTGCTTTCTGAAGCGGAAATTGATGCGGAGGCAAAGGAAAAAGATGAATCACTGCAAGTTATTTATCGTGAAGACAAACGTTGTGATTCATCCGTATCTCCTGATCAGTTCTCAAACTATACTGAGAACAAATTCTTCAAGGTACCCAAGGTAATCGACTAGAAATCAAGATTTTTCACTTTCAAGGCGTTGTTTTCAATAAAATTACGCCTGATATCCACCTGGTCACCCATTAAAATAGTAAAGATTTCATCAGCTTCGATGGCATCTTCAATGCTGACTTGCAACATGGTCCGTTTTTCCGGATCCATGGTCGTATCCCAGAGTTGTTCAGGATTCATTTCACCCAGTCCCTTGTATCTCTGTACGTAAATCCCTTTACGGCCGTCTTCCTGCAGAAAATCTACCACATTCATAGGTGTTTCAAATTCGTAATCTACACCCGCTTCATCTCTTAAAAGGAATTTTCCGTTGGATTTATAGGTATCCAACTCCCTGAACCTGGCCAGGACACGATTATAGTTATGAACATCAATAATGCCCAGGGATGATTCAGAAATGACAAAGCGGTTATCAAAATAGTGCAGATTGATAATTCTTCGTGGCTCATCCAAAGACACCATCATGACGTCGTCTTCATAGCTTTCTGATATTTCTTTTAGCTTGTTGGATATGGTAAAAATATCCGTTTGTTCCAGTTCTATTCGATGGTTAAACAGGAGAGCGTATAAGGTTTTTAAAGTTTGATCATGGGTTAACCGCTCAACAGTATCATAAATTTTTACCACTGATTTGGAAAACTCTCTCAAGCCAGTAGAATCGTGACCATTTATCAAGGTGTATTTACCAATGGAAAGATCAAACAGTTTTTCTATGAGTCCTTCTTCATTTTGAATATATTCTTCCGTTTTTCCTTTCTTAAGTTTGTACAGAGGTGGTTGGGCAACGTATAGAAAACCTCTTTCGATTATTTCGGGCATCTGTCTGAAGAAAAAGGTAAGAATAAGCGTCAGGATATGGCTGCCATCTACGTCTGCATCAGTCATGATAATAATTTTATGGTAACGAAGTTTGGCAACAGTAAAATCTACTTTGCCGATTCCGGTACCCAAGGCTGTCACCAGAACTCTGATTTCATCGCTGCTGAGCATCTTATCAAACCTGGCTTTTTCGACATTCAGAATCTTCCCTTTCAAAGGAAGGATGGCCTGGTTTTTTCTCTCCCTACCCTGTTTTGCTGATCCTCCAGCTGAATCTCCCTCGACAATGAATATTTCGCTGAGTGCAGGATCTTTTTCCTGGCAATCGGCCAGTTTCCCAGGTAATGAACTGATCTCCAAAGCGCTTTTTCTTCTGGTCAAATCCCTGGCTTTTTTAGCAGCTACTCTAGCTCTTTGGGCTTCAACAGATTTTTCAACAATCCTCTTTGAAACCTGCGGGTTTTCCTCCAAATAGATGGAAAAATCATCCAAAAGGATTTTATCGACAATGCCGCGAACGTTTACGTTGGTGAGCTTAATTTTCTTTTGAGATTCGAACTGCGGTCCAGCTATTTTGACACTGACAATGGCTGTTAAGCCTTCCTTAACATCATCCTGACTGACCTTATCCTCTTGTGTTTTAAACAGTTTATTTTCCAAACCGTATTTATTGATAGCCTTCAGCAGTGCCCCGCGAAATCCTTGTTCGTGAGTTCCTCCGTCAATTGTGTTAATATTGTTGACAAAGGTATGGATTTGACAGTTGTAGGAATCGTTGTACTGGAAACAGATCTCTACATTCACACCGTCTATTTCTCCGGAGCAATAGACCGGTTCCGGAATTACACAACTTTTATTTTTGTTTAGGTGTTCAATGAAAGTAACAATCCCACCATCGTATTTAAACAGGTGATGCTTGTCTTTTCTTTTGTCCCTGAGGTTAATGGAGAGACCCGGGTTCAAAAAAGCCAGTTCTCGTAATCGATTTGCGAGGATATCAAAACTGAATGTGACATCATCAAATATTTTAGTATCCGGTCGAAAGATAGTTGTCGTTCCGCTTAACTCGGTTTCTCCGATTACCAGGAACTCCGAGGTAGGTATACCTTTGGAATAGGTCTGTTTATGGATTTTTCCATTTCTATACACCTGCAGTTCAAGATCTTCGCTTAGTGCATTAACGACAGATGCTCCAACGCCGTTTAATCCGCCAGAAAACTTATAGCTTTGCTGATCAAATTTACCTCCTGCATGAAGTGACGTCATCACGAGTTGAGCTGCCGGTACACCAGCTTTTTCATGCATACCGACAGGAATACCCCGACCATTATCTTTGATCTTGATTGAGTTATCCACCAAAATGGTCACATCGATATCAGTACAAAACCCGCCCATGGCTTCATCAATACTATTATCGACAATTTCAAAAACCAGATGATGCAGGGCTGCCGAATCAACCCCCCCAATATACATTCCGGGTCTTAAACGAACGGCTTCTAAGCCTTCCAGTTGCTCAATATCGTTTGCGCTATACGAATTTCTAGTTTCTTCCATAAGATGATTACCAATGTTTAAATAGATCAGGATTCCATTGAGCTTGTCTCCACTCGACCCTTACTAATCTTATATGAGCTTCCTTTTTCCATTAAAAGGGATGGAATCTCTGTTGAAGTAATAAAAACCTGGTTTTCTCTTTTTTCAATATATTCAATGGTTTTGTTATACACACCGGTATCCAGTTCGGAAAAAATGTCATCCAAAAGAATTACCGGGTTGAAGCCCAGTGTTTTATTAATAAGCTGGTTAATTGAGAATTGAAGAGCCAGAAAAGTAATTCTGTACTCTCCCTGGGAAAAGCTCTGTTTGTCCCTTCGTCCGTCCAAAGTTAACCAAAACTGGTCTTTGTGAGGTCCATAACACAAATGACCTTTTTCAATTTCCGAATCCAGTTTTTCCTGTAAAAAATTAAAAATACTGCTTTCTTCGCGATCCGTACGCTTATCCAGATCTCCCTGGTAGTGGAGTTCCAAAGTATTTTCACGTCCGGTCAGATGTGAAAATATCCCTGTTAAAATTTCATTAATATCTTTTACAAACTTATCTCTTGTTTCCCCTATTTTTGGTATCAGACCGGAAAGCATTTGATTCCACACAGCAACATCCCTAGCATTTCCTTGTCGCAGCAGAGAGCTTTTTTGCTTTTTGATTCTGTTAAAGTCTTTTACCAACTGAAAATAGTTGGAATCAACCAGGACCAATACTCGATCGATGAAGTTTCGCCTTTCCAGAGGATATTCTTTAAAAAAGACTAATTGATCCGGAGAAAAGAGTATAGAAAAAAAATTCTTAATATAATCAGAAGTATAACCTATCTTTTTTGCATCAAGACGGACCTTTTTCTGATTCTTTTTCAGATCAATTTCAACTAAGTGTGAAACGCCTTGTTTCGTGAGATTAGCCCTAATAGAAGAGGCATCCTTGGTGAACATCTCTAATTCCGTTAAACGGGATGTTCGAAAGGATTTCAGGTGAGTCAGTACATATAAAGATTCTATCAGATTTGTCTTTCCTTGACCATTCCTTCCATAGATAAAATTGATCCCGGGAGAGAATTGTTTGGAGAAAGATTCGTAGTTCCTGAAAAACGATAATTCCAGCGTTTTGATTACCATTGAATACGAACTGGCATTAACACGGTTTTATAGTTTTCCCATTCTTCGCATTGCACGATAAATGGCGCTTCAGGTTTGGTAATGCAAAGCTGAAGGTTCTCGTCGGATGCCGAATCAAAGGACTGAATTGCTTCCAGAAAAAACCGGATGTTTAAACCAATGCTCATTTTCTCACCGGTGTAGTCGCAGAAAATTACATCATTACCTTCCCCAAAATCCAGCTTTTGGCTTTCCAGCGTCATTCTGCTGTCTTCAAAAGTCAGTTTCATCACAGATTTTTGATCGCCTTCCGTCAAGGTATTAAGAATTCGCACGGCGTTTAACAACTCCATTTTAGGAAGCGAAACTATGTGCAAACTTGGATTGTTAACCAGTCGGTCCAGATTAGGAAATTCAGCTTCAATTAAACGGGTTTTGTATTTAATTGATGAGGTAAATATTTGAAAAATATTATCATCAAAAGAAGCCTCTATGTCTTTCTCACCAAATTCCAATACCCGTTTAATTTCCAACAGGCTTTTTTTAGGAATAATAATATTTCCTTCTTGTGGAAGTGACGAATCAAATGTGCTGTTATATTGACAGATCCTAAATGAGTCAGCTCCTTTCCAGCTGATTTGATCAGAAGAGAGTATTTGGAGATTTAGGCCCATCAAATTCTTTCTCGACTCATTTTCACCGATAGCAAAGAATGTGCGGTCGATAGCGTTTTTCAGAATTTCAGGGGGGATTGAGAACTTCCTTTCCAGATTTTTAAATTCCACATTTGGAAACTTATCCGGTTCGATTCCCGGGAGTTTAATATTGGAATTTCCACAAGTGAGATAAACCCAATTCTGAGGGGTTGATTCAATTTGGACCTGATTTTCCCTTAATTCACGAACCAGATTGAACAACTTGGAGGTGCCGACACAGATGTTTCCAGGTTCTGTTATTTTGGCATCAAACTCCCCAAAAACAGAATTATCATGATTTGTTGCTTTTATAGATATGCCGTTATCCCCAATAGTATCGATCAGGATGTTATTAATAATTGGATCGCTGGTCGTTTTTGGGGAGATGTTCACTGCCAGTTGTAAAGCTTCTAATAAAACATTTCTATCTATTGTTAATTTCATAGTAATAGTAGTAGCTGTTCAATTCTTGAATTTGAGTTGTATTTACCTGTTTTGTTTATTTTTTTATTGCAGTCTTACCTGTTATTAACAGGTTGTTTACTTTGAGTTTACAACCATCACCGGATAGATAATCAGTTTTCTGTGTAAAAAACTGATGAAGTTATTCCTTTCGAAATACTAAATTAACAGGGTATCTGCTTAAATGGAAAGGTCCCTGATAATAGTTGTAACAGTTTGATTTATTTCCGGATCTTTTTCAAGCCATTCTTTGGTCTTTTTGCAGGCCTGGAGTACTGTGGTATGGTTTTTACCTCCAAAATGTCTACCAATCACAGGGAAGGAAAGACCGGTTAATTCCCTGGAGACATACATGGCAATTTGCCTGGTTTTGGAGATTTCCTTGTCCCGTTTGTCAGACATGATATCTGATATCTTGACTTCAAACTTTCCACAGACAAACTTGATTATGTTTTCAACGGTTAACGGACTTTCCTCAATATTCAGAACATCCTTTAACACGCGTTTGGTTGAATCAATGGTGATATCCTGACTTAACAAAGACCAGCTGGCTTCCAAATGAATTAAAATGCCAAGAATGTCACGAACGTTGGTTTTTACAGAGTTAGCAATGAAGTCTATAATTTCTTCATTGAGAGGAACTTTCATCTGTTCAACTCTGTTACGAATTATTGCAACCCTGGTTTCAAAATCCGGTTTGCCGATCCTGGCCACCATCCCTGAGTTAAAACGATTGACCAATCTTTCCTGCAGGTTTTTTATTTCCCTGGGATATCGGTCTGCCGTAATGATTATCTGCTTTTTGCCCTGAATTAATTCATTGAAAATATGAAAGAACTCTTCCTGTGTACTTTCTTTGTTCTCTAAGAACTGGATATCATCAATTAAAAGCAGATCAATATGCCGGTATTTGTTTCTAACATCCTGGATATTGCGAAATCGAATACCGTTGATAACTTCGTTGGTGAACCGTTCTGAATTTGTGTATTGGATTCTCAGACCTGATTGACCGGTTTTGGCTCTGATACCGATTGCCTGGATCAAATGAGTCTTACCCAGGCCTACATCACCACAGATAAACAGGGGATTGTATTTATTATCACGAACATTGTCTCCAACAGCGACGGCAGCTGCATAGGCAATATCGCTATTACTGCCATTGACAAAATTATTGAAATGGAACAAAGGATTGAGGCCGTCTTCAGAGAGTTTTTCACCATCGATCCTTTCTTCATTAACAGGCCTGGTTTCCTGATTCTGTTTCCATACCTGAATCACCAGATCAAATTCCGGGTCCAACTGCAGTTCGGTGAAACAAGCAAGGAGATGATCTTTCAGTAACTTATAATGATGTTCTTTAATCCAATTGCAAAAAAATTGGTTAACGCCTCCTATGATAATTAAATCTGTTTGAAACCGGATCAATAACAGGCGATTTACCCAAGCTTCAATTTCGTCGTTGTCAAGATTTTCCTTAATTGAAGTGATGAAGTTATTCCAGGATTTGGTGATGTTTTCAGGGGGGTTCATTTTGTAAAATAGTTATATATAACAGTGATTTAAATAGTAATATTGTTTTCTTCAGCAGATCAACCTAAGACTATCTCAAACGACAGGATAAGTTAAGAGAGTAATGAAAAAAAAGTATCAAACTCCTAAATCTCATTGATAACAAAAATAGTTTTACGTTGATAAGAAATTCGGAACCGGAAAAATAAATTTGAAGCATTAATCGGTACTTGTCGATACAAGGATAAGTGATTATTCAGGAACAAAAATGGATAGTAAAGAACTTTTAAACTTTTTTCTGGAATTGAAACTGTCGACTTTGAGTGGAAAAGTTATAGGCTTGGTGGGGGACCTGGGAGCAGGTAAAACTTACCTGGTGAAAAAGTTGATTGCATCTCAATTTGAGGAATTGGAAACCGAGGTTAACAGTCCCACGTATACTATCTGTAACGTCTATAAAACCAAAGGCATGGAAATCCATCATTATGATCTATACAGAATAGAATCCGAAGATGAGCTTTACGATACAGGTGTCTTGGAATCAATAGAATTAGGTACGGCACTGGTATTTATAGAATGGGTGGATATGCACCCGGATTTGGTGGAGGCTTGCGATTTTATAGTTAACATCGAACTTATCAGCGAGACAGGTCGAGTCTATTCGATTAGATGACAAAAGTTAAAAAACCATTACTAACTTGATATAAAGGAGATTTTTGTATAGATCTGAGGTTTTTTGATTTTCTAAAAATAGTAATTCTGCTAACATGCAACGTTTTAGTAATGATTAAATGCAAACCATTTCCTTCCAACGATGCGAATTCAAAATCTTCTCCTTATAACGGGAAATCCAGGAAAAGCTGAGGAATTCAAAGAACTAATTGATATCAAAGAGTTGAATTTTTCACATAGATCGCTTGATTTACCTGAAATTCAAAGTTTCGAAATAGAAGATATTGCCAGATACAAGACACAGGCTGCTCTTAATATCCTATCGGAAGGATTCGAATACGATGCTGTTTTAACTGACGACACCGGGTTATATTGTGAGGGTTTGAATGGCTTACCGGGACCTTTCATTAAATGGTTTCTAGACAAACTGAATGCGGAAGGTCTCCACAACTTAGTGAAAAATGGAAACACTAATACCAAAGCGGTTTGTCTTTTATCGTTAGGAGTCATCAAAAGCAGTGAAATTGTGCAGTTTAACGGAACAGTTCCAGGAAGACTTACAAAACCTAAGGGCAGCGGAGGATTTGGCTGGGACGCGGCATTTGTGCCGGATGGACAATCCAAAACCTATGGGGAGATGACAGAGGAAGAAAAAAACAAAATCAGTCATCGCACCCTTGCTGTTAAACAATTTAGAAATTGGTTGCTGGAGGATGACAACCTTTGATCATTGATTTTTACGTACCTTCTGTTCAAACACCTGGCAATGTTTTCCCGATGCTTTAAAAACGGCCATAGAAGGTATGATTGGAGATTTAAAACCCCATTTTTTGCAACCATAGGGATGGTTTTTATCCCATGTGATGTAATAAAACTTGCATTGGGCACAGCGCGGGTTTTGTGGTGCACTCATAACATTATCAATATTGATCCGTTTAGCTTTTTCAAACAATCAGTTATCCAAGACCAAGTGTGCTGATTGTTGTATTTCATAAATAAAATTGTCCTGATAGATAAAGCATATTTTAAACCGACTTACAGTCAATTAAAGGAAAAATCATGTCACTATTCGACTCTTTCAAACTAGGCAATATCAGAGCCAAAAATAGAATTTTAGTACCTCCATATAACGATGGCATTGCACAAAAAGATGGCAGGGTTTCCCATGCAATTTATGAGCATTTAATGCGACTAGTTAGGCAAGGTGCCGGAGTAGTGATTTTTAATACTGCCTATATTACCCAGCAAGGGAAGTCCCACCCTCTGCAGTTGGGAGTTGCCGAAGAAATTCACCTTCCCGGGTTAAAAAACCTGGTGTCCCATATCAAGGCTGAAGGTGTTATTACTGGTATTAGACTTTCCCATGCCGGTGCAAAAACATCGGAAAGAATTTGTGGAGAGCAACCCATAGGTCCTTCGGCAATAAACTTTGGTAAAGATTTCGATTTAAGCAGACCGTTTGATGCAGACGACGTCGAAGAACTCTGTTTGTTTTATTCCCATGCCATCGAAAGAGCCGAAGAAGCAGGGTTTGATTTTGTAGAACTGAATGGGGCTCAGCAGCAACTTCTGGATCAATGTCTCCATCCAAGGTATAACAACCGTGAAGACGATTACGGCGGAAAACTGGAAAACAGGCTGCGCCTAGCTTGTGAGATTGTCAAGGCCATGAAAGAAAGGGTTCAATCAAGACTGATGGTTGGTTATTTCTTCTCCATTCATGACAAGCTCGAAGATGGATTTAATGCCAAAAATCTGAAGACCATGATCAAAATCCTGGAAGATGCCGGTGTGGATATTTTTCATCCCATTACCATTCACGTTATGAATAAGTTTTTTGATAGTGAAGAAACCTTATTGGAATGGGTGTCAAAATATACGGATAAATCGATCATTGTTGAAGGAAATATCAAGTCTACCCAGGTATTGAAAGAAGTGTTGGCGATCGACAAAGCCACCATGTACGGAATTGATAAAGCTTTGTTTGCCAGACCAAACTGGTATCAGTTTCTCCAGAAAAAAATTGCCGGTTAATACCTTTTCGATCGATCCGGTGGTTTTATGGAACATCAATATTGCCTGTTTTATAAAAATGATAAACTGCAGTTCGGTTGGATCAGAGAAGTAAGAAAAAACAAACTGGTCGTAATTCCTGAACAGGGCAAAGAATTTAATTGCGCACCCAGCAGAGTTGAATACATCTGGAAGGGGAAGATTCTTACTGAAGAAAAGGAAGCACTGGAATATCTGCTTCAAAAGGCTGATTGGTCCAGAAATCAAAGTCGGTCTATGGAAATTGATGTTATCCATGAGCTTTGCGATCCTGGAACTCCCTACACCATTGATGAGCTAGCCGAGAATTTCCTCGATGAATATGAAAACGGGTGGTTGCGAACTGCCCTGCTCCTCTCCTTGAAATCAGATAACAAGCTGTTTCAACAGAAAAAATCCCAATTTTTTGCTCGCTCGGGGGAAGAAATTGCTGTCATCGAAGAACAGGAGGAAAAAAAGCGAGAAGTTGAAAAGCGACAGGCCATCGAAACGGAATGGGCGCAAACCATTTTGGAAGGGAAAACTCCGGCGATAGAAGATTCACAAACATCACACTGGGATCAGTTCATTCATCGTTTCAGGAATTTTGTTGTTCATTTGGAACGATCCCAGGAAAAGGATTATTTTTGCACGCTGTTTCAATGTCAGTTGAAAGATACCGAACGAGTTGAGAGAAAGCTGCTCGATGATCTGGCGATAGCCGGCTATCCAATGTCTTGGGGAAGGCTTGTTCTCAAGCGCGCATCGGTCGATTTTACATTGGAACCCAAGGAAAAGGAGGAATCCGAGCAATTGCTAACGGCATCGATTCAGGATTCAAGGTTCCAATGCAAAACGTTAGATCAACGTTCGTTAAATACATATACTGTAGATCATCAGGATACCCGGGATTTTGACGACGCTTTAAGTTTTGAAAAAACGGAAAACGGATCGTTCGTTCGTGTTCATATTACCGATGTTGCTTCCCTGGTTCCGGAAAATCATGCCCTATTCGAATTAGCCTCCGAAAGATGCTCAAGTCTTTATACCATCAAGGAAACCTATTCCATGTTTGCACCAATCCTTTCTGAAGGATTGTTTTCATTAAAACAGGAATCGGAACGAGCTACCCTGACCTTCGAGTTTTGTTTCGATGAACAAGGGGATCTTGTCAAATCTGAGATCTATCGTTCCTTAATTTCAGTGGATAAAAATCTCTCATATGAAGAGATTGATCGTCAGATTGAGGAGAATTCATCTTTCTGGGCTGATCTTTGGAACATATGCAATCATCAAGCTTCTATTCGTCGGGAAAACGGATCGCTGGAGTTGGACCGGTATGAAGTGAAATTGGACATCTCAGATCCGGGAAACATCAAGCTTAAATCGATTCGGGAAAATACACCTGCCAGTTTGATGATTCAGGAACTTGCTATTTTGACCAATCATTTGGCGGCTACCTATGCAAGGGATAATGAACTGCCATGCCTGTATAGAAACCAACCGCCCTATTCAGTTTCAAAAAGTGTTGGAGAAAACGAAAAACCTACCCTCAAAGATATCAATATTCAACCAGCCAGGGTCAGCTTAAATCCTGAAGGACACTCTGCCCTGGGGTTGGACTGTTATCTTCAGATTTCATCTCCCATTCGCAGGTTTCTTGATCTGGTAAACCAAACGATTATCATGACACACATGGGCAATGGAGAATCGTCGTTTTCCCAGGAAACACTTTTGGAGTGGGCTCGAAGAGGGGAGGAGGTTCAGCGGGAATTTGTTCAGATCGAAAGAAAACTGTCCGATCATTGGAAAATTAAGTATCTGGAACAGCATCGGGATGAACTGTTTGAAGCCCAGTTTATTCGCACCAATAGGAACGGTAGAGCACAAATAGTTCTAACCTTGTTGCAACTGATGCTTGAAATGCCCATGGAGAGTATTCCCGAGGAGGAGATATTCAAGGTGAGACTGGATCGCGTGGATTCCAGAACAAACAGAATATCGGTCCGGTGGGTGGCATCTGAAGAGTTAACAAAAGAAGAGCAAACTCCGATTCAAGAATAGTAAACCTCCTTAGCCAAATCCTTCCAATTCCTCCTGCATTGCTTTGATGATAGCATTCATATATTCCGGTCGTTCAATCTCAAATCTTATCCATTTACCTTCTTTGGGATGTTGAAATGCCAAAGATTTGGCATGAAGCGCCTGCCCTTCGCGTTGTTTAAGTAGTTTGACAGTGTCCTTGCTCAATTTATTGGCATAATTGCGATATCTACCATAAACCTTGTCTCCCAACAGGGGGTGGCCAACAGAGCTGAGATGCACTCTTATTTGATGTGTCCTTCCCGTTTCCAACCTGCATTGTATAAGACTAAGGTATTTAAGTTTTAAGACTGTTTTCCAATGGGTCACGGCGTTTTTGCCATGTTCCCGAACAGCGAATTTCTTGCGATCGGATGGGTGCCTGCCTAATGGTTTGTCGATTTTTCCAACAGGCTGTTCGGGAGTACCCCATACTAAAGCTTCGTAGGTTCTTTCGATGGTGTGATGGAAAAACTGTTTGGCTAGATTGTCGTGAGTTCGATTGTCTTTAGCAACTACCAGCAAACCAGAGGTATCTTTATCGATTCGATGCACAATACCGGGTCGAACGGGGTCTTTATCGGATAGTGTCGTATGATAAAGCAGATAGTTGACCAGGGTGTCATTATAATGTCCGGCAGAGGGATGCACGACCATACCGCTGGGCTTGTTGATGATAATCAGGTAATCATCTTCATATTGAATATCAAGAGGTTTGGCGACAGGTAGAATGTCCGTGGAAGCAGGTGGTATAACCGTGAATTCTATGAGATCTCCCCTTTTGACTTTAAGTTTTGGGGAGATCTTCTCGCTTGAAGCATTAATTTTAATCTTTCCGCTTTTGATGATTCTCTGGGCTTCTGAACGGGAGGCTACTTTTTGGTGACTTGCCAACACGATATCAAGCCGTTTTGAATCCTCCCTTTCTTCAACCTGAAGAGTCTCCATCAAAGCTCCAGCAATTCGTACTGCTCGTAGTGATATTTCTCAGATACCTGCAGGGAAATATTGCCCTTGATTAAACGTTCCATGGAGCGAAATGTTTCTATTTCCTCCAATTCCAGATGTTCGGCTACATCGGGATGCAATCCGATCAGCAGGTTCTGTGGAGGATTTTCTTCGCGGACCAATCTGTTTATCTCCCGGTAAATATCATAAATAATACTCTCAGGAGAGAGAATTCTGGCACGACCATTACAATAAGGACAAGGTTCCCTTAAAAACCGGTTTAAGTTCTCACGGTTTCTTTTTCGAGTCATCTCAACCAGTCCGATATCTGAGATTGGAAGAGCTTTGGTCCTGGCTTTGTCTTTTTTAAGCTCACTTTTCAGAGCGTTGTATACTTTTTGTCTGTTCTCCAGCGATTCCATATCGATGAAATCGATGATGATGATCCCTCCAATATCTCGCAGCTTTAATTGATGAACGATCTCTTTTACTGATTCCAGGTTTGTGGTCAGAATGGTGTCCTCATGACTGTCCGAACCTGTAAAGCGCCCAGTATTCACATCGATGGCCGTCAAAGCTTCGGATTGATCGATAACCAAATGACCGCCTGACTTTAAATAGACCTTTCGACTCATGGCTTTGTCGATTTCTATGCTGATACCGAAATGGTCAAAAATTGGCACTTTACTTTTGTACAGCTTTAAGATGGAACTGTATCGAGGTAGATAGGTATTGAGATATTTGCGAATTTTCTCATGTTCGTAATTATCATCAATAACCAGTTCATCAACATCTGGAGCAAGCATATCCCGAATGGTCCTGAAAGTAAGATTAAGATCTTCAAACAAGATGGCGGGAGAACGATAAGTCCTGAATTTTTTTTCGGTTTCCTGCCAGGTGTTTAACAGATATTCAACATCATGTTTGAATTCTTCTTCGGACCGTCCCGCAGCTACGGTTCGAACGATGAATCCGGTGTTTTCCGGTTTAATGGAAGAAACAATTTTACGGAGACGATTTCGCTCCTTTTCGTCCCTGATTTGTCTGGATACACCAACGTTGTTTACGTGCGGCATGAAAACAAGGTTTCTTCCGGGAAGGGTAACGTTGCAGGTGATCCGAGCCCCTTTGCTTCCAATTGGACCTTTGGAGACTTGAACCATGATGTCCTGACCTTCTTTGATCAGGGCGGATATGTTTTGTTTTTCCGGTTTGATATCAGATTGAATGCCTTTTCCGTTTTCATCGTCATTCTCATCTGTTCTGATATCATCTACATACAGGAATGCAGCTTTCTCCAATCCGATGTCGATGAAAGCGGATTCCATTCCAGGCAGGACCTTTAAGACTTTGCCTTTGAAAATGTCACCAACAACACTTTTGTTTTTGATTCTTTCGTAGAATATTTCGCTAACGACTCCATTTTCTATAAGAGCCACCCGTATTTCATGTCGGGTATGATTGATAATGATCTTCTTTCCCATTGCTGGATAACCGTGAGTAGTTCACAGACCAGCACTTTTGCAGATATTATTTCAAAACAATAGATTATAAAAATCCACTCCTGTAATTATCCTTAATTGTTACCAGATGATGAGAATAAATCTCAGCCTGTTTTATTGTTCATACATAATCATTGGGCGATCTGATAATCCCGGATCTATTCTCTGACATTTGTTACTTTTCAAGGGTTTTTCAATTGTCTGATGCTTCCTGTTATCAAAAAGCGACTATTTTATTAGGTTAGTGGGCAAAAGACTGGTTTTATATACAGTCTGTCGTATAATAGTCGGGTTTGATGTTTCAATATGAAAAGTAACTCTTAGTGATCTCTATACTTTTTAAGTGGCTTGTAATTCTGATTAGTTTGAGTAAGATCTGCTCGTACTGTTTGTGATAGGTTCTAAATTGTCAGTTTAGTTACTGAAATAATAAGTAGTTTCTAAAGCTGTATTCTTCAATTGTGAATCTTAATGAAAGGTCATCTGTTTTAGTAGATAACAGCGGGGGTTGCCTTTCACCAAGACAATGTGGATTATATCCATTTTCCAGTCTATTGGCAACTAAATACAGATATCATCCGGATTGACAGGTTTTTGTAACCATCTATTTACATTAAGTTTTTATATGACTTCTCATTATTGATGATGACAACATTGGATATTCTGACTTAATCAAAGTGGCTAAATTTTCTTGAACAGATCGATCAGTTCAATTAGTCCTTGCATGGTTTCGCTTCCTTTATTTCCAGCTTTGGTTCCTGCCCTCTCTATTGCTTGTTCAATAGAGTCGGTTGTTAACACACCGAATGCAATAGGAAGGTCGTATTTCATGGAAGCGCTTGCAACACCCTTTGAAACCTCATTGGCAACGTAGTCAAAGTGAGGTGTTGAACCACGAATTACGGCACCAAGGGTCAATATACCATCATATTTACCGGAGGCAGCTGCTTTTTGACAGGTGATGGGAATTTCAAAAGCGCCCGGTACCCGAATGACAGTCAGATTGCTTTCATCACCTTCGTGCCGGACAAATGTATCAATTGCACCGTCTAATAGTTTGTTGGTAATGAAATCATTAAATCTGGCTACGATAATCGCAATTTTTTGGTTTTTAGCGTTGAAATGACCTTCCAATAGGGATGCTTTCATTTGTTCTCCTTGTAGAACAATTGTGGTTTTAGTGTGTCAGGAATATTACGTGTAAGGTGTAGTTTCTTTGTCGATAAGCTTTAGGGTTTTTCCTGATAAGTAGGTATCATAAGGTTTTTACTGACTCTTTATCAATCCCCAATAGGATAAAGGGCTAGCAAAGGACAACTATTTGACATCTTCTTAGAATAAATAAGGGTCTTGTTAACGGTGTCGTTGAATTATCTGAAACAGTGAGCGCAGAGGCTGCGGCTACGAGAAATGGGAAGACAACTTTTTGAATGTTTGCTAAAGAAGTAAAAATGAACAATCAAGCCTACTTATATCAAAGGTATAGACCTGTTATGTCTATGAAATTTTCAAAGAGAGTCGAGCGTGAACTTGTAGTAATATTCCTTATATTTCTGTTGAATGTTGTGCCTTTTATTCAAGGCAATTCCGCGCAGGCAGCTTTCATGAAGCCGGAAAGTGCATTGCATCAGGTATTGGAACAAAATAGCAAGATCTACCAGTTTTATCTCGAGGTGAAAGTAAGTGTGTTTGATCCGGAAGCATTTGCTCCCTTACATGAAGATGCAGACACAACCATTAAGCCATATGCAATACCCGAAAAATCATATCTGCAGAATATTGTATTTGTGCGCGATGAATTCGTTTCAATTGAAACAGTTGATGAATTTGGTGAAACCTTACACATATTCATAGATGAGTTAGGTGGCAAGAAATTTTCTGAGAATCTGAGTTCAACAAGGCAGTTTAATAATGAAGATATTTATTTCCCAGCTCTGATTTTCTTCACAAAACACCTGGCACTACTTGAGGAACAACTCAACCGGTTTCATGTTACCCCCATCGGGCTAACCTATATAAAAGAACGATATAAAATGCTATACAAAGTAGGGACGGATACCAATAATCTGCAGATCGATCCCAACACCTTTAAAGTCCTTGGCATGCAAAGCCAGATTCAAATTCAGGGGAGATACTACCCGCATTTAATCACTTTTTCAGAATGGAACAAAGAAAGGGAATCGATTCCCGAGCTCACTCGTTATTATGTTAATTCCAGGCTATTTAAGGAAACTCGGATTATAAATCTTCAATTTAGAAGGATTTATCAAAAGCGAAATGAAATCATCAAAAAATACAGGGATCTGTTTCCGGAGGGCGCTCCTTTCTCTTTTGAAACAAACTACGGACAGTAGATCACGTGATATCTTTTGAGCAATTTCTTAATTTTAAAGTGTCATTATGAGGATAGTTACAGTATTGGTCATCTGCTTTACTTCCCTTGTTATTCAAGCCCGGGGAGCTATAAAGTATGACTCGATTAAAATACTCATTGAAGATCAGGCTATTACAAAAAACGAAATCGAAATTCGGGCAGTTGAATTAGCAAGGGCGAGAACCGGAAAACAGCCTAACGCAGAACTGATAGGGGAATTCAGAAAGGAGGCAATCAATCAATTGGTGGAAGAATCCCTGCTGGACGCTAAAGCGGAAGAATTGCAACTTCTGATTGGTGAAGAAGATCTGGATAGGGAACTTGCTCAGTTCAGAAGTCAAAGAAGAATCAATGAACTTGAATTTGAAGAATTATTAGAACGTCAAAATATCAGTCTCTCTGATTTCCGGAAGACCTACAAACGTCAGATTTTGAGGAACAGGGTTATCGCCAGGGAGATAAGCTCCAAAATCAATATTAGTGAAGAGTCATTGAAAACTGAGTATGAGAAAAGCGGCAGCGGTGAGGAGCTGGTGAGAGCCCGGCATATATTGATTCTGGTTAGCAAAAACGCTAGTGATGACAAGGTATCCCTGGCCTTGAAAAAAATAAACGACCTTAGAAACAGAGTCCTGGAAGGTGAGTCGTTCGTAAAAATTGCAGACTTGTATTCCGAAGATCCTTCAGTCAAAACCAACCATGGGGATCTTGGATTTTTTAAAAAAAACGAAATGGTGAAAGAGTTTGCTGATGCGGCGTTTTCACTTGAAAAGGGAAAGATTAGTGAACCTGTCAGGTCGCCATTTGGATTTCATCTGATAGAAGTTCTGGAGTCAAAAAAGGAGATGAAGGAGCCTTTTGAGACAGTCAAAAACAAGTTGAGACAACAAGAGTATCAAAAACAGTTTCAAGAGCTTTACCTAAAATACATTGCTACTCTAAAAAGTAACGCCAGCATCATCTTCAAGTAGCACGGACGCTATATGAAAGCCACAATCCGAATAACCATGCAAAACAAACTAATTGTCAGCATATTCTTTTTCTTGTTTTCTTTATTGTGGATTCCGACGTTCATCGTGGCCCAGTCATTCATCAGCCAGCCTCTGGGTGCTCATTCGGATAGAGCAGACAATAGCGAGATTTCGGAGGTAACCGAGCAGGAATTGTCGAATGCCGATTTAGATGGTGGAGAATCCAATGAAAAGAGAGAGCTGGATCGGAAGACCCTGGAGCAAATCGAAGAGTTGACAAAAATTGGAGAATACAACCAGGCAATTTCTGAATTAGACAAATTGGATGATCCTCCGGAAAGTTTGTTTAGTTCAAACTTTGCTCTTAAAGAATATAAGCTATTTCTTACCATAAAAGCTCATTATCACCTGGGTCACACCGTCCTGGTTGAAGAATTGACTGATCAGTATCTGACCAAATACGTAAATGGCGATCATTTTCATTGGGTCTTTTATTACCTCTCTTCAGTTTTGCATTCTGAAGGCAGGGAGTTGAAGCAAATTTACCTGGTCACAGAGGAGTTCTTTTCAGGTCTTCCCAAACAGGAAAGGCATAATCTAAGAAAATATCTGATTGAAGATGCTTTAAAACGCAATGAATTTCTCTCAGCCGTTTATTTTCTTGAAGATGAGAATGGCAAATTGATTCAGGGATATGAGTTCTGGATTGATGAAATCATTGAAAACATCAGCGAGCTGGAAGACATTGAACAGATCCTTGAACGATATGACAAAGAAGAATTGTATTATCAATTGCAATTGAGAAAAGTCCAATTGTTAATTCGAGATGGTCGACATTCGCAGGCTGAGGAATACTACAACAAACTTGTACTGGAAGCAGAATCAAATTCGGATCATTTTGAACAACTAGCTGATATATATGAGGTTATTCGCCTGGCCAAAGACACCAAGCCATACAAAGTTGGCGTCATTTTGCCTTTTTCACATAAGCGATTCGACCGGCTGGCTCGAGAAGTTCTGGATGGATTGGAAATGGGCATGCAGCGTATTGAGGTTGAGGGTAAACCAATTCAATTGGTCCTAAAAGATTCCTCGCAAAAGGATGCTTTACCGGAGTTCAAAAGACTGAGCCCTAAGCTGCAGCTTCTGGAAAAGCAGCAATTGGTTAAAAACCAAGTCAAAGATCTGGTAGAAAATCATGGTGTGATCGCCATTCTGGGACCCTTGGCAAGAAGTACTTCCTTGGCAGCAGGAGAATCTGCTAAGGAGTATCGTATTCCTGTTATCTCATTTTCGTTGACCGAAAACCTGGGCAAAGATCATCCCTTCCTGTTTCGTTTCCAACAAAACAAATTGCAGGAGGCCAAGGTACTGGCCAATTATGCCATGGACTACCTTCACGCCCAACGATTTGTTCTGTTTTACAGCTCAAGCAGCAAAAGTTTTGATATCATGGAGACCTTTGCTGATGAAATAAAATCGAAAGGCGGTGAGATTGTAGGTATCTCCAGGATCAGTCCCAGACAGAAAGACTTCAGCAAAGCTTTTCGATCATTTACCGGGGGCTTGCGGGAATTAAGCGAAGAAGAAGCTGAGGAACTAAAAAAAACAAGGGAACAGCCCGATCCAATTCTGGATTTTGACGCCATCTTCCTGCCGACAGGTACCAGAACCCTCAAAGTAGCGATGGATTTCGCCAAGTTTTTCGAAGCGGAAAAGGTCTGGTTCCTTTCCGGCAGCTCAGTTAACGTCAGGGAAAATCAACTGCTCGATAATACCCGTAGACTGAGATTTGTGGATACCTACCCGGTTAGTAGTGTGAAAACCTACTTACAGCCGTTTTTCGAAGCGCATTGGAAGTTTTACAATTACCGCACTCACTATTATCCCCCTACAAACTATACTATTTATGGTTATGAGGCTCTGGAGATCATCGGCAAGCTCATGCAAAACCAGGAAAACTTCAACAGTGAGGCGCTAAAAAATGCTATTGGTGATTTGAATTCATTTCGAGTACTAACTGGTGAAGTGACTGTGGATCAGGATGGAGAACTGAATAAGCAACTGAAGGTTTTAAAAATCGTAGGAACCGATACAGTGGAAGTGTTTTAAACCCACAAGACAGGCTGGACTTACAAGTGTTGAAGGGAAAAGGCAAAGCAGAAATGCTTTGCCTTTTTTGTTTGGAGGTTCTTACCTGATTCCAGCCTTTTGAAGGTACTGGTATAGTGGAGAATCAGCCTGAATCACGAGCCTGGTATTATCTCCCATAACTGATTTGTAGCTTTCAAGCGAGATCAGGAAAGCATAAAAATCAGGATCCCTGCTGTAGGCTTCACCATAAATTTCCGTGGCTCTGGCATCTGCCTGACCTCTGATTTGTTCAGCGGTCTTAAAAGCTGTGGATTCAATATCCAGTAATTGCTTTTCCATGTCACCCAGGATCCTGGCTTTTTCAGCTTGCCCTTCAGATCGTTTACGTTCTGCAATCCTCTGGCGTTCGGAGATCATTCTTTGATAAACAGTTTTTCTCACTTCTGTTGTATAATTGATCCGCTTGATCAAGACATCTAACAGATCAATTCCAAAGCTTTTTGCCGTCACTGAAACCTGATCCAATACAATTTGACTCATCATATCACGACCAACTGTGATCTCAACTCTTGCTTGTTGCTGTGTCGTTTCTGTAGTCAGTTTAAACGTTGGATCCCAATCCGAACTTCGAATAATCTCCACCAGATTATTCTTTGTGACAAAATCCCGTACGGCACCATTTATTAGTTCTCCAAGCCTGATATCGGCACTTTGCTCGTTGTTCATTCTTTGAAAGAACAATAAGGGATCTTCAATTTTCCAGCGCGCAGTTGTATCGACCCAGATATACATTTTGTCCTGGGTTGGAATTTCATTTGGCTTGCCATCCCACTTTAAAATTCGTTTATCAAAATAATGAACTCGTTGAATGTACGGTAATTTCAAATATAATCCAGCTTCTTTTTTGGGTTCACCTTTCGGTTCACCGAATTGAGTAATTACTGATTGCTCTCCTTCATCTACTATATAGAAGCCGTCATATGCCGCTACCGCAAGCGCAACAACTAAAATCAATAACAGTTTTTTCATTTTTTGTTCTCCGGAATATATATGTTTGTTTTATTCAGCTTTTCCAGTCGATCTTTTGCCACCGAATGAATCGCCTAAGTTTAATAGTGGAATAACGCCATTGTTATTTTGATCAACTACTATTACATCTTTAACATTCGGAAGAACCGTTCTTAAGGTTTCAACGTACATCCGGGTCCTGGTAACCTCTCTGGCCTTGCGATATTCTTCGTATATTGCATTAAATCTTGCCACCTCTCCTTCTGCACGATTGATTCGCTCGATAGCATAACCTTCAGCTTCCTCAATAGTTTTATTTGCTTCACCTTTTGCTCGAGGTATTCTGGTGTTGGCTTCTTTTTGAGCTTCGTTACCTAGCCTGATTTTGTCTTGATCTGCTTGGTTAACTTCGTTAAAGGAAGGACGAACAGGATCTGGTGGATTAAGATCTTGCAATTGGACAACAATTAATTGAATTCCGGATAAGTATTTATCGAGTAACTCTTGCATTTCGTTCATTGTTGATTCGGCTAGCTCAGCTCGATTTTCCAGAACATAGTCGAAGTCCCTGTTGCCCACTAGTCTCCTGATCACCGATTCAGATACGTCCTTGAGAGCATCCTCGGGGCTTCTGATGTTGAACAGGTAGTATTCCGGATCACGTATCCGGTACTGGACTACCCAGTTGAGTTGAATTACGTTTTTATCGGCTGTAATCATTAAGGATTCCAGATCCAATGCATTTGAAGTTTGGTTGTAACCTCGCATATTGGTTGGTCGAATACCAAATTCAACCGTCTGGATCGATTCAACATCCACTTTTTCCACTTTTTCTACAAAGGGAATTAACAAATGAAGTCCGGGACCAGTTACATTATGAAACCTGCCAAATCGAAGTTCTACACCGCGTGATGATTGATCGACCTGGTAAAACGATTGAATAAGTAAAAAGACAATAAAAATGACACCAATAATGATTCCAAGATTTTTCCCTCCTGGTGATTTTGGCCGCTCGTCTTGTCCTGGTGGTTTGGGCCCTCCAGGTTTCATACCGAACAGCTTTTTCAAGCCTTGCTGAATGAGTTCGTCTAATTCACTGGGTTTTTTTCCACGATTTCCCCAGGGATTGTTATTATCTGACATCTATTTACTCCATGAGAGGGGTTTGAGTCCGTGATGAGAGATTCAGGACTGATGTAATAGTAGTTTGGAGATTATTAATTCTCGTGAATTCAGGGGGTTATGTCAAGAAACAACACCTTCCCGATTCAAGGATTAAAATCTGAATGGACTGTACCAAACTGAGGTTATGGATACACTGCAGTAACCAAGCCAGAATATGCAAAATCGATTTTGCCTAAATCAATTAACCGCAATCAGTTATTTGGTCGAAAGCAGATATCACTGTTTAATGAAAAAGAGTTTAATATGACCTGTAGTTTCGCTTGCGGCGCTTTTGAAACGTGGCTACCGCTCGTTTATGCTGTTGGTAGTTGACAGAAAACACATGGGTACCATCGCCTTTCGCAACAAAATAAATGTAATTTGATTTTGCCGGTTTAACAGCAGCCATAAGCGATTGCAGTCCAGGGTTGGCAATAGGGGTCGGTGGCAAACCGTAATTAGTATAGGTATTGTAAGGTGTCCTGGTTCTCAACTGTCTTCTTGTTAAATTCCCATCGAAGTTTTTTATGCCGTATATGACAGTCGGATCCGTTTGCAATCTCATATTTTTTTTCAATCGATTGTGAAACACCGAGGCAATCAATGCCCTTTCCGATGGGACACTGGTCTCTTTTTCGATAATCGATGCCAATATGATCGCTTCATAGAAAGATAACCCAACGTTTTTTGCAAGCTGTTCGTAATTATTGGGTAGTTTGTGAAAAAAGGTATCGACCATTTTTCTCAGAATAGTCTTTTCGGTTGAGGTTTTTGAAAATTTGTAAGTTTCTGGAAATAAAAAACCTTCCAATGTCTTGTTGGGAATTGGGTATCCCAGAGACTGTATGAAGGGTTTGCTTTTACTTAAGGTGTTGTATTGTTGGGCGTTTTCATAGCCTTTGTCTTTCAGAACAGAGAACATTTCCCTCATTCTCAATCCTTCGGGAAAGGTAACAGGAATGAGTATCGTTCTTCCTTCCTCAAGGAGTTTTACCAGATCAAGCACGGAAACATCACCTTCAATCAGGTATTCACCATGCTTATAATTGGTCAGGTTTCCCATAGCGATAGAGAACCATTTAAAAAACTGTCTTGACCGAACAATACCCTGGTTTTCCAGCTTGGCAGCTATGAGATTCAGTCCGTCGCCGTTCTCAACAATAAGGTGCTTAGGGCCCGGTTGATTTGACTGATAGGGAAATGTTGCGAAAACAAAAACAAGTGTAAGAAATGTGAAACTGCCAATTCCAACAAGAAACAGTAAGAATCGGGTAGAAAAGATACTCCGGATTTTCATTGATTCAATTGCAATTAATTAATTCTTTTTCACCCTTGGTCGTTGCAGGCTTCCGGATAAATTTACCGCTACCTGCCCAGTCGTGTTTTTGTAGTTTACAAGAATACTTTTAAAAAAACCAAGTTTTGATTCAAATTCAGACGTGAGTTTACCTGTTAAATTTAAATTAAACTCGGAGTTTGCTGGTCGTGTAAAATTTAACTTTATTATACCTTCAACAGTTGCTGCAAGATCTCCTTTGGAAGACAACAAGATATCTGCTTCCTTTCCTTTTATAACGATGTCTCCTTCAAATTCTGAAAGCTTGGTATCAGGTAATTCGAAAGGAATGTTGGTATGTTGAGGCTTTCCGGAAATAGAAAGGTTCAAAATATCAAATTCAATTTCTGCTTCGGGGTTTTCACTGAATGTATAGAAACCGTCTCCATTTACTATTGGATTTGATGTAATCAGGTTGGTTTTTCGCAAAACGGGATTGCGATTTATCTGTAATTCAGAAACGGAAAAATCCACTGACTTTTTGGGAAAGAGATCCAATTCCCCTTCAATGAACCCATTGTATAGTTCCATTGAATAATCGATTTCCTGGAACAACAGAAACTCCAACAATCCGAATGATAACGACACCTTCTCAACATCAACCACAGGACTGTTTGAAGGTAGTTCCCGAACGCGAATCTGGTTAAGATGCAAACCGCTCAGACTGGTTTCTACCAAGGAAATATCGGCTCGATATTTTCTGGGAAGGTTTATATTAATTCGGCTTTCCACCCATGGTGTCAATGCTGCTGGATCCAGGTTAGTCCAGGCAGACACGAAGATCAAATAAGCGATGCCCAGAAACAGCAATAGATAAAGTAAAAGTCGTTTTACAAACATGTCAATTCTATTGCTATTTGCTAATCAGCGCCATGGAGACACGAAAAAGTCGTTTGTTTTTAAAGGACAGGCCAATATCGATATTGTCAATCATGATCACAGGCTTGGAGTTTTCAATCTTATAGATCAATTGTGTTAGCTCGGTAAGGTTGATTTCATCGACTTTCAAAACCAAGCGCTGACCACCTTTGGGGTTTTCTTCCAAATGAATTCTGGATCTGGATTTCAAATCCTCCTGGCGAAGTATGGAGTCAGTTTTTTTGCTTAGGGAGACTGCCCTGGTCCTGGTGACTCTTTTTAAGTATCTATATTCCTGGCCAAGCAACGTTGTTTGCTCAATTTTTGTTTTTAATGATTCAATACCATTTATCAGATGGTTTTGGTATCTGTTAACGGGTTGAACAACGAAGCGAAACAACAGTATCGGTACAAAAACCGTAACTGCTATTATCAGCAATATTTTTTCCCGTTGACTTAAACCCATTTTAAAAACTCTTTAATTGGTATGTTACCGCGTCACTTATTTGGACGAATCGTGACTGTAAAGCTGATTTTGTCTTCGCCCGAGCTTTTTTGGTTGAATCTTAATTGGAAGTCCTCAGCATACAAAGACTGCAGACTGTTTTTCATTTTGTCATATTCAGTAAACGTTGAGACTTCACCTTGGATTCTAATAGCTTGTTCTGTCAGGAAAAACCTTGCAAGCGTTAGCGAGTTGACCTGTCTTTTCAGTGCAGATATATCATCTAACTGAGAGGAGATTTTGTACTCCCGTTTGACAAATTTCTCATTTTCCTGGCGCTGTGCTTTTAGCTCTCCAACCATTTTTCGGAGGATTTCCGGAGCATTGTCTGCATTTGGATTTTCCGGCAAATATTTTTTAACGGAGTCTTTATAGACACTTTCCAATTGGGAATATCTTTCTTTGTTTTGCATACCCTGATAAACAGCACTGACAATGAAAAATACTCCACCAACAGCCAGCAGGCTGGAAAGTATGATGATCTTTTTTAAATGCTTCTTGATCTCTTGAAATATAAAGAAGTTCGATTTAAGCAGATTGATCTGCTTGGTTCTGGCATATTGTGAGCCATTGAACAGCGTAGAGCAATGACTGGTAGGAACACCGTTTTTATCTTCGGATTTGGTGATGAGCTCGCTGTTTTCATCTATATCAAGAAACGTTTTGCTTTCATCGCTAAGACGAATGCTGTTTATTTCATTGTCATTTAATTCAATCGCCTTGATTCGCCAATTCAAATCTTTTAGCAATGAATCTGTGGCTTTCTCGGAATTGGTTGTGCGTTGATCTGAAAAACCAGTGGCAAATCCATGTTTATAGACAATTAAATTTGTGTCGTAACGATCGCCTGTCACCAGGATTTCGTTGCCAGGAGCATAATGTTCCTGCATTTTCATATCAAGCAGGTTATCTAAAGATAGAATTGATCGAATTTCAAGATGGCAAGTCTTCCCAATTTGAATCAGTTTATTGACCAGATCTTTTTTGATGAGAAAGATTCCGATCTGAGTCTCCTCTTCAGCCAAATTACTAAATTTGTAGTCATAAAAGTACTGATCCAATTCATCAATCAAGACGTCTGCCAGCTCGTATTGCAGAATTTTGTCAAGTTTTCTTCGACTTATCGGTGGAAGATTGAAATAAAAATAGCTGATGAAACTTCGATCTAAAACCAGGTTCAAACTGGTGTCCCTGGGCAATTCTAGCTCATTCAAAAGTTCAGAAAAATGCTCAATCGTATCTGAATCGGATGGATTAATTTCTAGAATTGTTTCATCAAGGGACAGATCGGGAGACTTGTAATATATATAACTTTTGGTGAGAACAATATTGAGTGATTGCATCTAGTATTGAACTGACTGAAAGCCACCTGAAAAATGCAATGTGAACGAACGCGAGAGAAATATCTCAATGAAGGAGACGGGATGACTAAGAATCATCCGACTAAAAACATGGTACCTTGTATTTTGAACTGGGTAAAGTAGGGGGAATCGGGTGATTCACCCTACTACTAATTACTCTACTACGCTGATAAATTCCTGATCAATATCTGCTCTTTCAGTAGAACGTGTTCTGGATAGACTTACAAACGCTGCGTCGGAAAATCCTTTGGAAACAGAAAACAAGAATTCATTGATAACATTCGCCATATTCATCATGGTCGTCTTTTTCTTCTTGATACTTACAATATCGATGTCAAGCAACAGACCTGGTTGAACATGGTATGGATTGATCTTGTTGGCAAATTCTTCGAACTGTTCTTTCAAGAAATCGATTCTGGCTTCCAACACTCTTCTTCTTTCGTCTTTCACGTCTTGATAAATATCTTCCAGTTTCTTCAGCATCACCGGAAATCTGGCGCCTATTTCTTCCAACCGGCTCTCATCGGTTGGATTCTCTTTTTCAACCACTGTTTCCTTGGCAGGAATGAAAGAAATCTCGTTCCAGGACTTGTCATAATCGTCTGCTTCCTGCTCAGGTTCTTTTTTGGCACTGAAAAGTCCCCTTTTTGCCTTGGGATTGAGCATCCTTTCAGACAATGTATCCCAGTCATCAAAACCTTTTTCATTCCTATCGATTACGTATAGTCCGTCGCAAACATTCCACAGGTGCATCACTTCGCGGTTTAGCTCTTCGATCTGAGCTGTATAGGCTTTTCTCAAGGCTTTTAGCTGAGCTTGATCGTAGTAAGTCAGGCGAATGGCGTATCGCTCATCAGGAAGTCTGGTTACATCTTCCTCTTCATATTCTCTAATCAGGCAATCCCGGGCGTTCTTAAAGTTTTCAATATACTGATAGCCCATCTTGCTGGTATCGAGGATTGAAGTGATGGCATTAACTGCAGTATTGAATCCCCTGTTCCTGATGTTTTCTTTATCGATGATTTTCTTTATATTTTCTCGAATATTAAGCGCATCATAATCTTTTGAATCGATTTCAGCTTGAATACCATCTACAGAATCAAGAAACTTCTTGGCAACAAACTGGTATCGTTTGGAGTCCGCAGAGTCATCATCGGATATATATTTATCCATAATTCTGAGTTTTTCAAAAATTCGCTCAGAATCTGTCATCTCTTCTCGTCCTTCATCCAGGATCTGGTGGTTAACTTCTTCAATCTCAGTATCGATCAATTCATGGATGTTTTTGGCGACAATATCCTTGATGATTGCTTTAACAGGCACTTGATAATGATATATTCGACTAACCAGTTCCGAATCAAGGATACCGATGGACAATTTTACGTCCATCACAGTCTTCGGTCTGCGGAGATTGTCTTTAAAGGAACACTTGACAATGGCATATGAGTTTTGACCGCGAACAAAAGCACCTACATCAGATTTTTCTCTCAGGAGGGCATTTGTACTTGTCTCAAGCTCGGACATTCCTCTTTCAACATGACCTTGAAGATGGCTGTACATATTGACCAGTGATTTTTCGATCTCACCGGTATTAAATGTTCCGGTACCTCCAATTCTATCCAGGATTTCAGTAATCTCTCGGGCGGTGTAGCGATTTAAGGTTCTGTTCTCTTCTTTATCCACCAAATCGCGGACTTTTTTGGACATCTCATCTTCCATCGTTACCAGGTAACGATTGAGCATATTCTGGAAGTCCTGGTTGAAGTAGTTATGGAGTTTGGACTTCATTGACCCCATAATATCAAGCTTTTCGAGGACTTCAGGCGGTAGCTTGGCGTGAATGTGATTTAGGATCTTGTCTACTTCCTCATCAATAACACCCTTAGCTTCTTGATATTCGTCGCGGTTATGTCTGTTGAGACTGTTTCTCGAACCTACGGCACTCGGCTTTTCGGGATGGACGTAATTGGGTCCTTTTACAATTGTCTCACGAGCCATTCTAAACTCCATTCAGTAGTTAAAAACCAATGTACTACGGTCTAAAACGGTGATCCTGTTGAATATAACGTATTGTCGGTAAAATCTTGCCACCAAAAACGGTTAATAGGAAACCGACACAAACCATCGATTCACCGCAAAAAAATCTTTACATTTCAATGTTTAAGAATACGTAACTGTCCGTCAAAGTAATAAAGACCGTCTCAAACTTACCAAGACAGTGATTTAATTGCAACTATTTAAATGCTGTGGACCGAATGTAGAGGTTTTTCTGAGACGTTACGTTGTCTTCGTCTCTGCTTATAATTATTACCTTGTTAACTTCCTCTTCCAGATCCAGCTTCAGGTTAAATGCAACTTTGGTTCGATTGGGGGAATCAAGGAAGTTCTTATAGAAAACCTTTTTTCTATTGTTAAATACGTAAACGTCTTTCACACCTTTTTGATCCAAAATATTTCCGCCCAATACAAACAGCTTTTTGGAACTGGTGAGATTCTCATTTTTCAATACAATACTTGGAGGCATGTTATTGATTGAACTGACTTTTTTATTGGTTTGAATCTTTAATTTATGATTTAATGAACTAAGTGTAAAAACACTGTCAATAATATCTAATGAAAAATCCAAATCCCTGTCTCCCGGTAGTTTCTTCAAGTCAAACTGAAATACAGCGGTTTCTGTTTTACCAGGTTTCAGAGGCTCCAAAGCCTGTCTGCCAACGTTTAGAAAGACATTTTTCCCTTCCCCATTTTTTAGCAATACTGTTAAAGCACCAGACTCACCTTTTCCTTTGTTTGTTATTTTAACTTTGACGGCAATACTCTCCCCAACATCAATGCTACCATTTCCATTGCCCTTGGATTTCTGGGCTCCGTTGTCTAATATTGAAACAACATATTGAAACTCCGGATTCTCTTTCTGCTGGGTTTGGACAACATAATTTGTCTGTAAAAGCTCTTTATTATGCTGATCTGTAAATTTGAACGTTATCAGATCGTTTCGCGAAGATATAGACTTTGCAATTTTAATCGGAACGTACCATTTTTTCGATTCGCCTTTCTCCAGTTTGCCAAATGCAAATTGCCTGTCATCAAACATCTGGTTCTCGCTTTCTGATAGGGCCATAAGACGGGAAATAGCTGTTTTCCCCTGGTTTTTCGCTTCAACAAACAAACGAATTTCACTATCTGCCGGAACCACCCCGTTATACTTTATCCAGATATCGTTTCCATTTTTCTTCTTTTTTAACTCAATCCATGTCTTGACAGCTAACCTTCCGGTTGTTCTGATAGCATAGGTTTTCCAGTCGATTGGACTGTCAAATGAAGAGAACCTTTCGATGAGTTTCTGTTCCTGGACCTTTTGTTGTTGATCCAGGTAGGTCAAAGCCTTTTGTTTTAAATTTCTAAATCCTTTACGCTGGTTCTGGATCAAGATTTTAACAGCAGACTGCACGAGGAAATCCTCCGCCAGTCTTTTCTGTTCCAGCTCCTTCACACTCAAATTGTTGTCTGTATCTTCCTGTTCTTCATCTTCCTCATCATTTTCGTAGAGGTAATAGACTGATTTTAAAGGAGGTTCTCCCTTGTCGCCCCATTCAGAAAAATTCTGGTCCAGGCTAATTTCGCCTTTATCGAGTTTGGGTTTGGTTATATGCAGCAGATCTTCTGATACATAATAAGGATTGATAGCAATGTGGGGGGACACACCGACTGATTGAATGGATATGTTTCCGGGGGTTAAATATTTGGATGTTGTTAATCTTAAAGCAGAGCCTCCCGGAAAAGGGATAACCTGTTGAACGGAGCCTTTACCAAATGTCTGTATACCTAAAACCACTCCCCGGTTATTCTTTTTGATTGCAGCTGTAACAATTTCTGAGGCCGATGCAGAACCATTGTTGACCAATACGATGATCGGAATTTCGGTGATGCTTCTGAACCAGTGAGCACTGTAACTTTTGATAGATCCTTTACGCAAACCGGCTGTTGAAACGATAACTCCTTCGTTTAAAAATCGATCACTGACCTTGATAGCCTGGTCCAGCAAACCGCCCGGATTGTTTCGCAAATCTATGATCAACCCGTAAAAGTCTTTTAAGTCGTAATCCAGATCTTCCAGCTGGCTGTTAATTTCATCAATAGTATTTTGCTGAAACGTATTAATTTTGATTAAACCGACTCTTTTGCCATCCTCCCTGAAGGAATAGGATTTTACGCTATTGATTTCAATAATATCTCTAACGATCGTAAACTTTTTTGGCGAAGAGAACTCCTTCCGCATAATATATACATCGACTTCCGTTCCTTCCTTACCTCTTAGCTTTTTAACAGCATCTGACAAAGACATGTTGATTGTAGATTCTTCGTTGATCTGCATGATGATGTCATTTGCTCTCAAACCAGCCCTGGACGCAGGGGTATTATCGATGGGCGAGATGATTGTCAGCGACCCGTCACGAATACTGATCATCATGCCAACACCGCCAAAATTCCCCGAAGTTTGGGTACTAAAATCTTCATAAATTTCAGGAATTAGCAACGAAGAATGTGGATCAAGCTCCCTTAAAAATCCATTTATCACAGCATAATCCACTGACTCAGGCTTTTCTGTTTTTTCCAGGTATTGTTTTGTGAAACCTACAACCTGTTGCAGAATATCATTCAGATCACTGGTATTGGAGGGAATATTGAATGTAAACGTCTTGCGAAATTGATCCACGCTGACATTGACTTTAACTTTACCATTCAAAGTTTCAGTCTGCGTCAGAACAGGGGCGATATTGACAGAAAGCCTCTCCAGAGAGCCTTCCAGCATCTTTAATGGTTGTATTCTGTTCTGATCGACATAGAGATGGTTAACAATGTCCAGAACCTTGAAAATCAAGTCTGACTTAGGAATAAACCTTTCGGCAACGGCTCCTTGAGATATTAATACAAAAAGAACCAGGATGGATAGTATGCGCTTCATAAAACAGCTTCGATTAGCAGGATCAATAATTTGCTATCGATCACTTTGTTAAAAACTTCAATAAGATATGTAGCATTAGAATATTCATTCGCAGTTTGTATTACATCACAAACCACGTACGACTTCAATAGTCTGCTCATAATACTTGATTGCCAGTTGTTTGACTTGTTCAGAGTCTTTTCCTTCCAAGTCGGCAGTCTGGATGCTATGTTTCAGCCCCAAATGAAGGCATCGCAGAGCTTGATAAGCAGGCAGAACAGTCGTAAATTCCTTGTCTCCGGACAGTTGGCGATATTTGTCAATAAAGTATTCGGACATCTTATCTTGTTCAGCAAACTGAAGTTCCATGGTGAGATCTGCAATATCTGCTGAAACGTCGTTATACCTGTCTTTAAGTGGATCTGATGTTTTACCCAGCACATTAACACTATCTTTGGCGATATGAATTTTTCGAGGAATAAAACAACCTTGAACAACGCGTATATATCCTTGTTTCATTCGTTTCAAAAAAGCCTTCCGATTGTCAGCCAGGTATTTTTCCAGAGGTCGCAATGTCATGTCGATCATAGCCTTCGTTATCGTTACTCCCAGGTATTTTTTTGATTGGTAGTACAGATTTTCAAGTTTGGAGGTCAGGGCATCAGGAGACCCGTCATCCTTTGATTCGCTAACTTTGGTTTTTTGGTGGTAGGAGACCAGATGGGCACATATTTTATCTAAATTTGATTCGGTGAGCTTACCTTTTGAGACAATATTGGAAAGAAATCCCCTATCTGATAACTGGCTCATCGCAACGGCGTAGTATAAGGGTTTACCGGCTATCGATCCGTCCCAGTCTATTGCAAATTCATTGTTGTCCTGCTTTATCGTAAATACCTGACAATCCAACTCGGGAGAATGCTGCTGAATCTGATAAGATATTTCATTGCAAAATATCTCTTCCAGGGGAACAGCACTTTGCACGTCTGCCTTTTTCTTTACTTTGTATATTCTTGCCCCTGTTTTAAATATCCAGTAATTTTCTGATTCTTCAAATCGGGTAATTTTATTTGAATTAGGGAAAAATCCCTCCTTCATAAACGTGCGATAGAATTCCGGCTTTGGCGATTTCTTTTTTGGCATATGATTTGAGTTTCGATGTTTATAAAAATGCTCGAAATGAAATGAATGTGTACCTTACAGCGATACCAGCGTAACCAAAAATATACAGGGATTGAATCGTCGCGGATTAAGGAAAAACCGCGCTCTCCGAATTACTGCGAAATGGTTTTTGAATCGAAGACTTTCTTCAATTCAAATGCAATGATTCCGTTGGGGACGTGTTTGAAACTCTCCAATGTTAAGATCCTATCGGTCTTGGATTAATTGAGGTTGAATCTGGTCTCAATGAGTAGGGATCAAATTGTGATTAGAAACACTGCATTTTTAGGAGACTAACATATCTCGAACAAACTGTTTTTGATAGTGTTTTTTAACATATATTTGAAGCAATTGGAATGCCTTGTTGATTAAATGGGTCATCATGTAAAAGAAACTATCCTAAGATAAATTTAATCTTTCTCAGGTTATCCTGCAATCTTAAAGAACCGGTTTTTGGTGGAATTTGAATAGTACAGAACAGTGAACGTATAAGTCAGAGAATGTTCTTTTGTCGGGAGGCAGGATTTGGCTCCCTTTATACACTTACGGAAGCCAGATTATGGATTATCTTCGTTTGTCATTAAGTACTTGATTGGAAATCACAACTCTTTGAATTTCTGATGTGCCTTCATAAATCGTGAAAACTCTTGCATCTCTATAGTATCTTTCAACTGGATAGTCTTTGATAAATCCGTACCCTCCATGCATTTGGACAGCTTTTGCAGTGATTCGATTAACCATTTCCGACGCGTACAATTTTGCCATGGAAGCCTGCAGGGTGAATTTTTCACCGCAATCTTTCAACGCTGCAGCAGCATACATCAGCTGTTTTGCAGCTTCAATTTCAGTAGCCATATCTGCAATTATGAATCGAAGTCCTTGAAACTTAGAGATTTTTTGCCCAAACTGTTCTCTTTTTTTTGCATAGTCCACAGCAGCATCGAAAGCAGCTTCAGCCACACCGACCGACTGTGCAGCGATGCCTATTCTTCCGCAGTCCAGACCTGCCATAGCGATCATAAATCCCTCACCTTCGCTGCCCAGCATGTTTTCTTCGGGCACCCTGCAATTTTCAAAGATCACGTCGGTCGTATCGGAGGCTCTTAATCCCATTTTATCTTCCGGTTCACCGACTTTCATGCCGGGAGTACCCTTGTCGATGATAAACGCGCTGATTCCCCGATGTTTCTGACTTTCATCGGTCTTGGCGGTCACAATTACCATGCCGGAGTTTTTGCCGGAAGTAATGAAACACTTGGTTCCGTTGATAATATAGTCATTGCCGTCACGGACAGCTGTTGTAGATTGTGCTACAGGGTCCGAACCGGCTTGGGGTTCCGTCAGAGCAAAAGCCCCTATAATGTCTGCATCTGCCAGTTTTGGTAAATACTGTTTCTTTTGTTCTTCAGATCCGAATTTAAGAATGCTTTCGCACACAATTGAATTATGAACCGACATTACAACAGCAGTGGATGCGCAAGCATAAGCTACTTCCGAGAGTGCCAGTACGTAACTGATAGTATCAGCTCCCTCTCCGTTGTATTCAGGGGGAATTAGCATGCCCATCAATCCCAGTTTGCCCATTTTTTTAAAGTTTTCCATGGGAAATTCTTTGGTTTTGTCTCGTTCCGCAGCTGTTGACGCGACTTCTTTGCGCGCAAACTCCCGAACCATGGAACGAATCATCTGCTGTTCATTGGTAAGTTGAAAAAACATTTCCTGTCTCCGTTAAGTAATTAAGATAGTGAATCGGTATATCGGCATACAACCTATGGTCAATGTCATCGTTTTAAGGGCTGTATATTACAACGATTAGTTCGGCTTTTGAGTTACTGATATTCGTCATCTGGTGCTTTATTCCGGAATTGAATTGTAACGATTCATTTGCTTTTAAAATGTTTTCGTGATCACCCACCATAACTGAAACTTTGCCTTTCAAAACATACACAAACTCTTCTCCTTCATGACAATATCCTACTCCGTCATGTTGTTTCATAGGATCAATGGATACCTTGAAGGCTTTCAGATGCTTGTGTTCTGCTCCCGGCGTCAGGCTGGCATAGGCGTAATTATCCGTGCGTTTGGCATAGGCATCAACACGCTTTTCTATGGTTTCTTCTTGATCCTTGAAAAGAGATCCTGAATCGATTTGGAGAGATTTGGCTATTTGTAGCAGGGTCCCAACCGGGGGAATCTCTTTTCCCCTTTCTATCTCCTTGATGTAATCCGTGGAAAGACCGGTTTCATTAGCGACATATTCCAAAGTGATTTTTTTCCTTGTGCGTGCTCTTTTAATTTTGGTTCCCACCGGAGTTTCTTTTCCTTTTTTCTTCGCTGCCATCTGTTCCTCCCACTAATCTGGATTGTCAGTTTGAAATAAATTGACTGAATAGAACCCTTTCAGTTTTTTTGGTTATAATTGACGACCTCCTAAAAAAGCAAGCAATGACTATAATTCTTGTTTTCAAGTCCAAAACGGTATCGATTCACCAGATGCGGATTAATTGCGATAACAGGAACTAAATCAGCGAAAGCGTCATGAATTAATTGTCAAATGCTATTTATTTGACGAAAATGTGCGAAAAAATAATCTGTGAAAAAGCCGATCAACAAAAAAATATGCTAATAACTGAGATTCTAGCCCGCAATGCCAGGTTGTATGGTAAAAAAACCGCATTAATTGAAAGAGAGCCGGAGAAGAACCATCGGGACGAAATAACCTGGAACGACTTTGATTCCAGGGCAAATCAAATTGCCAACTATCTGATTAAGAAGGGAATTGGCAAGAATGACAAAGTTGTTCATCTCATGATGAACTGCCTTAATTGGCTGCCATTCTATTTTGGAATCCTGCGAACCGGAGCTTTGGCTGTTCCGTTAAATTTCCGCTTTGAAGCAGATACTATTTTTACTTGTTCTGAACTGGCTCAGGCCAAATTTCTGGTTTTCGGACCCGAATTCAAAGGTCGTATCGATCTGATCAAATCTAAACTTGACGGGTTTGTACAAGAGTTCATTTTTGTCGGAGAAAAGGAAGAGAAGCCTAACTATGCAGTCTGGTACAAGGATGTATTAGAAAATTCTGAGAGTGATGATCCTAAAACCGACATCTTGTTGACAGATGATGCCGCCCTCTATTTTACATCTGGAACTACTGGTGATCCAAAGGCCGTGCTGCTGACACATCGCAATCTTGAGTTTTCCTGTTATATTGAAAATCATCACCACGGTCAGACCCATGACGATTGTTTTCTCTGTATTCCTCCTTTGTATCATACGGGTGCTAAAATGCACTGGTTTGGAAATTTCATTGTTGGGGCACGATCTGTTATTCTCAAAGGTATTGAACCAAGATGGATACTGGAGGCAATTTCGGAAGAGCAAGTCACGGTTGTTTGGTTACTGGTTCCATGGGCTTTGGATATTCTATTTGCCATAGAAAGCGGGGAATTAAGGCTCAGCCGTTTCAATCTGGACCAATGGCGATTAATGCATATTGGAGCACAGCCGGTTCCTTCCAGCCTCATCAAAGAATGGCAAAAGATCTTTCCTCATCACCAATATGACACGAATTACGGTCTTACGGAAACAACCGGTCCCGGATGTGTGCATTTGGGACTAGGTAATACCAGAAAAGTTGGCGCCATTGGCGTTCCGGGATTTGATTGGGAAATCAAACTGGTTGATTCCGATTTCAATGAAGTCAAAGAAGGCGAACCGGGAGAACTGGCTGTCAAGGGGCCTGGTGTGATGAAAGAATATTATAAAAACGAAACAGCTACCAGCGAGGTTCTCATTGATGGTTGGTTGCTGACTGGCGATATTGCCAGGGTTGATGATGAAGGGTTTATCTGGCTGGTTGACAGGAAGAAAGATGTGATCATTACCGGAGGTGAAAACATTTTTCCTGTTGAAATTGAAGACTTTTTGCAAGGGCATGAAAAAATCAAGGATGTTGCAGTGATTGGCATTCCAAGTACCAGGTTGGGAGAAATAGCTGCAGCAATCGTGGAGGTCAAAAGTGACTGTACTCTCACCAGAACCGAATTAATAGACTATTGCAAATCACTACCGCGATTTAAAAGACCAAGAAGAGTTATTTTCGGATCTGTCCCCAGAAACCCCACAGGTAAAATCGAAAAACCAAAACTGCGGGAACAGTACACGGGGAACAGAGAAGCGTTTAAGTTTAACGGTAGGGGTAAAGAGGAGGAGCAACCAATCCGTTGGGGAAGAAGAAAGACGGATAGAAAAAGGACATAAAAAAAGCCGCGATTTGAATCTCCAAATCGCGGCTTTTTTTATGACACCGACTAAAAGTTTTGATGCCTTCAAGCCTTTGAGAAATGGCACTAGTGACACTTTTCAAAAACTTGAAATTCCACTCTATCTTGCTGAAACATCTAACGATTGAGTGGCGGGGTTGACGGGGCTCGAACCCGCGGCCTCCGGCTTGACAGGCCGGCGTTATAACCAAACTTAACTACAACCCCGCATCTTCATGCGTCTGGTGGGCGCTACAAGGCTTGAACTTGTGACCTACGGCTTGTAAGGCCGTTGCTCTCCCAACTGAGCTAAGCGCCCTTGCGTTTTACCATATCTAGAAAATCTATCTTTTTGATCTATTGCTGTCAACAACAAAAATATTTTTCTGATATGACTCTGCTTTAACTGGCTTTATTTGCCGTTCCGTTCTTGTAAACGATCAACGGATCGATGCTCTTCTCGATCACCTCCCTGTTCATGATGATTTCCTCCACATTTTCCAGGGAAGGAATCTCATACATGATATTCAGCATACTCGCTTCAAGAATGGCGCGTAAGCCGCGAGCGCCTGTCTTTCGATCAATTGCCTTTCGTGCAATCGCCTTCACAGCATCTTCATTGAAAACGATATTTACACCGTCCAGCTTAATCAAGCTGGTGTATTGTTTAATAATGGCGTTTTTAGGTTCCAATAGAATCTTGACCAGGTCATCTTCCGACAGGTCATCCAGGGAAGAAACCACCGGCAATCTTCCTACGAATTCAGGTATCAATCCGTATTTCAGCAGATCTTCATTTTCGACCTGTTTGAAGATAGCGCCAACATTACGTTCTTTCTCTGAAGTAATCTTTGCACCAAAACCCAGAACTTTTTTACCTATTCTTTCGTTAATTATATCTTCAAGTCCGACAAAAGCACCACCAACAATGAAAAGAATATTCGTGGTATCAACCTGCAGAAATTCCTGTTGAGGATGTTTTCTTCCACCCTGGGGAGGAATATTGGCCGTAGTGCCTTCAATAATTTTCAAAAGAGCTTGTTGAACACCTTCGCCACTTACATCTCTTGTAATTGAAACATTTTCGCCCTTGCGGGTTATCTTGTCGATCTCATCAATATAGATGATTCCTTTTTCCGCCTTTTCAATATCATAATCGGCAGCCTGCAGGAGTTTCAATATAATGTTTTCTACATCTTCCCCAACATATCCTGCTTCGGTCAAGGTCGTTGCATCTGCCATGGCAAAAGGAACTTTGAGAATCTTAGCCAGGGTCTGGGCAAGCAAAGTCTTTCCTACACCTGTTGGTCCGATCAGAAGAACATTGGATTTTTGAAATTCAACTTCCCCGGCCTTTTGAGGAGTGTAGATTTTTTTGTAATGATTATACACTGCAACCGAGAGGATCTTTTTAGCAGTTTCCTGTCCAATGACGTATTCATCAAGGATTGCTTTGATCTGCTTCGGTTTTAGCAAAACAGTATCGGTATCGTCACTGGTCTCTTTGGCCCGCTCTTCTTCGATGATATCATTGCACAGCTCGATGCATTCGTTACAAATGTAGACTGTCGGGCCGGCAATGATTTTTTCTACTTCATCTTGTGATTTCCCGCAAAATGAGCATCTTAAGGTTGATTCTTTTGCCATCTCTTCCGGTGTTTGGGTGACGGTTATTCGATATCCCTTCGTTCCATTGTTTTGTCGATGATACCATACTTAGCAGCTTCCTCACTGGTCAGATAACAATCTCGTTCCGTGTCGTCTGCGATCTTGGTTTTTTTCTGTCCGGTGTGTTTAGCCAGGATATCGATCAGTCGTTGTTTGATTCTGACAATCTCCTTGGTTTGGATCTCGATGTCGGCGGCTTGCCCTCCAATTCCGCCCATCGGTTGACGAAGGAGAATGTTTGCATTTGGTAATGCAATTCTCTTTCCAGAGGTCCCGGCGGCTAAAAGCAAAGCAGCAATGTTTCTTGCCTGTCCAATGCAGATAGTTTGGACATCAGGCTTTATATATTGGATGGTATCGTAAATTGCTAATCCGGCATTTACTTCACCACCCGGCGAATTGATGTAAAAACTGATATCGGAATCAGGTTTATCCGCTTCTAAAAAAAGGAGTTGTGCTATAACGACGTTTGCCGTGTAGGAGTTGATTGCATCCCCTAAGAATACAATCCTGTCTTTTAACAGCCTGGAATAAATATCGTATTGTCGCTCACCGCGATTCGTTTGTTCTACAACGTATGGTATACTCATTAGCCTAGTATTTTATCAGTCATGAAATCTAAAACGGTTTCTTCCGCCACGATACCGAATATCTGTTGATAGATCTGGTGCCCATATTCCTGTTTCATCAGTTCGTCAGGTTGGATACCCATCATGGCACAATTGATTTCGAATCGTTTGTAAACTTCTCTCTCATCAGGTTTTAATTCTTCAGCTTCCAGAACTTTTTGAACCACAATTGAGAAACGAAGTTCTTTCAGAGCACTAACCTGTGCCTCGTCCCTGAGCACATCATCGCTGTGTTCCTTGCTTTCCGGCTTTTGCTTGGCCTGATTGAAGCGAATATTTGTTTCTTCTTCTAACAGCTGCACAGGAACATCAAATTCGAGCAATTCATCTAACTGTTGCCTGATTTTGTCCCGATACTCCTTTTTAATCTCGTTTTCTTTTCTAAACTTAACTTCCTCTTCAATCAGATTATCAAAATCTTCTTCCGATTTAACTTTATCGCCGTATCGTTTAAAGAAGTCATCGTTTAGTTCCGTCTCTTTTTTCTTTTTTACATCATTTACTTTAACATGAAAGGAAGCGGTTTTGCCCTGAAGCTTTTCTTCATTATAGTCAGATGGGAAGGTAAGATCAAAGTCTTTTTCCTCGCCCTTGTTCATCGATTTTAAAGCCTCTTCAAATTCCGGCAGGAATTCATTGGAACCCATAACATAAAATCGATTGTTGCTCTCGGCAATGACTTCATCTTCAACGATTCCCTTAAATTCAATCTGTACCTGGTCTCCTTCTTCCGCTGCTCCATCTTTGTCTTCGTAGGTCGCAGCTCCATCAAGGTGACGTTGTCGCTGTTGTTTGATCTCGTCTTCAGTAAATTCCGCTTCCTTTTTCTCAAGAGTGAATTTGCTGTACTCCGGTAACTCAAATTCGGGATAGATTTCAAAGGTAGCAGAGAAAACCAGTGGCTTCTTTTTATCTACTTCCAGATCCTCAAACTTGGGTCGAACGGCAGGTTTGAGGTCTTCCTGTTTCAGTGCCTTATCAAAATACTCCGGAACCAACGTTTCGATGGCTTCATCCTTCATTACCTTTACAAATCTCTTCTCCAAAAGGGCTTGTGGGTATTTGCCTTTTCGAAAGCCGTTAATATTGACTCTGTCTTTTAAGGATTTGTAAGTCTTATTATATGCATCTTTAACTTTTTCCTGAGGAACGGTAACGGTGATTTTTCTTTTGAGTTTACCCAGATCCTCGATTGCAACGTCTAGTGATTCCATTTAGATAAACGAAGTATTTAGGTTATTGTAAAAACAGGTAATTATGAATTCTGTTGTCGAGAGTGAAAATATTCAGGAAGAGGATTGACGGTAAGAACAGCAGCTTGATTTCCGGAAGGAAGTGGAAGCATTCTGCCTCAGATTTCTGAATGTGTTGTTTGGAGCGAGAAACGGGATTCGAACCCGCGACCCCAACCTTGGCAAGGTTGTGCTCTACCAGCTGAGCTATTCTCGCTCTTCAATGTGAATGGTACGAGAGGGGAGACTTGAACTCCCACATCCTAAGATACCAGATCCTAAATCTGGCGCGTCTGCCAATTCCGCCACTCTCGCGTGCATAAGCATCGTAAGAAATGGCGCGCCTGGTAGGATTCGAACCTACGACCTTTGGATTCGAAGTCCACTGCTCTATCCAGCTGAGCTACAAGCGCATGTTCTGTACTATAATATCTGGGGCGAATGACGAGGGTCGAACTCGCGACAACCGGAGCCACAATCCGGTGCTCTACCAGCTGAGCTACATCCGCCACGTCAAATTGTGGTACGCCCGAGAGGATTCGAACCTCTGACCTACTGATTAGAAGTCAGTTGCTCTATCCAGCTGAGCTACGGGCGCGCAACTTACAGCCATTTCGTAATGCTTTGTTCGGCTCTGGTCGGGGTGAGAGGATTTGAACCTCCGACTCCCTGCTCCCAAAGCAGGTGCGCTAGCCAGACTGCGCCACACCCCGAAGCACAAAGAATAATACTGCCCTTTTATTTCGATTTTTGTCAATAGCAAAATTCTTAATTATTAAACCGGGCAGATACTACCTCCCAAAGCATTCAGTTGCTTGGCAAAATGAGTGGTCAATCCCCGTTCTGCCAAATCCATCATTTGATTAAGTTTTTCTCGGGAAAAAGGCACTTTTTCTGCCGTGCCTTGCACTTCAATAATGGAATTATTATCAGTCATTATGACATTTAAGTCCACATCGGCGGTGCTGTCTTCAGAGTAGTCCAGATCGAGTAGTATGTGATCATTTTGAATTCCGAGACTTATCGCCGCTACTTGCTGGGTAACGGGAAAGCTTGCAAAACAGTTTTCAGCGATTTGCATTTTCTGCAAGGCTAGGACCAACGCCACATAAGCGCCTGAAATAGAAGCTGTTCTAGTGCCGCCATCCGCTTGGATCACGTCGCAATCCAACCAAACAGTGTATTCGCCCAGTAAGGTTAAATCCACTACCGATCGCAGCGAGCGACCTATGAGTCTTTGAATCTCCTGGGTTCTGCCGCCGACTTTGCTACGCTCTCGTCTTACCCTGGAAGAGGTGGATCTGGGTAACATGCTGTATTCAGCGCTTAACCAGCCGCTATTTTTGCCTCTCAAAAAAGAAGGAACACCTTCCTCAACGGAGGCTGTACATATGACTTTGGTGGCACCCGTTTCTATCAACACGGATCCTTCAGCATGCATGGTAAAATCTGTCGTGATTCTGAGGTCTCTTGCCTGATCAGGCTGCCTGCCATCATTTCGCTGCATAAGTGTACTTTTTATGATAAAGTGCAAATTCTAAAAATTGTCTTCACAAATTAGTCTGACTTCGACTAAAAACAAGATGTAATTCACTAAAAAATTTGAAGAAATTTCTCTATCAACTGCATTATATTATATCCAGTAAATTTGGAGAGCTTGTCGACCGAAAGTTGAGAGTAACTTCGACATGTAAATGAATAACCGATTGCAAGATCCTGTCAATGCGCTCTATCAAAGCCTGCATGATTTGCATGACAGTTTCTCGTTGAATACCGTTTTTAATCAAGTTGTATGATATTCCAAAAAAACAAGCCAAATAGGGATAAGGGCATGATATTGCCGCTGGTTATTATCCTGTCTTTAATAGTTTTGACCTCCCTTGGTTTTTGGTATCGTAAGGCTATTGTCCAATCATTTCTTTCCGAGCGTTTGATTGCACAGAGGATTAGGTACAACGAATGTAAAAGTCTAATGCCCATATTGAAACATAAGCTGGATGATGTTGCGGAAGATGACTTGAAGCATAAAGATGAAACGTTTCTGACTGTTTCAGTGGCGGGAAAAGAACAATGGCAGGTAGGCAGATCGAAGTTGCAAAGCGGCACGGTCACATTCACAACAGCCGGATCGTTTCAAGAGCCAATTCGTTTGACCCTGCCTTACGATTTACCTGAAAACTAAGGCTCCCACCAGATTTCCCCGCTATAGGTTGGCGGATATTGTTTGCCGGCTCTTCTTATAAAAAGAGAAAAATAATTCAACAGTTTATAGATAAAAGAATGAATCTGGAAATCCTTGCAGAGTCCGTTTTTATTTTTTTCAACAGGATAGTCGCAATCGCTCCATTTCCATTTTCGTCTTTGTCCTGTAGGAGGATTCAGTTGAAAAATCTTTCGGGCGTTTTTGGCACATGCTTCTGTTGTCGGTTTACCGTTATGTTCGAACTGTGGTATATAATACCTACAATACTGGCAGCCAGGGTTTCTAATTACGGCTTTTTCAAACATAACATCTTAAACAAATGATCCTTTTGGAAGGCTAAAGGAGACTAGAAAAATAAATCAATTATGCAGGCTTGTAGATTTTTGACAAAAGTTCTTTTACTTGCTGTCTTCAGCGGACTGTTTTTTATCTCTTGTTCCCCCATAAACATGACAACAATCGATCCTAAACACCGGGTTGTTAAGAGCCCGAATGATAATAGAAAGTATAAAACGCTAACTCTGACTAATCAACTGGAAGTTCTATTGATTTCAGATCCCCAAAGCGATCAGGCAGCTGTTGCTCTTGATGTTCAAACCGGACAGGTAAATGATCCCAAATCAAGGCAGGGACTTGCTCATTTTTTAGAGCATATGCTTTTTCTGGGAAATGAGAAATACCCGGAACCCGAAGAGTTTGGGAGGTTTCTCTCTGCTCACGGGGGGTATAGCAATGCATACACTGCGTTTGAGGACACCAACTACTTTTTTGCAGTCCAAAATGAATATTTAGAAGGTGCCTTGGATAGATTTGCCCAGTTTTTTATTTCGCCAACGTTTGATTCCAACTTTGTAGAACGTGAGATTAACGCAGTCAATTCGGAACATAACAAAAACATTAAAGATGATAGGCGGAGAATTTATCGGATCATCAAAGAGACATCCAATCCAAATCATCCTTACCATCAATTTGCTACTGGAAATTTAGAAACATTGAGAGGTGAAGATAAGGACCACGGTGAACTCCAAAAACAGTTGATCCAATACTTTGAGGAGTTTTATTCGGCTAATCAAATGAAATTGGTGATTGTTGGCAAAGATCCTGTTTCGCAGTTGGAAACACTGGCAATCAAATACTTTTCTTCAATCGAAAATAAAAACACACAAAGGAAATCGTACAAAGATATTCCTATTATTGCCGATCAATTGCCCAGGACTATTCTGATCAAGCCTGTCAAATCAATGCGCCAGCTTCGATTAGCCTTTCCGGTGCCTTCATTGAGAAAATACTACCGATACAAACCGAGTTCTGTCATTTCGCAGCTTTTGGGAGATGAAGGAGAAGGAAGCGTACTTTCCTATTTAAAAAGCAAAGGATGGGCAACATCTCTTTCTGCCGGATTAGGGTTTGGAACTTTGGATGTTTCCTTTTTCGGTATCGAAATGTCGCTGACAAGGGAAGGATTGAATCACACAGACGAAATAGTCAGAACAATATTTCAATATATGGAGTTAATTAAGGCTGAAAAAAGTTTAGATAAATACTTCAATGAAATGAAGAAGATGGCAGAAATTGGATTTCGCTTCAAAGAGAAAGAGGATCCTATTGATTATGCCAGGTACCTGGCGGCCAACATGCAGGAAGTTCCAGGTAATGATGCAGTCGCCTCCCGATGGCTTTATGAGAAATTTAGACCTGACCTGGTCAAGGAGTTATTAAACTATCTGAGGGTGGATAACCTGCAAATAGTGATGGTGAATCCCGGGGTAATAACCAATATAAAGGAACGCTGGTATGGAGCAGAGTATGCAGTAAAACCTGTTTCCAAAACAAGACAGAAGAAATGGACAGCACCAGGAGTGAATAAAAAGCTAAAACTGCCGGCTCCAAATCCTTTTATTCCTGACAATGTTGAATTAAAGAAAATCGAAGTCACAGAAAAATACCCGGTCTTATTGAAGGACACACCAGCTATTCGCATCTGGTATAAGCAGAACGACTCTTTCATGGTACCAAAAGCCAATATACAGATACAAATGGCATCCAAGTTGGCATATGAAACTGTCGAAAATGCAGCAATGACTAAGCTTTTTGTGCTGTTATTGAAGGATCAGCTGAATGAATTCTCTTATCCCGCCAGTATTGCCGGATTAAACTACTCACTATCAAATTCTGTTAACGGACTCGTCATCAATGTTAACGGCTATTCGGAAAACATTAATCTGTTATTGCAAGAAATCGTGAAGGGGATGAAGCAATTCAATCCCGATCCTGGTAAATTCAAGATCTTTAAAAACCAGATAAAGGAGCGAAGGCAAAATCAGAAGTTTTCCCAGGCATTTCAGAGAATAACTTACGAATCTTTTCATCTGCTATCCAAACCTCTTTGGCACACGGATGACTACTTAAGGGTCATTGATCAAGTTTCCATATCAAAACTCAAAGCGTTTATTCCACGCCTTCTGGCTCAATTGAAGATCGAAATGCTAACCCACGGAAATTTAACGACCCAAGACGCGAAGGCTAAGGGCGACTTGTTGGAAGAACATTTCACAAATCCTGAAATTGCATCTGTAGAAGAGGTTGAGGAAAAGACTTTGATAGTGCCCGTTCTGCCTGATTACATATACCAACTAAAAGTAGAGGATGTTAATTCAGCTATTGAGCTGCACTACCAGGTTGGCCCAAGGTCTGTGAAGCAGTCTGTAACATTGGATATGATACAGCAGATTCTGGAAAAACCATTTTACCACCAACTAAGAACAATTGAACAATTGGGCTACTTGGTCTGGTCCGGATTTCGACAGTCAAATAAGGTAGAAGGCTTTTATTTCATCATTCAGTCTGGGGTTAAAGATCCGGTCTATTTGCAGGGAAGAATCGAAAACTTTCTGGCGGAGTATTTAAAGGAGATAAAGGGATTAACCAGTAAAGAGTTTAATCAGTTCAGGAAGGCTTTGATCGCAAAAAGAATGGAAGCTCCTAAAAACCTTGGTGAAGAGACGTTTCGCTATTGGAGCGAAATATCCACAAAAAGCTACGATTTTGGTCATCTTGACAAAGAAATCTCCATGCTGAAGAAAATTACCAAAAAAGATGTCATCAATATGTATCAGGAAATCTTTCTTGATTCGGAAAGCGAGCGGAAAATTGCCATTCAGGCTTTTGGCAAAAAACACCGTTTGAAATCGGTCAATGGAGCGAAGATTACTGATGTGAAATCTTTTAAATCAAAAATGGAGTTTTATCCTAATCCGCCTGGTATCATCCAATCACCTGTATATGCAAATTAGTCGGAGTGGGGATCACAAATCCAAAACAGGCCTCGGTTTAATCAATGAATTGAAATGTTACGTGAATGAAAAAAGAGCAAATTCAAGTAATCAATCAACGATTGCAGAGTGCAATCGAAGCAGTCATCGATCAACAGATCGCTGAAAACAATCCACCTCAAACTATTGAAACTATAGAACGTTTGCAGTCTGAAGGGTTTTCAAGAGAAGAGGCATACATCCTGGTTGGGCATCTGGTAAGCATGGAGGTTGCAGAAGAGTTGGTGGGAGAAAAAGGCTTGGATATGGATAGATATATAGATGCTTTGGAAAAGCTGCCGGCCCCTTTTGCAAAAGAACGGATTACCGATGAAGAAGATGACTAGAAGGAAGCTATGTTTACCTTCCCGGTAATTCTCAGTCTGTCCGGACTGTGTTTTCTTGATCTTCTCATTTTAGTGGTTGCATCAAAAGGTACAGGCATTTTGATTATCACAATAACGCAGGTTTCCGGGGCCATATGGGGTGGCTGGAAAATATCCCAAATGGATTTTAATCTGTTTTTTTATCTGGATGCCGAATTAAATAAAGGTGAGCCTGTGGTCAGGGAATTATGGGAAGAAGCTGTTATCCTGACAGGCGCTTGCCTTCTCCTCATTCCCGGTTTTCTAAGCGATCTGATCGGCATCGCCTTTCTCGTTCCTCCTCTCAGAAGACTGGCACTCAATTTTATCAATGATGTTTGATACCAAGGGCAGCAAATCCAATTTCAAATCAATTCTTATGTTTATCTGCATCTACGGATGTTTTCTTTTGATGCGGTTCAATCCGGTTTTGGCTGATTCTCTCGATGTGGAAATTCAAAACATGGAGAAGTTTAGCACAGTATATCAATTGATTAGGCATGAGTATGTTAAAAACAAAAATTCTGATGAATTAATTCGCTCAGCTATCGAAGGAATGGTTAAAAAGCTTGATCCGTATTCCACTGTGCTTAGTGCCGAAGATTTAAAAAAGCTGGAATTGCAGTCTGTTGGCAAATACGTTGGAATAGGGGTCACTATCAACCAAAAAAATGGCAGGTACATCATAACCCAAGTATATAAAGGATCTCCTGCTAAAAAAGCCGGTCTTGCTCCGGGGGATGAGATCTCCAAAATCAATGATGTTGTTTTGGCGGATATCAATTACCAGGAATTGAGAGAATTGCTCCAAGGGGATATAGGTTCAGGTATGCGGATTAGTTTCCGTAAATCGAAGAATGCCCGAACGGACCAAGAGGTCTCGTTAAACAGAGTGCTGGTAAAGGCGAATTCGGTCGAATGTCGCAGGCACTCATCAGCCATCTCTGTTTTAGCTATCCACCAGTTCATGAAGCATACAGCTCAAGAACTCAAATCATGTGTAAAAGAATTGCGTTCATCTGCGGTAATTCTTGATTTAAGAAGTAATCCGGGAGGATTATTGATATCCGCAGTTGAGGTGGCAGAACTGTTTTTAGGCATCGGAGAGATTGTTCAAATTCGTGACCGGGAAAATCGGGTTATCGAGAGGTATGTTGCCCGTGAATCATTACCTGAAGATCACCCGGCGCTCTATGTGCTGATCAACAGTTATTCAGCCAGTGCTTCAGAAATCCTGGCAGGAGCGATCAGAGACCGAGGAAGCGGGATACTCATTGGAGAGAGGAGTTTTGGCAAGGGGGTGGTTCAATCGGTCTTCCCTGTTGGAGATAACCTGTATATAAAACTCACAACGGCTCATTACTACACTCCGTCAGAAATCAAATTTGATGGCATCGGTATCAAACCGGATGTGGAAGTTAATGATGGCTTAGCTGTGATCCGTTACAGCAAGGAAGATAAGGTATTTTTGAGGGCAATTGAACTTGCCGAAAAAAAGCTTTCGGCAAAATAGGATGGTTTTAGGGCTTGTCCAACCCAAGTTTGGAAAACTCTTCGAATTGTTGATTTAGCGAATCCGCCATCTCAACCGTGGCTGCCTCGCTATTCTGTTCGACCTGAAAAGCTATTGCACTGGCAGTGGGCAAACCATAGTTGGCTGTTGATCCTTTAATATCATGGGCAATGGCTTTGATTGAAGCGTGGTCTTGTTCTGAAATTGCTTTCTTCAGGTTTTGTACCTTACCTAAACAGTCTTCCAAAACTTCATTTATCATTTCCTGCAAATCCTCCAGATCCAGACCCATTCTTTCAGCCGCTGCTTGCATGCTTGCGATGACACTATCTCTTGTAATCCCAGACATAATCTTCCCTGTTGTGAGGTAATTGGTTTTTATCTCCAAATCGCTTTGTCTCTCTGACCTTTAACAGCAATCTTACTAGACTTTTAGGGTCATGACAACAACTGATCACAACTGATCATTTGGAATTCAGCAGAATAGATCTGCTTTGGTTATTCATTGAATAGTCAAGACGAGAACTGGTGACTTTCATGATCTGAATACCTTTGATCACATCGCCGGCTACAACCTCAAAACTTGAGTCACCGACCTGCACTAATCCAAAGTGCCGATTACCAATGACAGCATATCCTTTGAACAATATTTTTTGGACAGATTTTTGAGGCTTTGGTTTCATTCGTTTTTTAATCTTTGCAGAAAACGGATTAGCTGAAACAGGCTGAGATATGATCAACAGAGTTAAGGTAATGAAACAGATGATGCTTTTCATGTGATATTCGGAAGATAAACTGTGAGGATTACTTTAGTCAGGATTTCTGGATTTTCAGAGAGAGGGGATTGATTGTCCATTTCAATCTCTGAAATAGCGATGAACGAGTCCAATTTGCCAGCTTCATCAATAAAAGTAATCAATTGCTTGTAATATCCTTTTAGAGAGAGGGAAACGGTAATTCGCAAGAGATCCGGGTTGCTTTTGTCCGTTTGAAATTGTTGATTAATCACCTCTAATTTATTGTGTTGACTTAAGATATTTATCTGATTTTGAAGGTAGCTGGAGTCATTAAGTCTCTTAAAATGAGCTTGATATTCCTCCAACCTGGCATGAGAATCCTTTTTTTTCTCCTGGTAAAAGGAAAGATGGTCATGATTAATCTCCAGATTAAACATCTCCTGTTTTGAGGTTTCGATCTTTGACTGAAAATACGGAATTTTGTGATATGCAGGTAGAATATGCTCAAAGATTAGAAAAAGCTGGACCGTGATTAGCAGTCCTATTAACTGGATCATTCTGTTTTTGAAGATACTATTATCGGGAATCATAAAGTTATTTTAAATGAATAGTGAAAGTTCTTGCTCTTAATGACATGTTATCGATGACTAAATTCGAATTGTTTTCTAATTCAACATTCCCTAAGGCTTTACTCAGACTGGTTAGTTGCTTTGAAATGCTTGAGTTTTCCGTATCAAGAATCTGAATTTGAATGGTTTTTTGCTTCATTTTTAAGCTCTTAATCCAGGAGGTCTCAGGGAGAAGGAGTTGCAATCGATCGATCAAATCGGTTGATTCAATCGAATTCCTTTTCAAAGTGTCAGCCAGGGATTCGGCTTTTATCAGAGATCTTTCCCTGGATGCCATTTGTCCCAGTTTGGCTGAGGAGTGCCTCAAAGCGCGCACAGTTTTGTTCAGTTGACTTCTTTCTGCTCTTAACTCCTGAAGTTGCATCTTCAAACCAATGGTCCAAACGACCAACAGGCAAGTCAACGCAACGGCCAGAAATTTAATGTGAGCTGTTTTAAATACCGTTTTATTTCTACTTTTGGTGGTTTTTCGGACACTCTTGACCTGTTTTGGTTTCTGTGGGGGAAAAAGCAAGCCTTGGCAAAGCAGATCAAGATGAGAGGTGTTATTACCAATATTATGCAGGTCAATAGAACTCAGCATGGATGCAGCATAATCTGATTGAAGAACATTTTTTGCCCGTGCAGACTTTTCATTTTGAGAACCGTTTTGTGGCCAAAAATAAAGATGCCGGCAACAGATCCTACTATCTTTCCAGCCCATGTGTAGAATCTCTTGATCCAAAATCAACTCTAAATTATGCTGTGAGCCTTCTGTACTATATTTTATATGCTGTTGGATCAAGTGGGCAATCGCCGGTTTCCAGCTTAGTTTTAATTTGTTGCTTTTAATCTTTTGAATTAACTTTACAGCTCGTTCTGAAAGATGCGTAAAGGTGGTAATTGCTGTTTCCTTGCTAATTGCTGTCGATTCAAGGATTCTGTTTTGATTTGGAAATCGACTGAACTCAAGAGTTTGCCGGTCTGCCTGTTGGAGCTCGTTTCGCTTCAAATGAACTGTTTCCTGAACATGTGTATAAGCAAATGGTGCAGCAAACAAAAGCTGAGAATTACCACAATCTTTTAATGTCTGAATCAGATCATTTCCTATTGATACGCTGGCAAGAGAATTGTCTTCAAACAAGCTGACCGAGTCACCATGAAGCAGGATAATCTTTTTCGGGTTCCTATTTTCCAAAAACCATTGAAGAATCATCTATTAGCCAATTTTATTTCGAATCATTGAATCAATTTTGTCCGATACATCATCAAGGACAAAACAAAAGATGGTTGTTTTTATCAAAACAACAAATGGAAAACAATTTTTGCTTGTTTGAAAAATAATAAAAGTTGGAGATACTTTGGGTGATATATTTTATGATATCAATTTATTAGATAAAATATGGATGAACTCAAAAAACCGCAAGTTGAAGGGATACTAATTTTTCGAGTTTGGAATAAACGATGTTGAAATCGAAAACAGGAAGGAAATCAGTTTGGTAAAGGCAGTTGACTGAAAGGTTACTGACGGCAGGTTCCAATAGATTTAGGATTGCAGATTTGACCATCGATCCAGACAGTATTGTTTAACACAGCCTGATTGAATATGGCTTTATCGATGTAAGCGGAAAAAAAACTGGCTTCTGTTAGATCTGAAAAAGAAAAATTTACACCGCCTAAGCGAGCATTTTTGAAGTTAGCACCAATAAGTTTGGCGCCAATAAAACTGGCTTGCCTGGGGTCAGCGCGAGTCAGGTCTGTGTTTTCCAGGTCAGCCTTTTTGAAATTTACACCTATTAGTGAAGCCTGTTGCAGGTTCGCATTTTTCAAATTGGCACCTTCCAGATTTGCACCTGTCATTTTCCCGCCTTCCAGGTTAGCCCCTTCCAAGTTTGCACCAGCCAGGTTGGCTCCCCTCAGAATCGCTCCGTCAAATTGGGCGTTTTTCAGGTTGGCACCTTCCAAATTGATCTCAGAAAGATTGGCATTGCTGAAATCAGCCTGATCCAGGTTCGTGCCTTTGAGATTAGCACCCCTTAAAATTGCGTCCCGAAATACAACTTTTTCAAGAGAAGCGTTTAAAAAATTGGTTCGTGTTAAATTAGCTCCTGCAAAATTAGCACTGACCAGTTTTGCGTTTTCAAAATCGGAGAATTGTATTTTGGAGCCAGTGAATTGGGCACCAATCAGGCTGGAAAGGATGAAGCGACTGGATCTTAAATCCGAATTTGAAAAGTTCGTTTTAAAGGCAAACGCCCTGTTAAAAACAGCATTTTTAAGATCAGATTCCGTAAAGCTGGATTCTTCCAGATTCGCTTCGCTCAAATCAGCGTTAAGCATAACAACGTTATTGGCTGTGGCGAAGGATACATCAGCGTTTTTTAAATTTGAGTTTGTGAAGTTCGATTTTGATAAATCTGCCGATTTTAATACACTTTCCTCCAAAACGGTGTCTGTAAGATCTGCGTTAATAATTTTGGCCTTTGGTAACTTAGCTTTCTTGAGGTTTGCTCCGGTTAGTTTGGTGTTTTCAAGCTTTGCTTCATCCAATTTTGCATTTTGAAGGATAACAAATTCGAAATTAGCGTCTTTTAAATCCGCTTTTCTCAAATCAGCATTGTTGATTTGAGTCTTGGAAAGATTTGTGTTTTTAAGATTACATTCCACGCAAGTCTTTTTCTCACGCAGATGTGTTACACAGCCGCTGGTCTTATTCTCATCGCATTCGGGGATAATCGGTCTGCCGTAAAACTGTTGAATAAAATTGTTTGCTTGATCTTCGGTTTGAGCAATTGCAGCCGGATTCAGGAGCAAACAGGTTAATCCTGTGAGAATCAAATGTTTGACAACGAGTCGCTGCTTTTGTTTGCTCATGTTGGGCTATGGATAGGTAAATTACTCTTGTTTGTTGTTTAAACGATAATGTTCCCAGAGTTTTGCATATTTTAAGAACATCGAATAGGCAGCCCCAACGGCGATAATAAATCCGGGCATGCCGTCTAAAAAACCGCGTTTGACTACATACGTTTCGATAAACTTGCCAAAAGGTTTAAATAGTAGTTTTAACAGGGAAGGCTTCTTATTTTCTTCAAACAGAATTCTGGCACTGATGCTTGAATATGAATTGTTCGTTTGGACATTATGCTTAAGATCGTTGAAAACATAGTGCTCCAAAGCGGATTTGAGGTGCCCTGCCTTGCCCTCCACTGTAATCACATCATGGGGATTGGTCCCTGTCCAGTATCCTGCTTTGCGATTGAACAACCTGATGTTTCTATCAGGATACCAACCGCCGTGCATTATCCATCGGCCCAGATGAAAGCTTTTGCGGGCAACCGAATATCCGTAAAGCAAATCTGATTCATTGGTATTTCTAAAAAGGCTTGCAATTTCATCTCTCAAAGAATCGGTGACCCGCTCGTCGGCATCCAAGGCAATAACCCAATCATGTGTGCAAGAATCCACCGCCAGTTGTTTTTGTTTGACATGACCTAAAAACGCCTGGTCGATAACCTTGGCTCTCATCGATTCAGCAATTTCTTTTGTTTTATCAGGACTTAAGGAATCCACGACAATAACTTCATCCACCCAGGACAGACTGGTAAGACAGTCCCGGATGTTTTTTTCTTCGTTTAATGTAATAACAGCAGCTGAAATGTAAATATTGTTTATTGGCATAAATCTTATGAATCTTCGTCTTTTTTCTTGTTTCTGTCTCGCCACAGAATGCGGATCGGTGTTCCCTCAAATCCGAAATAATATCGGAATTGAGCCGCCATGTAGCGTTTGTAGGAAAGGTTAATCGCCTTGGGATTGTTGGAAGTCACTATAAACGTGGGAGGTCGGGTGGAAACTTGTGTGGAGTAAAAGATCTTGGTGGCTTTACCGGCTTTGGTGGGTGGTGTATGCCGGGCTGTGATCGATTCCATGATCTTATTTAAATCAGAGGTTTGAATACGTTTGGTGAATTGTGAGAAAACCTCCTGAACGGTTTCAAGGATTTTCCCAAATCGTTGGCCTGTCTTTGCGCTGACAAAAAGGATGGGGGCAAATTCCAAGAATCGGAGTTTATCCCTGATGTCCGCTTTCATCTGCTCCAGAGTTTTGCCATCTTTTTCAATCAGGTCCCATTTGTTAACCACCAATATAATGCCCTTACCGCGATCCAAAATATATCCGGCAATTTTAGCGTCTTGCTCAACAACTCCCTGTGTGGCATCGATTACCAGCAATACGACATCAGAACGTTCAATACTTTTTAACGCTCCAATCATGCTGTATTTATCGATGAGCTGACTGACCCGCCCCTTTTTTCGAATCCCCGCCGTATCGATTAACCGATAGGTTTTCCCAAAATGCTTAATATAATTGTCAACCGGATCACGGGTAGTACCAGGCTCATCATGGACGATCTGCTTATCCTTCCCTAAAAACTGGTTCACCAGAGAAGACTTCCCGGCATTGGGCCGCCCTACGATGGCAATATTAGTCTGTGAATCGTCAGAGTCTTCCTGATCAGGTTTTCTAATCTCCGGAAAATCCTCGTTAATTCTTTCCAGCAATGAAAGTACACCAAGTCCATGCTCAGCAGAAACAGCGTGAACTTCAGAACTACCTGACTCATAAAATTCAGCCACGTCCTGTTCATGCTTGGAGCTATCTATTTTATTAACGACAAAATAAACAGGCTTTTTGGAACGCCTGAGGAAATCGAAAATGGATTGATCCTGGGGCGTCCACCCGGAATGTTTGTCCAGTAAAAAGATAATTCCTTCCGCTTCTTCCACAGCCAGTTGAGATTGCTCTTTCATCTTTTGGGGAATGATTTCCTTGGAATCAGGCTCAAAACCCCCAGTATCAATCAAGATAAAACCGAATCCCTTGTAATCAATGATCGCAGTGTTGCGATCACGAGTCACTCCCGGCTGTTCATTCACAATAGCCAGACGTTTTCCCGCCAGCCGGTTAAAAAGGGTGGACTTGCCCACGTTTGGCTTGCCTACCAAAGCAAAGACTTTCATGCTGTGTAAAGAGTTGGGTGTTTCTGAGTAGTGTTAACTGAGTGATGTTGTTTCATTCTAGGGAGCTTTTCCCAATCAAGCAATCCCGGCTGGTTGTTAGCGTTTGAATCGCTTGTCCAATTCTGGCAGACTGAACTCTATCCAGACCGGCCTACCATGAGGACAATGTAAGGTAATATCCAGTTTCACGAGCTGGTTGATCAAAGCCTTCATCTCTTCTACAGTCAAGCTTTGTGAGGCACGAATGGCAGAATGGCAGGCGATTTTTTCAAAGACTTCGTTGAAAAAGGATTCCAGCTTACCTGTTTTGCCAAATTGTGCCATTTCGTCCAACACCTCTTTGATAACATTGCTGATATCAGCGTCTTTTAAGACAATCGGAATCTCTTTCACTGAATAATCGTTCCCACCGAAATGGTCGATAGCAAAACCTAGCTTTTTCCATGAATCCTGGTATTGCTCCAGGAGAATGCCATCCTGGGGAGGTAATTCTATCAGTATGGGAACCAGTAATGGCTGGGTTTGCAGCGTATTAGAAAAAAACTGTTTTTTAATCTCTTCAAATCGAATGCGCTCATGGGCGGCATGTTGATCAACCAGAATCAGTTTATCCTCGCCCTGCACCAGTATATATTTATTGGAAAGTTGACCTATAATTGTAAAACCTGTTTCCTGATCGACAATCTCCGTTTTAAACTCTGCCAGAGGTTTCAATCCTTCTGATTTTGCAAAGGAAAATGGCTCGTCTTCACTTTTCTTTGATTCCACAATTGCGGATTCGCTCTTGCCGGAGGATTTGTTTCTCGCCGGAGGATTAAAGGTTACCGGCTCAGGTGGCATAAAACCCAGCTGACTGTCTTTTTCTACATAAACATCGGGTTTCTCTTCAGCAGGTCCGGAGGCGATGCTAATTTCTCCGGAGTCAGCAGAAGTAAACGGATTAGTTGTGTTTTCAATCTCTTCATCATCCCTGCTGCCAATCAGCATGCCTCTTTCTATATTCTTGAGTTGCAAGGATACCTGGTTGGCTAAAATAGTATGCACCAGGTTGGCATTTTTTAGCCTGATTTCTGTTTTGGCCGGATGAACATTGACATCCAATTCCTGGGGGGATAACTCCAGATTGAAGAAAAAAGCAGGGTGGGTGTGTTTCATCAACAGGGTCTTAAATCCTTCATAAATGCCGTGATTGATGGTCTGGCATTTCACGTATCTGCCATTTACAAAGGTATGCTGCCATCTTTTGGATGATTTTGCTTTTGACGGGTGGGATATCAATCCATGGAACTTGAGGTAAGACTCTTCATGCTTACATTCCAACAAGTCATCTGTTATTTCAGCCCCAAAACAGTGTTCGACACGCTGTTTGAAGTCGGAGGTTTTGGGAATGCTTAGAACCAGGTTCTTGTTGTGGGTAAGTCTGAATTGAATGGAAGGATTTCCGAGGGCAAGACGTACAATCAGATCGTGAACATGGTTATATTCGGTATTTACTGATTTCATAAACTTCTGTCTTGCCGGGGTGTTGAAAAACAGATTTTCCACACAAATCCGGGTTCCCCTTGGGAATCCCATACGTGCGGAATGGACGATTTTCCCGCCTTCCATTCGAATCTGAAAACCGCCTTTTTCTTCATCGCCACAGGTTGTCAGTTCAAATCTTGAAACGGCTGCTATTGCTGCCAGAGCTTCTCCACGAAAACCCATCGTGGTAATATTATCCAGATCCTCGTTGGTTTCAATCTTACTGGTGGCATGACGTTCAATGGCCAGGTTAGCATCATCGGCAGACATACCTGAACCATTGTCCAAAACCGAAATAAAATCTTTACCCCCATTTTTAATCACCACGAAAATCTGATCACTACCAGCATCAATCGCATTTTCAACCAGTTCTTTGACAACCGAAGCCGGGCGTTCTACCACTTCTCCAGCGGCGATTTTGTTAATTAACGATTCCGGAAGTATTTGGATTTTTGCCATTTTGTCGGATTGCAACATAAACACAACTAAGATGAGCGCTAAGCGTGAAACATCATTCTGTAGGTCACACAAACGTGTTTCGACAGAGACCTGTTTTTCTTTTAAGCTTGAAGCTTTTTACCGATTTTCACAAGAAGGAACTCTTGGTTAAATCCACCAAATGCTTTAGATGAAGGATACAGAAGGCGTGTGATTCGGTTTGACCCCAGGGGGATCAAACCGGAACGGGATTAGTTGCGGAAATGATTGTTAAGGATGCGAATGACCTGATCGCCCTCTTTTTCCAGTTGTTTGGCCAGGGGTTTCAGTGTGGATTGTTTGCATTCAGGATGTGTTGCTTGAGTTTCCAATTCCTGGCAAAGGTCCACCATTTTATGAGCATAAAAGGAAGCACAACTACCTTTTAACTGGTGAGCGGTAATTCTTAAATCTTCATAACATTGCTTATCAATCGATTCATAAATGGCATGCAGTTTTTGTGGAATGCTTTCCAGAAAGACACGGACCAGCATATCAAACCGTTCTTCAATCTCCTTTTGCAATTTTTGAAGCTTTTTGATTTGAATAGCAGTCTCATCTGAAGCCAATACCTCCTCAGTAAGAGGGGGAAGTCCTGAAATTGAACGACTGATTCCCAATCTATCAATAATTTCATTCAGCAAATGCATATTGATAGGTTTGCTAATGTAATCATTCATTCCCGCCGAAATGCACTTTTCCCGATCGCCACTCATCGCGTGGGCAGTCATGGCGATAATCGGCAGATTGGTATCCAATCTGCTGGATTTTAATTGTCTGATTTGCCTGGTGGTTTCATATCCGTTCATTCCCGGCATCTCAACATCCATCAACACCAAATCAAACGAGTTGTTCTTAAGGATCTCAATAGCCTTGTGCCCATTTTCGGCAACAGTAACTTTAAACCCCTCTTTTTCAAGGAGAATCGACGTTATTTTTTGATTGATCACATCATCTTCGACCAAGAGGAGAGACAATTCATGTTGTTCACCGGAATCTTTCGTTTGAATCCTTTTGGTAAGCTGAACCAGATCCCCCTGGTGCTTTTTCGTGCCTTTTTGTTTCTTCAATGGAAGTGAAAACCAGAAATCGGAACCGATTCCCTTTGTGCTGTTCACACCGATATCGCCTTTCATCAAGTCAGTCAGCTTTTTGGAAATGGCCAGGCCCAATCCGGTACCACCGTATTTTCTGGTGATTTCAGAATTTACCTGGGAATAGCTTTGAAATAGATATTCCAACTGTTCCTCATCAATACCAATCCCCGTGTCTTTAACTTTAAAAAGCGCTGAAACTTCGTTTTGGTCTTCCATCGCTGTGGTCACCTCTATGGCAACCGTTCCCCGGTCAGTAAATTTAATGGCATTACTGGCAAGGTTCAGCAGTATTTGCCTGATTCTTAGGGGATCACCATGGAGCCAGATCGGCACATCATGCAAGATATGCGTGGTAAATTCGATGCCCTTTTCCTGAGCCTTGAAAATTAAGATATCTCTAACCTGGGAAACAATCTCTTTCAGGTTGAAATCCACAGAATCGATCTTCAGCTCATTTGCTTCTATTTTTGAATAGTCCAACACGTCGTTGACAAGGGAAAGAAGGGTGTGAGCACAGGTCTCGATAATTCCAAGATATTTCTTCTGATCAGGAGAAAGGCTGGTTTCTTTAAGGATTTCGAGCGTGCCGATAACACCATTCATGGGGGTTCTTATTTCGTGTGTCATATTGGCTAAAAATAAACTTTTTGATTCACAAGCTTCCCGAAGGTGAGTCCTTTCCTCCTTCAGGGATTGCTCATTACGTTTTAATTCTCTTTCTTTGATCTCAATAGCCTGCAATTCTGCCGTCAGCGTCAGCATCTGGTCCTTCAAATACCTGACTTTTGATTCCAGAGACTTCTTCTCCTTATATATGTCGATATAATCGCCAATGTTGCTCAGCGGCAAGGTACTTTTCTCTGTTTCACTGACTTGCGGTTGCTGAAAAAAGCTTTCGACCAGCTCGTCAAAGGAAGAGCGGAAAATTCTGTCGACTTGTTGCATTTTGTTCATAGGGTGTCAGCCGCTTGATTTATCATTTCTGAAAGCCTGTTCAGGGGCAAAATAGCTATAACTTGGTGCCGTAACCAGTTTGATTCTTTGCTCTCCGACCATCCAGCTGAATCCTAACGTCCCAGTTGAGATATCCAAAGTTGCCTTTCAATAAGCATCAATATCGGGGAGCTTTGTAATAGTTAATACAAGTGCCATGCCACCCGATCATCGACAATCACAACAGTTAGTTAGCAATTCAATCGAAAATATCGTCAAAAGGAATGATGTTTCAAAATTAATAGACAAATGACATCAGAGAGTTGATAAATGGCACTTTTTGATCTGAATTTTGAAATATGAAAACGACAACGTAGTTGTTACATTACAGAAAACCGAAAATCACAATTCACAAATCTAAAATGTAGATCCGACTGATCGTTCACTCGAATATTTTGTATCGATTTCTTAAGATAGATAACGTATCGTTTAAAATACTGCTGTTTCTGCAATTGACAGCTTTATTTGGACTTGCCTATAGTGAACATTCTTAAAGCTAAGATTTTCAGCTAGTTAAGTGTCGCGAATCCAACTTCGCAGTTCCCCTGAAATCCAGCAATAGTCCAAATCTCTCGATTAAAGTTCAGTCAGCAGCAATCTGAGGGATAAATCTGGCCCTGTCTTTTCCTGAGTAAGCATCCAGATCTGACAACAGGAGCACGTTTGATAAACAGAATCTGTAATTTGTTAATGGTATGTTGCATTCTGGCGATTCCAGTCGGATGTTCGTCCACTTTGGATTACGAAGTTGGGCTGTATACAAAAACAGTGAAAGGCATATTGAACATTGAGAATGCCAAGGCATCTCACCGTCCTTTTATACTCGTGAGGGACTATCACAGAACCTTGATAGAAACCTCCCAGGGGCATTTAAACCGGGTAACGGCATTTGTGATTCTTCCCAATGCCAAGGGCAATTACTCGGTTCCCTACTCAACAGATACGGTCAAATTGGAGTTGACCTATTATGCTCAAAACAGCCACACGAGAGTGCAGGAGTTCCATCGATCCTTGGGCGTGGGAAGTTATACCTTTAATGTGAAACTGGAAGAGGATAAAAACTGGAAAGACAGTTATTACCTGTTTATAAAGCCTGTTCTAATCGAATTTATCACAGAAAAAAGGTATCGGATGAATCAAGTCGATAAACTGTTTATCGGCGAATGGCTTGCAGCGGCTGATGAGCAGTTTTGATTCGACTTTAAGATCTACAAACCGTTATGAAAAAGATTGGTACACAAATAATACTGGAAGCGTTAAAAAATGAAGGAGTAGACCGAATATTCGGTTATCCGGGCGGCTGCGTAATTCCACTGTTTGATGAATTTTTAAACCACAAGGAAATAGAGGTGGTCAGGGTTCGCCATGAACAGGCGGCCGCACACGCTGCAGACGGATATGCCAGGGTTTCCGGCAAAGCTGCCGTTGTGGTGGCGACTTCAGGGCCGGGAGCCACCAATGTGATTACCGGCATTGCCACAGCCATGCTGGATTCTATCCCCATGGTGATCATCACAGGGCAGGTTCGTACTTCAGTCATCGGTACCAACGCTTTTCAAGAGGTCAACACCATAGGAATCAGTCGACCGGTTACCAAGCATAACTACCTGGTAAAAAAACTGGAAAATATTCCCCGCATAATAAAGGAAGCCTTTTACATTGCTCAAACAGGAAGACCAGGACCTGTTTTGATCGATATTCCTGTAGATATTCAAACCTCTTTTACAACGGCCCAATTGGAAACAGAGACGGTTCGTCATGGATACAAACCGGTGAAAAGGATTCTGGAAAAGGATATCAAACAGGCCTGGGCTATGATCAGGCACTCAACCAGACCGTTAATCTATGCAGGTGGTGGCGTTGTTTTGTCGAATGGTTCCAATGAACTACTCAAATTTGCTGAGACCACAGGAATCCCTGTGGCAACAACGCTACTCGGTCTGGGTTGCATACCGGAAAACCACCCGCTTTCTCTCGGTATGCTGGGGATGCACGGTCACTATACGGCGAACACGGCCATGGCCAGGACCGATCTGGTAATAACATTGGGAGCAAGATTTGATGATCGGGTGACTGGAAAAGTCGATGCTTTCCTTACCCAATCCAAGATAATCCACGTGGACATTGACCCCAGTGTGATCAGCAAAATCAAGGATGCTCACTTGGGCATAATCGGCAGTGCCAAAGATGCCCTGGTAAAATTAAATAAAGTTGCAAAAAAGCTGGATATTAAAGCATGGCAAAAGGAACTGGCCGAAACCACCAAAGAGCATCCCCTGGTGGACTATTCCGATAAAAAGATGAAGGAAAACTCTCTGCGACCGGAATATGTAATCAAGGAGTTCTCGGACCAGACCAAGGGTAATGCCGTGGTGGTAACCGATGTCGGCCAGCACCAGATGTTTGTAGCCCTTCATTATCAATTCAAAAATCCTCGTTCACAGCTGACCTCCGGAGGATTGGGAACCATGGGATTTTGTCTGCCGGCAGCGATCGGAGCGGCATTTCATGAAAGGAAGAGACCTGTTATCTCTTTTTCCGGAGATGGCGGGTTCCAGATGAACATCCAGGAACTGGCAACAGTAAAACGTTACAATCTGCCTCTGATTATTGTTGTTTTGAACAACAGTAATTTGGGCATGGTGAAACAATGGCAGGATTTTTTCTGGAAAAAAAGAAACTCATCCACAATTTTTGAAAACAACCCGGATTTTGTAAAAGTGGCCGAAGCATACGGTATTGAAGGCTATCGTTGCGGGAAGAAAGAAGATGTACCTAAACTGGTTAAAAAGGCTTTAAAAGCAAAAGGACCAATCTTGTTGGAATTTCTTATCGACAAAGATGCCTATGTCTATCCCATGATTCCTCCCAATGAGGATATCCGCAACATCATTGAGGGAGAGCAGCTATGAGACATGTGATTTCTATTGTTGTTGAAGATCAGTCCGGAGCATTGGCTAGAATTGTGGAACTCTTTACCTCCAGGGGTTACAATCTTGAATCGATCTGCTCCGGGGTGGCGGAAGAAGAGGATATTCATCGTTTGACTTTGGTAACCAGCGGAGATGATCGCAAGATCAGGCATATCATCAGGTTGTTAAACAATATCGTTTATGTGGTGAAGGTTACTCACCTTAATCCGGCGGAGAGCATCAGTCAGGAGCTGATGCTCATGAAGCTTAAACTAAATCCAAAGATCAGGGGGCAGATAATACAACTGATTGAGGCTTTTGGCGGCACTGTAATAGAAATGAATACCGAAACAATCAGTTTTCAAGTGATAGGAGACGCCTCCAAACTGGATGGTGTCACCAAGACATTTCGGGAATTCAAAATTATTGAAATGGCCAGGACAGGGGAAGCGGCCATCCATAAATAGAAATCAGATTTTTCCGGTCGGTTTTGCGACCCATTTTTTAACCATTGAAACCAGAGAACGTTATGGCTTTACCTATATTTTATGACAAAGATGCAAACATGAGTCTGTTGGAAGGCAAACAACTGGCCGTTATCGGTTATGGTAGCCAGGGGCATGCCCATTCACAAAACTTAAAAGAATCCGGGTTGAACGTGGTCGTGGGATTGCGAGAAGGCTCCAAATCATGGCAGGTGGCTGAAAAAGACGGCTTAACCGTTAAAACCACTGCTGAAGCAGCCAAAATGGCGGATGTGATTATGATTCTGGCTCCGGACCAGCTCCAGGGAGACCTTTATGCCAAAGACATTGCTCCGAATTTGCAATCCGGGAACGTTCTGGCATTCGGACATGGTTTCAACATTCTCTATGAGCAGGTCATTCCTCCGGAAGACGTTGATGTCATCATGATTGCACCAAAAAGCCCCGGCCATCTGGTAAGAAGAACATACGTTGAAGGTAGCGGAACTCCTTGTTTGATTGCCGTTTACCAGGATGCTTCCGGAAAGGCGCAGGATTATGCTTTGGCGTGGGCCAAAGGAATCGGTGGAACAAGAGCAGGCGTTATTTTAACCAACTTCCGTGATGAAACCGAAACCGATCTTTTCGGTGAGCAGGCCGTCCTCTGCGGTGGGGTTTCCGAGCTGGTACGAGCAGGATTTGAAACCTTGATGGATGCCGGTTATCCACCGGAAATCGCGTATTTTGAATGTCTGCATGAATTAAAACTGATCGTGGATCTGTTTTATGAAGGTGGTATCAACTATATGAACTATTCAGTCTCGGAAACCGCAGAATATGGCGGGTTGGTTCGCGGGCCGGAAGTGATTGGTGAAGAGTCCAGAAAAGCGATGAAGAATATCCTGAAAGAGATTCAGGAAGGAACCTTTGCCAAAAACTGGTTACTGGAAAATAAGGTTGGACAGCCTAATTTCAAAGGTCTGAGAAATCTTTCTGAGAACCATCAGATCGAAAAAGTCGGTGTGGAACTACGTAAAATGTTCTCCTGGAAGAAGTAATGAAGGCAGACGCGCTAACCGTATCGGAACTGACGCAGGATATTAAACAACTGCTGGAATTGAATTACGGCCGAATCTGTGTGCTGGGTGAAGTGTCCAATCTGGCTCGACCCAGCTCCGGACATGTTTATTTCAATCTCAAGGATGACAATTCACAGATCGCAGCAGTCATGTTTCGATCTTCGGTTCAGCGCAGTCGGTTTCAACTGGAAAATGGACAGGAATTCCTGGCTTTTGGCAGAATTACTGTCTATGAACCCAGGGGGACTTACCAGATTATTGTTGATAGGATTGAACCCTTTGGCACCGGGGCATTGCAACTGGCTTTTGAACAACTCAAAAAAAAACTGGCTGCCGAAGGTTTGTTTGAACCGGATAATAAAAAAGACATCCCGTATATCCCTTCCAGCATTGGCATTGTTACCTCTCCAACCGGTGCTGCCATTCAGGATATCCTCAATATATTAAACAGACGATTTCCCGGAATACCTGTACAAATTAATCCTGTTTCCGTGCAGGGAGATACGGCCGCAATTGAAATAGCAGAGGCTATCCGACAATTCAATCAATTGAAGTCGGTTGATGTGATGATTATCGGAAGAGGTGGCGGATCGTTGGAAGACCTGTGGGCTTTCAATGAAGAACCGGTTGCCAGGGCTATTTTTGCTTCTGAAATACCCATTATCAGCGCCGTTGGACATGAAATTGATTTCACCATTTCGGATCTGGTGGCTGATTTAAGAGCGCCAACCCCATCGGCAGCAGCAGAATTGGTGGTTCCTTTGAAGGAAGATCTGGAAGATAGACTGGAAGCAACAAAAGAAAGACTATTGGAATTGGTTCAACGGAAATTCAATACCCTGGCTGAAAGATTTGGGTATGTAAAAAAGAGATTACGTTCTCCGGAAACAGTCATACAAACGTACCTGCTCAAGCTGGATGAGCTCAGTCTAAGACTGAATCAGGTTATGGATAGTAAACGAGTCTCTTCACGAAACAAACTTGAACACCTGGCTCAACGCCTAACTTTCCAATCTCCTGAAAACAGAATAGAAACACATAAGCAATTCCTAAACGAACTAAGGTATCGTCTGGAAACAGCAACCAACCGGATTGTTACTCAAAAGAAAAATCGGTTTATTGAACTTACCCATGTTCTGGATTCTGTGAGCCCCCTTTCTACGATGAATCGTGGCTATAGCGCCCTGACAAAACCCACGGGGAAGCTGATTACTTCTATCAAGCAGGTTAAGAAAGATTCCCGGTTGAATATTAGAGTGAGTGACGGTACTATCGAAGCCTTAACCGATAAGGTCTACCCAAACGAAAACGAATCAAAGAGCTGAAGAATGGCTAAGAATATTACAGCGAGAAGTAAAAATTTTCCTCAATGGTATCAAGATGTTATTGCAGCAGGGCAGCTGGCTGATCATGCCCCGGTCAAGGGATGCATGGTTGTTAGACCCGATGGTTATGCAATTTGGGAAGCGATGCAACAGACTTTGGATACCATGTTCAAAGAGACAGGTCATGTCAATGCCTACTTTCCACTGCTGATCCCGGAGAATTTTATCACCAAGGAAGCTGATCACGTTGAGGGATTTGCACCTGAGCTGGCTGTGGTTACTCAGGCAGGAGGCAAAGAACTGGAAGAGAAACTCGTTGTCAGACCGACTTCGGAAACTGTTATTGGCCATATGTATGCCAACTGGATTCAGAGTTACAGAGATCTGCCAATTCTGATCAACCAATGGTGCAGTGTGATGCGCTGGGAAAAAAGAACCCGTCTATTCTTAAGAACATCGGAATTCTTATGGCAGGAAGGGCATACAGCCCATGAAACAGCCGTTGAAGCTCAGGAAGAAACTCTGCAAATGCTGGAGATTTATCGTAAATTCCTGGAAGAAACATGTGCCATTCCTGTTATCACCGGCGAAAAGCCTGAACATGAAAAATTTCCGGGAGCCATCACTACCTATACCCTGGAAGCGATGATGCAGGATAAAAAAGCCTTGCAATCGGGAACTTCCCATAATCTCGGACAAAATTTTGCCAAGGCTTTTGAAATTCAATATCTGAACCGTGACAATCAAATGGATTACGTCTGGACAACAAGCTGGGGACTTTCAACCAGGGCGATAGGCGGTTTGATTATGACTCATGGTGATGATGACGGTCTGATCATTCCTCCAAGATTGGCACCAACCCAGGTGGTGATTGTGCCAATCTTTAAATCCGATGAGGAGAAGGCGAACGTTTTGGAACACGCGGATAAAATAGCAGACAACTTAAAAGCAACCCTGGGAAGACTGAAAGTCAAGGTGGATGATCGTGAAAACATGCGACCTGGTGATAAGTTCTTCACCTGGATCCAAAAAGGTGTGCCTCTAAGAATTGAAGTTGGACCAAAAGATGTTGCCAACCAGGGTGGCATGATTGTTCGGAGAGATAATCGTGAAAAGCAGCCCTGTCACATCGATGAAATGGTTGCAACGGTTCAGACCATACTTGAAACGATGCAAGAAAGCCTTTATCAAAGAGCTCTGAATTTCCAAAAGGAAAATACCCACACGGTGGATTCTTATGATGAATTCAAATCAGTGCTCAAGGAAAAAGGTGGCTTCATCCTGGCCCATTGGGATGGTACAAACGATACAGCAGAAAAAATCCAGAAAGAAACCAAGGCGACCATACGTGTCCTGCCTGGCAATGGCGATAAAGCAGAAGGTAAATGTATGGTTACCGGTCAGCCTTCAAAACAACGAGTGGTATTCGCCATTGCATACTAGACATAATGGAGGATCGTAGGGTGGATCAAGCGCAGCGGAGCCACCAAACAAGGGTTCGAATAAGGGGATTTAACTCGTCAATACCCAGCCCCAAACCGCTAATAATCAATTGACAAGCTTTTCCCCATTATCTAGTCTAAATGTTATAACACCGAGGCGTAGCGCAGTCCGGTAGCGCACATGTCTGGGGGACATGTGGTCGCTGGTTCAAATCCAGTCGCCTCGACCATTCAAGAAGGGCATTCAAGGAATCTTGGATGCCCTTTTCTACTTGAGCCCATCCAAACTCACTCCAAAAGCGGGAGTAGCTCAGTTGGTAGAGCATCAGCTTCCCAAGCTGAGGGTCGCGGGTTCGATCCCCGTCTTCCGCTCCATGATCTGAAAGGCCTCCACGATATTTTTCACTCTTTTGATATCAGCTTAAAAATTTCTGTATAACTTTCTATCCTTGTTTTTCCGTTTTTGCTATCCAGGTTCAACTTTCAGAACCGCACAAAAAAACTCGAAAATAGGGCAAATCATGTCAAAATCAGAAACAGACCAATTCAATCAGGCATATCAAAACAATGGCCAGATTTTCGTGAGACGTAGCGATTTAATCCAACTATTAGGATGGACTAGGGAAAAACACGAATCTGCTATTCGTGAGGTATGTTTTTTTAAGCTATTCCACCTCGAAGCTGAAAACCCCTGCTATTCGATCCGATAAATTGAACCGGAACTGCCAGACCGGTACTGCTGGGAAACTGACAGGCTCTTTGAGTACGATCAGGATTAATAGGCTTATATCTTTGTTGATGTTGGTAATGGTTGGTCAAAAGAGGAAACAGCCAAGGACTATGAAGACGGGTTGTTAATGAGTGAGGATTAACGCCTTTTTCGGCGAAAGTTAACCTAAAGCCGGGAGAATCCCGGTTTTTTATTATTTGACATATACCCAATATTTGGGTACAAATTAAGCATGGAATATACGGTCATCATTAAAAAGAGAATTCTCAGAGGACTATCAAAGCTTCCGGAACTGATTCAAGAAAAATTTGAATACCTTGTTGATGGACTTGAAAAGAACGGCCCGGTTCAGCCTACATGGCCGAATTATTCCAAGCTTGGAAAGGATGAATATCATTGTCACCTGTCCCGTTCATGGGTAGCATGTTGGAAACATGAAAAGGGCACGATCATCATAGAGGTTTATTATGTTGGCAGTCGCGAAAAAGCCCCATACTAAAATACCGGTGTTTGAAATCCGTGGTGAAATCCCTGCTGAATTGCTGGATTACATCAAGGAGAAAATGGAATTCACCGTCGATATTGACGATGACGACGGGGACGAATATGTCAATATCACAGAAACCAACTGGTACGAAGAGCGGAAGGCGAACCGCACACCCGGACAAGCTATCCGGGTATACCGTGATAATTTCGGCTATTCTCAAGCAAAACTGGGTGAAATGCTGGGTGGATTGTCCCGACAAAAGGTTTCTGATATGGAAAACAACCGGCGGGGAATTAGCAAGGAAATAGCAAAAAAGCTCTCTACGATATTCAAGATTTCTGTGGATCATTTTATTTAGCCCGACTCATACGGCTGCATCGTCGGAACTTGTCACTCGATGCTTTCAAGCTAGCATTGGGAAGAGCGGTGTAATGTAAACAAATCAATGGTTATAAGGAGAAAGCAAAGGTTAATTCTGTCTGTTGCTAAACAACAGATAGAAAACCCAACTCCGGTAACGGTATACCTATTTCAATAATGAGTACAACACGTTCATCCCTTTTTGCTTGTATTTTTTATAGGCTTTTCTGATCTCTTTATCGTTATCACTAACTTTAAGGATACTTCCGGCAACTATCTTAGATTTGGTATCTGAAATCTTTTCTTCCACAAGGTCCCCAAGTAGGATGAATTTTTCTGGATAATGCTATGGTATATCTGCCCATTTCATTTGATTGTCTTAATGCAGAGAAAACCTGTCGAGTTAGCAAGTTTAACGATTTTTTTTTGCCTTTTCCCTTCATATTTAGCAACCTGGGAGCTTAAACTTCATGGTCACTTCACCGGAATCTTTATTGATGGAAATCATTTTGCTATTGTCATCGGATTGTAATCAGGTGACACCATACCTATTTTAGGCAATAAACGGGATCGGTTTTTGAGAATCAGGTCACTCAATGCCCAATTAAAGAGTTTGAACTGCTTCTTACAGGTAAGCCAGCAAAGTTGATTGTGCTGAAGACTTGTCTATCCGTTGCCTGTTTATCCAATCAATGGATTGTGCACCTTCAAATTGCGGAATCGCCCGAAATCGCGGTCTGCGGATACCAGTTCAGTTATTCCATGCAAAACACATATTGCGGCAATTCTGGCGTCATGTATCATTGGGCCTTTGGTTTGTGACGAATCAACCAAGTTCTTTAATATTTCCCAGTAACCATGAGTTTCAGAAATCATAATCAAGCTTGGTGATTCCAACCAGGCTGATATTTGGTCAAGAGCTTTTTGGTATGGGGTTGGTGGATTGTATATTCGCGGGTGAGTTACGATTGAAAAGAATTCATGAATACATGACCAGGGAATAGCCCAAGGTTTTGAACTTTCTGCAAATTCCGCCACGATTTTGCTTGCCTTAATATGAAAAGGAGAGTCTTTTCGATGTGCATATACCAGAATGTTAGTATCGACTGCAATCATTCACCATGTCCTTCATAAGCCGCGGAACGAATTTTCTGCCAACCTTCTCCCTCAAATTCAGCTTGTAAACCATCACCTTGAAAGCTGGCGTCACGCAATGTAAACTTTTTTCTGGCTTTACGATCGTTAATGACTCGGTTCAATCCCTCCTCAACAATAGCTCGTAAAGTCGATTTTTCTTGTCTGGTCAACTCTTTTGCCTCTTCCAGCAATGAGTCGGTAATATTTATGGTTGTCTTCATATGGCTAACCATATCATAAAGTATTGCAGTATGCAACTTCCCGTTATGCAAGAGTGTACCGGAATCAAGTGGTAATCTCGAAGGAAGGGCTATTGTCTCCAAGAGGTTAAAATCAGGTGACACCGGACCTATTCATGGAATGACCAGAATCGATTCGGAGGTTCAACGTCTTTTTTGATCACGTTAAAGCTGAATATCAAGTTTTCTTTGTGGGATTCAACATGGATTCTATTAGCGTCTTTTGATATAATCCAGCCATGACGTTGATGATATTTATAATCACTTCAAAAACTAATTGCTGAAAAATAAACAATGGGAGAACTAACGCAATATCTTACCGAAATGGCTGATAAGGCCAAATACCCACAAGGCGTCTTGCAGGTTTCGGATTCTGGTGAATACAGAGTTGGAATGGTAGAAAAAGAATGGGGAATGAAGGTCAGAATCATCGTAACCGAGATAGTCGATGAGCATACCATCGGTTACAAAAAGATAAGTTTGCTTGAATATATCAAAGGCTGGCTAAAATGGTATTTGGGCAATCCCGCAGAGGCAATTGCAGTGTGTCGATACAGACTCAATAAATATAGATAGCGTACTTGCTCCCTCCAGTCACTCGGCTCATACTCTACCATAGAACACATCAAATCAAGAATAATAGAACCACGAAAGCTAGAATCAAACCTGCAACGAAGGCTTTTGGGTATCTTCTAATTGCTAATTCTGAGATAGCCAGACTTAAACCCATCGATACCCCTACTACGACCAGGAACTTGATATAACTAGGAACTGTCCATTCAAGTACCAGAAACTGAACTGTTACCACTAAAACCATATGTATCAAGTAGATATAATAGGAGTTGGTGGCTAGGAGTCTGTTCACTCTTGAAGAGCTATTCCAATGTTTTATTGAAAATGAAATTAGACAAAGAAGTATAGAAAAGAAAAGGAATGTACGGGTACTGAAAATGAGTATTCCGACGCCTAATGACCTACCTGAAAGTAGCATTATCATGGCTTGTTTTAGGATGAGCCAGAGGATGATACTTAAAATAAGCCAGACTGCATAATGACCGGGAGCTCTCCCCTTTAAAAACCACTTTTTTTGAAAGGCATATAATCCGAGTAAAAAGCAGAAAATATATGTCACCAACGCGACTACTTGAAACTGGATGAGATTGGCTATTAATATCCAGGGAGAATTTATGTGTATCTTCACAAAATATCCCTTAACAATTAGTGATAGTATCGAAACGATAACGCCGGTGATAGCTACTACTAAAAGGGTGGATTTTTGTGATGGCTGCTTATCGTGATTAGTAGTCGGAACGATTGATGGAGACTTTGCGGATGGTCGGTAAACCAGAGTCAGAATGATGAAAAAAGAGAGCAAAAGAGAGATAAACCAGAAATGGTATTGTTGGAACTGATTGGCTGATTGGATTATTTCTGTATTGAATTCCAAGGCGTTACGAAGTTTTATGAGAAAAACATCCCATAATCCCAGGTTTGAAGACTCGCGTGAGGAATGCCAGATTGTAAAATGAATCGGATTATAAAGAATCGTCCCTATTAAACAAGGGATCCCTAATCTCCAAGCTTTCTGTTTTATGAAGCTCCATTTATCTCTTCGTTGTAACGAGGGCAAGGCAAAGTAGCCAGCGATAAAAAAAAGGGTTGGCATTAGAAAAACACCCAAAAAAATCAGAAGATCATCAAAAAATCTTGAGTTTTGATCGTTAACCGGCCACCAAACGGTGTATTTACTATAAGCGCATGCGGAATGAAGCACTATAACGAGTAAAATGATAAAATACCTAATATTATCAAAATAATAGACTCTGTGAGTAGCTTGGCTTTTCATCTTAATCCCTCCAGTAATCATCCTGAAATCGTCAAAAAAATCTGAACGTTCCTATCGAATGCCAGCAGCCCTGCGGATCAATTTACCTTTTAATCGATTGAAAGGTTTGTAGTTAGTAATGGTCAAACTTTCCAAATCGAGAGGTGAGTGTGTCAAGAGTTCGTAGCCGGATGATGTTACCAACACAGTGTCTGAATGACGAAACCCTCCGATTTCAGGGATATAAATACCAGGTTCGATACTGATCACCATGTTTTCCTGCAAAGTTTCATCACTTCCCTCGGCGACATACGGTCCTTCATGGTTGCCGAGTCCGATGCCATGCCCGGTTCGGTGTAAGAGATTCTCAGCAAATCCGTTTTCACGAAGATAATTATTTGCGGCAGCATCAACCTCAGCACATGGAGTGCCCGGTTTAACAAGGTCCATGGCGCATTTTCCGGCGGCTATCATGTGTTCAAAAAGTTCTCCTTCATCTTTAGTGGGTTGTTGATGAAAATAAGTTCTTTCCACTTCAGCTGAATAGCCGTTGATTCTGTGAAAAGACATCGCAACAAGCGGTCCGGATTTTAATCTATCCTCCGCCTTGGGTATTCCATGGGGTTGCGAGCTGAATGGAGCGGGCCAGGTTACAGTCAGGAAAGAGCTCGTAACCGGGTCATAATCGCCAGATCTTAACACTTCGATCTGTAAGCTTTTGGATAAAGAGAATATTTCAACAACCGACGCCCCAAGATAGCTGGCATTTAAAATTTTGCTCATGCCAATATCAGTGTATTCAGCGGTTTTTTTGATCATTGCAACTTCAGCAGGTGATTTGACCAATCTCATTTCCTCAATCAGAGGCATGGGACTCAAAGAAAAGTCTCTTAATTTTCCTGCTATTTCCAGACTTAACGATGGTTCGACACCCACATTTGAAACATTGCCCAGGATCTGTTGTAAGATTTCCGGCCAGCCGGAACCCTGGGGTGAAGGGTATTCCCAATACGCCACTACATTGCCGATTCCGGCTTTCTCCATGTGCTCCTTTTCCAGCATGGGCACAACCAGTGTTGGCTCCCGACTCGGCCAAATCACAATGAAAAAAGGGCGTTCCAGCGGCTTGTAACTGGCTCCGGTCAGGTAATAGATGTTTTCCTCCGAAGATACTAAAAAGGCGTCCAGTGCGCGTTCGGAAACAGTATTGCTCAAGATGGTTCGTCTGTTTTGGTACTCTTTTTTGGTTATCATTTTGTTGTTCTTGTATTGGTTTAGCTGCTGGGAGACGATCAATCAAATTATCCATTCAACCGCGAATTATATAATCAAATGTATAGATCGCAGGAATCGAACTCTATCGTTAGGAGTAGTAGACAAGGTTTTTAGTACTTCTTCAAACGGTATTTGAAAAGTCTAAAAATACTGTTCAAATATAAATTAATTTAGTCAGTTAGAAACAAATTAGTGAATTGAAACCTGGTTTTATTTCTTCTCTGAACGGTTCGGTAGCGAATTTTTCTAGCGTGATAGTCAATCAACGAATGAATTGTTAAATAGTCATTCAAATTCTCCCCCGGTGTTTAAGGCACTGACATCATCGTTCTTTCAAAAATACTGACATAATTGGGCTTTTCTGATAGATGATCAGGAATTTTTTTCAGATAAGTAATCGAACAAGAATTAACTAATTTAACGAGGTTTGAAAAATGGGTGGAAATAAAAGAAACACTATATTGTATAAAGTTGGGATCGGGTTGATCATACCGATTCTTCTCTTAACCGGCGGTTCTTTTGCACAGGATCTTCAAAAGGCCAAAGTATATAAGGGGAATGAAGATATTGAACAATGGGTGATGAGTGAAAAGCTTGATGGGATCAGGGGATATTGGGATGGGACACAGCTTAAAACCAGAAAAGGGGTATTAATTAACGCGCCGGACTGGTTTTTGAAGAATTTCCCGCCATTTGAACTGGATGGTGAGCTTTGGAGCGACAGGAACCAATTTGAGTTTATCCAATCTGTAGTTCTTGATAATAAGCCTTCAATGGATTGGCGAAGGATCACCTATAACCTTTTTGAAGTTCCAAATGCACCGGGAGATTTCCTTGCCCGTTTAAAAAAAGCTGAGGACTGGTTTACTAAACATCCGAATGAGTATGTGGAGATAATCCGGCAAATAACCTGTTTAGATAAAGATCATCTCCAGCAATTCCTGGCTGAAATTGAGTCCAAAGGAGGTGAAGGGGTGATCCTTAAAGATCCCAAGCTGCCATATCACACAGGCCGTAGTGCCCATGTCTTGAAAGTCAAAAACCATGAAGATATGGAAGGCACAGTCATTGGAGTCAATCCGGGAAAAGGCAAGTTTGCGAATATGATGGGCAGCCTCACCCTGAGGCTTGATAATGGGGTGATTTTTAAGCTCGGAACCGGATTTTCAAACAATGTCAGACAAAATCCTCCGCAAATCGGGGATGTTATTACGTTCAAGTATTTCGGTCTCACTAAGAAGGGAAAACCAAAATTTGCTTCTTTTCTACGAGTCAGGGGGGATTGATAAGGTATCGAACAGGATGTGGGCTTCTTTATACAGCCTCTTTTTTACGTCTTCAAACGAGACTTGGCTATCGATTAAATTTGGGGATGCCGAATCACAATCTTCAAAATATGTAAGGCTTTTTAGATAATGCAGATTATTGAAATTTGAATATTTTTTTTGCGCAATTTCAAAGATTTCCTTTAGTGATATCTGCTTCAGGATAAAATATAGATCAAAGAAATCCCTTTGAGTTGATCTTTGACCAGCGGCGACAAGTTTTGTGGCCGCAATGTCACGAATATCAGAAATGTTTACATGCCTTTCTTTTATTAACGGATACACAAGTTTATATCGATAACGAAGAAAACTTGCTTTTACCTGCCCATCGATTATTACGTCCAGAGTGTTTTCTGCTTTCTGAACTACTTTAACACCAAGACCCTTAAATACGCTGTTTGTTAATTCCTCTAGTAGATGGGCTGAATCGAATGAATCAGGTGTAAAAAAATCGAAATCATAAGAAGTTCGATGACCAAGTTGAAGGGAGAGTGCTGTTCCACCTGTCAGATAAAAATTGTCAGGTAGCTGTCCGAAACAAGGAAGAAGCCGTAACCTTTGCTTATCAAGAACTTTTTCAAAGTACATGCTATTGATTTTGAAATGTTTTCAGTGCTTTTTGCTTGTCTGTTTTTACTCCGAAATATGATGACCAAAAAGCAAGAGATTTAGCATCCCATTCCCCTTTTAATGGATTTTTTACCACCTTGATTATTTGATCTTTTGGGAATTGACTGAATAGCCAGTTCGTTTCTCTGATATCGCCATATAACAATACATTTGTTGCAATGCGTTTGAAATCTCTGCCTAAATCTAAGCTTTTCAGATCATAAGACCACAATACACCTTTTAAAAAATCGGGGACTTCTTTTGATTGCTTTCCCATTTATGATATCTATCTGGTTTAATGAGTAATCTTTTTCTTTAAGTATAGCTTTTTGAGAGATTTTTTGCATTCCTAATGTTAAGAATCTCTTAATAAATAGCTATAAATTCAGCCTTCCAAGCTGAGGGTTGCGGCTAGTTTGCAGAAGGCTGAAATTCCATCAAATCAGTGCAATGGCGTCGATTTCCACCTGGCAATCCAGGGGGAGTCTGGAGACTTCCACGCAGACTCGGGTTGGTTTTTCGTTTGAAAAGAACTGCCCATAGATTTCGTTCATTTTAGCGAAGTTGTTGAAGTCAGCCAGGTATACGGTGGCTTTGACTATGTTTTCCATTGAAGAACCTCCGGCTTGCAGGATCTCTTTAATGTTATTCAGTACCTGCTTTGTCTGTGCCTGAATATCTCCTTCCACCAGCTTTCCTGTTGCCGGATCGATCGGCGTCTGGCCTGAAACAAAAAACAGGTTGCCTGCCTTGATACCCTGCGAATAAGGACCGATCGCAGCCGGTGCTTGATCGGTTTGGACGATTTCTTTACTCATAATAATCTCCTATGGGTTTGATTTAAGAAGCAATTTCAAAATGGCAGGTAAAATGCCTTAGATATTTCTGCTGATGGATGATCTTATAGCCGGGAATCTGCTTACGATCATTCCAGACAGTATCGATTACTTCGATCAGATAATCGACATGACTCTGTGTGTAAACTCTTCTGGGGAATGCCAATCGTACCAATTCCAGGGGTGAAGCTATTTCATTGCTATCCTTATCGACTTTGCCAAACATGACACTGCCCAACTCAACACCCCTGATTCCTCCTTCCAGGTAAAGGGCATTCACAATGCCAATGCCGGGATATTTTAATGGGTCGATGTGAGGCAGGAACTTCGCAGCATCTAGAAAGACGGCGTGTCCACCGGAAGGCTGCACAATTGGAATTCCACGTTTGATCAATCGGCTTGCCAGGTATTCAATTGTGGCATGGCGATAAACCTGGTAATCGTAATCCAGTGCTTCCATTAATCCCACTGCAATCGCCTCCAGATCTCTGCCTGCCAATCCTCCATAAGTTGGAAATCCTTCCCGCATGATCAGCAGATTTTTAAACTGTTCTGCCCACTGATCGTTATTGCAGATAAGAAACCCGCCTATGTTGGCAAGACCATCCTTTTTACAACTCATAGTGGCACCATCAGCATAACCAAACATCTCTTGTGCAATTTCCAGCAACGGCTTATCCCCATAGCCCATTTCCCGTTCCCGCACAAAATAGGCGTTTTCAGCAAAACGACAGCAATCGATGATTAGGGGGATCCCATGTTTTTCCAGGATTCGCTTGACTCCGCGAATATTGGCCATGGATACGGGTTGCCCCCCTCCGGTGTTATTGGTCACCGTTATCATACAAAATGGAATTTTTGCCGGTCCATGCTCCCGGATGCAAGCTTCCAACTTGTCCAGATCCATATTGCCTTTGAACGGTGCATCCTTTTCAGTGTCCAATCCTTCATCACACAGAAGGTTTTCAGCAATTCCACCAGAGAATTCAATATTTGCCCTGGTAGTATCGAAATGACTGTTATTGGGGATAATATCCCCTTTTTTAATTAAAGTATGAGCCAGAATGGATTCGGCGGCCCTGCCTTGGTGGGTCGGCAAAACATGATCGGTCCCTGTAATGGTTTTGACGGTTTTTTCGAATTTCTTCCACGATTTGCTGCCGGCGTAGCTTTCGTCTCCTAACATCATGGCAGCCCATTGCTCGGTCGACATGGCTCCCGTGCCACTATCTGTCAACAGATCGATGCAGCAATCCTCAGCATCCAGCAAAAACACATTTAAATGTGCCTTTTCCAGGGCTTCTGTCCGTTCCTGTCGGTTGATCACCTTGATAGGCTCAGTGGTCTTGATGCGAAACGGTTCAATAATGGTCTTCATTGTTACATCCCCTTTTTGTCTAGATATCGTTTAATGGATCGGTTTTCAAAATCCCGCTTGCAAGTCGCTTTTGAAAAACCTCTAACGGTGTATCCCTCGTATCTCTGATTTATACCCTCATCCTTTCGCTGTGTAAAACCATTCGTGATTAACGTGTTGCATGAATTGCCAGCGGCCCTTTCAATAGATTGATCATGCATGCTAAACATCATAAAGAATTCATTATAAAAAACTCAGTTGAGGAGAATAGGTTCTCAAAGCTTTTTTCTTGGTTTTTTGGTCAGGCTCTTTTGCGGAGTTTCATTGATTCTTGCTAAAAACAACCGGGCTGTCTTGCTTGGGTTTAGAATAGGTTCCCAGTAATGAAATTGAGAAAGTCTGAGGAAATCGATTTAGCAACTCTTTCTACCTGGTTTAAGTCCCAACACGAAGCAATCCGTTGGGGAGGTCCAAAGATTCGTTATCCCATTGAGTTCACTCAACTGAAAGAAGATTTGCAATGGGGCACAGCCAGGTCCTACTCGCTGGTAGATGGAAATGAGTTGTTAGGTTTTGCCCAATTGTTTGATCGTTTTGGATGTAACCACCTGGGCAGAGTCGCCATTCATCCCGAAAAAAGGGGAAAGAAACTTGGGCACGAACTGGTTTCATCAATCTTGGAATTGAAAAATGTAATGCATAAAAACTTTTCTCTCTTTGTCTACGAAGACAACCCTGCCGCGATTAAGCTCTATCAAAACTTTGCATTTGAGTTTCAGCCATACCCGGAAGGATTGCCAAATAAAAAAGGCAGCTTGTTCATGGTGAAAAAGGCCAGCCAATCCTTACCACCTGGGTTGCATTGATTTGAATTGAATCAATAAGCTCGGTAAATACTCAAATTTGAATCCTTGTTTCAAGGCAAGTTATCTTTTTTTCCTAATTTGACCTGCCATTTATCCTGTATTACCTCTCCTAACAGCAGATGGTTTTATCATGTAATTACAATAGATTGCTTCTCCGGGTGATTAAGGTTTAAAGGTCAAAAAAGGTTAAAATACAGTTTTATCTTGAATGCCTGTCTTAAAACATGATAGCCAGACATGGGATTTTATAAAGCAGCTGTACGATATAACCTTTTGGAAAGGGAGGAGAGAATGGATCAAAAATCAAGGTTGATTCGAGTTTACACAAAGTTGGTTGTGCTGTGCCTGGTTGCAGTTTTTTTACTGCCAACCACTCTTTTTGCTGCCGGAAAATCTAATGTGGCGGCAACCAAATACCCAATAGTTCTGGCACATGGAATGGGAGCTTCGGCTGAGATTCTTGGAATCCTGGATTACTGGTGGGGGCTTGAAGATGTGCTACGAGATGAAGGGGCAGATGTCTACATAACCTCTGTTAACGGAATGGACAGCACAGCAGCCAAAGCGGCTGATTTCAAGCAGCAATATTTGGAGATTCTTGCCATCTCTGGTAAGGAAAAGGCCAATATTATCGGCCATTCCCATGGTACTATCTACACCCGTTATGCAGTGTCGAATTTGGGCCTTGGGGATAACGTTGCGTCGCATACCAGTATTGCAGGTCCTCATCGCGGAAGCGTGATTGCCGATGTCATTTTAGGTCTGGTGCCCGATTCGCTGGAATGGCTGGTAGGAGATACCTTGGATTTTATCTACGCTTTTATCTTTGGAGATAAGAATCCGGATAGTCTGCAAAACGGTTATGATCTAACCCGTACCAATATGATCAACAATTTCAACCCGAACACACCAAACGTAGATGGCGTTTACTATCAAAGTTGGGCGGCAAAAATCAAGACCATGGCTATCAACGCCCGTAATTGGTATTTCATTGGAACCTGGCCAATATTGTTGCTTCATGAAGGCTCAAACGATGGTTTGGTCAGTGTCAACAGTGCGAAATGGGGTAATTTCAGAGGTGTCGAGGATGCAGCCTGGTATAGTGCCGGCTGTGATCATCTCAACATTATCGATCAGCCTTTTGGGATAACACCGGGGTTTGATCGAGATGAGTTTTATCTTGAACTCGTTGCCGAACTCAAGAATATGGGATATTAGTTGTTGCGATCAAGTTGATTTTTAAGGGTACTTTCTGAATCAGGAGGTACCCTTTTTTTATGAGGTGATTGAGGCGGATGATTCGAAAAAGAATTTTGGCACTGGTCGGTTTATTGGCAGTTCTAGCGCTGGTATTGGTGCTTTTTGAGCGGGAATCGGAATTGCCGGATAATTATGTATTTGAGGCAAATAGCGGAATTTCTTTGAAAGATGTGGAAAAAGCAAGGAAACCAGTCATATTTGATAATTCGGATCAAGGGTTCTACATTGAAGAAAAATCCTTTTCGTCAGGCGGAATTGAGGCTGAAGATAGACCTTCGACACCTCGGATTGCCGGTTTTACAGCAAAAATCGACTACAATACCTTGAAATTTTTCCGTTATTTACATCGATTATATGCCAAAACCGGAAGTCTGGATGAGCATCTGAGTTTTGTCTCAACAAGGCTGAAGCAGCAACTGCCGCCAGAGCAGGCCGAAAAAATACTGAAAATCTATCGGGATTATTTGCAATGTGAAATAGATCTGGCGGCTGAATCAGCACAATGGACATATCCGGACAGTTTCCAGGAGGTGTTGGATCTGTTGACTAAACTTCATGAATATCGCAGAAAAATCCTGGGTGTCGAGTTGGCTGACGCCTTGTTTGGAGCTGAAGTCAAATCAAAGGAATACTCGGTCCGTAGATCTAATATATTGGCGGACGAGGATCTGTATGGAGCTGAAAAAGAACAATTACTGGAAAAACTAAATCATGACATGTGGGGTGATGAGGCAAGCCAGGTAGAACAAAAACCAAAGCCATACAATCGTTATCGAGAAAAGCTTCAGATTTATTCCAAGGATTTTGGTGAACTGTCAGCAGAAGAAAGATCGGAAAAAATGAACGAATTCAGAGAGTCTTTTTTTTCTAAGGATGTTGTGCAAAGGCTTGAAGCCGTTGATACCCAAATAGCCACTGAAAAAGCAGCTGAAGAACAGTATTTTCAAGATCAGGCAGAAATTATGAACAATGCCGAATTGACTGAGGAGGAAAAAGAGGACGCTGTTTTTGCCCTACAAAATGAAACCTTTGGTGATCAAGCTGAAAGCTTCAGACGCCGCGAAGCGATTCGAAAAGGATTGGAGGCATTGAAAGCACAGACTGAATCCACACAAAATTAATCCTGAATAGAGAGAATTCAACAACTGGTCAGGATTTCCCAAACGAAAATCCGCTTGCAGTCTTAGTCAGCAGGTTTGAAGATGATTTGAGTGATACGATAAGAGGATGTGCAGCATAATAGAAGAAGACTCAGGAATGTATCCCATGCTGACCTGCCTTGTTAACAAAATCAACCAGGTAATTCAGGGCAGCATGAGTTTTTGGCTTGTACAAACCGTTAGCAGCTCAATGGAAACTAGGAGGCAAAAAGTACTTTCCGGTTAAAGAGCGGAGCCGTGCTGATTTTGGAAAGGGAGGAATGATGTTCAAAAGAAAGTGGGAGATGTTCCATAACCAACTTGTCCGCCTGCTCACAGGATATACCAAGCAACTTGGCCATCATAGGAGTTGGAATCATGATTTCTCCCTCATCATCAGGTGGTAAAACATCACCAAACAAATTTAAAAACACTTTGGTGCGCGCTATTCCGTCAATGGTCTGAGAATTGGTAGCCTTGATTTCATCCAGTGATTTTCCAAATTCATCTGCCTGTCGCTTATATATCTCTTCCTCGTCCTCTTTAGTTTTCAGGATGGGCTTCCCAAGTATCATCAACGACAAAGTATCCATGAATTCCACTTTGCATTCCGGCAAAAAGCTTCTGTATTCCTCCTCGTATATCTCAAGCCAATCATCAGGTATAAATTCTGCCAATTTGCGATAATCTTTTGATTCTTTCGCGTCTAAAAATTCCAGGTAATATTGGGCGTGGGCATCACCTTGCTTTACCTGCCTTTCATAATACTCCCGGGCATGGGGAGGCATTTCGGTTTGAAAAAGAACGGCTGTATATCCGTTTAACAGCTCTACGAGTTTGTTCATTTGAGTCCCCTGGTATTATAATGGTTCGGTATTACCAATGCGAGTTACTTGTGCTCAAAATATTACAATCGTATCTTTCGATTTGCCGCCTATCCCTAAATACCGATAGATACTGATTTAAGCCTCAAGTCTGAATTGTCTGGTCATATCAAACCGACCGGACCCATCCCCTCCGCAAATGAGTCGGTTTTGAAAATTCAAACCTGAAATCATCGGCAGTAGAATACACCAAAACTGAAATAGATTGTTGAAAATTTTTATAAGATTGCCTTTAATGGTAAAAAATCGATAATTAAAACTTAGTAAAACTAAATAAAAACAGTGAGTAGGAAATAGTGTCAATGTTGGTTAAATCCAGCCCTCAAAAAAAATGAGATTGCCCCTCTGTACAGAACACCTTCGAAAATGGATAAAATTGTATCCGATTGGGGCGAAAAATTTCGCCCCCGTCGTCGAATATAAAACTATACAAATCCGCTATTGGCGGCTGTATTGTATCAAATATAGTGTTCTATCATTTTTTAAACTCATTTCGCCTACCTGTTTCCAACCAAATCGGGAATAATATCCAAAAATTCTTGGAAGACAGGTGGCATAAATCGCAGATAGGTTAGTTTCCAACAACTTTTCATTACTCAAGAGCCTAACGGATCTCCCGATTTTAATTGGATTACGCTGTGGATTTTCAATGATAAAGAAGTTAATCATTTCACAACAATTCGATCTTGATTCAGAAGGGATTTCAAAACCCATTTTTTCCAATTGCAATTCCTCTGCATGATTAAAATTAAATGTTAATCCGGCATGCACTCGACCTTCACTGATATATAAATAGCTTTGTTGCTTGTAGTGTTGGACATCCGGAGACAGTAGTTTCAAGTTGTGATCGACTTTATAGTTGTTCATTACCCAACTTTCAATTTGTTTAGAGAAATTCAAATATAGAAGATGGTTAAAAGTCTTTTGTTCATATTTGGCAATTATTGAAAAGCTCATATCAAAACCTGGAAAAGTGATTAAAAAAATTTATTTCTCAGCGTTTGCTTTATCTCTATTGGTTATGGCTGTTGCCACAATTCAGCATAACCGTTCTATAATAAGAGAGAACGCAATAGACGGAGTGGTTGACCTATCGAGTTATGACTTAAACAAAGATGTGGTTTCACTGGACGGTTCCTGGCAGATTTCCTGGAACAATGTCCTCAAACCAGGTCAACTAAATGATGAATTAACGACTGTCTTAGTGCCGGGAGAGTGGAAGAAAGAAAACATGCCTAATGGAGCAGGATACGCTACTTACAAGTTAAAAATCATTCTTCCAGATGCAGCAAAAAGTCAGACTCATGCACTATACTTCAACCGTGTTGGCAGTGCATATAAATTATTCATCAACGGAAATGAAATAGGTGGTAATGGAATTGTTGGAAAGACTGAAAATCAGGAACTTCCCAAACGTCAAACCAGATTGTTTCATTTCGATGTGAAACAAAATAAATCTGTCGAACTCATTGTTCAAGTAAGTAATTTCGCTCACAAATCCGGTGGAATTAAAACGGGGGTTTTGTTCGCAAATAGCGATAAGCTACAGCAAACGACATTTCGCTTTTTGCTGGTAGAACTGCTGTCGACCTGTATTTTGTTGACTGTTGCAGTTATCTATTTGTCAGTTTTTGTGTTTAGTGCTGATAAGCAATATTTGTTTTTTTTCCTTTTTCTTTTCTTCATAGCTCTATATGTTGCAGGTACAGGAGAGAATATTATTGGAACCATCTTCCCATGGATTCCCTGGTCTGTTTTCATGAAAATTATTCATATTTTCATGATTTTACATCTGCTTTTCTACAATCAGCTTCTAAATTCAATGTATTCCCAAGAAAGATTCACAATATTATTTAAGGGAATACAGGCAGTATCACTTGCGTACCTGTTTGTCGTAACGTTTTTTAGCGCGAAATTGTATATTACCTTCCTTCCAGTTTTTCATTTAATCATGATTGCCACCTTGCTCTACTGGATGATTTTACTGGCAAGAGCTGCATTGAACAAAAAGGCAGAAGCATCATTGGTCCTGGTTGGAGTTATGTTTTTTGCAGCAACGGCTTTCATTGAAATATTGTATGTGAATAGTTATGCCCATAATCCTAGGATTGTCCCTATAGGGCTTCTAATGTTGGTATTTTCTTACATTGTGGTAACGACCAAGGCATACGCGAATTCGAATGTTTTAGTCAAAAACGCTGAAAACGAAAAGCACAAAGCCATTGCCCAGGCACATGTCGAGAAGGCGGCTTTTTTAGCGGAAAAAGAAAGGAGCAGCATTCTGCATCAGACACTGACAGATTCTGAAAGTATTAGCCAGGTAGACAAGATTAGGGTGAATTTGCGGCAAATCAGCTACATTGTGTCCGAATCCGGTGGATCTATTGTGTACGGAGACAAGGGAGAGCGTTTATTTGATCTGGATTTGACGTTGAAGAGAATATCGGAGATTTTTGGAACCAACAATCAGCTCATACGTTGTTCCAAGGCGTACATTGTCAATCCTTCCAAAGCCAGGAAAGTGGTTCGCAACAAACGTCGTTATGAGCTTCAATTTATTAACTCTGAGATTGAGAATGTCCCTGTGGGAAACAAGTACGTCACAGAAATCAGGAGTTCGATCCAAGTGAATTAATTTCATCACAGGTCTGTAATGATCAAAAAGCTATCCGGAATCTTATTGAAAACAGTAACTAACAGCCTGTTGTTAGTTGGGGTAACCTTGATTGTCTGGTATTTTAAAAAAGATTCCGGTCTGTCTCTGAACGATACGCTGTTTTGGGTTGGTGCAGCACCGATTGTTTTGTTCAGTCTTACTTTTTTCGGCGGATTCATGGGCAGGGCAAACTTTGGTTATCAATATAGTGGCTCGATTATAAATAAATCCTCAAATCAAAAAGCCCAGGAAGAAGGCAATGACATGAAATCCAGGTTTATATCCAATCTTGCCTGGATATTAGCCGGATCCCTGCTTTGGACAATTAGCTATTTTATCTGACTATTGAAATCTCAGCGGATTAACTCCTTCCTGCCAGTTAACCCTGGCTACTTCAGGCTACAGCAATCCCCTCCTTAAACGTAAGCAGGCTTTCCAAAAGGCGACCCAAGCCATGCCGAAGGCTCCGGATGGCTGTAAGACTTGCCATTATCTCTATAGCATTTAATTTTCCCTTCAAAGCACCCTCTAAGACTCTGCAGGAATTACTGATTTACCAATCCCACTGTCTTCATCGGGAACACAACCCGTTAATTTCCTTTTTTTGGGAACTGTTGTTGCAGAAAGATACCAAATCCACTTTAACATCTAGAACACCAACGATCGCTGGATTTTTGAGTTCGTTGAGAAGACCCAGTTGTAAGAAAGAAAATGGAAAACTTTGTAGAAATTCGTGTCCCGAATATTGGTGATGTCAGCAATGTCACGGTAAAACAGATTATTGTTTCTGCTGGCAGCTATATCAGGAAAGGTAAATCGGCCTTCCGTTTGGACCTGGGATACGGTCTGATGGATGTTTCCTCTCCGGATAGTGGTATGATCAAAGAAATCTTCATTGAGGTGGGGCAAAAGGTATCCAAAGATACCTTACTTGCCAGCCTGGCTGTCGGGATTGTCCCCGAAGAAGAAATTCCGGTCTCGCAGCCAACCGCTTCATCCCCCTCTCCCGATTCAGCTCCTGATCCAAATCCTACTCCAATAATTCATCCAAACGAAGATATTGAAACAGACGTTGTAGTGATAGGGGGTGGTCCCGGGGGGTATACAGCTGCTTTTCGCGCAGCTGACCTGGGAAAACGGGTGGTATTGGTGGAACGGTATCCGGATATCGGCGGAGTTTGTCTTAATGTGGGTTGTATTCCTTCCAAGGTGATGTTGCATATCGCCAAGGTCGTTGATGAATCTATTGAAGCTCAAAAATTTGGTGTGAGATTCGGTCCGATTAAATTGGATGTTGAAAAGATGCGGGCCTGGAAGGCAGGTATTGTCTCCCAATTGACAGGAGGGCTTTCCATCCTTGCCAAGCAGCGTAAATTAACCATTGTTCAGGGATATGCCCGTTTCAGTGCTCCCCATGAACTTGAGGTCACGAATGATGGATCAACACGCAAAGTAAGCTTCGAAAAAGCTGTTATTGCAGCCGGTTCGTCAGCCACGATGTTTGACGACTTTCCTAAGGATAAGCGCATCGTGACATCAACAGGAGCCCTGGAACTGAAACAAATTCCCGATCGTATGCTGATTATTGGTGGTGGTGTGGTAGGACTGGAAATGGCAACGATTTACCATGCCTTAGGTTCCGGAGTGACGGTAGTTGAAGCCGGTAGCAGCCTGATCCCTATGGTGGATGAAGATTTAATCAAACCTCTCCACAACTATGTATCCAAGCGATATCAGGAGATCTATCTCAACACCAGCGTATCTTCCCTGACCGTACAAAATACCGGGGTATTGGCAACATTTGCAGCGGATCGGGAAATAGAACCGGCAGAGTTTGACATGGTTCTGGTTGCGGTTGGCAGAAAACCAAACAGCGGGGATCTCGGTTTGGATAAAGTCGGCGTGGCTGTTGATGAAAGAGGCTATATTCAGGTGGATCGCCAACAACGAACCACTGCCGAACAGATTTTCGCCATTGGAGATATTGTTGGAGAACCTATGCTGGCTCATAAAGCTTCCTATGAAGGTAAAATTGCAGCTGAGGTGGCATGCGGACAGCAGTCCGCTTTTGATGCGACGGTAATCCCTTTTGTGGCTTACACTGATCCCGAGGTTGCCTGGGTTGGAGCCACAGAAAAGCAAGCCATCGCCCAGGGTATCGATTTTGAAAAAGCGGTATTCCCCTGGTCGGCCAGTGGTCGCTCCCTGACTATGGGACGAAAAGAGGGCCGAACTAAAATTATTTTTGACAGAGAAAGCAATGTTGTGATGGGTGCCGGAATAGTAGGACCAAACGCCAGCGAGCTTATTTCGCAAATGGCACTATCCATCGAAATGGGTTGTGAAGCCCAGGATTTGAGTCTGACCATTCACCCGCACCCCACCCTCTCTGAATCTCTTTCCATGGCAGCTGAACTCTTCGAAGGCACCATAACCGATCTTTATATCCCCAAGCCGAAAAAACAACGGGGTAGTTGACTTCCCACACGCTTTAAACCGTGTTGTTCACTTTTCCCTATAACTTTTATCTCACTATTATTAAAGGCGAAAAAATGGCAACAGATTCTGAAATTGATATTAAGTTCATTCGCTACCTGGATGAAAACGGGAGTCCTGTCTCATCATTACCGGACTTCGCAGGGGAGCAGGATGAACTGCTTGAATTGTATCGTCTGATGACGCTGATACGTATATTTGACGCCAAGGTGGTTTCCATGCAACGAACCGGTCAGATGGGAACCTTTGCATCGTCGCTGGGTCAGGAAGCGGTGTCAGTGGCTATCGGACGGGCGCTTAGACAAACAGACTTGTTTTGTCCCTATTATCGTGACCAAGGAGTACTGGTACAGAGAAACGTTAAATTGCTGGAGGTTATGCAGTTTTGGGGAGGAGACGAAAGGGGAAGTCGCTTCATAGGCAATAAGGAGGACTTTCCCATTGCCATTCCCATTGCAACCCAACTGGTGCACGCGGTGGGCGCAGCCTATGCCATTAAATTGCGAAAGCAAAACAGGGTAGTACTAAGTACCTGCGGTGATGGCGGCACTTCAGAAGGAGATTTTTATACAGCTTTGAATGGGGCAGGGACTTGGAACCTGCCCCTTGTTTTTGTAATCAACAATAACCAATGGGCAATATCGGTCTCTCGAAAGATCCAGTCTAAATCGAAAACACTTGCTCAAAAAGGAATTGCCGCCGGAATCGATTGTCTGCAGGTAGACGGTAACGATGTGATCGCTGTGAAAGATGTCGTTGGCAAGGCTTTAGGCAAAGCAAGGGAAGGAGGAGGCCCGACCCTTATTGAAGCTTTGTCATATCGATTGTGTGATCATACAACAGCCGATGATGCCAGCAGATATGTCGACAAAAAGGAACTGGACAGGGCCTGGCAAACCGAACCCGTCAAACGGCTGAAAACATACCTGCTGTCCAAGGGCTGGCTCAGTCCTCAAAAAGAGAAGGAGCTTGAGGAATCTAACCAGGCTGAAGTGGATCAGGCCGTAGAGGATTTTCTCAATTTAACGCCACAGGCACCGGAATCGATCTTTGATTATCAGTATGGAAATCTTCCTGAAGCCCTGCTTGAACAGAGGGATGAACTGGGATTAATCCTGCAACCCGATAACAGGAATTAGATATGAAAGAAATTACCTTAATCGAAGCGATTAACCAGGCACTACATTATGAAATGGAAAGGGATGAAGATGTCGTTGTACTTGGGGAAGATGTTGGGGTAAATGGTGGAGTCTTTCGGGCAACGGTTGGTCTGAATGAAAAATTCGGTAAAGACAGGGTGATCGATACCCCCCTTTCCGAGCAAATGATTAGCGGAATGGCTGTTGGCATGGCCGCCCAGGGATTGAAACCGGTGGCAGAATTTCAGTTTCTCGGGTTTATTTATCCGGGCTTTGACCATATTATCAATCATGCGTCTCGCCTGAGAAACAGAACTCGCGGGAGGTTACACTGTCCCGTTGTCTATCGGGCTCCTTATGGAGCCGGAATTCACGCTCCGGAGCACCATTCCGAAAGCACTGAAGCCCTGTTTGCCCATATTCCGGGTTTACGTGTTGTGATTCCTTCTTCTCCTGCCCGGGCATACGGCTTGATGTTAGCTGCCATCAGAGATCCTGATCCCGTGATTTTCCTTGAGCCCAAACGTATTTATCGCATGCACAAACAGCAAGTGCCGGATACTGGTGAAGCTCTTCCTCTTGATCGCAGTTTTATTCTGCGCGAAGGAAGTGATATCACTTTGGTAAGCTGGGGAGCCATGATTCATGAAACCTTGCTGAGTGCCAAAAAACTGGCTGCAGAAGGAGTGGAAGCGGAAGTCATCGATTTGGCAACTGTGAAGCCATTGGAAATGACAACAATTCTCAATTCTGTAGAAAAAACAGGTCGTTGCGTTATTATCCATGAAGCAGCACGTACTTGCGGAGTTGGGGCGGAAATTGCGGCGCAGATTGCTGAAAAAGGGCTGATGTCCTTGCTCGCACCGGTTAAGAGAGTAACCGGTTTTGATGTGGTTGTGCCGTACTTACAATTGGAGAAATACCAGTTGCCCGATGTAGATCGAATTATAAACGCTGTGCATAGCATTATGGAGTATGTATGAAACAATTTAATCTACCGGACGTGGGAGAAGGTCTTCAAGAAGCCGAGATCGTTCAATGGAACGTACAGGTGGGCGATCTGGTAGAAGCAGATCAGATCATCCTGATTATTGAAACGGATAAAGCCAATGTAGAAATTCCCAGTCCATACAAGGGCAAAATTACCAGGCTTCATGGAAATCCGGGCGACATCGTAAAAGTGGGAAATCCCCTGGTTGAATTCGATGGTGAAGAGGAAGCCACGGCAGAAGCTTCTGCAGAGGATGCCGGAACAGTAGTCGGCAAGCTGGAGACTGGTGCGGAAATGCTCGAGAATTATTCTTCCGGAAACCAAGCCACGGCTGTTACCAAAACGAAAATCATCAGGGCAACACCGGCCGTTCGTGCTTTGGCTACCAGGTTAGAGGTGGACATCAACGGTATTGAAGGATCAGGCCCCAGGGGCACAGTGACAAAAACGGATGTTGAATACGCGGCAACCAATGGCTTGAGCCCGGCTAAATATCTGGAGAAGACCAATGTGCAACTTCAAGAAACAACGCCTAAAACACCCGCTTTTGATGGTCAACCACTGAAACGAGCCAAACGCAGTATGGCCTTGAATATGGCTAAATCCCATGCTGAAGTGGCCCAGGTTACCTTGTCAGACGACGCAGATATTAGCTACTGGGGCAAAAAAGAGGATCTTACAGTACGAATGGTTAGAGCCATTGTCGCCGCATGTGAAGCGGAACCGGCTCTGAATGTCTATTATGATCACGAAAGTTTATCAGTGAAAGCCTTTGACCAAGTGCATTTGGGTATTGCAGTCGATACACCTGAAGGCTTGTATGTTCCCGTTTTAAAAAATGCAGAACGGGTAAAACCGCAACAGATCAGGGAAACAATCAATCAATTTAAGGCCAAAGCAAAAGAAAAGTCGTTCCTTCAGGATGAACTGAAAGGCGCGACCTTGATTCTTTCCAACTTCGGAGGTATTGGAGGTCGCTATGCCACCCCGATGGTGGTTCCTCCAATGGTCTGCATTTTAGGAGTCGGACGGTCACACACCGCATTAGATCTGGTGGATGACAAGCCCAAACAATTGAAAAAACTTCCTTTGTCTTTGAGTTTCGATCATCGAGCTGTCACAGGTGGCGAAGGTGCCAGGTTCCTGGGAGCTGTCATTAAGGATTTGCAAAGTGATTAATACAATACGAGAATGACACTGGCGGGACAAGGTGATCTATTGATGTATCAAGTATACACCTATGTATCATGAGACAAATGAACAGGTGACTACTCGACTCATCAGGTAATTAGCTGATTAAATAGACTTTTTCAGATTTGTGTTTAGATTTTTTTTTCTTGAAGTGCGCAATCTCCTTTATAAAAAACCCGACAGAAATTATTTGAATTCAGCAGCCATTCGTTCCTTGACTTCTTCAATGGAAAGCTTTTCTTTTTGAGAACCAATATGCCAGGAATGGCCATAGGGATCTTTCAAACTACCCATGCGGTCGCCATAGAATTTGTCTTCTACAGCCCTTGTTTCCTCTGCACCTGCTGCAATTGCTTTGGCGAAGACGGCATCAACATCTTCCACATAAAGCATTATGGAAACAGGAGAACCTCCCAGGGTTTCAGGTCCAAGAACATCCATATCAGGAAATTCATCTGCCAGCATCACCACTGAATCTCCTATTCTCATTTCTGCATGTCCAATATTGCCCGAAGGGTCATCCAGAACCATTAAGATCTCTGCATCAAAGGCAGCCTTGTAAAACTCCAAAGCCTGTGCAGCGTTTTTGATAATCAAATAAGGAGTCACCGCACCACAATGTTCGGGTACCGGGTTTACAGAAGCACTCATTTGTTCCTCCTTCATTGTTAGTGGTATTTGCTATTTCAAAAATGACAAAGGGTTTGAGTCCAGCTGCTTAAATCATTCCATTTTAGTGGTGAATGTCAGCAAATTTGGCGATTTTCGCGGGAAATTTATAAAATTTTAACCGGGTTCTGCAGAATCTTTGAACTATTCAATAGTCACCTATCTACTGATTTTTAGTGATAAACGGTAAAGCGGGCTAAGACAATGTCATTAAGTTTAAGGGAATCGGCATTGTGTGTCATCCTGAACGTGAGAAGTGAGGCTCGCAGCTTTGAAAAAGAATCTGTCAGAGCTATTGAGAGGCCGTTCATTTAAAGACGTAGGATGGGCCGGCGTAGTCTGCCCATCTGTCAGTCTGGTTGATAGGCAACAAGTTACCCATCCTACAACTAAATGGCATGATTCTGGCGATAAAATAAGCTAATTAAAACCCCACTAAAATCAGGAGGTTCAATGAGCGATACTTCTATATTGGAGAAACTGTTGAAATTCGCGATCAATACAGAGCATGAAATGTCTCTATATTACAATCGCCTTGCCAATGAATATGTGGATGATGAAGACATTTCCGGACTTTTCAGGACACTTTCCAAAGATGAAGCGGTGCACAGAGAGCAATTTGAAAGTTTATTGGACCTTGTGAAGGATTCAGAGGTTGATCTTAGTGAAGAGGATAGAGATTACCTGGTAGCCATGTCGCTATCTCAATCGATTACAGAATTTACGGGTTATCAGCACGTTAGAAAAAAGCCTGAGGATCGTGATCAGCTGCTTTTGGAACTATTTGAGTTCGAAAAATCTGTCATGAATTTTTATAAAGCGATGCTTGAAGTTATCGGCGAAAACGATGTGCTGCAACAGATAGTCGATATCGAGAAAAGTCATGTCGTGGCTGTTATGAAGATTCTGATAACAGGAACTGAGTTTACCAGTTTGCATGACAATTGGCCTTGAAAACAATCTGATATCCGGTTTCAATGGTATGCTTCTGGCAGATAACTGGCAAATAAATTTCGAATCCTGAACTCAGTAATAGCAGCAATTCCCACGGTTTTATCCGGAATTGGAAAACGAATTTCGTGATTCAGCTCTGTGGGAAAGCAAACCGTCAAACAATAGTTCAGGAATGATCCGGAAATGCTGGTAATCTTTCTATACGGAGTGCTCTATGAACTCAAAATCCCCAGCCGACTTTGAGCGTTTCGAACAACGATTGCAAAGCGAACTGATGACCCATCCGGTCATTACCGATAACCAATACTGCAAATGGTTTGCTGAGGCAGATCTTTCCATGGATGATGTCCGCTTCTTTACCCAACAATTCTCTGTTTTTTCCAATCTTTTTTTAGTAGCCCAACTATACAAGACCATTAATGCTGTGGATTTGGAAGAGATGCATGCTGCCAAGGAAATCCTGGCCAATGAAATCGGATGCATCTTTAACAGACGGGTTGAAGAGTCTGCAGAAAGCAAACAGCGCCGTCTGGAAAATCCTGACGATGAAGGGGATGTGGAACTTGTGAACACAGAAGGCACAGTGGACGGCGGAACTTTTCGCTTCAAGGCCGCACACTTCGAATGGTTGTTGAATTTTGCCAAACCCCTTGGATTAGGCTTTGAAAATATGGGCAAGCGCAAATTTGGCAGCGATAGCACTCTTTTCTTTTGTGACGAGCTGATTCGGATATATGGCAGCGATGATTTTAGTGAATCTGCCGGAGCCAGTTTTGCCGTTGAGAACTGGGCAGCTGCCGGTTTCTGGAAACAACTGATTGAAGGCTTGAGACGTTTCAAAGCTAACTATGTGCCTGAATTAAAACTGGGCTTTTTCACCTGGCACGATAAAGTGGAAGATCAGCATAAAGCGCATACCTACGAAGAATTAAAGCAATTGTTCTTCGGACCTCACGCCTTTGAAGAAGACAGGTTCGTTCAATCCGGATATGAAATGCTGGATGGAGTGGCCGCCTTCTGGAACGGCCTCAATCAAGAAAGACTGCAACGAAATTAAGCGAACCGGAAAGTCGAGGCCAATATGACGAATGCAAGAGGAATCATTAGCTATGATTACGTGGAGTTTTATGTGGGCTCTGCCAAGTCTACCGCTTATTGGTTTGTGAACGCCCTAGGCATGGAACACACAGGATATGCCGGTCCCGAAACCGGTGTATCGGATCGTGTTTCTTATTACCTGACACAGAATAATCTGAAGTTTGTCATCACTTCGTTAACAACGCCTGCGAATTATGAGGTGGGAAACTTTGTCCGTCAGCATGGAGATGGCGTCAAACGCTGGTCATTGTTGGTGGAGGATGTGACCAAAGTCTTTGATGATGCTGTTCGCAACAATGCCATACCTATCACCATGCCTCGCAGAATCGAAAATGATGACGGTTATGTCGAGGAGGCTGCTATCCGGCTGTATGATGATGCCGAGTTGGTATTCAGTAATTACGATCACTACGGGGGAGTATTTAAACCGGGATTTGAAGAACCAAGAACTCGCATTAATTCCACCGCCGCTAAACCCAATCTGCTTTGTATAGACCATATAGTCGGAAACGTGCGCGTGAATGAAATGGATCAGTGGGCAACCTATCTGAATCGTGCTTTGGATTTTGAAACATTTGTTGATTTCGGTCCCGGCGATATCAGTACCCGGTATTCAGCACTGCTTTCCAAGGTGGTGCGCAGCAAGGACAACCTGGTCAAAAATCCCATCAATGAGCCATACGAGGGGCTGAAGGTATCGCAGATAGAGGAGTATATCAATGAATACCACGGCACCGGTGTGCAACATATTGCCTTGTTAACCGATAACATTGGCACTGCCATTCGCTCTTTGCGCCAAAATGGTGTTCAATTTCTGGAGATACCAAAAACCTATTATGAGACCTTGAAGTTAAAAAACGCGGAACTACCCGAATCATTGAAAATTACTGAAAACCTGGAGGAAATAGAAGAGCTGGGCATTTTATGTGATCTGGAAAGCTCGGGATATTTACTTCAGTTGTTCACCCAGCCCATTGGGGATCGTCCTACATTTTTTTTCGAAATTATCCAGAGGCGAAACGGTGCCGAAGGATTTGGCCAGGGCAATTTTCAAGCACTTTTTGAATCGATTGAAAAAGAACAGGCAAGAAGAGGAAACTTGGACCGTTAACCAGGAGAGTCATGACATTTTATCAAAGGCAGGGAGAAATCCCTGGAAAAAAGCATGTTACCTTCTATCAGGAAGGACAATCAAAGCTTTACCGGGAAGAATTGATGAGTTCCAAAGGCTTTTCCGGTGTTTACTCTACCTTGTATCACGCCAATCCTCCCACTCAGGTGAAAGAAATTCGGCCCATGATACACACGTCGGCTGAAATCTGGGAGGATGCTCCTTTTGAGTATTTCCACTTTGTTACCGGGGAGAAAAGGATCGAAGGTCCGCAACATCTTGCCAGGATAGACTATCTGGCAAATTCCGATCTAATTGTATCAACAGTGAGACCCACGGAAAACTCCGATCATTTTTATAAAAATGCCGGTGCCCACGAGTTGATTTTCGTTCATCACGGATCCGGGGTATGTCTAAGCCAGTTTGGAACCTTAGATGTTGTCGCCGGCGATTACCTGGTATTACCAAAGGGAACGATCTATCAGCTTCAATTTAAAAATCCGGAAGCTGTGAAATTGCTGGTGGTAGAGTCTCAATCTCCTTTTGAAATCCCAAACAATTTTCGCAATGAATTTGGTCAAATGCTGGAACACGCTCCTTATTCGGAACGGGATTTCAAAACACCTGTATTAAACCAGGTGTTTACAGACTACAATGATTATGAGCTGGATGTGAAAAAAGGGAAGCGTTTTCATTCCTATCTGTTGGATCATCATCCTTTTGATGTGATAGGGTGGGATGGTTATCATTTTCCGTTTACTTTTAATATCAACGACTACGCTCCCATAGTTGGCAAAATTCATCAGCCGCCACCGGCACATTCCGTGTTTGCCACTCCCCGGTTTGTGATCTGTAATTTTGTGCCGCGGCTGCTGGATTTTCATCCCAACTCCATTCCTGCGCCGTATTTTCATTCTAACGTGGATTGCGACGAGGTCTTGTATTATGTTAGTGGTAATTTTACCTCCAGGAAGGGAATAACAGAGGGATCAATCACCCTGCACCCGATGGGAATTCCCCACGGACCCCAACCGGGTAAAACGGAGGCATCTCTTGGCAAGGAAAAAACAGATGAGGTAGCCGTGATGATCGATACCTTTGCGCCATTGAAACTTACCAAACATGTGCAAAGTACCATGGTGGAGGATTATTACCGCTCTTGGCTGGAGTGACTTACATTTCGGCCTGAAGCTGTAGAATGGGCAACTCGTTGCCCATCGGGAACATCTTGATTGAAGTCAGGTAGGATGGGTAACTCGTTACCCATCAACCTTGTTTGAATATTACAATTACAAAACCCAACCAAAAATGAAACTAGCAACCCTGAAAGACGGTTCCCGCGATGGAACCTTGATTGTAGTAAAAAAAGACCTTTCAAAAGCCTGCAAGGTACCAGGCATCGCCACAACCATGCAGGATGCACTTGATCGCTGGCAGGGTGTGGAAAACGATTTAACTGACGTTTACAAACAGCTGAATCAATCGGCCACGGCTGAAGCCTTTGATTTGGACACTAAGCAATTAATGGCACCCTTACCCAGAAGTTACCACTGGGTGGATGGCAGTGCTTATGTAACTCACGTGGAATTGGTACGCAAGGCAAGGGGAGCAGACCTGCCGGAAGATTTCTGGACAGATCCGCTAATGTACCAGGGAGTTTCAGACCAGTTTTTGGGTGCTAATGATCCTGTGCTCGTCGAAGATGAATCCTGGGGAATTGATTTCGAAGCGGAAATCGGCGTGATTACCGATGATGTGCCGATGGGTATTAAGGAGGAGAAGGCAGGCCGGCATATTAAATTGTTAGTTTTATTAAACGATGTCAGTCTGCGCAATTTAATCCCGGAAGAACTCAAAAAAGGATTTGGTTTTCTTCAAAGCAAACCAACCACAACATTTTCTCCTGTTGCTGTGACTCCGGACGAGCTTGGCCAGGACTGGAAGGAATACAAAGTGAATCTGCCTTTGCATTCCTATTTGAACGGGTTTCTGTTTGGAAAACCCAATGCCGGCGTGGACATGACATTCAGTTTCGCTCGCTTGATTGAACATGCCGCAAAATCCAGAAAACTGACCGCTGGTTCGATTGTTGGATCAGGAACCATATCCAACCAGGATCGTTCAAAAGGATCATCCTGTATTGCCGAACGCAGAATGCTGGAGATCATCGACCAGGGAGAACCCCGGACCTCGTTTTTACAATTTGGGGACAAAGTAAAAATTGAAATGCTGAATGCCGGCGATGAGAATGTGTTTGGAAGCATTGAGCAGGAGATTTTGGAGTATAAGCCGTAAAAATATTCTCAATTGTTCGTCGTTGGAATCTGGGAATCTTTTTGGTTTATTTAATCGAATGAACAAGCTGGTTTTGGATGCCGGGTCAAACGCCAAAAGTGCTTACTTAAAGAAAAACTTAGAATAAATCTTTGAACGAATGGTAGGACGGCCCTACGTGGCCGCCGAGAATCTAGCCTGTTGGCGGGGTCGTAGCCCCGCCCTACCGTTTGATTGGCACTCCGAATAATTATTATTTAAGCTCTTTTGGGCTCAAGCCCGGCATGACTCAGTGGTGCGAAAACCTGTGGTTGAAGTAAATCGAAGGAATACAATTAACCTATTATTCATTTTGCAAACATGGATTCCTATTCAATTTCCGACCATTGAGTCATTCCGATCGATGCTGCGAGCCTCGCAGCTTATGACCCGGAATCTTAACAGGCTATATTTGTGCGTATTACAAAATAGCATAAAACATCTTCGTTAAAATAATTGAACTAACTTGACAACGTTCCTATGAAACAATTCAACCCCAAAGAAATCACCACGCAACAGGTATTCTCACTCTTAACAGGCGCTATACACCCCAGACCCATCGCATTGGTTGCCACCATTTCTGAAAACGGCAATCCTAACCTGGCGCCATTTTCGTTTTTCAATGCGTTTGGTGCCAATCCACCCATGATTGGTTTTTCACCGTCTTGTCGCGTTAGAGACGGCAGCCGAAAGGATACCTATTACAATCTTAAACGCACCAAGGAATGCACGGTTCAGGTGGTGACCTTTGACATGGTGGAACAGGTCAATCTGGCTTCAACCGAATATGAGACAGGAGTAGATGAGTTTGTGAAGAGTGGTTTGACTCCCGTAGAATCGGATCTGATTGGACCTCCACGAGTCAGGGAATCACCGGTTCAGATGGAATGCAGGTTGGATCAGATCGTTCACCTGGGGGATGGGAAAGGATCGGGCAATTTGATGTTGTGCGAGGTTTTACGATTCCATGTCGATGAATCGATGTTGGAAGGGGATGTCTTTAATCCATACGAACTCGATCTGGTGGGACGAAATGGTTCCAACTATTATACCAGAGCCAACGAAAACTCATTATTCGAAGTCAAAAAACCACTTCTGACCAAAGGAATCGGCTACGATCAGTTGCCTGAACATATGAAACTCTCTTCTGTTTTCACCGGGAATGATCTGGCAAGATTCGGAAATTCAGAAGAGATACCATCCTCTCTTGAAGCAAAGGAACTAGCTCGACAGGTTGTTAGCACGGAGTTGTTGGATGAAAACCTGGATCTTTTCAGGTCGTTTGGAAGGGCGAAACAGCAAAAGCATTTTCCAAAAATGTTAGCTATCGGGTTACGTTTAAAAATTGAAAACCATCCCCAGGCAACCCGGAAAATCCAGGAATCTGCCCAAATTGCCTTGCAACAGGGAAATCGGGATTTTGCCTGGAAGGCAGCGTTATTGGTGGAATAGTTTATCCCCGATGTCCTGTCTTTATTGATGCACCTGTAGGATGGGCAACTCGTTGCCCATCTGCCCGAGCTCCAGTACTTACTGATGGGCAGCAAATTACCCATCCTACAAATTACAGCCAATTCCTCGAAATCTCATAAGATTCCCTGCCACGAAAAACAAGATTCAAATCACATTTCGGAACGTTTTTGATTACAAAGTGTTGTTTTTTTAACCGGTACTGATATTTTTGGAGTCAAAAATGCAGAAAATTGTCAAACCTGCCGTAATATGTGATAGATTTTGGGAGGAAGAGAAATCACAGATCGGAATATACATATATCTATGATTGGTTCAATCGACTTTCAAATCCAATAAAAAGTTTTTTTTAAAGAAAATATTATGATAGAGTCTAATACATCTACAAAAATATCCGTAGGGCGGATTACTTTTGAAAATCACATGGGAGAAACGCTCACGGGCGATTTGTATTTGCCCGATAACAATCCGCAAAGCGGGGTGGTTTTCGGGCATTGTTTCACCTGCTCCAGGCATACAAGAGTGATTACAGCTTCTTGTGAAGCATTGTACCACGCCGGTATTGCAACGTTGCGGTTTGATTTTTCGGGAAACGGACAGAGCCAGGGAAACTTTGCTGAGACAACTTATTCCAAGCATGTCAAAGAGATGCAGCTTGCGATTCAGCAGTTAAAACATTATGGTGTTGAGAACATCGGATTGGCCGGACACAGTATGGGAGCTGCTATATCGCTATTAACCGCATCAAGAACTCCGGAAGTTGGCGCAGTGTGCGCCCTGGCCGGTCGGTTTTCGGAGCTGGATGTCTCAGGTTTGTTGGGTGAAACAAAAGTAGAGGAGTTGAGACAAACAGGTCAGATACATTTTTCCAGTCGCGGAAGAAATCTTATGCTGGGAAATGACTTTTTTGATGACGTCAAAGAATATAACCTGGCTGATACCGTATCACATCTCAATATACCGCTACTGGCGATTCATGGTGAGGAGGATGATATTATTTCGGCTTCCGAAGTGTATCAAAGCCGGCAACTGAAACCTGAAAATACCACCATTGAAGTATTAAAGGGAGCGGATCACATGTTCAGTCAGGAAGCTCACCGGACACATATTGCAGAGCTTTTGACAGGTTGGTTTGGACAACATTTATAAGCAAGAGATTAACGTTAGTAAAGAAGGGGCGAAATGAATATCGAACAAACATACGGGGCTTCTTTTATCGATGAGCAGTACAGGAAATGGCAATCGGATCCACAAAGCGTTTCCAAAGACTGGCAGTTTTATTTTCAGGGCTTTGAGCTGGGCCGAGTGGGGGGAATTGAGGCTGAGGCAGCTGTCACCGGGGATTACAGTGCCCCTAAACAGGCCAACGTGGAGCGACTGCAATATCGTTATCGGGATTTAGGACACTTGCTGGCCTGTCTTGATCCGCTAACCGTCTGCCCCACAAGTCACCCGCTTTTGGAGCTTGATCAGTTCGGTCTTTCAAATGAAGATCTGGGTCAAACCTTTTCCACCCGTTTTGGCGACATGAAAAAAGGGACCCTGCAGGAAATCGTTTCCGCATTGAAAGAAACTTACTGTCGATCGATAGGGATCGAGTACCTTCACCTGCAAGACCCGGTGGAAAGAAAATGGCTTCAGGAGCGGATGGAGTTGAGCTATAATCGCCCCAATCTGAATCGTGATGAAAAGATTGTCATCCTGAAACGATTGCATCATGCTGCTCTGTTCGAAACCTTGCTCAATAAAAAATACCCGGGGCAGACAAGGTTTTCCCTGGAAGGGGCCGAATCATTAATTCCCATGTTGGATGCGCTTGTGGTCAGAGCTGCAGAACAGGGTTGTTCAGACATTGTATTTGGAATGGCCCACCGGGGAAGACTAAACGTTCTGGTTAACATCCTCCAAAAACCCTACCTGGAGATATTTCAGGAATTTGCCAATACTTATGACCCGGCAAGTATTGTTGGGGCAGGAGATGTGAAGTATCACAACGGCTACTTATCCAATGTGATACTGCCGGGGAATCGAAATGTACGGATGTTGCTGGTGAACAATCCCAGTCATTTGGAGTCGGTTGATCCGGTTGTGGAAGGAGTTTGCAGGGGGTTGCAGGACAAGCTGCCTGATGCACGGCGCAACCAGGTGTTGCCGGTGGTGATACACGGTGATGCGGCGTTTGCCGGCCAGGGAGTGGTGACTGAGACACTTAATCTGTCTCAGCTGGACGGGTATGCTACCCAGGGTACCGTCCATATCATTATCAATAATCAAATTGGCTACACAACTTTGCCGGAGCATGCCCGATCTACACGTTATTCTACTGATGTGGCCAAGATGTTAATGGTGCCGATTTTCCACATTCATGGCGAAAATCCCGAGGCTTTGGTTCATGTTGTTAAGCTGGCTTATGATTACAGGCAGGAATTTAAAAAGGATGTGGTGATAGACCTGGTCTGTTATCGACGGCACGGTCATAACGAGGGAGACGAACCGTATTTCACCCAACCGGAGATGTACAGCCGGATTAAATCGCGACCCTCAATTAACAAACTTTATGCAGATCAATTAATTGAATCCGGTGAAGTTACAAAGGAATTAGTTGACGAGATTGTTCAGGAAACAAACCAATGTCTGACCGATCAATTTAACGAGGAACAAAAAACACCCAGGATATTTCCCAAACCAAGGTTTTTTGACGACTGGAACGAGTTCACCGGGGAATATACTCATGAGCCCGTGAAAACGGCAATTACCAAGACCGAATTGAATCGTCTGGCTAAAGGTCTTAACCAGATACCCGAAAACTTCGTGCGTCATCGCAAGTTGGATCGAATTCTAAATCAACGTCTGGAAACTGTCGAAAAGGGTCAGGGAATCGACTGGGCCAATGCTGAAAGTTTAGCTTTTGCTTCATTGGTTTCTGAAGGAGCGAAAATCCGGTTAAGTGGTCAGGATAGTGGTCGCGGAACTTTTAGCCAGCGACATGCAGTGATATTTGATTCGCAGACAGGTAATTCCTATACACCGATAAACAGTCAAGCTAAAGACGAAGGGGAGTTTGAAGTGTATAACAGCTCCCTTTCCGAAATGGCTGTGGTTGGATTTGAGTATGGATACTCGATAGTAAGACCGCGGAGTCTTGTTTTATGGGAGGCTCAATTCGGTGATTTTGTAAACAATGCCCAAAGCATGATTGATCTTTATATTGCCGCAGGACAAGCAAAGTGGCAGCGATTGAGCGGATTGGTTATGCTACTGCCTCACGGTTGGGAAGGTTTAGGGCCGGAACACTCCAGCGCTCGACTGGAGCGTTTTTTACAGCTCTGTGCTGATGACAACATGATAGTTAGTTATCCATCCACACCTGCCCAATATTTTCATTTATTGCGTCGGCAGGTCCTGGCGTCCTATCGGAAGCCTTTGATTGTGATGACTCCTAAAAGTCTGTTAAGAAATCCGTTGGCTATTTCCAATATAAATCAGTTTACTACAAACAATTTTAATGAAGTATTGGATGATGACCAGGCAGGGAAAACAATTAACAGGGTGATTTTAACCAGTGGAAAACTCTATTACGAGCTTTTTCAATATCGACAGACACAAGAGCTGAAAGATGTTGCCATAGTCCGACTGGAGCAGCTTTATCCTTTTCCGGAAACCCAACTAAAGTCAGTATTGGGAAAATACAAATCTGCCGCCGAATGGATTTGGGTTCAGGAAGAGCCTGAAAATATGGGAGCCTATGTCTTTGTCAAACCAAGGTTGGAAAAGCTGCTGAAAAAGCCGATTCAATATGTGGGACGTAAAGAGGCGTCCAGTCCTGCAACCGGGTTTCACAATATTTATCGACAGGAACAGGCGGCCGTAGCCAGCGATGCTTTCAAAAATGAAATTAAACGAGCCAATTAAACCCAAAAAGGAGATCAAACGGATGAAAACCGAAGTAAAGATCCCCAGCGTCGGAGAATCAGTAAAGGAAGCAATTTTAGTAGAGTGGTTCAAACAGGATGGAGACAGTGTGGAAAAAGATGACATCCTGTTTCTCATCGAAACAGACAAAGTTACCCTGGAGGTCACTGCAGAGGCTTCAGGGGTACTTTCCACCAAAGCCAAGATTGGCGATACGGTTGCAATAGACGAGACGATCGGATTTATTGACGGGGAAGCAGCAGCTGCAACCCCATCTAAACCGAACAAGGCAGAAACAGCACCCAAACAAGTGGAAGAACCGGCCGCACCTTCACCTGAACCTTCTCCACCTATGGTGGAATACAATGAAACAACAAAGGTAACTCGTGAAAAGGAGCCACTTCTTTCCCCTTCTGTTCGACGATTGGCAACTCAGAAGAATGTCGACGTAAATTCCTTACAGGGAAGTGGCCCGGGTGGGAGGGTAACAAAGGCAGATATTTTTGAATACCTGGAGAAAGCTGAAAGTGCTCCACCGGTTTCAGCGCCCGCTGCAACGACACAACCTGTTTTGCAGGAGGAAACCGAAAGAAAGCCCATGTCGCCCATTCGGCGGAAGATTGCCGAGCATCTGTTGGCGGCTAAACATGGCACCGCCATGCTCACTACATTTAATGAGATCGACATGAGCAATGCTATGAATCTAAGAGCTCGATTTAAAGAACAGTTCAAAAAACGGCATGACGTCGGACTTGGCTTTATGTCGTTTTTTGTAAAAGCATCGGTTCAGGCATTAAAAGAAATTCCTCAAATTAACGCATTTATCGATCAAAAAGATATTCTTTTTCACAATTATTACCATGTTGGCGTGGCTGTCGGCTCTCCCAAGGGCCTGGTAGTTCCGGTAATTCGTCATGCGGACCAGCTTGGTTTCGCCGGTGTTGAACAGGCCATTATCGATTATGTTGCAAAAATCAAAGAAAACCGGTTGGAACTTTCGGACATGGAAGGAGGCACTTTCACCATCACTAACGGAGGCGTGTTTGGGTCCCTTCTCAGTACACCGATTTTAAATTCACCCCAAAGTGCCATTCTGGGTATGCATAAAATAGAAAAACGCCCTGTTGTGGTAGATGACGAAATAGTGATCCGGCCCATGATGTATGTCGCTTTGAGTTATGATCACCGCATTGTGGATGGCAAGGAGGCTGTAACCTTTTTGAAACGCATTAAGGAATGTGTCGAAAACCCGGAAAGAATATTGATGGAGGTGTAAACCATGAGTGAACGAGAAAAGTTTGATCTGATCGTGATCGGAACAGGACCCGGTGGATATGTTGCAGCTGTCAGAGCCACTCAATTGGGAATGAAAGTCGCCTGCATTGAAAAAGAAAAACGTCTGGGTGGTGTTTGCCTGAATGTCGGCTGTATCCCGAGTAAGGCATTGTTGGATTCCAGCGAGTATTATCACCTTGCAAAAAGTCATTTTGCTGACCATGGTATTACAACGGGAGAGGTAAAGTTAAATCTCTCAAAAATGATGAAGCGAAAGGAAGAGGTGGTAAACGATTTAACGGACCAGGTCCGCACCCTTCTGAAAGGAAACGACATCACGATTGTTGAGGGAGCAGCAGAACTGATCGATCGGGGGATCGTTAAAGTCACCAAAACATCCGGCAAGAAAAAAACGAGCATAGAACTGGAAGGAAAAAACATCCTGTTGGCAACAGGCAGCAAACCGATTACCGTCCCCGGAATCGAATTTGACGGAGACCGGATTGTCAGTTCAACGGAAGCGTTGTCCTTCAAATCGGTCCCCAAAAAACTGGGAATTGTCGGTGGTGGCTATATCGGGCTGGAATTGGGTTCTGTTTGGAGCCGGTTAGGATCTGAGGTCAGTGTGATCGAAATGTTGCCAAAAATTGCTGCCAACCTCGATGGTCAGGTCAATCGAGCCTTGGAAAGGGTTCTCAAAAGCCAGGGCATGAATTTTTACCTTAACACCAAAGTTGCCGGTGCCAAAAAAACTAAAACGGGAGTAAAAGTTGAACTGGAAGCCGGTGGCAAAAAAGAAAGCAAAACCTTTGACCGGTTGCTGGTAGCCATTGGACGTCGACCATTAACGGAAGGATTAGGCTTGGATAATTTGGGAATCAAAACCAACGAAAGGACAGGACATATAGAGGTTGATGAAAATTACCAGACCTCGGTTGGAGGCATTTTTGCCATTGGAGATCTGATAGCCGGGCCGATGTTAGCGCACAAAGCTTCGGCAGAAGGCGTTGCTGCTGTGGAAACCATGGCAGGATTACCGGGAGAGGTAAACTATGATGTGATTCCAGCCATTGTCTACACCTGGCCCGAGGTTGCCAGTGTGGGGTTAACAGAAGAACAGGTAAAAGAACGTGGCATTGAATACAATATTGGAACCTACCCTTTTTCCGGAACTGGTCGGGCCCGCTGTATGGGCGAAAAAGACGGTTTTGTGAAACTCATCTCACAAGCCAAGACGGACAGGGTATTAGGAGTTCATATCATCGGCCCCAGGGCATCTGACATGATAGCAGAAAGTGGCATTGCCATGGAATTCTCGGCCAGTTCTGAAGATATTGCGCGCACCATTCACGGTCACCCGACTTTTGCTGAAGCCCTGCAGGAAGCGGCGACCAATATTCGTAAGGTATCTATTTATGCGTCATGATTCAATGAGCCAATAGACCCTTAAGGTGATTCTGAATCCGGAACATACCAAAATGGGAGTCGGTGGATCCGCTTTACTTGATCCACCCTACATTTTTAAGATCTAACGGAAGCTGTAGGATGGGCCGCCGAAAGCTGCCCATCAATCCAACCAAGATCAATTTATCGGCCCTACAAAGCTTAACCAAGAGAAGCAATCCACAGTATTAATCACAATGTTAAAAACAAGAGAAGCATCCTGCACCTGCGGCCAGCTTAAACTGGTTGCAAAGGGAGAGCCTTTGAGAGTTTCCATATGTCACTGTTTTGCATGTCAAACAAGAACCGGAAGCACTTACGGGGTGCAGGCCAGATTCAAGGCTACTCAAATCACCATAACAGGGAAAACAACGGAATACGTGAGAATTGGTGATGAAGGAAGTAAAATAACTTACAGCTTCTGTCCGAGTTGCGGCTCCACCCTGTTTTACAAGAATGATCAGCTTGAAGGCAGCATTGTTATTCCGATCGGTGCCTTTAAAGATCCCACCTTTCCCAAGCCGGAAACTTCCATTTATGAAGAACGGCAACACCACTGGGTGCTGTTACCCGAGGGTATGGATCATTTGGACTGAAAGATATCTTTCACTTTCATGAAGGTGTTTTAGCACCAGACAATGATCTTGTCTTTACTCCTTTTCAACTCTTTTTCTTTCGGTTTTCCCGTTGTGATTTTTTATTTGGGAAACCGGCTAGGCAAAACTCGTTGTTGTTTTTGTCAAATCGGGCATAACAATGAATAACGCAGGTTGCCCAAAGCGTCGAGAGCGGACCTGATGTTTCAAAAATCCGCGGACAGTATACCTATTTCTATTTCCACCACATAAACCAGAGACAAAGAATGCGAGTTGGTGGATCCGTTACGCTTGATCCATCCTACAATCTGTTAAGTATTTCTCATAAAAAATCAAATAATTACATACTAACTGTAGGATAGGCCGCCGAAGGCTGCCCGTCAAACCGACCAGTAACCTGCTATCTCATCGCTCTAACTACCTGAAGCTTTTTGGAGTACCTCCCATTCCACAATTCTTGACCTAGAATTGCTCATCCTCTATGATTCAAGCAGATCCAGAATCTAAGAAGAATTACGATGTTTTTCAAACCTTAGATTATTCAAACATGAAGAGAATAAATAATTGATTTCATCTTGAAATCAGCAATAGAGTAGTGGTAAGCAAAAGTTACGTTTAAAACTACAGACCAACCTTGTTTCAGGCCGATTTATTCGATGCGATCAATCGCAAAAAAGAGCTTCCATCCTTTGTATTATCCATCTCCTGGCGGAATATCACCATGATACGTAATCATCCACTTGTTAAACCCACTGTGGTCTTTCTGATCATTTTCTTCTTGATAACAGGGGATTTGGCTGCGAAGTCAATTTCGATTTCTCCCTTGACTATCAAAACAGGCAACGGGAAACATCGGTTTGCTACGATTTTCGATCTTACCAATCGAACAAATCGTCACCAGGCACTGGCCGCCCTGATTGTTTTCAGAAATAACAGGGTAAAATGGTGGCGCGGTGTGAGACTTCCTTTGCTGGGACCCGGGGATTCACAAAAGTATCATCTGCAGTTTAATTCGCGTCTGATACTGGCGATGGATTTTGAGGATATTTATGTGCTGATTTATGACAAGGATTACAAGCAATACATCGACAGTTCTTCCAAACACGGCAGCATCAAATCGGATGTGGAATTTGATCAAGAGGTAACTCTTAAACTCTATGACAAATCAAAATCACAACGTCCAACTGTGTTCGTAATGGGTGAAAAGAAAGCAGTTCTGGCCGTGTTGAAATTATCGAAAAAAGCCAATGCCAAAGTTCTTTCTGATGCCGAGATTGCCGCTTTGGCTGATGATGAAACGGAATTTGTGCAATCACCGTTTGGTGCCGTTGTGATTGCGGAACGGCCTAAGCCTGTTCAAAAACCCAAACCGATTAAAAAACCTGAGCCCATTCAACAACCTGAACAGGTTAAACAGGTCAAAGAAAAACCAACGTTTGGCAAAGCATCTGACTATATAAATAAAATGGGTGATCAACCTGAGATGGTGAAAAAACCTGATTTTATTGAAGAGCAGGATGCCATTAAAATCGATGTGGACCAGGTCTTTGCCCAGTATTTTACCTTTAATGCCAATCCCCGTCTGACCTATCAATCCCTGAACTCCAATATAGAGCCTGATTACATAAATGTTAGTGTGGATAAGCCTGAACGGTTGGACATAGCAGAACAAGAGAAAGTTGTCTCCTTATACGTAGATAGGGGGCAGAGTGAAAAAGCAATAGTATTCCTATCCGACCAGATTATACTGGCCCCTGAAGATGTGGACACCTATATCAATCTTTCCAATGTTTATCTGGCAACGGGAGATAAAACCAGTGCTTTGGAGGTACTAAATTCATCCCTGGAGAATATCTCATTTTCCAAACGGTTGGCAGTCAACCAGGAGTTGACTGAGAGATCCAGACAAGCTGTTGGCCAGGTGGATGTGAAAGAAGCAGAATTCCTGGCCAAGCAGTTTGCCGTGATCGGTCAGTCCTTTTTGGACGAAGGAAAATATTTTGAAGCACTGAGGGCTTTTGAGTCGCTGGAAACCTTTAATCCTGATTATCCTGGCTTGAAAAGCAATATTAACTTTTGCAGGGAGAAGATTCGGGAAATTGAATTGCAGAAGATGATGGCCAACCTGGAAAAGGAAAAGGCCGCCGCGGAACGTCAGGCACAGGTCGAAGCAGCAGCTGAGGAATCCACAGCCGGTATCGAGGAAACTGCCCTGGTGGAGTTGCCGGAAACTGCTCCTGCGGTCATAGCAAACAGCATAACAAAGAGAGGTTTTACCGATGAGGCTGGTAATCCGGATTCGGATAAAATGATAGATTTCTATCTTGCCAACGGAGAACTTGAAAATGCCGAATTCTTCTTAAAAGAACAGATAGAATTCGACCCCCAAAACATTGCTGCTGTGCTTAAGCTGGTGAAACTGTTGCAGGACCAAGCCAGATTTCAAAGGGCCAATGATTTAATGTCAGAAACGTTGGGTCAGCTACCGGAAAGCACTACAAGTTCGATCGTGGTAGAATTGCAGACTGCAGAAGAAGTCCAGTTGGAGCTGTCACATGCCACATTGCTTGCCAAGGCATATGAAAACCAGGGGGTGGACTATTTTAATAACAAAGACTGTACGAGTGCCCATCCGCTATTCAAGGATCTCTTAAATGCCGTTCCGGGTTATCCGGGGGTTGCCCAGCGTATTTCCAGTTGCGAGGAAGCATTGGGAATCAATCAGAAACTGGTTCTTAAGGAAACCACCAAAGCGGTTTTGACGGCGGACGTTATCAAAGCAAACGGGCAGATTTTATTAACCGGTATTCCAAGGTTTTCAATTATTTACCTGTTCAAACAGGGCAATCTTGTTCAGCAGCAGCAGGCAGAGCTTTCCCAGTTCAGAGCGGAACTGGAACCGGGGGAATACTCGTTGTTTATTCAATCCTATGGTTATGAGGATTATCAATCCAATGTCACTATTTCTGCTCAAACACTGCTCAACGAGAATGTCACTTTAACGCCGGTCGAACAGGCCGTTGCAGCAACAGCCGAATCGGTTCAAACCCAAGAAGAAGTGGCGAAAGCGGCTCTAACTTCAGGTACAAGAATGCATCGGTTTGGTTGGTAAAGAATAGGTATATGTTGCAGACAAATTAAAAACAATTGACGAGGTGGAAACAAAAATGAAGTGTCGCATTCCGGTTCTCTTTTTTATATTTTCGCTACTCATGATTAATACCTTGCCGGGTCAGTCCACCAGTGATTCCGAAACGTCCGAGTCCCAAATCAAAATTGCTTGTGACGACAGCACCTGGGCTACTATCAAGAAATCTAGAAATATTGTCGTTTACAATGAATTCTTAGCCACATGTCCCGATTCACGCTGGGCAGTTCTGGCAAAACACCTTATGAAATCCCTTGAATTGGATGAGGCACAAAAAAACAAAAAAAGAGTTTCGCTTTCTACCAAGCATGACGTTGATTGGTAAATCCGGGTTTGTTCATGGATCAAACCAGATAATACATTTCAGGAAAAACGATGAAAATCACGGTTAAAATCAGTTTTATCACAGCCCTGTTGTTTCTCATTGTCGGATGTGCGACGCAACAGCTCCAACTGCCCACAACCAAAAATGTGGATAACATTATACTTTACGGCCGGACTAAAGTTGGTGGTAACCGGGTTCCCTGGACAGAGGCAAATCTGCATGTCAGAAAAGGCGACCAGATTTTGTTGCTGCTCTATGGAGATGTGAAAGTGAACAGAGGCTGGGTTAAACAGGAAGACATTTTGTGGTATCGAATTGGGAACAACATTCCGGAACGGGCGATCAGCGGCAGCGGCAATTCTGACTATATTTCCTATTTTACCGCTAAATCCACTGGAAAGCTTCAATTTGCCATAGCTGACGGCATCCCTGAATCAAAATATTTTGAAGATTTTACCCGCTGGAAAAAGGGAAAATACAATGCATCCAGGTATTCCGATAACCAGGGCAGTTTTATCATAGATACATTTGTAACCTATAAAAGCAGCGAACAATTTCTACCTTCAGCCCTGGAAGATATCAGGATTTACAACCCCCAGGATCAGAAATTTGCCGTCAAGGTTGATGAATTCAAAGATGAATTCGGGTGGGTTGCTGATCTTTTTGCCAACAAACAATCGGAAGAAGACGCAAAAACCAAAGAAGATCTAATCTGGGAGGAATATCTCAATAAAAATGAAGCGGAAAGCTATGTAGAATACATAACATTGTATGCCAACAGCCCCTATATTCCCGAAGCGAAAAAGAATTTGAACCTGGTTCTGCTGCAAAAATATAAGGATGGGTTTTGGAGCGATAAGCGGACCAAAGCTGCTGAAACGGCAACACTGATGGAAGAAATGACCGGATACGGTATTGGATTGGCAAATGCCATTCTGGCGGATATCAATTACCTGGGCTTAAATGGAGATCCCAATTTGGCAGAAGCAGTCTATCAGGCCGGCCAGGCAATGGAAAAGGGAGATCCTTTTGGAACCTATCTTTATGCCAAGTTTTTATACAGGGGAATAGGGATAAAACAGGATGAGGCAAGAGCTGTGGATATGGCATATAGCGTTCTACCCAAGATTTTGACCCAGGCTTATACGGATGACCCACTAAACCAGTATGCATTGGGGTGGATGTATTTTAACGGTGTCGGTGTTCCGCAGAATCAGAAAGAGGCTTTTTCGTTATACCAAAAAGCCGCCGCTGAAGCATATCCGGCCGCTCAATACAATGTAGGGATCGCTTATTTAAGTGGCGAGGGAGTGGATCAGGACTATGCCCTGGCGAAAAAGTGGATCGAAAAATATGCAGGACAGGGATTTGGTCGTGCGCAAAACGACCTGGGTTGGATGTATGAAAACGGCCTCGGGTTCGAGAGGGATATCAACAAGGCTGTAAACTGGTACAAGCAAGCCGCTGAGAAAGGCATTACCCTGGCACAGCTGAATCTTGGAATTATATATGAACAGGGGCGAGACGGAATAAAAAAGAACCTAAATGCAGCCAGACGCTGGTATCAACTGGCAGCTAACCAGGGAAATCCTACAGCCGTTAAGGCTTTAGAGGTTCTAAACGGTAAGTAGCAGCAAAGAACTCATTAGATTGGATGAGAGCATGAAAATTCTTCTCTTTGATCAAACAGCAACCGTGCCATGTGACCTAACTTTGTTATGGCATAGACCAGGAAACTGGCACATTTTAAGAAAATCCTAAAAACCAGGTGAAGGTTGAGATGTTTAAAAAACGATTGATTGTTTTTCTGATCCTCTTGCAAGTGATGGCTTTTGAATCTTTTGCCCAAGGAGTATCAACCAAGCAGGATGCCCTGGTTAAACGGATTGAAAAAACATCGGACTATGAAAATCGAAGAGAACTCATTGCGCGCTTGATTCTGGCTAATCAGGAAGAGCTGAAGGCCAATCTCAACCTGTTGGATGGGAATTCGTTCACCAAACTTAAGATTGAGCACCGCAATATCTTACACCGGTTGTTGGGATTGTCGCCGGAGTTTTATTCCCAGCGCTATGCCAATGCCATAGACCTGGCAAACCTTTATTTCGAGATCAATATCAATGCCCCTGCGGCAAAAGTATTAATTGATGTGCTGAAAGCGACGCCTGAAGACAGCCTTACCGAACGCAACATTCTGTTGCAATACATCAGTAAATTCTACGCCAGAATGTACAATTACAAAGAGGCTGAAAACTACTTTTCAAAATATGCCCTGGGAGTCCGCTACACCATCGATTACGCCCAGGCTGCCGAAAATTACGAGATTCTGATTCATTATTCCGAGAGATCCAAAAGCGGACAGACTCATAAATATTATGCTTCCTGGTATACCTTGGCGAATTCGTTTGATGCAGAAGATGAGAAGATCAGGGTTCTGAACAAATGGATCGATTTTGGATTAAAAACCAAACACCCCGACACCAGAAAAACTGTGGATTTGTTGGCGGAGGTTTATATTGCCGGTCAGCAATGGCAGGACTTGAGTCAATTGTACCTGAGATATGCTTCTTCCATTGACAATCTGGATGAAGCCAATGATGTTTATTGGGGATATTATCAGGCAATGGAGATGCGAGACCAAATTCCGAATTTAAATATCCTTACCAGGCTCTATAATTATTTCAAAGCCAATGGTCAGCCAATTGAAGAACAGATTGTGCTGACCAGCATTTACAAGCACAAAGATTATCAGGATAAAGCAAAAGCCCTTTCCAGATTGGCAAATCTAACGATTATCAATGAAGATTGGAACAACGCTTATATTTTTCATAAAGAGATTCTGAACCAGGAATTCATTATGCTATCACCTGAAGGTCCGGTGATTCTGGAAAACCTGATACGGGTTACGCAACGTCTCTCGCTGGATGACGAGTATATTTCCCTACTGACAGAAAAGATTTTTTCTACATCTACGTTTATCCTTCAGGTGGATAGATTCAACGGATACCAGGAACTGGAAGAATACTATGTGAATCGAGCCCGATACGGGGATGCCTTTGATTTGTTTGAGCGTTATGTGAATTCCGGCATAAACAACAAAAAGTTCTTATACCAGGCATACATTTGGGGGGCTGAAGTCAAAGAAAAGACAGGTGAATTCGAAAAAGCCTTTGAGTTATACCAACAAGCTTACAACAATGCTCCGGATTCGTTTGATAAAACAAAGGATCGCAAGATCAGTATAGCTCAAAAAATGCTGTTGGTGGCTAACTCGAAACTGGATTCCAAAGCACAGTTGACGGCGTACGGTCTTTTAAAAACGCAATATGAAGAATCAGACAGCGAGTTGCTGGAAGAAACGTTATGGAATATGGCCAGATTGCATGAGAGAGAAAACCGGACGGCTCAAGCAATATCTGCCTACAAGGAAGGACTCGCCTCGGCCAGAAGACATAGAAACATTAATGTAGAATCACAAATTCTGGCCCGTTTAAACAAACTGGAATCAGGTGATATTGTTCAAAAGCTGGCTCGCCTCAAAGAGCTAAAAACCACTCAGGAACAAACCGGAGAGAAGGAGAAATTAATCTTCACCAATCTCGAGATCGGAAATCTCCATTTGCAATTGGGCCAAACCGAGGACGCATTTGACTCTTACCAGGCTGCAGCGGAACACAAATCCAATTCACGATTTAGAATACAGTTAAACCAATTGGTTAAAAGTGCCAACAATCTGTACAATATCGAACAATACGAAAAATCCAACCGGCTAACCAACTTAATATCATCGCTGTTGCCGGAGGATGATATAGACAACCAGGTTATCCTTCTGAGAATACTTGCAAAGAACTACCTTGGGTTGAAGCAGTTCAACACTGCCTTGGAGACCATTGATAAAGCCTTGAATTCACCTTCAACAGAACAACGACACGCCAATTTTGTTCTAAAATCAGATATTCTTTTAAAACTGGAAAAATACGCTGAAGCCCGGGATCTGACCTTGAATCTGGATGCGAAGCAAGGCAAAGTGCGGATGAATCTTGGAATGGCATATTTTGGACTAAGAGATTATCCCAATGCTTCTAAGGTTTTTGAAAACATCAACAATCTGGAACCGGATGAGCTTAAAAATGTTGACCAGGCATTGGCTTATTCGATGTTGAGCCAGTCCCTGTTTTTTGACCAGAGAATCAACGATGCCATTAAGGCCCAGCGACAGTTGATATCCTATTTGGAACAGAATGTAGAAACGGAACGACTTGGATCAGCCTTCCTGAATCTGACAAGGTTTCAATTGGCTGCAGGACAAATCAATGATGCGAAAGACTCTATATATCTGGCTGATATTATTATTGATAAAGATAGCAAAAACATGGCGAGATTGCTTTATTTTCGAGCCGAGGTATCGCAAAAACTGGGAAAAACGGATGAAGCGATCAAAAGCTATGGTCAGGCTGTTAGACTATCGTCCGGAATTAAAGATCAGTTTTTTCTTGGTTCAGTCTATTACGGCAGAGGAACGGCATATTACAAAAAACTGTTGCTGGAGCAAGCCCGGTTTGACCTTGAACAGTCGATTACATTTTTCTTAGGTGCCGGTGAGAGACAATCCATTCTTCAATCCCAGCTGGCTCTGGCTTCCGTTAATATCGTTGGGGCCGATTACAGGGCTGCCGGCAAAATTCTCAATCGATTAAAGGCCGATCCGCAAAATGAAGACAGCATGGGGGAGATTCTTTTAGGGTTGGCCAGTCTGAATGCCGATCTGACAGAGTACAAAGAGGCGCTGCAGACCACAGACCAGGCAATTGAAATATTCAAAAAGCAGAACAGTATGGCTCAGTTAATGGAAGCTACCAATATCAAAGCGTCCATTTTCCTGAGGATGGATGATTTCAACTCTGCTGAAGTGAATTTCAACAAAGTACTGGAATACAACCAAACACTCAACAACGAACTGTTTACTGCTACCGTCGTGAACAACCTGGGGGCGTTGTATCAACAGACAGGCAAATATGAGCAGGCGCTGAATTCCTATTTAAAGGCGGGTCAAATACAGAGTGACCTGGGATTTGAAGCAGAACTGGCGCTGACAATGAATAATATTGCCACCAGCTACATGTCATTAAAAAAATATGACAAAGCCATCGAATACCTGACAAAAAGCAGGGATATAGCAGAAAAATATGACCTTAGGCGGGATATCTCTCGAACCTATTCCAATGAAGGGATTGCTTTGTTTCAGTTGGGAAAACTAAAAGAAGCAAAGGCATCCCTGCGACAATCCTACGATCTTCAACAATCACTCGGACTGAACATCGATCAAGCGCAAACTTTAAACAATATTGCTTTTATTGAAAAAGAACAGGGTAACCTGGAAATTGCGGTGGATACTATTCAGGACGCCTTGAAACTGCTCTCAGAGAATATGAGAGGTGATAATCAACAATTTCCCAATCCGGATCTGGAAACAATCACCTCTCCCAACCTGGTTAAAAACCTCCTGTTGAATAAGGGATTCTGGTTAAGAGATCTGGCAGCCAAGGATTACACAAGGCGAGCATCTTATCTCAAAGCAGCGGCGGACAGTCTTTCCAAATCGATCGATTTGCTGGAAATCATTCGTCATCAACTGAAGGGGGGTCAATCCCAGGAATTGCTGGTGGCAGAAAACATCGATGTTTTTGAGCAGTTGATCAAAATTCAATACGACATTGGCAAAATGGAAGGAAGCGAAAGGTATTTTGCCGGTGCTTTTCCTATTGCTGAGCAATCCAAAGCACGATCTTTTCTCGATAAGTTCCAGGAACAAATTGCCTTTTCCAATATTGCGCTTCCCAAGTCATACAGAGACCGGGAAAACCTGGTGAAATCCCAACTGGTAAACGTAAACGGGGCCTTGTTCACGGAAATCAACAAACCGGAAAGGGAGAAAGATCAAAAGAAAATCAAACAGCTCAACCTCAAAAAAACAGAGTTGCAGCTGGCCTTTAACAACTTAAAAAAGGAACTGGAAGAGAAATATCCCAATTATGCTAATGTCAAATACCCCAAAATCTACGATTTAAATCTGCTGCGGGCTAAAATCATCGATCGCACCAGTGCGGTGATTTCTTATTTTTCAGGAAATGAAGCGTCTTACGGCTGGTATATCTCTAAAAAACAATTAAAGATGGTTAAATTTCCGGCCAAAGCTGACTTGAAAAAACTGATTGAAAAATATCGTATTACCTTGAAAGATCCGCTTTCATTTTACGATGACGAGGAAGATGCAGAAGTGGACAATCGCAGATTGCATCTGGCAATCGGGCTAAAGCTTTATGATACCCTGATCAGACCTTTTGACATCGAACCGGAAATTAAATCAATTCTGATGCTTGCAGATGGAGCCCTCCATTATCTGCCGTTCGAAACATTGATAACCAAACTGGATATCAGCAGCAAAGGTTACCAGGCAGCCAATCAACGGTATCTGATAGAAGATTATTCCGTCTATTATGCACCGTCTGCGTCTGTTTTAGGGGCTGCAATGGACAATCTCAGACAGCGCACTGATAAACCGGATGATGCCAATACCTTTTTAGGTTTTGGAGATCCGGAATTCTCCCTGGCCAAGGCGGACGAGACTGTTAAAGCTGATCCTGTATTCAAGCAAAAAGGTTTTTACGAGTTATCACGACTTCATGCAACAGCCACTGAAGTCAACAAAATCTCTTCCCTATTTTCAAACAGCAACCAGGTATTCTATCAACAGGGAGCCTTGGAGGAAAAAGCAAAGGAATTGTCGGAAAGCTACAAATACATTCACTTCGCAACCCACGGTATACTGGATGAAGAAAACCCGGAGTTTTCCGGGGTGGTGTTGAATCTGGTTCGGGAACAGAAAGAAGATGGTTTTTTAAAATCGTCCGAGATCTGGGATATGCGGCTCAAAGCGGATTTAGTGACCCTGTCGGCGTGTGAGACAGGACTCGGAAAAATCGTCAGTGGTGAAGGGATGGTCGGGTTGACCCGGTCATTTCTTTATGCCGGATCAGCATCTGTTGTAGTTTCTTTGTGGACAGTGGCGGACGATTCTACAAGTGAATTGATGATTAATTTCTATGAATATTTGAAGCAGGGATATCCAAAAATCGAAGCGCTTCGACAGGCGAAACTGGAATTTGTCGTCAAACAACAGAAAACAGGTGATTTTCAGGATCCGTTTTATTGGGGACCGTTCGTTCTGAACGGCATGCAGCAGTGACATTAACCCTGGAACTTCTGTCTCAGGGGTTCCAGTTCTTTTTGGTTGAACCTCTGCGCTTTTGTTTCACTAGCCCTTCGTTTTAAGTCTTCAGGAACCACTCCCAACAACTCCATTTCAAATTCCAGCCAGACACCAAATTTTTCGTAGACTAAATCTCTCATATCAAGCGATATACTCAATATGTCACGAGCTGCGGCACCTTTGTTAAACACAAAATTGGCATGATACGGGCTGATCTCAACGCTTTCATTGCTTAATTGCCGAACTCCGGCGTCTTCCAACAACATGCCGCTGGGAATCCCGACGGTATAGTCATTTTTGAAGACACAACCACAGGAAGGATACATAAATTGATGCTTGCTTTCCCTGTCACTTCTGCAAAAATCCATGTGGTTTTGAATGTCTCCCGGATTGCCCTTGCTTAACTTGAAGGTTACTTCTGCGACAATGTTACCATTTTCCATGAAGACGGTGTCCTTATAGCCATGAAACACACCAGAACCTCTGTAGGTCTTTACTTTTCCGAATTTGTTGACAGCTGTCACCGATTCAACGATCTGACTGATTTCTCCGCCATAACATCGAGCATTCATACGCACGGTTGAGCCGATTTGTCCCGGGAGATAATTCATCCAGCTGACTCCTTCCAATTCATTATTGAGACAGGCTTCTACAAACTGGGTATTTTCTACACCGGCTTGGACTCTTACGATCTCTTTGTTTATTTCAATATCGTTGAGATTGTTACACAAAAGAACAGTTCCCGGCCAATGATCATCCATCACAAGAGAATTGCTTCCTGCTCCCAGGATAAAACAAGGTACGTTGTTTTCGCGAATAGCTTTCAATTCACGGGAGAGCTCATCTATATCAGCCGGGGCAAAAATGTTATCAGCGGTACCACCAGTTTTATAATAGCTGATATCCTTCAGTAGCATGTCAAATAGGTGTGCTTGTATCGATTAAATGGCTATAGGCTAAAAATCTCTACTCTACATTTAATCCACGGGAAATACTACCTGGGCGTTTAGAAATGAATTTTAATCGAAATTTAACGATGGATGTGGGTGATCTTCCTAGAAAAAAAGCTACAAATCTCTTTCTAATCTTAAGCCGACCGTTTGTTAATCTGCCTGGGAAATGGTTTCTCCCTGTTTTTTCCAGCTGCTTCTCGTTCCAGGTCTTTTAGATGTTCCCTGTAATCTTCCAGAATTTCCCTGTAGTCCAAATCACAATACTTAAGCGCGAGTTGAATCTCACGCAATCGAGCTTCGGCACTTTCCATTGATCTTCTCTTCAAATAAATCATGTGGCAAGTATTCAATCCTGGTTAAAGTCCTGATAATTCTTCATCAAATCCAACATGGCCCGCATCAACGCCGCCTTGACCTTCAAACGTTTATTTTTGCAAAAGTCCTTGAAGTCCATGTAGATTTTTTCATCCACTTGATTGGTCAAGGTAACATTTTTCTCGACGGTTATATTAAAGGGATCCGTAACTGATTGAAGCAAATCCCGATTAGAAAAAAGCTGTTTGACCTCTTGCTCATGTTCCAAAAGGAATTCCAGCAGTGATCGACTTCTTTCGTCAATGCTTTGTAAATTGCTTTGAGGCATGCTTTAAAGTATTTGTTATAATATGCAATGGACTGCTTGTAATGTCAAGTAAATCTTACAATTAAGTAAGATTTGATGTCGAATAATATTTCTCATAAGGATTGAAATTTAAGGGGAATGCCAAAAGCATACAAAAAATCAAAGCTTTGAAGCTTTATAAAAATAATTTATTTGAAAACTGAGCGAAAAACCTTCTGAGCGTTTATCTGTTAAGAGGTTATGAAGACTGCCAAATTCCGAGCAGCAAATCCTTATTGATAAAAAAGGAGAGACTCGGCAGGAAAAATCACATTTAGTTGGATTGTTAAGAGACTTTGTTGAAGAGAAAGATCTGTTGTCGGTCGGACATTTATTTGTATATTAAGGCAGCTTGTTCTTAAGACGCCGAATGGTGACTTCTATTCTGTTGAAGAATCCGCGAATCATCCGCACATCTCGTTCATCCGGTTTTGCTCTTCCGATCATATCTGAGAAGCTGGTCCAAACTGTTTCTTTTGAACTTTTATGGAGAAATCCTGTTTTTTCCAAAATAGAAAACAGATGTGATTTCATGCCTTCAATGCTGGAGGAAGAGGCAGGAATAATCTCAAATTCGGTCTGCGCAGGACTAATTCCGAAGAATTTTGACAATTCATACAATGTTACAACCACAGCCTGGGAAAGGTTTAGAGAGCTGCTTTTGCCAAAGGTAGGAATGTATACCCACTCGTTGCAAAGATCCAAATGCTCATTGCGCAGACCGGATTGCTCGGTGCCAAACACCAGGGCTATTTTGATATCTTCCGGATAACTGGAAACGATGTTTTCGAGATTGTGAAGACTGGTCAGTTTCTTGATCTTTTCTCTTTCTCTGGCGGTAGTTCCAATGATCAGTTGCCTGTCAGCCAGCGCTTCTTCAAGAGTACCAAATGTTTTCGCCTGATGAAGCAAATAGCGGGCATTCATGGAAAACATGCGGGCTTCGGGGTGGAAGTAATGGCAGGGATTAACCAATCTGAAATCAGTAATACCCATGTTATCCATGGCTCTTGCAGTTGAGCCGATATTTCCGGGTTGGGTTGGCTCAACGAGAATCACTGCGATTTGTCGGGGATTTATCGAACTCATTGGGAAGGAGAGACTATATAGAACAGGTATTTATTGAATGATCAGGCGGATAGCCACTGATCGAAATAGCCAATGGTGGTCTTTAGACCCTCTTCCAGCTTTACTTTGGGCTCCCAATCGAGTTTTTCCCTGGCAAGACTGATATCGGGTTTTCGCCTTACAGGATCATCTGAAGGTAATTCCTTAAAAATGATCTTAGATTTTGAGCCGGTCAACTCGATGATTTTTTGTGCCAATTCCATGACTGTGAATTCGTCGGGATTGCCTGTATTCACGGGGCCTGAGAAATTGTCCTTTTTCATCATCCGCATCATTGCCTCTACAAGGTCATCAACATAACAAAAGGATCGCGTCTGGCTGCCATCTCCATAAACGGTTATATCGTCGCCTTTTAACGCCTGGACAATAAAGTTGCTGACCACCCTGCCGTCATCAAAACGCATCTTGGGACCGTAGGTATTAAAAATTCGCACGATTTTTGAATCCACCTTCTGTTCCCGCTTATAATCCATCATCAAGGTCTCGGCAGCTCTTTTTCCCTCGTCATAACAGCTTCTTAGTCCAATTGGATTCACATTGCCCCAGTATTCCTCTTTTTGAGGATGCATTTCCGGGTCACCATAAACCTCCGATGTGCTGGCATGTAGGATTTTTGCTTTCACCCTTTTAGCCAAACCCAACATGTTCAACGTTCCCATAATATTGGTTTTCAATGTTTTAATGGGATTGAATTGATAATGAACCGGCGAGGCTGGACAGGCCAGGTTGAAAATCCAGTCTACTTCAATGAAGTATTGATGGGTGATATCATGTCGAACGCTTTCGAAATACGGATTTTCCATTAAGGGAAGAATGTTTTCCTTGGTTCCTGTGAAAAAATTATCAAGGCTAACTACGTCATGTCCTTCTTTGAGCAGTCTTTCACACAGATGCGAGCCGATAAATCCGGCCCCACCGGTAACTAGAATCCGTTTTCGGTTTTTCATGACTGTAAAGTGGTTGTGATTAAGAAAAAGGTGAATTTATTGGCCGTTGGGACGTCCGATACTAAAATATTTGAATCCCAGGGACCTCATTTTTTGCGGATCATATATATTTCTGCCGTCGAATACTACGGGATGTTTAAGTAAGTCTTTGATTCGGCTGAAATCAGGTCTTCTGAAGTCATTCCACTCAGTCAGAATAAGCAGGGCATCGGCATTGTTAAGAGCGTCATAGTAATACTCCTGATATTCGATTTGATCGCTCCAGATGTCTCTTGCTGTTTCTATAGCGGCCGGATCACTGGCGACGATTCTCGCACCCTTGTTCAACAGCCCATCGATTATGACCCTGGAAGGTGCCTCACGCATATCATCTGTCTGGGGTTTGAAGGCCAATCCCCAGGTGGCGAATGTTTTGCCACTCAGATCACTTCCGTATTCCTGATCTATCAGGTCAAGCAGGTGATGCTTTTGGCTGTTGTTCACCTGTTCCACGGCTTGTAGCAAATCCATTTCGCATTGGTTTTCATTACCGGTTCGGATCAAGGCCTGCACGTCTTTGGGAAAACAGGAACCACCATAGCCGATGCCCGGAAAAAGGAAGCTGGGACCGATTCGATTATCGGTTCCAATCCCAACTCTTACCATATCTATATTCGCACCGACCTTTTCGCATAATCTTGAAATTTCATTCATGAAGGAGATCTTTGCGGCCAACATGGAATTGGCGGCGTATTTGGTCATCTCCGCACTCTTGATATCCATGGCTATCAGCCGGTCCTTGGTCTTCATGTAGGGCGAATACAATTCATTCATCAAAGCGGTTGTGCGAGGATTATCCGTTCCGATCACAACCCGGTCAGGTTGCATAAAATCATTGATGGCAACGCCTTCTCTTAGAAATTCCGGATTGGAGACCACATCAAACTCAATCTCTACGCCTCTGTCCAGCAAAGCTGTTTTTACTGTTTCTCGGACTCTTTCTGCGGTTCCAACGGGCACTGTTGACTTGTCGACAATGACCTTGAAATCGTCCATGTGGGTTCCGATCGTTTTGGCTACGGCCAGAACGTGTTTCAAGTCTGCACTGCCGTCTTCATCCGGAGGGGTGCCAACAGCGATAAAGTTGAAGAGGGACGATTTAACTGCCAGCTCCATATCGGTAGTAAACACAAGACGACGCTGTCTGGCATTTCTCCTGATCATCTCTTCAAGACCTGGCTCGTAAATGGGGATGATTCCGTTGTTCAGGTTTTCAATCTTCTTCTCATCGATATCAACGCAAATGACATCGTTTCCACTTTCTGCAAAGCAAGCCCCGGCAACCAGTCCTACGTAACCACTGCCAAACACACTGACTTTCATTATTCGCCCTTGATTTAAATATTAATTCGGATTCTAACTTAAAGAGCAATTACAGTTGTGATCGCTTGCTAATAATTTTGTCGATCAAACCATACTTGACGGCTTCTTTGGCCGATAGCCAGTGATCACGGTCGATATCCTTTAAAATATCTTCTGAACTTTTTCCTGTAACTGAGGCGTAGAGACCGGCAATCTCTTTTCTGGTCTTAACTATGTTTTTTGAATGTATTTCCAGATCGGTTGTTTGCCCTTCAGCTCCGGCAAGCAAGGGTTGGTGGATCATGATTTTGGAATTGGGAAAGGCATAACGTTTACCATCATCTCCTGCCAGGGAAAGAATGGAACCCATACTGGCTGCCAGGCCCATAACGACAGTAACAACAGGACAAGAGATCATTTTTATCATATCGTAAATGGCAAATCCGCTGTAAACTTCCCCGCCTGGAGAATTAATAAAAATAATAATCTTCTTTTTCGGGTCTTTCTTTTCCAGAACCAGTAATTGTTTGATAACTTTGTCTGCCAGTTTGCCGTCAACGGAACCGGAGATGATGATTGTCCTGGTTTCCATTAGCTCGTTGGCGAAAGAGTTATCCTTCTCCTCTTCGGCGCTTTTGTTCAGTTCAATAGTCATTGTCTGTTCTTTATTTTGGAATCTTGGATGGGTATGGAATGAGGTAAGATCAAACACAAAGAGCTTGAATGTTGATTTACGAAATATAGTGATGGATCTTTTTTTTTAGCAATCCCGGCAAGGGGTTAACGCCGGTCAATCCTTGTTGATATAAACACTCAATATATATGATACCCAAAAATCTTGCAATCCATACTTTGAGCGAGACGTGCTTCGAATAGAATGGTTGTGGACTGACTCGGCCTATTTTGATATGAATCTAGATTTTACTGATCAGAGTAAGGATCTGAAAAATGGGGATATTATTGCTATAAATCCGGTTTGTGGCAATCTATCAGACCCCACATTTCAAGCTTGTTAAGTAAGGTCAGCACTAGCTACAATAACAAAGCGGCTTACGTAAATCATGTTTCAATTTGCTTCTGTTGAACATTCGGCCTGGTTAGGATTAATTCCGTTGCTCGGCATTGTCTTTTATTACAGCTGGTATCGAAAAAAAAAATTACTGATTCGATTTGCCAATCAGCAAATGCTTCCGGTACTTGTCACTTCAGTTAGTACCTCCAAACGATTGACAAAGCAGGTATTGCTTTTACTTGCCTCACTATTTCTGGTGTTCACTCTAATGAGACCCCAGGGAAATCCGGTAGAAAAAACAGTAAAAAAAAGAGGCAGGGATCTCGTTTTTGTTGTGGATGTCTCCCGGAGCATGCTGGCTGAAGATTTGAAACCGAACCGTTTGGGCAGGGCCAAGCAGATCATTTCGGATGTTGTGGCAATTCTTGAAGGGGACAGGATCGGTCTTCTGGTTTTTGCCGGATCCACGGCTATTAAATCGCCTCTGACCCTGGATTACAACTATTTTTTAAATGTCCTCAACAAGATTGGTCCGGGCGATGTAAATCGCGGTGGAACCCTGCTTGGCGATGCCATACGAACGGTTTCCGACCGTATGTTCTATGATCAGGACAATAAATACCGGGACATTATCATCATTACAGATGGTGAAGATCACGAATCTTTTCCGGTAGAGGCTGCGGAAGCGGCAGCTAAACGCGGTATCCGAATACATACGGTAGGACTGGGTGATCCTGACGGTTCGAACATACCCATCAGGGATGCCGGGACCTATAATTTATTGAAACATCAGAATCAAACAGTCAAAAGCAAATTGGATGAATCCACCCTTAAGAAAATCGCCGAGGTAAGTCGTGGGATTTTTGTTCCGGTGAGAACCAACCTGGTGGATCTGGCAGATCTATATCGAGATTATATTGCAGTTGCAGAAAAAAGGGAGACGGAATCCAAAGAATCCAAAATCTGGAGCGAGCTATTTCAATTCTTCCTCGGGGTCGCTATTTTGCTGTTAATGTGTGAAACATTGATCAGCGATAAAAACACCCGATTTTCCTCTTCATCTCTCGCCGGCTCCTGAATTTGACCGGCTCTTTATCAAATTTCACTCATAAAGGAATACAATGAAAATCAAAACCCTGGTGGCACTATCAGCGGTGTTAGTTTTTGCAACGACCTCCGTGTTTGCAAAAGGTGTTAAGCAACTGATTACAGAAAAACAGAAAGTAAGTTACAGCATTGGCTTGAGTTTAGGAAACAATTTTAAACAGCAAGGCATCGATATCGATACTACCACCCTGGTTAAGGGAATTGAGGATGCGATAAAAGGGGCAAATCCCTTGTTGACCCAGGAACAGATCAGGGAAGTCATGACAAATTTGCAGAAAAACATGATGGCAAAAAAACAAAAAGCCGATGCCGAATCAGCAGGCAAGAATAAAACTGATGGTGAGCTGTTTTTAGCCAAAAACAAAAGCAAAAAAGGCATCGTGACATTGCCGAGTGGTCTGCAATACCAGGTCGTGAGAAAAGGAACCGGAGCAACACCTAAAGCAACTGATACAGTAGTTACGAACTATGAAGGCACCTTGATTGATGGAAGAGTGTTTGATAGCTCGTACAAAAGAGGTAAACCAGCTACTTTTCCGGTCAACGGTGTCATCAAAGGATGGACCGAGGCTTTGCAGTTGATGAAAACAGGTGCCAAATGGAAACTGTTTATTCCATCTGAATTGGCTTATGGGGCTAGAAGTGCCGGCCCGATTATCGGTCCAAACTCCACCTTGATTTTTGATATAGAATTGCTGGAAATCAAATAACAGGAAAGCGATGAGCCTGAATGTTGGTATTCTGGGGTTTGGATACCTGGGCAAGGAATTGAAAGAAGTACTGGAAACCCATACCGATGTGTGGGTGACCAGGCAACATGCCACTGACCAAGCGGGTAAGCAAGATTCATCTTCTCAAGTTGCCACCTTCCGCTGGACTGATCCCGAAACCTGGTCGAATTTGCCAGATGACAATTCGATTCTGATAGTAACCATACCCCCTACAAACCAAAACATCACAGAGGAAAAACAGCATTTGGTAAACTGGTGTGACTGGATGCGACATAATCGTTCTCACATCAATCGCTGTGTGTATATTTCAAGTACAGGGGTCTACCCGAACCAACCGGGTGTCTGGAAGGAATCAAGTCGATTCGACTGTGACAGCCTAAAAGGAAAATTGAGACTGCTGACGGAAACTGCAATGGCTGACCATTTTGATACGGTGATTATTCGTCCGGGAGCCATATACGGTAAAGAAAGAAATATCGGCCATCGAATACTTACAGGAAAACCTGTTCCCAAAGGTCAACAACCGGTTCATCGTATTCATGTTCATGATCTGGCTCGACTTGTGGATAGAGCAATCACATCCGATAATTTTCCAAATGTTATCAATGCAATAGACCTGGAAAGCGAAACGACCAAAAACGTTGCTGATTGGCTGATCAATCAACCCTATTTTCCTGCAGCTCAAGATGTTGCTATTGAGTATCGGACCGATTTTCAAACCAGAAAGTTTAACCTAACCCAGCCGGATCGCAAAATATGCAATCAATTACTGGTAGAAATGGGCTTTTCCCTAAGATTTCCGAGTTACAAGGAAGGGTTGGCCCACGCATTTGGGTAAGCACATCAAGGGTAAAGAGTAATGGCATTCCAAGATTCCGATTCAAAATACTTGAAGGAAATTGACCGACTGAACTGTGAAATACCCGACATTCCCCTGGAAGCAGTAATTAAACAGGATGTTTTGAGACTGGGAGTCCGTTTCTCAAAGGACAGCCTTTGTGTTGCTTCAGGCTACAAACCAAAAGACTATTTCATCTTCAGTTTTGATCTGGTCACCCTCGAAGACTTAAAACAGGAAGGAGAGCATCTGCTTCGTGCTCCAGAGGAAGTCCGCTTTTTTGGCGGCGATCTGGACTTAAAGCCGAGCATTTTTAGCGTTAGACTAAATCCGGAAAGTCCTTACCTGGTGGAACTTGACTCAGGAAATCTGGTACTAAGCTGTGATGGCACAGTACTGGCTGAAGTTGATTTTCATCCGGTGCCTGACTTTTACAACTCGACCCTGAAAAGCGGAAAGACTATTTCTCAAATTGCGCCTGTATTGGAATGGGGCTATTTGGTTTATCTCACGGTTTTTCGCCTTTGCCAGTACTGGGGCCGGGATGAAGAATGCCAGTTTTGTGATATTAACGAGAATTATCGTCAACAAAGAAAAGCCGGACGAGAGTATACCGGTGTTAAGCAAATGGACGATATTCTTGAGGCTTTGGGACACATCCATGAAAAAGACTCTGTTTCAAAAGCCATTACAATCACCGGAGGAAGCTTGACGAGCCAGTTGACTGGCAAAAATGAAGTGGATTTTTATCTCCAGTATGCCAGGGCCATTAAAGAAAAATTCAAAGACCGCTGGATTGTCAAAACTGTCGTGGAAGCTTTTAAACAGGATGATTGCCGCCGGTTGAAAGAAGAAGGTGGAGTCGATATTTATCATCCGAACTATGAAATCTGGGATGAAAGACTATTCAAGGTTCTTTGCCCCGGGAAACAGCGATATGTCGGTTGGGAAGAATGGATGAAGAGAATCGTTGACTCAGCCGAGGTGTTTGGCCCGCAGAATGTCATTCCAAATTTTGTGGCAGGCGTTGAACTTGCCCAGCCAGATGGTTATAAAAACGTTGATGCAGCTGTTGAGTCAACAAGACAAGGCCTGGATTATTTTATGTCCCGATCAATTTTACCTCGTTTCACAACATGGTGTCTGGAACCTCTTGCACATCTTGGTAGGCAGAGCGCCCCTCCGTTGGAATATTATGTCAAATTGCTAAAAGCCTGGCGGGACACAATGGAAAAGTATCAATTGCCATCACCCCCGGGATATGGTGAACCTGGTCTGGGAAAAGCAGTTTTTTCTGTTTCGGCCTTTATGGATGTGATCAGGCAATAACCCTCACTAAAATCGAGGGATTGGTTCCGGGATTCCGGAGTTATGGCATTCCATCCGCTTATGCAAACTCCAATCATTCTAACGTTAGCACTAATCCTTCTCCGCTCGGAAAGTATGCACATAAAATGCAATTAGTGTATTGATTAAATAATAGTTTTTCATTGCAAAAATCGGCTTTGATATTCTAACCTCTTATTCCATCCCATCCCGTGCTTTGTGGAAGGCATATACAAAAATCGTTTTAAGTTTGCACTCAACCTGACATTTAGTGGAGGAATCATGAAGCGAGCATTCTCAATTATAATTCCGGTTCTATGTTTAGCACTATTGTTTTTTACCGGATGTGACACTCAAAAAGATGCGGCTAAAGGACCGACTTTCGTTACAATTGGAACCGGAGGAGTAACAGGTGTGTACTATCCGACAGGTGGAGCCATTAGCAGAATTGTAAATAAGAAATTTGATCAATACCAAATCAAAGCCACCGTGGAATCAACGGGCGGATCAGTCTACAACATTAATGCTGTTTTAAGTGGTGACCTGCAATTTGGTGTTGCCCAGTCAGACAGACAATACCAGGCGATTCATGGTGAGAAGGAATGGAAAGAAAAAGGTCCCCAAAAGGATTTACGTTCTGTTTTCTCAATTCATCCGGAAAGTATCACGTTGATTGCCGCCACCAGATCAAACATCGGTTCAATGAAGGATTTAAAAGGCAAGCGCGTTAATCTCGGAAATCCCGGTTCCGGTCAGTTGGGCAACTCTCAAGACGCCTTGGATGCGTTTGGTATCGCGGAGAAAGACCTGAATGCGGAATATGTAAAAGCAGTAGAAGCTCCCGGATTAATTCAAGATGAGCGATTGGACGCATTTTTCTACACAGTCGGGCATCCAAACGGAAACATTAAAGAAGCGACTTCCGGAAGAATCAAGGTGAACATTGTGCCGATTCAAGGTCCGGAAATTGATGCGCTGATCAAAAAATTTCCCTATTACGCTAAGTCAGTAATTCCAAGCTCACTCTATCCGAGTGCCACCAACAATGCAGATATCGCTTCTTTTGGTGTAAAAGCGACCTTCGTTACGTCTATCAATGTGGATGAGCAAATCGTTTATGCCATAACCAAGGAGATATTTGACAACTTTGAAGATTTCAAAAAACTTCATCCGGCTTATCAGGTACTCACCAAGGAAAACATGCTGCAAGGGTTATCTGCGCCGTTGCATCCGGGTGCTATCAAATATTATAAGGAAGCCGGTTTGACCCGGTATATAAATCCTGCACTGATGTAATATGAAGTGACTATGTCTTGATTTGAGAATAACTGGGGAGTGTTTTTTCAAAAAGATGCCCCAGCGACAAAGGTGCCGTTTCAGAAGCAAACCTGATCTCGGTACGTACCACTTCGTATAGAGGTATTGCATGGCTAAAAGTGAGAATCTAAAATCGGCAGAACAAATTTTACGTGAAGAATCCGGAGACGTCCGCAACTTGCAGCAGTATGAAGCCATTATCATCGGCACCATTGCCATTGCCTGGTCCTTGTTTCAGCTTTCCCTGGCCAGCTTCTTGATTTTGGACAGTATCAAAGTGCGAGCAATCCATCTCGCCTTTGCCATGAGTCTAACCTTTCTCAGTATCCCCTTCAGCAAAAAATCGGGTAAATCGTCAGGTTTTTTCGGTTCGGCAATTCGAATTCCATTTCATGATTATATTCTGGCAATTGTGGGAGCAGGTCTGGCTCTTTATATCATGCTGGATTGGGAAGGATTGGCTTTAAGAGCAGGAAGCCCGATTACCAGGGATATTGTTATTGGCAGTCTATTAATTATCGTTTTGCTGGAGGCCACTCGCAGATCTATTGGACCGGCTCTACCGATTATTGCCTTGATGTTTACGGCCTATTCCTTTTTGGGTCCACATATGCCAAGCGTTCTGGCTTTTCGGGGGGTGTCCTTGAACAAATACCTGAGCCAGATAGCACTGTCGTCGGAAGGTATTTACGGCATTCCCTTAGGAGTATCGGCGACGATTGTATTTTTGTTTGTTCTGCTTGGCTCAATGCTTGACAAGGCAGGGGCGGGTCAGTTTTTTACCAACCTGGCCATGGCGGCGCTCGGAAAATACAAAGGCGGCCCTGCCAAGGCAGCAATTGTTTCCAGCGGACTATCCGGACTGGTTTCCGGTTCCAGTATCGCCAACATCGTGACAACCGGAACCTTTACCATCCCCTTAATGAAGAAAGTAGGATATCCGCCAAAAAAAGCTGCAGCAGTAGAGGTAGCTGCCAGTACCGATGGCCAGCTAATGCCGCCAATTATGGGTGCCGCAGCTTTTATCATTGCCGAGTATGTGAACGTATCTTATATCGAGGTTGTCAAGGCTGCAGCAGTTCCAGCTTTTGTTTCCTATTTCGCTTTGTTCTATGTGACCCACCTTGAAGCCAGTAAATTGGGGATGGTAGGCCTTTCCAAAGCAGACCTGCCGGTTTTTCTTGAGGTTTTAAAAAACGGCATTCATTATCTGATTCCCATCGGATGGTTGGTATTTGAATTGGTCGTGCTGAGACACTCTCCGGAGCTATCTGCTTTCAATGCGATATTACTGCTATTCGGAGTGATTGTTTACCAGGAAGCAAGGAGATCATTTGTTACAGGATTTAATCTCAAAGACACGTTAATAAACAGCATACGAATCATCGGCGAAGGGCTGATGGCTGGTGCCAAAGGTATGATGTCTGTGGGTATGGCGTGTGCTGCGGCTGGTATAATCGTCGGTATTGTAGGAATGGGTCTCGGTGGTATGATCACCCAAATTGTGGAAACACTGGCTCAAGGTAATATATTCCTGCTGTTGCTGATCACTGCCATCGCCAGTTTATTACTGGGAATGGGGTTACCAACCACAGCTACCTATATTGTGATGGCTTCATTAACAGCTCCGATCATTGTGACCGTCGGCTCTGCCTATAATTTCTTTATTCCCTTGATTGCCGCTCATCTATTCTGCTTTTACTTTGGAATTCTGGCTGATGACACACCACCGGTTGGTCTGGCTTCTTATGCAGCCGCGGCTATTGCCAGATCGGCTCCTATTCCCACTGGAATCCAGGGATTTCTTTATGACTTGAGAACAGCTGTTATACCTTTCATGTTTGTGTTTAATTCCGATCTAATCTTACACAACATCAACAGTTGGCTGATCGGATTTTTGATATTTGGAATGGCTGTGATAGGGGCATTTTGTTTTACCAGCGCTGTTCAGGGATGGTTTATCACCCGGAACAAATGGTATGAGGTACCGTTGCTGTTATTCGGGACATTGATATTGTTTAATCCTGATGCGTTGAATAGGTGGATCCCGAATTTGTTCGGGCATCGTTACGGAATGTACCTGGCGGGCTTGGCAACGGTTGTTGCGATCTATGTCATTCAACGGATTCGGATGGTGCGAATGGAAACATCTTCGGCCTAACCCTGCTATCGATCCAGCTTAACAGATCCGATTTCACTGTAACAGAATCGGATCTGTCTCCTTAAATTCCCTCAAATATGACAATTGCGATAATTGCTGTTGACTCGCTATTTCCTCAAAATCTATCCTTGGATAAAGCACAACCTTTGTATGGATTCTGCATTTCTTCCGTATTGTTTATTTATCAAGTGCTTCCGTAACGACTAAATGTATTAGAAAGAATATGAGAATCACTATTATTATACTGATAGCAGCATTGGTGTTGACCACAACAGTCTTTGCACAAGACCCTGTGAATACTGGGAGAAGAAAGTATTACAGTGTTGAAGAGCTTATAAAACTTATTCAACGGGCTCGTGAGGCTGGGATGAGTGACGACAGCATCCGAAATATGGAAATTAGAGATGGTGACAAGGAAATCAACCTGTTGGATTATATCGAGCAGGAAAAACTCGATCGATTAAAAAGTCAGGAATACCTGAAAGAGTTATTGAGTAAGAATTTTTTAACAGTCAACGACATTTACAGGGAATTAATTAAAACGGAACCGGAAGTGATTCAGAAGCTCCGGGAAGAATTGGTAAGTGAGAGATAGAATATGACATTACCCATTGCAGTAGGTGGCTTGGAAAGCTCGGGAAAAACATCACTTATATGTTCGCTTTTAAAAATGGCAGAAGCCAATGGAAACAGTTGTGCCGGTTTCAAACCTTTTGATAAAGGATTGCTCAAACGGAATGCCGCGGACCAGCAAGGGGACGGCGAAAAATTCTGCAGTTTGATGAAAAATGAACCCATGGAAACACTGGTTTCTCCCTATTGCGCCCATGAAGATTATCCCCTGGAGATGTCATTTCGCAGAGATGGAATTGGGATCAGCTGGAACATAATAAAGGAACGAATAGCAATTTTGGACGAAACCTACGACAGAACATACATCGAATTACCCTCCAGTCTCCTTTCTCCCGTGACAGAAGAATCAATGATAATTGATTGGCTGAAGGAGTTACAGGCACCAATTATCTGGATGATCCATCCTTTGCAGGATCAATTTTATCGAAATCTATATGAAATAAAGCTGCTAAAGGATTCCGGTTTGGATTATACACTGGTATTTAACAATGCCAGTCAAATCACAGATCAAGATCTATTGTTTTATACCTGGGAAAAGATCGAATCATTTACCGGGCGGGAAGCAGCAGGCATGATTCCATTTGTACCTGCCTTAAACGAAAGTTTTGATCACATGGTGGAGAAATTGAAAGAATTTTTACCCGACGTTGTTGACTCGGTATTGCCGAATCAACAACAATCTACATCGTTTTGATTTTTTTAAGGAATTTGGAAAGATTGTGACCTTTGATTCTAAACCGCGTTTCTCCACCAACGACCAGCGTTATTTCCTGGTTAATTCCCTTGCAAAAATAGACAGGTGTGGTCAGTTTGTTTCCGTATGATTTTACTTTTTCTTCCAGTTCCATTATTTGGGATTGCTGGGTAGCGCCACTTGTCTCTATAATGATGCCTGTGCGTTTCTTTTTAAAAAACAGGTTTTTGGCGTTTAAACCAGCCAGGGTTTTGATTGAGGATTTAAATCGTCTCAGGTTATCAATGATATTCGTGGCGAATTCATCGTGGTTGAACGTGCCTTTATAGTATAAGATGTCATTTTCATTGAGAAAGATTCCATACCCGTGTCCTTCCGGAATTTCATCCCAATGTAACACTCTCGAATCCGCCAACGCTTTCTTTTTTTTACCCTCTCCTTCCTCGTCTCCATTCCTGGATTCGCTCGATTTACTTCCTTTGGGTGCGTCATCCAAAGGGCTGGGATTGATGCCATAAAGCATGACAAGTTGAGGAAGTTTATCGATAAAACCTGCTTCGAGTTGTCCTGCAAACTTCAGTAATTTTTGACATTCATCACAGTTTTTGTTGATAACGGCAACCACCAGTATGGCTCTTCCATTGAGCTGTTTCAGAATTTTCTTAAAAGCTGCGTTATCAAAATTCCCCCCTAGTTTCTTAATCCTGTTGCTGGCCATTCTTTTCCTTAAGATGTAAATCCGGTTCCTGTGAATTCCCAATCGGGAGCCAGCATGCAAATTGATTGCCGGTTGCGGTTTGAGAAAACAGTATGTTGAATGATTTAGTCGATGTGTTGATGTTTCATGATAACACTCTTTAAAGGACGAATTCAAATTGCCTGATGTGCAAGTAAGAGTAATGGTTTCGGAACGAAATATAAATATTAACCGCACATTATTGACAGAAACCATTGGTAAATCGTGAATTGCCGAATCCTTTTAACCTTGTTACCTTTGATATTGTTGCCTGGAGGATTACAGACTTTTCAATTGCCTGACAGGGCTAACTCAGAAATCCTCTCCTTCAGCCCGGTAAATTTCCTGCTTTGTGTTTCCAATGGAAACCGGCGGCACTTGCCTGTTGTCGTGAATTCCCGATTGCAGTACAATTTAACCAGGAGGAGAGAGGAGCACCATCATAAAGCTTGAGACTGGCGAAACATGGAGTTTATTCACAAATCATTTAAAAACGATTCACTGGAAGGCGACTGGGTGATCACAATTGGTAATTTCGATGGTTACCATTTAGGACATCAGGCACTTGTAAATCAAGTACTGACAGATAAGGAACTACTGAAAGCCAAGGGTGGGGTTGTGACGTTTGATCCGCATCCAAAAAAAGTCTTGCAATCACAAATTCCTTTCAGGCACCTGTACAGCAATGAGACTAAATGGAAGTTCCTGGAGCATTCCGGACTGGATGCCTGTTTCGTCATTCCTTTTACTCCCGAATTTGCGGCTCAAAGTTCCCAGGAATTCCTAAGCCAGCTGTTCAATTTTGTGACGCTCAAGAAAATAATTGTTGGCTACGACTTCAATTTCGGTAAAGCCCGAGAAGGATCTGCAAGTTTTATGGCTCAGGAGGCTGAAAAACAGGATATTGCCTTTCAACAATTGGATGCTGTGCGCATCGGCGATATCACAGTTTCCAGTACGATGATCAGAAGATTGCTTTTTGAAGGAGATTTCAAAAACGTTGAAAGGTACTTAGGTCGGCAATGGTCTGTGTCGGGGATCGTCCAAAAAGGCAAGAAAATCGGTAATACCATTGGATTCCCGACGATGAATCTGGAGCCTGATGTCCTGTTACCTTTGAAAAAAGGTGTGTTCAGTTGTCAGGTGGAAATCAAGGGTGTGCGTTATGATGGGGTTTGCAATGTTGGCGTCAATCCCACATTTAATGGAAAAACATTGAAAGTCGAAGCACATCTCTTTGATTTTAAGGAAGATGTTTATGGTGAACAGATAACGGTGTATCCTCTTAAATTTTTACGTGAGGAAAAACGCTTCAATTCTGTTGAAGAATTGATTAAACAAATTCAGAATGACGTTGATGTTTCCAAACATTTTTTTGAAGCGACAGACTCGAACTACATCATTTAAAGACAGCCAATTTTCTGATTGGGTGATTTATTTATCCCTCGTTCTCATCTTCAGAATATCTAATCACTCAAAAGGAGTTCAGAAAACCAGTTTCGCGTGAAGTTATATCAGAACTGAGTTGACAGCGATTTGCCTGTTCTGGATTCTCCCAATTTTCCCATACCCAAAAATGAATTATTTCGATAGAGTTAATAAGTTTAACGAATGATTCGGGCTTACCCAATGGTAGTTAAACTATTGTTATTAAAGATTAATAAGTGATTTTTAAACACCTAAATCTGAGTTTTTGGGAGTACTTTGAAGAGTTAGGTAAATCCTGTAGCAGTAAATCATTCATATTAAGAGTAAATCAATGGAGTTAGTTCTTGAAGACGGAACTGTTTATTCCGGGAAACATTTTGGCTACGAAACATCAACCGCCGGAGAAGTTGTTTTTAACACCGGTATGGTTGGATATCCTGAAACTTTGACCGATCCTTCCTACAAAGGGCAGATTCTTGTTTTTACCTACCCGCTTGTTGGTAATTATGGTGTGCCTGATGATAGTCGGATCGATAATCTCCTGAATTATTTTGAATCAGAAAAAATCCATGTACAGGGTGTGGTTATCACCTCTCTGACTCGGGACTATTCGCATTGGAACGCCATTCGAAGTCTGGAGCAATGGATGATTGAACATAAAATTCCCGGCATCGAGGGAGTTGATACCAGGGCTGTTACAAAAAAACTGAGGTCTACCGGAACTCAGCTCGGAAAACTCGTGATAAAGGGCAGGGATGTGCCTTTTTATGATCCTGATAATGATAATCTGGTCGCACAGGTTAGTGTTACTGAGCCCGAGGAATACGGAGACTTTAACAAACGAGTCGTACTGGTGGACACGGGTTGCAAAAAGAACATAATCCGTAGTTTTCTTTCCAGAAAAGTCTCTGTTTTAAGAGTTCCCTGGGACTATGACTTTTCAAAAGAGAAATTTGATGGTTTGATGCTTTCCAATGGACCGGGCGATCCAACCATGGTGCCTGAAACCATAGAAAATGTCAGAGCCCAGCTTTCCGAAGACAAGCCTATTTTTGGAATATGTTTGGGGCATCAAATCTTGTCACTCGCAGCGGGAGCTCAGAGCTACAAGTTGAAATTTGGACATCGATCTCAAAATCAACCCTGTGTCCAAGTCGGAACAAAACGATGCTATATCACCTCCCAAAATCATGGTTATGCCATTGATGATCAAACACTGCCTGATGATTGGAAACCTTGGTTTTTCAACGCAAATGACGGCAGCAACGAAGGTATTCGCCATTCATCCAAGCCCATTCGAAGTGTTCAGTTTCATCCGGAAGCAATGCCGGGGCCTGTTGATACCAGCTTCTTATTTGATGAATTTGTAAACATGCTTTAAAACCTCGAAATTCAACTCCGATCAAATCAAAAAGTAAAATGGAACATAATATTAAATCCGTAATCATATTGGGTAGTGCAGCTTTAAAGATTGGCGAGGCAGGCGAATTTGACTATTCGGGAAGTCAGGCTATTAAAGCGCTAAAACAGGAGGGAATCTACACGATTCTGGTAAATCCAAATATTGCCACCATTCAAACCTCGGATCACCTGGCAGATAAAGTCTACCTTTTACCTGTTACACCGGACTTTATTGAAGGAGTCATTGAAAAAGAAAAGCCTGATGGCATCCTGCTTTCATTTGGCGGTCAGACCGCTTTAAATTGCGGGATGGAGCTGGACAGACTGGGTATTTTAGAGAAATACAATGTCAAGGTTCTGGGAACCCCGATTTCTGTCATTCAGGCAACTGAGGATCGAGAACGCTTCATTGAGCAGTTGGACGAAATCGATGTCAAGGTACCGCTTAGCAAAGCTGCTACCAACGTTGAAGAAACCCTGACCATTGCCAATGAAATCGGGTACCCGGTAATGATTCGACTGGCATTTGCCTTGGGAGGTCTTGGCTCGGGTATGTGTTTGGATGATGATGATGTCAGAAAGCTGGCTACCAATGCATTCTCTTACACACCTCAAGTACTGGTGGAAGAGTATTTGAAGGGATGGAAAGAAGTTGAATATGAAGTGGTACGAGACAGCTACGATAATTGTATCACCGTGTGTAACATGGAGAATTTTGATCCTCTTGGAATTCACACCGGAGAATCGATTGTGATAGCACCCAGCCAGACCTTGACTAACAGCGAGTATCACAAGCTCCGTGAAATCGCTATCAAGACGGTTAGACATCTTGGTGTGATTGGAGAATGTAACATTCAATACGCTCTTGATCCATATTCTGAAGAATACAGGGTGATTGAAGTCAATGCCAGATTATCTCGCAGTTCTGCCCTGGCCTCCAAGGCAACGGGATATCCTTTGGCGTTTATCGCTGCAAAATTGGGGCTTGGCTACAGTCTTTCCGAGCTGAAAAACTCCATCACACTCTCAACCATGGCGTGTTTTGAGCCCGCCTTGGATTATGTGGTGGTTAAAATACCGCGTTGGGATTTGAAAAAATTTCGTATGGTCTCCACGGAAATTGGCAGCAGTATGAAATCCGTAGGGGAAGTAATGTCCATCGGTAAGACCTTCCAGGAAGCACTGCAGAAAGCAATTCGTATGCTGGATACCGGTGCCTGGGGGCTTGTGACTAATCCGGATGATGTGGGAGCGAAAAAAGATAAAGAAGAGATTATTAAGGAATTAACCGCTCCCACAGATGAAAGGGTATTCACTATTCCCTTCGCCATGAAAGCCGGAATGGACGTGGAAGAAATTCACGAACATACCCGAATCGATCGCTGGTTTTTACATAAAATTGCCAATATTGTGCGGGTCGAAGGGTTGATAAAGGAGTATGAGGGTGGTGTCTGTCCCAAACACGTCATAGACGAAGCGAAACGTGTCGGTTTTTCTGATCCGCAAATCGCGACCTTATTGGGAACTACGGAACGGATTGTTCGCAAGATGCGATTGAATTATGGAATCAAGCCATACGTAAAACAGATCGATACCCTGGCAGGAGAATACCCTGCACAGACCAATTACCTTTATCTGACCTATAATGCTTCGGAAGATGATATAGTGTTCGGATCAAGTATGCCCAGTGTGATGGTCTTGGGATCGGGAACCTATCGTATTGGGAGTTCCGTTGAGTTTGACTGGTGCTGTGTAAATGCTGTTAAAACAGTCAAACAGGAAAACTATCGTTCAATATTAGTAAATTATAACCCGGAAACCGTTTCTACTGATTACGATGAGGTAGATCGCCTATATTTTGATGAGATTCGCCTGGAAACGGTGATGGATATTTATGAAAAAGAGAAACCAAAAGGTATCATCATTTCCATGGGAGGTCAGGTTTCCAATAACCTGGCTTTACCTTTGGAAGAGATGGGGGCAAACATATTGGGAACGTCTGCCAGTCAGATCGACAGG
>JANQGZ010000005.1:0-14703 GCA_028282825.1 SAR324 cluster bacterium
AGCTCGAACGACATTGATAGGCAGACCCTTGCAGGGTTTATCGGTCCAGGGTCATTATTAGACCCGCTCAACATCGGTCGATAAGCAGGCCCGTTCAGGATCTGCTTATCGCTTGTGTCAGCGGATTTAGGAGGAGCGTAGCGACGAGTAAATTCCGCTGAACACATTTGTTGGAAAATATTTAGTCATCTCGTTCAATCACGAATGAAGTCGCTAAAAACTTGCTTTTTCCAGATGTTGTTATTTTTGTTTCGTCAAAGGGAAAACTATCTATGAATTCTGTGTTTAATGGCGGTTCATGTTTGTAGATTAATGCAGCTTCAGCTCTTTTGCGAATGTTGGCTGATAACGTTGCATAAGAAAAACATATGACTTCATCATCATCTAGTTCATCTTCCCAATCATCCCACCGTTCATGATTTCCTATTCTATCGTTAATGTCTTCTGATTCGCCAATATACAGCAAACTTCTCAATGAAACTGTTTTTTCTTGTTTATCGTAAGTGCATGTATAGACACAATAAACCCCTGATTCATCTGGCAAAGAACTAATTTTTGGTTTTCTCCTATAGCCTTTAAACTCTATGTTTATTTCTTTGTATGCCATTTTATCTCCTAGATTTTTCCAACGACCGATGTTGAGCGGGCCGCCGGTCGGCATTTGAGCCGACTGGCGGTATGTATCACATAGCTCGAACGACGTTGATAGGCAGACCTTTGCAGGGTCTTTCGGTCTAGGGTCATTATTAGACCCGCTCAACATCGGGCGATAAGCAGGCCCGTTCAGGGTCTGCTTATCGCTGGCATAACCGGCGTGTTTAGTGACGCGTAGCGGCGCGAAACACGTCCGAGTTTATGCAATTGTTAGAGGTCTGTTTTAGAGTATTCTTGAAAATGCTTGGTCAATTAACATTCTATCCTGTTGTGTACTGTCCTTGGGAAACATAAGCATTTCTTTTACGGCTAGTTTTCCCAAAACCCCACTAATGGAGTTTGCTGACATCCGAACATAATCAGTTTTAACATCACATTTTAATCTTGCAAGATGCTTTAGCACCATTGTGCTAAATCTTATCAAATGTTCACTGTCGCTACATTCAATTACTTCTACTACTGAATCCTTTTTGGTGCATGAAATTTCATAAAATTGAATATTATGTCCTAACGCCGATGATTCAAGTTCTGAAACTTCGATATAGTTTTTATCATCCAAAGACAAATAGTCTTTGAGTACATAGCCATGTCTTGTATGTCTAAATATATTGTTTTTTTGTATGATGTTTGTGTATTGAGTCTTTCTGAAAACTTTTTTATCAAGGATGAACGTAAGATCACCGAATATACAGGAGATATCTTGTTTGAATGCTTCAAATAGGCTCACTTTAAATCTTTTCTTAGTAAGATCAAAGTGATCGACACTATTAATAGTCCAAACATCAAAAAGTTCCCAATATATTGCATATAGAAGTGGAATCTGTGCGATACTCGCATACTTGTTACATGCTTTGATTTGCTTAGACATCAGTTCAATAGTCGTTTTTCTTTCTGAGACTCTTTTGATTTCAACTAGTACTGGTTTGATGTTTTTTGCAGATGTCTTGAAAAATGCTAGTGCATCAGGAACTTGAATATCTTCCTTTGACTCACAAGGATACTGGTCCTGGTTCAACTCGTGTACGAGCTCTGTCCACGGAAGCTCTGAGAACAAATGTTTGAATATTGTTTCGTTGGCGTATCCCTGATAAAATCGGTCAATATTTTCTTTTTTATCTTCGGATTCAATTTGGTCAATAAGCTGATTTGTTAAATCATCAGAAATACTGAAGCTTTGCTTAACATCGTGAATGAGTTTTATTTTGCTAATATCGTTCATTGAAGTTTTTTCCCCCTCTAACGCCGGGTTTCAGTGGCCGCGTGCAAGGTTTTTGTGTTCACGAAGAATTTGCCATGAGTTTGGATATTTGACCTCATCGAAGGCGGCATGGCGGTCCACTGCAAACCCTTGTTCAAGTAAGCCGCTACGCGGCAATGGCCTGTTTCCTGAATCTTGCCTGATATCATCCTTTTTGCTTTAACTCATTTCTTTTTCTTTTGTGAACTAAAACCAGAAAAGGAGATGCGTTATGTACAAATTCTACGAGTCGGATCTTTGCCGACAGATGAGCGATACCATTATTCTCAATGGTAAAAGTGAAAGCACAAGGCTTGCCTACCTGCGACAAGTCAGAGTGCTTTCAGATTTCTACAATAAATCCCCGGATTTAATTACCGAAGACGAAATTCGGCGGTTTCTGATCAACCGCAAAACCAAGGTCGGTTGGTCCGCTTCCAGTATGAGAAACGCCCATGGCGCATTACGCTATTTTTACCAAAAGGTGTTAGATCGCGACTGGCGGACCTTATCCCTGATCAAGACCGAGAATGAAAGGCGTCTGCCTTCGGTTCTCAGTGTTGAAGAGGTTCGCCGGATTTTTGCCAAGGTCACAAGGTTCCACAATTACGCCTACTTCGTTGCTGTCTATTCCACTGGAGTTCGGCTCCATGAAGGTCTTTTTCTCCAAGTTTCCGATATTGATTCGGATCGAATGCTTCTGCATGTGCATCGGGGAAAAGGGGCGAAGGATCGCTACGTTCCGTTTCCTTATGATACGCTGCTTTTGTTGAGACGATACTGGGCAACCCACCGCCATCCAAAATGGATTTTTCCGGCTGTCGGCCGAGACGGCTCAGGGGCTGCCACCGCAACCGAACCGATGAGCAGAAGCAGTGTCCAGGGTGCTTTCAGGAGGGCTAAATTCAAAGCCCAAATCAGCAAACGCTACGTCTCGATCCACACCCTGAGGCACTCATATGCCACCCATCTTCTGGAAAAGGGCGTTCATATACGGGCCATCCAGAAATACCTGGGACATACCAGTCTGGACACCACCATGAAATATCTCCACCTGACCACCTTCGGACAAGAGGATTCTTGCCGCTTGATCAACTCTGTCATGAAGGGGTGGGATGACCAACAAGATCAATGATATTTTTAGAATGTTCGGCAGCGAATATATCGAACGCTACCCAAACATGCCCATCCAACATCGCAAGATCGTCTCCGCCATCATCAACTGCCGTTCCGGATCCTATGGTACAACCGTTTTCCGTTGTTCTCAGTGTGGCCAAAAGCACTTTATTTCCAGGTCGTGCGGCAACCGGCATTGTCCTCAGTGTCAACACCATAAGACCCAACAGTGGTTGGAAAAACAGTTGAACAAACAGGTACCGGGGCAACATTTTATGATCACCTTCACCGTGCCCGAGGAGATCAGATCGATTATCCGCAGCAATCAGAACGCCGCTTATCGGGCACTCTTCAAAGCCTCTTCCCAGGCCTTGAAGAAACTGGCAGCAGACAAGCACTTCATCGGAACGGATCTCCCCGGATTCACCGGTGTACTGCATACCTGGGGACGGCAACTCCAGTATCATCCCCACATTCACTACATCGTTGCTGGTGGAGGCCTGTCTGAAAACAGGGATCGTTGGCTCCCTTCGCGACAGGATTTTTTCGTCCATGTCAAACCCCTTTCCATCCTCTTTCGTGCCATATTCATGAAAGAGATGGAAAAGACCGGGCTTAAATCCCGAATACCGGCTGCCGTCTGGAAGAAAAAATGGGTCGTTAACTCCCAGGCCGTCGGCAATGCCGATATCTCCATTCGATACCTGGCACCGTATGTCTTTCGTGTGGCTATCTCCGGTAGCCGAATCATCAAAGTCGAGGATCGCCATGTCTACTTCAAATACAAAAAACACGGCAGCCAAAGGTGGCGAACGACTCGACTTGAAGTGATGGAATTCATGCGCCGGTTTCTTCAACACGTTCTACCGATGGGATTCATGAAGGTCCGCCACTATGGGTTCATGAATCCAAGCTGTTCGATCCCCATTCAAGGAATCGTCAAGCTGATCGAAAACCGGACCGGAGAAACCCTTCCTCCAATCAAGATCTCCACATCACCCCAGCATTATTGCTCGGACTGTGGTGGAGAATTGGTGCGTCTCTGGTCTGTCATTCCATCTCCGTTGCAACTGGAATAGCCACCCATTTGAGGCAGGAGACACAATTTAGATAGATCTTTAACAGCACACATTGAGTGCACCGGGATTAGTGCGTCTGAAATATCGCCGATTTGTGTGCCGCACAAAAAAACCAACTACTTTCTCGATAAATCCTGCCCATTCTTCGCAATCAATTACCAGCAGAGACTATGCATGATTCCGGTTTCAATGTCGTGACCAACTCTGTTGGTCAGTCTCCCCTGGCTATTTCGAAGCATTACCCATAGCGCTTATCTGCAAATCGGGCTTCTTGAACAAAGGATAGAAATCGACCTTCCAGGTCGTATCTATCCTTATTCGTTCAATTAATTTTCAAGCAGCTTTGACCTAATTTTCTTGATTGCATCATCTATTGCTACATTATCACAGCAGTTGCTGATTTCCTTGCATTGTACCTTTAGATTTTCCAACTCACCAATTGATTCTTTGTCTCCAATTTCAGCTAACATCTCAACAAACGAGTATACTTTATTATCTTTAGCATTTAGTCTGCTTTCTAATTCCTTTTTATTCGAGTTCTTACGATAGTCTGTCATTAAATCCCAATAATCTAGTCTTTCGTATTTGCCCATTAAAAAATGATCTCCTTCATCGACGAAGTAAACGTACCCTATATTATCAAATTCAGTTAGGTTGAATACTGTTTTGGCAGCGAAATGAAAAGCTCCTGTCGCCCCAGATTGGTTGGTTATGTAATCTGAATGTCCTTCAATATTAACTATTGCAACATCGTTTTTAACTAAAACGACTTTCACATCGTATTGTTTCTCTTTACGAAACAGGTAGTCTAGCACTGACTGAGGGGTAACTATGTCATTTGGAAAGCTTACGTCCTTAAAAGTGAGTATCTCTTTTTGAGATTTGTACGAGACATCCCAAATTCGAAATTTTTCATCTGCAAACACGTGTGATGAAAGTGAAAGAAGAAGTAATACCCAAATAGAGTTAATCCAAATTCGTTTCATATTTAAACTTTATAACACCCGATGTTGAGCGGGCCGCCGGTCGGCATTTAGGCCGACTGGCGGTATGTATCACATAGCTCGAACGACATTGATAGGCAGACCCTTGCAGGGTCTATCGGTCTAGGGTCATTAATAGACCCACTCAACATTTGTACGGAAAGCATGTTTACGATGATTGCATCATTTTAAGTCTCTTCTTGGGATTCCAAAAATTTACCTTGTCCGGATCGAAATTAGATGGATCATATGGGTAGTAGTTCTTAGCATGTCCTTTCAACCATTCATTATTTTCAACGTATTCTGGATGATCTGGATTTTCTAAAATCTTGATCAATCTTTCGTAACCTGGTACACCTCCGCAGTCCTCTGGAGGACAGGCCCGTTCTCCTTGAGTACAGATAGGATACTTAACTCCTTTTTCTTTTATCAAAATACCTTCCAACAAAATGTAGTGAGACCAGTTGTCACCAAAGTCATAGTCATATATTGCTATTTGACCAGGTTCAGTGAAATATCCTGATAGTGGAGTCTCCCATCCTGGCAAAATTTCCTTAAAACCGAATTCTTCATCAGGTATACCAATTTCCGTTTGCTTCCTTTTATGTGGCTTTTTAATTCGAAAAGAATGGAGGTGATAATCTAACCATCCCATAGAATCTTGTATTGCTACATGTAGATCCCAAAAAGAATATTTTGATGGAACTTGCACAACTCTCCAAATCGTTGGTTCAATTTCGGCAAGCTCTATTCTTATTTGATATATTAAATTTTGTTTTGCCATGACTTTTTATCCTTCCGAACGTTGAACTGAGCTGCGGCTATGCTGAATGTTGTGAAACTGATGGGATTGCCAAAAACCAAGAACTGAAGCTTACCGAGGTCGATTAGCCGTCAGCTCAAGTTTTTTTATGGCTTTTATAAATATTCATAGTCTGTGAATTAGCTCTATTTCATCTCTTATTGGAATCCCTTCAAATCCAAAGTATGGGATATTTTTGATCTTTCGTGAATAATCCACTGCGTTTGGATAGATTTGCTTAAGGACAAATCCTCTTTTCTGATAAAATCTGAGCCCTTCCAAATTATCGTTGGTTGTAATGACTGTTAAAAACTCTATTTTGGAATTTGCTAAATATTCTTTTAGAGCATTCAGTAGTTTTGTTCCGATACCTTTGTTTTTTATTCCGGAATTTATTGTTACCAACTCACACTCAACACCTTGAATTAAATATGTAACTAATCCCACTTTGACCCCATTGGCAAAAGCGATGAATCCATCAAGCTTAGATGGGTAGTATTTGCTTTTTTTGCGACAACAAAGTCTGTTCCCCAATTTTCAATTGTGAAATGAGTAATCCAATCCGAATCCTCAGGTACTGATTTCTTGACTTCGATTTTCAATTTTTTGTCTTCTATTTGGAGCCTTAACGCCCGATGTTGAGCGGGCCGCCGGTCGGTGTTTGAGTCGACTGGCGGAATGTATCACATAGCTCGAACGACATTGATAGGCAGACCCTTGCAGGGTCTATCGCTCCAGGTCATTATTAGAACCGCTCAACACCAGTTATGCATCTCTACAACTCCTCAAACGTGCCGTTTTGAGAGTAACTTTCAAGTTTAAGGTAAATACTGCACCTTCGAGTCCTCCACTGGATGATAAAAATAGAACCTCGCCAGTATTACAAATAATTGTACTACTGCAAGTACCATAACTGTCACTGACATCAATTCCATCACCATCGATTGCATAGCTGTTGTCAAAATTTGAAAAAATTATAGTAGCTTGACCTGAAGATGCAAAAGGATAATCCCCATCTGTAATTGTTATTGTATAGCTTTTCCCTTGAAAAGATTCTGGGCCACGACAGTTATCATCTGATTGATTTGAACTGCCAGAATTATCAGCATGATGACAACGTAGGTGCGAGCAATATAAATACTTTGACGAAACAACTCTTCACAAATCCTCCATTAAAATAGGTTTTAGAAAAAGTATATCCTTTCACTTAAATCAACATTTGTAGTTATTAATGCATGCATCACCCGCTTTGCCCAGAGCGACGGGTAAAGCGGGTGATGCATTTGTTAAAACGTATTATTTATTACTCAATTAGTTTTTGAACACCAGTTTCAACAAGCTCTTGAACTTGTTGATTTTGAGACAATTTCATGAATGCTTTCAATATTTTGGAACTACTAACCTTATACCAAAATCCTTTTTTGTAGTTTTGAAGATCAGAAATGATAGACTGCATTGTGGATTGAAATTCTTTTATTTTCTCTTGTTCTTCCTCTACTTCTGATACTTTCTTGGAAAGCCTTTCGATTTTGTCTTTTAGTATTTTGGCTTCTTCCTCAGTAAAATAATTCTCTGAGTCTTGGATACTCTCATTGATTTTCTTTTCTAATTCTTCTTGTACGCTATTTATGTAGTTGTAAATAGGCTTTGTATTGCTAAGTTCACGTAAATTTGAGATCCAAGTATTCAAATCACTTATGCATCCATAAAATTCTGAATGCTCATTTTCCTCTTCAACTAGGTCATTTCCTGGAATTAACGTAGTTTGAAAGACAGTTTCACCGTCTTCTGTACGTGTTGTAATTCCGAAATTTTTATATTCAATTCTTTTGGTAATTCGTTTGATTATGAATTTGAAGCCCGATTCCTTGAATTATACAGTAAGTAAATTGTTCGATCCTGATTCTGTGACATTGAAACCTACCATTGTGAAATATGATTCTTCCAAAGTATCATATACTTCTTGAATATGCTTTTTTCTAAGTGACATATGTACCTTGGATATTTTTAATGAAAATTCGATGATTCATATTTTTGAGTTTTAACGCCGATGTTGGGCTGGCAACCATGATCGAATTGTCTCATGATGCATTGACCATGCGTTCCATGAACTTTCAGCCCAGGCTGTTACAAAAGACTTATGTTCGTGGACTGATTTTGCTTTGTGTACATCCGCTGCTGTTATCGAACCCATGGAATCTGGCGGTTTGAGCCAGATGAAACTGTTTTTATATTTTCCCGCTTCAAGCATTACATAGTTCGCATTCTTCGCTGTTAGCCCATGCTCAAGAAATAAACAAAGGCGAATTAAATGTACTCCAACTGATTGAATACTTTGTCTATCTTTTGAACCAGGGTGTTGGACTGCATATGCGTCGACTGTTAACCGATGAACTGAAAAATATGATGGATCGCTGTATTCACGAGCAAGCACCTTACCGTATATGGACCAACATCCAGGGGTAGAAGTCATATACCGATGAACAGGTCCTTCAATATCAGGGTATTCACCCCCGCAACTAAAACATTTACTTTTGTTCATTTTTCAGTCACTACTTGCCCAACGACCGATGTTGGGCGGGTCGCCGGTCGGTGTTTGAGCCGACTGGCGGTATGTATCACATAGCTCGAACGACATTGATAGGCAGACCCTTGCAAGGTCTATCGGTCCAGGGTCACTTAACTAGACTCGCTCAACATTTGTTGGGTGCTATTAAACACCAACTTTGAATCCTAAATCCACTTCCGAAGCAGGAATACCTCCACGAATCCCCCAGTTTTCAAGTGGAATTTCGTGAAGTACGATAAAAACGTCACCTGCCTTAATTCCTGATTTACTCAAGTTGGCGACAATTACTTGATACAATTCTCTTTTTGCATGCAGGGTACGTCCAGCAAACATGAAAATTTCAACTAAAACATAGTTTTCGGTTTTGTCTGGAGAAACTTGAAAGTCCTCTGGCTTGTATTCATGGAATCTGATGTCACGATCATCCTCTGGTATTTTAAGCGTTTTTCGCATGGCTGAATGAACAGCTTCCATAATTTCGTTCTTTTTGGATGTACTCCACGATTTTCTTGTCTCAATTTTAACGAGAGGCATTTCCTTCTCCAAATATATTTTTTTTCACCGAACACCTATTCAACCTGCGTTTATCTTCGCGCAGCGCAGATAAACGCAGGTTGAAATGATTGTTAGACTATTGTATGCTGTAATAACATTTGTAATAACACCTCTCAGAGGAGCTCAATCATGATAAAAGTAAAAGTTACCCAGATCGGCAACTCAATGGGAATTCTTCTGCCGAGAGAAGCTCTTAGCAAGCTGAAAGCCGAAAAGGGAGATACGTTGTATTTAGTTGAAAATCCTGAAGGATACACTCTAACACCATATCAACAAGATTTTGAAATCCAAATGAAAGCTGCTGAAGGTATCATGAAAAAATACCGCAATGCTCTCAAAGAATTGGCAAATAAATGAATGAACCAAAATGGATCCTTTTTGAAACTGTAATCTCCATTCACCAAATCATTCTGGCAGAACATGGGGGAAGTACAGGCATAAGGGATCTGTCTTTGCTTGAATCCGCTTTAGCAAGACCTAAACAACGTTATGCCTACCAGCCAGAATCGACATTGTTTGAGCTTGCCGCATCCTATAGTTTTGGTCTGGCCAAGAACCACCCGTTTGTCGATGGAAACAAAAGAACATCTCTAACAGTCGGTATACTCTTTTTAGAACTTAACGGTTTATCTTTTCATGCTCCTGAGCCTGAAACCGTAATTGCTTTTGAAAATTTGGCTTCAAGCCTGTTTAGTGAACTTGAGTTAGCTGATTGGTTCAGATTGCATTCAGCTTCCTAGTCTAACGCCCGCTCAACATTTGTTAGCGATTAGTTATTGATAATATTGCTCTATTGATCAATTTAAGTGAAAAGAATGATCAATAATCAAACTTTTCAGTGCAGTATCCTGTTTTATCAAATTTTCACATTATCGGATGGATAAACGTGATGCAATGTGTTTCATTGATAAAAAATAAGGACCTTGTGACGTTCCGTCGCCTCCACTAAGTATGAGAATAACTAAATCTTTTTTAGGTCCAATACCTTTGATATGTGTCTGTATTGCGGAATGGATAAAACTTATATCTTCCCATTCATCTAGTGCAATCTCACCGTAGTTTTCTGAGGAAGCAATGATTTTTCCTCTGCCATCACTATGTCTCGTGAATATGGAAACAGGGGCATTAATACCATATTTACCTAAAACCACTTGAGGAATGATATCTTTGTCATTTTTTCTTATTGGCAGAATTGGTTTGATTTTTAAACTAACATTGGCCGCTTTATAAGCTGACTTAGCATTATCAAGTTGTATTGTCGCATCCTTATGGTTAGTGCAAGGCGAATCACTATATATTGTCCAATGCCCCGTTATCTTTTGATTGTCAAACAAGTATAATTCAACTGATTGAATAGTCTTATTGTTCAATTTTGGATAGTTACATGAATAATTGCATTTGCTGCTGCAGTAACTGGCAATTCTGAACGCAAAGGCTTTTTCGTCTTTTGAAAAACCAATTATCTCAAAACTCTTTTCCCCGAAATTTATTGCTTCTTTATTGTCTGAAAATACAGCGAAAATATTAGTAAACGGGAAAAAGAATAGAATCAGTAAAAGAAGGTATATTTTTTTTGTCATGGTATTTGATAGTTGATCTATTTGGATGTCTGTATAGGTTTTCCTTCGCTAACGACCGATGTTGAGCGGGCCGCCGGTCGGCGTTTGAGCCGATTGGCGGAATGTATCACATAGCTCGAACGACATTGATAGGCAGACCCCTGCAGGGTCTATCGGTCCAGGGGCATTATTAGACCCGCTCAACATTGGTCGATAAGCAGGCCAGTTCAGGGTCTGCTTATCACACCTCAATCAGCCGTCGCGTTAGCGGTCGGCTGCATTGATTTTTATGTGTCAAAAGTCTTATGTCCAATAAGCATCTGAAATTTTTTTGCCAACTGTTTCAGCAGCCTCAAGGCAAGCAGTAGGGTTAGACTGAAACATAAGCTCTGATGTTAGTACAGGAGCACCACAATAGCCGAAAATACCGTTGTTAATTTGTGTACGCATAGCCCCATAATAGCCATGACGGGCATATGTTCTAATGTCAGCCCCAGCGATAGACAGAATATGGACTGGCAAATGTTCTAGCTTTTTGATGAGTTTATCACTGGATGTGTCATCATAAGCCCAACCATTTGTGAATACCCGATCAATCCACCCCTTCAACAATGCTGGGAAAGACCACCAGTAGACAGGATGCACCAAAACAAGTGTATTGGCGCACTCAATTCGATGTTGTTCAGCCCGAATATCTTCCGATGGCTCAGCCTTTCCATGTAACACCAATGTATCATGTTGTGTATAGCATGGATTAAACGCCTCTGCCGCTATATCTGCAATATCCACACTATTTGATTTATTGCTATTTACTATGCTGTCAGAAACTTTTCTTGCTACTGCATGAGTCAAAGAATTTTGGTTCGGATTTGCCAGCACTATTAGAGCTCTCATATTTGTAACTCCTTCAAGTTTTAAAATTAATCATTCTGTAAGATTAGTTGCCCAGAATTACACGATGTTAATCCATTTGTAAATTTAAAAACATAACGACCGATGTTGAGCGGGTCGCCGGTCGGCATTTGAGCCGACTGGCGGTATGTATCACATAGCTCGAACGACATTAATAGACAGACCCTAGCAGGGTTTTTCGGTCCAGGGTCTGCTTATCGACCGAACTGAGCTGCGGCTATGCTGAATGTAGCGTAACCCAGAATAGTGCCATACACGGTGAACTGGATGTCATCGAGGGCGATATGCCTTCAGCTCTAGTTATTTGTTAAAAGAGAACTCAGCTAAATCTGCTAAGTGAGAGCCATTCGGTAGGGAATTAGGTCTACTCTCTCAGCAATTTTTTCATAAAGTGACTGAGCTGTTTCATTAGAAGTTCTTGTTTGCCAATTAAGTTCAGAACTACCGTGTGTTCTAGCATTTTCAGCTACTGCAGCGATCAAAGTTTTACCCAAACCTAGTCCTCGTGATGAAGGGCATATATAAAGGTCCTGAAGATAACACACATCGGAAATGGACCAAGTTGAAGGGTGAAAATAGTACTGTGCAAATCCAACTGGACTGTCGTTTTTGATGGCTATACCAAAAAGGTTGAAATTTGGATCAAGCAATCGCGAGTAAGTTGTTCTATTGATCTTTGAATTCAACTCTGTTGATCGTTTGTCAGCATAGTCGAGCCACATTTCCTCCCATGCTGAAAAAGACAGATTTTCAATTGCCACTACTTCAATCATATGTCTATTTTCCTTTTTAACATCGGTCGATCAGCAGCTGCGGTAGCAGTCCGCTGTATCCGTTTGTTGACTATTATCCTGAAACTAAAGTGGATTAAGCAAATTGATAATTATATTGCTTAATCAATGATCAGTTGTGTATTATATGTATGTCACTTGTAATTACAAAATGGAGATCAACATGCCCAGAACAGCAACTATTCAAGCTCGAATTGATCCTGAAATTAAAAAGGATGCTCAAGCAATACTGAGTAAATTGAATATTTCAATGTCTGAAGCTATTTCTTTGTATCTGACCCAAGTTGCGTTACACAAAGGAATACCATTTGAGATTAAAATCCCTAATGAGTTAACCGCTGAAACATTGACTAAATCGGTAAACGATGAAGAATTGCATTCCGTTGATTCAGTTGATGACTTGTTTCAGGAGCTTGATAATTGATTATTCGATATACAACACAGTTTAAAAAAGATTATAAGCGACTAAAAAAGCAGCACAAAGACCTGGAAAAACTATAGGTTGTGTTTGAAATCCTTTTATCAGACAAACCACTTGATCCTTCCTATCGTGACCATGCCTTAAGTGGCAATTGGAGTAAGCATCGTGATTACCACACCGAACCGGATTGGGTTTTGATTTATCGGAAAACAGAATCAGAATTAATCCTAGAAAGGACCGGTTCACATTCTGAACTTTACAAGAAGTAACATCAGCCAACGACCGATATTGAGCGGGCCGCCGGTCGGCATTTGAGCCGACTGGCAGTATGTATCACACAGCTCGAACGACATTGATAGGCAGACCCTTGCAGGGTCTTTCGGTCCAGGGTCATTATTAGACCCGCTCAACATCGGGCGATAAGCAGGACCGGTCAGGGTCTGCTTACGCCTGGGATCAGTGGCTGCGTAGCAGCCCACCGTATCCCTTTGTAAAAAGCCTATCTTGACTGTTGATACTGAATGCGTATAAGATATACGCATAACGAATAACATGGAGAACACTATGTCAATAATATTTGATGAAAGCGCCCCCAAGAAAGCTACAAACTTAAGTATTAACAGTGATTTATTAAACAAAGCAAAAAGCCTGAATATCAATCTCTCTGCTACTTTTGAGAACGCATTGACTGAGTTAATAACGAAGAAGCAAGAAGAGCAATGGTTACAGGCAAATAAAGCATCGATTAAGGCTTATAACAAATATGTGGATAAAAACGGTGTATTTAGCAAAAACCTCAGGAGTTTCTAATGCCTCAATTCACTGTATACGAAAACATCAATGAAGAAACAAACAGCGAAATTCCATATCTTGTCGATGTACAAAATGATCTATTGAGTGATCTAAATACTCGTGTTGTTATACCACTGTGTCTACCAAAAGCTTTAGGAAATAAGGTGATTAGCAATTTATCTCCTGTGTTTGAAATAAAGGGTTCCAAATACGCCTTGCTTACCCCTCAATTGGCCGGTATCCCCAGTCATGAACTTGGCTCACCCGTTTGTGATTTGTCTGAATTCAGACATCAATTTATCAATGCTCTGGATTTCCTCTTCACTGGTTTTTAGCTTTTAACGCCCGATGTTGAGCGGGCTGCCGGTCGGCATTTGAGCCGACTGGCGGCATGTATCACATAGCTCGGACGACATTGATAGGCAGACCCTTGCAGGGTTTATCAGTCCAGGGTCATTATTAGCCCCGCTCAACATCGGCCGCTGCATCGGGCTTGAGTACTAGAAGCTTTTGCCAAGACCACATAACTTGAGATCAGCAGCGGCGATATGCGGTCCGGTTGATAAAATCGTTAGCTGATATTGGATTATACACCGCAATCAAATGGACTTTCAGGATAATCACCATTTAAAATTGCAGATAAAATATTTCTGATGTTTCTTGGTGCAAACTCCTCACCTGAGGATTGAAGTTCTTCGAGTGACCACCATCTATGTTTTGAAACATATTTATCTTGGCTTGGAGGATTATAAGTCGAGTTAGTTGCTATGGCTACGAAGAAACGTTCATATTGATCAAATGGTTTCCCATTCCAAACATGTTTGTGTCTTCTATACCAAACGTATGGGCCAAGATCAAATGAACATCCTGATTCTTCATATGCTTCCCTTTTTGCTGCATCTTCAAAACTTTCATTTGGTTCTAGGCCACCACCAGGCATTACCCAAAAACGTTTTCCAGATTTTGGCTCAGTAGCGTGTAAATAGAGTATTCGCTTATCTTGATTAATCAAAATCACTCTTGAAGCGCGTCGGGAGTTTTTAGGTATTTGGTCAGTCATAGTCTTCCAGCTAACGACCGATGTTGAACGGGCCGCCGGTCGGCATTTGAGCCGACTGGCGGTATGTATCACATAGCTCGAACGACATTGATAGGCAGACCCTTGCAGGGTTTATCGGTCCAGGGTCATTATTAGACCCGCTCAACATCGGTCGATAAGCAGGCCCGTTCAGG
>JANQGZ010000060.1:0-55844 GCA_028282825.1 SAR324 cluster bacterium
TCACCCGAAACGGATTGCATCTGATGTATTTAGACGACAAGGAACGATACAAGCATCTCAGGCAAATCCTGGTGGTACCGGGAGGCATTGAAGCTAAAACAGGCTACCGAATTTCGGGAATCGATGAGGAGGAAGATCCTGTTAAAGGAGGCGAGCCATGTCCGAAACGCTAAACGATCTGATGAAAGACCTTCACCAGATGCAGATCCTGCTGGATTTCATGATCAAGGGCTTTGCCTCCATTGCCACCGAAACCGCAGGCCACCAGTTACGACTCACGGAATACGAGGCCCTGCAAGTTAGCAAGTATGCCCACGATATGGTGGATCAAATGATCAAACGAGTGGAAAAAGCGTTCAAAGAAGAACTCTGCAAACCGGAGGGGCGCTAAAGATAGGTGATTTCAGAATCGAATCAGAAAATTGGCGAGAACCCGGTTCCCCACAGCCACCATCAGATATCCTATCCTTCTCAGTGACTTCGTGTCAGTTACCAGGGTTAGGAGCCGTATGAGGTAATTATTCACGTACGAATTCGTGCCGGGGATGTCGGGTGACCGGCATTCCTGACGCGATTAAAATTGGTTCATAGGGAAGGCTTTCCCCCCATAAGCGCATAAATAAGATTATTTGCAGTACCATTCAAACGGTAGGGCGGGGCTACGACCCCGCCAACAGGCTAGTCTCTCGGCGACGTAGGGCCGCCCTACCATTCGTTCACATAATTAATCAAAACCCTGCCTTAAATTAGCGCTTATGAGGCTTCTCCACCGTTTTCAGTTGGTTAACAACCGGTTGGGAGTCGTCATGTATTCGATTTCGTCGGTTTCTGATACTTCTAAGTCGTTGACCTGCGAGGAAGCTGTTTGGCGTAACTGGAAACTGTCCGCGAGTTGATTGAGAAGATTAGCCTGACTATCCAGCTCTTCACTGGCGGTTAAGGAGTTTTGCGCATTGGTTGAGTTGGTTTGAACAATTCGAATCAACTCCTGCAGCCTTTTATTCACTTGCATGACCCCGGAAGCTTGTTCGTTGCTGGATACGCTGATGTTTTGCACCAAATCGGTGACCGCCAGGGTTCCGGTGGTGATTTGATCTAAAGCCCGGGACGTTTCATTCGCGGTATTTGCACCGACATCGATTTTTTTAAGCGATTCGGTAATCATGGACGTTGTTTCCCGGGATGCCCGTGCACTCCTCTGGGCCAGGTTCCTAACCTCGTCGGCAACCACTGCAAATCCCTTGCCCTGGGTGCCGGCCCTTGCTGCCTCAACTGCGGCATTCAGGGCTAACAAATTGGTTTGAAAGGCGATTTCGTCGATTGTCTTGATAATATCCGAAATGCCTTTTGAGGTAGAACTGATTTCCTCCATATCTGTTAACATATTCTGCATCAAGCCATTGCCCGACTCGGCTATACCACGTGCCTCATTTGCTTTTAAGTTGGCGATATTGGCGTTTTCGGAGTTGGATTGAGTCTGGCTCTCCAGTTGGACAACAGCGGCACTGATATCTTCCAAGGCCTTGGATTGCTGGTTTGCGCCTGATGAGATCACGTTTGCAGATCGGGCCATTTCAATCGATTTTGATTTTAAGTCATTAGCGGTCAATACCAGCTGTGTTAGCAAAGAGTTGAGTTGATCAACCATCTTTGTCAAAGCTTTTCCCAAAACATCATGCTCGGAAGCGAGGGAAACCTCGACATTCAAATTTCCTTTTGCTATCTCCTCAGAAACCTTGACTTTTTGCTCTAATACCACTGTCATTTGATGCAGTGCATCGATCAGTTGATCAATTTCATTGTTAACTTTGTTATCCCTCTCAATTTTGTGGATGTCTGCTGAGAGATTTCCTTCTGCCATTTGGTTTGCAAATGTTATGATCTCATGAATCGGTTTTACAATAATTCGCGACACCAGCTGGAACAGGGCAAAGCTTAAAATGGCAACCCCGGTTAGAGAAATAATAACTACTAAAATGACTAAAAACAAAACTGTTCTCTGCTTTTCCGCACCGGCTTCCGTAATGGTTGCGTTGGTTCTGGACCTGACGATTTCGATATTTTGTTTTACCAGTCCGTCATTTAAGCCAATTTCAATGGTTCCGATCTGTTGCTGGTCTGCAACCAGGTTCTTCTTTACCTTTAAACTGGTCTGATCGGAACCCTGGGCATTATTAATCGCTTTTCCCTCGGCATCATAAAACACGACGTACTCTATTTCAGCATCTGCAGCAGTATTACTTGCCAATCGATCCAACGCTTCATAATCGAATTCTGCCATCAAAATGGCTCCATATTGATTGAGGAGACTGGCAATAGACTCACCCTTTGAAGACAGTAAATCGTATAACATCTCTTCCTGCCTGGATTTTTCAGACTGCAACACTGAGATGAATTTTTCAGTCTGGATCGATTGCGAGCGGATAACAAAGATCGTAATAATTAGCGACAAGGTGGATATCAGTAACAATGTCAGGATCGTTACGATAATTATGAATCGAGATAGTATGGAATTCTTCATAAGTTTTTAAACACCAACGATGTTGAGAAGAGTATAGGGGAAAACCGAAAGCATGCAAGTCTGACGACTGCTTTCGGAGGGGAAGAGCAGCAACCTACCAGTTGTAGGTTTGCGGATCTATTTTGCCTTTTTCCATTAACTGCAATGAAAACTGCAATAACGATGGATCAAAAGTTGCTATTTCCTTCGCTCCAAAATCATCTTTGCTCTCTTTTGCGGCAGCGATAATTTTGTTGCGGATATTCGCCGGTACTGCCTTTGATGCTGTCAAAACATTGTCCGGATTCTTTTCCAAAGATACTCCCGGGATTTTATACATGGCAAGCTGCGGAAATTTTGAACTGTTGCTCTGCCACCACCAGTTTTTAACAACTCCTGCTTTTGCTTTTCCTGCTACAATAGCTCGACTGGTCGCAGAGTGACTTGTCGTTTGGATTTTTGCCTTACCGGCAGTCGCTGCTTTGGCGCTTGATTCACCTGAAGAAGCCCCTTTGGCATATGCAATTTTTGCAGGGAATTGATCCAGGATCTGTTTGGGGTCTTCACCCTTGGGATACACCAGCACACCTGAATACAGCTCTTTGTCGTTAAGACTTTGTACCAAAGGAATACCCAGGTTTCTTGCATTTATTATAGCTTGAACAAACGATCCTACGTAAACCAGGTTCATATCAGCGGAATCAAATGCTTTCAATATTTGGGGATAACTTCGGGCAATCCTGGGTTGGATGTTAATACCGGACTTTTGACTAAGTGCGGTTGTGATTTTCTTTGCAACAGCCGGTTTCGAACGCCAGCTTGGCGGAAACCAGCACTTTATCGTTTGCGCGTAAACTGTAGGTATACAGCTAAAGATGAAAATCAAAATAATTGAGTATTTTAAGACCAAAGCCTTCATATGAACTCCTTGCAACAATCTGAAATTATTCCTAGTCATATAGATATTTGACTAAGAATAGGGTTAAAAGGTTGTAAAAACTGTATTTTTCGAGGTTTAATACCTCATTTCAGCTTTTTAATGAAATAAATGATACTACTGTAGCAGGGATTTTTGGAAAAATCGAATTTTTTAATTTAACCAATTTGATCAGGTTTCTATTGAATAGCTATTATCTTGAATTGCCGATTAGGCTACTTGCCCGATAATGCGAAATGTACAGCCTGGAGCATCGATGCCTAAACATCCATTTTTTGCTCCGTACTGATTTCTTACTTTTTTATCCGCTTCTTTGATAATCTGAAATAGCTTTATTGGGTGGGTAGCCGGTTGCCCTGAAAGTTAATGGGTGATCCCATTTACTCCAGTGTCAGCTCTACGTTGGTGTTGAGGGTGTTGCTTACGGTGCACAGTGACTTTGCCTTGACCAAAAGCTCCTTCGCCAGCTCTTTGTCATCAATAAAACGGCTATCCACAGAGACCTTAAAATTTTCAAAGCGATTTGGTAAATCTCCTGCTTTGGCTGAACTCACCTTGACAAAAAATGGTTGCAGCGTCACTTTTTTGCTGGCTGCAGCCATTTGCAGTGAGATGGCAATGCAACTTCCCAGGGAATAGAGCAGGGAAATGGCGGGGGAGGAAATATCCGGGCTGGCCTGAACTGTCTGCTTGAGTGTTTCAGCAAATTCCAGATTTCCGTTCTGATCCATTTTTACATAAACCGGACCGAAGGACTTGGGTTTGAGCTTTATTTTCATAACGATGCTTGTTTTGGGTTACAATTGCACTCATTTGAATGCTAAATCGGGCAGATATAAAGCGATGGCTGGAAAAACCGAAAGAATCACAACTGAAAGTAACAGGATCAGCCAATAAGGTATGGTTGCAATAGCAACTCGACCCAGGTTGACTTCATTGTTGGTGATAGCTGCCAAAACGGAAAGGTTTAATCCTACCGGGGGTGTGACTTGTCCTATTTCGATCATAATGGTAATGATCACCCCAATCCAGATTGGATCGAATCCATACCCTACAAGCAGGGGGAATACCAACGGCAAGGTCATTATCATTAACGAGAGCCCGTCAAATATACAGCCGAATACAACATAGATAACAACGATAATTGCAAAAACGGCGTATTTCCCTATTGCTCCGGATGCTGTTGCTTCCAGAATGGTTCGGGGCACACCGAGAATGCTGATCGATTGAGAGAGTATGGTTGCTCCCAGAACGATAAATCCAATAGATGCAAAGACCAATACAGATCTGTAAATTGCTAGCCAAAGATCTTTGGTGGTCAGATCCCCCCAGATAAATGAGATTACCGCTGCAACCACAACACCAACCGCGGCTGCTTCAGTCGGTGTGGCAATTCCCATGATAATGCTACCCATGATCGCTATAATCAAGATGAGAACAGGCCAGATCTGCTTCATGCCAATCAAAACATCCAAAAACCGGATTTTTTCCGTGTTTTGGGGTGAGATCCAGGGAGATCTCAAACACATGAAAAGGATATAGAGCATGAACAAGCCGCTTACCATAAGGCCCGGAATGATACCGGCTATAAACAATCGACCGATGGAGGTCTCTGTCAGGGCACCGAAAATGAGCAAGGAAAGGCTTGGTGGAATTAAGAGACCCAATGTCCCGCCTCCGGCCAGGCTTCCCACTACAGCCTCCTTGTCATAACCACGATTAGCCATCTCCGGATAGGCAACCGATCCGACAGCTGCAGCTGTCGACAGGCTTGAGCCACTTACGGCACCAAATATCGTGCAGACAGCAATATTGGAATGCAGCAGTCCGCCGGGGACTTTTTTAAAGACCGGTGTGAATGCCGAGTAGATTCGTTCGCTGATTCCGCTTCGCAGTAAAATCTCACCCAATAAAATAAACATGGGCACGGCACTGAGCACAAAAGAATTAAATACATCCCAGATTGCATCGATAGCCAGGAATGTTGCGCCGTTGACGTAAAAATAGAGAATGGTGAGTCCCGTCAAGCCAAGGGCAGCTCCCAGGGCAACACCGGTAATAGCCGTGCCGATCAGGGTTCCGGCCAATGTAGGTACAAGCAATGGTTTAACCTGTGTTAATTGATTGTCGTTTGGCTAAATTATTAGTGATATTAAGAATTGCCATTCTCATTGCTCTTTATGAATCCGAATAACCTGGCAATAAATATTGCCAGCATCAACAGGATAGATAAGGGCAGAGAGATCATCCAGGGATAAAGCAGCAACCTGGCTGTCTCCGTTTTGAGGTTGTGTTTTATGGCAAACTGAAGCCAGGGAACAGCTTCAACCAGCAACCACAGGCAAAAAACAACGCCTATGAGGTACGAAACATAAGTGGTGATTTTATAGGCTAGCCTGGACCGGCGCTTTAAGAATTCCGTAAAAATAGAAATTCGAATATGAGTGCCATTCAGCGTTACCATTGGCAGGGCAAGAAACAACGAAACGCTCATCAAGATTCCCACAATCTCTTCGGAAAAAAACAAGGGATAGTTAAAAAACTTTCTCATGAAAACGCTAATCACAATGATCACCACAATCGCAGTCATTCCCAGGGCAGCAGTGACGGATAGAAAAAGAGCCAGAAAATGGAACCCTTTTTCTATCTTACGGGATAACTTTGCATCCATTATTGCCCCAGGACTTTCAAAACACGTTGTCTATATTCGGGTGCTTTCCCACCCGCATCATCGGCAAGGTTTTTCCATGTAACCTTAACGGCTTCAACGTAAGCATTGCGATCCTTGACCGGGAAATCATCAAGCCAGGTAATACCTTGGGATACGAGCTTTTTCCGTGCTGCCAGTTCTTTTTCATGGTCGTCAGCGTAATGGTTTGTCCGATCCCAGATCTGCTCACCTGCCTTGATAATGGCATTTTGATGGGCTTTGGAAAGCGTTACCCATTTTCGCTCAGACATTCCCAGGATATAGGGACCCGTAGCCATGGGATAAAGATACGCTGCGTATTTAGCTACTTCCTGCAGGGAAACAGTATGGGCATATAGCGCAGGATAAACAGCACAATCTACAACGCCTGTTTTAAGGGCAATATACATCTCCTCCTGGGGAATAATCTGGGCAGAAATTCCCAGGCGTGTGAACGAGTCTACCTGATCCTTGGCCCATACCCGAAGTTTCTTGCCTTTGAGATTGGCCAGGGTTCTAATAGGTTCTTTACTGCAGAACACGGATGCTTCAAGCATTGGCAAAGCTACGAATCCGGTAACCTCAATTCCCCATTCCTTAAATCCTTCTTTATAAATACTACGAACAACCGGTAACACTTTACGCAGTTCCTCTTCTGTTCCAATGGACCCTTGAACAAACACCGTGGCTAATGCTGGCGAATCACGACCCAGGTAGTTCCCCCAGGCCAAACTCATATCCACGGCTCCCTTGGGTAGAAATCGAAGCACATCCGTATTTTTGAGACCAAGCGACCCACCGCTGTACACCTTAATATTGATTTCTCCGCCGGAGTTTTTCTTAACATCTTCAGCATATTGCAGAAGTTCTTTGGACTCGGGACGGTTTTCCGGCAACGGATTGTTAAATCGCCACTCAGCAGCACCAGCCTGTAACGCCATAAAAGCGATGCTCGCCAGACCTATGACAAAAATCAGCAATTTCTTTTTCATTTGGACCCATCCTTATTTAATGTGGTTTCGACATTCCGGATAAGAAAATCACCCTGATTAAAAGTTGCTTTTCAAAAAAAACCAAGCTTTCAAGTAATCCGGGAAAGGTGCAATTACTGCGATTGTTGATACGCCTTTGTAAAATTGAACGTCGGCATTCTCTAACAATCTCTTAATCATGACCTTTTATTCTATTAGACTATTTATAATCCTACAACAACGATAATGGCAGGGTTGACTTTCATAGCGGGAAACATTGCCGTTTTTGCTTCTTACCAGCGACAAAGGAACATCAGGCAAGCCCTGGTGGCACCGGGAGGGATTGAAACCAAAGTGAATCGCTTGATTTCAGGAATGGATGAGGAGAGGAATCCTTAGCTTTGACAATTGATGCCGGAAGCCTGGTAGCCGAACTGTTGCTCCATGTTAATCCTTGCATCGATATCCCCTTTTTGGATCTACGTTTCAGCTATGTGCATCATTTGCCGGAAACGGGGATTAAGAGCAGGAAGACACAGTTTGCAGGCGTCCGGCATTATCTATCAGTATTTTTTAAAATCACTGTCATCATTTATATCGGAGGGGTCGTTTAATTCTAAGACTATTCCCTCTTGTGCATCTCCGGATCGATTGTTGTCTGCTAATTGATTCCGGGAAAAGGTTAATTTGGCTTGGGGTTCCGGTTTGTCTAATGTCAGAACCTTCTTGTCGCTCACCTTTCTTGAGGATGGGCCTTCAATTTGACGGATCATTTGCTTTTCATCAATTTTGAAAAATTCGATCAATTGATTTAATTGTTCCGCTTGCGCTGAAAGTTCCTCCGCCGTGGACGCTACTTCTTCTGATGAGGTAGCATTTTGTTGAATGACCGTGTCCAGTTGCTGAATGGCAGTGTTGACTTGATCTGCCCCGGAATTTTGTTCCCTTGAGGCCGCACTGATTTCCTGCACCAGATCAGCTGTTTTCTGGATATCCGGAACCAGATTATCAAGCAGGGCTCCGGTTTCTTCTGATATTGCCAGGCTTGCAGAAGATATCTTATTAATCTCGGCAGCGGCAGACTGTGAATTCTCGGCTAGATTACGCACTTCCGAAGCCACGACTGCAAATCCCTTTCCGTGTTCCCGAGCCCGGGCAGCTTCGATTGCAGCATTGAGGGCCAGCATGTTTGTTTGTCTTGCGATCTCTGAAATAATGGTGATTTTGTTTGCAATCTCTTTCATCGCGCCAACTGTTTTCTGAACCGATTCACCGCTTTTCATGGCATCATTGGCTGCCTGGGCTGCAATTTTTTCTGTTTGATTTGAGTTGTCAGTAGTTTGCTGAATATTAGATACCATTTGCTCCATGGATGCCGAAGCTTCCTCAGCTGAAGCTGCCTGTTCCGACGATCCTTGGGAAAGTACCTGTGCCGCGCCATTTAACTGGTTACTTCCGGTTGCGATATTTGCCGAAGCTGCTTTAACCTCCGACGTCACCTTGATCAGGCTTTGCACCATTTTCTGAAATGAAATCATCAGGTGATCCTCATCCGATCTTTTTTTGACTTCTACCCGCAAGTCACCACCGGCGATCTGTTCTGACAGGTTTACCAGTCGATTGGAAGAGTCAATTAATTCATTCAGGCTGTTTTTTAAATTGTTATAGTCTCCCTCCCAGGCTTCAGTAATGAGATCCGGTATATCTCCTTTGCTTATGCGTTCCACAAGATTTCCTGCGGTCGTTAGCGGCAACACAACCGCTTCCAGCGTTTGGTTAACACCTTCCACAATATTCGAAAATTCACCTTCGTGTTTGGAAGCGTCAGCCCTGGTGCTGAGTTGACCTTCCTTTGCGGCTTGAATTAAAGAACCAATATCGGAAGTGATATCTACCAGACTATTGACCATTTTCCTGATGGCCTGCATCAATTTGTCACCTCTCGAGCGCTCGTTGACTTCGACCTGCAAATTTCCACTCGCAATACTTTCTGACAACTCTGTTATGTGATTTATGGAATTGATCAACAGGTTCAAACTGTTTTTGATTTCGTTAAAATCGCCTGGCCAGGCTTCGGTAATTGTATCCGGCATGTCGCCTTTACTGATTCTATTGATATGAGTTGCGGTTACATTTAAAGGCGTTATCAAAGCGTCCAGGGTTTCGTTGATTCCGGATATAATCCGGGAGAATTCTCCTTCATGTTTGGAAGCATCAGCTCGTGCTTCCAGATTGCCCTGTTTGGTTAAATCCGTGAGATCGCCAATATCGCTTATAATCATGCCGATCTTCTCCTTCATGTCATTCATTGCTTTGAAAAGAGTTCCTATTTCATCCTTGCGCGTCAGCTCGATACTGTTGCTAAAATCTCCCTTGGCAATGGAATTGGCAAAATCAACAGAGGTATTGAGAGATTTGGAAATATGAAGTCCGATGGCAAAGGTAATTAACAATCCGACAAAAAATGAGATGACGACCAAGACTAAAACAAGGAAAAAAGCGTTTTCTTCATGCTGTTCTGCCGAAACCAAGGATGCTTCGGTAAACTTCTCCACTTCATCCAAAAAAGTAGTGAGTTCCTTATCCAGATCCTTTTCCTCAATTTCTACTTTTTCAGCCAGGACAAAGGCCTCTTCTATTTTCCCCTCTTCAAACAATTGATAGACTTGATGGACAAGCTTTTCAAAATCCAAATGCTCATTTTCAATCAGTTTCAAGTGCTCATAAATCTTGGTAAATTCTCTCCGGTTTTGATCTGAAAGAGCCTTTTGAATGCCTTCCTCTGCGATGTTTTCTGCTTCAATGATCCATTGGTCCACTGATTTTGCATTTTTTCCAAAAGCTTCTTTAGCTTGCTCATATCGCCTCAACGCGGCTGTATCTGCAGCTATCTTATCCCCGAACCGCAAGGACCGTTCAAATTCAATGGCTTGAAACAACTGACCTTCGGTAATTTTGGTGATTTTTTCAATTAAGGGGATGTGTTCTTCAGCGATCTCTTTCAATTCCAAACCAATGGTGTTCATCCTTTGCAAAGCTATTCCCGAAACAACAAGCATCAAAATCATTAATAATCCGGTGTTCCCAAAGACTAGGGTTCGAAGTTTTATTTTGCCTAGATTCATCTTATCACCTTTATTAAAGTTTTTTACTCCGCCGTTTTATTGAATATTGCTATTGTTCTTATCTGCAGGCGTTCCAATGCCACTTTGAGTCTTATAAAAAAGCTCAGAACCGTATACTCACAATAAAAACGGCCCTTTTGAAAGCATCTCAGAACTATTTTGATTGATTTTAAAAAAAACCAACTGACTGATATCATACAGTTTTAATCAGAGACTTTTTGTTGTTTTTTTTAAAATGAAGTTTGAGCTTTCTGGGGCAAACCAAAATATAGCAATAATTATATTCGATTTTTAAACTGATTGCAATTTAATCAAAAATATTCCCAGCAAAGTTAACTGATGTAGACTTTAAAAGAAAAAAACAGATTTCCAACTTCGGTATTTTGTATACTCAGCTACAATAAAAGCGTCCTAAAAAGCGTTGTGTGTTTTATTAACAATAGTTTATAAGCATTTCTAACACTTACCAATACTTGAGTAATAATCGAGAATGTCTTTATGAAGAGAACATCAACCTTTTTAACAATTAGAAGATGATGCATCATTATTTGGATCGGCTATATTCAGGTAGGGCTGGTATCAAAACTGTCAGTACTTTCAAAAACTATTTTCTATTTCCTTTGAAGGCAATAGAAACAAGTATTGAACAAAGGGTGCTGATGTACCTTACCTATTCATTTACAGCTGCCATAACGACTTTTATCAGCTTAAAAGCATACGGTATTCGGACTGATGCTGCTGTTTGGTTACCTTTTCTAGGGGTGTATACCTGGCATACTGCAATAAACTTTTCAGTGAGTTTCATCCTGGTTACCGAACTGTTCAGGTTCGTGTTTGAGCGTGTTAAATCTTCCCCCGGGTTGAATGTTTCGTTTCTATGGTTAGCAGGATTCATGTCGTTTTTGATCGCCTTTTTGGTTCAACGTACTCTTGTCTATTCCCTAGTCGACACCTATTATCCTGATTTAATACTATTTTACAATAAGTATCCGTTCACGAGGCCTGGCTTTACAAGAATGTTTTTTTGGTGTTTTGTGTTCTGGTTTCCAGCTTTCCTTCTCCTCGTCCAATTGATGCGCCTTCATCAAATAAGGTTTCATGAATTTTGGAAACTGAAAAAAAAGAATAAAATCGATCAGCTGATTTTGAATAATGGTGAAACAAGAATCGATATGAACAGGATTGTCAATCTTTCCATGGAAGATCACTATGCCCGAATTCACTGGGTGGAAAATGGCAGGGAAAATCAGACTCTCGTTAGAATGACTCTGAAAGAAGCGCTGAATAAACTATCGATCGATTGCTTTGTTCAAATCCATCGATCCCATGTGGTCAATTTATCACATGTCAAAGAAATTGTTCGAAATAAGAACAGTTGGGTTGTTCTGGTCGGTCAAAAACAACTTCCCATCAGTAAGAGTAGACTAAAACAGGTAAAAGAGCTTTTTTCGAAGAGTTTTTCATGACGCTAAAAAGAGGTAAAAATATAACTAAGTGAATCACACTCCTTCAAAAGATCCCCACCTGTAAAACGGATTGGATTGTTAAGGTTAACTTCACGCCACAGATAGGTCGCCAACTGCCAAAAGAAATTTGATCGAATTGAAACAGTAACATTGACGACAAATTTCAGCCCATTCACGACAAACCGATTGTACTTTTATGCAATTTTCCAAAAATTAAAACAGCATCACTGCAGGCGACTTTGGTTTGATAGACGCTTTAGGTTTTTTTAAATAAAGGAATCTTGCGGCTTAAAAATACTCTTAAAGGAGATTGGCGTGGCAACAATACATTATTCATATCCGAAAAGTCGTTACTCAATTGTTCTTATTACAATTGCCAGCTTTTTATTGCTGATTGTCACCAGGGTGAATGCAAACCCGAAGATCAATCGGGAACAGGATTTTTCTTCAGTCAATTGGAAAAAAGCATTATCGGTTGGTTTCAGTGAAAATGAGTTGAATAAGCTCGATAACAGCATCAAAACAAAATTCAACAACATCCATAGTCTTCTGGTGTCCAAAGGGGGTAAGCTTGTAATTGAAAATTACTACTTGCCGACCGTGAGAGATAATGCTGCTGTCGTGCATTCGGTTACCAAGAGCGTGACATCAATTCTCATCGGAATTGCAATTGACAAAAAACTCATCAAATCTCTTGATGTGAAAGTCGTCGATTTTTTCCCTGAACTTAAAGGAGATGACTCAAGAAAAAACGAGATTACCTTGAGGCATTTACTTACAATGACAGCAGGATTTGTGTGGGATGATCGAAGTGATATGTTTTGGGAATGGTATTTCTCAAATGATTTTATTAAACATACCTGGAATCGAGAGTTAAGGAGTAATCCGGGGGAAGTATTTACATATAATTCAGCAGTCTCTCATGTTCTTTCCGGAATTCTAACTCGGGCTTCCGGAATGAGTACTTTAGATTTTGCAAAGAAATATCTGTTTCAACCGTTGGGGATAAAGGAAGTGAAATGGATTTCAACGCCCAAAGGGTATAATCAAGGAGGTGGCGGTCTGTACCTTTCGGCAATAGATCTTATTAAAATTGGTCAGCTCTATTTAAACAATGGTGTGTGGGATCGACAAACAATCGTATCGAAAGAATGGGTAAAGCTGTCGACAAAAGAACACGTAAGGGCAGATTCAGACTACGGATATGGATTTCAATGGTGGATCAGAGATGTCAATGGGTGCAAAAGTTATCGCGCCTGGGGACGGGGTGGTCAGTTTATTGTGGTTATTCCGGATCTTGACATGGTGATGGTTGTTACTTCAAAAACAGCTATTCCCCTGGCTCCGACATTTCACTATTCGGCAATTTTTGATCATATAGCAGAATCACTAAAACCTAATCCTTGCACTATCAAAAAAGAAGCAGGTACCGCCCCGGAACAAAGCATTGAATTGCCCACTGGGTACGCCTGTACCCAGGACAAAACCATCCCCTGGGAAATTGCTGATTTTATTGAGAATTATTCGCAAGCTTTTATGCGGAATGACTTAGAAGCGGCAATGAGTTTTTATTCGAGGAATTTTCTTCTAAATGGCAGAGATTATGACGGTACTAAACGCTTCTTAAGTGCTTTATTCCGCAGAGGGTCGATAAGTCATTTTTGCGTCAAACTGAGACGGTTTGAACGAAAAGGAAATATTGCCCGTATCGAAGGGACGACTCACTACAACTCAAGTTCAGGACCATTGGTTGTACCGGGGTTAATTTATGAGGCGGGTCAATGGAAATGGTATGGCAACCTGAGAAATCAAGAATCACATGACATGGCAATCCCGAAAACGGTTCTTCAATTTCTTGACGACTTTAGCAACGCTCTTGTTCAACAGAATTTGAAAATAATTCCCGAATTTTTTTCTGATAGCTTCAGTTCACGTGGATTTACAAAAAAATCATTTTTGAAATACATCTACCCAAGATACAAGGATGTGATTGAGTATAAAATTGAACTGACATCATTTTTACAAAAGGGGAATTCAGCTGATATCTCAGGATTGGTTCATAGCAACCCCTGGGGAACAGCGCCATTACGATTCAAACAAATTGTCTTGGAGGATGGCCAGTGGAAATGGATGGGTGACTGATTGGACAGGATCCGGAATCTGGTTTTTGATTTTGGCATCATGGAGAGTCGGGCTTGGGTAGCGATGTCAATATGACAACAACCTCAACACCGCCTGTCCTCGGATCCCTGGCTTAAACATCAAGTTTCGAGTCATTCGGAATAGTACTTAGCAAGCTCCCAGAATGATTTTTTCTGTATTGTGTAGGTGAGATTCCAAATCGTTTCTTGAACATTTTTGAGAAGTAGAACTCATCGTAAAAAGCTAACATGGCCGCAATTTCTGTTATTTTCAGGGTTGTCGTGGACAAAATCAGTCTTGATGAGTTCAGCTTGACATGGATGAAGTATTGGATCGGTGAGACACCGGTTTCATTCTTAAATTTGTTGAAAAATAACGTCCTGCTCATTTCCGATCTAAAAAATGACTTTTCGGAGTGGACTCAAATCTTACTTCATAAATCTATAATTTAGGGCGACTCCTTGAAGGGGCTAGGATCAGTTCTTTGATTTTGCTATCTGCTTTCTAACCAACCTTTTCCGGACATCCAAATTTCATAATCGTTTTCCAATTGTTGCTGGAATATTGGTAAAATAAATGCTGACAGTTCATTGGTAAGGCTTTCTAAATTCTCTGGTGCCACCTTTATTTTGGATTTACGCACAAATGCCTTCCATTGTTGCTGTTTTTGTGTATCGCCATAAAACTCAGCCGTCAGGGCAACGGGACGATTTTTGGGAATATTCGTCACTCTTTGTTGAAATGTGTTTTCCAGAGACTGCTTCAGGGTCGAATACTCATATTCATGCAGTTTGGACAGAAGCCAGACATCATAGAAGTCCTTCATTCTGCTGTTGGCTATGCCTAGTTTCACGATTGCTTCCACTTTTTCTGCAATCACAGAGTACTTTGAATAAGCTCTCAGCTTCGGTTTAGGAAAATCTAACAGCGAAGGGTATTCAATTATTTCAGGGGAAGGTGTGACAATATCTCCGAAACCAACATCAAATTGCAGGGATACACGTGCTTTATTGAGACTGCCTACCAATGATATCCGAACGCCATCATATACTTGTTCTTCCCTTATAACTTGGGCTTTGACTGATTCCGGAGAAAAAATAATGCCATCTTTGACGGGGCATTCAATCTGACAGATTTCCCTGAAAATTTCGCTCAATCTGTCCAGGTTTGGATCTCCAAAAGAGAGAAAATCAGCATCTTTTGTGACCCTATAACTCTGCTCTTGCCAAACCAGAAAAAGGCTGGCGCCTTTTAAGATGAACTCTTCATTGTATGATGAGATACTCAGGCGATAAAGAAAACGTTCCATTCCATAACGGTTCAATACATGATTGAAGTCTTCATGATTTGCCCGAGCTTGGTTCAATAACCGCTGGAGGATTGAAGTCGCAATGTTGGTTTTCATCTTTTCCGTCATGAGATCGCCTCCAGATATGGCCGGATGACCTTCAAGACATTACACGCCTTAGCGGCTTTGGTTAGATCTTCCATATTGACTTCTTTTTTCTCCCAGGCTCTTTTGAGGGCTTCAATTGCCACATCGAGACCGACTTTGTTCCTGAACTTAAAACAATCCGCGATGGTTTTCGCAGGAGTGTAGATTTTAATATCAACCCCGTTGATTTTTAGTTTGCGAATTCCATATGAGTAAATGTCTACAGAAGCATAAGTTAGATTCAACGCGGGATACTCTATTTTAGGTCTCCATGCTCCCCTGGGTACTGTAATCCAAACTTCATGGGGGAGTTGGGTCGTTAGATCGTAATAATTAAGAGCGGATATTAGGCTTATAACAGCCTTAGGAATTCGCTTTGCAACTTCAATCAGAGCAACGTGTTCTGTCGGTTGATTCTCAGGTAGTTCATACAGTCCACGAGCTACCTTTCGGAGTTTCCCTTTCTTTGTCAGCTCATACAGGTAATTTCGGGAAATTCCTTTCGTTTTCAAATCGCTGGCCTTGATGACTCCTTTTTGCTTTGCGATTTTGATCACTTGTGATTTTCTGTCCATATTAGCCTCTGTGCAATATCTCTTCAACCAGTAGCAAGTGAAGAGGTTTTGCACAAGATTAATCATAATTATCCTGACTGTGGTTGTGCCATGGAAACTCTATCAATGTTATGAACCCTTTCCCCCTTTCTCTCTTCTGACGACCTGGAAAACGATAAGGACATCATCTGCCCCTGTGTATATAGGGAAGCAGACGTTGCCGAGTTTGGCAGTTGTTATTGTAATCGCTACATTTCAAAAGACTGGAATGAAAGCAAGATCCCCCATGAGTAGGTTCCAGAAAGACGCGCTCCGGAAAAATCTCTGTTTTAATTCCCATTTCCCGATCCGCTAACCAACCTCTCTTCCTGAAAAACAAAAATAAGGGGATACGTTCCTCATTTCGTCCCTTACTTATTTACCGCACCGTCTTCGACTCCCTGGTAAAAGGATTAAAGCAATACCTTGATTAGCTCTGAGCATCCTTCGTTACTTACATTTCGCAATATCACGAAACCTTTGCGAAGCAACTCAACCTGTAAGTCCTAAATCTACAATCTAAAATGTAGTGACTGCTGAAAGCTATCCAATATCGTTTATAAACATTCAAGCCAACCATAACAACCATCTGGCCCTTTCAAAACTGCAATCTACAATTAATCCCCATCCATTGCGAAGCAACTCAATCCATCTGATATCCGATAGCCGATAACTGATAACCGTAGTAAACATATAATTCACCTCTATACTTTACAACCATTGTACACATTCAAATCCATGATCTTCGTGTAATACTCGAAATAGTGCCAGGATTGGTATATGGTGCTGGCATCAATTTTAAATTGAGCTGATCGAGTTAAGAAAATTAAATGTCAAAATGAAAGACCTGACCCCGAATTTTGAAATGTCAAAATGAAAGACCTGACCCCGAATTTTCGCTCAACCTGAAAACTCTAACTAGGATCGCCTTCCTTAAATTGTCGCAGGTCTGAAAAACTCTTCCTGAAATGCTTAGCAACGATTCAGGAGAATTGTCGGATCTGCGCAATGCGGTTTCACGCCACATATTTTCCAAATAATGAGACGTGAAATGTTGACATTTCGGAAGTCAAAAATTCCGCAAAAAATATATCTTATTAAAACCTTCGATTCCCTTGTTTAAACAGTGTTTAAATTTATCCTCCCTATTTGATAGTCGGTATATATGCCAAATTTCAATATATCAACTACATCCCGCATTACGGTTTTGGATCATCCTGTTAAGGAAAATCCCTGGTCATTTTCTCCGTAGCTAAACCAGTAGATATCCCTTACTGTTAAGAGGAGTATTAAATCTTTACGTTTCCGATATTACCATGACCTCTGCCAGGCGTAAACAATCGCAACTTACGGCTTATTGTTTGCCTTTTAACCACAGGCAGGGTTTGTATGTTTGGTATCAAAGGATTAAAATTATCAAGATTAAGGGCAGATCGTCTGAATGGAATGCAAAGGGACCATGAAAAAAGTTATATTGCTTTTGTTGATCATTGTTGCCGGAATTGGCTGCTTTTTTCAAGCTGAAGTTCCAATCCATGAAGCCTCAAGAAAAGGCGACCTGGAAAGTATTAACAGCTATCTTGATGAAGGTGGGGATATTGATGCACACAGTCCCAAAGATATCATTTCAAGATTCACCATGAAGGAAACCCCGCTGCATCATGCAGTCATCGGCAATCAGATAGAAGCTGCAAAGTTGTTGTTGGATAAGGGGGCAGATCCCAATTCTCAAAACACCTTTGATATGACGCCATTGCATTATGCTGTAGCTAGCGGTCATACGGAGATGATAGCACTTCTGCTTGAAAGGAAAGCCAATCCAAACGCTGCCGGCAGGCACAGGCTGTCTCCTTTGCAGTTTGCCCTGTCCAAGGATTATTCCAATTATTTAAAAGCTCCGCTCCGTCCCCATGCTCCGTCACTTCAATTCGGGATGATAGATATGTTGCTGTCAAAGGGTGCCGATTTGGAACACAGGGATCAGTTTGGCGCCACGGCATTCCTGATTGCCTCGAAATTGTTGTCAGTGGAGTTGTTGCAACATCTTCTGAACAAGGGGGCTGATCCTTTGGCTTTGAACGATGCAGGAGAAAATGCCCTGTTTTTTCTTCTTGAGGCAACAGGATCTGCCGTAGATGAAAACAGCCATGCTCTCAATATCTTTAAGTTTCTGACTGAAAAAGGAATTGACATCAGGCACAAAAACAACAAACAACAGTCACTAATACATTATGCCTGCCATCAGGAAATAATGGATTACCTGATTAAACAGGGTTTGGATATCAATGCAACAGATGCCAGTTCCACGACACCAATCCACGGCCTTTTGGTATCGCTCGATTGTCATCAACCCGATGCATCCATAAAGCGACTGCTGATAGCCGGAGCAGATCCTAATATCAGAGATACTAAAGGTAGAACACCATTACATCGGATCACAGGCAGTAAATCACATTTATCGTTACTGCCATTGCTACTGGAGCATGGAGCGGATCTTTCCGTAAGATCAAAAAAATATGGTGATACCCCACTTCACTTAGCTGCGAGAAACCGGTATGCGACCGCTGAAATCGAACTCTTGTTAAAACACGGGGCCGATATCGATGAGCAAAATGATGCGGGATGCACGCCTCTGCACAAATCGATTTTTGCGGAGAACCAACCGGAAAATTTCGGTTTATTGGTGGCCAAAGGAGCCGATGCGAATATTCAGGAGAAAAACGGAGTCGCTCCTCTTCACCTGCTCGCAAGTAATCAAAAGCACTTTGAACTGTGGGGCACATTGCTCCTGAGCCAACAGGCTAACGTATCCATTGCAGATAATACGGGTCGAACACCATTGGATTGGGCTGTGGAATCTAAAATTGAAAATGCTGTTACAGCATTGAAAAAACGAAATGCACCAAGAGGGTCGATCACAAGAACAAAAAGAATAACCTTTAAGGAAATATTATGCCAGAAATACTGAAACAAGTCAGGCAACCTTCAAGTACATTCATTCAATCGTTCCTTCCATGGTTATTGATGGCGGCAACCCTCGCAGGTTGTAGTGCTCATGATCCATATCCCGCTGAATGGCCACCCATTGTAATTTCCACCAGCAATAGCTGCAACTTCGCTCCGACGGTGTATCGTAATTTCAATCGTGAACATTGGGGACAGAAAAATATTATCGATATCCTGTTTGATAAAAAGCGCACTTTGTTACTTAAAACGGTGTTTGTGTCGATTGCACAACCGGAACCAGATCAATTGAATGTCGGGCTTTTCAACGCCGAAGGTAGGTGTATCTACAAAAAAACACTGTCAATCGCCGGAGGTGACTATAAATGTGTAAACGGCTGGTTGCGAAAGGATACCGTGAAAGTAACCAATAGCGGTGGTTTTCGGGGAACCGAAAACAATACTTTTGAATTGATCCAGCAGGATGACTATCTGATTTTTAAACAACTAACCTTGTCAAAAGGGTGGTTCGGTTTATTCCCGGTTCGCGGAAGAGGAACCAGTTGGGGACGTTTTAAATCCACCAATTACCTGACCAAGCTTTATGCTTCCGGATCTGAAAAACCAAATGCAGAAACAAAGGAATGCCTTTTAACTGAGCCTTGAAAGGCATGAACAAGTCACTTGAAAAGTTCATTCTTGACAACCCGTTAAAAACTCTTGACCATCTTGAATAAAAAATCGACTTGACAACATACCAATCGGTTAGTATCTTTTTTATAAAACAGGATAAAATATGGAAACAAAAGAAAAACTATTACAGACATCTTTCCAGTGTTTTCTGGAACACGGCTATGAAAAAGCCAGCATCAGTAAGATCACCGAACAGTGCAATATTACCAAGGGAGCGTTTTATCATCATTTCAAGACGAAGGAAGAAGTTTTTCTTGCTGTCATGAACAGCTACTTTTATGAAGTGGAGAAATGGATCAGGGAAAAGATATATTCCTCAGAGGATATGAAAACGATGATCCCCAAAATATTGGACTACCCGGGGTATTTTGAAAATATGAAGTTTGCGGCAAATATAAATGAAAAACATTATATTCTTTTGCTTAACGCCATGCGGAGGTTTCCCGAATTTAAAGAGAAGGTGGCTAATATCTATTCAGGCAGCATGGATCTGTTTTGCCAGCGAGTTAGGGATGCACAGATTAACGGCGAGATAAGAAAAGACATTGATGCTGATTCGTTGGCCGTTCACATCTTCTCCCTTGCAGAGGGATTTATTTTAATGGTGGTACTGCTTGACGATATAGGCAAGATTAAAGAGGAAGGAGCTAAAATATCAGCAGGCTTGTGGGATATGATCAAAAAGTAAGGAGGGATGTTGTAATGCCAGACTTTGTCGCAACTGGGCGAATCCTGATTAGGCCGTTGTCATGTCGGACTCCGATCCGGCGTCCAGGAGAGTAAAGTGTTTTAATTACAATGGATTCTGGATCGGGCCTGTCCTTAGCTTGGTTCAGGACTGGGGAGACAAACGTGACTAATCGTGAGTCAAATATCGAAAAATCTTCGATTTTTCTATGATGACACAGACTACACACGAGGGTGGCACAACCTTTAATTGTTGACGAATTTATAGAGGTCAAAACCCCCTAAGACGCCGATCCGATTTTTGAGGGATTGGTTTGTTCAGCAACATACCTAACGGTTAGTATGTATTTTCTTTTTTCTCGTAAGGGAATTTCTTTTTTGGTGTTTTTAATAACGCTTCACGAAGGAGGAAGCATGTTTGACAAATTTTTGAGGTTCTTTTTGTATTTGGCTTTAAAAAGGAGGCAGGCGGTAATCGTAGTTACGGTTGTGATGACTTGTATTACCGGTTATCTCTCCGCCTTGATCGGTGTGGATATGAAGTGGGTTTCTCTTCTGCCTCAATCAGAACCGGTGGTGCAGGAATGGATTGAGGTTTCGGAAAAATATCCGATGGGATCCAACTATATTATTGTGATCGAATCGGATTCTCCCGTTTCGACCGAGGCAGCTATAGAGGAAACCATCGGGCGAATTGAGTCACTAACGGATGTTGTAACCACAACTTACGGCAAGCTTGACGAGGAGTTTTTGGTTCAGCACGGCTTACGAACTATTAAGCCAAAAGATTTGAGACGATCGGTGGATGTTTTCTCCGATGCCAGGTTGGTTCCTTATCTCACTCATCTGAATGATGATTTTGAAAAGGAGTTTTCAGGTGACGCCGAAAAGGTGCAAGACCAGGAAAGGGAGTTGGTGGCTGTAATGGCCGCTTTGGAGGATTTTATCTTAATGCTGGATGAAACCGCAAAAGGCATCACTGTGGACCGTACCTTGATTATGAGAACGGTTCGGGATTTATCTTCGGGCAATCCCTATCTGCTGTCGCTGGATAAAAAAATGGGAATCATACCGGTAGCTGTCAAGGCTTCTTCCCTCGATTGGGGGAAACAGATTCATGTGGATACAAAAATGAGACCCGTCTTGCGGGATATCGAATCCTCCATGCCCGGTGTTCGCATCGGAACAACGGGAATGATTCCTATAGCGCGTGATGAACTGGAATCCATGGGTCCGTATACTTTCTGGTTAACGTTGTTCGCGCTTGTCTTGGTTTTTGTGCTCCTGGTCTGGAATTATCGATCCCTGGTCATTCCTCTACTGGGGATGAGCCCCATTGTGATCGGTATTATCTGGTCGATGGGATTTTTCCGTTTGACCATTGTCGATCTCAACATTTTGACGGCTATGATTATGTTAGTCCTCATCGGCCTGGGGATCGGTTTTTCTATTCACGTTATTACCCGGTTTTATGAAGAGAGGTCTGGCGGCCGTTCATTGGAGGAAGCCCTGGAAAAAACGGTTGTGATTACGGGCAGGGGTGTACTGGCCAGTGCTCTGACCACTGCGTTGGCTTTCTTTGCTTTAATGGTTGGAGATACCAGGGGAATTGCCGAGTTTGGTTTCTGTGCCGGAAGTGGTGTTGTTATCTCTCTGCTGGCAATCTTTTTTATACTGCCGACCCTACTGGTATTGAGAGACAATCGCTTGTCCCGCCTGGGGCAAACGGTTAAGAGCCGGGATTTTGTAATTTTGGGTAATATTGCTTCCGGAGTAAGCGCAAGGCGGATCGTATCCCTGGTTATCGGGTTATTGTTAATCGTAGTGGCAGTTTTGCAATTGAGGGGCCTTGAGTACGAATACAACCTGTTGGAACTGGAACCAAAGGGTCTGGAATCGGTTCGCTTGCACAAGGAAATTGTCAGTCGTTTTAAGATGTCCGCTGATCTGGCGTTTACAACGGTCGATTCAATTGAAACATCCAGGGCTATCACCAAACGCCTGAAAAAGAAAAAGGTAGTCGGGGATGTAGACTCAATTGACCGCTGGATCCCTGAACCCGGTTGGATTGATCAAAACGATCGGTCGATCAGGAAGCTGAGGGCAAACCTGGAGCAGAGTGGCATTGTGAACACGTTCACAGCCGATGCAACTACGGCAAGGGAGGAACTGGCAAATCAGCTCCAAAGGCTGATGTTTAACTTGATAGAGATCGAAGAACTCTCATTCATCGGCGGTCAGGACAGGGTAGTGGCAGCCATTGAGCGGGTAACCGGAGGTGAAAAACAGGATGGTAAACTGGTTGAATTGATCAGTCGCCTGAAAGAAGGCGAAACAGACTGGATTCAAATCGCTGCTTTTGCTGATATCTTTTCCAAGCACTTCAAGCAACGACTGCTGGAAATGGCGGAGCACGAAGGCCCTGTTACGGAACAGATGCTGCCGAAAAAACTGCAGGATTTGTATAAAAGCCCCGAAACCGGTCGTTACCTGGTGCAGATCTATCCGAAGAAAAACCTGTATGAATATGATCCCCTGGTTCGATTTGTCGACAGCGTCGATTCGGTTTCCTCCAAAATCGCCGGCACACCGAAACTGATGCTATTGGTAAACGAAGCCATGGTGAGGGACGGAAAAAAAGCACTGATAGCAGCGGCGCTGGTTATCATTCTGTTACTGCTTTTGGATCTGAAAAACATAACTTCCGCACTCACAGCAATGATTCCCTTGGTATTCGGAACGCTCTGGATGGTTGCGATGATGTCGGTTTTAGGAATCAAGCTGAATTTTGTCAATATCGTTGCTGTCCCTGTCATCATCGGTATCGGTGTCGATAACGGCATTCACATCATTCATCGCTGGCGGCAGGAGGGAATTGGCGGGATCAATAAGGCCACTGCAAAAGTCGGTCATGCCATCCTGATGACTGCGCTCACCACCATGATCGGTTTCGGTAGTATCGGTTTTTATACACACAGGGGTATGGCCAGCCTTGGCTACGTCCTGTTTATCGGTGTTGGATTCTGTTTTGTCTCGTCAATTCTGGTGCTCCCTTTGGTCGGCTCGTTTGTCGAAAAAAGAATTGTTGGCCGATCGGTTTCTTCGTCGACTAAAAACAGTAAAAACCCTGATGCAGCAAATACACTTTAATTCACATTTCAACAGGAGAAGAAAATCATGAAACTCAGACTTATATCGAAGATGTTATTTTGTTTGTTTTTGCTACCCGGTCTTCTGCTGGCTCAAGGTATGACAGCCGAGCATATTCTCAAGAGAGTCGACCAGGTAGAAAAGTATGATCACGCCGTTGTGTTTATGGAACAGACCATAACGACTTCCAACGGAGACAAGCGGCTGCTTAAAATCAAGAGCTGGTCAGTGGACACCGGTGACAAGCAGTTGGCAGTCTACACCTATCCCAAGAGAGTCAAGGGAGTCAAAATCCTGATGTTAAACGATGGTGACGACATCTGGAGCTATTCTCCCAGGACCCGCAGAATTCGCCATCTGGCCTCTCACGCAAAAAAACAGAAGGTCATGGGATCGGATTTTACCTACGAGGATATGGGTGGTGGCAAAATGAGCGAGAAATACACCGGCAAGCTGATCGGGGAAGAGGATTTCGAGGCTATTTCCTGTTATGTGCTGGAGTTGATTCCCACACCAAAGGGACCAAGCTATGAACGTATTATTGCCTGGATCGGGAAACACGACTTTGTTGCACGGAAGATCGACTATTTTGAAAAAGGGGATAAAAAACCTTTTAAGACTCTTTTTCTTCGGGATGTACAAAACAAGTCGGGTCACCTGGTCCCCATGGAAATGGTCATGAAGAATCATGAAGACGGGGGAACTACAAAAAACCTGACATTGGAAATAGATTTTGATACCCCGATCAAACCCGGAAAGTTTAAATCCAACCGTTTGAACAGGTGAGAGGGATGAAGAAAACATTATTGATATCTTTCGGGATAATTGTCCTTGGTGCAAGTCCGGCACTGTCCCAGGAGTCGGACCTTGAGTTTTCCGGCTACCTGGAAAATACCCTAACGGCTGACGAAAACAAGGCTCAGGATAAAACGTTGATCGCAAACGAAACCCGGGTAAGACTGAACATCAAAAACAGATATCGGGAGAAGGGAGATCTCAGCGTCTCAATTGTCGGCAACCGCTATGCCGGAAACAAGTCGATTAACTTGCTTGATTATTTACCGGAAGAGGAAGCTGAACGTTTTAGTGATCCGGTGGAAATTGAAAAAACCAACGACTTGTGGTTTCAGGAAGCATATGGATCATTGTATTTCGGACGGACAACAATCAGGACGGGAAGACAGAAATATTACACCGGAACCGGTTATGCCTGGAATCCGACCGACCTTTTTAATTGGAAGGATGTGTTGGATCCTGCATATGAAATAGAAGGTCTGGACAGTATTTTTCTGTCGCGCGGGTTTTTCGAAGATAGTTCGTTGTCGCTCTACTATTCCTTCGGAACCAGTCACGATCGGAAGGATAGAGAGGTCTCAACTTCGGATGAAGGTGACTTTCAGGTGAAGTTTAAAACCGGATTTTCATCCTGGGAAGCGGCATTGCACTATACCGACGTGAGAAAGTCATTTTATGACTATGAAGGTGTCATAAGTGGTTCGGTGGCACTGGAGGATATAGCAAGGCAAATCCGATGGCGTCTTACCGCTTTGGAAATCAGCGGAGAAATCCTTGGTCTGGGTGTACATGCCGAAGGCGGTTCATATGTTTTAGAAGAGGACGATGACCAAGAGGAATTGCCGGACGAATTGAAAAACCACGACAAATACCTCGTCGGAATTGACTATACCTTTGAAAGCGGATTGTATCTGATTCTGGAGTATTATTTCGAAGGACTTGGGGAAAGCGATCACGAGGAATATACTTTAAACCAAAGGATGGCGTATCTCACAGGTGAATTGGATTCACTCGGTAAAGACAACTATTATTTCGGAGCAAGCTATCCGCTGACTGATTTTTCTACATTGGCACTTTATGTGATTGCCAACGCCAATGACTCTTCGGTTATGGCAAACCCCTGGTTTACCTGGGTTGCCGACGACGAAATCACTCTCAACATCTCTGCTCAAATCCCGGGCGGAGAGGAAGAAAGTGCAATCGGCAGGTCGGGATCAGTACTGTTCGGCAGAATTAATTTTAGTTTTTAACCAAAAGATATGAATGGTGTTAAACCCGGCCTTCCTAACGAGAAATCACAGGTTGGATTCCAAAATTTGACGATCACTCATTAAAATTCAAACCCAGCGAAAAGCACAGACCTTTCTGCCAGGAAAACAAGTGCTTTTCGCGGAATCCTTTCCATAAAACAATAAACTTCCAGCCTTTATCCAACATTTTCACTCACACCGCCGACCTTCCGCTTTGTAAGAATACAATCCGCATTTGGAAAAATCGGATGTAGCTTCATATTCTCTTAGGCGATACGGGAGTTGATACCCCCCCCCAGGCAACCAAACAAAAAGAGGACCGTTCAGCATTCCTGTTTCCGACTAATCCATGATGTCGATTTTTTTTCAACTTTCGACAGTTTTGACAGTGGTAAACGGTATTTTTGGTCTTTACTAAATAAAATCTGACGCATTTGGTAACAACAACTTAAGCCAATAGCTAGTAATAACTTTTAAATCAGTCTATTAGGAAGAAAAATGATCCTGAGATAATAAGGGAACTCCTTTTGCAGTTGAGCAAAAACTGGAAGGCGGGGCGATTTGTGAGCGTTACTTTTTGAATAGTTTTTTTGGAGCGAAGCAATGAAAAAGAGTTACAAAATGAAGATGGGAGCTTTACTAGTCTCGCTTTTTATCTCCCTTGGTACCACCATTAGCATTTCAGCAGCTGAAGTTTGTCCTACAGGTGATGAAATTTTCACGGCGCTTTCTTTCGAGCCGAACGAGCTGGAAGGGATTGTGCCTTTGGGTGAGCGTGGAGGTTCCCATGTATTGCCGGTTAAGCATATGTACTTCCGATTAAAGCCGATACAAGTGGCAGCCGGCGATCCGGAACAGTGGGTTTATGCAACAATAAGAGCTATGCGTGATGTGCGAATTATTGCTGCGACTTACAATACCCAAAATGAAGACTATGACCTGCATATGATCTACCGTGACGGTACGGATACCTGCTCCGATATTCGGTTATATTTTAGTCATTTACAGGAATTGTCTCCTGCCCTGACCGCTGAGATTGGGCAAAGGTTTAACGATGAAACCGAATATACAGCGATGGGCAGCGATCGTACCATTGGTCTCAGTTTTGATGTCAATGCTGCTGAAATCATCGGTTTTGCAGGGGGTACAGTGAGTTCTTTTGATATAGGCTTAATCGATTTACGCAAACCACGTGTCGGGTTTGTTAATCCCGATCGATACTCATATGATGCAATTCTTGATATGGTGGATGATGCGCAAGAGCAACTCCAGCTGACCGATGAAGAAGTAGACTTAATGCTTTCCATTGTGCCGCGTGGGAATCGTCAGCATTGTTTCATAAGATACTTTCCCCAGGGGTTGTATCAGATACAAAAAGCTATGCTTTATGCGGGTGATCCATGGATGCCTCACCCGGCTCAATCATGTGGCAGTCACATGCAGGATGTGCCTGACACAGCCGCTGGTAATTGGTTTCTCGATGCGACCGGACATCAAAGTAATGTTGAAGACAGGTCCATCTCAATTGGTCCCCACTGGGCAAAACCCGATGAGATGATTGTATTCTCCTTAACCAAACTCGATAATCAATCAAATTTTGGAGTTGTAGATGGAATTCCATACACAGCGGCTTATCACCTTATGTTTCCCAAGAATGCGGGATTTATCAATAGAAGACCTGAGGCAGTGGTAAAAGGCGATGTGTATTGTTACGAAGGTCTGTTTTATTTAGACGGCCAGCTTCTGCCAGGGATTTTTCTCGTCGAGTTGCTTGACATCGGGCTGGGTCAACTGAAAATCGAGTACATCGACAATGTTGCGCAATGCAATGCTCTTCAAACCTGGCAATTCAGCAATAGTGCCCAGACTTTGTATCGATAAGCCATAAGACTGAATCAGTTGACAGTACGCCAATTTATCCACTTTCACCCCGAAGATTCAAAAAAGACTTGCTGTCGCTGGAATTATTGCAGTAAAAGGCAGAAAACGAAAAACGAGACGGAATGAAAAGGAGATGTTGAATTGAAGGATTCGTTATCCTGTTAAGGTACAAGAACCTGGAATTGGACATTTCAGGTTCTTGCTGCGTTTATTAAACCCTGATCTGGGATAAGACCCCTCCGTCTACGATAATACTTTGACCTGTTACATAGCTACTTGCCGAGCTCGCCAAAAACAGCGCTGCGCCGGTCAGTTCGTCAATGTTTCCGGATCTTCCCATGGGAATTAATGATTTGAGTCGGTCTTCCATTGCCGGGTTGTTAGCAATATCGGAGGTCATGTCCGTTTCAAAAAAACCCGGGCAGATAACGTTAACCCTGATTTTCTTTCGCGCCCATTCAACGGCCATTGATCGCGTGATCTGCAAAACAGCCCCTTTGCTCGCGCAATAGCTACCAGTCGCGGGAATTACAGAGTGAGCGCAAATTGAAGCGATGTTAATTATTGAACCTCCCCTGTTTTTTTGCAACTTGTAGTAAGCCTGGGAAGTGTGGATTAGACCTTTTAGATTTGTCGAGAAAAGCTCATCTACTTCCTCCTCTTTTATCCGGCTCATCGGTGTTTTGGCCGTCAGTCCCGCATTGTTGATCAAACAATCCAACCCCCCGGTTGCTTCAGCGGATTTTTTGATGACCTCCTGCACTTGTTCTTTGTTGCGGTTGTCAAGAATTTCACCTTTAATGCCCGCGTCACCCATCCAGGAGATAGACTCCGGGCTTCTGCCGGTTCCGATCACCTGTGCCCCTGAATTTTTAAATCCAAGTGCCAGTGCTTTGCCAATGCCTCTGCTGGCCCCGGTGATAAATACACTTTTATTTTTTACTGAAAATAGATCCATTCCAATTCCCGATTAAATGATATTTTTTTGCTTCCACTCTCTCAGTTGTTCTTCGCTGTATCCTGTTTCTCTCAGGATTTGATTGGTTTGCTCTCCCTTTTGCGGGGGGAAATCCCTATATGTACAGGGAGTTTTCGAAAAATGAAAGGGAGAACCAATCATAGTAACCTCTCCGACGGCATCATCCTGCATGCTGATAATCATGTTTCTGTCTCGCAAATGAGGATCCAGCATGGCTTCTTCCAAGGTATTTACAGGCGAAATACAGCTTAGTTTTTGTTCGAATAGATCATGCCAATCTTCCCGGGGTTTTGCGGCAAACAATTCACTTAGCAGTTCTTTTCCTTTATCCCGGTTGTTCAGGATTGTTTCCAGCCATTCCGGTTTGTTGATCGTCTCCAGGAAGTTTTTCAAAAAAGGTCTTTCAAGCGGAGCAAAAATGATAAATTTATCATCCTTGCATTTATAAACATGATAATTTGGCAACAAACCACTGAGAACGGTTTTGCCTTCACTTTGTTTTTCTCCACCTTGCAGCAGTCCCAACGGCAGACTTTGAAAGCTCATGGCCCCATCAAGCAGGCCCACGTCCAAAAATTGTCCTGTCTTGTTTCTTTCTTTATAAAACAAAGCCGCTAAAATCGATATCAATGCAATATAAGCTCCCCCACCAATATCTGCCATTTGAAATCCGGGTATTTGGGGTGTGCCATCTATTGAACGGTTTTGATTCAGCAATCCGGTATAGGCCAGACAATTACCATCATGTCCTGTTTTTTGAGAATAAGGACCACTTGCTCCAAACATGGAAACGTGACAAAAAACCAGCCCGGGATATTTTTCTTTCAGGCTTCCATAGTCAAGGCCTATTTTATCCAAGGTTCCCGGGCTATAGCTTTCAACCAGAATATCCGTTGATTCCAGAAATTTATGGATGATCTCCTGTCCTTCTTTCCTTTTGATGTTGACCGTTACGGATTTTTTGTTGCGGTTGCACATATAAAAAATTGCGCTATCGGGCTTGCCATTGGTTTCACTTGTAGGCAACGGATTTCCCATCTGTCTGCCAAGATCGCCAAGCCTGGGGTTTTCAATTTTGATGACCGAGGCACCCAAATCTCCCAGATACATGGCAGCCAAGGGTCCCGGAAAAATCATTGATAAATCCAGAACCTTTACTCCAGTCAACGGACCTCTATTGCGATTCATAACACTTGCTCCTTAATCATCCTGCCAGCTATAACTTTTTATCGAGGCGAGGGAGAGGCCATCTCCACTGTTGTTGTGGGATAATAAGACATAGAAGAGATTTATCTCTCCTTTTTTTCTTAAGGCTGTATCAAAAAGGTGATGATCGTATTTTTCAATAACATGTTGGTTAACCCTGATGTTGCCAAGGTCAAATGAGCTTTCGGACTCAAGAACACTATGGCAGTTCATGGGCCTCCTGCTCCTGCTATACAAAAACGATTCCTGGAATGAGCATATTAGCGAGAAGACACCGTTGATTAAATAAAAAATGCTGATGTTGATATCAAGATTTTTTCGTTGGTGAAGGATATTGTCGACCATGGTTGCCCTGATATCCGGAACCATGTTTTTTGCACCATCCCCTATAAATGCCAGAATGTTGTTTTCGGATGTTACAGCCAGACTGTTTACTGCCAGAAGTGCATCCCCCATTAACGCCCTGCCGTACCACCCTGAGAAACCCGGACCGGTTCGCGCGATATTACGAAAGGCGGAAACCCCGTTTCTTCCGACATCATAGATGCCTGTGTAGCTATATTCATCTTTTGTGATCAATTGTTCAACGGTTGAACTGAGTTGGGTGAAAAAATAATTTGGAAACATCGGTTGAACGGGAATCGACTTGCTAAAGGTGTCTTTCTCAATGGTTGTTTTGTTGATGGTATCTCTCCTAAATTCCAGGACTTCATTGGAAATGTCCAACCTGCTTTTCAGAAGGATTAAAAAATCCAACAAGTTCATTTGACAATGGTAGTCAGCAAAAGGTGCAAGATGCGAAGGATTGTTGTTTACCTGTACAATTCGAAATTTGTTTTTTAAAGATGCTTCGGAAAAAGGAGAACTGATTTGGCTGATTTTTGATTTTAGGAAAAAAAGTATCTGCTCGTTTTTGTCTCTAACTTTTCCCTTGTCAGTCAGGTAGCGATAGATCTTTTTAGAATAACCGTACAGCGAAAACGTTCCAAAATAGTTTCTTGTCAATACACCGTTTTTGTATGCAGGAATAGACCCCGGTCTGGTTAGCCCGTCAACCAAGACAATGCCAGCCTTTTCACTTATTTCTTTAACAAGTTGATATTCTTCATCTGATAAAAAACCACATCGCCAGGCTACCCTGCATTTTTCATTGTTAATAATATTCACAATATCATCCAGATCTTTGTCATCATACTGAATGGTTTCGGTAACTGGCGAGATTTGGATCGGTGTTTCCAATTGCTCTGTTGCCATCAACACTTTTGTTGAAAGTAACAGCACCACCGGACCTTTATTTTGATTGAAATAAGTAAATGCCTTGGTTAAATCCTCATGCATGTTTTCAGAATCTGTAAATGAGACAACCGGCAAGTCTCTTGCTTCCATAACGCTGACAATATCGTCCTCTTCATAATTGCATCCTTGAAAAGGAAACCAGACACCAGGATTTGATTCTGCAACAATGACAAACCCCCGGGCTTTACTCTGCTTTAGATTTTGCAGGGTTCCCTTGAGTTCGTCTCCCATTCCGCTGGTAACAACAATCGCATAGGAACGCTGGTACAATTGCCAATTGGCAATAGCGCCACATGCCAGGCTATGCTCGCTGGGTCCGGAAAGACAATAGCCATTGGCTACACTTGATTTCAGCTTTTCAAAGGTATCTATAATTGTAGAAACAACCGATCCGGTAAAAAAATAAAAGTCCCAGTTTTTTGTCGCTGAATTGAGAAAGTTAGAAATTTCAGCAGCGACAGTGACAGGTCTTCTCTTCCCAAGATTTCGGAGTGCCCGGGGATTGCTGTAAAAGAGTTGAAAGTAATTAGTGAATTGGGTAACGGCATCCAATGCCAAAGGGGAATGATCGTCTCGGATCAGTCGTAAGCAGAAACGGTGGGAAGTGCTAAAAAATCTATGCACAACAGGCATTGATGTTTGATAAACAATGACAGAATTATGAACGCGAATCGATTTTATCGCTTGTTGCTTTAAATAATCGAAAAATGAGTCGAAAGTTTGTTCAAGTTCAGTTCTTGGGATTTCCCCTTCATCAAAGGTTCGTCCGTCAAATAACAGCATTGAAACCAGTAAAAACTGGTCATTTTTCAAAACCTTTTCATTGAGACGAAGCGTTTTTTGTTTCAGACCTTCAATCGAGCTATCGGCGATCACCGCCAGCTCAAAATCGTTCTTCCGCTCCATAAATTTTGACGCTGAGTCTATGATCGAATTAAACAGTTCCTCGTTCCCAATTTCTATCTCTTGGAAAATTTCCTGACAATCAATGGAGATACCAACACAGCTTTTTTCTGCAAGTTTCAGAAAGGCACAGCTCATTACATCAACAAACTGCTTTTCATGAGAATGAACCAAAATTGCGAGAATAGTCTTTTTTTTCATTTTAGCATTCCTTTGTTTCAATGATTGCGCTCAACTAACAAGCTTTCGGGTTCGTCAATATACAGGAATAAACCTCAAGCGATGTTCTTCGACTTGTGAAACACACCGTACCTTTTTTGATTGAGGGCAAAAGTCATTCTTTGGCTGTTGCCCATAACGTGCCCGGAAATTCGGGTCGACGGAGATGATAAAAAATCCGTCGCATTTTCCGGGTACCAGATGTTAAACAAAAACGTTAACTAAGTTTAAATGCGCTTAAATCAGATTGAAGTTGGGATGAATGAGTTGACAGTTCTTCTGAAGCAGCAGCCGTTTCTTGGGCCACGGCGGAATTGGTTTGGTTGGATTGGTTGATTTGAGAAAGTCCTTTGTTAATTTCTACGATAGAGTTGTTTTGATGTTGTGAAGCAGATGAAATGTCGCAAACCAGGTTGTTTACTTTTTCAACTCCGGAGCTGATTTTTGATAAAACCGTGGCAACTTCCGATGCGTTGCTAACACCGTTTTCCACTTCTTTGATTGAGCGTTCAATCAAGCTATTGGTATCTTTGGCAGCTTCTGAACTTCTTTGGGCCAGGTTTCGAACCTCTTCGGCCACAACCGCAAATCCCTTACCAAATTTACCAGCCCTTGCTGCTTCGACTGCAGCGTTCAGAGCAAGTAAATTTGTTTGAAACGCAATTTCATCAATCACCTTGATTACATTTGATACACTCGAACTGGTATCGTTTATTTCCTGCATCGCTGTTAACATGGATTCCATACGTTCGGTACCATCTCGAACCTCTTGCAGCGTGTTGTTACTTAAGGATTGAGCCTGTGACGCACTATCATTGTTATGTTGGGCGTTTGATTCGACTTCGTTCATCGAAGAGGCAATTTGCTCCAGACCTGATGCCAGGGTGGTTGTAGTATTGGAAAGGCTGTACGCGGATTTTGCAAGTTCGGAAGCATTTGCATTGACAGTTACTGAAGATGATTTGGTGTCATCAATCACCCTGCTTAGCAAGTCTATTGTTTTATTGATGCTTTGTTTAAGATCATTTAAACCATTTCTAAAGTTGCCGTTGACACGAACAGACAAATCGCAGGTTGATACCTTTTCCATGACTTGCTGGATTTCGTCATTGACAGTTTGCAGCTCATCAGCCCTGATTTTTGATTGCCTTTTTTCTTCATTGATTATCTGTTGGCTTCTAATTACATTTCGTTCGTAATTTAATCCAAGTGCGAGCATGATTAAACCAAGTACTAGGTAGGCAACAAAATATTCTGTAGGGTCGCTAGGTAACGGCTTGAAGGCATATCCGGTTAAGCCCATGTAGTAATAAATCACAATTGATACTGCCGTGACCAAACCCCAGAAAATTCCCGAACGGATTCCTGCCATCATGATACTTAACATCACAACAATGACATACCAGGAGTTTGAAGTTGCCTTGACACCGTTTCCATCAATGATCAGGTAAGTCAATAATCCAAACATAACCAGGGTAATGGCATTTCCCACCCAAAAAATACTTCCGGTTTTCTTAAGAAAAAGTAAAAGTAACAAAATAATTACCCCACATAACAAAATGATGGATCCATCTGCAAATCGAGCTGTCAGGAAATACCAAATTGTATAAACAAGTGCAGCCGCATTTAAACTAAAAATGACAATAATTACTAGTTTGGCTTTTGTGAATGCTATCGGGTCGTTTTTGATTTTTCCCGGAATGAGTTTGTCGAATAATCCTAAATTGCTCATAACTGCTCCTTAACAGGGTTAATTATTTGGAATGACTGAAATTTTGATTGATAAGATTAAATCACGGTCTGTAACCGAATCAAGAAATTGACATTCCAAAATTTATCGTAAAACTAACCCAAACTTTGTTGGAAAACATCAGTCAAACATTTTAGTGTGTTAAAGACTGAAAGCCGATTGAAGTTTCCTCAATACGCAAATGAACGCGGCGGTTCGATGTGGCTGTCAAGTGATATTCCTGATTGGATTCAATAATCACTTGTAGAGGCCTGACATTATTGATTGTATATCAATACATATGTAACACTCCTGCCAATTTGAAACGTATCAAAAATTAAAAAATACTAAAAAATCAATTCGGGTAAATTGGCCCCAAATGTAGAAAACATACAAGTTTGGAATCTCTATAGGTAGGCTTCATCGTATTCTATAGATAAGGCCTATCTCATCGAAAAAAGTTACTCTAGATATAAACCATTGAAAAGGATTATTGAAGAGTTTAAAGAAAAAACTGTGACTTCATTTGTCTTTTTTTTTTGAGACAATATCTGAAAACGTCAAGCAGAGTGGCGAGATCGGGTTTTGAAATTGAATTGAAAAAAACGAAGGTTCGGTTTTTGGTTTTGATGTTTTTGTTCTATTTCGCTTATCTTCACATCCATGATCGGACATGAAAAAACCGCCTGGCAAAAAGACAGGTTTCCGGATAATGCTGTGTAGAGAGGGTTTAAGTACAATGCAAAGGTGAGGTAAGTTGTCCGCCGACAAGGCTTTTTCCCTGTCCAAGCTGCTGATCGATCGGTCAAGAAATCAAGCAATCCTTTAATGAGCTAGCTGGCAGCGTTTAGATATCCATTCCAAAATGAAATCTGTTCAGTTGCATGCTCAAATATAAATAATATTGGAAAGCTACATTCGTGACCGGCAGTTATGCGGTTTGAGGGGGGGGGGTATCAATTTTGTATTCTCACCGGATTTTTCACCTGGTTTAACCATTGGTTAATCCAGTTCAATGTTGATTTCACCGGATTCAATCTCTCGAGCATCAATGCCGCCACAACTTGATTTTCCTAGCAGGTTTACCCTGATTCTTACCCGATAAGCCCCGGGTTTGTTACCTGTTACGATCAACTGTCGATCTCCGGGGTGTGCTTTGAATCGGGCACCTGGTGGACGCTCCAGAACATCTGCAAGAACAGAAAAAAAGTAACCGGCAGGTGCAGGATAAGGTGTAATTTTCAGGGGTATAGTGAGAGGTGCGTTGGCAACGCCATGATAGTTCAGGTTTGAAAATGACACCTTGTAGGTGGAAGAGCTTCCTGGGCGATTGAACAGTGCTGGTCCCTGTCCGTTAACGGTTGCCGGGTAAACGCTAACCAGCAAAAGCAATACGGTAAAAATCATACCGCTTCCTTTCAGGTATGAACCGTATTTATGGTAGCCGCGAGATATCAAATTAAACATATTTTAATTGCGTGTTGCTTACATCTGGTAGGGGGCGTTTGGCTGTATTGCTGTGGAAACAGGTCTGTTCGCAGCTTCCACAGCTCGTTACCCGAATTTTGCCTACAAACCACCGATCTGGATGGAAGCATGCACCGTTTGGGAATACATGGTAATACGACCGATCAGTTCACCAATTAAAAGGATGGGGGGGAGCCAAATCGGGATTTTACGCGCAATTCCGATCACAAAAAGGCCAAGTCCGAATTCCCCGATCATCTGAAGCCAATATAAAACCGAGCCATAATATGCAGCTCCGGACAGTTGCATGGCTTTTCCACCGGAAAGCCAGATAGAGGGAATAATCAGGTTGACCACCAGGCCGATCAGCAGGCTGGCAAAAAGGGCCTTTACCAGGAATGGTTCCTGTTTCTCATCGGAGAAATAGGAAGAAAAAGCAATTCCCAGCACGCAGGCTGTTAAAAGACCATAGAATACAGGAACAAGATTGTTCAGGGCCGGGTAACCAGTATTACTGTATACCATACCGGTCGATACAACCAGGGCAATGCCCAGTAACGCCGTCAGACTAACAAGGATTTGACTGATAGCAAGCTTCCTGACCACAGCCAGGTAAGATAGTCCGACACCGGCTCCAAACAGCAGTACAAACAAAATCTCCCTGGATAACCAGGCTGTTTCAAGATTTAAGATGGCCCGTGGTCCTCCGGACGGATGTCCCAAATGAAAAAAGCTGGCAATAACAGCAACCAAAAACAAAGCTCCCACAGCCATCCATTCACGATCAGGCATTAAACCACTGTTTCCATTGCTTGTACTCCACCGGCGATAGGCAGACAAAACGCATATCCCCACTGCAACCTGGCTTAAAACCGTAAAAAACACCAGTGACAATTCCATGTTGTTCATTGCTGCCTCCTAATTTCTATAGGTTGGCGGGGAGGTCTGAAGCGGACCGAGGGATTTAAGTTTCCGAAACGGGGAAATCCAGGCGGATATTGTAAGGTATCGACTGCGTTAAATTGGGCGACATCAATGAGATCCAACGCTTTTGTGGGGCAACCAAGCACGCAGGCGGGTTTTAATCCGTCATCAAGCCGCTCCCAACAGAGACTGCATTTTTCCGCTTTTTTGCGTTGTGGGTTGTACTTGGGGGCACCGTATGGACAGGAACGGATACAATTACCGCAACCGATGCATTTCTCCTGCTCATGAACCACAACCCCGTCTTTTTCCCTTTTATAATAGGCGACGACCGGGCATTGCTCCAGGCAGATCGGTTTTTCACAATGGTTGCAAGCCAGTGATAAAAATGCACGCTCCTGATGAGGATAGATCTCTTCATGTAAAGGATGCATATTTCTCCAAGCAACGCCGGCAGGCTGATGGTACTGGTTTTTGCATGCCATGGCACAACTGTAACAGCCAACGCAGCGTTTGGCGTCGACCAGAAATCCAAGCTGTTTTTTCATCTCTTTCCTCCTTACGCAGGTTGAATGTCTGCAAATTGGTCGTGAATAGCCACTCCGGGAGCCCCGGTTTTGTAGGCTCCCATGTCTGAAGGCATGTCATCCACTAAATTTTGTACGTTAAAATCACTCTTGTTGAACCAGGCCTCGTAGATCATCAGAACATCTTTGGGTACGTTGTCCGTCACCCTGGCCCTTATCAGCTGCTCACCTACTTTGCTGAATACTTTGACCCGTGCCCCGTCTTTTATTTGTTTGGTCCGGGCTGTTTCCGGGTGGATATAGACAAATGGTTCGGGATTAAAATCCTCCATATAATCCAATTGCTGGAACTGGGAGTGGATATTAAAAACGCTGTGGGGCGTTAACAGTCGCAATGGTGCATACGCATCCCGGTTTGCCTTGTATTTGGGAAGAGCATCATGGCCATGTTCGGCAGAAAGTTGGGAGAGGAACTCATACTTACCGGACGGTGTTGCAAACTTTTTGTTATACCAGGCTGCCGTGGAAGGCATAATTGCTTTTCGGGGACCGTCTTTAAGTTCCTCCCAGGACTTGATCCCGAACAGATCATATATTCCCTGGTTGAACTCTTTGGCCAGCCATTCTTCAGTGTCTATTTCGCTGGGGAAGGTGCAGGAACCGGGACTTAACTGGTTAATCTTCCCGGAAAGAGCTGCCGCAATTTCGATGCTTGTTTTGCTTTCATACATCGGTTTGATGGCCTGTTCGTTCAGGCCCAGCCAATAGTGCCAATAGGAGACATTAACCGTCCATTCCTCAAACTGGGTTGTTGCCGGTAAAACAATATCCGCTTGTTCAACGGTTTGATTAAAAAACTTGTCTACCACAACCACCATTTCCAGCTTGGCAAATGCTTTCTTCATCATGTTCAGGTCAAAATCCTGGCTAAACGGATTTTTACAGGCCACCCAAAGCATACGGATGGGAGGATTGTCAGTCTCCAATATCATGCGTGCCGTCTGGTTGATATTCACTGTCCGATCGGTATAGGACGTTTTTTGTTTTACAAAATCAAATTCACCTTTCGGACCTGCTTCACCCTGAAAACCAACCGAACCTTCCGGCTGCTTCTGAATCAGGGCGTTATAGTTAAATCCCCAGGTATGGAGATGTCCGTACCGCGCTCCACCTCCTTCTTTATGTATATTACCCGTCATTGCCACAAGCGCGTCCACGGATCTGACAGTTGCTCCACCGTTTACATGGCGCTGAAGGCCATACCCAATCCAGATTGTTGCGGGTTCTGCGGTCGCAAATTCCTCTGCCACCCTGGCAATGGCTGCTGCCGGTATTCCGGTTTTTTCCGCGGCCCATTCCAGGGTAATGTTATTCCGTAGATAGGTTTCAAATTCGTTATAGCCGACTGCATCTTTGTTTACAAAATCCCGATCCACCATGTTTTTATCCAAAATATGGCGAGCCATTCCCAAAGCCAGAGCACCATCCTCACCGGTCTTGATCTGCCAGTATTCATCGGCTTTGGCAGCGGTTTGGGTAAACACGGGATCAATAACCAGTACTTTGGCTCCTTGACTCTGGGCTTCATAGATAAATTTCATGGTATGTACGGAGCACCAGGCGGGATTTCCACCCCAGAGAATGATGTACTTGGAATTCACCAGATCCTCGGGATCATGGCACCACATGTTCCCCATGTCATAGTTTTGGGCATCAATTCCTGCCGGCCAGCAGGGAGTTCCAATAAATCGAGTCGTGTAACCTAAAGATGACATCATGCCTTCGACGCCATAGTGGGTAATACCGAAGTTACCGGAGTATTTAGTCAATCCCAGACCCAGCAAAGACTTATCCTTTTCCTTGATTTCCAGTATTTTGCCGGCTATGCGTTCCAAGGCGTCGTCCCAGGAAATACGACGCCATTTCCCGCTTCCTCGGCCCTCCTGTATCATGGGATACTTGACACGATCCGGGCTGTATGCTTCGCGCCAATAGCTGTTGCCTTTAACGCACAGGGCTCCGTCTGTAAAAGAGGATTCGGGGGCTCCTTCGACAAACTGCACGACACCGTCCCTGACATAGGTTTTCATGGAACATGTGTCATAGCAGTTTCGTGGGCAGGCATTACGAAATACCTGGTAAGGACCACCATAAGTAATTTTATCATCTAACGCAGCGGAATTGCCATTCATAGCATTTAACAAACCACCGGGCACGGAAAGCACTACACCCGCAGCTGCCATCCGCTTCAGAAATTGTCTCCTTGTTTGCGGGCAGTTGAGCACCTGCTCCATCATTGTGTTATTCTGTTTCTTCATCAAGGTGTCTCCTCGTCAGGAAAAAGTGATTCGGATTTGTGAATCGGGATAAAAGAGAACCAATTGCATTCATCGTGCAGCCATTGCAGAAGTTCACCAGCTATCCAATTCATTAAAACGGGAAGATCGGGCATCTCTTGTATTTGTTTAACAAAATCGGGAACCCAGACTTGCAGATGCCGGTTGAGAAAATAATCATATACCGGTACCAGAAGGTCTTGATTAGCGTTGTCTATGGCGTGTCGGAAGTGCAGGCAGGCGTCCAGTTCAAGCGAAATATGATCGTCCGGCAATTTGCCTTCCCATGGAGAGCTCAGGCCCACCAGATGATACAACTTGCGAACGGTCTGGGAAGCTTCACCCATCACATACCTTCCGTTGTCAAGATAAACGGATGCATAGGGTGGGGCGATAACTGCACGAGGGCCGACAAATAGCTGGTTGAATGTGAACTCCAGTTCGTGCCACTCTTCCGGAGTTGGCACAGGCCCGTCTTTCGTTTCTAAAAACGAGCGACAGGATGCCTCCATCTCTGTGCGATTAGCTGCCAGAAAAAAATCACGTAACATGATTGCCCTGGAACCATTATCATCATTTGCTATCAAGGAACTTTCTCCCTTATAAGTAAGCCAAGACCAGTTAAAGGTATCAGCAAAGCTACAGCCCGGCCTTGACGGACCCGGAATATATGAACTGCTGCAGCTTAAAGTGTGATAAGAATGAATTTTTGATTATAACTGAATGGTATGGGAATGGATAAAGAAGACAAGGGTAGTTAATAAGTAAATAATGGGTATATGAATATACCCATTATAACGAATCAACTTGATCGAGGGAAGTGTTAGCTGAAGCATTAAGGTAGGTAAAAAGGTTGACGTCGCGACCTTGCAAACCCAGTTTTTTGCGAATGTTTTTGCGGTGTGTCTGTATGGTATCGATTGACAACCCAAGCGTTTCGGCAATTTCTTTGGTGGCGACACCCGCTTGCACAAATTGGCAGACTTTCAATTCCGAAGGAGACAACTTTAAAAGATCAATATTGCTTTCAGTATCGATGCCATCCGAAAGCTTCAACAGTTGATCCTTGATTATCCCGAGATAACCCTTGCGCATTTCTATATTGGATTGTTCACTAATTTTATTAAGGGCCGGAATAATGTTTCCGCGAATTGCCTGGGAAATCTCCTGCTGATATTCTTGATTTTTATCGTTGATGCTTTTTAAGACGTTGCGCAGGGTAATGTTCATCTCCTGCAACTGGTTTTTTTCATGATGTAGTTTTTTTTCCAGTTCTTTTTGCCTGGTTATATCTTTGGCCAGAATTTGAATCACTGATCCTGTTTCAAGGTCAATCCGATTGATCGCCACTGCCATTGGAAAAGGGTGTCCATTATTTCGCTTGCCCAGCAATTCGCCTTCCCAACTCTGATCCTTTTTTAATTCCCTGAAAGCAAGCAACGGGTCACCTCCCTTATCTTCGTAAAGAAGATCTCCCAGATGAAGCTCCATCATCTCTTCATGGCTCCGGCCAAAAACCTGGGTGGAGCGTTGGTTGGATTCAATAAGCTTGAATTGCTCATTTAACAATAAAATGCTTTCCCCGGCATTCTGAAACAATGAAACAAACTGTCTTTCCGAATCTGCAAGTGCTGTTGTACGCTCGGTCACTTCTTTTCTAAGCAGCTCTCGTTGTCCGACAAGCAAGCTGATATCGGACAACACGATCATGTATCCCCTGGAGGCCAAACTGACGGACTGTAAAGGAATAATCCGCAGGTTATAGGCGGAGGATTGGTTGTTTAGCATTATTTCGTGCTGCCGATGGACAGGATAACGGTTTAGAAGTTTATCCATGGAACAGGTTTCCAATCCCAGTGACTCACCTAGAGGTTTATCCGGAACAGCTCGATCTTTCAGGATTTCTTTGGCGGCTGTATTGGTCTCGATGATTTTACCTTCAGGATTTGTGACCAATACAAGATCTGAGGTAGCTTCCAGAATGTTTTCATATTTGTTTTTTTCCAGGGTAAGTTTTCTGTTGGTTTCAGCCAGTCTATCCAGTGCTTCGGGTTGCCCCATCGTTTCCCAGTCTGAAAGAATCAGGGTTTCCGCTCCATCAGACCATCTGCGCAGCATGTTTATAGCATGGAGTTTCTTTTCTGCGGTGTCGCTCATTTCGAGTATAAGCTCCTCCAGGGAATGAATAAGCGTCTTGAAGCAGCCTAAAAACATTTCCGCACTGATTCCCCTTGATCGGTGGCTCCGTGCGAAACCTACCAGGGCTTGCACCCAGTTTTCCCTGTTTTGCAAAAGATCATTAAACCCAGGCAATTCCTCATTGGTATTCAGATAGCTGAAAACAGGATCCAGAAAACCCCGGAATGATTGGATGCAGTCTTCCCGCTTTGCCGTTGTATCCTCAAGATAGCCGGCATCAAACATTCGTTTGACCCAGATGGTGAGAAATGATTCCACATGATCATTTAGTTTTAAAACAAGGTTGTTTCCAGTCATGAAGGCGTTTTATTTAAGGTGCAATCGCTTACTCTTTTATCGGATTGCGGCGATTATGCGCGAAGCCGTTAAAAATCTGATGTGAACCTTCGTTGATTTTACTTTTCATCCAGTTGAAAAGCAAGGCAGACGATTTCTTCGGATTAGTGATTTAGTCCCAATCAAGCTATGAATACTGAAAAGAGGAGCAACGGACTCATTGGTAAATTTACAGAAATAAATCGGATTAAACCGGGTGACAGTACTCTAATTCTGGGAAATAGGCATCATGTCATCAGATTTTTTGAAGGGTACTTCAGGAACCGGTTCGCCGGCGGATAATTTTGGACTTGCCTTGACCTGTTGATGCATCTTCAGTTTTCTGAAGAAGATGCTTTCGCGGGAACCCCGGGTTGATGCACGTTGGCAACACTGGGCGAGATGCTCCATGGAGCTTCTGATAAACGCATGCTTTTTTTTGAAGGATATGGCTGTGTCCAGCAGATTTAAGGGCATAGGAGTAAACAGGTTGATTTCCACGATATGAAAATTGCCCTGTAGAAGTTTCTGCTCAGAATTGGATTTAACGCCAATCCTGCTAATCCAGAAGTTTCCCAACCTGTCGATCAATCTCCAGATCCGTTGCAATTGGTTTTTAGTAAATGCAGAAGTTTTATCAATGTATGCAGAATCGGAATTCAGCACACCGTTGATCGGAAATTTTTCCGAACCTTTGTTTATGACTTCGGTAACTGTCAGTGTTTTATGCCTATCTGGCTGAAAAGTATCGCGGATGTAAAAAATTTCAAATTCTCTCGATTCTCTTGCGGCTTCCTGCAAAAGATAGGGAATTTTACTACTTGCCAAAGCTTTTTTGAGTTTTAAAAAACTCTCTGTGTTGTCAACTCGGTATATTCCGTGGGAGTTCTGTCCCCATTCCGGTTTGAAAAAAACAGGAAAGTTCTCAGTTCGGGAAGTCGCAGTCAATAGGTCTTGCTTTAACCGCCATTCCAAAGGAATCATATCATTCAACTCCTGTTTGGAATAAAACCCCTTTTTCCCATTAAAAAAGTCGGCATTCAGCTGGAAAAACCAGGCCGGGTTGACCCCTCTTCGAAGACAGGAAACGATCAACCGGAATACGAGTAGAAATCGTAACATTTAGTTTCCTTAGTCTTGGATATCAGTTTGTGAATACTTCGCCTTTAAGGGCATCATCAGAATATAGATGAAGACTCAAACTATCCCTCATGGCTTGAACCTGGTGAATCGCATTGTCCAGCCGTCCCTTGATTCCGTGGTGGTAGGTGTACTCTCCGGGGCGATGGATCGTAGTCAGTTCCTTGCGAATGGTTGTTCCATCTTTGGCGTACAAGGTTTCCTTTAACGCTCCTTTGATTATATAAATCAGCGCAAAGTCCGGGTGACCGTGAATAGGCGTCACAGCTCCCTTGTCCCAGCGGGCGACCATAACTTCGAATCCCGAATCCGTCCGTTGAAGAATGGTTCTGGAATAGGAACCTTCTTTTCTTTCAAAATCTTCTATTCTAAGAGGATTGTTTTCGAAAAAATCGAACAGACTATGTATTACTTCTTGAGAACGAAGTTTGGCTCGATTTAAAAGTTCAATGAGTTGCAATCCGGAAGTGGGGTCATAAAAGGCCGGTTTCTTTATTTGCAGGGCCAGATCCAGGGAGACTGATGACATGTTTCCTCCTTTTTTTGAATAGCCTTGTTAATTTTTTGAGTGTTAATTTAAGGGTATTCTATTCAAAACAGGAAATTATCACGCAATTATAACATTTGAACTATTTGCAGATGACTTGATCAATCATCTGCTGACAGCGCACTAATTCGGGTAATGAACACTGTGTCGCCGAGTTACCTTCCGGATCTGTTCAAAAAAAGAGGACTCGGAAATTGATAAGAGATTGGTGAATCGATTGGTTAACCGGCATTTGAGATTTGTTCTTTTGTATTTCTTCCGTATTGAATTCCCAGTTTTTTCATCCGGTTTCTCAAAGTATTAGGATTGATTCCCAGCAGTTTTGCGGCGCCTTTCTCGCCTTGAACTCTGCCTTTTGTTTTACTCAGTGCGGTTTGGATTAACCTACGGTTGGCTTCATCCAGGTTCAAAGACAATTCAGAAAAGGGAGCTTCACTACCTCCGTTATTCGAAGCTTCTGTTGTTTGGGAACTGTTCCGGGGGATCAGCTCATCAAAACTTAACGGCCGATCAGCGGCAGTTCGGTTTTTAATCAAAGCACGTTCAACCAAGTTTTCCAACTCCCTGACATTGCCCGGCCAGTGGTAACTCTGCAAAAGTTTCATTGATTCCGCTGTTTTAGCCGGATAGCGCCCAAGATTTAATTCTCTTGCTTTACGATCGATGAAATAGTTTACCAGCGCCGGAATATCGGACTTGCGCATACGTAAAGGTGGAATCATGATGGGAAAAACGTTCAATCTAAACCAGAGGTCCTCACGAAATTCACCTTGGCGCACCATTTCCTCTAAATTACGATGTGTTGCGGCGATAATACGAACATCAACCGGAATCGGTTTATCACCTCCGACCCGTTCGATCTCGCGGTTTTGAATAACCCGTAATAGCCTGACCTGCGCCTGTTGGGGAAGTTCACCGATCTCGTCCAGAAAGATAGTGCCTTGATGGGCTCGTTCGAATCGTCCCCTTTTCTGGGAGATCGCCCCGGTGAAGGCCCCTTTTTCGTGACCAAACAGCTCGCTGTCGACCAGGTTTTCCGGTATTGCGCCGCAGTTAACTTTAATAAACGGATCGTTTTTACGCTGGGAAGAGAAATGGATTGAGTTTGCAATCACTTCCTTTCCCGTACCAGTCTCACCTAAAATCAAGACATGGCTGGACAGGGGGGATACCTGGCTAACCATCTCCATCACGTCTCTTAATCCATAGTTTGCCCCGATAATCTCTTCCCCCCGCATTTGTGAAATTTCCTTTTTGAGATAGAGGTTGTCATCCACCAGGGCCTCCTTCAACTTCAATATCTCCTGATGCTTTAAGGTGTTAGACAGTGCCAGACACATGGGATCATGAAGCATGGCAGCCAGACGCGCATGTTCTTTGCTGAAGCGGTTGTTTCCAAAAGCCAACAGGGTAAGGACACCTAAAATTTTGTCATCTATTATCAAACGAAGAATCAGTCCGGAATAGCTTTCGGCTTTGATATAAGGCATAAAAGCACGACCGATGGGATGTTTGTCGGCATAAGGTTCTATGACAATTCTTTGCTTTGTATCCGCTATGACCCGGGCCATTTCCTTTTGAACTTCGATCGGTGGGACGTTGCCGGCAATATCTATTGGTGGGGCAGTGGTGATGTTTTTGATGTTATTGGTGTCTTCATCAAAGATATTTATCATAGCAAGGTCCAGGGGAATGTGGTCCTTGAGATAGTCAAGACAAGCCGTGATTACTTTCTCAATGTCCAGACTGCTGCAGATTCTCAGAGTGGCCTGATGGAAAAAATCCAAGTCGCTGATAGGCATCTTCTTCCTTAGCTTTAGAGGTGGAACCGTCGTTTCGTTCAAAGCCGCAAGTGTAACTTCTCAAAATCTACCCTACACTAAAATCCTAATTATTTGATTTTATGAAAAGTACCATGCAGGTTGTAAGGTAGATCAGGTGTAGCGGATCTACTATTGAGAATTGTGGTAGGGTCTGTTGGATCCCAATTTAAAAATCTACCTTATTAAGTAGCTTTTTTATTTTCTACCGTATTTAATAGTAATAATCTATGTTATTTGGTAGATATTGATAACTAAAATCCTAACTATTTGAAAATATGACTATTTTTAATCTGGCATGGCAATCGCAATCTTGGAATCAAGTCGATTCTGCGGTCATCACATCCGAGTGATTCGATGAGTTTGTGATCTGCTCCCTGTAGATTTGATCTAACTGATTTCTAAACATTCCAGGAGGTGTCGATGACCTGGCTCGAAGTTATCAGCATTCGCCTTTCAAACCAGGAAGATGCAGAGGATTTGCTGTCCATACTGCGCCAAATCGCGGAAACCATGCCTGCATCTGCCAAATATGATTGTTACAAGAATGCAACCATCGATTCCGATTGGATGTTTGTGCTGCGACACAGTGATGAGGCAATGGAGCCTGGAAAGTCCCGTTTGGGTTTAATGATCATTGAAGCCCTGCGTCCATACGGATTGGTGAATCATATGGCCTTGATAAAAAAATGTGTGTTCGGGAATGAAGCAGTGTAATGTCCGATAGTAAAAGGACAGAACGCTGCCTCCCTGTAAGTTTAACAATAACGGAGGATTTGAGATGCTGAGAGCTGTAAGAGAGTTTTGTGTTCGACACCCCTGGTTTGTTGTGTTGGTTATTCTGATAATTACAGCCGGTGCGATTACGCAGATAAAAGAAAAGCTCTATTTTGAGGGCGATGTCACCAAGTTTTTGCCAGGCGATCTGAAAGCTGTGAAAGCAAACGACTATTCTCAGAAAAACTTCAATTATCAGGAAAGGGTACTGATCGGTATTGAATATCCAACCGGCAGCGTGCTTGAACCTGATGTCCTGAGGACCATAGAAGCGATGGTCCTGGCTTTAAAGGAGCTGAAAGCAACCAAGGTTTTTGAAAGTCAGTTGACAGGAAAAACGGAAAGAATCTCCCTTCCCATCGGTATTGATACCGAAGATATCAATAGCATCGCCAACCTGGAAGATACAATCCTGGATCGGGCAACAGGGTCTGTCATAGCGGGCAGCGTCATCGAAAAACTAAAGAATGACTTTGACATCCAATCAGCAGAAGGAATGGAGGAGCGTTTGCCTGAAAACGATGAGGATTTGAATAAACTGATCCCCGGTCTTAAAAAACGCGTGATGGATGATCGGATCTTCAGGGGGAACTTTCTTGCGGAAGATCTGCATGCTGCTGTTATCCAAGTTCCCATGATCCGAAAATGGGATTACAAGAGTCGATTTGCCCAACTGGAACTTGAAACGGCACTGGATCCCCAGAGACTCAAAAACAGATTCCAGGGCAACGATTCCACGTTTCCTTTTCAAGTAATTGGAAAAACCTATGATGGTTTAACTATTGATGATGCCTTCATTAACAAACATTCAAAAAAGGTTGGTAACAGGCTGATGTCCTTCTTGTCATCAGAATTGGAGGAGGTGATTCCCCGGTATCCCCAATTGAGGGTTTTGCTTGACAGTGAACCATCCCCCAAGGTGCTGCAAGAGATTATGAGACTGACAAGGGATCGTGATTTTTTTCTTGATCCTGAAATTCGCGGTTGGGAGCAGTTCACCAACAATCTTTATGAGTTCACATTGGATGTGATCGATCCGCTCAGCAGGGAAAACCTCGAATTCAAGTTTTATGACGTCAGGGATATATACAACCTTAAGAACAACTACGAATTGATCACCGAGTTGGCTGCAGATTTTGAGCGACCCGATTTAAATTTTCACATAGCCGGGCAACCAGTCACCATAGCGTTGATTTCATATATGATGCAAACCGACATGAGACGCATGGTTCCCATTGCCCTGGGTGTGGTGTTCCTGGTTTTGTTGCTTTCATTTCGCAATGCTGCGGGATTAATGATTCCGTTGTTGACGGTTGTGATCACTGTTATCTGGACACTCGCAATAATGGCAATAAGCGGCACACCTCTTTCCATCAGCACCACATCAATGCCGATCGTCCTCTTGGCTGTGGGAACGGCCTACGGGATACATCTTCTCAACCGCTATTTTTCAGATATCCAATCTGTTGACAATCGACCGGCCGTTATTGCCGACAGTTTCAAACAGGTTGGCCCTGCCGTGTTTATGGCGGCTGTAACCACAATGGCGGGATTCGGGTCGCTCTATTTCTCCAGCTTGCCTAATATTCGACATTTCGGTGTTTTTTCTGCGACTGGTGTGGCCATCGCGTTATTGCTCTCTTTTACCCTGACGCCTGCTATTCTGATGCTGGTCAAAAGCGGTATCAGCAGAAAAGATAAAGGTAAGCAATCCAATACAAGACCTTCGGATAGAACAGGTATCGGTACAGCCGTAGCAAAGGTTGCATACCGACATCCCCGTATGTTTTTGGCAGCGTTTCTCCTTGTCACCGTTCTGGCTGTAGGCGGTACCTTAAGGAATCATTTTGAGGGTGACCCCATCATCAATTTCAAGCAGGACAACCCTCTTTCTCAGGCCGATCAGTTCATCAACAGCAAACTAACCGGTACCAACATGATTAGCCTGATTTTTCGATTTAGGGACCAGATCAAACTGGAAGATCCGGTCGCGACTGAACAGCTTCGACAGCGCATAGCCGAGTTCAATCTCCACTGGCAACGATTTGTTGATGAAACAACCGGAGGTGCCTTCAGTCCTTTGGCAAAATTAGGGAATGACCTGGTGCAAACGGCCAAAGCTGAGAATCCCGATCCGTCCGCTATTATGGATCGGTTGACACTGGTCGCTGACATGCTCAATGAAGATTATGCTCCTGAATCGGGTGAGGTCTACCAGGAATCCGATATGGATGCTTTGAACAGTCAAAATTCAAACGATGAGTCTGCTGAGATCACCAATGACAGTATGGGAGATTTAGACGACCTGGGGGATCTTGGTGATGATTTGGAAACGCTGGGCGAAGAGTCAGAGGGATTGGATTCCGTTGTTGAAGCCGGGCTGGAGGAGATTGCTTTGAGGTTATCGGTGCCGGAATCGGAACGAGCGTCCTTGTTTGAAGCTCTGAAACTTCTTCGCAACCGGAAAGGCAAACCCTCCGGGCTTATTATGCAACGTGCCTTCAATCAATTAGGCGACTTGTTTGTAGTGGACGTTAAACAGCCTATTGTTCTTCACAAACTTGAGGAGTTGTACGCCTTCCTTAATCAATTACAACAGCCGGTGGTGGTAAAAGGAGGGCAGGAATTGCTGCCAACCGGTTTGATTTCATCCCCTGTAGACCTGATCAGAAAGGTTTATAAAACCTTTTATCACGATGACAACAACGCATTTGATCGTCTGCCCGATACGGAAAAAGACGGTATCGAAGACATCACGCTGACTGATCGAAGCATCATCGGTGTGACGGTGAACCAGGCCCAAAGCGCAAACAAGGATCTTTTTGATTCTCTGGTTACAGCAGATCACAAAGAGTTCCAAATGCAAATCATGATTCGGTCGGGCTCCAGCAAAATCATTGAAGAATATGTAAAGACGGCATTTGGTAAAACAACAGAGCTGTTTCCCGAGAATGATCCTTACATCGAAAGAATCCTGGTGGGTGGTTTGGCGCCCCAGTTGAAGGAAGTGACCAGCCTCTTGATGGATTCGCAGCTGAAGAGTATTGCCGGATGTTTCCTGCTGGTTTGGCTCATCACCTTTTTTATCTTCCGTTCTGCCATGGGAGGTCTCTTTTCTCTCATTCCATTAGGTTTTACGGTGATCCTTAATTTCGGCATGATGTACCTGGTCGGATGGCCGATCACCCAGGGAACCGTTATCGTTTCCTCCATAGCCATCGGTATTGGCGTGGACTATACCATACATTTTCTTGAGCGGTTCAAACTCCAACTGCGGCAGGGTGACTCCCTTGACCAGGCCTACTTTAATACCATTCGAACCAGCGGAAAAGCAATTATCATTAATGCCGTTTCGGTCGCACTTGGATTTATGGTGCTTGTCTTTTCAGAATTTATCCCGGTCATTGCCCTGGGTGTGCTGATGACCGGAACCATGGTTTTCAGTACGATTGGTGCTCTCATTATCTTGCCGGTACTGATCATCCTTATTAATCCCAGCTTTATAAAAAAGCAGAATGAGAATAACCATATTGCCGCTGTTGGTTAACTCATTTTCAGCATCATAGCGAGCAGAACCCGAGTATATTTCGTTAAATCCATTAACTTTTCACTATCTTGAATGATGCAGATGGCAAACGGTAGGGCGGGGCTACGACCCCGCCGATCAGCTTTTGTAATACTAAAAACCGGGAATTTTTGCATAAATTTGAACTAAAACCATAAACCTACTTAATTTTTTATTCATTCTCTCAATCCAATCCCCCGGCGGGGATGTAACCCCGCCCTACCGTCTGTTAGGAGAATTAATCAGATTTTATCTTTAGCTACATTAATAATTAGACATAAATATCAAATATCAGGAGGACAAAATGAATCTCATAAAAAAATCGGTTTGTTTTACTTTGCTAATAGCTATGACAATCTTGCTTTCTGGTGGAATTGTCGTGGCGGAAACTCCCCGGGAAAAAGGACGAAAAATCATGGAGCAAGTGGATGCCTTGCCCGTGCTTGAAAAATCGTTGAACCAGGTGCATCTCCAGATATTCAACGCACAGGGTAAAGTGGTTTTCACCAAGAAATCAAGAGGTGCTCGCTATTACAGCGATTTCAGGGATAAGGATAAGCGCCTGGTTCATACGATATCTTCCTTTTTTGCACCAGCTGACGATAAAGGAAACGGAAGTCTTACGATAGAAGTTGCCGACGATGACGATGACCAATGGATTTACCTGAAGGGACTACGCAAACCCAAAAGGATTATCGGATCTGACAAAAGTTCGTCGTTCATGGGATCAGATATGTCTAACGGAGATCTTGCACCGAGGAATATTGATGAAAGTGATTTTACCTGGCTGGGAACTGAATCGATTTCATTCAAGGGGAAAAAGATCCCTGTCGAAAAAATCGAAGCTGCTTTTAAAAGCAAGCAACAACAAAAAGATTACGGTGTTAGTAGGGCAATCCTGTGGATTCACGTAAAATCGGGCTTGATTTTTAAAAGCGAACAATACGATCTCAACGGGCAATTGTTTAAAACCAACAGGCTGCTTTCTTTCAAGGTGTTTAAAAACAAAGATAACAAACGGGTCTTTATGCTGACCGGAACCGAAGTGAAGAGTGTTATCAGGGGTACTAAAACCATTATGAAAATGACCAATATCAAAACAGGTACAGCGGCCGCCTCCGTCCGTTCGGATATTTTTAAGACATCATTCCTGACCAGACGCTGGTGGTAACAAACAGAATCAATTGCTTTGTAATTATTCACCACAGAGATCACGAAAAAAAAGGAATGAGCGTAAAATCAACATGCCAGGGAGATTGCAAAGGTATATCCCACTTTTGATAGACCAGGTGGTTTTTTACATATTCATTTCCTCATGTGCTAATTAACAAAACGTCGCGATCCTCGTAGTGACTGTTTTTTGTATTATTTGAGACTGAATAAACACTTTATTTTTTTACATGGAGTGATATGCAAATTAGTAAGATAGCTTGGATTGTGTTTTGCTGTTTGATTGTTCCGGGGCTCCCGGTTCATGCGGACGATCTGGATTTGCTGCGGCAATTGGGCGAGACCACCGAAGAAACCTCCTTGGAGGGCCTGGAAGAGACGGAAGACGATGTCGATCTTGCCGGCGCAGCTGAGTCAGGTTTGGATGGCTCCTTGGCATCCCTAACCGATGAAGCTGATCAGGATGAATCATCCGCAGGCACAATATCGTACACTGTGAATGGTTATCTTAAACCGATTATAAATTGGAACAGATCAGCGTATTCGGATGAATTGTGGGTCCAATATCAACAACTTGCCGGTTATGGGCACAGTATTCCGGATGAACAGACAGAGTCGGGATATACGTATGCGGGAGCTCGGGCCCAGGTTTCCCTTGAAGCTTATCTGGGAGACCGTGCCCGCCTTTTCAGTGCCATTAACCTGGATTACAACATGGCTGAGCAGATTTCCAGCGAAGATCATGAAGCGACCACAGAAGAGAATCAGGATGCACAAACAGCCTCTGTTCGCATTGTGGAGTCTTTTGTGGAGCTTTATGAGGGCAGCCGTACCTGGAAAGTGGGAACACAGCTCGTCACCTGGAGCTTTATGGAAGGGTACGAGGTACCGACCGACCGATTGAATGCCAGGGATAATACCTATGTAACTTCCGAGTATGAAGATACCAAACTGGCCTCTTCGGGTATATTCCTCAAACAGGAGATAGGGGAAAGCGCCATAGAAGTCGCCTTTATTCCGGTTGGTAAAGTGAATATAAATCCGACATTTACGGAATACCTGTTTCCGGGTGGATCTGAAACCAGGGAAGCAAAAGCAGAAAACAGCAAGTGGGCCACCCGTCTGGTGGGATCACTTTCAAAGCTGGATGTTGCTATCAGTTATGTTGATGGAACCGACCCTCAGTCAGATACGGTATTGCTGGATAGTTCCGGAGATGAAATGGAATACGATCCTTCCTCAAGTTCATCTCAGCTTCTCACCGATATGAATGAGCATAACCGTGCCAAAAGGGTTTATCATCGCTTGAAAAGCGTTGGATTGGATCTGCAGCTTGGTTTGTCCTCCTGGATTCCAAAATTGTCTGCAGTTCAGTATGTTACCAAGGATGAAGACGGTGATGATCCTTTTATTAAAAACAGCTGGAGTCAGTATTTACTGGGTGGAGAATTTAAACTAGGATCTGCAACACTTAATATTTATGCGGGCAGGCAGACTGTTGAGAATTACCGGGAAGAAAATCCTTTAGATCTAAAAACCAATTATCTTAACGGACAGAGAAGGGAGATAACGAACATCGTCTCAGGATCTTTTGATATCGATTTTCTGACAGGAAATGCCCTCAAATTCAACATGATGTTTGCAGGTTACTGGGATGAGGAAAGTGAACCGGTAGAAAGCAAAGTGAAAGCCTATCTCAAATACAAGATCACCAACGGTCTGGAAATCTATTTCGCAGTCTCACACATTGATGTTGAAGGAACACGTTTGGCCGATTACCAGGCAGAAATAAAATACTCTATTTAAGGGTGAAAGAGCGAGGGTCAGGTCAACAACGCAATAACGCAAGCCTGACCCCTGATTTCACGGTATCCTGACGATGAGTTCCATCTCCAGTTGATACTCGGGTGCAGCCAGGGCAGCGACTCCGACTCCAGTGATGCTTGGCTGTGCTCCATCGAACGCGGCAAGGATGTGTGGCATCATCTCTTCGAGCCGTTCCGGTGTCAAATCAACCATATAGATACGTGCCATAACAATGTCATGGGGTGTTGCATTAACCGCATCCAAGGCAGCTTTTGCATTCACAGCCACAATCTGCGCCTGCTCGCTCAGTTTGTCCGGAACAGGCTCGCCATTAGGCTGCAAAGCAACCTGCCCCGAAATGAAAGCCAGCCGACCCGGTTCCATTACGGTGATCTGGGAATATCCAGACTTTGTAGCGTCCGGCAAGGTGGGGGGATTCAGGCGGATAATAGAATTTTCCATAAGAGACTCCAATCATATCGGATACTGCGATGCTATGTTGCACCGTCATTTCAAAAATGTAGACAAAATGCTAAAAGTCAGCGTCTGTTCACAATTTCTGCGAAAAAGCTGAAATTGTGAACAGAAAGGTAAGATTGCAAAATTAACGCCCAGGTTTGGGGCAAGGCTTGCATCTTTAATCTTCAAGCTGAATTCCGGTATCTGAAACAAGGCCGGATCAGGTTTAACTATTTTCCGCTCAGGCACTGGTCAGAGGATAGAACTTAATTTAAAGCATTTAATGTCCTGGAAAATATCTTGACACATGGGAGGTCGGACCCTATGATCCCATCTTTCATGAATCAAGTATTCATAGAACACCAACATCTGATGGAATGACATGTTAAAAATCATTAAAAAAATCGAAAAGGTATTGATTGCCGGTATTTTGCTGGTTTTTTGCACCATATTGGTGCTGTCCTTTATAGATATTGCTTATGAAATTACATTGGACATTATAGCACCACCGATCTTTATTATTAATGCCGACCGATTAATGGAACTATTCAGCTTGTTTCTCATCATTTTGATTGGTCTGGAGTTATTGGAAACGATAAAGGTTTATCTGAAGGAAGATGTCTTACATGTGGAATTCGTGATTCTTGTGGCTATTATTGCCATTGCTCGGAAGGTGATCATCTGGGATTTTGCAAAGTTTTCCTACATGGAATTGATCGGCCTTTCAACTATGATTCTGGCTTTAGCTACAGGCTATTACCTGTTAAAAAGATCGGGCTTGACCATCGATATGAAAAAGACAAAGCAAGATCAGGATGAATCTTAACTTGAAGACAGACAAGGTTATTCTCTTTCCGACCGTTGTGATTCCCCTGTTTTTTGTCCTAAGCGATTTTCTTCCACTCCTTTTCGATCTTGTTTTATTTAACACGCAACCAATAGCTTAAAAAAGCGACAGCTTTGTATCTCTACCTGTTTCAATGTGATTTTTTTTTTAAGAAAGCTTCCGGTCGTCACTTCAATGAAGACTGTCCGCCGGGTTGCGCTTAACACAGCCGGACGGACATTGAAGAGGATCTTTAGGAAATACAGGCGATAGCTGTTTTGGGATTGCCTTGATTCATCCGGCAACTGAGGTATCGTTTTAAAACCAGGCCAAAAAGACCTATGGCAACAGCAGAACTCACCAGGGTTAGTCCATACACAATCACATTGGGTACAAACAGTTTATAAACAAAACTTCCCAGGACTGCATAAGCAACGAAAGGACAGATCAGACCCCATTGGCTCATATAGAATTCATTTTTGAAAAAATGATTCTTGAAATAGTCTTTGAGCAACACCAGCCCGAACCACAGGTACCAGGTTTCGAAAGCATAAGAAAATCCAATAACAAATAGCTCAAGGAATTCCATTTCAAATCCAAACTGCCTGTGGAAATAATGCCCCAGGCGGAAACCTGAAATGGCCAGTAAAGTGATAATGGGAACCACAATCAGCATGCTGGGCAAAAATTGTTTCTCGGGCAATCCCTCAGAGGCAAAATGGCTTTTAAAAATAGAGATCAGTTTTACAATCAACAGGAAAGAGGCCATGGTGCCGCTAATAGCTGCAAGACTGGCAGCGGAGTGAGCAATGCCTGATGATTGGGACATGGCAGCGATTCCTGTCAGGGTTACAGTTCCCATACCCAAAGCAAACGGATGCAGCAACCAACCGAAATGGATTTTGCTGACATCAAAGCTGTTGACAAAGGAAAGCCTCAACAGGCGAATTTCCATGTTCATCATAAAGAACCAGATAACAGCCATCACAATCAGCGCAGGCAACATAAAAGTCTGCAAGTTGGCTGACATGTAAGGTACAAAGAAGCGAATCGGTCCGATAAAGACGTTCAGGGTCATGGTAAAAGAAATGAATACTGCCATGATTGCTGAGTTTCTGAGGGGATCATTAATAAAATCCTTGTATGCATCGGTTTTAACCCACCTTATCAATCCTTTGATGTTTTGAAAGGTCAGCACGAAATGTATTGTGGCAAAGACGACCATTACCAGTTCCAAAAGATAAAATAGCAATTGTTGGGCGATAGGAAGGGAGAAGTGATCGATTTGTCCAAAAGTGATCAATCCTTTTCCTGTATGAAAGGTGTACTGGAAAAATGCAAATGGAATGACCGCGATTCCGCCTGCACCTAATGAAGCGAGAAAACTCAATGGGGAAAAACTTGGCTTGTTCATTCTATTCTCCTGCTAAAATCTTTTAAAAAATGACAGATTAGATATCTCCGGATTAATCTGGCATCACAAACATTCTTGTATTCAAACTGAGATTTACAGGCTTATTTCGAAAAATGTGCCAGGTCGTATTATTATTCACAAGTAGCTGTATTTTAATGATTTTGATGCATATCTATGCTAAAAAACAATTTGACTGTTGGTATAAGTAACGTTACCTGCGTTCCTGTTTGTTAACGGTACGGGATCGGAAGAGACAGGCATTGCAGGCCGAGTGACCCGGACCATTCCTCGGTTAATAACGAAGAATAAACCGGTGGCTGTTGAATTTGCCGGTACTACTTTTATGCAGTACGGTATTGAAGAAGATAGTGAACCCCCTTGATTTCCCGAAACCTGCAACACATGAAGCCATGAATGAATTATTGAAAATGACCAGGTTATATTTTTTGCTTGCAGCAGTTGCCGTGTTGTTTACTCAAACAACCAACGCTGTGGTGTTACCAAAATCGCTGGTTGGTGTGTATCAAATCGAAGAGATGGGGTTTTACAGGGATTTGGTTAGAATCAGGTTTTTAAGAGGGAAATTCATCATTCAGGAGTACCAAAGCGGCAAATGGAGCGAGCCGGAGGAAGTTTTTCCTGTCAGCAAGGCAGAGTTTGAAAAACTACTTGTGCAGCCGGTAAACTATACTTTTAAGGGCTTGGCGAATGACAAGGTTGCCCTGTTCAAAGTGCCCAAAGGCTGGAGTTTTGGTAATTTTACCTGCAACACCAGGTACTGGGTGATGACGCTGGTTGGACCGGTGGAGATCATAAAGAAGTAAAAAACAGTTATCAGTTACGATCACAAATCAACGTTTGGAGTCTATTAAGTGGACTTGGATCTGAAAATCGGATTCATTTTATTCAGCCTTCAGCCTTCAGCCTTCAGCCTTCAGCCTTCAGCCTTCAGCCTTCAGCCTT
>JANQGZ010000061.1:0-7538 GCA_028282825.1 SAR324 cluster bacterium
ATCATTTCCATGGGAGGTCAGGTTTCCAATAACCTGGCTTTACCTTTGGAAGAGATGGGGGCAAACATATTGGGAACGTCTGCCAGTCAGATCGACAGGGCCGAGGATCGCCATAAATTCTCCAGCATGCTGGATTCGTTAGGAATCGACCAGCCTGAATGGAGTGAGCTCACATCTCTGGAGGAGGCGAAAGCCTTCGCCGGGAAAGTTCATTACCCGGTTTTGGTTCGACCTTCTTATGTGCTTAGTGGTGCTGCCATGGGTGTGGCCACGAGTGATGAGGAGATCGATATTTTTCTGGAAAAGGCAGTCAGTCTTTCCGAAGACCACCCGGTTGTTATCTCCAAGTTTTTGTCAAACGCCAAGGAGATTGAGCTGGATGCAGTGGCCAAGGATGGAGAGATTATTCAGTTTGCCATTTCGGAACACGTAGAAAACGCCGGTGTTCACTCCGGGGATGCAACGCTGGTACTACCGCCACAGCGAACCTACCTGGAAACCACCAGGCGTATAAAGCAAATTGCCAAACAGATTGCTCAAAACCTTCAGATTACGGGGCCATTTAATATTCAGTTTCTTGCCAAGGCCAACAGTGTGAAGGTGATTGAATGTAATCTCAGGGCAAGTCGCAGCTTCCCATTTGTGTCTAAAGTAACCAAACAGAATTTTATCGAATTGGCGACTAAAGCAATTCTAGAAAAGGAAGTTTTCACACCAACGGGTTCATTTATGGAATTGGATTATGTTGGGGTCAAAGCTTCCCATTTTTCTTTTACACGATTGCTTGGTGCTGATCCGATTCTCGGAGTGGAAATGGCTTCCACAGGTGAGGTCGGGTGTTTAGGTGATGATTTTCATGAAGCATTGCTGAAAGCCATGCGCTCTGTGGGTTTCAAAATGCCGCTGAAGAAAATTCTACTTTCCACCGGACCATTAGAGAACAAAGTCAATTTCATCGATTCTGCCAAGTTATTGCAAAAGATGGGTACAACTTTGTATGCTACAACCGGAACCCACAAATTTCTGGTCGAACATGGTATTGATGCGACTATCGCCATCTGGCCTGATGAGGAGGGCGGTCCTAACGTCCTGGAAATTTTGGGGGATAACCAGTTTGATCTCGTCATCAATATTCCTAAGAACTTCAGGAAAGAAGAGCTCACCTATGGTTATCAAATCCGTCGTAAGGCTGTGGATCATGCCATACCGCTAATTACGAATATTCAGCTGGCAAAAAGATTTATCGAAGCGGTTTATTGGAAACCATTGGATAAACTCAAAATAAAAGCCTGGGATGAGTATCGGAATTAACGGACTTTGGAAATCGGCAGCATTGTATACTAGCTAATGTAGAGAAGCAGGTTTTGCTTCTATTGTATGCTATTGAATTGAATGAATTTGTAATGTTTTGTAACACTAACTCTTTAACAATTTTAAACCTGTATTTGTAAAATGAATTTAAGATCGCTATTTGAACCGATAGACCGTGTTATCGTTCAGGCAAAAAACTACATTCATGAACAGGATATCCGTAAAAGCAACATATCTTTAATCGAAACCAAAGTAGAGGAGATAAGACCGGAACTGGAAAAAAGAAGGGACGAATTGGTTGAGTTGTTAAATCAAATTGACCCGGATGACGAGTTTAAAAGCCGTCTCCAAGAAAGCCTGCAACAAATAGACGGTTATCTTGAACATGTAGAGTTGATTGCCGAGAAAGAACTGGCTCTGGAAATTCTGGAGCAGGAAGAAGATGAAAACGATGATGCGAAGAAGGAATTGAGAGACAAGTATGTGAGATTGCAAGTAGCCAGATTGGAGGAACAGCTAAGGAATACCAATAGTTTTTTTGAGGTAGCTGATTTCGCCAATGAGATCTGGGCTGATTTTGACTTGTTCGAAGAATTCAACAGGGATGAAGTGGTAGTTCAATTGCTGGTGGATCGTATGAACGAAACCAATGCAAAAAACACCGAAACCCGAATGGGCAGGGATTTGAGAAAAACCCTGGAACACATCCGGTTGAACCTGGTTAAATCGTCTGCCTGGTCAGATGAAGATGTCAGGGAATACCAGGGTGAAAGGGATCTCAAACTCAAACAGCTCAAACCGGTAAAAATCCCTGACAACAGAAACTTTAATGTAACCGTGCTAGGTGGTGGACCTGAGGTTATACAGAAGTTGAAAGATGTTTTTGCGTTACCCAGTCGGTTAAGTCTGGAATGGGCAGATGTAGAAAAGACAGAAATGATCGACAATATTCTCCGAACAACACGGCAGGATTTGGTTATTTTTTACTCCATGTTTCCCAAACACGAGAAATTCACCGAAATAAAAAATCGATTAGAAGAACAATCGGTTCATTTTACCGAGGTGATTTCGTTTGGTACCTCAAAACTTTTAAAAGTATTGGAAGATGAATTAATACAGATAAGTTTTCAGAATCAATTCGGAGGAAAATAAACGTTTCTAGTTAACTATTAACTAATCAATCTAACCATAACTTCAAGCCTCAGTTGGAGATCGTAAAATGATCACCAATTGGGGCTTTTTTATTGGATCTTTCCAATAGCAATACCTTCCCTGGAATCCGCTATTAAAACCGTCTTAATCTGGTTTTTCAAGTTTTCCTTGCTAGTGACTTCAACCCGAATATAATTTTCGCTATACCCCTGCCAGATACCGCTTTCATACTGTTTTTCAAACAATACCTTCAGCGAATCTCCTTGGGCAGCATCAATGAATTCCTGTCGTTTTTGATCGCTCAGTTTTCTTAATACACTGGCCCGTCGCTGAATATCGTTTGGGGTTATCTTGGGAAGGATTTTCTCGCTGGTGGTTCCTTTTCTTTCGGCATAGGGAAAAACATGAAAGTAGTCGATGGGAGCTTTTTGAAGTGATAGGAACGTTTCTTCAAAAACCTCATCGCTCTCACCGGGAAATCCGACTATCACATCGCTACCAATGCAGATATTCGGAACCTGCTTTTTGGCTTGCGTAATGTAATTTAAATATTCTGTGTAGGAATATCGTCTCCTCATTTTCCGGAGAATTCTGTCACTGGCAGATTGCAGGGGAAGATGAAGATAAGGCAGTAGCTTGCTGTCGTTTTTCATCCATTCAAAAATCTCTGTTCCCACAGTGGTGGGCTCAATAGAGCTGATACGCACTCGTTCGATTCCGGAAAACTCTTCAAATATATTCAACAGCTCAATAAAATCTGCCTGTTCATACTGATAGGTGCCGATATTCACCCCGGTCAGGACTATTTCTTTAACTCCCGATTCTTGTAGATGTTGAAGCTCTTCTCGTATGTTTTCGGGGGTTCTGGGCCTGGAGCGACCCCTGGCCGACGGAATCACACAAAAAGAACAAATAAAATCGCAACCATCCTGCACTTTTAAATTTGCTCTGGTGGAATCTAAATGCTGTCCAATGGTTTCAATGGTAAAAGGAGATTTGGAAAGTTTGCCAACATGAATCACGGGCTCAGTAGCAGACGCCACTTCGCCGAGATATTCATGAAGTTTTAGTTTTTCGGCATTGCCCAAAACCAGGTGTACTCCGCCTATGTCGATGATTTGCTCACTGGCGATCTGCGAAAAACATCCCACGACTGCGATGATCGCATGGGGGTTTTTTTTCTGAATGGAACGGATCTTCTTGCGACACTTGGAATTGCTTTGATTAGTGACCGTACAAGTGTTGATCACACAAAGATCGGCCTTGTTCTGGTTATCGATTATTTCATAACCGGAATTTTCCAGACCTTTCGCCATGATGGCGGACTCAGTCTGGTTAAGACGACATCCGAGTGTATAGAAAGAGGCTTTGAGCATGGGGTGGTAAAAGGCTGTTTATATAAGATTACGGATTTTTTTATTATCAGAACTATTTTAAAGCTTCATTGGAAAGAAGATAAAGGAGTTGGCATATGAAAATTGCAAGGATCTGATTTGAATCATCAAGACGTATTTTGCTCAAATCGAGCGTTCTTAATCCTAATCTTAATCTTGCTCTTAATCTTCAGAAGGATATGGACATTCTAGCTCTGCGATTCTGTCAGGCAAATTATACTTAATCAAACCGACAATCATAGACACCACCTCTTTCAGTATTAGTTTCCCAGCTTGACTTTCGTCTTCAGTCAAATAACCCTTGGCAACCAGTATATCCAAAGCAGAGGCACATTCCAGGGCTGAACCTCTGGCTATATCAAAAAACCGGCAGCGATCTTTTGGTGTAGATTTGCCATTGCCTTCTGCAATATTGAGTGAAATAGACGTTGAAGCTCGATCCAATTGGTTTATGACTGCCAGGCTTTTGGGAATTGAATTTAGTCTAGCTTGTAACCAGACTACAAACTTTATTGAAGACTGATAGACTTTTAGCTTTTCATGGTCGAATATTGCTTGCATTGTTTTGTTTTGATGAATAATGATCCTTAAGATTAAGATTAAGATTAAGATTAAGATTAAGATTAAGATTAAGATTAAGATTAAGAAGGTGAGTTAGCAATTGTAAAAACATTAAATATCTATGTATACCGTCTAATAAATTCACCGAAAATGGCTTGTGAAAGAGTTATTTCCTGTTCATGATGAATTAACTGACATTTAAGTAGAAATAGTAACGCTGCAAACATATTACCGACCTGGTTTATAACTACTGACAATCGAAGATGAAAAAACAACTGCTGTTGATTGATGGAAGTTCCTATATTTTTCGTGCTTTTTATGGTGTTAGGGCAACTCTAAAAAATCGGGAAGGACTCCCCACCAATGCTGTTTTTGGTTTTAAAAACATGTTGCTTCAGTTGCTTAAAACTGAAAACCCGACCCACTGTGCCATGATCTTCGATAAGGCAGGTCCCACGTTTCGCAATGAAATTTACTCGGAATACAAATCAAATCGGGATGCCGCCCCTGAAGATTTGAAGGTTCAATTTGAACCGATTTTTGAGTTTTCAAGATTGTTGAATCTCCCCGTTATCCAAATGGATGGATTTGAAGCGGATGATGTTATTGGCAGTTTGGCTAAAAAGCTGGCATCGGAGATAAAGGTCACGATTATTTCAGGAGACAAGGACTTAACCCAGTTGGTCACCGAAGATGTGCACATGGTGGATACCATGAACGACAGAACATTTACTCCGGATGAGGTCAAATCAAAATTTGGAGTTCCACCTGAAATGATCGCAGAATACCTGGCCTTGATTGGCGATACTTCAGACAATATTCCCGGGGCTGCTGGTATCGGACCCAAGTCCGCCGTGAAGCTATTCCAAAACTTTGGTAATTTGGAAGGAATTTATAACAACATTGAAAAGCTAAAAGGCAAACAGAAGGAAAATCTTATAAACTCTAAAGATAATGTCGACTTAAGTCTTAGGCTAACTGTTATCAATTGCGATTTGGATTTAGGCTTGTCACTTGATGATCTGGAAAGAAAAGCACCAGATCTTGAAGCTTTGAAGTCTTTTTATGAGGAGATGGATTTTAAGCCTGATGAATTTTTGAACATGCATCTTACTGGGAACGAAGAAATCGAAGAACCGGGGCAAAAGAAAGGCCTGGACTATGATTCTTACGAATTAGTCAATACAGAAGATCGACTGCAAAACATCTGCAAAGAGATCTTGCAGCAAAAACAGGTCTCCCTTGATTTGGAAACCACCTCTCTTCACCCTATTGATGCTGAAATAGTAGGGGTCGCTCTTTCATGGCCGGAAGGTGGTGCGGTTTATGTCCCTGTAGCGCATAACGATTTCACCGCACAACTGGAACTGACCAGGGTTTTGGAAATCCTGACTCCTATATTTCAAAGCAAGGATATCGATATTATTGCGCAAAACATTAAGTACGAAATCATGGTGTTGGCTAATTATGGAATCGCATTCAAAGGCAATTTGCATGACACAATGTTGGAATCGTACCTCTTGGATGCCAATCTTCATCGTCATAACCTGGATGATCTGGCAGATCGCCATTTGCAACATAAAATGATCAAATTCGAGGATGTGGCCGGCAAAGGAAAAAAACAGATACCATTTGCGGAGGTACCATTGGATCAGGCATTGCGATATGCCGCTGAAGATGCTGATGCCACCTTGCAGATCCATCAAAAGATATTTCCCAATCTTGCCAAGAAAGATCTGCTGGAACTGTATCAAAACATCGAATTACCCCTGTGTCAAACTTTGGCAAGGATGGAACGACACGGTGTTAAAATAGACACTGACTATCTGGCTGAGTTAAATAATAGGTTGAAAGACGAGTTGGAGTCTCTAAAATACAGTATTTATGAACGAGCCGGTCAGGAGTTTAATATCAACTCGCCTCAGCAGCTTAGCAAAGTTTTGTTTGAAGACCTGGGAATAAACATTGCGAAGAAAAAGACAAAAACCGGTTTCTCAACAGATGCTTCAGTGCTGGAGAAAATCGCAAGATTTGAACCTATCGGAGAGGATTTGCTGGCGTATCGAACAAAGAATAAATTGATCAACACCTATCTGGAAGTGCTGCCAACGTTGATTAATTCTAAAACAGGACGGATTCATACCTCATACAACCAGGCTATTGCGGCGACGGGCAGACTCGCATCTACCAATCCAAATCTGCAAAATATTCCAATTAGAGATGAAGACGGAAGGAAAATTCGGAAAGCATTTATTCCTGAAAATGGATCGCTAATTATTTCAGCAGACTATTCTCAAGTTGAACTTCGATTTCTGGCTCATCTCTCCGGTGATGAAAGACTGATCGAAGTGTTCAACCAAAGCGGAGATATTCATACCGAAACAGCGGCAGCGGTTTATGAAGTTCCTGTCGAGGAAGTGGACAGTGATCAACGCAGGGCTGCCAAAGCCATCAATTTCGGGATTATCTACGGTATGGGCGCCTTCCGTTTGTCGCAGGAAATAAATGTCCCCCAAAAGCAGGCCAAGCAGTTTATTGATGCCTATTTTGCAAAATATCCCGGTATTCAAAAATATATGGATGATACCATTGCCTTTTGTCTTGAAAATGGCTGGGTGGAAACCATGTTTGGAAGGCGACGGTTAATACCGGACATCAATTCCAGAAACAAAATGGCAAAGACTGCTGCTGAACGGGTGGCCATTAACAGCAGAATCCAAGGATCAGCTGCTGATTTAATCAAGATAGCCATGATCAATATCCAAAACAAAATAGAGACACACTATCCGGAAGCGAAAATGATCATGCAAGTGCACGATGAACTGGTATTTGAAGTGCCAGAAACTCAGTGCGATGAATTCAAAAAGATGGCAATTGAAGCAATGGAAAACTCCGTATCCCTGAAAGTTCCACTGGTAGTCGATGCCAACTCAGGTGAAAACTGGCAAGAAGCACACTAAAATTTAGCGTTTTTGGTCAAAAAAAGTGAAAAAAGCCTTGCCGAATTAATGCTCGGAGGGCATTTTCCGATAACCGATAACCGATAACCGATAACCGATAACCGATAACCGATAACCGATAACCGATAACCGATAACCGATAACCGATAACCGATAACCG
>JANQGZ010000071.1:0-23451 GCA_028282825.1 SAR324 cluster bacterium
CGGTTTTCCACCAAAACCGATGGGCACCGGTCCGTCTTCAGACCAGGGTGGCTCCAATTAAACCGTTGGAAATGGCTTCATTCTGGACCGCTGGTGACATTGAGCCTGTAGAATAAGTACAAGTTAAAACTTTGAAGCAAAAAAATGGTGCCCGTATTCAGGTAGTTTTGTTTTAGCGGATCTAACTGAAAAAAGATTCACATAGAAGCACCATCTATCAGCAATTATCCGAAGCTAGTTAATTCTTGCGACTTATTCTACAGCCTCGTTACCTTCTTAAGCCTTATGGTTGAATCATACATCAATATATGCCTACAATAGATGCAAAAATACAAAATAGGAGTAAACCATGAGGACTACGCTAAATATCGAAGATGAATTAATCAATAAAGCGTCAAAACTAACTGGGATCAAGGAGAAAACTTCTTTGGTGAGACTTGGTCTTGAAGCTTTGATTGCAAAAGAAAGCAGTAAACGCCTTGCAAAACTTGGTGGAACAGAAAAGGAATTGAAGCAAGTACCTCGTCGGAGATCTGAAAATGCCTGATTTGGTGTTAGCAGATACTTCAGTTTGGGTAACCCATTTTAGGGAAGGCTTAAAGCATTTTGTTCAATTGCTTGAGCAAGGTTTAGTCGCATGCCATCCATACATCATTGGAGAATTAGCTTGCCGCAGTCTCAAAAACCGGGGTGAAATTATCCAATTGCTTGAAGCACTGCCAATGGTTGATGTACTCGAGCACTCTGAAGTAATGGAGTTTATAGAAACCCGCAAGTTAATGAGCATTGGTATTGGGTACGTAGACGTTCATTTACTTGGTTCATCACTTCTATCTAGTATTCCTCTATGGACATATGACAAATCCCTGGTGAAAGCAACAGATCTGTTGAACACTGGTTATGTGGCCAATTCGAAAAGATAACAAGGACTTGCAGTGAAGCGACAGCTAGTGAAAGTCGCTCTTAACAGTTATCTGTAGCTGACGGTAAAAGCCCATCAATCAAACATTTTATAAAAATGCTTGGTTGATGGTTTGCGCAGTTGTCGATCCAGGCATATTCGATAAAAAAGAGAAAAGACAGTGAAAAATAACGATCTTAAGGCAATGTTCGACAAACAAGCTTCCAGCTATGATCAGCAATGGCAAAAATTGGCTCCAATTTATAATAGTTTGTATTTTCTTCTGGAGTCGGTTTTTGTTGAGTTACCATCAAAGGCTCAAATTCTCTGCGTTGGAGTTGGAACAGGGAAGGAACTGATTCATTTAGCAAGGAAACATCCGGGCTGGTATTTTACAGCTATAGAACCATCCGGAGCTATGCTTGATGTTTGTCGTCACAAGGTTAAAGAGGAGGGAATCACTTCCCGATGCTATTTTCATGAAGGATATCTTGATTCTTTACCGAAAAATAACTTACATGATGCAGCTACCTGTCTTCTGGTATCTCAGTTTATCATGGAGAAAGATGCTCGTTCCGAATTCTTTCGAAAAATCAGTAGCAGGCTTAAACCTGATGGAATTTTAACGAATGTTGATTTGTCGACAGATGTTAGTTCAAAAAAATATGATTCACTTCTGCGTGTTTGGCAGGGTGTGATGAAACCAAGTGAAATTTCACCTGAAGGGCTGGATCAAATGAAGGCTGTTTACGCCAAAAACGTTGCCATATTGCCACCAGACTCAGTCGCCTCTATCATTAAGCAAGCAGGTTTTGAGGATCCTGTACAATTCTTCCAGACTGGACTAATACGCGGTTGGTTTGCCAAACGCATTTCGCATAAAAATGCCTAATTTTTACTTTTTTCACTGCTAGGTCCATTGCATCCCGTTACACTTTTAAAACCGCAATTAGTAGAATTGAAACCTAAGTAATCAACCATATGACACAGAGTTACGAAGGTTGCTGCACCTGCAAACAAATTCGATTTAAGGTAAAGAGGAATCCGATGTTTGTTCACTGTCGCCATCGCCGTTGGTACCAGCGTAAACAGGATCTGCTTTTGTAATTAACGCAATCATTGAAGCAGGTAGAGTTGAAGTTATAATACGAACTTGAAAAAATGTGGCCGACAAAAAGTCTTGAGCAAAGAAAAATTCACTATGATTCCATCAACAAAAATCAAATCCCCAGCAAACAAACAATGCCAGAAGTGAAATTTTTGAATGGTTTTTTAAATGAAAGCCATCAACAGAGAATAAAAGACGGATTTACAAGCCATACCAATGAAGTTTCAGCACCCCGATACCAAAAGGATCGAGTAAACTGGCTTGTATATGAAGATAATAATCTATTGATTGGTGTCTTAACGGCTGATCTATTGTGGGATTGGATTTATATTGATGAGCTTTGGGTGGACAAGAATTATCGTAGCTTGGGAATCGCCACAAATTTAATGAACACAGCCGAAGAATATGCGATTTCTCAAAAGATGACAGGGCTCTGGCTTTGGACCCAAAGCTGGCAGGCAGCTGAGTTTTATAAGCAGCTCGGTTACGTCGAATTCGCTCGATTTGACGATTTCCCAAAAGGTCACCAGAGAATAGGATTCAGAAAACAGATGAACCCTGGATCAACTACAACTCGGCATATTTAGAGGAAGGTCTGATTGTTGTTTGCTAAGAGAAGATGCCGGAATTCTTTGCTCACCTTCCGGTTGCCAACGAAACAACTTTACCTTTGATATGTTTTCGAGAAACTGCACCAAAGGAACGACTATCGGTGCTCTCCGAGGCATTCAGCCCGGACAGATAGATTTTGCCATCACTGTCGACCTTATGCACTTGTTTTATTATTTGCACATCATGTCTGAAAGGATGCGCTGACAGAACAATATCACCTATCTGCGGATGAGCAAGCTTGTAGGACAATGTATCAACAAATACTTCATCCCCGTCTTCAAATGCGGGTTTCATGGAGTTGCCAGATACGCGAATGCGCTTCCGCGCCCCTACCAAAGTGAGAAGCGCGGTCCAGACTTTGTGTCTTTCAGGTTCAAGCGGATTCATCCGGTTATGTGATGAAAAAATGAACTAGCCGGCCGTGTACCAATCCACAGAGCGATCTTTGGTAGCCCAGAAGATTTCGTGAATTTCTTTTATGGCATTCATTAATTGCTCTGCTTTTTCAAGGCTAACCTCAACTTTCACCGCTGAGCATAACTTGGCAGCTTTCCAGAAGGTATCATGCAGGTTTGGATATTTCTCCAGATGCGGTGGTTTGAAATAATCGGTCCACAAAACCAGAAGTTCTTCTTTGGCAAGGTGTGCCTGCTCTTCCTTGATTTTGACGTAACGGCTTACTGTGTTCAGATACGCGGCCATTGCAGTAGCGTCATCGGTAGCGGGAGGGGTAAGGGCACTTATTTTTTTGGTCATTGAGAGAGCAGCTTCAGCTGCAATTCGTGCTGATGCAGGGTCATAAATCCCACATGGTCCATCACAATGAGCTTCTGCAGATTCAATGCTGGATCTTTTTAGAATTTTATTTAACATGTGAATTTTCTCCTTATATTTCGTTGAAATTAATGAAATTTGAAATCTTATCAGCTGTTATAACCCAAACAAGTCACCTTAACTCAACTTCCATTGATGCCAGGTTAAGCTCCGAGGACTCTTTGTTTCCTTTTAACCAAGAAAGGTCTTGATAACCCTCTCAGGCTACTAAAACATTATATTATCTTCCGATTTGTTATCAGAGAATGCAAGAAATAAATCAAAAAAAGCAATAGTGGGTGCTCACCAATAATTGTTCACGCCTACTACTATTTCAGGGGCCGTGATACTGCCAAGCGTTTTCATTCCCGGCTTTTTTGACAAGTTAAATAAGTTTTTACAATCATTTAACGATAACTAAAGCTACAATCTAATTTTACTAAACACCTTTTTGAAAAACAAACACTTTTAGAAGCTTATCCACCAGTACTGTGATATTTTTTTCAGTGAATGAACAACAGTCCCCAAATACTTGCATAGAACACATTCGGCCAACGATAAGACCGTTGTACGTTCTTCAATTTAGAAATTCCCTTTCTTAAATCCATCATGAACTATACCATTGAAATTGAAAGCAATCCCAAATCCGACACCATTAAACAAATCAGAAACGGTTTAATTGCTCATAATGTCGAACAATCCGATATTAAGACCAGTCAGAACATAGCCATAAAGGCACTTTCAGATGAAGGGCAACTTCTGGGGGGAATGATAGCCTGGCAATGGGGTGGTTGCATGGAAATTGAATATTTGTGGATTGATAACAGCTCAAGAGGAGCCAGAGTGGGTACTCAACTGATCAAGCAGTTGGAAACACTATTGTCCGGCCATTCTCATAAAACCATTACTACCAATACATTCAGTTTCCAAGCACCTGAATTCTATTTAAAAAATGGCTTTTTAATTACGGACGAGGTAAGTGGATATCCGGATAATGTTAAAAAATTTTATTTGAAGAAGACCTTTTAATCACCAATGCTATTCATCATTTTGCATGTAAACAATACTTTTGGAGATTAATGTTGGGTGAATCTAATCCAAAAGGAAAATGTTTGAACATGTAAAAGAGGAAATGAATAAGAGAGGATTTGATACGATATTCCTTTCCACTGACCACGGTGGTTTTGATGAGAAGTTTGGCTGGATAAAAATGGAAGATGGCTATAATTTTTTTGGCAAAAAATGTAGAATTTATCACACACCCGCAAGCCAACGATAAATGTTTTCTAACCAGGTCGAAGTCTGATGTCATAAACTGGAAAAATGATGAGCTATATTCAAATCAGAGCAGCTACAGAAGAAGATCAGGACTGGATTAACCGTCAAGTGATCAAAGATTGGGGAGCACAAATAGTAGTTGCCCAGGGCAAGGTGCATTACCCTGCTAAACTGGATGCATTTGTTGCTTATGATGATCAAAACAATTTAGGGCTGTTAACCTACGAGTCTAAAGAAAGCGAGATTGAAATAATCACACTGAACAGCTTTGCAGAAGACATTGGTGTTGGAACTGCATTAATCAACACCCTGATCAAGCTGGCAGAAGATTCAAAGATTAAACAGATTAAAGTAATCACTACTAATGATAACCTCAAAGCCCTTGCTTTATACCAAAAAAGAGGTTTCGCGCTTAATGCAGTCTATCCCGGAGCTGTGGATCTTTCCAGAAAACATAAAAACATCCCCAACATTGCGGAAAATGGAATACCTATTCGAGATGAAATAGAGCTGATTTGCATGGTTGATCATTATATTCATACCTTCGATCAAACCTGAAAACCAGACAGCCTGTTGTAATCCCCCTATTTACGGGAAGCTTTGACAGTTTAATTCAAATAGTATTATCCTCCCTGTTTTTTTTTAAGACAAATACTATAGTCTTGAATAGTTTTCCTATCCGATCGTAATTACTAGATTAGATTCGTCATCCAATTGAATGCTTACCTTGCACCAATCATTAAACAGGTTTATTAATGAAACAATTTATATTATTCATCAGTCTGGTATTTCTTTCTACTACTACATATTCACAAGGCTTACTACTTATTCAGGAACCCGTAAAAAAGGAAGTAAAAAAAAGAACGACATCTTCCAGTTCCGGTTATTCACAAGGATTTGGTATTTCCAAAAAAGAGAAAAAATCCAATGAGCAGGTAGAACAGCCTTATTGGGTGGTGCCGGCAAAATATGTGTTATCCTGTTATTGGCACCCGAAAAAACAATCAGTGATCTGCACTTGCATTGGGACTTCCCAGTGGCCAACTCCTTATTTCTTCCGTGTTAAAATGAAAAGAAAGGAGTCTTTGGACTTCATCAAAAAAGTTCTTGATACGAATAGGAAAGAAATTTTTGAAATCAAAGCTGACGAAGTTCTTGCCCATGTGAAGTAGTTTTTATTCACTTATCAAATGATCCTTCAGGACCGTCAACATTGTTGAATTTATGGTAAGGATTCTGAAGGAATACACTGCAATCCCATTATACTCCAATGTATGAAAATTAAACTAAGCTCGGTTGAGGACGCTCCATTTATTTCGAGATATTATCTTGAAAATGCCGAGCACTTGAAGCCTTGGGAACCAATTCGTGAACCTGGCTATCACGACATTTCATCTTGGAAATCTCGTTTGGAGATGCGAGAACTGGAGCAGAATCAGGGGCAAGCCGCTTATTTTCTGGCGTATACTGACGACTCAAGCAAAATAGTAGCCGTATGCAATCTTACAGGCATTGTCCGCGGACCTTTCCAGGCTTGCTATATGGGCTATTCAGTGAGCCGACAGCACCAGGGACAAGGGATTATGAAAATGCTTTGTCAACATGCTTTGGATTATGCCTTCAATTCCTTAAATCTGAATCGTGTCATGGCCAACTACATCCCCCGTAATGTTCGCTCCGAGTATCTTTTAAAAAGCCTTGGCTTTGAAAAAGAGGGACTGGCCAGGAAGTATCTTTCCATAAACGGCCAATGGGAGGATCATATCTTAACAGCCATTATTAATCCTAAAAACCGTTAAACCTGGTCTCATGCGTTCGAACATCCTCGTTAAAGTGCTTGCCAACGGATCTATTCCCATTCTGTCGATTTTGCTGTGGAACATTTTGTTCACATCCAAACTGCCTGAAACGTTTGCTTGGAGTAGGAGTTTGCTCGGATTTACCGCACTAGCATTCACACCATCAATCTGGCTGATAAGACTCAGCTTGATGGCAGATTCCTGCTATTTCAAATTGGCATATTCGAAATGACATTTTATGATACCTGTAGTTGCCTTTTCATTCTTCCACATACTTCACATTGTTTTGGTTTTTCAACAAACTTACTGATTAACTTCCAGGCAAACCACAGGAAACAGAAAATGGAAATTTCAAGCTACAGCATTGTTGTCAGGATGATTGCCTATTTCAAACGTGCAACCCAACTGATAAAAGAGTTCAATCATAAAGAAGGTGAGTTTGACGGGCAGTATTACGGAATGCACCACGCAAAAAATACCGGTTATTATCAAAAACACAAACAATCCTTTCTGCTGGATTTTAGCATCTATAACCCTAAGGAATATAAGGTTTTTGCCCGATACTTCCTCCGCAACCTGGTTAATTTCCTGATATCAATTACCTATTTTCCGATTTATACACATTATTATTCAATTAAAAGCCTGATTAACCAATACAAATACCTCTCAAAAGAGATGAAGTCCGTTGATGTGTTGGATATTGCCCGAAAGCTGGAATTCCATGGTGTTCCGCATTTGATATTTATCTCTATGCTTGCCCCTATCGGCTTTTTTCTGAATTTCTTTTTTGTAGAACCTCTGGAAAGATTTTTTTATTCCTTTATCTGTGTCACTGTTCTGCAAGTTATATTTTTACTGAAGTTAGTCCCCTATGTTGTTATTCTGATGATCAGTCCTTTTGCTATTTTTATCGGTCTCACCTGGCTGGTTATCCATTTGATTTATAAGTTTCTCGTAAACGCCCACAAAGTTGTTTTTAAAAAAATCAAGGTTAGCTGACCACCTGCTTGAACCAAATCCGCATCAATAATTAGGATAGATTCATGTATTTTCTGTGTTCCCCGGGTGTTTTGCCTGTCCAGCGTTTGAAGGCATGCTGAAAAGAGCTTTGATCGGAAAAACCGAGCAGTTGGGCTATGTCACAGATGGTAGCCTCCCGGTTGTTAAGATATCCAATGGCAATTTCTTTTCGAATATCATCGAACACCTTTCTAAAAGTGGTTCCTTCTCCTTTCAGCTTTATTTGAAGATTCCGTTCCGTCATGGCTAATTGACCGGCAATTGTCTGAATATCGGACCGCTTCTCTTTTAAAACAAATGTAGTCAAAACATCAGCAACCTTTTCGGTCCAGGAACCCCTTTGATAAACCCGGTGCAAAGTTTTTTGCACGAGCTGCTCCAATCCTTCCAAAACATCACGATTAGCCATTAGTATGGGACTATCAAGATAATTCTTATCCAGAATTACCTCATTGTTTTTTCCATTGAAAAACAGGGGACAGTTAAAAATCATCTCATGCTCCGTTGTATTTGCGGGGCAGGCGTGGACAAAACGTGCGTTTTGGAGCCGGACGTTATCGTCTGTCAAGTATTTAAGCATGTTAACAAACAGGCTCATAATAGATTCCGAGAAATGCCGTTCTTGTTTCATCCCCTCAGCACCTAATTTCCAGGATAAATATGCCTTGTTTCTTTCAACGCGCAATGCTGGTCGGATTAAATCGGTAACCAGGTTGTGGTAGAGAAAGTTTTTACGAATGGCCTGCTCAACAGTATCGCAGTTCATCATCATCGCATAAAGTAGATGCCTGCTCAGGAGCCGGTGAGCATGCATTCCAAAATGAAGTCCAAAATCAGGGTCGTTAGAGTGTTGCAGAACATAATTCCATATGGGATGAAAATGCGACATCGGAATACGCCTGTCATTATGCCGATAGCCCTTAAGGTCGATGTGACAATCAGAAGCAATGGTCCTCTCTTCAATACCAATTACCGCCCCATAGCTCAAAAGAATCTGCAATAAGTCATAAGAAACACTCAAGGATTTGGTTTCCATAATTAAGGTGGTATATATTTTTATTTTCGTAAATAGACAACATTTCTTCGTTTATCCGCAATATTGTTGCCCTACCCTACGATATGATCAATTCATAGACAAGATCGAAATGTCTTGTCTGCTTAATCCAATTCAGATTTACAAAATCACAAATTAGTTCAGGAGAAAACATGTCAAACCAAAGCAACATCAATTATCATCCGGCAATTGCAAACAAACGGGTAGAAGCCAGTCATACTGTTGAGATAGCCTCAACACCGCAAAAAATATTTCCTTTGGCCTGTCCGGTAGAGGAATTAAGATGGATTCCAGGCTGGGAATATGAGCTGATCTACACCAAAAGTGGAATCAACGAAAAAGGATGTATCTTTACAGAAAACAAATCCGGACCACATTTTTTTGGCAAATCACTCACCACCACCTGGTTCACTAATCTTCATGATGCCGAGAAAACCAGAATTATCTTTCAATTGAATCTTGCTGACAAAGCCGTGATTCACCTTCAAGTAAACATTCAAGAAGTTGGAACAAATATCTCTTCGTGCAATTGGCACATGATCTATACAGCTTTGGATCGCGAAGCAAATGAGATGGATGAAAATGCTATTAAGGAAAAACTGGATTTAGTGATGATCATGCTCGCTACTGCCCTGAAGCATTATTGCGAGACTGGAGAAATGATAAAATGAAAACCTTGCTATCGAAACAGATCATGAATTTTCATGCCGACTCCTTCGGAATTGTGCATCATGCCCGATATCTTGAATTGATGGAAGAAGCCCGCTGGTTATATTGCCGGGAGAATGGGTTAATGGAGCCGTTTCACCAACGAGGCATCTACCATGTAATCGTCAATATTAATATCGATTACGTTAACAGCGCCCGAGTTGGTGATCAAATCGTCATTTTGACCGGGCTCGCCAAGGCGTCTCAATCACGTATTGTCTTCAAGCACAAACTAATCAAAGATAACAACATTCTTGTAAGGGCTGATATCACCAATGTATATTTAAATCAAGCCAATCACTGCGCCATCTCTTGTACAAAAATGGCAGACTTCTGGGATGATTTACACAAGATACAAAACACGAGGTAGAAGTATCCAAAGACCAGAATAATACTAGCTTGCCGGGATTCAGGATCAAAAAAAATATTCAAGGCACGAAATTCGTGCTAGAATAGACGTATCATTTTCAAATTGACCTGTAGAAGATTTATTGAGATGGCAAAGCAAGTGCTGAGAAATGCAGTTATATTATTTTTGCTGGTTGTGTTTGCCCCGTTTAACAGCAATGCGCAAAGCGATATACTAATACGCCAGGGATATTTTGATTTTAGAAATGCCGGTCATGCTTCACAAAACCATGTCGAATTGGGGGGTGAATGGGAATTCTACTGGAATCAACTTCTTGAACCCGGCGATTTCCTCACTGCGTCACCGACCCTTAAGCCAAGCGGATTTATTCAACTGCCTAGCTTCTGGAAGGGAATGGAAGTCGACCAAACAGAATTAGGTGGAAAAGGCTTTGCAACACTACGTTTGCGAATAGATAATTTTTTCACCGATGGAGTGGCAAGCATTGTTCTTCCACATGTAAATTCCGCCTACCGACTGTTTGTAAATGGCGAGCTGCTCCAGGAATGTGGCAAGGTAGGAAGATCTGCCAACGAATCAGTTCCCCAAAAATGTCCCAATGCGTTCGGATTTCTCTCTAAAACGAATCAGGTTGAAATCATTCTCCAGATTTCCAATTTTCGACAAGCTTATGGAGGCATACCCCAGAAAATAATTCTTGGGGAGCAATCAACAACCGATTCTGTAACAGAAATGAAGCTGGCCTTTGACTTATTGATCGTAGGGGCCCTGCTTGTAACCGGACTCTACTACTTGGGGATATTTTGGGTTCGTAATCAGGAACGTTTTGCTCTGTATTTCGGATTGTTTTGTTTATCTATGTCCCTCAGAACTAGCTATTTGAACACAGCCTTTATTGTAAAGGCTTTTCCCGGTATCAATTGGTTGTTTCTGTTGAAGATGGATTTTCTATCCTTAACCGCTGCACCTGTGTTGTTTGCAACTTATCTGTTTTATTTTTATCCCCTGGAGTTTTCTAAAAAAGTTCATTTTTCCATTCTTTCCGTTGGAGCATTGCTGGGGGTGTTTTCCATCTTTGCCTCTTCATATTTACTGACAAAACATTTATTACTCTTCCAAATCCTGGTGCTATTTACCTGCATTTACTCGTTTTACATTATGATGATGGCGACAATCAGAAAGCGAAATGGCAGCATGGAACTCCTCATCGGTTGTCTGATTCTTATTCTCACGGTAGTAAATGACATTCTTCATGCACAATCCATTATCTCAACCTCGTATATTGCGGGATTAGGTCTGTTGTTTTTTCTGGTGGCCCAATCATTCGTATTCACCAAAAGATTTTCAAATGCATTGCGCGTTTCCCATGATCTTTCTGCAGAACTTGAGATCAAAGTTAAGGACCAGACTTCGGAGATCCGGGATCTTCTTGATAATACCGGACAGGGTATACTCAGTTTTGATAAAACGTTGACCATCCAACAGCATGCTTCCCGGGCAGCTTATTTAATTTTTCAAAAGGAGGTTTTTGGAGAGAACATCCTGCAACTTATGTTTTCAGACCGATATGACGAGATGGCCGGGTATATGGAAGTTATCTTCAAAAGCGGTGGAGCCATGAGACTCGTAAAAGATATGTTGCCCACCGAATTTGAGAGAAATGAGCATACCTACGACTTGGAATACAGATGGATTCCCTCAGGCAAAAAAACTCCTGCCCAGATTATGCTAATCTTAACCGATGTAACAACCAGAAGAAAACTCCAAAAAATGTTGGAGAAGGACGAACTTCGCAATCAGAAAATTATTCGTATTGCCGTGGACCGCCACGGTTTTCTTCGCTTTTTCAATGGCGTACAAAATCGACTAAACAGTATCGATAACCTGTTAAAAGATTCGATAGATAAAAACGCTACTGTCGAATTATCGGCGCATTTTCATACCATCAAGGGAGGGCTTTCAGGTTATTCGTTTTTCGGTCTTGCCGAATCTGCACACAGGGCTGAAGACCTTCTGGAAAATTTGATCAGAAAGAATAAACCGCTTGATTCAGAAAGTGCTACAAAACTCCTTAACCTATCCGAAACACTTCGATCGCAATTCAGAAGTGAGGTTTTTGAACTGGGAGATCTTGTTCCCAGCCAGTTCCTGCACGTGAACAGCAGAGGCTTTTACACCATTGCTGAAGAAAAAATCGAATACCTGGAGCAGATGTTGACCAAAAAAGCACCAAATGATTCTGAGCTAAAGGAGATGCTAAATGACATTAAAAAGCAACCACTGCGCAATACAGTAAAAAAGCTTTCTTCCGATGCAAAATATATCGCCTACCAGCTAAAAAAGCAGATCGATGTAAAATACAATGGGGAAGATACCCAGATCATACACGCCACATTAGAGACCTTTCTAAGCAACCTAACACACCTGGTGCGGAATGCAGTGCATCACGGTATCGAATCCCCTGTTGAACGAAAAAAACTGGGTAAACCTGAAACAGGTGCTATTTCAATCGATATATCCTTAAAAGATGCCGTGTTTAAACTTGTGTTTGCAGACGACGGCAAAGGTATCGATACGTCTGATTTAAAAGAGCGGGCAGTTGAAAAAGGCCTATTGAATGCTGAAGAGGCTAAATCAGTTTCTGAGAACGATCTATTGCACTTGATTCTTTTACCTGGTTTTTCAACGGCCGAAGAAGTGTCAACCTTCTCCGGCAGAGGAATTGGTATGCATGCCTTAGCAAGCTCTGTAAACGAATTGGGAGGATCAATAGAAATAGATTCGCGACCAGGTAAAGGTACAACCTTCAGTATTGCCATTCCGGTTTCATTCTAAAACAATAGGTCGATACCTGATGAACTATCTTCGGGCTTCCTGTTAGCAGATTACATTAAATGCCTGGTCGTCATACAAAGCATGTTCAAGCTGATTAAAGATGGCATCCGGATTGAAACCGGAAGCTTCAGTTAATACGCTACCTGCCATTTCCGCATGGCTACCGTTTTGCGCGCGCAGGGTTACGAATTCTGTTTCTTCGACTGCCAAAGCAAAATCTGTTTAACGGACCCGCTTGAAAAGAGACAGAATCTCTTTGAATTTAATCACACTGCCCACGATCTTTAATTGATCATTTTTAACGGCCTCGTCAACATCCAGACCGTTGCCCAGCTTCGCCAGGGTCTTCCTATCTGTTGTGACAATGACATCGGGGCAACGGATTTCACCCAGCTCAATCTCAGCGTTGGCATTTTCAATGATCACATAATAAAACACTTCTTCCACTTGAAACTGGCAAACCCCGTTTTTGCCTTGCGCCTTTTCCGGTTGAAACAAAGACCTCATAGCGACAATGTCCCATTCCGGTTTGGAAAGATTTTCAGGTTGGCTTTTTTCTTTTAACTGGAGACCCCACTTAACTAATTCCTGAACAGCGGATTCAAGGCTTTGTCCCAATGAAGTGAGTTTATACACTGCAGAACCCGCTGGTGGTGGGAGGATGGTTCTCTCCACAATGTTTGCCAGTTCCAACTCTTTTAACCTGGATGCAAGCAGGTTGGTTCCAATACCAGTCAGCCCCTCCATTAGGTCCTTGAAACGCCTCGGGCCAATCAATAACTCACGAACCAAAACCAGGCTCCAACGCTCCCCGATAATGTCCAATGCATGCGCTAATGCACAATTTTGATTATAACTCCTCTTTTTCATACCCCTTCCAAACAAATTGATCAGCAATCAATGCTATGATATAAGCCGTAACGCGGCACAACTGTTGTTTCAACCGCAACTGGCGATAAATATAACAATTATTTTACATATTTCAAGAGCTATGTGAATTTAAAGTTGACGATTCACTAAAAGATACTTGGTTTTGTTTAACCCTGTTGATCAATGAACCCACAGCAATCCAGGAAAGTGTATCTTCCTAAAGCCTCTCACTCACTTGCTAAAATGGATAGGGAGATGTAGGAATATGATCTAACGTCCGGCATCTAAACTCTTTTTTCAGCGGACGATCGATACTGAACTAACCTCGATTAATCAATTAAACCAGGTATGTCTATTTCTCCGGAATCGAATTATGAGCTTTGTTTGACCAATCGTTTTGTGGAAGAGACGGATTGCAATGTTTTCTTAACTGGAAAGGCGGGAACTGGTAAGACAACCTTTCTCAAGAATCTGCACAAGAAAACAGGCAAAAAAATGATCACCACAGCTCCGACTGGTGTTGCTGCGATCAACGCCGGAGGAGTGACACTGCATTCTTTTTTTCAGCTTCCCCTGGGGCCTTTTGTCCCGGGAGAAAGCACTTCAGACAGCAGTAGTCGACAGCAATACAAGTTGTCAAAAGCAAAAAGGGAGATTATTCACAATCTGGATTTGCTGGTAATCGATGAAATCAGCATGGTAAGAGCTGACTTGCTGGATGCGGTGGACAATGTGTTGAGACGTTATCGAAGAAACAACCTGCCCTTCGGCAATGTTCAATTATTGATGATTGGAGATCTCCATCAGTTACCTCCTGTTGTAAAAAGGGAGGATTGGCAGTTACTGGGTCAGATTTACAATTCCGCCTATTTTTTCAACAGCAAGGCCTTGACAAAAGTCGGCTTCATTAGCGTGGAATTGAAGAAAATTTACAGACAGAGTGATGAGCAGTTTATCGCAATTCTCAACCAGTTAAGGGAAAACCAACTGGATTCAAACTCCATCAACACTTTAAATAAAAGATTTATTCCGGAATTTGTTCCGGATCCCGATCAAGAGTTTATTACTCTAACCACACACAATGACCGTGCAAACACAATTAATGAATCAAGGCTTGATTCAATAGATCATATCGAAAAGCTTTACAAAGCTTCCGTATCAGGCGAATTTCCAGAGCATAGTTATCCGGCACCGTATCAGTTGTACCTGAAAAAAGGGGCCCAGGTCATGTTCCTGCGTAACGATGTTTCGCCCCAAAAACGGTACTTCAACGGCAAAATTGGCAAGGTCGTTGGTATGTCTGCAGATGGGATTGAAATAGATTGCCCGGATGATAAAAAAAGAATCACTGTAGAACCTGCCACCTGGGAGAATATCAGATACAGTCTAAATCGGGATAAAACAAAGATAGAGGAGGAAATCATCGGAACATTCAAACAATTCCCCTTGAAACTAGCCTGGGCCGTGACAATCCATAAAAGCCAAGGGTTAACATTCGAAAAGGTGATTATTGATGCCGGAGCCTCCTTTGTTCACGGTCAGACCTATGTTGCCTTGAGTCGCTGCAAGACATTGGATGGGATCGTATTGGCATCCCCACTTTCAACAAAGGGAATTCAAATAGATGAAGCCATTGCCCGATTTGATCGTATGCTGCGGGAGAATCCTCCATCCAACGAATTGCTGGATCAAGCCAGGAGTCACTACCAGCAAAAACTGTTATTGGACTGTTTCGATTTGGGAACATTGAGGAAGCAGCTGAACAGTCTGGCTGGAATTATCAAAGACAGTAAAGGTAACATTTATCTGACAGGATCTGGGGATATCGTTAGGTCCCTTGACAAAGCGAATCAGGAACTGTTTCCGGTTTCCGAAAAATTCAGGCTTCAATTGCAAGGCCTTTTTCAAAAGGGTAACCTTCCCGAATCCGACCCAAAAGTTCAGGAGCGATTAAAAAAAGCTTCCGCCTGGTTTCAAACCCAGTTTGATGAATTGTTCAAAGGTTCCATAGAAAAACTTCGTTTCAGTACTGACAACTCTATTTTACATCAACAGATTTACGATTCCCTTTACAGTCTGCAGCTGCAAATAGCCGTGAAGCGCGAAGCAATGAAATCCCTGGAACAAGGATTTTCTCCTTCCGAATATTTAAACCGTATTTACCGGGCAGAGATCAATTTTTCGAGCCCTGCCTCTCAATCGGAAAAAGCTGATAATACAGAAAGCAATACCTTGGATTTGTTCTACAATCTGGATAGCTGGCGTGCAAAAAAGTCAGATGCGATGGGTATTGCAAAGCATCAGATCATTCCCCGGAAAGTGATGAAGCGAATAGTAAAGCAGTTACCAACTGATATTGCTTCTCTTAATAAGATAGAGGGGGTGGGACAGAAGACCATTAAAAACTTTGGCCAGGAGATCATTGACCTTGTGAATAACTATCTGAAAAGAAAGAATAAGTTGACCAGCAATCAAAAATCCAAATCAAAGGACAAAATGCGAAAGAAAAAAAGAAAAACCTCTCCAAAGACTATTCTTACGGAGAAGTAAAAATGGTCATCGCCCACTGCAACTCTCTCAGCGAATCGGAAGAGACAATCAGTTCACATGGCGAGGCGAGTCCGATTTCCTTTGGTTTAGCTCGGTTAAGATTTGCTTATAGTGTCGATCCAGCCGATAAAAACATAAGATAATAAGGCTTAGGATGCAGAATAAGGCAGGTATCAGGGACATAAGGAGTCTGATTCCAAAGACGGCCTCTGCCGACTGGATCACATTGGGGACATAGTTTGTATAGGAAAGGATTGCACCGGAGGTGATTCCGGCAATGGCCATGGCAATTTTTTGCATCAACGTCGCAGTTGAATATACGATTCCTTCCGCCCTGTTACCGGATCGCCATTCTCCGTATTCAACAGTATCTGCAACAATTGCCCAATTCAAGGCTGCCTGGAAAGCAGTTCCGAAACCCAATAAAATCCCACTGATAAAAAGCAATGGCAAGTTATTGCCACCTTCAATATAAAATCCCAGGAACGAAAGAATCATAATGGCATAACCAAGAGCCAGGCTGTTACGTTTACCCAGTTTCCCGGCAATGACAGCCACCACAAAAACACCTGCCAGCATGCACGCAACAGTTATGGCCATAAACGGGGAGAGAAGGTCTTCTCTTTTTACAACATATTTGAGGTAGTACATCATCGTTGACTGAGAAATCACATTGGCGACTATGATGGCCAGCATTGAGCTAACAAAGATGATTAGCTGGCTGTTGCATCCCAGGTATCGTAAAACATCTCCAAGCGATAGTTTATCTTCTCTGCGAATGATTACAATCCTCTCCTGTGTGTTTTTGAAGCAATACAAGAACATGAAAGTACCCACGAAAGCGTATAACAACATGGTTAACTGCCAACCTCGAGCCGCATTGCCGCTCCCAAAAAAATCGACCAGAGGCAGGGTTACTGCAGCCACAGTAAATCCACCGCAAATGGCAAAAAATCCCCTGACTGCGGTTAGATCCGTTCTTTCTTTGGAGTCTTGAGTGATAACGGAAGTCAGGGCACCGTCGGGTATGGTAATAAATGTATATGCCATGCCGAAAAATACATAGGTCGCACTGGCATATATTATCTTTCCGGTTGGTCCAAGCGCTGGGACTGAAAAGCAGAAAACAGCAGCCACTGCCAGTGGGATGCATCCCCAGAGTAAGTAAGGTCTGAACTTTCCCATTCGACTGGTTTTAATTCGATCAACAAGATTTCCCATTATAGGATCATTGATCCCATCCCATACCCTGGCAAACAAAAAAATGATACCGACGGTTGCCGCAGGTAAACCAAACACATCCGTATAAAAGAACAACAAGTACATAGAGACCATTTGCAGGTAAAGCAAGATGGCAAAGTCTCCTGTCGCATACCCTATTTTGTCGCGAAGGCGGAGTTGAGGAAGTTTGGGCATCGCAGACTGTTGTGAGTTATCAGTCATCATAAAAAGTATTAGGTAGTTCGCAGTTTAGCAGGTTATTGCCTGTTATTACGCAATGCCTGGTCTTGAGAACTATTGTTTAAAAATTGCTCAACCGTCTCCCGGGTCGGTAGGCTGTTGTTTCTGACAATTGATCTGAAAAGCCTGGCAGAGGGCCTTTCCCGTCTTTCAAATGTTTCGAGATCGACACTGTAGAGTCCGAATTTCGGCCAGAAACCTTCAGCCCATTCCCAATTATCCGTGAGGCTCCAGTAGGTAAAACCAATCAGATTGCCACCTTCCTGAATGAACCGATGTAACCAGGCCAGATGATCGAGGATAAATTGAGGTCGTTTTTCATCGTGAGCGTCCGCTAACCCTGATTCGGTGACCATCAGAGGAATTTCGGGATACTTGGATTGAAGCACTTTACACAGCGTATAAATGCCCTCGGGATAGATTTCCCAACCCGTATCCGTTGTTTGCGAAGCCTTGCATGTGTGTCTAGCGATAAAGCCCGGTTTGAAAGGATTGAAAGAGATGATTTCCCTGGTGTAGTAGTTAATACCGATCCAATCAATCGTCCCTTTCAACTGCTCGTTTTCCTCCTTGATTTTAGGTCCACCCAATATGCCGATATCGACCTTGCCGCTGTAAAATGCGTCCAGCATTTTCCAGTTGAAAAGCTCGTCCAGCTGCTTTGTTACAATGCGATCCAAAAAGAATCCCTGCGATTGGTATAAAAAAAAGAAATAGATCATTCCAACCCGTGGGTTATGCTTTTTCCCGTCGATAGAAACAGTGCCGAATTCCTTGATGATCTTATAGGCTCGGGCATGGGCATAAATCAGGATTCGATAAATCTCGAAAGCCTGTTTCTGGTCCTTAACATTCGGAGGAATATCTCCCAGGGCGTACCCGGACAAAGCATAAATTTGGGCATCGATCATGGTACTCCAGTAATCCACGTATTTTGCAAACCGCTCCGTGCATAACTTGATGTATTTGCACCAACTGTCCATTAGCGATTCGTTTGTCCAGCCGCCCTTATCCACTGCCCAAAGCGGGAGGGTAAAATGCCATAGGTTTAAAAAAACATTAAAGCCTTTTGCTTTCATGGACTTCAGCATCTTTTCGTAATGATCCAAAACATCTAAATCGTAAACCCCTTCTTCCGGTTCAATGCGGCTCCACTCGATTCCGATACGATGCGCATTTTGAAAATCGTTTTTAGCCCGCACAAAATCAGATTCATAAAGTTGATAGAAGTTTACCGCTTGCTCACACCGATCTCCGTTGGCGATCGGTGAAGGAACCTGGTTTTCCCACCTGGCCCAGTCGTTGTTATAGTTTCCACCCTCATGCTGGTATGCATCCTCTCCAGTTGACCACAAGAAGCCGTCGGGAAATGACTGGCCATCGATTTTTACTTTTGCCGACGGAAGTGGCTTTTTTAATTTTCCATAGAGAGTGACCAGGATAATGCCGGATCCAATGATCCCAATTATGATAGCAATTTCCAAAACAATGTCTCTTTTTAGTTTAGGGTTTCAGTACCAACTGCTCACTAACAATAGCCGGAAAAAAGGCTGAGTTGGCTACTTAAGATAAGGAATTCAGGTTTGAGGAATGTATCCGGGATCATGTGACTCTTAGTCGGAAATCCGGCTACTAGCAGGATGCGCCTGGTATCATCTTTCCTTTAATCTTCACAACAGGATATGGCTCATCCGGATCGTTTTTTATACCTAACAGCGTTTCGATTCCCCAAACCCCCATCTTATAATGTGGAATTGTGAATGTGGTCAGCGCAGGCGATAAATGTCCTGCAATTTCCTGCCCGTCATAACCGATGACAGCGACATCCTTCGGCACATTGATCCCCAACTCTTTAACCGCCATCATAGCCCCGATAGCAATACGATCGTTACCACAAAAAAGGGCGGTAGGAGGATTAGGCATTTTCATGAGTCGACATGCATTGTCGTAACCGTTTTCAGGCCACCAACTTCCAAACGAAACCAAATTCGATTCGTATGAAACATTAGCCTCTTTCAAAGCGGACTGATACCCGGCAAGCCGCTCCCTGGCAGCATGAAAACTCGATTCCCCGTTGATCAAGGCGATCCGACGATGGTTTTTGGCAATAAATGTCCGGGTTACGAAGTAGCCTCCCCAGCGATCGTCAGGAATCACGGACGGATAACAGGATTCTGTACCGAAGCAGTTTACCATGACCGTACGCACGGTTTTGAAATCTTTCGGAAGATTAATTTCTCTCGAATACATTGATGCGAATAAAATACCTTCTACCTGTTTTTCCAACATGAATTCAAGCGCAGAGCCCATGGCTTTTTTATTGCCTTCGGTATCCATCACCATTATGGTTCTCCCGCTACTCCCGGCAACATATTGGGCACCCTTGATAATATCTCCGGCAAAGGGGCTGGTGGCAATGTTTTCTGCAATAATCCCTATCGTGAACGAATTCCTTGATTTTAAAGCCTTCGCCGCACTGTTCGGTCGATAACCAAGCTTTTTCACTGTGGATTGAATCCGCTCCCTGGTTTTTCGGGCAATCTTGATTTTAGGGTTGTTGTTCAGCACCGCAGAGACAGTACTTTGAGACACGCCAGCCTCCCTGGCGACGTCATTCATGGTGATATTAACCATAAATAAAATAGCTTGTTAAATTAGTAAACTAATACGTATTAGTATCTTGCAGTCAGACTATACCTTTAAAAAAAACGGGATGTCAACCACCGAAAAAAGATTGAGATTGGGTTAAAGCAAGGCGGAATCATCGCAAATGGTTTGACGCCCACAATCCGATTTTACGGCAATGCCCGGGAAAAGCAGGTATGATCCGGCACAGAAGGTTGGAACAATGCCGAAACGTCACATTTTTTAACTTCAATTTTACAAACTATTATCTTTGGCATTACATTCCGCAGAACAAACACATTTAGGCTAATTTCTTTAATTGACACCTCGTGATCTTTCTTTTTATAAGGAAGATTTAAAGGATAGTTTTGTATTGATGGTATTCTTTACTCTTCAACGCAGGCATGCATTTGAAAAATTGTCAAATTAAAAGTCTGTCGTAATTTTCAAAATCCTCTATTCAAGTCTTTTTCAGCAGTCTGTGATTTGTTTCCCGGCTTTCTATCTACCCATCAGGGTTAAGTTTAAATTGGTTTAAGCGAGGTAGAGTTTCCGTGAACAGCTTTATTCTCAAGGAGGAATCGTATGAACAGGTTTAAATTCATTGTTTTATTGATAACAGCGTTGCTTATGGTTGGGTGTGTTCCTGCCACAAAGACTAGCAATTACAAAGCGGGACCTGCAGTCTTTACCCTTCAGCTTCTTCATTTTGCCGACATTGATGGGAATGAGGAAATCGCACTCTCGTCTGTAGATGAGTTTTCTGCTCTTATGGAAGCTTTCAAATCTGATGCAACCTATGGATCATCCACGCTGGTTGTGTCTTCGGGAGACAATATTATCCCCGGTCCTCGATTTTATGCCGCTGAACAAAAAGCCGTCAGGGCTGTGACAGGTAGCAACGAACCTGGTCATGCTGATATTGCCTTCATGAACTACCTTGGCGTTCAGGCATCTGCCATGGGGAACCATGAATTGGATGCGGGCACAGGTGAGTTTGCCGATGCAATCCAGATCGAAGAGAAAAGCGGTGTTAAATTTCCGGGATCATTGTTCCCTTATCTTTCCGCTAATCTTGACTGGACTAAGGATCGCGAGATGGCCAAGCGAAAAGGCAAGAATGGATCGCTCGCAAACGAAATGCCGGGGAAAGTAGCCGACTATGCAATCGTTGAAATCAATTCAGAGAAGATTGGTTTGGTAGGCGCCTCCACTCCTTTGTTGGACACCATTACCAATATTGGCGGCATGGGAATCAATAAAAAGGACAGATCAGTCAAAACACTGGCAGGTGTGATCCAGAAATCGGTAAATGAACTCAAAGCAGCCGGGATCAACAAAATAGTTTTACTGGCGCACATGCAGCAAATCCAGATAGAGATGAAACTGGCCACTCTCCTCACAGATGTGGATATTATCGTTGCCGGTGGTTCCAATACACGCATGGGTGATTCTACTGACAGTCTTTACGGGGCAGATGATAAGTTTACCATGACCTATCCCTACGAAACAGCCGATGCTGCCGGAATGCCAATTCTGGTCGTCAATGTGGATGGGGACTATAAATACCTGGGACGCTTGGTGGTTTCCTTTGATGAAAATGGTTACATCGTGCGAGACAGTCTCAATGAAAAGATTAACGGAGCCTGGGCCAGTACAAGTCAAAACGTTGCAGCCGTAGGTGGAACACCCAATCAGAAACTGGTTGCTGTGAGAGACGCTCTTCAGGGTGTTATTACCTCTCAATACGGAAACGTTCTCGGGTACACCAGTGTCTACCTGGACGGTCGTCGCTCACAAGTCAGAACCCAGGAAACAAACCTCGGCAACCTGACGGCTGATGCCAACCTCTGGTATGCAAGGCTTCTTGCAAGAGAGCCTGTTGATGTGTCTATCAAAAATGGTGGTGGTATCAGGACGGAAATCGGATCTGCTGTTGTTCCCCCCGGAGCTACTGACTACAGCCGTGCAGTCTATTCGGCGCCCGGCCCCAACAAGGAAGCCGGAACCCAGGAAGGAGCCGTTACCGAAGGTCACTTAAGAGCCACTCTTCGCTTTGATAACGGTCTTGTCACCATGACAGCCACCGCTGCAGAATTAAAAATGCTTTTGGAACACGGGGTTTCCGAAACAGCCCCGGGAAAAACCCCTGGAAAATTTCCCCAGGTTTCCGGAATGAAATTCAGCTTCGACGCTTCCCGCCCTGCCGGTAACAGAATTCTAACACTAGAGGTTTTAAACGAGAATGGAACTGTCAAGGACACCGTGATTTCCGGTGGTGCCATTCAAGGCAACCCTGGAAGGACTTTCAGACTGGTTACCTTGAACTTCCTGGCCAACGGTGGAGATAAATACCCTTATGCCAAACTGGCTAAAGCCAATAGAAGAAACCTATACAAGGGCAAGGGATATGGTGAAAAAGTTGATTTTCCGGATGAAAATTTATCCAAAGATCCGGGCAAGAACAATTCCTTTAGCCGCACCGGCCACGAACAAGAGGCCCTGGCGGAATACCTGATGGCCTTCCACCCCACATCCGCCAAAGCTTTCTCCTACGCCGAAACTCCACGCGCAAAAGACAAGAGGATTTCATACTAACCAACATTCTTTGGAAGTAACATAACAAGCCCCGGTCAACCCGGGGCTTCAATGTTCAACCGGGAAAGTTGAGTTACTTGATATATAGATTAGCCGGGGTTTATCAGAAAGATGGGGGTCAAAAAGACGGGGGTCAAAAAAGACGGGGTAGAGTAGGGGACAGGAAGCCCAATCCCCCCTCATCAAACCGTGCATACGGTTTTCCCGTACACAAGAGATGGGGGTCAGGTCTTTCATTTTGATATTTCTGCTTTGAACAGCCTGCTAATGGTAGAATAGTGCAATCCTAGATGATCCGATAGTTCCGATTGGCTATACCCGTAGTCCATGATGGCTTGATGAATGATCTTGTTACGTCTGGTTTTAATTAGAACTTCCTTGGCTCCAAATAGTTTGTCTAAACTTGGCCGATTGAATCGCCGCTGTTGTTTTGGAATTTCAGTAAAATGCTGTTGCTTTTGTAATGGACGTTTAATGGCAGATACAAACTGCTCGCTACCTAAAAGGCATTGACCTTTCAGGTGTTCCCATGGGCTGTTGACTGTAAATCCTTCCCTTACATATTCTCTATATTTCTTTTGAGCGCTTCCCTTCTTTTTTCCAAACTGATTAAGAATCCAGTCTGTGGTCAAAAAGGGGGGAGACTTAATTAAACCTGAGGTGGCCTTGTAGCTGCTCCAGGAGTATTTACTAGGATTTGAGATCATTTTGGCTCTGACAGGATTCAAGACAATGTATCGTGCAAGTTCTAGTAAATAGGTCTTTTTCTCAACCACGATGGATTTATATCTGCCTTGAAATAAATGTCCCACTCTTTGGTACTTTCGATTAAATGTTTGGGTATAAACC
>JANQGZ010000099.1:0-5253 GCA_028282825.1 SAR324 cluster bacterium
AAGTACCCAGGTAATCACCCCGGCCAGTGTGAGCACAAAAACAACGGCTGCCGACATACCGATGGCAGTGTCCATTTTTTTGGAAACCCCGAGAAACGGGCATTGCCCCAGGAATTTTGCCAGCAGAATATTATTGATAAAGATGGCGGCTATGATCAGTTCAAAGTAGTGAGTCATATTGCTTCGCTCCTTATCTTTCGACCAGTCGACCGAGAATGTTTATAACTCCAAGCAGTAACCCCAATACAACAAAGGCTCCCGGCGCCTGCTGCAAAAAGTCAAAGGGTTCAGCGATGAACTGGGCATCCCCAAACAAGAGTCCTAGTTTACCGGCACCAAAAACCTCACGAATAATACCGATCAAAGTGAGGGAGATGGTAAATCCGAGTCCCATACCCATCCCGTCTGCGAATGATCTGGCCACGCCGTTCTTTCTGGCAAAGGCTTCCGCCCGTCCCAGGATGATACAATTCACCACGATTAGCGGAATAAAAAGGCCCAGACTTTCCGAAAGTTGGAAGAAATAGGCTTTGGTAATCATTTCCACGCAAACCACAAAGGTGGCAATCACGACGATATAGCACGCTACCCGGACCTGATCAGGTATAAGATTGCGCAGGGCTGAGATCAATACATTGGAGCAAACCAACACAAAAGTAGCCGAAAGCCCCATTCCCAGACCGTTTTCCATGGTGGTGGTTACCGCTAAAACCGGACACAATCCTAAAACCAGCCGGAAAGGAGGGAGTTCTTTCCATAATCCTTTGGTAAATTCGCTAAAAATCGAATTCATATGACAAGTCCTTTATCGTGTGAGAGCGATTTTAATCTGCTCCTGATGTTTTTCGTAATACTCTTTAGCCTGTTCTGCGGCAAGGGCCACGGCCCTGCATGATATTGTAGCTCCAGCAATGGCATCAATGTTACCTCCGTCCTTTTTTACTTTTAATATCGCGTTTGCAGGCAAGGTTTTGAACTGATCAACGAAGATCTGCTCGGTGACACGGGTTCCGACTCCGGGTGTTTCAGCCATTGTTGTGATGCCTATTCCCACTATGCTGCTATCTTCAATCTTAAATCCCATCATCACACCCAGATCACCACCGTAACCGGGACCGAATTTTTCAAGCGCCACTGCATAAGGAGCACCATCCTTTTTGATAACAAAAACCAGCAACGGTTCCTTTTCACCCAGGTCAACGGACAGCTTTTCTGCCAGCAACTCAGTTTCCAGGGCTGTTTTTTGTTCTTGATCCAGCTGCCCCACAAGACCTTCATAAATGGTTGCGACAGCAGGAATTTTCTTGAATTTGAGAACGTTGTTTTCCGCCGTCTCATAGGTCAGTTCGTTTAATGCGCCCAGCGCTAACCCGCTAACGAGGGTAATCGCTGACAGTACTATCACCATACGAATATAGTTTGCCATAATCAGGTAGCCATCTTAATTACTTTAGGTTTAATACGATCCAACAACGGAGATAAGACATTCATTAGAAGCACGGCAAAGGGAACCGCATCCGGCCAAACACCAAATGCACGGATCAAGATGATCAGAAATCCGATTCCGATCCCGTAAATCCACATGGCCAGTTTGTTAGCCGGTGAGCTGGTTGCGTCTGTTGCCAGAAAGAATGCCGCAAGAAATACATGCCCGGAAAAAAACTGTTCACCGATTCCTCCGCCTCCCAGGCTTTCCTGCATCAGGAAACCAAACAGCAAAGTACCGATAATAACGCCGAGCGTGATTTCAAACCTGATATAACCGGTCATCAACAGACCGATTCCTCCCAGGATGGTCATTACGATTACAGCAGTATTGAACCCTGCGATACTGGCTGTGCCTATGGGATATACATATTGGGGCCAGGAAAGATAAACAACCAGCCATCCAACCAGGGCAGGGTGCATTGGGTAACCACCAATACCACCAAACACCTGTTTTGCCATAAAAATAGCAACAGCAACTGCAACCAACATAATCCAGGCAGGTACAGAAGGAGGCATTAACAAGGCAATGATCAACCCCATCAAGGCACCATGACCGTTCGTTGCATAATAAGGCTGACGCATCAAGACTTGACAGGCATATTCGATCAGAAGCCCCAAACCCATTCCAAAGAGCACTGTTCCAAATACTCCGGAAAACCACAAAAATCCGGTGTCCAATCCCATTTCAAGAGTCAATGTTCGCAATACACTACTAACTGAAGTGATTGACGCATCCAGTTCAACAGCTTGTGATCCGTAAAACTGGCCAAACGCGCTGACGATGATGGTGGGAATCAGAAAAAGGATGAATGCAATATTCATTTTTGTAATACTGGATTTTGATCTCCAGTGCGGGGCATAACCAACGGTAAATCTGGGATTTCCCGAAAACAACGACATCGCCGGATCACCGGTGGCTGCTGTCAAATATCGTCGGCCTTTTACCGTCGCCGGTGCATCAGCTTCAACGGCTTCTTTTTCACCGGTTTCCAGCTTTATCAACTGTCGCTTGGCCAAATCAATCATCTGTAACAAGGGCCGCCGAGCTGTGCAGGCTGAAGCACAAAGGCCACAGTTAATGCAACCGTCAATTTCATAATCCTTGGTACGTTCAAAGAGACTGAATTCGCTGTATCTTCCGATCAGTTGAACCTGCAAATTCACGGGACAGGCATCGATGCATTTTCCACAATTGATGCAAGGCTCTGTAGACCAGGGAATACTTTCCGAGGCTGGAATCAGCATTAAGGTATTGATACCGGCATCGACCGTACCATCCAGAGAATATTGTGCAAATCCAAGCATAGGGCCACCAGCCACAATTCTATCTTTTTCGGATGGCTCCAGGCCTGCTTCTTGGAAAATCTGGTTAAACGCAGTGCCGATCCATACTCTGTATACCCCTTTAACCTTACTGTCAGGTCCTACAACGGTAATAGTCTTTTTAATCTGAATCTGCCCGTTACAAACTGCATCGAGAGCCGCCAATGCCGTTTCAACACTGATAATAGCGACGTCGCCTTCCATTTCTGTTTCTTTAATCACAAATGGATCCAAGGCGGCAGGGTAGGAATTAGGAAGCCAGAGAGGAGTTACACTACCGGAGAATGATGTTTGAAGATTCTCTTGTTCAGATTTCGGGAGGGCCACAAAGGTTTTATCGGCACCTGACACTTTTTGTAGCAGGTAAGCGGCTTTGCTGACTTCGTCAGCTCTTTCACGATATTGCTCCAGATAACTGACTGTTACCGGTTCACGATCCATCGCCAGAATTACGACAGCCTTAATGGGACTTCCTTCGCTGGGGCAGAGCATTTCCACAAGAGGCTGAGCAGTAATCCGATCCGTCTGGATAGCAGTTTCCTCTAGTCGCTTTTTTAGTTCATCCAATGTGGCCTTATCTGGATCTAGCGCCGGAAATCGTTTTGAAGGGTCTGTTTCACCGGGTTTAACAGTGATAGATGGTACCATGCTATCACCGTGAGTTTCAGGAACATTAACTAAATCAACAACTTCACCTTCAACAGGAGAGGGAAAAACCTCTTTGTCATCAACCTTCCAAATGGCCTGCCCATATTCCAACTTATCGCCTTTATCAACCAGGGAGGAACAAATACCGCCATCTCCGCCGTTAAGCGGGAAACTAAGTGTTTCAGGTGCTTTCAGATCAATAATGGGATAGGTGTTTGTACTAAGGACGTAACCTTTTTCCCGGAAGTTCAAGAGAGAGTCAATTACTTTCATAGATAACCATAAAGTCCGCTTGCCTGCTTTCTCAGGAAAGCGAGATTCTAGCAAAAACCCCAATAATGCGGTCTGTTTTTAAATATTGGAGTCAAAGGTTTTTAAATCAACCAGTATGTAGGAACATAAAAAACTTATGCCAGGCATCTTTTTCATGCAACAAATCCTCATTGTGCCAAGTTAATAACATCTTTTATGTCAATGAGACTTGTGAATCACAGCCATCCATCATAACCTAAGACATGAAGATTCATGATTGTAGTTAGGAGATTTCGGTTTTTCCTATCGTGCTTGATTCATCTTCGTCAACAAAAAAACAATAAAAGTAAGGTGTATATTTTTAATGTTTTGATCAATTTAATTGAACAATATCTAGAATCAATGAACCCAATTGAAGAGCAGGAATCGTTAAAATACGCTGGTCAAGAAGAAATTGATCTTAATCAACCAGGTTTCTTTTCTAAAAAACGATGAAAAAATAGGAATTAACAAATTAATTCCACTTCATTATTCTACTAAATTATAGGAACAATTTCTCCGAACTATTTATTTGTAAACCATTCGAATTCAGCAAAATAACCTGATAAAAACAAAACCGAGTTTACGTTAACCCTATTGAAAATGAAAAATTAAGGTAATCGATTAGCAATCAAAGATGCAGGAATTATATGGCAAGAGTTGGGATTATACAGGAAGTAAGTGGAAAATATGCTGTTATTTCAAGTAGCCGCAGAGGGATTTGTGAAGGTTGTTCAGAAAAATCCACCTGTTCGTTTGATAATGCATTGGGAAAATCCGTTCCTGAACTGGTTACTGCAGTAAATTCGATCCAGGCAAAGCCGGGCGATCAAGTAGAGTTTGATCTCACAGGTCACACTGAACTAAAAGTTTCCCTGATCGTTTGGACAGTGCCTTTGTTAGGTTTGGTGCTGGGAGCAACAACCGGTTCATTTTATCATGAGTTAATTGGGTTTACTAAAAACAGTGGAACCTTACTAGGCCTAATCTTGGGATTGGCATTTGGTTTTGCTGGCGTTGTTGCTTACGAGCGCTTGTTTGTCAACAAGGAGGCCACCCTCCCTGTGTTGTTGAAAGTGCTTCGCCCCCAAAGCTGCAACGTAAACAAAGTCTAGTGCAAATTCTTACCATCCGCTCATCAGGTCTTCGCCCATGTTTTTCGCCACCTGATCCTGAAACTGGTGAAAACGATACCCTACCACCGTAATCAAATAGGATAAAAACCTGTACCCAATATCCGGATCTTGTTCAAAAATCCCGATTAGCCTTGATTTTTCGATCCGAATGATCGTAGCAGTTTCTGTGACACAATAGGCGGATAACCGCATCTGATAAGGAGGGACAAAACATGACCATCCCAGTACTTTGGCTTCAGGATTCCGATGTTCCACATCAACATTTGAAATAGTGTGTTTATCCGAAGTGGGCCGACCATCGGGCATCTCAAACCGCAGATCAACAACCCCTTGGGTTACGATCCACAGATGTGTGGCATCATCTCCT
>JANQGZ010000111.1:0-6117 GCA_028282825.1 SAR324 cluster bacterium
CAAAATCTGTTGAATCCACCTTACGAAAATTTAACTTCTGACTTTCAATCATTCAGGTTTTAAGGCTTTCTAATTCTGATTCTGAAATTTCTGCATAACATTAGCATCAGTTGCTGGCCGCGAGGCCAGTCAACTGAATACTTTTGTTAAATGCATTTGATAGTATTACCTATAATTTCAGTATCATGTAAGTGAATTCCATTTTCATCTAAATTATTAAAGATCTCAAGAGTTGACTCATTCTCTAGCTTGAGTAAAAGTCGGGTCCAAACTTCAATTTCCTTGTTTTCTATACTCATCTCTCCTTGACCGAGGGATACAGATTTTATTTCGCTCCCAAGAGCGGAATCCAGCGGTTTAATTCCTTTATCTAACCAACGAACTGTAGAACCAGCCAATGAACAAGGAATTATACGACCAATCTCAATTGCAAGTTCATCAAACTTTTGCCATGAAATTGACAAGGTTGTATTGCCGATTGTTAGAAATAAAGGCATATCCTCCCAATCTGACCATTTTTCATCTTCTGTGCACCATAATTGACAAAACTCGTATGCTTTTATTTTTTGATGTTTCAAACCAGCAAATTTGGATTTAATCGTCTTGTTTTTGTCTTCAATGTCTGAAACATACTTCATATGGCTTTTTGAGCATTTAATATGAGTGTCAAACGACATTATTGTTCCACACCTATTACTTCGTGAAAATCAGGTGACATGATACCTATTTCCAAAAATCAGTATGCTGTCACCTGATTTAATTTTGACTAAAAAGCATTAATCAGCATAATAATCTTTTTGGATATAGGACACTCTACTATTATTGAAATAGACATATCTTCTATCAAAATCCACGTTAAAATCAGTACCTGTTGAATAAGCCCAAATACACGTTTTCAATTTGCAGCTTTTCCAAAGTGGCCTTTTCATTATTTGTTCAACTTCAGATTCAGACATGCCAAGTTTGATTTTAGAAAAAGAGCTTTCAGAAAAATTTTTGCTCCATTTTGTCTGCGAGTAGAAATAAATGCTACGTTCAAGTGCGACGAAAAAAGGATATTGAAACCGAATCATATTTATAATGATTGTTACTGCAAAAGCGATTGGTATTAGAAATAGCATTATTAATACTTTTTTCATTTCTAGTTTTTCAAGTTTGAAAAATTGTTTTTCTTTATATTATCAGGCCAAGATCTAATGTAGTTTACTCCGCGTCCTTGAACAAGAACTGCATTATCAATGTCGCCTTTTCTCACTTGATTAATAGCGTCTTGTTTAGAAATCCAACCAATACTTTCAACGAAATATTCTACATCATTTACATTTTTTGCTCTCACATCGGTAATTAATTTCATTCTAATTGCCCAATCTTCATTTTTAAAATATTTTGGAGGAATTGCTTTATCCGGTCCTGCATTGAACTCGTTTTTAGAGACCTTGTATGCAAACCCAGAAAAATCAACCTTACTGTTTTTGTTATAAACTCGAATCGTAATATGGCCTGGAACTTTCCACCAAGAATTATGAATTCTGATTGATCCTTTGTCTATTCTCTTAAATCCATCTGCGTCTACTGCTGCTGGCGACTTATGCAAAGGTGGAACAATATGTGCTATTGGGATTCCTGAATCTGTTTCAACAACCTAGATTGATTTTGAAGAAAAATTCTTTACAAGCCCTTTTCCTTTTATCTTGCCGTAAAAGTTTTTGAATGACATTTACAATTCTCCATTTGTTAATTACGCGCTTTTAGGTTTAACGCTGTGATCACCGGACTTAGGAGGAGCGAAGCGACGAGTAAGTTCCGGTGTATTAATTTGTTAAGGGTTTTGTTCCCAGCTTTGGTTATTTTCGTTTGGTTCAAGCAGATCCCATTGATTGCCGTAGATATCTTTGAAAACAGCAAATATTCCATACTCAGCTTGCTTGGGCTCACGAACAAAAGCTATACCTTTGGATTTAAAGGATTCATAGTCTCGCCAAAAATCGTCAGTATAGAGGAATAGGAATACTCTCCCACCAGTCTGATTGCCAATATGAGACCTCTGCTCTGGCGTCGATGCTTTGGCAAGTAGTAAACATGAACCATTGGTTCCTTTTGGTTTGACCACTACCCATCGTTTGTCTTGTTCAGGAATATAAGTGTCCTCAACAAGTTCAAAACCAAGTTTTCCGATGAAGAATCCTAGAGCTTCGTCATAGTCCTGTACAACAAGAGATACCAAACCGAGTGATTGCTTCATGAATATTCCATCAATAATAAATCAGGTGACAGTATACTTATTTTTGTAAATAGGTATACTGTCACCTGATTTACGAAGCCGAAATTCTCGCAGAGCCATTCGATTGCGGCTGGTGCATCGCGATAGCGTAGACATGGAATAACTGTGGCACATGTGTTTTTTGCATTATTCGACATATTGGCTCCTTCGTCTTTAAGTCTCAGTAGGGGAGTCTGACGCTCAACGCCTGTTTCACTGGCTGCCACACCGATTGTTAATTAGTGATGAAGTTGCGAAGATCAGTTAACTTGAGACCTGCTGAGGCGTTACGCAGTCCGGTGAAAACTTTTGTTGGGCAAAATTTTAAATACACTCAAGAATGGCTTCATCTCTCGTTTCTTTGGCTAATCCTTTCAAGGATACGAGCCAATTGTCTAATAAGGCAGGCTCAGTTCTTAGATATAAAGTGGCTTTACTAGCAACCATTGTACGAGTAAATTCATTCCACTCTGACTCTGCCTTTGCTGTAATTGATAATTTGCCATTTCCTGAATGATGGAATTGGAACCTGGCATGAAATGCTCCACTGGCGTATTCAGGACCGAACTCCCCAAATCTTAGATCAAATAATCCCCCATACACGTGATTTTTAAATTCGTTTAAGTTCTTCACAGCTTCAGATAATGACTGATGGCCGACATAGATATCACATTGGAATAAAGACATTCCATCGGTTACCGATACAGTTAGCTCAACCATATCATCATCTTGCCAGATTTTTTTTAGTTTAATAGATGGTTTCATTATTTTTGTACTGCCGTCGCGGTAGCAACGCCGATTACTCGACGTCCCCCGCACAGATCCGGACATGAAGTTTTCCCTCATCCGGCTCCTCGATTATGTTCATTTCCGCGCCTCGCTCCTCCGGCCACAGAAGCAACCAGATACTGACTGGTATCCGATTCGCTAAAGGTTTACTTAATTATTCCCCTCAGTGAGGTTGTCTCGTGTTTATCCAGTCCTGCGTGTCCGGTACGAGTTTCCTTTGAGGGCTACACACAACCGTCAACCCCTTCCCCATGTACAGGGCTCTCCCCTGCTCAGAGTACTATGAGTTGATCCGACTTCCCATAGATCTTCGTTCGCCTCACAATCAAGCTAGGCAGCCCTACCTGGTACTTACCAGGAATCTATGGGATCTCCCAAGTTCTTGTGTGCATCTCTTCATGCATGCCACAGTCTAAGGTGGACTCCGCCGGGCCTTCACATCCTTGCCGAATAACGGATGATCTTGTGTTGTCTTCGGTGTGCGTTAAAACCCTCGACACCCGAAAGGGCATTTCGAAGCTGTATCAACTCTCAGGAAGCGCGGTCTTCCCTACGGCCTACATGATTCTCTGTGTACGCTCAGCCTGTCTTGTTCCATTCCTGATTCAGACGTATCCAAATCAAATGTCCGCCACAGACTCAACACTCGATACGTGTGGATGGCTAGTCCTTACCCGACAGGGACTTACAACCCACAAGATGCACCAAGCTTCGCTTGGCGCGCCAACGCCGGTTTAACCCGCGTTTTTCAGAGCGACGAAGGAGCGGCCAAAAACGTCGGGTTGAAACTTTTGTTAGCCGTTTTTATTTGGGTTTTTAAGTAATTTAAACTCACTTTCAAGATTTTCAATTGTTTTATCCGCATCTTTAATGCCTAGTGGATAAGGAATCCATAGAAGGCTATTGCTATAACATGTTGCTCTTATTGCTCCGTGGCTACCAGCCATATCATTGGGGTGAAATTCAAATAATACATCTCCACTATCCCTTAAGCTAATCTTGTCAATGTCCGGTTTTATCAAGTGAGAAAAATTTGCTTTAAACCAATCTACATCGTATTCATCAACTAATAGTCGACCAGACTTTTCTATGCGCCGAAGAACTTTATAGTGTGAGTAAAGAGATCTTGAGCGCCCTTCCAAATATTCATTCGCAGCAATCGAATATCTCTTAAAATCCTGACGTAACTTAAAGGAAAAATTTTCTGGTAGTTCGCTGAGTGATGGAGCTTTGGTAGTTTGAAAACTGTATAGGAGATTGCTCATTTCATCACTGATAATTTGTGGTGATGATTCATTTTTTATATTGTCGGCAAATGCTTTGAGTTTGTTGATTATATGCAATACATGCTTTGCATTTTTAATCTCTTTTTCAATATGAACATAGTGCCTTGCAAACTCCCTCTCCATTTCATGGTTTCTTGACCTGTTAAAGCTATAACTTGTTACTCCATAAACACCTATTACACCTATTATTGCTCCTCCAATGCTACCGATGAAAGAGAGCTTTGCGCTAGTATCTGTTTGCTTGAACCATGGCAGACATATGATTATTTCAACAATAAATAGAATTGCTACAAATGTTATTACTGATGCGAAAACCCAAAGTGAATTTGTGAATATTCTTTTCATGTTCATACGTTATGATGTTAAAGATTTACTCCTAAATATTAGATCATATGGCTAACGCGTTTTTCAGCCGCAGCCTAAACTGAATTAGAACAACACGGTAACAGGTTGTGAAACAATGGGCGACAATAAAACACCCAATGTGCGGGGCTGTCGGCTGCAAAAAATTGTTATGCCCGCAATAAATCAAGTGATTTCATATACACCCGCATTGGTTCTTTGTTGCACCAAGCAGGATGTGAAGTGCGCCTGTGACACCAATTCTCTCTTTCGTAAAATCTTACAGCATCGGTGTTTTGCTCACGAACGTGCAACCACATTGCTTTCTTCCCCTCGCCAACAGTTCTAGATTCAGCTGCTTGAAGCAGCCTCGTTCCTATTCCATGCCGCCGATATGACTGAGCAACAGCAAGATTTTCCAGGTATGAATTCTCTCCGGTCTGAAACCGAATTGTGTCGGCATCAGTGTCCCACCCGTAATCCGCACGATAATTCAAATGGACTACAGCCCAGCCGAATGGCATGCCCTTATTGTCAGCAACCAAACAGAATCCATCATGTGACGAAACGATAGAGGGAAGCTTATCCATGAATTTACGGTCATCTTTATCAAGAAATCCTTCCAGTGCTTCAATATCATTGGGGAAGGAAGCCTCTCTAATATCTGCTATCAGGTCCATAGCATTCCTAAGTTTCGTACTTGGTGCATAAAACCATTATAACCGGCTGCTAAGCAGACGGTGGATTAACGATGCTCTTTCCAGCGGAGTTTTGGGCAAAGCGCTATCGAGGCCGATATGCAACCCGGTTTATAAATTTGTTAGCAACTCAATTTCACTATTCATCGTAATGTACAATGAACTCACAACAATCATCTCCCATCCCAATTGCTTTGACTATTTCTGTATTTACAGCACCTTTGCAAAAAGGCTTGAAAAGATTTTCAAACATTCCTGCCGAACAATGACAAAAGGTCTTGTTTGGCTCTGCTAAATTTGCTTCTACCAGATCACAGCCACATTTATCTAATTTGAAATGTGCTTGGTTATCTTGAATTGTCCAAAAATTTGTCGTATTTAAAAGATCTTTCCTTCGTTTATTTATTGCCTCGACTAATTCTTGTACTGACTCTGGAGTTTTGCCAAAATGACTTACTGTTTTTTCTAATAGTTGTGCGGCGCAGTTTTTACCGGCCTCTCTCATAGTTTTTCTAGCTATTTCAGGATTTCCACATTTACTTAGTGATCCGGTAACAGCATCAATCCATGTCCGGTTCCTTTCTATAGCTGCTATAGGAATTTCTCTTTTTGACATTTTATACTCCGTTTTTTGTTGCTAACACAGCTGTAGCAACTTGTTAGCAAAGATTTTGAAAAATCCGCAATATAGCAAGACTTATCCACAATTGAAGTTCACGTGTTTTATCATTTTCGATATATT
>JANQGZ010000035.1:0-36296 GCA_028282825.1 SAR324 cluster bacterium
TCAACTATTTCAAATGCATATGACTAAACAGACAATCAAATAAGTTTTTATCCTGTTAATTCAACCCCGGGGGTCTATTTACCATTTTCCGGATAAGGAGATAATTACTTTCAAGTTTTACACAAGTTAAATGTTGTTGCTATTTAGAAAACCTAGTGACAAATGCCTGCTAATGGGCCATCTGGCAGTTTTTACATGATTTTAATATCAATTACGGAATTAGAAAAAACGATGAAACGTTTTATTAACAGATGCTTGCTGGTAATACTCATCTATTTTTTTGGATTTCTGTTCCTTTTCCATATTCAAAGACTTTCAGCTTTTTCTCAAAAGAGCCAATTTTGTCACTTGCCTGTCGATCAACAGGAAGACGGTTTGCAATATCCGCAAATTAGCACGTTACCGACCCAAAGCATCCTCCCTTCGCAGAGCAATATATAAACCTTATTATCATAATTAAAACTAGATTAATTTATATGAAACTAATCTATAACTATGAAGATTTTAGAAAACCATTCAAAAACAGTCGCTCTGACTATAAATTCTTGCATCATCAAAAACTAATATTCATTACCAAAGAGTCAGCAGACCTCCAGCCGATGCTTAACCCGGAATTGTTAACAAAATTATCAACAACGAACTATCCGGATAGAGATCAATATCTTTTACCCGTCGTCTCCTCCGATACTGATAACAAGGATTTGGCATTTATTCTCAATCGCTCGTCTTTTTTGAATCCAGCCCGGTTTACCCGTTGTTTGCTGCAAATAAATCAACCAAATTCGGCCTTAATAATTCAATGGGTAATCAGAGAGTTGATACCTTACGCTGAAAAATTAAAAAAGAGCATTGAATTTACAAAAGATGGAATTCAGTTAATCGAGATGGCGGATAAACAACAAAATCGCGAACCTCAACAAGTACTATTTGCGCCAGTATGGGTGGACTCAAAAAAAGAGGATGGAATTCATTAGAAAGCAGTTGTTCAGGTAAGAAGTAAATTTCTTTAAACGACAAAACGGGGATGATTCATGAAAATTTTTACTGCCGGGGGAACGGGATTTATCGGGAAACATATGAATGAGTGAGCTTGAAAGCATCGCTTTTGTTTACTGTCCAGTGTTTCCGTTCCCTGTAAACCAGCGTTTGGTTTAGAAATCATCATTGATGATACCAGCCCGGCGTACCAATTTTTGAGCATTTTTGTTGGTCCCAGCCAAACGCTGGTTTTTTTTTCTTAGCGGCCTTTTGCCAATTTAATTCTGTGCAATTCTTTAAAAATAAGGAGTAAAAAATGAAAGGTAAATTGAGTAAATCTTTAATCACAATATTTGTTATGTTTTTTGTAATTTTATCCAGTCAACAGGTGATTGCAGAAAATAACAAACTGGAAATCAACGCTGGTTTTTATACCAATTTTATCGGGTCACTGATTATGGTTGGTGCAGAATACCCTGTAGCAGAAAAACTGGCAATATATGCTCGTGCGGGAAACTATGGATATTCTTATAGCGATTTTGATGACTATGAAGAAGACGGCACCGGGACTTATTTTGGAGCAGGAGTTAGTATTTATCCAATCGAAGGACATGAAAAACTACGAATTGCCGTTGGTTTGGAGCAGATATCAGGTACATCAGAGTGGGAAGATGGCTACACAACGGAAGAGGTTGAAATATCCGGTACCTCGCCGGCTGTTACCATTGGATATAAATGGGCATTCGATGACGGGTTTGTGATTGAGCCAAACGTTCTCTATGTTAATATTCCATCAGGAGAGCTGAAAAACTCTGTCATTGTGGCACTTGGTGTCCTGTTTGGTGCCAGGTTTTAGTTAGTCCGCAACAATCCCCCCAAGGCCGAGCAACCATGACGACAAGCTGCGGTATTTGCTTGGTTTCTTTGGGTTTCCAGGAAACTTAAAATTCCTTTTATTTCCAGTCTGTGCTGAGATTGCAAAATCTTATGAGGAAGGTAAAATAATCATCCTTTTTGTCTTGGATTGTCCCACCGAGCTTAGGAGGGAAGCTTATCATTGGTTATGAAGCAAGCCTAGTGGGACAATCCGTGTACTTTGTTCTATTTTAGCCTTTTTAACTCTTCCTGGATCCTGCCGTAGAGCCCTGGAACCCATTCGGATTTAAACTGATCGGGAATGGACTTTAACTCACTATGAAATGCAGACTGATTAGCCTTAATAAATGTCATACCCCTCTTGGTCAGGATTCCCCTAAGGCTTTCTTCCTTCGCCTTCTGTGTCTTTGTATGGTGCTGTCCCGCTTCCTTTCCTGCCTGTATGACAATCTTTTGAAGGTTTTTCGGAAGACGCTGAAACCATATTTCACTTACGGAATAAGTGAAAAATGAATTCTGATGACCGGTAAGATTCACATATTTTTGTACTTCATCAAAATGAGCGTTCTCAATTAGTTCTAACGGATTTTCCTGACAGTCAACAATCCCCATTTTTAAAGACGTGTAAACTTCACCAAATGCCAGCGGTGTTGGAATTGCTCCAAGTTTTTTCCAGGAAGCAACATAGATGGGTTGTAATGGGATTCTTATCTTTAAGCTTTTCATGTCCGACGGGACCCTGACAGGCTTATTACAGGTCACATGTCTTGGGCCTCTCATTCCATAGCCAACGATTCTCACACCTTTGTTCTTAAGAACCGCAGCACGGCATTCCTCCCCTACCTTTGTATTCTGAAGAGCCAGTGCCTGATCTGAACTTTCAAAAAGATAATAGGCACTCCAAATGTTGTATTCAGGTGCCGCCTGTTTATAGAGAGTTGTGCCTAATATAGAGCCTTCAACACTTCCCATCTGCATGGCGGTAACAATATCAGCCTCTTTTCCGAGTTGGGAGGCCGGATAGTATTTAACTCTGATTTTTCCATTGCTTCTTTGAGTAACCAGTTCTCCCCATTTTTGAGCGCCGAGATCAAGAGTACTGCCGCCCTTGCCAAGATGGGCTATTCCCATCTGATACGATCTTGCAAGGGAAGTTTGCCAACTAAAAGCATAAACCAGTGCGGACATTGCGATAACAACAGACATTTTTTTCATGGAATTTCTCCTTTCTACGAAATTTGATAATTTTTAAGGAAAGGATGGTAAAAAACGGAGATTGCATTCAATCTTCCCCTTGTAGCCCGGTTCAAGGGCCGAGCAAAACTTCCGGCAACCATGTGATTAATGCCGGAACATACATTATAGTTACCAAGACGAGCACCAAAGCTACCAAAACCGGGATAACCGCCCTGGTGAACTGAATCACGGATATTTTGGTGATTCCGCAAATGATAAACATGCATAGCCCCAAAGGCGGCGTTATTAACCCAATCATCAGTGCAAGTGTGGAAACAACTCCGAAATGGATGGGATTAAGGCCCACACTTTCCACGAGAGGCATAAGCATTGGTACGAAAATGATGATGTTTGCCGTAGGATTGATAAAACATCCTGCAAACAGGAACAATCCTACGATAAGGGTCAATATGACCATCGGATTTGTGGAAATGGCAGTAATGCTCTCAGTCGCTATTACTCCCAATTCTTCTCTTGCGAGCACCCATGCAAATGCATAAGCTGCGGCAACGATGTACATTATTTTTGCTGTTTCTTTTGATACGTTTACCATTACGGGAAAAAGATCTCGTACCTTCAGGGAGCGATAAATAAAAAATCCGACAAATAATGAGTAAACAACTGCCACAACTCCAGCTTCTGTAGGTGTAAACAACCCGGAAAGTATTCCTCCAAGAATAATGATGGGAGCCAATAAAGCAGCAAAGGCACTTTTAAACGTTTGAAAAAGTCTTGAAATGGAAAAATTGTTTCCCTTAGGATACTTTCTTTTCTTGGAGATTAAAAAATTCAACAAAAGAAGATAGATAGTGAGAATGAGTCCTGGCAAAACTCCTCCAACGAAAAGTTTGCCAATGGAGATGCCCGCCACACTTCCGATAATAACCATAGGGATGCTTGGTGGAAAAATAGGTCCAATAGTAGCTGATCCTGCTGTGATAACAGCAGCAAATTCCTTATCATACCCTGCATCTTCCATCGCCTTAATTTCAACTGTTCCAAGTCCGCTTGCGTCTGCCAGCTCGGATCCGCTCATACCTGAAAAAATCAGACTGGCAAGAACATTCACATGGGCCAGTCCACCTGTAAAATGCCCGATTAGTGCTTTGGCAAAACCAAATATCCTGTCTGTGATACCGGCGCTATTCATGATAACTCCCGCAAGCATATAAAGCGGGATAGCCATCAGGGAATATGATTCCGTCCCCAGAACAAATCGCTGCGCTACCGTTGTTAATGGAAGTGTGTCCTGAATAATAAAATAAGCAACCGAGACAATTCCAAGGGAAAAAGCAACCGGTACTCCGAGAAAAAAAAGAACAATAAGTGCAATGAAAAGTAGTGTCAGCATTATACCTCCCTCCGTCTAATCCAACCATAAATCATCCATCCAATCATCAGCGCACTGGATATGGGAAGTGCGACAAACAGGAATGAGGTGGAAAGTGAGATTGAGGTTGCCGTCTGGTTTGAATAAAGTCTTGCGACTTCGACGCCTTTCACCAGTAGAATAATCAATAAAGACAGAATGAGTAATTGGTGAATAACGTTCAGGAAAGCGGCAAGTTTTGGAGGAAACGATGATACAAGAAAATCAATAACGATGTGTTTTTTTTCCATGAATACAAGAGTGGCACCTATAAAGGTGGTCCATGAAAAAAGCCATGTTGCTATTTCACCGCTCCAAGGCAAGGCTCCCCCCATGATGTGTCGAATTACTACCTGGGCAGACAAAAGAATTATCACCCCTCCCAAGGTGAAAATCGTGCACCACTCCAGTATTATCTGCAAAATACTCTTTGGTTTTGCTACCGACGGCTTGGATTTGCCACTCGTTTTAGATTTCTCTTTTAAATCTTTGACCATCTGACTCTCCTGGAATTTGTTAGTGATTACAATTTCTTGCGTCTGACTTCTGCTTTGGCCGCTTTCTCATAATATTGCACGAGGGCACCATGGTCTAAATCTCCCATACCGTCGACATTCATGTTTTGCATGATTTCCATAACCGAAGCTGTCAAAGGGAGTGGTACCCCAATGCTATGGGAGGTTTCCAGGACATTTGCCAAGTCCTTGATGTGCAGGTTTATTCTGAATCCAGGATCAAATTTCCGTGCCATCATTAAAGGAGCTTTGGCATCGAGCACGGTACTTCCTGCCAGTCCTCCTCTTATGGCCTGGTAAACAAGATCAGGTTCTACCCCCGCCTTGCTGGCAAGTACCAATGCTTCGGAGGTCGCTGCAATATTCAAGGCGACGATAATCTGGTTAGCAAGTTTGGTTATGTTGCCGGCACCTATATCACCGGTTAGAACAACTGATCCGGCCATGGAATTCAATAATTCATAACAGGATTCAAACACCTTCTTCTTTCCTCCGACCATTACTGAAAGAGTGCCATCAACCGCCTTTGGTTCACCGCCACTGACCGGAGCATCAAGCATTTCCACTTCCTTTGTAGCAAGCTTTGCGGCTATCTCCCTGCTCACGAGAGGGGCAATAGAACTCATATCTATAACAATTCCCTCCTTTTTCATCCCCTCAATCAAACCGTTTTCTCCAAGAACCACTTGTTTGACATGAGGCGAATTGGGAAGCATAGTAATTACGATGTCTGTTAATTGAGCTACATCTTTGGGGGTGTCAGCTGTTTCAGCCCCCAGCAAAACCAGCTCTTCCACGGCTTTTTTATCTAAATCCAGTACGACAAGTTTATAACCTGCTTTTATCAAATTCTTGCTCATGGGTTTGCCCATGATGCCAAGACCTATAAAACCGACTTTCATAGCCTTACTCCTTAAAAATGAGTTAGTGCATAGGCAGAATTCTACCACTTTCATCAAAACCAAAATCCAGTGCCTCTTTTTCTACATCAATTCCTTTTTTTGCCTGAAGTTCCGGGATCAGTTCTTTAGATACCCAGAACGTCTCTAGTGAGCCTGTATTTACTATTCTGGCCAGGCGGATTTTTTCCATTTCCGGGGTTCTTGAAACAGCTGTTTCTACTACCTCCAGATCGTTTTCGAGCGGAATTGGCATTCGTGATGCTCTGAATACTCCGCATGTCAGTGAATTAAGATAGGTCGCTTGCCAATCAACCATTGAAATCAGTCGTTTGGTGGTTAAATCCACAAAACCCAAACCGGTGGCATTGCCATGAGACTGAGGCGTCAAATCCAGCGTAACCAGAACTCGGTAGTCAGGATTTCTAACGCCTCCTTCCCTTCTCCAGAAGCCAACCACATTGGGGTCCATTCCGGCGCCACTCACGTTTTTACCAATTTCATCAACGATCAGAACGTCCAGATCATCAAGAGGAAGCTTTGGAAAGATTTCCCAGGCTGTTTTTAGGAATTCCCTGTCAACATCTGCAAACTCTTCGGGATTTGCCAGCTTCAGAGAATGGGTACCCCCCATTGCATTCTCCGTGACAGCCAATCCGCATAAAACCGGTGTTTTTTCCATGATAAGCTCTGCTGCGGGGACAATGGTTTTGGCGAGATCGTATCTATGCATGTTTTCTGCTCCAATCTGCCTTCCGCAACCAACAGCAAGTATCTTGCACAATCCGGATTCGACATCAGACCGGAATGCAGTGTGGGGTTTGACGCGATTTATAACGACGATATGATCGGCCAGGATAGCATCCTTAGCCATAAAAACCTCGGCCCCCGCCTGAATTTTGCCAAGAGATACAACATCCATACTGGACACTATCTTCGCCCCGACCTGTTCTTCGGATATGCCAAGATCTTTCAACACCTCTTCCTGCCCTTCACCCGTTCCTCCACCATGCGATCCCATAGCAGGTATCACAAATGGTTTTAGCCCCATCTCCTTTAAACAGTCGATGGTTGTTTTAACAAGTATTTGCAGATCATGAGTCCCTCGGGAAGCCACTCCAACAGCAACACTTTGACCATTCTTGATTTTTTCACCGGGATTGAACTTCGAAAACTCCTTTCTTACAGTTCCTGCCACGTCCTTTATCGATGTATCTTCAAACTGTTGATGAACGGTATAAATTTTTGGTAAATCCATGGTTATTCCTCGATACTATGCTTTAACTTCGGTTGCTCTTTAGTGAACCTATTCAAAGATCTCCGGATTAGCAGTATATTTGGGCCTTTTACCCTCAAGCACAGCCGCCATATCCTCGGCCATCATTTTGAAGGATGTGTATAGGGCCCTTTCTGACATGCAAATGGCATGGGGAGAGGTCAAACAGTTTTCAAGTTTAAATATGGGGTGAGAGACGTCAGGCGGCTCGGGATCGAATACATCCAAAGCACATCCTCCAAGGGGGCCATCTGTCAAGGCTTGGTAAACACTATCAAGACTTTCTACAACAGGCCCTCTTGATAAATTGATAAGAAAAGAGCCTTCTTTCATCGCAAAAAGCCTTTCATGATTTATCATTCCTCTTGTTTCTTCATTCAAAAGGGTGTGTAAAGATACGAAATCGCTATTTTTAAGGAGCCCATCCAAATCAGATGGTGCCGCTCCGAATTCTTTTGCCGTTTCTTCATCCACAAAAGGATCATAATAAATCACCTGCATGCCAAAAGGTCGAACGAGACGTGCTAGCGTTTGCCCAATGGAGCCAAACCCGACGATTCCAAGTGTTGCTCCCTGAAGATCGCCACTGGCGTGCTCAAACCTACTTTTCCAATTACCTTGCTTAAGCTGGGTATCCCAAAAAATCATTTTTTTACAAAAAGCCAGCATGTATGTGATTGAAGCTTCGGCGACAGCCTGGGAATTTGCCCCTGGTGTTATTATTACCGGGATACCTCTCTCGTTGGCTTTTTTTATATCCACATTGTCAAACCCAACCCCGGAACGCCCAATCACCTTTAAATTAGGAGCGGCATCAATAATTCTGTTGTTCCCTACCCCGTCTCCACGTAACACAAGTCCGACAGCATCTGCCATAATTTCAAAAAGTGCCTGCTCTGAATTGTCATTCGCGATTTTTATCTCGCCAAAAGGATTCAGGATGTCAAAAGCCACCTGACCAATAGGCCCGCTACAAGCAATACTCGACGTTTTCATATTCTAATTATCTTTAAATGAATTTATGACTTGTTTTTGAAAGGTTTACAGACAGAAGCAATGTTTTTGAGACCGCTTGCTACACAACCTCCGTCAGAACCCACCACAAAGAATGAAAATCCCCGCGATATCCAGTCTTCCAGATAATTAAGATCGGGAACAAGGATACCCGCGGCCTTGTTGTATTTTTTACAAGCAGCACCAACTCGATCCAATGCATCTAAAAAATCGGGATTTTCATACTGTTGAGCTATGCCCATGTTGACACTTAGATCCAGAGGGCCAATGAAAAGAACATCCACTCTATCAACTGCAGCTAATTCTTCCGCTTTCTCCGTAGCTTCGATGGTTTCAACTTGAACAACCGTCAGTAAGCCTTCGTTAGCTTCAGTAAAGTAATTATCAAAATCTTGGCCGAAACCACAGGCCCTTGTGAACCTTGCAACCCCTCGTGCTCCTTTCGGGGGATATAGTAAGGAAGTGACAGCCTGCTCAGCCTCCTCTGCATTGTTGACATATGGAACCATAATGCCGGAGGCTCCAAGATCAAGGACCCTCTTGAACCTTGGCATCTCATTCCAGGCAATCCTTACGATTGGAGGTGCGCTATTGATACTGGCAGCTTGTACCTGTGTGATCAGCTCGCTGTAATCCCCCGTTCCGTGTTCCATGTCGATCCATGTCCAGTCAAAACCTGCTGCACCGATCATCTCCACCGTAAGAGACGATCCAAGACTTGCTGCCATACCGCACATAATTTCACCGTTCAGTACGCGATCACGAATATACTGCATTGAGACCTCAATAGTTTGTATTAGATTAGATGAAAGATTTAAATGACTTGCCGTTTAGATTCCCAGAATTTTGTTCACCAGAATTTTACAGGTATCCCTGAGATGTTTCCTCATGGCCTGCTCGGATTTTTCAGGATCATTATCCAAAATGGCCTGAGTGATCTCAAGGTGAGCCTCCTGTGATTGTTTTTCAATGTTCAATGACTTTTTTGTCAGATTCCTGATAAGCACATTCTGGTTTTTCAAATTGTTATAAAAACCTGTAATAACTGAATTATTAGCTGTTGTGATGATCAGATCATGAAGTTCCCTTCCTTTTTCAACCCCCTTAGAGGCATCGGAATCGATATCAAGATTTTTAATTTGGGATTTCAATTTGTCTATGTTATGTAAAAAAGCTTCCTCAAACCTTATACACGAAAGCTTTGCCGCGATACCCTCAATGGCCTCCCTTGCCTGGAATACTTCAATAATGTCTTCAATGGTCAGCTTTCTGACATAACATCCCTTTGAAGGTTCAATAGATACAAGACCCTCGGATGCAAGCTTGTGAAGAATCTCCCTGACAGGCGTTCTACTAATACTGTATTCATCGCAGATATCCCTTTCCACAAGCCACTGGCCGGGAGTGAGTTCTTCTTTTAAGATCTTCTGTCTCAATTTGTCGCATACTTCATCTTTTTGCATTATTTTATCTCCGTTTTTGCAGGCTTACCGAGAATCCCCAATTCATTTAGACTTCGCCTCCGATGCCGATAAGTATTCTGCTCAAATACAGCAGGATGCAAGCACCCATCCCCCGTTTTTAGGCACCACATAGAGGCAATATCGATTTCCTTGATTACTTGAATACCTGCAATCGACTAACTGTATGTTTTTGGTATACCAAAATTACACATGAATTATACCAAGTCAAGTTTGTTTTTTAAAAAATTCCCTTATCACTTGGAAGCCTGAAAATAGCAACTGTTAGACAAGATAGGATAATAGCACGATTCAGTCCGCAGAGTTTGGAAAATCAATTATCCGGATCTCTGGGACTCGCAAGAAAAGACATTCAAAAAAGCATCGCATAGACTGAAGATGTGCGCATCAAACTCTCTGCAAATAAGAATAAAGTTGGATATTTGGTATACCAAAATATCCAGCTTGAAAATAATCTAAGATATTAAAATATAAAATAAAAGCTGATATAAGCATTATTCATATTCAATAGGTGGTATACTAATGATGGACCAAGGAGATATACAAAAAAAATTATTTCTTTTCAGTATATTAAAGAATAAACATCGGGAGAAGAGTTAGTCTCCGGTCGCAATTGAACTAGCCGGAAACCACCGACTCATACAAATTTAGTCAGATGAAGCTTTGAGGGCTACAACGATCGTAAAACAACGGTGCCCCATCGACCGGCAAATCTAACATTTATAAGCCTCAAATTTAAAATTCTAGTCTACTCGTAGTCACCCTCCCAACTAATCGATCCTCCTGACCAACGAACCACCTTTATCAGAAGTTCTTAACAGTTCCACCGGTTCCTAAAAATTTGGAAAAAATTCCCAGCAAACCGCCTGGTTTTTGGCTTGATCAATCTGTTCATGTACGTTAATTGTAAACACCACAAAGCACGCTGAAAGCGCATTTTCAAAAAGGATTTGCACTAAATTGCCGACTGGCTTTTAACAAGGTCAAATACCAAAGTCCCGGCAAGTCTTTCGTTAACACTAAATCCTTGCACACAACTACTGGAACTTGGTGCTGGGCGGATCAGACCGAATATGAATACATTTATTATTTTACTAAGAGGCGTCACACCTTCCGGAAAAAATAAGGTCCTGATGGCGCCATTGCGAGTGGCGCTTACAAAAGCCGGCCTGAAAGATGTACAAACGTATATACAAAGTGGCAATATCATTGCTGTGTCAAGCCTCACTGCTCCCGAGATTGAAGAATTGGTGCATGAAGTTATTCAAAACAGCACCGGCGGAGATATCAGGGCTTTGGCCAGAACACCGGATCAGCTTGCAGCTGTTTTGGAAGGCAATCCATTTAAGGATGTCGACCCGCCACAACCTTACTTTTCCTTACTGGCCACAGAACCGGAAAAGGGGCCATTGAAAGAGTTGTTATCTACTGACTTCTCACCGGACCAAGTGTACTATCGTAACAACACCATATACACCCTCTACGCGACGAAACACAGCGATTCCAAATTCAATAATAACTTTTTCGAGCGTAAGTTGGGAGTAGCGGCAACAACCAGGAATATTAACACCATGAACAAGCTTGTCGCATTAGCCACCCAATAATTCGCTGAAGCCGATCGTTGAAACAGCGGCTTAGTTCAAAGGTTCTACATAAACCATTTAATTGCCAAGTATCATTCATCACTACTGACATAATGCTGTCAGCAGGTTTGATATATACTCAAAGGCAAGTAAAATACGTAATTGCAACGTTAGTAATAAAGGTTGAACCTCGGGTTGACTATGGAATTCAAAGAAAAAGTTGCTTTTGTAACAGGTGCTGGTACAGGAATCGGTGAGGCTATAGTAGAGCGTTTACATGCCGGCGGGGCATCGGTTGCGGTGGTTGGTCGTCGACTTGAATCGGTCGAGCTGGTTTGTAAAAGAATTGATGCAAAAGGTACACGGACGTTGGCACTTGAGGCCGACGTTTGTGATCCAATCGCCGTGGAATCAGCAGTCAGTCAAAGCGTTGAACGTTTTGGGGGGCTTGATTTAGCTGTGAACAATGCCGGTATAACCGGACCAGCCGGGGTATCGGTGCAGGACGTAGATTCAAAGACCTGGTGCGACATAATCAACACAGACCTGACCGGCATCTTCCACTCCATGAAGTATGAGATACCTGCTATGCTTACCAATGGTTCCGGTGCAATTGTCAATATGTCCTCTGCCAACGGTTTGGTCGGCCTTGCAGGAATGTCGGCATATACTGCTGCGAAACACGGGGTAATCGGGTTAACTCGCTCAGCTGCCCTTGAGTTAGCAGAATCCAATATCCGCGTGTGTGCTGTTGCACCGGGCTACGTTGCAACCCCGCGAATAATGGATTCCGGCAAAGAAGTTACAAACTGGATGGCTGGCCTGCATCCAATGAAGCGGCTTGCTACCCGGAAAGAAGTTGCGGATTTGGTCTCCTACCTGTTAAGTGAGCGGGCAGCCTTCATGACCGGGAGTGTTCATTCCATAGACGGCGGATATACAGCCCAGTAACGTGATTGTTTATAGTAAAATCCTCAAACTGATGGCTAGCGTTGCGACTCAGAATCGTGTTGGCCGACAACGGAGAACGAATGGCAGATAAAAAACCAGGTCTTAAGAGGCAAATTCACCCCATGCCGGACTATGTAAAACGGGCTATTGAAGAGCGTGGTTTGATGGATGATTATAAACAACGTCCGGCATATCAACAAAACGATTACATCGGTTGGATCAACCAGGCAATACTCAAAAAGACAAAGGAGAAAAGACTTAATCAAATGCTTGATGAGCTTGAATCAGGCGGTATTTATATGAAAATGTCGCATTCTCCATCAAAAAAACATGAAAAAGAAAGAGGAAACGAGCAAACGAGTTAAGCTCTAATGGACAATTTGTCCGAAATCATCTTCATCCAGATGAATGGTTTTTCCTTGTTTCTGCTGTTTTACACTGACCCCATCCTTAACCGATTCAAGGTTGGGCTCTGATTCTTCCACCTTTGCTGCAGGTTGAGTCGATTCCAACAATATCTTTGAATCCCGTGTTGTATGAGTAATCTGTGGAGTTGCTTCACTACCCTCTTTGCTGGTGGTGAATTGATCAATGGTTTGGTTCAAAAGCATGGCCTGTGCCGACAACTCTTCGGCTGATGAAGCGCTCTCTTCAGCATGGGCGGAATTTTGCTGCGTCACACGATCGATTTGCTCCAGGCCTTTTGTAACCTCTTTGATGCCGGTTACCTGCTCTTTGGAAGCAGTGCTGATTTCGCCGACAATATCGGCGATTTTTTCAATCGAAGTAATCATCTTTTTAAGTGATTCAGCAGTCTTATCAACGACGATAGTACCTTCTCCCACTTGACCAACCGATACAGATATCTTTTCTGAAATCTCACTGGCAGCCTTAGCACTGCGACTGGCAAGGTTCCTGACTTCCTCTGCTACCACCGCGAAACCTTTTCCGTATTTTCCAGCCCTGGCAGCTTCAACTGCTGCATTTAAAGCCAACAGGTTAATCTGAAAGGCTATTTCATCAATGACCTTAATGATTTTCGAGATGTCATTGCTGGAATTGGTAATCCTTTCCATGGACAAAACCATCTCGTTCATTTGCTTGTTTCCCTCTTCCGCATCCTTTTGAGTAAGCGTTGCCAGATTATTGGCCTGTTCCCCGTTTTCAGCGTTCAGTTGCATTTGAGAGGCAATCTCATTTATAGAGCTGGATATCTCCTCGACAGAAGCCGCCTGCTCGGTAGCCCCCTGACTCATCGATTGCGAGGCAGAAGAGAGTTGTTCGGAACCTGCCGCTACTTCACTGGCCGAAATACTTATTTGCTCGATAATGGCACTCAGTTTTTCCACCATATCTTTTAGCGCCTTGCCCAGGGCATCTTTGTCAGATCTTACGTGTACAGAGGCGGTCAGATCGCCATCGGCGATTTGCTCGGCTACATCAACCATGTTACTCAAATCGGAAACCATTTGGTTCATGGAGCCCCCCAGCATACCGATTTCATCACGTAGATCGGTTTCAAAAGTATTGGATAAATCTCCGATCGAAACTTCTTCCGTGTAATTTTTAAGTTTTGTAATTGGACCCGTAATCCCCCGGGTCATTTTTATTGCTGTCAACACAGCTCCAATAATAGCCATCAAAGCAACTATAGAAATGGCAGCCAAAACGATTATCAGACCGGTGTCCATTTCATTGTCGGCTTGAGAGGCTAATTCCATGGTTCGTTTTCTTATTTTCAGAAAATCTGCTTGCACATTTTTTAAGGCAGGAATCGTCTCTTTTTCAAAAATCTCTGTTGCCTGATGTTGCTTAGCTTCAATATTGTGAATCCAATCTATGGATTGATTAAAAATGGTCTTTAATTCATTAGCAGTCGGTAAAAATTCAGACTCATGAAGTGCCCGGGCATTCCTTAATTCTTTCCTTTCAATTGCTAAATTCACCCTTGTGGCAATTTGATGAAGCTGTTCATAGGGTGCCTCCCAACGTTTTACGAGATCTTTTAATTCAGGATTTTCGGTCTTGAATGAGTATAACCATAATCCGAGTTGAGATTCCCTGGGGTTTAAATTGCCTGTAAAGGCTTCACCCCTGACCAGGGCATAATCAAGTTTTTTTATCCATTCCAGATGCTTGATCCAATTGTCATAAAGGAGGGGTTCCAAGGTTTGATCAAAATCGACATAGGTGGAATCAATTTTAATGGCTGATGCATGCAGTTGCTCATGAGGAATCTTGATAGCTTCCACCAGCTTTTGCAGCTCTGCATCACCGTTAACAAAATCATGAATATGTTCACCATACAGCCATTTCCCCATGGCACAAAGGCGGTGATCGGTTTGCACGGTGACTTCCTTAACCTCGTCATTCACAAACAATTCTTCAAGCTCATACACCCATTTCAAATGATCAATTTCACGCTCCAGTGTCAGAATGGATTTATTGCTGTTGTCCATAACCGTAGAGCTCAGCCCGATCGTCCTGTATAGTCCAAGATAAGATGCCAGAGTGATTATGATCAGCAGTAACAAAACCACTCCAAACCCCATTAAAATCTTTGATCCAATTTTAAACTCGTTCCACACTTTCATATGTCTCCCCGCAGTTTAAGGTTCAACTGACCTCATAAAGTTGCCCGCCACCAAACCTCATTGTCTGGTATCTACCCGCTGTTTCTCTCCCAATAAAAGAAACATTCAGTTCTATTCTAAATCATAAATACCGAATTATGTAAATCATAAATTCCGGATTAGCAAAAAACTTGATGGCAGTGTTTTATCAAAAATAAGTTGTCCATTGCTATGTCATTAAATTTATTCAATATTTATTAATAAATCGTCAAATAGAGTAAAACAGTGTGCCCATTGAATGGTTTTATAAAATCCCTGGCTAATAAAAGTCTGTATTTTTATTATAGCAATTTTACGATTAACTAAGTCAATAAAGCTTTTGAACTTTATTGACATCATTTTTGAAAGTAAATGATTTGAAGTGGATCGGTTTATTTGTTGAAGTAATTTGTCTTTTAAGTTTAGACATTCAGGGAGAGTTATACGGTTATGGACAACAGTAGCCATAGAGGAGACGTTTTAGACCGGCATTGTGGATTAAATGATCAAAAGATTTCTCTTATTGAAGGTCTGCCGGTATTGTGGCATTATTACGGTGAATAATGTCAATTTTGTTCCTGAACATACTTCACAATAACTGATAAAACACCATTAAAATGAATTAGGTTAGAGATTTTTTAGATGGAAATCTAAAGAGATGGAATATGATAGTTATGACATTTATTTTACATTTTCCATTTTAATTAATTGTTTTTATTAGATATTTTGTAATGTAGCTTCGTCAATCACAAATTGTATTGAGGGAGCGTTTATGATAAAATGCTGCAAGTATTAAGATTAGCTGTATATTAAGACGGGAATTAACATGTCGCCTTCTCTGCTGGTACCGGTTGTAGAGGTTTTTGATCTTGCTTACCGCTGCAAAAAAGCTGCCTTCCGGTGCTATGATATTTTTGTCCGGGGATTCTCGGAATCTCCTGAAGTCTCCGCTTATTGGCTTCAACTTCGAGACGATGAAGTCAAGCATATGGCTGACCTGAATCGTATCAAACCGCTTTATTTAAACCAGCTTCGAAACGAACAATTGTTGCGGCATGAATTACGGACTGTGAACGTGATTCCAAGCCTGACTGATCACAATTGGATAGCCAGAATCAGCGATTTGAATGATGCCTACTTGTATGCAAACGATATTGAATACAATGAATTAAATGCCATATTAAATTTGTTTCCTATTGGAGCAATGGCAAAGTCAAAGTTCAGTGATTTTGTGATTGAGGAGATTACAATTCACCAGGCCAAACTGGCTAGGATTGGAAGAATGTTTGAAAGCCATAGTCTAAGAAAACTCTATCCGTTTCGACTTAGGGATTACACACAGGAAACTTACCCCGGAGTATGATGGCATCCGAGCCCATTCAGGACAAATCCACTCTCAACTCTTTGTTAACCGATCAGGCATCAAAAAGAATCTTGATGATTGAAGATGAAGCAATCATAGCTATAAATAGGGAGTTACATCGGAAAGTTGGGGCACTATTGGTTGGGTCAGGTGAGAAAGCCGTCGTACAGGTAAAACGGGAACAACAACCATTTAAGGTTTATAGTTTGTTTGAAGAGGTGACTGGTCTATCAAATGAGAAAGGTACTTTGAAATTGGATGAAATATGACAAAAGTATTTAAAACCTGCCCAAATTGTAAAATGGAATGGCCAACACAGGAATCCTTTATCAACGACCTGTCATTAAAAATGAATGGTTACATGGCAAATCTTAACCAATTAGAGGATGGAATCTTCTTTTTCACCCACAATGTTGAACACTGCTTTTCCACGTTAGCAGTCGAAGCTGCACTGTTTTTAAATTTGTATGACGGACCTTATTATGAGGAAAGAAAGGCTCGCAGCGAAGATTGCCCGGGTTACTGTATCGACATGAGGATGTTAAATAGTTGTCCTGTTAAATGTGAATGTGCCTATGTGCGGGAAATCAGCAAGATCATCCAGGATATGCAATCCGGTCGTTCCGATTGATTTTTTTGAAAAAATAAACAGCAAGACAAATCAGTTTTCAGATTGCCCTGATCAATCCCAACTATCTTAGTCAGTTGTGCACGAGCGGGAAAAGTGCATAGGAGCATGTGGCGTGGCTGGGTTGCAAAAATACGAGGTTATGGTTATGACTGAACAGAAAATCGCAACAGGTGTGGTGCATGACGTCCCGGTCGACCTAAGAGACATTTTGATTGCTGACAAACAAGCTTTGGCACTGTGGGAGGATATTACACCGCTGGCTCGTAACGAGTGGATCTGCTGGGTTGAGGATGCCAAGAAATCCGAAACAAGGCGAAAGCGGATAGAAAGAGTGCGAACAGAACTCCTGGAGGGGAAACGTCGACCCTGTTGCTGGCCTGGTTGCTCCCACCGTGAAAAGAAAGGTAGAAGTACCTGATTTTATCTTGCCTTCTTCTCTGCTTTATAAGCTTTCCTGAGAAAATCCAAAAAAAGTTTACCTCACCCAGGGTAATGCAGCTGAAACTGCTATTAGAGGTCCAAAGCGATATAACCAAAGTTACACTGGACAAGCGGGCAAATGATTCGGAATAATGACGTATTTCCAAATGCCAAACTATAGTTCATTATCACCAAGAGTTTAACTTGTTTTGATACCCGCGATTCAATTTGAAGGAGAATAAACAGTGCCGGAATTGCCTGACATAACCGTCTATATCGAAGCATTAGAAACACGCATATGTGGCAGCAGTCTAAACGATGTAAGATTGCAAAGCCCATTTTTATTGCGTACGGCTGATATTTCTTTCGATCGGATTATCAATAAAAAAGTTGTTGAGCTGCGTCGAATCGGCAAACGAATCGCAATTGGTTTTGAAGGTAGTTATTGGCTGGTGTTTCATTTAATGATTGCGGGACGATTTCATTGGAAAGGTCTTAGCCAAAAAGCGCCGGGAAAAAGCGCGTTGATTATCATGACTTTTGACGGAGGCGTTTTATATCTGACCGAGGCCGGAAAAAAGAAAAGAGCATCGCTACACCTGTTACAAGGTGAAAAAAACCTGTCTCTGCAAGATCCCGGGGGAATGGTTGTTGACCAATTAGACCTGGAAGCTTTTTCAAAACTTTTAACTCGTTCTAATCATACCTTAAAGCGGGTATTAACCGATCCTCACGTTTTTAGCGGCATTGGTAATGCCTATTCTGATGAAATCTTACACAGGGCGCGTTTGTCACCAGTTAAACAATCACAAAAGCTATCTGCTGATGAAATAAAGCAGCTATATCAAGCGACTAAAGAAGTTTTGCAAGAGTGGACCAACAGGTTGCGAAACCAGTGCGGTGATAAGTTTCCGGAGAAAGTAACTGCATTTCACCCTGATATGGCCGTTCATGGCAAATATGATCAACCGTGTTTAACATGCCAAAGCAAGGTGCAACGAATCCGCTATGCCAGCAACGAAACGAACTATTGTCCCCGATGCCAAACCGGCGGAAAGTTATTGGCCGATCGTGCATTGTCAAAACTACTAAAGAAAGATTGGCCGAAAACCATTGAAGAGCTTGAGAATAAAAAAAATCACTGACCATTTGCCATCTCCAACGAGTGTTTCAAACTGATGTTTTTTTGCCGCTGACTATCCGGAAAAAGTAGGTTTAATCGTCGCAACGTTGGTTTTTAAGCTGGAAAAAGCAAGCTATGGATATCCCATTCACTCCGACCTAAACCCGTAGTTTTCCTGGTTACCCCTCATAAAATTATCGGAAAAAAAGATTCAACAAGCCTGTCAGTTTTGATACAATCATCTTTGAGTCCTACTTGAATCTGTTAAATATTTCATAGGGCCAGATATACTATGCAAATTCTGAGTGTTTAATGGTGCCTTAAAGTTGAATGCCAGTAAAATTACCATGAAGAGGTGTGGGTGAAAACTGACCAGGGTTCATTTGAATTAAGTCCCAACATATTAAAATTATTAATTCTTGGATATGGGTTACTCATTTCCATAATACTTGTTGCCATCTGGTTGTTTGATGATACGGAGCTTGTTAACCTGTTCGTTCATTCTGCTATTGAGACGTCGGGTGCAGTAGCCTCAATCGCAATAGCAGTGCTTATTTTCATACTCCTTAAACAGAATCAGTATTCACAATCCTATGCATTTTTGGCATATGGATTTATGAGTATGGGGGTGTTGGACATTTTACATGCAAGTGTCTCCCCGGGCTCACTTTTTGTCTGGCTACACAGCTCCACTGCCCTGACCGGTGGATTGTTTTTTGCCTGTACCTGCCTGCCCGGGCAATTTTCCAGGATTGTTCAGAAGACCTATGTTTTCATCATCGCAACAGTTACAATAATTTTATTTGGAATTGCCTCTATCTATTTCCAGGAATTTTTACCGTTGATGCTGGATAACGGACGATTCACCCCTGTTGCCCGTTCATTCAATGTCGTTGGCGGTCTGTTGTTTTGCTTTGCCTTCTATCATTTCGTCCGGAGACTAAAAGCTGAAAAGTCATTGGATGATTTCATCTTCATGAATTTATGCCTGTTGTTCGGTTTGGCCGGATTTTTATTTGAGGCTTCCCAGATCTGGCACCTTGAGTGGTGGGCATGGCATGTCTTGAGGTTGGTCGCCCATTTCCTGATTATCTATTACCTGTTTTTTAATTATTATCGAACCACTGCAAAACTCATCCTTAAGATAGCTGAGCATGATAACGCTTCCAAACTGTTAAAAGAAAAAACCTTCGATTTAGGAGAACGCGTCAAGGAGTTAAACTGCCTTTACGGTATCACCGAACTGATGGAAAACGAAAATCTGTCCCTGGAAGAGGTCTTGGAAGGAGTTGCCAATCTGATCCCTCCTTCTTGGCAGTATCCGGATATCACAGGGGCAAGGATTGTTTTCGATCACCTGGTAACTACCACCAGCAGGTTCAAAGACACTTCCTGGAAACAATCCGCACCAATCAGCATTAACAACCAAAAACGTGGCGTGCTGGAGGTCTGTTATTTGGAAGAAAAACCGGATTTTGAGGAAGGACCGTTTTTGGAAGAGGAGCGAGCGCTGATTGACTCTATTGTCAAGCTGCTGGGCAAAGCGATTGAACGCAAAGTAACCGCCGAAGAATTAAAACTCAGTGAACAAAAATATCGCCAATTGTTTGATTCGATTACCTATGGTTACGCAATCCACGAAATCATTACAGATGAAAAAACCGGAAAACCTGTGGATTACAGATTTCTGGACATAAACAAAGCATTTAATGATCACACGGGTATTGAGGCAAGCACCGGTCTGAAATCATCAGAAATTATCGGAAAGACCATTCTGGAGATTATGCCCGAAACTGAGGATTTTTGGATTCAAAAATATGGCGACGTGGCATTGACCGGAAATCCGATTGAATTTGAAGCCCCCTCGGAAGCATTGGGTAAGTTTTACCAGGTCCATGCTTTTCAAAATCAGCCCGGACAATTTGCGGTCATGTTTTCAGATGTAACGGAGCGTAGAAAAGCTGAGGCGGATTTACGCAAATTATCTCAGGCTGTTGAACAAAGCGGAAGTGCGATCGTTATCACGGATATCAACGGTACCATTGAATTCGCCAATCCGATATTTTACGAAAATACGGGTTATTCTCCCAAGGATGTCATTGGCCAGAATCCAAGAATTCTGCAATCCGGGCAACATCAGCCTGAGTTTTATCAAAAAATGTGGCAAACGATTTCTCAAGGTGGTGTTTGGAGAGGGATCCTTACCAACAGGAAGAGAAACGGTGAGCTCTATTGGGAAGCAGCGACGATCTCACCGGTTACGGATTGGAATGGCGAAGTTACTCATTATGTGGCGGTTAAGGATGATATTACCGAACGCAAGAAAATCGAACAAAAACTGGTGGAAAGTAAAAACCGCTATCAGGAATTTGTCGAAGGAACATCCGATTTAATTACTCGCGTGGATAAAGACGGTGTATTTGAGTTTGTGAATCACATGTCAAATAAAATATACGGGATATCACCTGAAGAGTGTATCGGACGACTCGCTTTTGATTTTATTCATTCGGAAGACCAGGAATTCACCAGGGAATGGTTTGCGAAAATTGTCAAAAAAAGTCAAACCTTTGGAACCATTGAAAACAGGCAAGTTCATGTTGATGGGCAGGTATCTGACATGCTCTGGACAGTCAACTTTATTTACGACGACGATGGAAAAATGATTGGGGCAAACAGTATTGCCAGGAATATTTCGGAAAGAAAAACATTTGAGAATGAATTGAAGTTGGCACAAAAACAAGCTGTTGAAGCCAACCAGGCTAAGTCAGCTTTTCTGGCCAATATGAGTCATGAATTGAGAACCCCCTTAAACTCAATTCTGGGATTCACGCAAATACTTGAAAAACAACTCGGAGAAACACTGAATGATAAACAACGGAAATTCTTCAATACTCTTAAAAACAGCGGTAATCACTTGTTGGAGATGGTAAATGATATTCTTGATCTGTCCAAGGTGGAAGCAGGGAAGATCGAAACGGATCTTAAACCGTTTGACCTGGGTGATATGCTAAGACGCTCCATCACCATAATGAGAGAGACGGCCCATGAAAAGCAAATTCGAATTGAAGAAAACATTCAACCCGATTTAGGTTGGATCAATGGCGATGAAACCCGTCTTAAACAAGTCATATTCAATTTGCTGTCAAACGCGGTCAAGTTCACCGCGGCGGAAAAAAAGATTGGATTGGATGCTTCAGGTAACGAGCAAGGATTTACGATTATAGTCTGGGACGAAGGAGAGGGCATAGCCAAAGAAGATCTGGAGACAATTTTCAATCCCTTTGAACAGGCGAAAAGCGTTCGTAGCGCAAATGAGCAGGGAACCGGGTTGGGGTTATCTATTTCCAGAAGATTGGTACAAATTCACCAGGGAACCCTGGAGGTGAGCAGCCAGCTTGGGAAGGGAAGTCGTTTTACCGTATCATTGCTCGGCAGAATTCCGGTTGAAAGCCAATCGGGAGATGATCTTTTGATCCATCCAAAACATGAAAGCCGGACCTCTGCAAAACACTCGGACATCCTCATTGTAGAAGACAACAAACCAAACAGGGATTTACTCGAGGTGGCCCTGGAAAATTATAGGCTGGATTTTGCAGTAAGTGCCGAGGAAGCCTTGAATATGACTTTAAAAAACGAATATGACCTGATTCTGATGGATATCCAATTACCTAAAATGAATGGTACTGAAGCTATGAAACAGATCAAACAGAGGGACCAGAGGCATGTTCCTATTGTCGCTCTTACATCCTTTGCCATGAAAGGTGATCAGGAAAACTATCTGGCAGCAGGGTTTGACGATTACCTGTCCAAACCAATTGATATTGACATCTTAATCCGCAAAATTGAAAATCTATTGCATTAACGCATTGATTTTGCTTCTCAAATATCCTGGTTTTTACCTGCAGCGAAAGACAGAGTAAAACCGGATCCAACTCTTTTTAATTACCGGTTTTAATGGGAACAAAGGCTGTAAGATAGATGTAAAAGACTTGTAAAACTTCATCCGGTAGCCTAGAGTAATGTGCATTGAAGGAAATCGCTCTTTGACGATACGGGCGAAACACTTCAATGCACTCAATTCAAACCTGGTGTGGGAGCCGGGTTTTCAATCATCAATTCATCATACTCAAGTTTCATTTGTTTTTGACACAGTCGATCAGGCTAGTCTGTTGAGTATATACTGCTGCTTTCAATACAGTACAACATATTCACGGTGATCTGGTCCTCAAAATGGCGGGAACTGTGTTTTTTTGGCTAACATCAGCACCATTCCGTGTTCACGTATGTTGATTCAAGCAAATAAAACTTGGTGTGGATTCAATTTAAGGAGATTGCATGAAGCAGTTTTATTATTTGATTGTTTTTCTGGTTATCACAGGGTTATCGGGATGCGCCCCAATGCAAACCGGGACCAGATCTCAAAGTGCTCCTCAAAACATCATCGTTATGGTTGGTGATGGAATGGGCGTAGGGCAGATAGAGATTGCAAGACTTATGGAAAAAGGAAAAGAGGGAAGGTTGTTTCTGCAAAGCCTGCCTAACGTTGGGTTAATTCAAACTTACTCCTACGACAACTTCGTACCGGATTCAGGAGCTGCAGCCACTTCTCTTGCCACTGGCATCAAGACCATCAATAAAAGGGTCGGCATGACTCACGATGGTAAACCTGTTGAAAGTATCGCAGACCTGTTCAAGAAAAACGGCAAAGCAGTAGGATTAATCTCTACAAACACAGTTACCGATGCAACGCCTGCGGGATACGGTTCCAGTGCGAAATCACGATCAAATCAGGCTGAAATTGCCCGCCAACTTCTGGCCAACGAATATGATATTTTACTTGGAGGCGGTGGCAAGTACTTCGGAGCAAAAAAACAAAAAGGACCCGATCTGGTGCCACTATTCAAGGGAAAGGGATATTCCCACGTAACCAACAAATCCGAACTGGCCAAAGCAGCCGGATCTGAAAGAATTTTAGGACTCTTTCATAAATCGTACATGAACTACAACCTGGACAAGGAAGAACGTAACAGCAATGAGCCAAGTCTGTTGGAAATGACCAAAGCAGCCATTGCTTCTCTTTCTAAAAACAAAAATGGCTTTTTTCTGATGTCCGAAGGCGCAAGAATCGATCATGCTGCACATGCGGCTGATGCTACCGGTATTTGGAAGGAAACCATCGAATTTGACAAGGCCGTTAAATATGTTGTGAATTGGGCAAAAAAGGATGGAAATACGCTGGTAGTTGTTGTTGCTGATCATGAAACGATGAGTATTGGTGCTGCAGAGCCTATGAATATTAAAGCCTTGAAAACCATCGAAGTTTCCCCGGAGTATATGGCGTCAAAACTCATTAAAAATGAAGCTAAAACAGCTTTTACTATTGCCAGTATCAAATCGGTTTTTAAAAAATATGCCAATATGGAAGTTTCAACTGAAGATGCCCGACTGCTGAATAAGCGCTCCATGGGAAAAAAAGGCAAATTGGACTATGATTATAAAATCGGTTGGGAAATCGGCAGCATGATAGCAAATCAATACGGCGTTGCTTCAATGGCTTCCTCCATTCGCGCTAAAAGCAAAACTGGCGGGCATACAGGTAATATGGTACCTATATTCGCCTATGGTTCCGGTGCAGAGACATTTGAAGGTGTGATGGATAATACAGACGTCTTTTTCAAACTAAAGGCATTGTCCGGATACTAGCTAAAATTCGCCACGCAACAATGCAAATCTTTCCCGGACGAATATTCCATTTTTTCTCTGGTAGGTTGAAACTCCGGATAACGAAACCGATCCTGTTTTCTCATCAGACCGTTCAGTCCGGGAAACATCATACAAGTACCCATATTTGCCCTCTGGAAGGTTTGTTTAAAAGACCTGAACTTTTTCGTGCACTCCAATGACCTTTGAAACCCTCGGGTACCTTCCGCAAGGAATATTCCCAGGCTCAGGTGATTTTCAATCCTTAAGTTTCTGGCACACTTCTTACAATAGATACGAAAATCGATTTTTGGGAATACTATGGATTCATTAAATGTCAATTGTTAGCTGTTTTTTGGTCGTAACGGAAAGTAGGATGGGCCGGCGCTAGCCTGCCCATCTTGACCTGCTGAGGCTCATGAAATCGTTCAAAAACACAATCAAACGAATCTTGCTGAAAGCCCTATATTTCAGATTTCTCACCAAATTCAAAAAGGCTTCAAAATCTCCTGAAGCCCAGTATGAGATCAATTGGGGTAGAATTAAAAAACTAATTGCCCGAGGAAATCAGAAAGGGCAACCAGTGGGAAAGAATCTCTCGGATTACCCTATAACCACGTATGAAGATTATCGGAGCGTGATAGAAAGCTCCGCGTCCATCAACGCACTCACTGCAGAAAATGTAACTTTCTGGGGAGTTTCAACAGGAACAACAGGTCCGCAAAAGAGATTCCCCCTGTCTAAAAGTTATCTTAAAGCCTATGAAACTGCCGCAAAGACATTTTTGATGAACCTGTTGTCCAGGAAACCCTCCATGCTTTCCGACAAGGTGGCCTCTTTTGTAGTTCCTATGAATGGGGAGATACATGGTTCTGCCGGGGTGATGCATATCGGACAGGCTATTTATCAATCAATGCCTGCCATTTCAGGCCTTTTTTACGCCATTCCCAAACATGTTTATGCCAATGAAAACCTATACAATAAGCAACACGTTTTTCAACTGTTGAAATCCGATATCAGCCTGATCACAGCATCCGTCCCCTCATCCGTTCTAACGTTAAAAACAAACATTGCTCTCTACCTGGAGAAGCAACTGGAGCAATTGAAGGGAACAAAACGATATCAATTGTTAAAGCAGATTGATCCCGCTGACTTCACCCTGTGCGATATCTGGCCAAACTTAAACCTTGTTCTGGCCTGGCAAACGTCAATCTGCAAAGCTTCGTCAGCAGAGCTTAAAAAGGTCGCTGGAGAGGCCCAGGTGGTAAACCAGGCTTACGTGGCAACAGAAGGTTTTTTCAATATCTATGTCGAAGACGACAAACCTGTTTTATATCCCATTGACTTTATTTATGAATTCATCAAACCGGAGCAGCCGGAAACAATCCTGAAACCGTGGGAAATTCAAACCGGCGAGGAGTATGAAATTCTGATCACTTCGCCCATGGGATTTGTACGCTATCGCATCGGCGATATCATCAAATGCACAGGATTCTACAACAAACTACCGATGATCGAATTCGTCCGTAAAACCAGAAACCAAGTTAGTTTAGGTTGGGTGACCATCGATGAATCGGAGATTATTGATGTTCTATTGAAGTTGGGTATCAATGATTTCGACCTGGTTTCTGTCCGAATCAACAATTCCGGACAGGGACTTGTCATTACCCTGCATGAAAGGTTTGCCACACAAATCGAATCGTTTGACCGTAAATTGGCGGAAATAAACAGAGATTTCGCCAGAGAGCAGCAGGAAGGGAGAATAGATCCTTCCCGGGTCGTCATTCAAAACAACATACCTCGCCCAGCCAAACACGCCCAAACAAAAGACCAGGTGCTTGTTGTTGCAACTTAATACTGTTTTATCTGGATCTAAAAGCCCTGCCCTTCACAACCCGGCATTAAAAAAATCCACCAACAGCAACACGATTCAAGGAGAAAAGAGTTCAATTAGGTGGTCTGTTTATTAGATAGTATTTTCGGATTAATAAAGTGCCGGTTGAATCCTAAGAATTATGCAGCACGATTTACATGGTTGCCCGGATATCTTTCACCTTAAAAACCAGCACCCTTTTGAAGGTTTCTTTTGCAAATGATGAAAACGGCTTTCGAAACATCCACGGAAACTTCTTCAGAATCTCTGTAGTTTCATGTTCAATCGTATTCTGATCGTCAAGCGCTTCGATAAAGTCGCAGTAAACCCTGTAGCCTAGAGCTTCATCTTTGTTGCTAAGAAACAAGTTAAACAAACCGAATACTCCCGGTAATTTGAAAACTGAAAATGTTGCTTTTGGATTCTGTTTTAAATTGCTGAACGTTTTTGGTAAAAATCCCTGGATCACATGAACATTGCCGTTTTCAGTAATTCTCATGGAGCCAACCGGTGCGAGATTAGGCCTTCCTTCAGAGTCACAGGTCGCGATATGGGCAAGTTGCCCTTTAATCAGTTTCATTTTTTTCATCAGGTCTTTAACTCTTTCTAAATCCGGGATTTGTGCGTTGTTTCCCATTTGTCGTCTCCTTGATCATTGAGTTTGAACGTTAACTTCATTGAATACAGTTAATATTGAAAATGATATTTTATAATCCCATAAAATATATGTTTAATATGTAGTAATTTTATATAAAAGTCAATTATTGATTGATTTACCATAGATAACAGTTTAACTAACTAATATATTTAGGTATATTTACTGCAACACCATGATTTGGTGCCACTGGAGTTTTGAATTTAGATTCTCATCAGAGGTATGGTGATTTATTGCCAGAATTTCGAAGATGGATCTCGAAAGAGGCAGGAGAATGCGGATGAAGGATTGAATTGTTGAGGAATATTCTAAAGAAGTTAAGCCGTGGGGTGGGTCAAGCCAAAGCCGTATTTACTATCAAAGGTCGGAGTCGTCGCCAAGCGACACATAATAAGCTAGTTGCCAACTGCTAACCGCTAAAAGCTATTTTAAAGTTTCCAACCAAGTTTTTTGTTGCAATACCAATATGAATCTATATCAGCTGATCCAAATACTTCGGCATCTGTTCTACCAAATAGTGGGGAATTGAGAGTAGTTTATAGCTTACGGATTGTCCCAAAGTTGTTTTAAGATTGATTGTATCGAGTTTAAGCTTACCGGAATAAAATCTTACAGCAAGATCCAGTTTTTTATCTGCCATAAACTGATGAAGTGACTTCATATTGCCGCTAGTACCCGACTTTACTTCTACGGGAATAATCCTGGTACCCGATTGGAAAATGTAGTCAACTTCACCTAATCGCCCACCTGTTCGTTGCCAATAGAATAGCTGGGAGTCCATTAAAGGTTTTGCAATAGTTCTCAATTGTTGACCGATGAATTGTTCTGCAATTGATCCCTTGTTGCCTATAATCAGATCATGCAGTTCTGAAGGACGCAACCTTGACAGGGCCAGTTGTGATGCAACAAGCCCAATATCCAACAGTATCATTTTAAAGAATTTTTCATTCGTTTCAGCACCTAAAGGCAGATTATTGGCTGATGTGTGAAAAACCTTTGTACACACCCTCGCATTGCAAAGTTGTTCAAGAGCTTTTTTAACTTGCCCGATTTTTAGTGATGGATTTATTCGACTATAGACAAACTTATTTCCCAGTTGTTCTGAAATTGAAAGAATCACTCTACTCAACAACGTGGCGTCGATATTTCCTCCGTATTTATGGAAATCATCCCTGTAGGTAGCAAGTAAGTCTTGTTGGATTTTCAAGCAGGAGTCGAATTCTTTGGTTTCAATCCATTGGTTCACAACTTCCGGCATTCCTCCGATTAGACAATAATCATGAAGCAAGCGAAGGCATTTCTGGTGAAGTGAATCAGGCAATGGCGTATTTACTTTACTCGAAACAAGTTTTTTAAATAAAGCATCGTGGCCTGATGCTTTAATAAATTCTAAAAATGATAGTTGCTCCAAATAGTAAAAAGTAATTCTACCAACAGGCATACTGTAGTCTAACTTGTTCAAGGCAAATTCTATTAATGAGCCCGCGGTGATTACTGCCAATTGAGGAAGTTCCTCCTGAAACCATCGAAGTGTGGAAAACAATTGTGGTGCAATTTGAATCTCATCCAAAAAAAGAAGTGTCTTATTTGGAGTAACTTTTATTGAGAGCTCTGCTTCGATGTTTTCAATGACGTTAAGAGGATCGTTATCTGTAAACAAGTCGGCGTAGTTCGGATTCCTTTCCAAGTTAATTTCGACTAATTGAAGATTGTGAGTTTCAGCCAGATGTCTCACAATCCAGGTCTTTCCAACCTGGCGAGCCCCCCTGAGAACCATTGGTTTCCGGTTTTTACTTTTTAACCACTGACTTAGGTCTTCAAGTGCAAATCGTTCCATTATTCAAGACCAATAAGGTTACAAATTAACAACGAATTCATAGGGTAATGATAAAAACAACACGTTAAAAATGTCAAATTCATAAAAAATAACGCGTTGTTTTTTATGAATTTGACAGAAAAATCACTTGAAGTGAATGCAAAAGATTCAAAGAAAAGGGTAGAAGTTAAGCCGTGGGGTGGGTCAAGCCAAAGCCGAACCCACTATCAAAGGTGGGAGTCGTTGCTAAGCGACAACACTATCGGCAAGCTTTCGCGACTTTTTCCGCGATTTCATCGATTTCCGTATCTGAGATTACCAGGGGAGGCCGGATAACTATTGAGTTTTTTGCCACTTCCCCTCTCTTTACCAATAGTCCCTGCTTAATCATTGATTTTGTCGATTCCAAGGCTGTTTCTTCCGACCTAAAATGAATGGATAGCAATAGCCCAACGCCAGCAACAGAATCAATGTTTGAGTTTTTGCCGGCTATTTGCTGCAGTCGTTCCTTTAATCTGGCTCCTTGATAAGCTGCGTTTTCCCATGGTTTGATTCGTTGGTAGAGTTCCAGGGTTTTTAACGCCACCCGACACCCTATATCATGACCGCCAAAAGTATGCAGGTGAATCAATGGATGTTCATCAAAAAAATGTTTGATTTTTTTTGTAAAAACCATGGCTCCTATGGGGAACATCCCGCCGCTCATTGCCTCACCTAACAGCATTATATCAGGACAAACTCCGGTAAAATCAGCATAAAACCTGCTGCCTGTTCGTCCAAATCCACTTTGGGATTCATCCAGGATCAGGAGGGCACCTGCTTTATCACATGCAGAATGAATTTCTTCAAGATAGGATTTATCTACTGTTCGACAACAGTTTTCTGCCTGGATTGGTTCCAAAAGAACCGCTGCTGTTTTTGTTGAAATAGCTTCGAGTGCGGCCTGCTTATCGTTGAAAGGGATCGTTTGGATGTCAGGTATCAGATTTCCAAACAAGGATTTTTCTCTCCTTTGGGATAAGGACAATGCAAAACCCGTCTGACCGTACCATCCGCCGTCGACAGTTATCAATTCACTTCTGCCGGTATATCCCCTGGCCAGCTTACAAGCTGCATCCATGGCTTCACCCCGCACAACAGTGAACAGGGAACATTGCAGCTCATTTCCCATGAAATTGGCCAATGCTTCCGCCAAATCGGCTTTTTCCCTGGAGATCATGATAAAATTCCCCTGGTCTGTTTCCCGGATGGCGCGTTTGAATTCTGAAATAATTTCAGGATTTTTTCTGCCCAGGTTATAGCTTCCGGCAAGGGTATAACAATCCAGATAAGATTTTTCCGTGCTATCAAAAACCTTGCTTTGCTCTCGAAATTCCTCCTCCCAGGAAAGACCGCAGGTTTTAAGGTTTTCAACGACTCCCTTTCCGAAAAGATTCAGGGCTTCAGCAAGCAAATCCAAGTTATCATGCTGAATTGGAACTTCAGATGCAAATACGGCTTCGTTGGTTTCGGTATCGATAGTCGTGTTTTTTTCGTTTGATTCTGGTTTCATTGTATTTTTTCCATTTATGCGAATTGGCCCGGTTTAAAAGAAGGGTATTTTCCGTAGAAAAGCATTGATGGTGACCAAAATATCCCCTTTGTTAAGTATCTTCCTGAGATACGGGATTTTAGAAAGCGGCGTCAGTACTAACAAATAAATCTTCATCAGCTTGACAGCCTTACGGATCTTTTCCAGGGTTAATTCGATCTCCTGTTTGCCGGCCGTAATTGGTAGTTGAAAACGCATAACCTGGGGAGCATTACCGGAATACGCGGCAAATACCTGGTTTGAAGCCAGACAGTCGGCCATCAGAATTCCCATAAATTCCTGCTTATATTCCAACCCAACCATCATGCCCCGTCCGCGAACGTCAACAATGATACCGGGGTAGTCTTTTTTTAGCTTTCCAAGACCGTCAAGAAAAAACCGACCCACTTCAGCCGCATGTTGCCAGGTTTTATTTTGATTCAACTCCTCAAGGACAGCCATGGAAACGATACAGCCTAAATCTGATCCACCACCCAGGGATGTATGGAATTCCGGATAGCGATCCACGAATTCAGTCAACATCGGTGTGTCTCTGTAAAGCATTGCGGCATTCGGATACAGGCCACCACCAATGGATTTGGCGATAACCATCATATCGGGAACAACCCCCGAATGCTCTGAAGCCCAAAGTTTGCCGGTTCTGCCGAAGCCGGTTTGAATCTCGTCAAAAATGAGCAAGATGCCATTACGATCACAAAGATCTCTCAGTCCCTTTAAATACTCGTTTGTAGCTACATGGATTCCACCCTCCCCTTGAATAGGTTCCAGAATAATCGCCGCAGTAGCTTCAGAGGCCAATTGCTGAATGGCATCAAGATCATTAAAAGGGGCCAATAAAAAACCGGGTATAAGGGGTTGAAACAACTCTTTATAATAGTCTTTGCCGTTAGCGGAAAGACTCATACCGGAATGACCATGATAGGCCTTATTCATTGAGATAATTTCATTTCGTCCGGTTGCTCCCCTGGCCAGTTTCAGCGCTGCTTCAATCACATCTGCCCCGGTTCCGCCAAAGTGAACACGATTTAAATCACCAGGTGCCTGGGCTACAAGCATCTTAGCCAGATCAATCTTAGGTCTGGAAATCATCCCTGCGGTTCCCATATCGTAGTGATCCAATGCTTGCTCTAAAGTCTTAATGATTGCAGGATTCTGGCGGCCCACATTAAAACAGCCGGCAGAGGAGAAACCATCGACATAAGCTTTGCCACTGACCCCTTCATAAAAACGAATACCCCCGCGCTGGCCTTCTAAAATATCAAGATGTCCTGCAGATAGAAAACGGATCTGGCCTTTTGATATATGCTTACCAAACTTTTGCAGAATGGCATGGCGTTCTTTTTTGGTAACGGTTGTTGGACCATTCATATTTTTACCCCTCCCTACAGATCAGTATTAAAAAAAAACCTGTTCATTTCTGTTATGTTTACTTGAAACCAAGCAGATTAGCAGCATTTTCGGACAACAGCTTTCGTTGAAGCTGGTGATCCCCTCCACATGCCTTTTGTACAGCTTTGACAGCCACATCTCGACTACCGAAAGGCCAATCCGAGGCAAACAACACCTTGTCTTCACCAAATGCTTTAATCAGCTTCCGGATAGATCCGGGAGACTGAAATGAAGTGTCTACCCAAACATTGGAAAAATCCTTGAGACCCCTGATAACCTGCGCAATTTCAAACATTCCCGCGTGTCCCACCACAAATTTAACTGCGGGAAACCGACGAACCATCCGGATTGCATCATCAATATTGCCATTTTCAGGCGAATTTCTGCTTTGTTCCTTTCCTATGTAGTAGTAGGAAATCCCGGCATGAAAAAGTATCGGTAACTCATACTTGCTAAATGCCTTAATGGCATAAGCCATTCTTTCATCGGTTAATGAAATTTTTTGAATTATAGGATGAAGCTTCAACCCTTTGGCTCCCAATTTAATATCTTCGGCAAACTGAGACTCCAGTTTATTTAGATGGTCAAAATTAACCCCGGTAAAAGGGATCAAACCGGAATCCTTCTCACTGGCCTTCCTCAAATCAGAAAACTCTACATAGGGTGGAATCGGCATGCAGACAGTATGAGTAACTCCTGATTTGTCCATGGTCAATCGGGCATTTTCTCTAGTCGCCGTGGCATTCCTGGCTTGTTCCGCTTTGACAAACCAGGACGAAAAGAGCCGATGCTGAATTTTGCCTAAACCAAAATGACGATTCAAGGTGAGCTGGCCCAAGGTGATGGGATCAAACCAGCTTTTCTTTTTGACTCCCCTCTTCTCAATAAGCCCGCCACCGCCCGGATAGAGAATATCTCCCAGGTGGGAATGAAAATCGATGATTGTTTGCATAGCTGGATCCGGTAAATTAGTTTATAAGAGTTATGTTAGTCGACCAACTAACATAACGAAAAAAATATTGTCAAATTGAAAATTCATTGACCGAATCGGTTATGCTAGCGTGGCTAACCGTAGTACAGCTTTTTCAGGTGACTAAAAAAATTAAAAAGGAAAAGCCGATGACACGCAGGATAATGCAAAAAGAGAGAAAAAAACAGATTTTGGAGGCAACCCACCGTTGTTTGCTCAAAAAGCCTTATGACAAAACCAGTATCAAGGAGATTGCCGCGGAAGCCAATATTAATCACGGAATGCTCCACTACTATTTTAAAAGCAAGGAAGATATTCTCTTAAATTACATCGAATATATCATTGCACATTACCAGAACAGTTATTCGGAATGGCTTGCTTCCAATGACCAAAATTTGAACAATCCTGAAGATGTTTTCAAGGAGAGCATCAATTTCGCAAATAATAAAATTACCTTAAACAACGATCTATCCAAAATCTTCATCGAAATTTGGGAAATCGGCAACTATAACGATAAAGTTCGGCAAAAACTCAAGCTTGCCTATGGAAACATGATAGAGTTTGTGCGGGAGATGTTGGTAAGGTTTAACATTGAAGAAAAACAAGCAGTAAACTTGAGTTTGGGTATTGTGGCTTTTATGGAGGGAATCTCACTGTTCTCTGTTATGTTTGCAGATTCGGGATACGACTACCAGCAGATCCTAAATGAAGTACAAACCAGGATTCTGCGTTCCATCTCTAAATAAAGGTTGCCAAATGAGATGGATAATAATTAAAAACTCTCTAAACTGCCACATTGCCTCGCAAATGAAGAAAATGTGCAGGTTGTCATAGTTTGCAAGAAGACTCTTTTGCTTGGGTACCAGCCGTACTTTTTTTCTCGTTCTTTATGTTTTGAAAAAAGCAGGTTAAACAAGCGGTAGCGGGTGTGACAAAAATAGCGATGAATTATTAATTAAGGCTTTTCTTTTCTGACCATCTGCTGTTATTTTTTAGATTATCAAACACCCATAGAAAAAGCTGAACACAATCAAATAGTTAATATGAAAACCTCTTTGGAGCATTTACCTGAAGCCAAGCGAGAAGAACTTCAAGACATAGTCGACATTATCCGCAGCAACACATCCAAAAAAACGGATATGATCGTACTGTTTGGCAGTCATGCGAGGGGTGACTGGGTCGAGGATCGTTATACCGGCGACGATGGTATCGTTTATGAGTACAAAAGCGATTTTGATATTTTGGTGGTGACGTCATCTGCTAACATTGCGAAAAAATGGTCCTATTGGTTAAAAGTTGAGAAAATACTTCAACGTAATAAATTGCTTCGGACTTGGGTGAATCTTTTGGTCATTGATATTCACACCCTCAATAAGGAATTGAAAAAAGGGCGATATTTTTACCGGGATATCCAAAAAGAAGGAATTATGCTGTTTGATTCCAAACGTTTTGAGCTGGCCGAGCCAAAGGAATTAACACCTGAAGAATGTAAACAGGAAGCTGAGCTTCATTTTGAGAAATGGTATAAAAGTGCGATAGGATTTTTTGGGCAGTTTCAATCTGCTTTTGAAAAAAATGAATTGTTAATAGCAGCCTTTGAACTTCACCAAGTTACTGAACGTCTATTTATGACCATCTTATTGGTGTACACCGGGTACAAACCCAAAATTCATGACCTGGAGAAGCTGAATCGACAAGTGATTAATCAACACCGTTCGTTCGTAACGGTTTTTCCAAGGTCAACAGAGGAAGAAAAACACAAGTTTAATTTGCTCAAACGCGCTTATATCGATTCAAGGTATGACATGGACAACTTTGATATCACCAAAGAGCAATTGGAGTGGCTGGCGGAACGAGTTGAAAAACTCAAAGAGTTAACTCAAAAAAATTGCCAGGAAAAAATCGATGGTTTTGTCACTCAACGTTCATAATGAATGACAGCAGCCACTGTTTTTCTCGTACAGGCAGCAATTTGAAATCGTTATTTAAAAAAAATAGGGTAGTTAAACATTGAATGTTGTTAAAAGATTTGGAATTACTAGGGCTTAAAGGCTATGGATTTAAGTTTTTTCTTTGGGATCAAATAGAACAATATCATCGTATTGATGCACGCCCTGACAGGATTCAACAATATCAACTGACATGGAAACGAAGTAGTCTAAAAAAGGCTTTATCTCTCAGGTTGAAATCGTTTAGTAATGGCAAGATATCAAGTTTTCAACAATTGATGGAAAGTGGGACGACATTTGATGCTGACGAAGCAATTTGTCTAATGTCAAACGGTTCTCCCAGAAATATGATTCGAATTTGCGAAAAAATCTTTGCAGTGCAATCTGAAAGAAAATCTGACTCAAGAAACATTGATTTTATTTCTTTCGATCGTGGTATTGTTGAATTCTCAGAATTGCTTTTTAAAGAAACATACGGAGATTTTTTTTTTAAAGAAATACAGAGAGTTGGAAGAGAATTATTTACGACAAATTATGTAGCAAATGATGTTTTAAAAATAACAGGCCAAGGTGCTCGCAATAAAATTACAGCGTGGGTTAAGACTGGTCTCGTTGCTCAAGTGGGGACGGTTGTAGTTCCACCTTCTAAGCGACCAGTCAACTTTTATTGTGTTGTAGATCCAATTGCGGTCAGATTGATACATCGATCTATTTCTTTTGATCGATTCTTAAAGGATCGTTGGTTACCTTGCGGATATTGTGAGGAAGACAACTTAATAAACATTGATTTGTATCCAGAAGATAATGCCTCAATTTGTAGAGAATGCGGTAGAGAACTGCTTTAAAAATGGGCTAACAAAAGTTTCAACGCCGCTCTGAAAATCGCAGGTTAAACAGGCGTTCGAATAGAGATATTGCTCTTGTTCACTCACCGATTTATACTTGAAACATGAAATAAAGAAGTAATTGAAAAATACAGGAGTAAGATTATGACTAGACAGATAGAAAAAATTGAAAATGAATTGCTCAGTCTTTCGCAGGAAGAACGAGCTTTTTTAGCAGACAGACTTTTAAGCTCACTGGATCGTGAAGTACTAACCGATATTGATCTCGCATGGATCAATGAAGCTGAAAGACGGTATGCAGAATATAAGAGCGGAAAACGTCAAGGTGTTAGTTCCGATGTAGTATTTTCTGAAGCGGATAGGTTGGTCAAATGACTGTAATCATCTTTGATCCAGACGCAAAAAAAGAGTTTCTACAGTCAATTGCTTACTATGAAGAAAACAAGCCTGGTCTTGGTAAACAATTTAAACAAATGGTTGAATTGGCAACAAGTGATATTGCTGACCATCCATTAAGATACCGCACAATTCGACCACCCTTCAAACGTTACCTTTTACAAAAATTCCCATTTTCAATTGTTTACACTATAGAGCCTGATCATATCTATATTGTGGCTATCGCTCATACCCGAAGAAAGCCTGAATATTGGTTAGATCGAACCGAATCACAAAGTGTTTAGATTAAATCAGGTGACAGTATACTTATTTTTGTAAATAGGTATACTGTCACCCGATTTAAAGGACTGCAAAACACCTAAAAAACGGTTTACAGCTCAACTGATGTTGAATATGTCAGGCATTGATATAACCTTGTGCAAACGCTGTGTTATTGGAAAGCTGAAACGTATCGATCAGTTTGATGGTCTTTATAAAAATTATTGTTTCCACCTCTTGTGAAGCTTTTGACTGATAAAAGGTCACATCCACGCGACTTTTCCAATTTGGATTATTTTTTCAGGTAGCGATCCGATTTTAAAAGGGTGTGGTGTATCCTAAATTCGCTAACACACAAGAAGAAGCTAAGAGACTCACTTGAAAGTACGAAAATCTCATTGTTTAACATGTATTATGAACGCTTCCCCCGTTCAGATTTTGACGCATCTCCCCAAAAATACTTTTACAAACGTGTAAAAACACCTTACTATCCCCATAACAATCAAGACATTACAATCGTATATATC
>JANQGZ010000058.1:0-20265 GCA_028282825.1 SAR324 cluster bacterium
TAATCATGCTGGATAAATCCCCCGGTGGTTTATCCAAAATCAAATAACAGCTCTTCCAATTCGATCTATAGAATTGACTGCGAACCATTTATAATCAGATAGTTTTTTTTGATTAAAAATTGTTTACAGTCTGTTTTAGACTCTTTTTTAACTCATATGAGCTCCGAAGGAGTCAAGTGTTATAATCGGTGGTTTTAACCGCCGGTTTGATCAATCGACTGGTTTATCAGCCCTGAAGGGACGATGCTACCAACATGCTGATTCATAACACAGCGCCCCTACAGGACGCCAATAGAGCTACGGTTCGTTTCCGGTGGCTGAAGCCACCGGCTTTAAAACTCAGCCCTTTCAGGGCAAAACCAAATGTATTTTGAAAAGGGCTGTGAATATTTAATAAGCAGAAAAAATTATTTCCGTTCCTTCCTTTTACCCAACAACGTTTAGTTGATTGAACGGTAAAAACTGGGATAAACAGCAAAAAGGAAACCATTCGAGGTTGACTTGTTGGTTCAAAGCGGGTTTAGAATGAACACGTTCAATACGGAAATAAAATCAGGACATTCAATCCATAACACAATCACAAGGATTCGCGATGATAAAAACCCCGATTACAGAATTGTTTGGAATTGAAAGACCCATCCTTCAAGGAGGAATGATGTGGCTTGCCAGATCGGAATTGGCTGCCGCTGTTGGTAATGCTGGTGGCATCGGCTTTATGACTGCATTGACCTACCCTGAGCCGGAAGGATTAAGGGAAGAGATCGATAAGCTACGAACCATGACTGACAAACCTTTCGGGATCAACCTCACTTTTCTGCCAGCCCTGAGAGCGCCTGATTATCCTGCGTATATCCAGGTGTGTATAGATGAAGGAGTTAGATTTATCGAAACGGCAGGAAGAAATCCTGAGCCTTACATGGAGCAACTGAAATCAGCCGGAATTAAAGTGATTCACAAATGCACCTCGGTTCGGCATGCCATCAAGGCAGAGAAAATCGGTTGTGATGCTATAAGTATTGATGGATTTGAGGCTGCCGGTCACCCCGGGGAGGATGACGTAACCACCATGGTGTTGGTTCCCTTGGTTCGGGATGCTGTTTCAATTCCTATTGTCGCTTCAGGAGGATTTGGAGACGGCAGAGGTCTGGTTGGGGCTTTAGGTTTGGGTGCAGATGGTATCAACATGGGCACCCGCTTCATGGCAACCAGGGAGGCACCTATTCATGACAACGTCAAACAGGCACTTGTTGCAAACAATGAACTATCCACTCGATTGATCATGCGTACCCTGAGAAATACGGAGCGGACTCTGCACAATTCAGTTGTTGAACAAATTCTTGCTGTGGAGAATGAAAAGCGGGAAAACACAACCATCGAAGATCTAATCCCCTTTGTTTCAGGTCTTGGTGGAAAAGAGATGCTGGAGAAGGGAGATATGGAAAGCGGTATTCTGGCTGCAGGACAAAGCATGGGATTCATCCATGACATTCCCACTTGCCGGGAATTGCTGGATCGGATGATGGATCAGGCCGAAACCTTGATTAAGGATAAATTTACACAGGTTGTCGCGGGTTAAACGGCCTTTCAAAGATTTAATTCCAAAAGTCTCGATTCTCATCGTTAGTCCGGTTGATGGGCAACTCGTTGCCCATCAACCATCTCTGCCATATTCCACTTATTACTTCAGCATGTTACACCATACAACATAAGACAAATGACTTTTGTTCATGTCTTGACCGTTCTTTGTCCTCTAAAATCCCTCCTCGAAATCTCAACTATCATCAAATTCGATCGTATTCTTGCATTCCTCATTTTTTGATGAGATTCTTTACAGCGAAAAAGTTAGTGATTTGATCTTTTTCCAAAACGACTGATCACCTTTGAAAATTACTGATCAACCTTCAGTGACCGAGCATGGGAAAAGCGAGCATTCTAATTGCAGAAGATGAGACTATCGTCGCAATAGATATCGAAACACATTTGAAGAAGTTGAACTATCATTTGCTCGCAGTGGTCCATTCCGGCGAAGAGGCTTTAGACATGGTTCAATCCAGGCGGCCAAACCTGGTTTTAATGGGTATGAACATCAAAGGTAAAAAGGACGGAATTGAAATAGCTGAAATCATACGTTCCGATTACTCGATACCTGTTGTTTTTATCATTGATCACCTGGATGAATTTGCAATTAATAAAGCAAAGCTCACCATGCCATATGGTTACATCATCAAACCGATCCGGGAAATAAATCTATCGGTAACTGTAAAAATGGCTTTGCATTTTTCAGAGGTCGATGCGGAACGGCGCCGAATTGAAAACGAATTACGCAAAAGCGAGGAGATATACAGAAGGCTTTATAATGAGACTCCGGCGATGCTTCATTCCATCGATAGAGAGGGCAGACTACTCAGTGTCAGTGATCGCTGGCTTGATGTGTTGGGATATAAACGCGATGAAGTGATTGGCAGAAAATCGTTTCAGTTTTTGACTGAACAATCCCGTCAATACGCCATGAATGTGAGTCTTCCCGCTTTGTTCAAAACCGGTTCAGTTACTGAAATTCCATTGCAATTTGTAAAAAAGGACGGACAAACTGCGGAGATATTGTTATCCGCAATCACTGAGAGAGACGATAATGGCCAGGTTGTTCGTTCCCTTGCGCACCTCAAGGATATCACCCAAAGAAAAATCGCCGAGGAAAAAACAGCCGAATCCAATCGTCGGTTAATGACGATCTTAGACAGCATACCGGCAGATATCTATGTTTCCGATATCGAATCATATAAAATTCAGTATATGAATGCCCACATGAAAGAGACTTATGGCAGGGATCTAACGGGAAATATTTGTTGGGAAGTCTTTTGCAATCATAACGGTCCCTGTGATCATTGCATCGAACCAGAGGGAACAAAACCCTCGGAACCTGTCATGGGTGTCCGAGTATGGGAAGAAATCAACCCTCTGAACCAAAAGTTTTATCGCAATTATGATCGGGTGATTCGTTGGATAAACGAGCGATTCGTGAGGATCCGCATTGCAATGGATATAACTGATCGGAAAAGGGCAGAGGACGTGCTGCACAGGAGCAGAGAGCAGTTTCAGGCATTATCCAAAGCTTCTTTTGAAGCGATATTCCTTTCTGAAAAAGGAATCTGCACAGACCAGAATCAGACGGCTGAAAAGCTGTTTGGATATTCCCTGAATGAGGCAATGGGAAAACCAGCCGCCGAATGGATAGCGCCTGAGTTTCGAAAAAAAGTACAACGTAACATGCTAGCCGGTCATGAAGAACCCTATGAAGTAAAAGCCCTGCGAAAAGACGGCAGCACTTTCTCCGCTGAAATCAGGGGTAAGTTGATTCGATACCAGGGCAAGGATGTTCGGGTTACGTCATTGAGGGACATCACGAAGAGAAAAGAAGCCGAAGAGACGATGTTATTCAATGAAAACATTATTAAATCATCCTCTAGCATGATTGCTACATGTGATCTTGAAGGGAAAATGATCTTTGGAAATCCTTCTTTTATGAAAGCGTGGGGATTTGATAACGTTGCAGAATTTCTGGAAAAACCCTATTGGGATTTCTGGCAGGTAACCGGCAGAATAGCTGAAATTTATGAAACCATTGAAAAGGAGGGAGTCTGGTCAGAAGAAGTTAAGGGAATTCGCAGGGATGGCTCACTTTTCGATGTGCATGTCACTGCCAACACTGTTTTTAACAGCAAAGGAGAGCCTATTGCGCTTTCCAGTACCTCCATCGATATTTCACCTAGGAAAAAAGCCGAAGCTGCATTGAAGAAAGCCTACGACGATCTGGAATCCAAAGTGGAAAAACGAACCCGAGAACTCAAAAAAGCCAAGGAGGAAGCTGAACTGGCAAATAAATTAAAGACGGAATTTCTGGCAAATATGTCCCATGAATTAAGAACACCAATGCACGGCATACTGAGTTACTCCAAATTTGGAATCAACAAGTACGACAAAGTCGACGATAGCAAAAAGAAACACTATTTTATTCAAATACGAAAAGCCGGTGAGCGGCTCATGAACTTATTGGATAATCTGCTGGACCTATCCCGCCTGGAGGCCGGAAAAGAAGTCTATCGAATGAACCGTTGCGACATCCACCAGATAGCCAAAGACGCCGTTTTGGAATTGTTGTCAATTCTGGAAGAAAAATCACTATCTGTATCTATCGCAGAACCCGACCTACCAACCACTGTCATTTGCGATGAATACAAAATCGGGCAGGTACTGCGCAACCTTCTGTCCAACGCCATTAAATATTCTCCTGTCAACAGCGAAATCGTCATCAATTTCATCAAAACCTCCATAGAAATCAACCACGAGCCGACATCCGCCGTAAAAATTCTGATCAGTGACCAGGGAGTGGGAATACCCGAAAATGAATTGGAAACCGTCTTCAATAAATTCAGCCAAAGCAGCCGAACCAAAACCGGAGCCGGTGGTACCGGTCTTGGTCTAAGCATTTGCAAGGAATTGGTAGAAGCCCACAAAGGAACCATCCATGTGGAAAACAACAACGCAGGAGGCGCCACATTTATTATAGAGCTTCCCTACGGATACAAAGAGATAGTGTAGGATGGGCAACTCAATCACTCCAGGGGTCTCTTCGATCGATCCGACTCCCATTAACGTCTGTTCCGGTTTTTTACCCAAATTAAAAATAATGATTGGTTTCATGGCTCTAAATGGCTTATAATAACCATCAAACTGTAAAGAGCAAGGTTGCCGTTGACGATGCTCCTGGCACCTTCGTTGCAATTTTATTTATTAGAAATGTTCATTTACAGAGTCTTGTTATTATTTGAGAAACAGAATTCATAGTTAAGGAGTAAAATCATGAAGACTGCTGAAGAAATGATCAAAGAACAAAATCACGATGTTATCTGCGTGTCACCGGAAACTACTATCAAGGAAGCGCTGGTATTGATGAACAAAAATAAAATCGGTGCCATCCTGGTCAGGGGCAGCGAAGATATCGAGGGAATCTGGACCGAGCGGGATTTACTGAGAAACGTATTGATTGAAGGTTTTGCTCCGGAGACAGCAAAAATTAAAGACTACATGACGAAAAACCTGCAGTATGCCGAGCATAATGAAACGACAATCCAGCTTCAGGATAAGTTTCTGGGATTAAGAATTCGACACCTGCTGGTTAGAAATAATGGTAAATTCATTGGCATGGTTTCATCCGGCGACGTCACGCGCCATAGCCTGAATGAAAAGACCGAGGAACTAAAAAGCCTCAATCAAATCATTAACTGGGAGTATTATGAAAACTGGCATTGGAAAAAGAAGAAATAGCGTTCATTTTCAATGTTTCTTCCCACCAATTGATCTCCATGACCCCATCCCAAAGAAATCGATATAAGGTGGCTCAGTCCAAACAAGCAAAGAGCCGCCCCTGCAATCTGAAAGGATCTATTTGACTGATTTTAAAATGTTCTGTAGGAGTTAAATCACATCGAAAGGGATACAAGGAGTTTGGCAATACAAACCAATAACATTGCAGAAAGTGGTGATAAATACGGGGTAGCCATGATTTTAAGATCTTATTGGGCATTCGTAAATTTTTTCAGTCCTTATGATTCCTCCGGGTTGAATCATCAGACCCTACAAAGAATAAGAATTGCTGTCAGCTTTAGCTTAATAGGCACCATCTTCGTCATCATTAACGGTTTTCAGTGGTTGCAGTTCAAATCTTCGCAGCTTGCCGTAATGGATTTCGGCACCGCAGTGGCATTTCTGGCTTTGCTGATGCTGTTCAAAGTGCGGGTGCTATCCCTCAATATGTACGGGAACGCAATTATGCTGTTTCTGGCAGTCAATACCTATATAACTATTTTTTCCACCGGTGGTGCCCGCTCCGATGAATTGTTCTGGCTTCTGCTTTTTCCTGTGTTTGCCCAGTTATTGATCTCCGGAAGAGGTGGACTGGTCTGGTTTTTAATTATCGCTATAGGTCTCGCGGTTTTGTTTTACCTGCACTGGACAGGCTACTCCTTTCCGCAGATAGGCAGTCATTCTGCTCAAGATAAAAAGTTAGGCTGGACAATCACTGTCTTCGGAGGATTCACCTCGTTTTTTGTGGCTTCAGCGCTTTTTCAAAATGCCATTGGCGCCTCGATGAATGAACTCACCACCACAAAGGATTCTGCTGAAGTTGTCTCTCAAAACCTGAAACAGATTCTTTCGCAAATCAAAACCAATTCCATCACACTAAACGAATCGTCGACCGGTTTGGCAGACACAAGCACCAAACTGGAGGAAAATGCCAACATGACGTTCGATAAAACCGTTAATGTTTATAAATCATCCCAGGATATTAAAAACAAAGTTGATGTGGTGACCCAGGAAATCAAGGTCGCTACAGACCGAATGCAGAGTATTGCGGATATTACCAGGCAGGCACAAAAGATTGTAGAGGAAGGCAACAGTATCGCCGGTGAAACATCCAGATCCATGTCCAAACTGAAAAAAAGCGGGGAAGACTCGGTCATTATCACCAATATGATTCAACAAACCTCCAAGCAGCTGAAACTGCTTTCTCTTAACGCTGCCATTGAGGCTGCAAATGCAGGAGAGCACGGTGAAGGTTTTGCCATTGTGGCCAACCAGGTAAAAAACCTTGCAGAACGCACCTCTGCTGCAACCGAAAATGTATCCGAAATTAACAAATCTATTCAATACACCACGGAAGAGTCGGCCACCTACCTTGAGAAATTGGTTGATATTATCCAGTCTATCAATGACTTTCAGGATAAAATATCTACATCTGCTTCCGAACAGCTTTCGGCAACTAAAACCATTTCAAAAAACCTGTCGGAAACAGCCGATATATCCTCTGTTATCACTGAAAGCATCAACGAGGTTGTTGCGGCTGCAGAAAGCAATAAAAATGAAGTGCAAAAGACTCATGGCGAGGCCGAAAGCCTGGCCACCATGTCAAAATCACTTTCCCGCCTGCTGGAGACCGATAAAGAAAAGCCACTCGTAGAAGAGGTAGCTTAAATTCTATCGCCCATGGGTATCTTTGGCGGTCTCACTTCTTCGTTCAGCTGCAGCAGGTAATCCTCTGCAAACGAATCGTTTGCGCAGCTGAGCCACATTGCGCATTAACTATTCAGTAAATTAGTCCTTTTCGAGGTTTACCTGTCAGAACCAGGTATTCAATTCCGGGCAATGTCTGTCTTAAAACGTGTCAGCAGTCCAGAAAACAAGGCTTAGCCTTTTCTCATTTTATTGACAGCGCAATAACCGAATGCTACTGTGGTTCAACTTTTGCAGAATGATATCTGATCGTTTTTACAACGCTAATTCTATAACGCTAATTTAAAAAAAGGATCGCTATGCTGGTGAAACATTGGATGAGCAAGCCTGTTGTAACAATCGAGGCAACAGATACGATAAAAAAAGCAAAGGACTTGTTAAGTAAACACCGTATTCGCTCTATGCCGGTCATGTCGGACGAGAAGCTGGTTGGTATCGTCACGGACAGGGATCTAAAACAAGCTTCAGTAACACAATCAACCAGTATGGAAGCCCCGGAAGTAGCCTATTTGAACACCAGAATTCCAGTGGACAGTCTCATGACGGAAGATGTCATTTCGGTACATCCCGATACAACTGTTGTTGAAGTGGCAAAAATTCTACTAGATAAAAAGATTTCCGGTACTCCTGTTTTGGATGAGTCAGGTAACGTGGTGGGAATGATCACCCAGGGTGATATATTTAAATTGCTTATTTCATTAACCGGCTTTGAAACCAAAGGACTTCAGGTTGCTGTTCAGATATCAACAGAAACCGGAACGGTAAAAGAAGTAGCCAATGCGATCAGGGCAGTTGGAGGCAGGATCAATACCCTTTTGACTTCATATGAAGGCGTCCCGGATGGATACAGAAACGCCTTTCTCAAAGTATACGACGTGGAGGAATCACGAATTGAAGAAATGATTGAAATCCTAAAAACAAAATCTACAGTCCGCTACGTCCTCGAATACCATGGTGATGACCAACCCTCAAAAATGTGGGTAATGAATGTATAACCTCGCCCCGGGTGGATCAAAAATAAATGGTCCACCTTGAAAGATTGCTGGTATCAATAGCCTACCCCTGACTGTGCCTCATTATAAAGCCTGATCATTTGTTATATTCTATCAAGGTGTATCTATCTTCCGGCCCTTTTTCTTCTCCTTCCAAAACAGCTTGTTCAAAGTTGACCGTAACCGCTTCCCGGACTTTAAATTAAGGCATTAAATCATTCAGTTCCTGAACATGAGAGGTTAGAACAGAAACAGAAGAAGCTGAGTTAATTTATGACAAAAACATATGGAATTGGTTCTTCCATTTTTGCGCTATGAAATGGATAAATATTAATTAGGGCCTGAATGGAAAATTGCTAAACCCTTATCCAGTCTTATGTCAGATGCCAGGATCCAGCCTGAAGCTTAACGTGCTGTCAGCGTTCAGCTTAAAACCTTACAATTACAGGCAAAAACCGGCTGAGAGCTGATCGCTGAATGCTGAAAGCACTAACGGGTGAGATGTTTTGTTAAAATACCGATCTATAAAAAACCCTAGTGTGCGGATACACCGGGTAGAAAACGCTATCAGCAGGGCATTTTCCCAGGTTTCCGCAGCAAAATGCGTTGTTAATCAACCATCGGCAAAGCTGCTGCTGATCCCAAGCATTATGTAGAAAACGAAAGAAATAGAATTAAAAATGAAACACATATTTTTTTGTACAGGTCACGAACTTAAAATTCCAAACATCGTAAAAAGTGAAGGTCTTTACTTGTATGACGAGCAAGGTAAAAGTTACATGGATTTGGAGTCGGGTGTTTGGTGCACATCTATTGGGCACAATAATGCTGAGATAAACCAAGTAATCAGAAACCAAATAGATTCATTAATGCATGCCGGTTTTTGCTATTCAAATGAAATACTTGAAAAGTCGGCAAAATCAATTCTTGATATTGCCGGCTTTAATAACGGAAAAAGCGTATTTCTATGCTCTGGTAGTGAAGCTATTGAGATATCAAGACAGATGTCAAAACATCTGACTGAGAAAAAAGTATCCTTGACGCTACATGACTCATATCTTGGCGCATACTCTTCAATAACCGATAAATCCAAGAATTGGTATTTGTTAAATTGGGAACAATGCAAGACATGCTCTAACAAAGAAAATTGCGACCTATCATGTGAAGTGCTTCGGAACATTCCAAAAGATGTATCTGAGTTTGTTTTTGAACCGGGCAGCTCTTCCGGTTTTGTGCGTTTTCCTCCGAAGGCTTTGATAGGCAATATGGTTAAAATTGTACGAGACAATGGAGGAAAAATTATCGCCAATGAGGTAACAACGGGTATTGGACGAACCGGCAAGTGGTTCGGCTATCAGCATTATGACATCAATCCTGATTTTATCGCCGTTGGCAAGGGAATAGGAAACGGATATCCAGTGAGTGTTGCTCTTATCAACGAACTTACTGCTGACCAGTTAAAACAAAAACCGTTTCACTATTCCCAGTCTCATCAAAACGATCCTTTGGGAGCTTCGGTTGCTTATAGTGTTATTAAATACATTGAAGCTAATAGTTTAATATCAAGAGCGGAAACAAACGGTTTGTTGCTTCACAAACGTTTTACAATGCTTGTTGACCAAAAAAACATTCTTGAAGCCCGTGGAAGAGGGTTGATGTTTGCTTTTGATATCAAAAATAAAGAGATCACTGAATTGATCTATAATGAGCTTATTGCAAGGGGGATTATAGTCGGAAATCGAGGTTCATCAATCAGAATTGATCCACCCCTCACAATTACTGAAACTGACATTGATAAGTTTATTGAGGTATTAGGAGAAACAAAAACACTCCTCAAATGAATCGCATATTGAGTGGTCACAGCTATATTAACCGTTGCTATAGGCAAGGTGCCTGAAACTGAACAGGCAGACAGTTACATCTTTCATTTTGGCATTTTAGGTTAAACACCCAGAGGATGCAAAACGACGACACCCCCGGCAACCAGTAATTCCTAAATCCCCTTTAATCAGACGCTCCCGGCTGCCTTGCCCAATCCGATATCCTCATGCTATCAATACCCCTAATGATCCAATAGCTATAGTAGAAAAAATTGTCATAACTTAGGTATTTTTTGGAGAGAGCTAAAATGGGAGACATTGTTGGATTATTGGCTGTGATTGGAATATTTATAGTAACACCAATCTGCTTCTATGGTTACCGTGGGTTTACAAAGTATTTAAGCATCCTGGAAAAAAGAGAAGAATTGTATAATAAAGACATAGAATTAAGAGAAAAAGAATATCTCATCCGCTTGAAAGAATTAGAACTGACGTCTCAAAAGTTAGAAGATAAATCTGAAAACAGCTAGTTGGAATGAGTTAATTTATTTTCGAGGTAACACCATTGCGCAAGATTAAACTTTCCACATGGCCACGCGAGAGACATTTCAGGTATTTCAACACGTTTGATTATCCACATTTCAGCTTGTGTTCACAGGTCGATGTAACCAACCTCCTATCGTACATCAAACGAAATAAGTTCTCGTTAACTCTTTCAATAGCCTACCTTCTGGCACGAGTCGCCAATGAGCTTGTAGACTTTCGATACCGTATCAGAGGCGATGAAGTAGTTGAACATGAGATAGTCCATCCATCATTCACAGTCTTGGGTGACAACGACCTGTTTTCTTTCTGTAGTGTTGGCTATTCCAAAGATATTTCAGAATTTGTTACTGAAGGTTCCAGGCAAATAGCGCTGGTCAAAGAGAACCCCTCGCTTCAGGATGAGCCCGGGCATGATGATTTACTGTTCATGACGGCGATACCTTGGGTTTCCTTCACTGGTTTTATGCACCCAATACATACGCATCCAATAGATTCAATCCCACGATTTGCATGGGGGAAAATCTATTCAGAGGCAAATAAGTTAAAATTACCGTTAAGTGTACAAGTTCATCATGGTTTAATGGACGGCTTGCATGTTGGCAGGTATTTCGCTCAATTACAGGATTGCATAAACAGAATAGAAGATCTCCAAACCCAACCGACTGCTTAACAAAAAACGTATTCTTTTAGCACAATTATTCAGCCAGTTTTATAAGTTAATGCCTGAACGGAAAGTCGCTAAACCCTTGTCCAGCTTTATGCCAAATGCCTGAATTCAGCCTGAAAATTAACGTGCTGTCAGCCCTCAGCTTGCGGCGTTTGCCTGAAGAGATAACAATTGTAAGCAATAAACCGGCTGAGAGTTGATCGCTGAATGCTGAAAGCACTAAACTTGGAAGTACCAAGCTGCTTCCAAAGTTTTTTTTGGTATTGGATAAATTGGTTTTCTTCAGGCACTAGTTATCCAGGTTATTACTTACCAATAGCTTAGGCGACAATTCCGATTTTGGTGAATTAAAACTGCTGACAATACCTTCGAGCTCGTTTGCCTGGGTTAAAAGTTCGTCTGCAGTTGACGCTGTTTGTTCCGCAATGGCGGTGTTATCCTGCACTACCCGGTTGACCTGGTTCAATCCATTGTTGATTTCACGTATCCCCTGGTTTTGTTGTTGAGAAGCTGATGCAATATCAAGAACAATATTGTTAACCTTTTCGACTTCTTCAGAAATGAGTTTAAAAGAATCCGCTGTTAAATTGGACTTATTCACACCTTCCTCTACATTCTTAACAGATGAACCAATTAGTTCAGTTGTGCTTTTAGCGGCCTCCGCACTTCGACTAGCCAGATTCCTGACTTCATCTGCAACTACCGCGAATCCCTTTCCGTATTTTCCGGCTCTTGCGGCTTCAACAGCAGCATTAAGTGCTAATAAATTTGTTTGAAAGGCTATTTCGTCAATGGTTTTAATGACGCCTGTTACCTGCTGACTTGTTTCGCTAATTTCATTCATAGCTGTTAGCAGATCAGTCATATTTCCATTTCCGGTTTTAACTGATTCAATTGCTTTTTCAATCATACTGCGGGCTGTTTGTGCACTTTCGTTATTGTGTTCAGCAGTTTGTTCAACTTCCGCCAGTGAAGATGAGATTTCTTCCAGGGACGCAGCCTGTTCGGATGATCCTGCGGAAAGACCCTGGGCTGATTGCGAAAGATCTCTGGAACCGGTATTAACCTTTCCGCTGGCTTCGACAACCTTTTCGATAATTGTTGTCAGCATACCGATCGGGTTGTTCAACCGGGTTTTCAGCTCGATTATTTCATTACTATCTCCTGAAATCTCAAGGCGCCGGGAAAAATCACCGTTGGTTATATCAGCCATAACCAGCTCAAGCTCACGTACCATGCCCTTCAGTCCTTTCATATTGCTGTCAATTAATGCGCTGGATTCCTTAATTTTAACAAGCATCTTGGATATGGTTACGCTGAACACTATACCGAAAGCAGTGATCATAGCTCCCAATCCCGTGTTTGAAGACAGCATAAATAGTTTTCTGCCTTCAGTGTCAATTAGCATTACCGGAAACACAAAGCCGGTTAATTCCACAATATAAAAGACTGTCAATAGAGCAGCTGCAGCTAACATGAAGAATAGGCCGGCTTTGATACTAATAACCAAAACCGCGCTTAATGCAACTGCCGCAAACCAAGGCGCAGGTGGCGAAGTGAAACCTCCATCCATATAGCTTAACACAGCGATAAGCACAAAAAACGAGCCTACCAATTGATAAGCAGCCATTCTAATCGCTCCCGAATATTTAACAACAAATGTACTAAGGAGGAACATAACCCCGCCCAGCACTACTGCAATTCCCCCTTGGGAGGCCCCCAAACCGAAATATACAAAAGAAAAAATCACAACCCCGATAGAAAGAGCCAAAGTAAACCCTATAAACACTCTAGCCCGGTTTAAGTCCTCACTGTTAATTTTCAGCTTATCATGAATGAACCAGTCGATAAACGCTGTAAAATACATGGTGCCTCCTTTAGGATTTTTTTTGCAATAATCAACCAATTAATCGAATCATGTTGGTGTTACCTGCTGCAGCGAGTTGAACAGGCGATCATTCAATAATATATCAACTTTGTTAATTTGTTATATAAAAATAAAGTGAGAATATGTTAAAACAGCAGTAACTTTGATCTCCTTAATCAACCCAATTTGCTTGTTTGAACTTGTCTAAATATGCTATCAATAGCCCTAACAATCCGAAATACTTTATTGCACAAGGAATAACGGAAGTAAAAATGTCAGGACAAAAGCAACATAAAACTCATTTTCCAACCATTACAGAGATGATTTCTTTAGAAATTCCAGATTTGGTTAACATTTCTCCCGACGGTCAAAAAGTGGCTTACACCATTGAAAAAACCAATTGGAAAGAGAATGTCTACGAAAAGTTTTGTTATATTTATGATCGACAACAAAAGAGATCTTTTCCCTTAACTCAAACCGGGGTTGTCTCACAATTAGAATGGATCGATGCTTGTTCACTAGCGGTCTTAAAAGTAGATCCAATCCAAGAAAAAGAGCGCCCTCAAGTGTGGCTTTTCGAAAACCTGGTTGGGGAAGCCTGGCAAGTAACAGATGAAAAAGAGGGAGTGACCTCTTTTAAAGTATTTGCCCACGGACTTCTCTATTTATGCAATCAACCCGGGGAAGTGACAAAAAAGAAACGAATCCGGTCTTTTGGAAACTTTGTCCATTTTGAACAAGAGCAAAGTTCTTCTGCTCTTTATTATCTGGATCTCGACCAATTGAGACTATACCATCGACAAATGAAGTCTCAACCCTATTCTAAAGAAGAGATTGAGAAGAAAAAAAAGACCAAACCTGTAGTGAAATTATGCCAAAGCTTTGAATCTCCTTTAGCGATTCTCGACTTTTTTGGATCTCCGCAGGGAGATTGTGTTTATTTGAACTGTAGAAGCAAAGATGACCTAGTTTACATTAACGATACCTCTGTTTTTCAGCTTAAATTTAATCCGGTTCAAATAATTGAGAATCACCTCCAACAGAAAGGAGATCAACGTGAACAGGAAAGTTTGAAATCCATAGCATTACCAAAAAGTTACCTGGTTGCCGAGATCTCCCCTGATGGCGACCACCTCTTAATTCAGGGAAAAGAAAGAGATCAAAAAAGTTATACACAAAAGAGTACTTGGATACTGGATGTAAAAATAGTTGAAGACTCTCCCGATCAGGAAGGTGTAGTAAAGAATTTGCAGAAGATAGACGGAAAACTGGATCGAGAACTTCACATTCAGAAATGGGCACCGGAAGGGATTTTCGCCATTTACATGGATGGAGTAGGATTCGAGGCAGTTAGAATAACGAAGGAGTCCAAAGTTCAAAAACTCGATTTTGGTAACCTGATTCCCTCTTTCTCGGGATTTGATGTTTCGGAAAATGGAACACAGGTATTTATCGGGCAAAATGAGACAAGTCTCGCAGAAGTTTTTATCGTCGATCCAAACCGGAAAAAAGAGTTTATACCTATTACCAACCTCGGAAAAGCAGCAGGGCATTGGAAGCTGGGAACAGCCGAAAAAATAGTATGGGAGAGTAGAGATGGAGTCAGTATTGAAGGAGTGCTCCGAAAACCGACGAACTATGATCCCTCTCTAAACTATCCCCTGTTTTTTATTATTCACGGGGGTCCTGCCTGGATTTCCGAAATGTTTCTTCTCAGCAGTTATCAACGTTATTATCCTTACGTGCAGTTTTTAAATAAAGGTGCCCTTACCCTGGAAGTGAATTATCGCGGTTCGCTAGGTCGGGGACAGGAATTTTTGGAGCTCAACAAAGAAAACCTGGGAATAGGTGATCTTTGGGATTTGGAATCTGCGATCGATTTTCTTCATGCGAAAAAGATGATTGATAAAGAGAAAATTGGTTGTATGGGGTGGAGTCAGGGGGGATATATTTCAGCATTCGCGGGAGTTCATTCTGATCATTTTCAAGCTGTTTCAGTCGGGGCCGGAATTCCCAGTTGGTATAGTTATTATGTCACCACAGACACCCCCGATTTTACAATATCGTACCTTTCCGGAACTCCTACCCAAAACAAAGAACTTTACGAAAAAACAGCTCCCATCAGCAACATTACACAAGCGAAAACACCAACTTTGATACAACACGGTGAAGGGGATGCGCGTGCTCCTGTATCTTGTGCGAAAGAGCTCTACCGGAGATTGCAAGAAGTAGATGTCCCCGTGGAACTTTTTATCTACCCGGATATGGAACATCCAATTACCAGACCAAAAGAGAACCGGGCCATTATGTATCAAAACCTGAATTGGTTTAGCCATTACATTTTTGGAGAAGAGCTTGATTTGATTCCTGAATCCGCTGAAAATATTTAGAATTTGGGAAGTGATCTGCCCTCTCCACCCGCCTTTACTATTCCTTCTGATCGATCTATATAAAACGGATTAAGCTGTTTGTTAATGCTAGTGATGATCGCTCATGAAAAAAAACCACACGAAACCTCAAATTATGAAGGAGTTGAGTTATGAAGCAGAACCTGGTTCTTGTCCTTGCAATTTTATTGATATTCAGCGGTTGCCAGACAAAGGAAGAGAAGGCAATTGAACTGCACAAAGAGTCATTGAAACTGATTGAAGAAAATAAGCTTGATCAGGCGGAGAAAAATCTGGATCAAGCCTTGGACATTGGCACCATGAATGCCAGAGTCCTGGAGGCAAAACTGACCCTCTATCAAAAACAAAACAACAGGGAAAAACTGGAAACAACTGCCACTTCATTGCTGGCTTTGAACCCTTTGAATAACGTTGCTATTGAAATCGTTGCCCATTCCTTTCTTAGAAATGAAAATCCGATTCAAGCGTTGGAAGTATTGAGTTATGGCAGAAGCGATTCCAACCAGTCTCTTTTTGATACAACAGCCAACATATTGATCGAAGGAGGGAAGATCGGGAATAACTCTGAACTGACTGTGAAGAAATTTTATGACTTGCTCTTAAATCGCCATGGAAAGTACGGTAAGGTAATGGCAACAGGAGTGGCTCTTCATCAATTATTGGATCTGATTACTATTAAAAAGTATGCTAACGAGGTTGACAGCATTTTTGCAATCGTCGAAGAAAAATTGCCACTATTGGAAATCAATGTCGATTTTAATACTTTTGAAGCTATTGCAAGTGGATACAAACTAGCTGCTTCTTCAGCATATAAGGAGTATAAAACCCCAAAAGAGCTTATCACCGGCACATTTATGATGGATGCACAGGTCTCTTCCATTCAGAAACAGGTATCCAACGGCAAAATACAAATGGGGTCCTCTGAAATCCGGAAGAAAATCTTCTTACATAAAATTATCAGTAATAAGCTATTAAAATTAAAAAAGGCTTCTCAAGTCGGATCAAAATCGTAAAACCTCTTTTCAAATCCCAGAGAGAAACCTATGCCCACTTGTCAAATCTATTAGTGGCTATGATTCATTTTATGGAGTTGCGTTCAGATGTTAAAAAAATGGCACATTTGGCTTCCGATACTTTCGGTTTTACTTATCTTTTCTTTAAGGGAGTATGGCGAATATCTCAGAAAGCAAGAAATTGCGGCCTTGTATGAAGAACAGGCAAAATTAGACCAGTCCAAAGAACTAATTTCCAAACTGAATAATATTGAAGAAAGGTTAAAGGAGCATAAAAGGATAACCAGCCGTTTTCCGGACAAAGAGCGATTATACGAAACAATGCTCAGAAAAATGATGAAAGATGTTTTCACAATCCAGTTTAGATATCGTCACAAAGACCCGCACGAAAGGATTAGCCTTGTAAAAAAAGCACTCCCTATTTCTGATCAACTTGACGCAAAGGTAGATTCTTCCACTTGGAGATTTAAAGGAAATAATAATTCCCAGGTAGACATCATCGAAGAGCGTGGACATTTCTACGTTCACGCAATTACGTTTCAGGATTAATCCGTACTAACCGGATTAAAGAACTGCTCTTCCCGTTTTTTAGTCATCTGTTAAATCATAAAACTGATCAATGACATCCCGGTATTTATCGTCCAACCTTAAATATGACTGTAACAAATTTGGAATTTCTAATATGGCTATTCACGTGAATTGAGGTCTTAAAGGTTATGAGTGGAAAGTTAAAAGGGACTGTGTTTGTGTTAATCTGTGTGTCGTTGTGGGCATTGATTCCGGTGGTTGCTAAACTTGGACAAACAACACTGGATAATCACCAGTTTTTGTTTTGGTCTAGCCTGGTATCTTTTCTAATCCTGGGAGTAATTTCCACTCTTGCTGGTACTATCGGAGAGATATCGCGATACGAAATAAAGGATTGGGCATTTATTCTATTCCTGGGATTACTCGGAACATACATCTATTACTTGTTTCTATATCTGGGATATGCACGAGCTACAGGAATTGAAGTGCTCGTATTTCAGTATACCTGGCCGATTCTGATTGTGGCTTTTTCCCTGTTCATACTTAAGGAAAAACTGACAATCAGAAAAACATTTGCCCTGATATTGGGGATACTTGGTGTTGTAACTGTATTGACCAAGGGACAGTTTCAGGAGATTAGCGTCAGTAAACCGCAGGTTATAGCACTAGTCGCGGCAGGGGCTTCCTGTTTTGCTTTGTTTTCAGTGTTAAGCAAGAAAGTTCAAAAAGAAGCATATTCAGTAGTTGTGGTGTATTTTTTTGCAGCTTTGGTGGCCTCCTTTTTTTCCATGCACTACTTTTCAGACTTTGCCGTACCTTCAAAGTCAGAATGGATACCCGTTCTGTTAAATGGGCTTCTGGTTAATGGTATTTCCTATATATTCTGGGTTGTTGCCTTAAAATCAACCGAAGCCTCATATCTCGCCCCATTTACTTTTATCACACCCATTCTTTCGGCGATCTATTTGGTGCTATTTTTTTCTGAGCCATTTATAGCGCCCTATGCTGTCGGTCTCACCTGCATTATCATCGGAGGATTAATAAACAGCCTTGGAGGAAGAAAATAAAATAAACTTCTCAGGCGAATCCTTTTGAATGATGGAACTCTGGCTAGAAGCAGGGCAAGTACCTAATTTGGGGCGTAGTTCACCTTGACCACCAGGATCCGGATGAGCCTTGTGATGTTCTACATTTCTTTATTCCCTTTTCCTCAACTAAGTTTTTGAGGTAATGGAAAACTTCTCGAAATCGCATCTGTTTTCGGCTTGTTTTACTTCCCCGATAGGCTTTAAAGGCACCAAGTATCTTTTCATAAGGGCCGTATCTACGATGAGTTTTTTCTGCATAGGTCAGGGCATAAGCACAGTTTTTAACTTTCTGATGACCGAGGCCGGCTCCATGATCGGTTAACAGCTTAACTAACTCAAGATTTCCAATACGAACTGCATCTATTAAGGCGCTATTGCCATTCTTATCCAAATGATCAAGATTTGCGCCTTTTTCGATCAAATAATTCACTGTTTTGGTCTGGCTGTAAAATGTCGCTATCGATAGAGGTGACCTTCCTCCCAGGTCACTTTTGTTTAGCAGTGCCGGATTCTTTTTCAGCAGTGCATTGGACTCATCAAAATTACCTGCCAGAGCATACAACAGAAAGTCTGACCATTGATACAGATGGCTGTTTATTACAAACGCCATTGTCATTTGCCTTTCTTTCCTGGCAATTCCGGCTAACAATTTTCCTATCGATACTTTCTCCTGGAGTTTTTGAGCTTTGGATTTCAGTCTTTTTCCTGATGTAGATTTGAACAATATGGAAAGAGCTCCATCTTCACCCGGTTGGTATTTTTGAGGCAAATCTTTGTATGCAATTTCAAGGTTTGGATTGGCACCCATGTTAATTACTAAATCCATAATCAAAGGGCTCCGGGATTCATAGGCGTTTAACAGATATTTCCATTCAAAACTTTTATTTAGTTTTGCGCCTTTTGCCGCTAAAAAAGCGGCTATTGATCCTGATCCGCTTTCCACGGCAATGTGAAAATCCCTGTAGATGATTCTATTGCGATCCTTTTCCGATATCGATTGAAAATATTGCTGATATGATTTTAAATCGTTTCTTATTACCCGCTCACGACTGGCGGAAACAGGTTTTCCCTTTGACCTGAGTAAAAGCAACATATCCGGATCATCAGTCAGGGAATATGCCGTTTCTCCGTTATCACTGATAACATTGTCTTCCGCTCCGAGATCTAAAAGCAGTTTGACAATGTCCCCGGAATTTTTCTTCACCGCCATCAAAATGGGATAGGTACCTATTTTGTATTTTTTCTTTTTATAATTTACCCCTTTTCCTTTATACAATGCCTTTATTTCATCACTACTATACCAGGCAGGTACCGGTACATCCTTAAAATCCATTTTAAGAAACGGTTTGAGTACGGGTCGTGCCCGAACACCCTGGGCTGTATAGACACTTTCAACAGTCCATTTATAATCAGTATAGATTTTTGACAAATAAACACCGCTGATAAAATAGTCATTGGTTTCGATGTACATTTTTTCATTAGGATCAAAACCGGCTAAAAGCAGGGATTTTATGACATCTTTTTCCGGCTTCAGAAAGAACTTCCAGGCATTTCTAACTTTTAACCTGCCATCCTTGGTTCTTTTAAACCTTGAATAGTATTCTTTTTGTAAATTATGATCTTCCAATCCCGCAATAGCTCTTATGATGTCATGGGATTGGTAGGTGTATGAAGAATAGTATTCAAGATAGTAGTGTAAAACGGCAGGGATCATTAGGGGATCTCCAATAGTTATCGCTTCAATAACATCTTCCTTTGTAAGTTCATCCGCCTCTATCTTTCCAGCCTCAGCCCTGGAAACAAAATTCTCCACATCACCCCGAGCAATCATGAATGACACGTCATAGTAGATAGAATCGAATAGCCAAATCGCAACAATAGATACGACAATACCTATTATAATTTTTTTGTTGTTCTTTTTTAATATATCAATCAAATACTGTTCACTCATTGCAAAGCTGATTTAAATTTAACAAAAGAGAATCTGATTATAAATGATTGACATCCCAATCTGGAAAACCTTTAAGTCCAGGTTGATCGTTATTGATTTTCTACCAAGTGGTACTAAGCTCCGGAGGAGCGGTATAAAGTAGCCAGCGGTTTTAACCGCTGGTAGACCAATCACGCACTTTCCAGAGTTCCAGCGGAACGACACATGAATTGGATCTATCAGGTTATTGTGTCGTCCCTACAGGACTCTGGTTGACGGGCTTACTTGTCTTCCAGTGGTTTTCACCACTGGCTACTATCTGTCGCTCCTCCGGA
>JANQGZ010000097.1:0-90514 GCA_028282825.1 SAR324 cluster bacterium
AGCGGTTAGCGGTTAGCGGTTAGCGGTTAGCGGTTAGCGGTTAGCGGTTAGCGGTTAGCGGTTAGCGGTTAGCGGTTAGCGGTTAGCGGTTAGCAAAAAATGCGAATTACAAAATGTTTTGTCAAGGTTGATAAGATGTTTATTCCAAATATTTTAACTGTTTACTCAATACTGACAGATAGCCGATAACAGATAACTGCATTTATCCCATCAATTTATCGTAGTATCTGCAAGACCCGGTTTTCAGTATTTCTCGAATCAAACGTTCAGTTACCGGTCCAATACCCTTTAACTCCGTAAAACTTCCCTGGTATTCCCTGATCGGCTCCTTGAGCTGGGAAAGGGAGTACGCGCCGTAACCATAGGGTGACTTCTCTCCTTTCATTTTGAGCAGATAATCCAGTTGTTCAAGTATCACAACCACCCGGTCTGAATCATCAGTCACTGCCTGCCAGTGTTTGATGGGGATTCTTTTGGAAATCCCGTAACGCCTGGCAAGAGAATCAAACAAGTGATTGATTTTGTGATAATACGGCTCGCTGGTATTACCCCATTGCCCTGCATTGGCATAAAGGCACTTGTATTCATTGATCAGCTCAGGATGAGTTTTTTCCAGTGATGTATAAAAGTAATCCTGCTGTCGACCCGGTTTTAATGTCATTCCACCGAATATTACAAAATCAACTCCTACCTCCTTGCATCGTGCCATTGTTTCATTTAGTACTTCCGGCGTATCTGAAATAAAAGGGATCACTGGCATAAGGAAAACGCCGATAGCAATTCCACTTTTGCTTTTAACTTGTTTCAGCAGATCAAGCCGTTTAAGCGGGTCATCGACCCCGGGTTCAAATTGAGAACTGATTTTCTGATCCATTGATGAAAAGCTCATGCTTACCAATGCTTTAGACTTTTTATTGATCTTTTCCAACAGATCGATATCTCGTTCGACCAAGGTGGATTTGGTCAACACGTGTACCGGACGGTCAAACCGATCCATCAGTTTCAGCGCTCCCCGGGTCAGCTCATACTTCTTTTCGATGGCTTGATAGCTGTCTCCCACACCTCCGCCTAACAACACGAATCCTTTTTGTATCGGTTTTCGTTTTCTTGTCGGATCAAGCTCCTTTTCCAGTAATTCCAAAGCATTAATCTTCACAGCTACATCCCTGCCGAATTCCCCATCTACATTGTATTTCTCGGCTCTACCATCACAATAGATGCAGTTATGCAGACAACCCCTGTACAAATTCATACTGTATCGCGCGACAAACCAGGAGTCTGCTTTTTTAAATTTACGCAGAATCGTTTTTGCTGTGATTTCTGTAACCGCCATTTTCAACTTTGTTCAATTTTTCCGTGTGAATAATTTCAAACTATCTGTTTAGAAATGGAAAGTGAATCTGAAACCACAACAAATCCAAGACAAACACTGAAAATGAAAGGTTCAGGTTGAATTTGCAAACCAAAAAAAATTAGTGTTTTTCAAGCATGAAATAGGTTTTTTTCATGCACCATATTGTCGATTCGAATGTGTTTTGAATTCGTCTCAAACAAAGACAAAGCAATGGCAGCATTGGATAAGCCAAAATTGCAAAATCATCTGTTTGTGCTAAACTATGATCTACAAACCAACTTGCGGTGGAATCAAACTTCAAAGCCATTGTTCTCAGTATCTAAAAAGAGGAAGCTGATGTTCAATTTGGATAAAGCTGAAAATAAAAAGACCTTGCCTGAAATCATACAGCAATCACTTGAAATCCTTACAAAAAAGCTGAATGAAATCAGCTCTCTCTCAGTAGATCCTTCGATAGCCTTATCTTGGATCACATCGGTCTTCGAAGATGCAGCCAGACTGGTTGAAGACAAATCTTTGGAAATAGATGCGCCGACACCTCTTGAACTCCCAAGGGAAATCTCGGCCTATACCATCCAGACAGTCATTCGCTTGCTAACGTTAAAAAGTGATCCGGAAGACAATGCTCTTTATTACTTAAGTGATACCGGATCTGCGCTTGGAATCCAGTCTGAAGAAATGCGCAATTTGCTGGATCGGGAATTCGACAAGTTAAGATATGAGTTTACCATACAGCTGAAAAAGGAATTGGATAGCGATCAACTATATTGGTGTGCATTAATATTGGTGAAGATAATTTGTGCCGACGGACAGATACATCCCGCAGAAAAATCATTTTTTGATATTATCAGTGAATTAATCAAGGAAAGTGATTACACCTTAGATACGATCAAAAAAGCAGCGTTGGAGCAATCAAGTCTTCCAAAACTTAACCTGAACCCGGGTCCTGCAGAATCGATGCTAAAATATGTGGTGACTATTGCCATGTGTGACGGTGAATATGTAGGACAGGAATCGGAATTCATCAAGCAGGCGGCAGAATCCTTAGGCATCGAACCCTCCGAGATCGATACTGTTTTGCAACCTGTTGCTTCCTCTTTTATGGTTCTGGAATCATTGTTTCCGCGAAAAACATAACAACTTCTACCCATTTCTAATTGTTGCGCTTCGTCCCGGAATAGGTAAAAGCTTTGGGAATCATTTTATAAAAACTTCCTTTATCAATCCCAATTGGTTTCCCGCAGGTGCAGTATATTTTGCCCTTTATTGCGCTGTGCTGTATATACGCCTTGTCAATCCGGGCTTTATGGCAACGTAGGACTTCTCCGGGACCTATTTTGTCATACCGCCAGATTTTGGTTTTACACGCCGCACATTTTATTGTCAGCATTGTTTTTTACGACTGTTGTTGTGAGTGAATATTTATTTGTTCTGAATAGCTGTAGACAGTTGGGAAGAGTGAAGTCAAGAAATCAAATCGCACGGACTGACCCCGCTTATTAATCGAGATATTTTTTGAAAAAATAGCTTTTTCAGCGATGTTGATTCATGCGTCAGACAGCTTTCTCTTTCATTAAACTGAAACATATGCCTAAAAGAGAAAAGAGGAAAAAAATACTTCACCATAGCTTTATTAATAACTATGAACGGAACGATCGTAAATGCCCTGGCAATTGCAGCGGGCAGTCTTTTAGGACTTCTCTTTAAAAAGGGGATTCCGGAAACATATAAACAAACCATTATGCAGGCGGTCAGTCTGGCTGTAATCCTCATAGGCATTCAAACAGCCCTGAAATCGGATGATATTTTAATGGTCATCCTCAGCCTTGCTGTTGGTAGCGTTGTAGGTGAATTCGCCAGAATTGAATATCGTTTGGAATCGCTTGGTCAGTGGCTGGAAAATCGATTTTCAAATCAAGAAGGCTCCATTTCCAATGGGTTTGTTACCGCCAGCCTGGTATTTTGTGTCGGCTCGATGGCCATCGTGGGTTCGCTTGAAAGTGGCTTGACCGGCAATCAGCAAACCCTTTATGCAAAATCAGCTCTGGACGGTATCACTTCAATTATTTTTGCCTCCACCCTGGGCGTAGGTGTCATTTTATCTTCCGTCGCAGTTTTGCTGTATCAAGGTGCCATTACTATCCTGGCTGTTTTTATCAAACCGTATCTAGTCCCCGAAGTTGTAGCACAAATGTCATCTGCTGGAGGGGTCCTTATTGCGGCCATTGGAATCAATCTGTTGGGGCCAATTAAAATCAAGGTTGGAAACATGTTGCCTGCTGTTTTTATCCCCCTTATCTACTATGCACTACATTCCATTTTTTATTAGGCCGCAAAGCCTCCTGCTGTTTTGGACATAAAGAGAGTGTTGTCCAATCTCCTTGACTGACACCACCACCTTTTCTATCATTATTCCACTATATAGTAATATTACGATCGGAATGGAAAAATTACCAGATCAACGGGGAAATTTTCCCAGAGTAGAAAAGGCATCAAACTCGACCTTTCATAACCCAGTATTTTGAAAAATATTGACTAACCTAGTATTCATCGTCCTTTGCGAGAAACAACAAAGCTAAAAATACATTGAGATGATAAAATTTTACGCGGTATTTACCAGAAAAGAAGGGACGGTCGAGGTTGAGTTTCCGGACATAGATGGTTGTTATGCATACGGTTTTGATCTGACAGACGCTTATAATATGGCCTTTGATAAATTATATTGTTGCCTGCCTAACGTAAAGCAAGAAAGCGTCGACAATCCTTCAAGTTATGAGGAGTTAAGAGCACAATTTCCCAGTGAAAACCAGGTAATTTTACCGTTTCTGGTTGATTCAAAATATTGTCAAGCTTCCTGAATCACCATATACTGCCCACCGCATTTCTTAGCCCACCACAAGAGTCAGATCGGCACGGCTCTCAGTCTCAGTTGGACAATATTATTAGCACCAAAAAAATCGAAAAGAGCTGACAAGGAATGAATGCTCAAGAATGACAGATTTGCGCACCATCATAGTCCAATCCTGGTCGGATTCCATCTTAAAATCACATTTTTCTGTTGCATTGAAGTTTGGATGCTGTTACTTGTACCCAAAACGTTTTGGTTTGGTGAAATAACTGTAAAATTTAAGAACGATTAATTCGTTTTGTGCATCTGGATGGAGATTAGTACAATTTTTCCAAAACGTTTTGGATAGTGATAAATACTGTTTTCAATCTGCAATTTGTAGTTATAAAAATCAGTGAATCTGCCAAGCTCACCCTTGTCATAACTTTAAACGCTAGTAGCGATGAAGAGATAGCCACCAACTATTCAATTTCCAAATGACCGCCAACTATACAGCTCATATTCTTTCTCATACTCACTGGGACAGAGAATGGTATTTAAACAGTCCTTACACCAATGAGTGGCTAATACCTTTTTTTGATGAACTTTTCCGCATGCTGGATAAAGAGCCGGAATACAAATTCATTTTGGATGGTCAGCTATCCATGATTGAAGACTATTTTGAGGAGCTCTCAAAGTGCGGTCGATCTGTATCAACAGCGAAAAGACTAATTAAACAACACGTTCAGCGAAAGACCCTATTTATAGGCCCATACTACCTACAACCTGATTGGCAACTACTCAGTGAGGAGTCTTTGGTGAGAAATCTGCTGGTCGGTAAAAAATTAGCTGACTCGTTAGGTGGAAGTATGACCTCCGGTTGGTTGTTGGACAATTTTGGTCAAATCTCTCAAACATGCCAAATTCATAAACTAGCCGGGTTGAAGGGATTGTTTGTGTGGAGAGGGGTGGCCATGAATCCCCGTAATGTCACTTCCGAGTTCCTATGGGAGTCTCCGGACGGAACTCAGCTTTTATCTGTGTATTTATTGAATAGCTACCGAAATGTCATGCGTCTGGCGGAGTACAGTGACATTATGAAGACACGCATGGATGAGGAGGTTTCAAAATTGAAACCATTTGCCACAACAAAAAACCTGTTGATGATGAACGGATATGACCAGGAAATGTTTCCGGACGACATTCAACCGTATCTCAGGAACGGAAACTTGAACGGAAAAGATTACACTTCCGTTCAAAGCGATCCGGACTCATATATAAAAGCTATCAAAAACCAGCATCCCAATCTGCCAATTTTATCCGGTGCGTTGTACAACGGACGTTTTATATCTGTCTTTCCCGGTGTGCTATCATCCCGGATGTACCTGAAAATCCAAAATGACAAATCAGAAAAGCTTCTGGAAAAACAACTGGAACCGCTGTCTTTTATGGCCTGGTCACTGGGTGACGAATACGGGGGCTCACAAATAGAACAGGCCTGGAAGCTGCTGCTGAAGAATCATCCCCATGACAATATTTGCGGAGTAAGTATTGATAATGTCCATCAGGACATGGAAGCACGGAGCAGGCAGGTGTATACTCTTGCCTACTCGCTGCTCGAAGAAAAAGCATCTTACCTGGCCGGAATCATCGATACCACCACCAGTCCCAATGACGAAGCGGTCATCGTTTTCAATTCATCTCCTTATAAACGTCCCGGAATCATTGAATATCAAGGACAAACTTTTTTTGTTGAAGATATTCCGGCGCTTGGATACAAACTTGTTTGTGGTTCCGATCAGCCTGAATTCCCATTGAAAGTAGATGGAATGAATGTCGAAAATAAGTTCCTGCATTTTCGATTAAATGGAAACGGTTCATTTAATCTGCAATACAAGGCTACCAAGCGTAGTTATAAACAGTTGGGAATTCTGGAAGATATGGGAGATTCGGGAGATGAATACAACTACTCATATCCGGATAAAGATCAACGCCTGACAACAGAAAACGCAACGGCAGACATTCAATGCATCCATTCAACGCCATGGAAAGTTACTTTTCGAGTTGAACTTGTTTTGGATCTGCCTAAATCGGATACCAATCAACATCGTGAAAGAAGCCAGGTAACCAGACCCCTTCCGGTGGTCACATATATTAGCATTGAATCGCATAGTCCGGTGGTGAAGTGTCGTACGTTGTTGCGCAACACGGTGCGTGATCACAGGATGCGAGTTCTTTTCCCCACTGGTTTTGATGCTGAATCCTCTTATGCAGGCAGTCCGTTTGATATCACGGAAAGACCGGTTCATATTCCGGATTATGATGAATCGGACATTCCCGGTCATGTCAAAAAAGTGATCATCGGTGCCCGAGAAACCAAACCATCAACTTATTTTCATACTCGGGAAATGGTTGATTTAAACAATGGTGATGAAGGACTGGCTGTTTTCAACAAAGGACTACCGGAATACCAGGTTCGAGACAATGGCACCATAGCTTTGACTCTCTTTCGATCTGTCGGCTGGATTGCGAAAGAGATCAATACCAGAATCGGGGACGCAGGTCCTGAGATTTTTACTCCCGATGCGCAGTGCTTAAGGGAAATGGAGTTTGAATATGCTGTTTGCCCACACACGGGTGATGCGTATTCCGGAATTTCGCGATTGGCAGATGATTTCAATAATAACCTTATGGTCGTCACCACTTCAAAAACCCCCGGATCACTACCTCCGGAAAAATCCTGGCTTGAAATTGACGATAGTAATCAATGTATAAAAATCACAGCTGTCAAACGAAGTGAAGATTCAAAGGGATTTATTCTCAGGGGCGTCAATCTTTCTGCCAAAGGAGCCAGGGTATCTGTTTCCGCTGATTTAAAAGTGAAAAAAGCGGAACTGGTCAACCTTCTGGAGTCAACAACTTCAATACTGCAGCCGAGAAATCAACAAATTGAGTTTGAAGTTAAATCCAAGCAGATATTTACCTTGAAATTGACGATCGAAAGGCAAGCTCCAAGCAATTTCCATAAACCCGATGTTCTCATGGAGATCGGAGAATATGTTGAGGATTTCTCCTCTTTCCCTTATGCCGACTATGTTACCGATGTAGATATTGATAACGAAAAGGCCAGGGCAGAGACGTTGTTACAAAAAATCGATGATCCGTTGCACAGAAGAACTGCCCTGGAAGCTCAACTTTCCCTGATTCTGGCCAAACACCGACAAGATGAAAAAACCATCCGTTCATTAGGATATCAGTTAAATGAAGCACGGGTACAACGACGGATACACGACTACTTAAGCACAACCATGACAAAAAAAGATTAATTTCAACGTATAACATTATAATCATTTATTTTTCCTGTCTGAAATGAATATCAAGCAACTGGCCCAACATTTGGGATTGTCGATCACCACGGTTTCAAGAGCTTTACACGGCTACGACGATGTTAGTGAAAAGACACGAGCACGCGTAATAGAAGCGGCAAAGGAATTCAATTACTATCCGAATGCCAATGCCCAGCGTCTGAAAATTCAGAAAACCCGGACTGTTGGATTGATGTTGTCAACGTTTACTTCGGGATTTGACAATCCCTACTTCACGGAAATTCTAAAAGGTGTTGGAAAAGAGTTGTCCAAACGCGAATATAATCTTTTGATTTCTTTGGTGACATCAAAGGAAAAAGAGATGCCTGAGTTGTTGCGTCTGGTAAAAGGCAAACTGGTGGATGCCATCATCCTTGTAAGAACCCAGCGTGACGATCCACGCGTTACATATTTACTGGATAATGAAATCCCGTTTGTCTGCCATGGCCGAACCACCGAATCACGGCCCTATCCCTGGGTGGATACTGATGGAGAATCTGCCCTCTACACAATCACCAAACGTCTGATCGACCTTGGACATAAGGAAATCATTCCGGTGATGCCTCTAACTGATTACTATTACAAGTTTGAGCGACTTAGCGGATACTTAAAGGCAATGCAAGAGGCAGGGCTGGAGGTCAGGGAAGAGAAGTTCATTTCCTGCATAATCAGTGAAGAAGCAAGTTACCATCACACCTTAAACTACCTGGAGTCGTATGTTCCAAGTGCATTTGTTTGTTTCTCGGATATTATGGCTTACGGAGTTGTCAAAGCATTAAAAGAAAAGCAACTGACTGTCGGCAAATCGGTCTCCGTCACCGGATACGATAGTCTGACATTTTCCTCCTATTTTGAACCGATTCTTACCACTATCGGATACGATCTTAAAAAATCTGCAGAAGTGATGGTCGATTATCTGTTTAAATCTATTGAAGGGTTTCCGGTCGATCACCTAAACCATATATGTGAATATGAATTGATTATCGGGGATTCAGATGGCCCTATTACCAACAATTAACCCATGATCAACCTATCTGACACTTGGATTTGCGTTCCCACATATTGGACGGAATCAGCGGAAACAACATCTGGTGGTCCTAGCATCTATGACCATCCCACAGAACTGGATAAAAACGGCACGCTTGCAAGGATGCTCGACTCTTTCACACGCCTGTCAGGATCTTTTAACGTACTAATCATTGCAACGGATACTAATAATGCGGTTTCCCAACCTGTACACCGAAAAGTCAGTCAAATTTGCCAACCCTTCACGAATCATTTTCCTATCTATCTCATTTCAAAATGGAATTTGAAACGCATAAATTGCCACTTAAAGAGTCAGTTTCTCTCTCTTGACGGATATGGCAATGTCAGAAATGTCCAGCTTGTTGCTCCTTATGTGTTAGGCTCCGAGCTGGTGGTTGGTATTGATGATGATGAAATCATAGATAATCCGGACTATCTGATAAAAGTATTAAATCACTTCCAGGATACAAAAACTGAGGGTGCTATTGGTGGTTTGTCCGGCCCATACGCAGATGAAAAGGGACAATGTTACATTAAGGATCTTGACATTCCGGACAAAGAGACAAATCGTTTTCGGATTAAAAAGCATGTCATTAATGAGGCAATCAAAATCCTGGTTAGTGCCTGCAGCAGTACAAACATAGTCAAATCCAACATGGCATTTGGCGGGAACATGTGCATTCCGCGATCAACCATAGAAACCACATGCTTCGATCCTTTTATCAGAAGAGGCGAGGATATCGATTTTGTTATGAATGCTAAAATGAATGGGATCGACTTTTATTTTGATGCTGACTTAAAAATCACTCACTTGCCACCGGACAAACCTAACGAAAATCTGGAGGAAAACAAAGAAAGGGTGTATGCAGATATCGAACGCTTTATTTATATGAATGAAAAATTGTCGTATTTTGAGAAAACCAAAAATATCAAGTTAAACCAGGATTTCTTTCATCCCTACCCGGGTCTGTATCTGGATCAGTCAAAGCAATTGCAGACTGATGCTGTTCAATACCTGGTTGAGGAATTTTCAGGGATAGAATCCGCTTCAGCCCTGGTGAATGATATTACTTTCAAGGCCCGGGCAAACGCCCGGAAGTTTTTTGAATTCAGTTCCCAATGGCGCCCCAGATTACAAGAGTGCGCCGCAAGTATGCCCTTTAAGAGGGCATTGATGAAGTGCAGGATCGAATAAGGATTTTTTGAAATTGATTCTCCTGCACCTTTTTAGCTCTTGTCAGCTGTAAGACAAGCAAATTTTTCATCGGAAAAAAAGGAGGTAAAAAATGAAACGGTTGTTAACGCTATGTTTTAGTGTTGTCACATTGATTGGATTTTCAACTTCAGCTTTCGCCGACATTGAATTCTGGACCGATCAGACTCAATCGGACCGGGTGAAAACCATTCGCCTGCTTGCAGAGATTTTTGAATCATTAAATCCTGATATCAAAGTTAAAGTTGTCCCGGTTGATGAAAATGATCTGGCTTCGCAAATGGCTGCTGCTTCTGCCGCGAACAAGCTTCCGGATATTTTTCAATCGGGATATGAATTTATGTTGGCTTTTGGAAACGAAGGCATGCTGGATTCAGCTGCGGCTAAAGAGATCATTGAAGCAACAGGCAAAAGCCGGTTTTATAGGGGAGCGTTGCAGCTACTGGAATCTCCCCAAAAAGGCGTTTATTACGCTGTTCCCTTTGATGGCTGGATTCAAGGCATCTGGTATCGGGCTGACTGGTTCAAGAAAGCCGGTTTGGCGCCTCCAACCACTTGGGATAATATCATGAAAGCTGCGAAGTATTTTTATCAGCCTTCTAAAAACCAATATGGTATTTTGATTGGAACAAAGCCTGAAAATTATTCAGAACAGGTGTTTACGCAGTTTGCCATCTCAAATAATGTCAGTCAGTTTGATTCCAAAGGAAGACTGGTCTTCAATTCACCACAGACTTTGGAAACCCTGGAGTTTTACAAGGAACTGGCAAAATACAATCCTCCCGGTCCTCAAACCTGGCGGGCTCGCGATTACTATCTACAGGGAAAGCTGGCCATGTTCTTTTACTCCACCTACATCATGGATGATCTTGCTTTGGCCGAGGTTGCAAAAGGTTCTTTGACAAAAGATCATTTCAAGGAGCTGAGTGGCGGTACCTTTGATGTAAACCTGGTAAAAAACACGGATATGGTCTCCACAATTCAGCATAAACAACCCGCGGGATACGGTGTTGTGAAAGCTTTTGGAATTATTAACAAAAGAGGCGGTAAAAGATCCGAGGCGATTCGTTTTGCAAAATTTCTGCTGGAAAAATCCTCGTACATCACTTATCTGCATATCCAGCCCGGAGGGCTAAATCCGATGCTCAGAGATATTGGAAGGGATGAAGCCTACTTAAATGATCCAAGAGGAATTTTTAAATCTTATGGGGAAGAAAAGATTCAGGAGATCCTCTCCGGTTTTGATTCGATCAAAACCTTTAGTGTCGTTGATGGAAAGACCTATCCGTTGGCCGGGCAGTTTTTCGCAAAAAAGATTATTCCTCGCATGATCTATTCAACAATTTTTGAGAACGTGCCAACCCAGAAAGCGTTGGCGACTGCTGAAAAAGAGATGAAAAGCCTGATGAAATAGATTCACTGGTTCGGTCAGGTAGATCGCACGAAGCTTTCTACCTGCAAATAATCGAAAACCCTGTCAGCCGGAATCTTGTCAGCTGGCAGCTTCTATTTTTTCCGAATACTCCAAACTTTCTTTCTGTGATAGATTATGGAAACCATTGATAACGATCTGGCAAGACAGGAAGCAAGACTGGGTTGGAAACTTGTGGCTCCGGCAATTGGTGTAATTGGATTATTGATCATTTATCCAATTCTATACAATCTCTACCTGAGCTTTTTTGATGTCCGACTAAACGGCGAAAAGACCTTGATCTGGTTTGACAACTACGGCAAGTTCTTGTCTGATCCCCGTTATTTTGCTTCGCTTGGTACCACCGTCGTCTATTTATTAGGCACAGTGATAGGTGTAACGGTAGTAGGGTTGCTCGTGGCTTTGCTAATGAATCAAGAGTTCCCGATGCGTGGGCTGGTGCGCAACATCATTCTCTTACCCTATTTTGCTCCCGTAATTTCGGTTGTGTTTGGGTGGCAATTCATCTTTGATCCCGTAAACGGCATCTTTAACCATGTTATTGTTGAAGTGCTGGGCATAACCGATGACCGCACAAACCTTATCGGTAATCCCGATACTGCCATAATTGTGGTCATACTCTTTGATATCTGGAAGCACTTTCCAATTACCTATCTGTTGATTCTTTCCAAGTTGCAATCGATCAACAAGGATCAGTACGAGGCAGCAGCCATAGATGGTTATGGTCCTATTGGCCGATTCTGGCACGTTACCCTCCCTGAAATTTATTTTGTATTGGGGACAGTCGTCATCTTAAGATTCATCTGGAACTTCAATCGATTTGAAGATGTCTACCTGCTGGCACCCAGTGTGGAGACGCTTCCCGTATTTATATATCTGCAAGCATTTACAGGAATCATCGACCAGGGATTCGCAGCATCTATTTCCGTGGTTCAATTCCTGATTTTGTCCTTTCTTATTTACTTCTATGTGAAAAAAATTCTCAAATGGTAGCCCTATGTTTGGACAAAGAACGATTTTTGGGAAAATTATGCTGACACTAGCTGTTTTGTCAGTGCTGGTATTCAGTCTTTTTCCGTTTGCCCAAATTCTATCAACGTCGCTAAAACACCAATACGACTGGGCAAATCCATCTTTAATACCCCAAAAAATCAACTGGAAATCCTATCAGGAATTGTTGGGGTTCGCTGAGCAGAAAACAGCAGACATTCCTGAATCAATTAAAACTATCCTGAATAATCCTGCAATCCCTCAAGAGACAAGGGATCGCATCATGAAAAAATATGCCTCCAGTGAAGATGTGTTTCCTTTTATTCGCTACATGGCAAATACCTTTGTATTATCGTTGATTGCAGCCAGTATATCGATGTCAATCGCTGTTTTCGGGGCTTATTCGATTAGCCGAATTCGATTCAAAGGCAGGCAACCCATTCAAAGGAGCGTGCTTTTTGTCTACATGATCGGAGGAGTCCTGCTCATGGTACCTCTTTACCAGATGAGTGTGGCTATTGGCCTGGCAACTACGACCTTTGGGTCGTTACTTAGTCTGGTTTTAATCTACATCGTGCAAACACTGCCTCTTGCCTTGTACATGTTGGGGAATTACTTTCGCAGTATCCCTTACTCGCTGGAAGAAGCAGCCATGGTGGACGGTTTTTCAAGATTTCAAAGCATTTTTAAGATTGTTATTCCCTTATCGATGCCCATGCTGGCAACTGTATTTATCTACTGTTTTATCATTGCCTGGAATGAGTTTCTTTTTGCCTCGGTATTTTTAAAGCAATACTCAAATTACCATACCCTGCCCCTTGCTCTGCAAACACTGTTTGTTTCCAAAAATGCGATCTGGGGAAGGATCATGGCGGCATCCATGCTTACGTTACTACCGGTAACCATCGCCTTTATGTTCGCAATGAAACGAGTATCATCCGGAATGACTGAAGGTGGCGTTAAAGAATAGAAAAGGAAATTCATTTTGAAAAAGCACCATAAACTTAGATCAGGAATAAAATATGGCTGGAATAACTTTTAAGAATATCGTTAAACGCTTTGATGACAACCTTGTCATTAAAAATGCCAACCTCAAGATCGAGGACGGCGAGTTTATCGTTTTAGTGGGCCCTTCCGGTTGCGGAAAAAGCACTTTGTTGCGGATGGTAGCAGGTCTCGAACATCCGACCAGTGGTGATGTGTTTATCGGTGAAACCTGCGTGACCAATATAGAGCCTCAAAACCGAAATATCGCCATGGTTTTTCAAAACTACGCCTTGTATCCCCACAAAAGTGTCAAAGAGAATATTATATTTGGATTAAAACGTACCAAGCTGCCGGAAACAGAAATAGATAAAAAACTGCAGGAAGTTTCGGAGATGTTGCAGTTGGAGGACTATCTGGAAAGAAAGCCTGCCGAACTGTCGGGAGGACAAAGGCAACGTGTGGCCATGGGTAGGGCGATCGCCAGGCCTGCAGCTGCGTTTCTTTTTGATGAGCCCTTAAGCAACCTGGACGCCAAGCTCAGGGGGCATATGCGTACCGAGATCAAGAAAATACACAGCAAACTGAAGATGACCAGCGTGTATGTAACGCATGATCAAGTGGAAGCCATGACACTCGGAGACAGAGTTGTCGTTGTAAAGGATGGCATCATCGAGCAAGTAGGTTCTCCCATGAAGCTTTATTTGGATCCGGACAATGTATTTGTGGCAACCTTTATTGGTTCACCGGCCATGAATATCTTCTCGGGCATAATGGAAGAAAATCATATTCAACTCGGAGACTTCGCTTTGCCTTTGAATAAAATCAGATTGCGAAACGGGGAAAGGTCTGTTGAGAAGGGCCGTCAGGTTAAATTAGGCATTCGACCCGATTTTTTCAATGATGCGAATTATACCAGTGAGAGTGGCAAGGAACAGATGTTTCGTTTCAACAAACTACCAGTAGACATAGTTGAACCCCTTGGTTACGACCAGGAAGTAATTTCATATTTTGGCGACCAGATCTTTAAAGCACGTTTGGATTTTCGCACTGAGTTCAAGGACACCAAAACAGTTGATCTGTGTGTGGATATCAACAATGTACTAGTTTTTGATGCCGAAACTGATCAGCGATTGTAAAGTGGAATTCGGGATTAGAGGTGGATCAAGGGAAGCAGATCCACCAACCCGCATTGTGGCACAACCTGTATTGTTCAAGGTGATACCTATGGGCAAGCCAAAGAAAAAAAATGAATTAATTGTTTCATTGGATTGATTGATCAAACATCCTCTGAATTTCGCGGGATTCGATGACTCGTCCACCTTGTTGTTTTTTGGCTACCCAAACCATTGAATAGGCGACCGTTTTGCCTTCAATTGCCCGATACCTGCCAAACGGTCCGATCATGATCCTGGAAAGCAAGTTAAAAGCTACCTGAGCCATACCCTCCAACATTCTTTTTTCCTGCCGTTCTCCCAATAACAACGAGGGTCGGAATACATGGAATCCCTGATACCCACACTGTCCGATTGTCTCTTCAACTTCCCCTTTCACCCGGTTGTAAAAGATCGAAGATTTAGGATTTGCACCCACGGCACTTACCAGTAAAAACTGCTTGGCACCATTAATTTTGCTTAACTTTGCGACTTCCAGCGGATAGGTGAAGTCGACCTTGTAAAATGCCTCCTGGGAACCAGCTTTTTTCATGGTAGTCCCCAAGCAACAAAATACGTCATCAACTTTAATATCCCGACATTCCTCAGCCAGCCGATCAAATTTCACCAGATGCTGAACCAGCTTTGGATGGTCAAAGTCGAGCGGGCGCCTCACAATCACGTCCACTTGAGAGTAATAGTCATCATTCAGAAGATATTTCAGACAATGTCTGCCGACCAGCCCGCTGGCTCCAAGAAGTAACGCTGTTTTGCCCATTGTTCGATCTTTCCTGTTTTAATTCATGAAAATGTTAAACCTGATGATGAATACTCGCAGACTTTTTACGGAGGGAGTAGACATTTTGCTGAAAAAGCGACCAATTTCAACATTTTTATTTACTTGTTTGATTCCATTGATAGCCGCATGCCTGGCAGCTAGGTTTGTGCATACAGAGAAGTTCGCCGCATTGAGGACAGGTCCATTTTTCCTTTTCTTTTCGAATAAAATGCCTGATACCTTCCGATTCGATCATTTTAAGATTTTCCAGCAAACTCGCACCATATTTGGATCGATATCTTTTATCCAGGTTTTTCAGTCGTGTACAAGGAAAAGAGTCACAGCCAAAGCAAAATTTCTGTGATCCGGAACGTATCAATTCACAATTTTTGATTTTGCAGGTGAGGCAGGATTTCATTTTCAAGCTATCATCACCACGACATCCCGGGCATGCATTTTTCTCACGATCGTAAGCGTAACATAACCTGCAATTTAATCCACACGGTGCAATCAGATCTGTTGGAATTCGATGTTGTTTTGAATCTTTAGTTTTCACCATGACTTGTTTGAGTAATTTCGATTGTTTACAAGCTCTTTTCTATAATATGAGTCGGTTTGCCATCAAGGCTTAAATTATTTTTGTCCTGCCAGTATTGTTTGATTCCATCCGGACCTTTATTTATCGCCCAGTCTTTGAGTTGCTCCCTCTCTCCGACATAGTCAAAGAATGGAACAGCCATGCCACACGAGGTCTGCACCAGATCAATTGCCAGATCAAATATTTGCCGCGCCCCCGGTAGAGGATCAAAACGAGCATATAATTCCTGCCATTCCTGATCCGATGTGTGAATTACTCTGGCTGTTCCGTATAATCTTAAAATCATGGGTTTTCCTTCAAAAGCCAGGAACATTAGCGTCATTCGGGAATCTTCCTGAATATGAGCAGACGTTTCATTCCCACTCCCTGTCACATTGAGCCAGATCACCCTGTTTGCATCAAGAATTCGCAAGGAATCCATTCCCTTGGGTGAAATATTGATTCTACTGTCGCCAGTGGCTGTTCCCACAAAAAATATTTTTTGGTCATTGATAAACTGCCAAAGGTTTTCCGGAATTTTCTCGTGGCGAGTTCCCATATCCTGCTCCTGAAAAATATTGATCCCTTCATTCAACTTTAAAGTAATGATACCACAGCAAAACCTGGCAAATCTGCCTTGAAAATATTAAATTAAATTGATGAATTGAATTAAAATTATTAGTTTTGCTTAACTTGCGTGTTTCTGTTGTTTTGCAAACGGATTCCCTTGTTTCTCTCGAACCACGAGATAAATCACGTCTATTATATTGTTTTTATTATATTATATCACAGTGTTTTTGCTAAAAATCGATGAAAAAGGAATGTTAAATCTTATCCTATTTTTGATTTCGATCACCAGGATCGATAGGCAAAAATACCCATCATTGTTTTAGCTTAATGAATTTTTCAAAATATTTTTATAGTTTATTTACTATAATTGAAGTTGGAATTTTGCTTAAAAAAGCACCGAGGAATCTTTTTCAAAAGCAAAAACAGCTTCCAAACCCTAACTTCAGGGGATTCGCCTAATATGGCAATCGTGTGAATAATCTCTTTTTGAGTAACAGTGTGTTGTGTATGGTGATTGTCCAAACCGGCTAATTACTCACCTGGCTGTATTCTAATACAAAATACTACGAATCGAGAACCGACACTAAAAGAACTAAAAGCTTGTTTTTACTGGCAATGGAGCTTTGGTTTAAGCAGTTTGAAGTTTATTTAATCGGTACCCGTATTCGTGTATGTAGTGAAAACAGGTGACAGGGTTACACTAACCGAAAAAGAGATCGTGGCTATCAAACGGGATCGGTCTTGGAGATCCCTATTTTGAATAACCATATCCGATGGTTTTCACAAACTGGTTTTGAACGTTGTTAAAACCGGTTTGTTTGCCGATACCGGATTGTTTATCAATTGAAATTGAATTGCTTAAACAACAAACAAGATCCGGTCTCACTTTACAGGCACTTCGCGAGGCAGGCTTTTTACATTTTAAGTCTAAAAGAAGTGGAAAATCAGCAGTTCGGATGTATTAAAATTGAAACGCAAATGAATATAAAAATTGGATTGATGGGTACAGGTCTTATGGCATCCCTGTTTACCCGTGCGGTCGAAATAACTGACTCTGCTAATGTTGAAGCGGTGTTAATCAGACCGAATAGTGAAGCTCAAGATTTCGCAACAAAAAACAGAATTCGTAAAACTTATTATAGTGAGGAAGCTTTTCTGAATGATCCCGATGTGGACATTGTTTATATAGCTTCACCTCATTCCATTCATAAAAGACAGATCATTGCAGCTTTGAATGCAGGAAAACATGTGTTTTGTGAAAAACCTTTGTGTGTAAACGTCGGCGAAGCCAGGGAAGTGATCAATCTGGCAAGAGCAAAAAAACTGTTTCTGATGGAAGCCATGTGGATTCGTTTTCTTCCATCTGTCATTCAGGCCCTGGATTGGATTAGGCAGGGTGAGATCGGCGATGTGCACCTGGTAGAATCACACAACGGTTCCGGAGCCTTGTTGAGAGAGAAAATCAATCAAAGGCTCCTTTTACCGGAGCTTGCAGGTGGTGCCTTGTTGGAATTGGGTGTATTCCCTGTTTCCCTGGGTTCATTCATTTTTGGTGATAAACCAAACCATATTTCAGCCTCTGCCAGTTTCTCCGACAAAGGTGTGGACAGGCAAACATCCATGATCCTGACTTACGACAACGGGGCCATGCTGAATGGCAATTGCTCTCTTGAAGTGAATATCTCCAATGGCTCTTATATCTACGGAACCAAAGGTTCAATTGAGATTCCTTCCTACTGGTGGGCACGGCGACCAATGAAGCTTTTGAGAGAAAATAAAACACCGCTTCTTGTCGAAGATTCTCATGAGAACTGGTTTGAGGGATATTCTTACCAGGTCAAGGAAATGGTACACTGCCTGATGAACGGATTAACCGAGAGCCCTACCATATCACTTGATGAAACTGCATCCATTATCGAAACCCTGGATCAGATTCGGGATACCATTGGTTTGAAGTATCCGATGGATGAAACCTCACCGGAAATTTTTGAAGCACAACCTGCCCGGGTTGCATAACATCATCATTTGGGTCGACACACTTTGTTGACATTTCGGTGTGTCAGCCCAATTCAATTCAAAGCGTCAAATTCTCACCACGTTAAACCAACCGTTTCCTTTCCGCTTTGTAACTTCAGACAATCGAAGGATTTTCCCTAGTCGTTCACCAATCGATGTTACCATTACATTGCGATTTATAAATCACCTTGTGAAATTTTCAGAAACGCCTCACCCATCCCGCTATATTTATTGGTTTTTACTATATGATCCGGAATGTGTTTTTCGAAATAGGCATGTACGTAGTGAATACGTCGCAGAATGTTTCGAGTGATTGTCTTGGTCGTCTTTTCTATGTTTAATGGCTGCGGACAGAGTCTCAGGATAGCTTTGCAGATTCGCCTCAATAATTTTGCGTCTATCTTCTCAAAATGTTGAAAACGATGCTGGTAAAAAGTCATGTCGTATTCTGTGAAAGCATTCATTTTCAAAGGAGTGAGGTATTGGGTTTTCTCCTTACGAGCCCATCCAAACTTACTGGAAATACCTTTGATTTTAATAGCTTCGCTCGTTAAATCTGCATTTCCAAAATCTATCGGGATAACCAGCTGCAGGTTTTTTGAGTCGGTTTTCACCAGGTAGTTGTTGGGATTTCTATCTTCATCAGCAAAAATCCAGCGGTTAATTAAATCCAGTGCCAATTGCTCCTTTAAATGTTTTTCTACAGTATAATTGGCTCCGGACAATTGATCCGCCCTGGTGATCAGCTTTGTCGCTCTATAGATGTGATTGTTAATTTTGGTCAGAATGGTGGGAGCCGAAAGAGAGCCTGTAAACCGGTCAAGAAAATAGACGATCGTGCTGGTTGCTGTTTGCAGAATTTCTTCATCTTTGATTGGCCTGACAATCCAAACCGCCCCGTTTTCTTCTTTTGCTCCCTGGTAATTCCTGATCTCTGCAAAGAATGGTATTGTACTGGAGGGATCAAGCTGAAGGAAATCGTCGGTGGTATATCTCTCCAATAATGTGAAAAAAGGAATATCCAGGCAAAACAGTTCACGCAGCTTCTTATCTTTTATAGAATCCAAGGAAACAGATTTCCCTGCATGCGTGCTACTCTTTCCATTTTTGACTGCTGCTTTGGATGACGGGAAAGTCACTGCACGCTTTGTTTTAAGTCTTGAGTGCCCATGGTTGCTTATTGAAGGGCTGCCAGCTGCATTTCGGGAAAGTTTGCCATTATTTCCTGTTTCTTCTGTCTTTGTCATTTCTGCCTTTACACCAACTGAAAGTGGTTTTGTCGAGAGGTATAAACCAAAACATCAATATCTTTTCATCTGGTTGTGTCGTTATTTTACTTGTCCGACTCAGGTAAAACAAGTTTTACACGATTGCCATAAAGAGCAAATCATATCACATTATTTATTTAGGTAATCAATAAAAAAAACGCTTCCTTCGCCTTTAGCCGCTAATACCTTGTTAGCAATGACTTTTAAACAAATCCCTTGCTCTTCCCTTAACCAACAAGGTTTTACAGTATTGATTTTCATTGATCGAATTCAAACAAACGTTCCGAATTTTTACAAAAAACTGCTAGTACGAAACAGCTTTTTCTGCAAGCTCCTATCTTCAAGTTTTTACTTCTGGTGTGGGGGTTACAATGATTTTTTTAAATATTGAAGATATTTCTAACGACTGGTCAGCGGTTACAGAATGAAATGTCTTAATGAAAAGTAAGACCAGGCAGGAAAATAAATATGGAGTGGAACAGAGGCAATCAAATACCAAACATTTTTTTTGTTTGATCGATCAGCCCTGATTTAGCAGGGTCATCAAATATGCTGTAATCCGGAGCAAGCCGAATCGAAATTGTATTTTGATCCGCCCATGGCCACCAGGCGCAGAATATCCTGGTCCCATTATCTGTATCCGAAGCAAACAACAGTTGATTTGACATCAGCCCTCCTAATCGCTCTCCAAAGTCTTGAACGGCTTCCGGGGCTTGATTAAGAGAAGATTTTTCCCAGACGTAATTAAGATGTTTGTCCAGCACTCCTCGAACGCTTTCGACAGTCTCCTGGGTAAATTCAATTAAAAGAGATTCAAACCGCGGGTCCCATTTCCAGGTCAGCACGCCGCCATGTGTTGCCAGTATCTCCCGGCAAAGATTATCAAAAGCATTGATAGTTTGTTCCAACATAACAGATCCTGTTTAAAAGATTAATTATCACACACCTTGAGAAGTAACGTTACCTTTAAATCGGTATTTAAGGCCATTATGAAACATTTATTTTCTCACTATACCTGATGAAGACGACAATCAGACTATTTTCAACCGGCGCTGTTTCCAAGCAGGCCATGACTATCAGAATTTGGTGGGCAAATGCCTTGCTGTTACGGTTCGGCAGACCAGTTCAATTTACAATAGCTGACAGAACACTTGTTTCACCTGGATGACATCTTAACCTTTGAAAAAAGAACTATCCACTGTTATTAAAATTGACTCTGTAATCGAATTGTTAATGGAGCGAACGGTCACTGCGACCTGATGGGAGAGTGTTCATTCGGGTAATCAATCACTCTTCAAAGAGCGAGGCATCTTCGATCACTATATCAAGAAGAAACATGACTCTTATTGCAACCTCTGGGACCGACACTCCCTGTAAACGAACTGACATATTACTGGGTTACCTGAGTCGATTTTTTAGTCAATTCCTTGGCTTTTTCAAAAACCTTTAATTGTTGGGCTAATTCCCCTGTATTTTGTGATAAAGGATCGACTTCTGTTCTATCGTCCGGATCCACGCTTTCGTTTACATGAGCCACAAGATCGTTAAACACGTTAAGGGGAAGTTTTTTAAGTAATTGGATCTCTTTTTCCGGAGATTGTTTTATGATCTCTTTAAAAGACCTGTTACCCACCCTATATTTTTCAAAAACAGCCATCTTTTTAGGATTGTTTTTAAGCCGGCAATTTAACCAGTCCATCAAAAACTCCTGCCGCATAATCTCGAAATCAAGGAAATTATACCTAAAACTCAATTCTTTGCCCTTATAACGGGCCTTCATGCTCGATTTGAAGTAGAAGTGGAAGAAGTAATTGCGATAATCAAATTTTTCTATGGCGACTGTATTAATCAAAAAGCTGTTATTTTCCTTTCGGTTTAAAATTGTTTCCGGTTTAAATACACCTAAGGGGAATTGATAGCGCAGGTCTCTGTAATGCTCGGGCTTAACGCAAATCTGAACTAAAAGATTCAACATCTCTTCCACTGTTTTCAGGATCTTGCTGATGTAATCAGATGAAAATTGCGATTGGAACGGATTAGCTCCAGAAACCGACTTTTTTAAGACAGCTACCGTATCGATAGTCTTCACCAGCTTGTAAATATCCCATAAAATTCGAATCTCCTTTTCCGAATTGTTAAGACCGCAATATTCAAGGTTTTGTCGATCCACTTCTTTCAGGCAGAAGAAATGTAAGAGAAAGCGCTTTATGCTTCCCTGGCGGTTGAAGGGCGGGAATACGAGCAGATACTGCCTTCGCAACTTTTCATTGCTAATCGATTCCAGAATCCATTGAAAACGACTTAAAAGAAAATGCCGAAGAAAGCGATTCACCACAAAATACTCTTCCTGCTCTTTGTTACTTAGTTCCTCAAATGCCGCCTTATCCAGTTTTTTGTTCATCCAATCCAGCCAGGTGTTAATTTTTGATTGATAAACAGACCTGAGATCGATGTTCTCCTGGTATTTATCCAGGCAGATAAGATCCACCAGTTTTTTCTCTCTTCGTTGACCTGAATGTACCTGTGTATCTTCCATACCTTCATACCTGATTTGACCGTCTTACGAAATAGAACCATATCGGGAGAAAGCTTCATTATTGTAACAGATCAGCGCAGGTTTATGCATTTTTTTTTAGCAAAGGTGCTTTTGGAATTCGAATCGAGCCGTCGCACGCTCACAATAGAACACTAATATTCCGGAACCTTTAGTGCGCGAATCCAAAGTAAAATTTGAAGAAAACCGAGTTTTGATGTATGTGAGAAACAGCTTGATGAAATAGACTGAACTGATTAATCGTCCCCCTGGTAAAAGGATGTGGTAATAATCAGGGGATTCCTTCTTAGTGCTGATACCAAAGAATTACAGGAGTCTCATGAAGAAAACGCTGATGATGCTGATAAGTTGTGTTCTGCTGGTTACAAACCTGGAAGTTTACGCTGATTTAACAGGCACTCAAAAGATAAGGGACCACGTTGATTTTAAACTTAAGGATGTGAACATTGACAATCTAAGTCCTGCAGAAAAAGAAGCATGGCTGGTCGATCCGGTCCGACTGAATTTGAATATGTTGGTTCCCATATACGGATCTACCATCCTTGATAATACACTATACGGAAACATCAGGCCTCCGGCATATATTTTTGACTGGACCCTGGGGGGATTTCTGCCAATGGGCTGCTTGCTGGCGGTTGGCCTGGGAGGAGACAACCTGAGTGATGATGAAAAAAAAGACCTTGTTGCAACCGCCGTAGGATTATACGTTCTGACTCGAATTGGGGTGTTTATCACTATTAATGAACACATATATCAATACAACAAATACATGAAAATTCGTTTGGGTTTAGATAACGAGGAATCAACTGACATCAGCATGAGTTTTGGGTATGAAAGGACCTTTTAAAAACCTGCAGTTTGATGAATCCACCTGCACTCGGGAAGGGTTTGAAAAACCGACATGAATCCTTTCAAAGCTTGAATCAATATAATTTTTCAGGCAAATCAAACCATTGCGCTACACTTGTTCCAAGTCATAGTTCTTTTAAACAAAACCAGATATATTTATGGATTGTTTTCTAGGGAATAAAATCGCTTAACCAATCACCTCTCCCGGTTATTATGAAAAAGTTTAAAATCATTAATCTTGAACGGTTTATCAAAAACGACACCGCAAGAGAATGGGCTGAAGCACTAATAATAGCTCTGGCCATTGCGCTTGTTTTCAGAACCTGGGCTTATTCTCCGTATCGTGTTCCAACAGGTTCCATGATACCAACCATTCAAGTAGGTGATTATCTGTTTGCAGATATGCATGCTTATGGTTTTGTGATTCCTTTCACAGATATCAAATTGTTTCGTTCCAAAGTCGAACGAGGTGACATCATCATATTCCCAAATCCCAGGGACCCTTCCATACCTTATATAAAACGCGCTGTAGCCATTGAAGGTGATAAGGTTGAGATCATTGGCGAAACAATCTACATCAATGGGGAACCGGAGGACCAATCGATTCCATTTTATGATGAAAACCACATCCCGGCCCCATATTCACCGGGGTTCTATGTTCAACAATCCTTTACTGTTGGAAAAGGAAAAATCTGGCCACTCGGAGACAATCGCCGGAATTCTTTGGATGGTCGCTATTGGGGATTTGTTGAAGAAAAAGATGTCCGTGCCAAAGGTTTGTTCATTCATTGGTCGCACGATCCTGAAAAAAGCCTCTTCTCCGGTTACAGGTTTGATAGAATCGGTAAATGGCTTGAATAGATCTGTCGTGTTTTGGCTGTAAATAAAGAATTGTTCCGGTTAATTCTTTGTCTTCAGAATGATTCGACGGTTCCGATAACGCTGCAGATTTCATATAAAGTCTTTAATCATAACCGTCTGCTATCAGACTTAGCTCTCCATGAAAGATACAACAGATCAATTTCGTGATATCAGGCCGTATACTGATCAGGAATTCCCGCAAGTTAAAAAACGACTGATCCAAAATGATTTTCTGGTTTCGACTGTCAGAATGATGATATGGCCAGGAATACCTGGTTTCCTGCATGGTCTTTTTGATATTGCCATTAAGCTATTTTTGAAAATCCGTCTCAGTAACATCAAAACCGTTGACGATTTTCAGAAAAAGATTGTCGGGCTTCGGTTATTGAAATGGGTGCTGGATCAATCGGTTGACCAACTGACCTGGTCCGGACTGGAATCTCTTGATCCGAAAAAAAGCTATGTGTTTATCAGCAACCATCGTGACATCGTACTGGACTCCGCATTGATTAATTATATTTTGAACAATGGCGGTTTCAAAGTTCCTTTTATTGCCTTTGGCAATAATCTATTGTTTGACGATATGATCGAAGACCTGATTCGCATTAACAAGGCTTTTATCGTCAAACGCAACCTGCCTCCAAAACAGCAGCTCAAGGAACTTAAGCATCTCTCTGCCTATATCAACCAGGTGTTAAACCAGGGTGACCATATTTGGATTGCTCAACGCGAGGGCCGGGCTAAAGACGGAAAGGACCAGACCAACCCGGCTATCGTCAAAATGTTTCACCTTTCCGAACGAAAATCCCAACCCGATTTTTCAGCCTTTATCAATGCCATTGGCATTGTTCCCGTTGCCATCTCCTATGAAAAAGACCCTTGTGATCGAATAAAAGCCAGAGAGCTTCACAAACTCCAACAAAAGGGAGAATACAAGAAAAAACGCAGGGATGATCTGGTATCCATGGCGGCAGGTATCAGCGGAGATAAAGGCAACGTGCATGTTGCTTTCTGCAAGCCGTTATCGGGCAGCTTCGAAAACGAAAAAGAAGTGGCTGATGCCATCGACAAATCCATTCATCAAACCTATAAACTGTGGCCGAGAAACTATATCGCTTTTGATCAGATTAATGAAACGACAACCTACAAAGATGAATATAACGAAGAAGATAAAAAACGCTTCCTTCATAATTACGATAATCTAAAACCGGATATTAAGAAAATCCTGCTTGAAATCTATGCCAATCCGGTACTCAGTAAAACATCTCACTCAAATCAGGACAACTGAAAGAAAATCAATCCTTTTGCATCGGTGCTGGAACATAAGCTTCAAAGTTGTTTCCGGGACCAGAGGCAAATCCCTTCGACTATCAAACAGAGGCAATCATGAAGTTAGGTATCATCGGCCTTGCCGGTTCAGGTAAGACGACTATTTTTGAAACGTTAACAGGCAGTTTCCTGGAAACACCAAACAAGAGTGAAAACCGCATTGGAACCGTAACAGTCCCCGATGATCGAGTAGGCATCCTCAGCGGCATGTATAATCCTAAGAAAACGATCTATGCCCAGGTAGAATATTTTCTCCCTGGCAAGCTGGATCAGAGAAAACAGGCAATTTGGAACCAGGTAAGGGACTGTGATGCTTTAATTCATGTCATTCGCAATTTTCCGGATTTTGCAGGAGAAACAGCAAATGTTAATAGTGACTTCGCTGCTCTTGACCAGGAATTAATGCTTGCAGACCAGGTGGTAGTGGAAAAACGCCTTGAGACGCTGGACACGGAGAAACAAAGAGGAAAGAAATACAACGAAGAAGAATACACCCTGCTTCAGGAATGCCTGGTTTGTCTTGAAAATGAAACCCCTTTGAGAAAGCAGGCCGAATTGGCCGGGAACCCTGTACTCAAAGGGTTCACCTTTCTTTCCGGGAAACCGATGCTGGTATTATTCAACAATCCGGACGACAATGACGATCTTCCTGAACTGGGAGAATCCATTCAAAAAGAAGACTGTCTTGCCATCAAAGGCAAACTTGAACATGAACTGGCTCAAATGTCCGAGGAAGAAGCAGCTGATTTTCTGGAGGAGTTCCAAATCAAGGAAGTTGCCATGGAGCTGGTGATCAGTCGTTCCTATGACTTATTGGGATTGGCTTCCTTTTTTACGGTCGGTGAAGATGAGGTAAAAGCCTGGACAATTAAAAAAGACACCATCGCTGTTGATGCTGCAGATGTCATACACTCCGATATTAAAAAAGGATTCATCCGGGCGGAAGTGCTTTATTATGATGATTTAATGACTGCCAAAACGTATGCGGAAGCCAGAAAGGCCGGGACTGTGCGTTTGGAGGGCAAAACCTACCCGGTAAAGGACGGAGATATCATTAATTTCAGATTTAACGTGTAAGAAGCTTCCCCGTCAGTACAACGGGGAAAATACCATTTGCAGTCAGTTCTCCAGCGACTCATTCTCGATTAGCTGGTCAATATCCTCTTCACTGTAGTCCATTTCAACGGTTGGTTCCAAATCTTCCTCAGCCTCAGGTTTGTCGTCCTCATAAATCATTTTATAGGTACCATCAGCTTGCCACACAACCGTAGGTTCCTTTTTTTGAGTGCTGTCGGCAGAATCGGTGACTGTCGGTTGTAAAGATTCAGGATCCGGTGTTGCATCGTATTCAAAATCGGGATCAAACTCAATGGAATCTTCAAAGCGCTTCGGCAACAAATCCGCATATCTTTTTTGAATCGTTGACACCACCTTGTCTACATACAGTGCAGCAGTCCAACCCGCTGTCCATGGTTTTACCAGTTTCACATGTTTATTATGATCCGGTCCAAACCAGGCAGTAACCAAATAGGGCGTTCCATTGAATTTAACCACGGCTGCATAGGTTTTGTATTTAGGATCGGTACCTGTCTTTCCTGCGACGATCTCCTTGGATTTCAAATGAAAACTGGTACCTCCCTTTTCCTGCCGGGCTGCTTTCATTGCGGCAAATACATCAGTTTCTTCATCCAAAACAAATTCCACCCCTTTTCCATAGCCAAAGTTATCCCGACTACCAGGTTTATCCGGCTCAATAAAAAAAGTACGATTGTTACGAATGTCCTCATTGTCTTTTTCATACGTTAGCACCTGACCGTACATTTCCGATAATTTGACCAGGGAGACCCGATGAGTACCCAGGGGCAATGAATAGTCACCCAAAATGGATTTTTGATCCGTCCCCGTCAAATCAGAAAGATAGGCTTTGAACAGTACAATGTTAACCAGGCCCCGTACCTGGGGGTGAAAATAGTACATGTCAGTAAAAAATTCATCTGCCGGCAGTTGAGCGTAGTCCTCGACCCAGTTATCGTAGCGTTGATGATCATCCAATGTGAATTTCCCCAGCAGGGTTCCGGCCAGGCTGCGTTCCTTGAGAAAAGAGTCGACCAGCTCCCAGTTAATAAAAGCAATTCTATCCCGGGAATATGGATCATAGTGCAGGTTTTTATTCTCGTCGTAGTAGAAATGATAAAGAGATGCAACCTCAAGGCTCGAAGAACTTTCTGACAAGTTTCCCTCCCTGTATGCCTCTAATCCCGCTTTCAGCTTGCTGATCTGCTCATTTGCATCATTAATCACAGCATGCCAGCGCATGAATTCCCGATAACCCTGGTCCAAGACTTCAGCAGCTTCGAGATAGCGGTTTTCCTCATTTAGAGCCAGGTATTTTTCCCTTTTTAATTGCTCAAAGATCAGTTCGTTTTTTAAATTGGCTGTCGATATCTTTCCAACAAACTGTTTTCCTTTATCTTCAGCAACGCGATAAAAGTCGATGCTTTTCCCGCGAACCAGGTAAGCAAACTCCCCGGGCTTTAAACTGTCATCCTGATAGGGTTTAATAATTCGATCCGCCATGTTTCTGAATTCATTTTCGGTCAATTGGTCCGTTAAATGATCCAGCAGATAAACAACCGGTTTGTTAATCGACTTTTTCAGGACGGTCTTTATTTCCGGATAACGCTCAAATCCGACTTTTGATTCGTCACAGCGACCATAATTTTTGGGGGAATAGTAAGGACCACCAAACATTCTGTATTTCAGAAAACAACCGTTGTTCAATCGGTCTTCCAGTTGCCAGCCATAGTCAAAAGCCATTTTCAATAAAAACGGTTTGAATGCCGACCCCGGAGATATCGCTGCTTTCAAGTACGATCCCCCGCCAAAGGCCACAACCTGACTGTTCGAAAGATCCTTCACCAAAGCTGCCCCTTTGATAAAAGGCTCAGTTTGCACCAGGGAAAGCTGCGGCAATCCCTTGCTGTCAAAACCATCTATACCGACGGAGATGTACTTGCCCGGTGCCAGATATTTCAGGGAAGCTTTTTTAATTTTCTCAGGAATAACAACCTTTCGATTACCAATGCGAATACCAAGATATACAGTGACCCTGTTGCGTTTTCTGCTTACAACCTTGACACGATATATTCCGTATAATTTTGGTCTGATCGATTTTAACAGGGGTGCGCGGGATGGAATGTATGTTCCGGTCGCTTTGATTGACAATGCAGTCCGCTTTTTTAATAACTCATAAGAGACAAAATCCTGTATTTCCTTAACCAGGGTTGTTTTAACCTTACCACCCAGGTTTATTTTAATTTGATCGATGGTTTCTCGTCTTAATACTTCTATATTTGGATTGTAACTGGTTTTGGCTATCGTTCCGGGATTAAAAGGCAATTCACGATCTTTCGCTTTCAGATACACCGTTTTCTGGATCATCCCAAGATCAAACATTTGGTTTAACACCAGATCTTTTTTAAAAGCAGCCCTTTTTAAAATTCGGTATCTGGCAATAGGGTTACGTGCAACCCCCGGATCATAGTTAGACGGGCCTGTTAGTTGTCCAACATAGTAAGCCAACATATTAATAATGTTGATTTCTTCATCCGTGAGATGAGCCTTGCTTAAATTAATGGGCACCAAAACTTGATCAATCGGCCGATTAAAGCGTTGTAACATAAAAGCGTTGATACCGTGATACATCCCTGCCGAATAGGTTAAATTGACATAGTCTTCCACGACTTGTTCTGAGTTCTGATACAATTTTGCCAGACGAATAGCATTGATGGTCTTTACCAGTTTTCTTTCAACCTGCGATAAAATGCCGGATCGAAACCAGGGATTGTGGTTATCATGAGCAAATAAGTTTCCCGCTATTTGCTCCAAAAGACCTGATGCCCCTTGCGTATTCCCGCCAAAAGTCTGAACGACAGCCCTTAATTTTCCTTTCCAGGAAATCACTTCCATTGATGCCTCTATAATTCCCATCAATCCTGAATGTTGAATGCCGTCAAACTCCCCTATTTTACGGTCTTCCTTGGCAAACAAAATTTTTGCCAGGGTCGATAAATCATGTGTAGAAGCCGATATGGTCTGAATATGAAAATCCTTACTCCCCCCAATTGAACCGAGTTGTTTATTATTGCGATCGACAAACACTGTTGGACTCCGCATCAGTCTTTCTTTGGTATTTCTGGAGAATTTGGAATCGGGAAACAAGTTTCCGTAAGAGTTTAACCAAACCAGTCCCAATGTCATCGGGAGGAAAATAAACAGAAAAAATGCAGTAATAACAGCGTATTTAAGCTTAATGTTAACTTTTTTGAGCATTGGTAATAATCGATTTTTGATTAATTGACAGCAACACAAATTGGAAAAGACAACTCAGGAAAATCGATCAAAAAAAAATTTCGATCAAGGCTTCACCAGGGAAATAAAGCCAAATAATTTTAGAATATTAAACAAACTACCAGGGTGTGTCTACAGTGAGTATCATGCTTTGATCCCATTCAAACATTTTCATTCAATCGAGCAGTCCAGATGTTTTTATATTGCCATTTTCAACCAAAAAATCGCTCAAATATATCATTTTCACCCATTTTCGATTACTTTGGTCGAATTGTATAAGCAGAGATGAAGAATTCTTAAAACATTTAACTTTAATATGCTGTTATTTTTAACTATTTTTCAAATGGCACATTTCTAGCTCTATAAGGAACTAAGAATTCACAATAGTGAAGAGAGAAAAAAGGAAGGTCGGATTTTAGAACAACAGTAATTGTTAAAATAAAATTCAAAAGGAGAGATAACAATGAAAAATTCAATCCGAATTAAACGACGCAATAGGAAAGGCTCCGTTTCCTTTAATCCAGACAGCCAGTTTATCGAAACTGCAGTGAACGATTTTTTGAAAAATGGTGGTAAAATTGAGCAATTAAAACCGGATGAATCCAGCTTTAAACACTCCATGAACCGTCACGACGGAAGTCTGGACGCTGATGAATTCCTACTGGGTGTATAATCGCTCAATTTTGCCACGTAAAACTACCTGGCAAAAAAACAAAGAAATTTCGAGATCGCGGCCGGCAATATATTAAGGTGCTGTAACAACGTCTTACTCCTGGGGGTTGAGAATATTGCCGGTCGCGTTTTTTTTTCGTTAAATCAAATCGATTCCCATCTCTCCTGGAGAAATCCTAAGCAGCAAATCAAACATTTTCCTTCAAAATCAATCACTTTCGGCTTAAGGTGATCACTTTTAAACCATTTTCGTCCAAATTGCCATTCAAACGCCTGTATAATCAAAAGCCTGGTAAAAGCATTTGTCTTTAACTATCTGAAATTTATAAATCTAATTTCTGATAATTAAAAATCCGCAATTAGGTATGTTTTTCGCTAAGACTGCACACACGATTTTGCATTCTTTTTTATAAAAAATTCGGAATAGCCTTATGAAACCCAAGTTAACAAAACCAATTCGACGACGTCGGCGTCACCTTTCTTTCGACCCCAATAGTCAATTTATTGCGGAAGCAGTAGAAGAATACCTTAAGGGCGGGGGAAAAATTACCCAATTGGAAGCTCAATCCGAAAACGGGAACCAAGACAACTGGCCAAATATGGATGATACGAAAGAAGCAGATGAATTTTTAAACGAAATGTAGGCCACCCACCACGATAGTATCAAAAGGTGTTTTAACACACTTCGATTTTGTTGTTTTCTTTGGAAGCTGATTACGTTACTTTTTAACCAGCTTCCAAATAATTTCACTGAATAAAACAACGGATCGGAGTTCAACCATGCCTGAAAAAATCTCCACAAAAACTTCATCTGTTTTACAGATCGTTCTTCTGCTTTTTTGCACCACTTTATTCTCTGCATTGACTTTGCCAAGCACATTCGTAATTGCCGAACCATTGGGGAAAACTTCTTTGTGCAATAATGCAATAGGTTCTCTGCAAACGAACACTGTTAAAGTATCAATCTCCTCATGCAACTTTGGACTAACCTACACAGTTCAAACTCACGATGGAGAAATGTTGGCAGAAAATATTGCATTGAGTGATTTTAATGCCAGTTTTCCCGATTTGGCAAAAAACATCGAAAATGGCTTAGCCGCCAATGATGCCAGACTTATGGTGTTAGATTAATTTTCGCAATTCGATAACCAGCATCCATCCTGATCGAGACAAAAATATGATTAAACAAAGCAGTTTTGAACCCTGCAAATGGGGGAAAAATGCGCACATACAAACGTTTTGGCCAACAATTATCGAAAGACTGCAGCAAATTTCATTTATTCCCCAAAGACTGGAGACAGAAGACGGGGATTTTTTGGATCTAGCCTGGTCGGCTATACCTGTCGGTAATTGTACCAGCCCTGTTTTGGTCCTGTTCCACGGTCTTGAAGGATCGGTAGAATCACCCTATATTAAAAGATTATTCAGGGCAGCCAGGAAAGAAGGCTGGGTTGCCATCCTTATGCATTTCCGGGGATGCAGCGGGGAACCCAATAAAAAAATCAGGCGTTATCATTCGGGCGATACATCTGATACTGATTTCTTGCTGCGCTATTTGAAGAAAAGATTTCCCAAAGCCCCTTTGTTTGCAATCGGATTTTCGCTGGGAGGCAATGCTTTGTTAAAATACCAGGGAGAAAAAAAGGAGCACAGTCCTCTTAGGGCAGCCATAGCTGTCTCTGTGCCTTTCAAACTGGATAGCTGCGCTGCAAAACTGGAAACAGGATTTTCCCGGGTCTATCAGAAGTATTTGATGTCCTATTTGAAAAACAATATCAAAAAGAAAATGAGTTTGCTTGATTACTCAGATTATATCTCCCTGTCCGAGGATCAAATTGATAAGCTCAAGACGTTTAGAGAATTTGATGAGTATATTACTGCACCCATCCACGGATTTAAAGGTGCGGATGACTATTATGAAAAGTGCAGTAGCAGACAATATTTAAAAGATATTCAAAACAGAACGTTGATTATTCAGGCTAAGGATGATCCGTTTATTTCTGAAGATGCTATTCCCACTCAACAGGAATTATCTGAAAATGTGACCCTGGAACTTAGTGACCGGGGAGGTCATGCGGGATTTATTTCCGGGGGGAGTGTGTTTTCTCCCCATTATTGGCTGGAAGAAAGGATTCCCGGCTATATCAAAGACCGATTGGCTAACAGGATTGATTGAATTCTCATCGAGTTTGCACTTAAAATCAGATCCGGATCCAATCAAAACAATCCCCTTCGATCTACAACTCACTGACAGCCCGGGCTATACGCTGCAATCCCTCTTCCAGAGTTGATTTTGGGCAGGCAATATTAATCCTTTCAAATCCTGCTCCGGATGGTCCAAAAGCGATGCCATGATCCAATCCTACTTTGGCTTTCCGATTCATGAATGCTTCCAATTCAGCCGGATTCAAGCCCAATTCCCTGCAATCCAGCCACACCAGGTAGGTGCCTTCGGGTTGAATGACTTTGATTTGGGGTATGTTTCGGGCGAAGTACTCCACCAGAAAATCAAGATTTGCCTGCATATAACGAAGGAATTGTTCCAACCATTCATCTCCGTCTCTAAAAGCAGCTTCCATGGCCACCATTCCAAAGATGTTACAGGTCGGTAAAAATCCTTTGCGTGTTTTTTTAAAATTGTCCCTGATTTCCCGATTCGGAATAATCACCACCGAGGCTTCCAAACCAGCCAGGTTAAATGTCTTGCTGGGAGCAATGCAGGTTATGGATCTTTGTTCAAATTCCGGGGAAATACTGGCAAAGGGTGTGTGCTGATAGCCTTTAAATAAAAGTTCACAATGTATCTCATCGGCAATCATAACAGCATTTTTCTTGACGACCAGTTCCCCCATTCTGGTGAGTTCTTCTTTCGTCCAAACACGACCTACAGGATTGTGAGGGTTGCATAAAATCATAGCTTTGACCCTGGATGGCAAAACCCCCATTCGATTTTTAGGACGAAACTGCCTTTCAAGATCGTCAAAATCCACCTGGTATTTATCTCCATCCAACTTCAATGGATTGTTTCCGACCTGGCATCCGTTGTATTCAATTGCCGACCAAAAAGGATAATACACCGGATCCTGATGGATAACAGTATCCCCGGGAACAGTCAAAGAACGAATAATGGTATATAGGGAAGGTACCACACCCGGTGTTAATTGAATCCACTCCGGTTTGACTTGCCAGTTGTACAGTCGATCAAGACGGCTGATTATCGCTTCAACCACCGATTTCGGTTCCGACAGGGAGTATCCGTAAACTTCATGTTCTGTGCGACGCCTTAAGGCTTCAGTTATAGGCTTTGCAATGGGAATATCCATATCAGCCACCCACATGGGCAACACATCATCGCTTCCAAATAGGAAATTGGCGGCATCCCATTTGGCACAATCGGTGTTCTTTCTGGGTATCACTTTGTCAAAGTCGTAAAGTTCCATTTCATCGCCTCTTAACCGAATTCGTATTCTAGCCCCACTTCAAGATAGTGGGGTACACTTGGCATGTTGCAGCACAAGATATTGATAATAGTTGGTTAGCCTTCAATTAGACAAGTCCGGGTTTATTCATCCTGAAGCTTATTAATAATGGATTGGCGTAAAGCCGGCAGGGTACAGTTGTGATTATCACGCACATCAAATGTCTGGCAGCCCAGTTTTTTAGGCCATTCCAATAACCTGGTCCTGGGACGGTACATATCTATAAAATCAAAATTTGCCGTCGTAAAATTCTTAACATCAAACTTTAAATTTCTTACGATCGTTAACGCTTTCAAAAATGCTTCCGGTAAGTTAACTGCGGAACCGAAATTTAACAATGCTCCGTTTGTCAAACCAGTAACCGACCCGGTTAGTAATTTAAAATCTCTAAAGGATGTTTCACCTAATGCAGCGCCATTACAACTGGGATGTTGGTGGATGATATCACCTCCGATAGCAATATGAACTGTGACAGGAATATTCAAACGATAAGCCTGGTAGAAAAGGCTTCTTTCTTTGTAAGGCAGGTTCATTGTATCGATCATTTTACCCACAGCAGCACCATAACCATATTCAGCTGAATGTGCATTGTTGATGGCTTCATTAAGCAGTTTCCCGGTCTCCTCCACCATGCCGAATGTTCCATCTTCCAAACCCCGTTCTACATCTTCCGATGTTTCACCGATCAACGCCACCTCAAAATCATGAATGGAAACCGCACCGTTTACAGCCAGATGATTCACATAACCCCGTTTCATCAAATCGATCAACACATCCGAACAACCGACTTTAACCACTGCCCCACCGAGCATCAAGATTATTTTCCCGGTCTTGTTTTTGGCGTGAATCAACTTTTCGGCAATAGTGGAAATCTTATCCCTCTCCTTTGTCTCCACCAGCTGATTCAAGGGTATCATCTGGTCGAGGGTAAACTTATTCTGACGTTCCCGGATGGGATAAGTGGTTATTTTGGAAAAATCGATCATACGAACTCCTCAAAAATACCGGCTAATAGATGACATCTAACCGATCCATCGTAGGTTTTGGTAAAATTTATTTTTAATTTCAGTATCTTGAATCGTCGGGCTTACTCTGTGATACCTCCGTTTATTTCAGCAAAAAGCCTGAACCAAATCAAGGCAATTAATATGGTTCGACACCTGGAAAAACCTTTGTTTTTGTGGATTCCTGGTGATCCCGGCCGCTTGACGCAAAGGCAGGGCAAGCATATAGTTAAAGGTCACCCGATTGGTGAATTGATGACCCGGTCCCGGCAAATTTGTCTCTGATAAAGCCCCCGGACGTGGTTACCTTGAATCTAACATCTTACGCTTCAAAGGATTAAAATGGAAAAACTAAAAGTAGGCGTAATCGGCGCAACAGGAATGGTGGGGCAACATTATATCAGACTACTGAACAATCACCCCTGGTTTGAGGTGGTTTATGTAGCCGCATCTGCTCGCTCGGCCGGAAAAACCTTTAAAGAGGCGGTTGCCGGTCGCTGGCTGATGGAAGACGCCATGCCGGCTCAACTTGAAAACATTGTTGTGGAAGAAGCCACAAATGTAGACGCCGCCAAAAACCAATGCGATTTTGTGTTTTCAGCCGTGGAAATAGGCAAAGAGGCTGTGAGGGAATTGGAAAACACTTACGCTTCACAGGGTATCCCGGTGGTTTCCAACAATTCGGCCCATCGTCACACCAGTGACGTGCCGATGATTATTGCTGAAATCAACGACCATCACCTGGAAATCATTCCAACCCAGCAAAAACGATTCAACAATAACAAAGGATTTGTGGTCGTAAAACCAAATTGCAGTTTACAAAGCTACATGACCCCTGTTTACGCTCTGATCAAGGCCGGTTATCCCATTCAGGATATGATTGTAACAACCTTGCAGGCTGTTTCCGGAGCCGGTTACCCAGGCGTTTCCTCACTGGATATGGTTGACAATGTCGTCCCTTATATTGGCGGTGAGGAAGAAAAATCGGAAGTTGAGCCACTTAAAATACTTGGTGACATCAAAAACGGTGAATTTGAAAACTACCAGGGTATAAATATTTCGGCCCATTGTAACAGGGTTGGAGTGATCGATGGCCATATGGCTTGCGTCAGTTTGAAGTTTAGGGAACGTAAACCGGGTATTGAGGAGATCAAAAGTATCTGGAGTAGGTTTACTGCGGTACCCCAGGAACTGGATCTGCCATTGGCGCCCAAACAACCGGTTATTTATATGGAAGAAGCGGACAGGCCACAACCCAGAAAAGACAGGAATCTGGATAAAGCGATGGCCGTTACGGTTGGCAGGTTAAGGGAATGCAATGTCTTCGACTACAGATTTGTTGGCCTTTCTCACAATACTGTTAGAGGCGCTGCAGGTGGAGGCGTTTTGAATGCTGAATTGCTGAAAGCGCGAGGTTTTTTGACCAGCCAGGTCTGATTCATCTCCTCAAAATGAAAACGGGATATCAACCTTCGCAGATATCCCGCTTATTACTCTCCTTTTCTTATACTGGCTTGATTTCGCCTGATCAAGCTACTTTGCCGTGACTTTGCATTGTACCTTTACTGCTTGAAGGCCTTTATCACTCTCTTCAATATCGAAAGTAACTTCGGCAGCGTTTTCCAAAGTGCGGAAACCGTTTCCTTCAATTGCTGTGTAGTGTACAAATACGTCACCATGACCAGCCGATTCGATAAAACCATAGCCTTTCTTGGCATTAAACCATTTTACCCGACCTTCGGCCATTTCTATTACTCCTGATAATTAAAAAATCGTGTAGGAATGTTGCTTTGAAATCCTGCTTTAAACCCCTTCAGCATAAAGCGAATGGTCGACCGCTAATGGTTTCAAAATACCAAACCCACCTGCCCAAAAAATCCCGAGTAACACATGGCACCCGGAAGAAAGTTATAACTACAAGCTTAAAAAGAAAAAAGCAAGTCTAATTTCCTAGATTTTCTAGTTTTTTGAACCGACTCATAAACTCTCAAAGAGCACCAAGCTTTTCAGGGTGCATCAACAGGGAGATTTATCCCCGAGCCAAGTATAAAAGCGAATCTAGATAAGCAATAATTATACCGCTTGAACCAATGGACTATTGTAACCGCTTCAAACCTATAATCTACCTATCCTCTAGATCCATCGAAAAATACCTATATAATATATAGATGTGTCAAAACGTGCTATCATGCGGAAATTACGATGAAACAGTCCCAATGGCACCCCTACTGGCCTTTTTTCAATTGTGATAACAGTCAGAACTGCATTGTCACCAAATTCACGATCGCTCTGGATAACCAGTGATGCTTTGAATTTCGGAATACAATGGCTGCAACCGCTTGTATAATTTTAAATATACTCTTTTGTATAAATTGTCGTAAATCTTTCTATTTTTTTCCACGGGCTCATAGGTTGTCCCAACACGCGTCATCTCACCAATGGCTGTCTTAAAATCCCTGTGCAATCCCAGTCCCACCGCAGCATCTATGGCAGCTCCCAATCCGGATGTTTCATAAACATGAGGCCTTGATGCAGGAAGACCGAAAATGTCAGCCGTTAGTTGCATGGCTGCCTCACTTTGTGAACCACCTCCAGCCACAACCAGTTTTTTAACGGGCACACCGCTTCTTTTTTCTATTCTTTCTTTTCCATCCCTTAATCCGTATGCAAGGCCTTCCAGAATGGCCCGGTAGATATGGGACCGTGTATGGATGTCTCCAAATCCAATTATGGCTCCTTTAGCCTCCGGAGTTCTTAACCCTGGAGACCAGTAAGGTTGAAGTGTCAATCCCATGGAACCGGGTGGAACCTCATTGACCAGATCATCAAATAGTTTTTCCGGTTCTATTCCTTTTTGCTCCGCAATTTGCTGCTCCCTTAAAGCAAATTGTTTTTTGAACCAGTTGACCATCCAATACCCGCGATAGATCATAAATTCGGTACAGTACCGATTTGGTACCGGTGCGGGGAATGAAGGAATGATAGGGACCGGTTCGAAGTATTTCTTACTGATGGTATTGAATGTGGCAGTTGTTCCATAGCTGAGGCATCCGACTTCCTGTTCCAGGCAACCTGCCCCCAGCACTTCGCAGGCTTTGTCCGTAGCCGCAGCTATCAAAGGTAGTCCTTTCGGGATTCCCGAAGCTTCAGCTGCCTCATTGGTAATAGTGCCAAGAGTATCGCCAGGAGGAACCAACTCTACCAGTTTGGACTTATCAATAGGTGAGACCTGCCATTTCCAATGCTTATCCCGGCACCATTTCAACCCTTTATTGTCAAACGGGAAATAGCCGACTTGTGAACCGATCGAATCACGATACTCTCCTGTCAACTTCAAAATATAATAACCGGAGAGAAATACAAATTTGTGTGTCTGTTCCCAGATTTCAGGCTGATTGGCATGTATCCAGTTTGCCTCTGCTTCCTTTTGAACGTAACGAACCGTTCCCCCCACCCTTGCCAGCTTAAACAATGCTCCCCATAAACCGCCAATGGGTTTGACTCCATCGGTACTTCTTTGATCCAGCCAATGAATAAAGGGACGAAGAGGTTTCCCGTTTTTATCGAGACAGATCACGCAATTACGTTGTGTTGTCAACGCCACACCTGCAATGGAATCTTTGGGAACAGAGGTCTTTTGCCATAATTGCTGACAAGCTTTACATAGATTCTCCCAAAAGTAATCTGCATGCTGCTCCGCCCATCCCGGCTTCTCTGAGAAATAGGGTTCGAGAATCACGCGAGATTTATCAACAAGATTGCCCTTTAAGTCAAACAGCAACGCCCGGACACTCTGAGTACCATTATCAATTGCTAAAATATGAGTTTTTGCGCCCGAATCCATTTCTTTCCCTCCTTTTCATTGCATATTGCGACCTGTTTCCCCCAATACCTATTATACAACTCTTCCGAAACGCAATAGATATTTCATTGCAACATCAAGCTTGCATACACAAGAATACTAAAGTTATATCCATCATTACAGATAGTTATACTTATAGTTGCAATGAATCAAGTCAGACCGTTTGTTGACTTGCCCAACTGTTTCACACAATTCACTTAAAAACAACTTGTCATTTTGTGAACGATTGTCATAAAATGAATAACTGTATATTTATTTTATAAAAAAGGAAACAACATGGGTGTAAAGGAACGAAAAGCGAGGGAATTCAAACGACGTGAAGATGACATTCTGGAAACTTCTTATGATTTGTTATCAGGGATGGAACCGGGGCAAGTCACCATGGAGCAGATTGCAGAAAAAGCGGAAATTGGGCGGGGAACCATTTACAAGCATTTTAAGAGTAAAGATGAAATCTACGCAAAATTAATACTGAGAAGACGTGAAAAACTTTTGGACAGGCTTGAACAAATAGACAAGGAAGGCATTGAAAGAATCCCTCGTCTCCTGCGCTCCTATATGGAATATTGTTTGAAGGACCGAAAGGAATATGCAGTCCACAAACGTTGCGACAACCACTGTATCCGCGAGAACTTGAGCCCGGAAATTGTGGCTGACCTTCGGCTTCAGCAAAAAAGAAAAATCGACTTAATCGGTCAGATACTGGTAAAGGCCCTGGGTCGGGAAGTAACACAATCGGAAGATCTCATTTACTACATCTGTTCGGTTTGGGGGATGCAAAAGGGAGCAATCGACGCCTACCTGGAAAACAAATACGAAGGAGCCGAATTACAGGAAGATAAGTATTTTAAGATAGTCGAGGAGACATTTTTCTCAGGTTTGCCGATGACACTCCGTCATAAGGCATAAAACAATTGTTTGCAGACTTCACCAGGTTAAACACCATTACAAACCAACTTATTTACCGGATAAAATCCATGAAAAACACCGAACAAGAGTTTATGCCGGAATGGTATGAAAAAGCACCGACACCTGAAAGCTACCGTTCCATTTTCAAATGGGGTGATCCCCTGGCGTTTAAACATCCTAATGCCCGTCTTTTCGCCATGTTAAAGGAGCAGTTCGAATTAACGAACGATGATTTTCTGGAGAGGAAAAAGGAGGGTCATGAAGTTGTATACACCAATCAAGCTCCTAATATCCAATCCCGGCATATCGACAGTATTGAAAACTTTGTCGGTAAAGACAACATGGAAACCAGCGATTACGCACGAATCAGGTTTTCCAACGGCAAAACCGCGGAAGAATCAATCCGGCTTCGGGAGGGCATTAACGGTCCGCTCGCGGATCTGGTTGTCCATCCCAGAAACAAGGATGATGTAGCGAAAATTGTTGCCTTGTGCCATGAGGAGAAAATTCCGATTTATGTTTATGGGGGAGGTTCTTCTGTTAACCTGGGATTTCAACCGGTTAAAGGCGGCATCACCCTTGTCATGCAAACACATATGAACAAGATGCTTGAGGTCAATGAAATTAATCAAACGGCTCGTGTTCAACCAGGTATGATGGGACCGGATTATGAAAGCAGCCTGAACAGGTCACCTGAACTGTTTCAAACCAAAAAGCGATTTACCGGCGGTCACTTTCCACAATCCTTTGAATACTCTTCTGTAGGAGGGTGGGTGGTAACTTTGGGATCAGGCCAACAATCGACCTACTACGGCGATGCATATGATCTGGTGATAAGCCAGGAATACGTCACTCCAAAAGGACATTTTGTCACCCTGGATTACCCGGCAACAGCCAACGGCCCTAAAGTTGCCGATATTATGAAAGGAAGTGAAGGTTGTTACGGCATACTGGTAGAAGTCACAATGAAAATCTTCCGCTTTCAGCCCGAAAACCAACAACCGTTTGCTTTTATTTTTCCGGACTGGCAGGCAGCGGTAGAGGCGAGCAGAGAAATTTGCCAGGGTGAGTTTGGATTGCCTTCCGTGTTCAGGATATCTGATGCCGAAGAAACCGAAGTCGGACTCAAGTTGTATGGAATAGAAGGGACGGTTCTCGATAAGCTTATTCAAATTCGAGGCTTCAAACCAATGAAGCGCTGTCTGTGTATAGGACACACCGAAGGTGAGAAACAATTTTCAATTCATGTGAAAAAGCAGATCAAAAAAATCTCAAAAAAGTACGGCGGTATGTATTTGACCGGTTACCCCGTAAAAAACTGGAAACACGGACGCTTCCAAGATCCATATATGAGGGAAGATTTGCAGGATTTTGGAATAGTCACCGATACCCTGGAAACCTCTGTCCGCTGGGACAACCTGCATGAGGTTCATCAGGGTGTGAGAAAGTATATCAAAGCCAGACCAAAAACCATTTGTATGACCCATGCCTCTCATTTTTACCCCCAAGGGACCAATTTGTATTTTATTTTTATTTCCAAGTTTAATGATCTTGAAGAATACAAAGCCTTTCAGGAAGGTGTTATCGATCATATCCAGTCTTGCGGCGGCTCTTTAAGTCATCACCATGGTGTTGGAAAAATGATAGGCCCCAGGATGGAAAGTCATATCGGCAAGGTACAGCTTGATATTCTCAGGGCAATCAAAAAACATCTTGATCCTGCCAACATCATGAATCCGGGCAACCTGGGTTTGGATTCAATTGAGAAAGAGTAAGGAGAACCGATGAATGCTATGCAGTCCAGGGAAATTGCTTTGGGTGAACTGGAAAATAAAACATGGGATGTGGTGATAATCGGAGGTGGTATCACCGGTGCCGGTATATTAAGGGAATCTGTGCGTCGAGGATTAAACGCGGTGCTGGTGGAACAGGAAGATTTCTCCTGGGGAACATCCAGTCGTTCTACTAAAATGGTGCACGGCGGGATGCGATATCTCAAACAGGGAAATATCGGTCTGACACGCGAATCGGTCATCGAGAGGGAGAATTTGATTCGGGAAATTCCAGGCCTGGTTGAGGATCGTACGTTCATCATGCCTTATTATAAAGGCAATGTGCTGCAGAGGTTAATGCTGCAAACGGGTTTGGTTGTTTACAACCTGTTATCCGGCAAATGGAGGAAAAACAGGTGCTCGTTATCTGACATGGCTAAAAGGGCTCCATTGGTAAAATCCAACGACTTAAAAGGTGGGTTTTTAATCAATGATGCCGTTACAGATGATTCACGCTTGGTCTTGAGGGTCTTGCATGAAGCGCTCAAACAGGGTGCCAGAGCCATTAATTATTGCAAGGCGGAAACCTTGTTGAAAAATGAACACGCTACATGTGGAGTGCGAGTTCGTGATACCGTCAGCGGAAACGACTATAACATCCAAGCTAAACTTGTGATCAATGCTACCGGAGCCTGGGCGGATACATTGAGACAGCAGATTCGGAAGAAAAATAATAAACATATCAGACCTCTAAGAGGAAGTCACATCATCCTTTCCGCAAAACGCTTACCACTGTTCGATAACATATCATTGATGCATCCTGAAGATGGAAGACCGGTCATAACCTTAACCTGGGAAGGTCGAATTTTGATGGGGACCACTGACATTGACCACCAGGATGGTTTATCCACCGAAGCCTCCATCAGCAAAAAAGAGGTTAAGTACCTTCTCGATGCCTTAAATTTCCAGTTTCCGGAGGCCAAAATCACCGAAAAAGATGTTATCTCCACCATGGCCGGTATTCGTCCGGTGATAGATACCGGTAAAACTGACCCCTCAAAAGAATCAAGGGACCATGTAATCTGGCTGGAGGATGGTTTGCTAACCGTGACTGGTGGAAAACTGACTACTTTTCGAGTCATTGCGCTGGACACATTGGATAAGGCCCAAAAAATCCTGGGCAACTTGCCTGATTTGAAGCAGATGCAAAACGTGTTTGATGAAAAAGTCGATTGGAACACCAATCACTTCAGGCATCTTCCTGACAACTCCGTTAAAAGGTTGTTCGGAAGATACGGTAATCGGGCTAAAGAGCTGATAGGCCTGTCTTCCGATCAAAATTTACAGACTATTCCGGATACCGAAACATTGTGGGCCGAAATTGAATGGGCAGCAACCAATGAAATGGTTGTGCATCTTGATGATTTAATGCTTAGACGTACCCGTATTGGCTTGCTTCTGGAAAACGGCGGCACGGAGTATCTGCCGAAAATCAGGCAACTGTGTCAGAAGATCTTAGGATGGACGGATCAAACCTGGGAAGAAGAGGAAAACCGATACCTGAACATCTGGAAAAACCATTACAGCCTGCCAAACTAGACTTCATAGTAGTAAAGTGACTAAACGGCATCCTGGCTGACTGTCCTTAAGTTGATGACCTGGCAATAGGGTTATCTGGACTCAACACTCCTCTTTTCTTGGTACGCACCCAGAAAAAAGTAACTTGACATTATATAGACTTCTGACTAAAAATCAAAGGATTATCTCCATCATATGATGGAATCATACAGTGGAACATAATTTCAATTTGCCGATGCCAACTCCTTTAGAAAAAGCCAGAAAAGATCCGGGCTCCATGAAAGCCAAGATTCTCTGTGCAGCCAGAGATCTCTTCGCTGAATATGGTTACCATGGGGTTACCACCAGGATGATAGCAAAAAATGTGAATATAGATATTTCAACGCTGCATTATCACTGGGGCGACAAGGAGAATTTGTATGAAGCTGTGTTAGATGATTTGAATGATGAAATTGAGGAAAAATTCAAAGAGATTGAAAGCGTCGTAAGAGGAAAATCGCTGGCATACAGGTTGGAAGTAGCCATTGATGTGATGTGCGATTATCTATTCGAACGACCGGCAGCCGCCAAATTGGTTATGTTCAGTCATTTCTTAAAGACCAGGGCTCCCGGGGTGTTGGACGAACGATTAATTAAACAGGTTTCCAACATTGCTTTTGCCATGGGATTGGCTCCAAACAAAGAAGGGGTTTCTGCATCAGCTAACGCAAGAGTTTTAGCCGTTTCCAATGCCATTTACAGTTTTGTGGCTGGTGAGGACTTCATGCGTAAAATTTTAAAAGTTGACAAGCCTGAATACAACCGAGTTATCCGCGACACCCTGAAATTCATTCTAATCCCTGCTTTTACCAGGTCTGAGGATTCTTAAGTTATTCTTAAGACTGCAAATACTTCTCAAACGTATTTGTGAAAAAAGAGATTGCCTGCCAATTTCAAAAAGCCTACACTCTTGAAGCGACCGGCAAAACAGATGTTCCCGCCAAATCAATTTCAATCGCGATTCAGTTGAAAACTGGTCTATGCGTTAGTAGCAAAATGAATAGCAATCAACCAGCCACAATCGATCCTGCACAAATACGGCAGAAAATTGTCAACAAAGAGACTTTCGTTGTTAATGTAGTAACAAGCTGGTGTCCCGACTGCACCCAAAAACAAAGTCCTCATTTACCCCTATTCATCGAAAAACTGGGCAAGCATAAGATTCCATGCTTCCAGTTTGTCGTGCAACATGAACGTCTTCAGTTTCTTTCTCAAGAACATGAATCGTTGACATTGGAGTTCGGAGGGCACGGGTATCCAAGGACCGTGTTGATCATCAATGGTAAAATCCAGCCCGATTCCAAGGTAGAGGTCGTCACTGCCGATGACCTGGACGCTATGGCTGACGACTTTATTGCAAGAACAAGCTAATCACAATCGATTTTATTAAAAACTTTTAGTAACTAATCAATTTTTTTTGAATTCAAGTAAAAATAATCAACTTATGTCAAAACTATATTTTTATTACTCTTCGATGAATGCTGGTAAAACCACTTCACTCCTGCAATCCAGTTATAACTATCGGGAAAGGGGAATGAATACCCTGCTTTTTACAGCAGCCATCGACAATCGATATGAAGTTGGAAAAATTAAATCACGCATCGGTTTAACCAGTGAAGCTATTGCATTTAAGGCAGAAGACGATCTCTTTAAGGAAACGGAGTCTGTACATAAAAGTGAAGAAATTCATTGTGTGCTCGTTGATGAAGCCCAGTTTCTGACCAGAGAGCAAGTCTTCCAACTTACGGAAGTTACGGATCGCTTGGGTATTCCGGTTTTGGCATTTGGATTAAGAACTGATTTTTTGGGGAATCTGTTTGAAGGAAGCAGGGCGTTGCTGGCATGGGCTGATGAACTCAAGGAGTTGAAAACCATCTGTCATTGCGGAAAAAAAGCCACCATGGTGGTAAGGTTAGACCAGGACAACAATCCGGTGCGGGAAGGATCGCAAATTGAGATTGGCGGCAATGACAAGTATGTCTCCATGTGCCGCAAGCATTTTAAAGAGAAAGTAATATATTAAACTATTTCACTGAGATATTGAATGTTTTGTGTTCCAATCAACAGGTCGATGTTAAGGAATCGTTAATCTTAAAATATAGTTTTATTAATTGACTTTTTACTCTCGTTCGGTATCTTTTTTCCTTAGTTATTAATCTTTTGATCCGTTTGTTTTCGGTTCACAACAGCAGTGGAACGATGGGAGTTAAAGTGAGTCGAATACCAAACAAACTGTCAGCCGCAAGAACCCGGCGGCAGAGTTATTCCTATTAACCTAATCTGGGGAGAAAAAATGAAAAAAATAATCGTTCTATTGTCTGCATTGTTGATGGTTTCATCCTATGCAATGGCTCAAAGAGTTGGAATGGTCTTTGACGCCGGTGGAAAAAACGATAGAAGCTTTAACCAATCTGCTTGGGAAGGCGCCGTCAAAGCAGAAAAGGAACTGGGAATCACTCTTAAAGACGTTGAACCCGGAGACACCAGTGCCGTCGAAGAAGCCATGAGAGCTTTTGCTGCGGAAGGTTACGACATTGTATTTGGTATCGGATTCGCAAATGCCCCTTCCATTGAGAATGTTGCCAAGGAATTCCCCAAGGTTAACTTTGCTATTGTTGATGCTGTGGTTAATCTGCCTAACGTATCGTCACTTCTTTTCAAAGAGCATGAAGGTTCATATCTGGTTGGGATGATTGCCGCCATGAGATCCCGAATTGTCAACGGCAAGCGAGTCGTAGGTTTTATCGGCGGTATGGAAATACCCCTCATTCATAAGTTTGAAGTAGGCTACCGGGAAGGTGCCCGCAGAATTTATCCCGATATCGACGTGGTTGTAAACTATGTTGGTAATACACCTACTGCCTGGAATGATCCTGCAAAAGCCAAGGAAATTGCCAAAGCTCAAATAGGAAAAGGTGCTTCCGTAATTTATGCAGCTGCCGGTGGTTCCGGAAACGGACTATTCGATGCGTTGAAAGAAAACAACGGTCGAGGCGCTTGTCTCCCCAAATTTAGCGGCCGAGCCAGAACAGACTCCTGCATTTACGGAATCGGTGTTGACTCCAACCAAAATTACATTATTCCCGGTCAGATTGTCACTTCCATGTTGAAGCGGGTTGATGTGGCTGTTTATGATACCATCAAAAGCGTGAAAAACGGCAACCTGAAAGCCGGAATCACTGTTTTCGGTCTGGAAAACAACGGTGTCGGATATGCCATGGATCAGTACAATGCGAAACTGGTAAACAAAAAAATGAGACGAGTTGTTGATCAGTATCGGCAAAAGATTATCAACGGTGAAATCTCAGTTCCGGATAAGAGATAAATAAAATCGATCAGTCATTCGCTACAAGGAATGACTGATCTTTTGGCATTTTAGACACAAGGTGTCTGTATCAGCTTAGAACCTGCACTTTACAGGATTTGATTCAATGCACTTACAGCTTGAAACCCTCTCCTGAAAACTCACACCATAAACCACCTATGCACGCTGTACGACTCAAATCTATTACCAAACGTTTCGGGACTGTATTGGCCAACGATGCTGTGGATATCGACGTCAAAGAAGGGTCGATCCATGCTATCATCGGAGAAAACGGCGCAGGGAAAACCACGATCATGGAAATTCTCTACGGATTTTACCAGGCTAATTCCGGAGAGATTGAATTGCATGGAGAGAAGGTGCATATTTCCAATCCGCATGATGCCATCCATCATGGGATAGGAATGGTGCATCAGCATTTTATGCTGATTCCTCCCATGTCAGTGGCTGAAAACATTATTCTTGGAATAGAACCGACCAATTCAGCGGGTGTATTGAAGCTAAGTGAAGCAGAAAAGAAGATCGAAAGGCTGTCTGAAGAATATGGACTGCACATCGATCCCCAGGCTAAGGTGGAGAGCCTTTCTGTCGGTCTTGAACAACGAGTCGAAATATTAAAAGCCCTATACCGGGACGTCAATATCCTGATTCTGGATGAACCCACCGCTGTACTTACTCCACTTGAAGTTAAAGAGTTCTTCCAAATCCTCAGAACCTTAAAGGAACAAGGCAAGACCATCATTCTGATCACTCATAAACTTGAAGAAGTCCTGGAAGTGTCAGACCAGATAACTGTCATGAGAAACGGGAAAAAGGTGGGAGATTTACCCACCAGCGAGGCTACAGCGGAAATTCTAGCCAATATGATGGTAGGACGGGAAGTGCTGCTCCGTGTTAACAAACCTGCTGTGGATAGAGGTGAAGTGGTTCTAAAGGTTGAGGACCTGTACGTGGAGACCGATGGTAAACCGCGTCTGAAAAATGTATCATTTGAAGTACATGAGGGTGAAATTCTTGGCGTCGCCGGTGTGGAAGGTAATGGTCAAACAGAGTTGATTGAAGCACTCACAGGACTTAGACATTCCAACTCAGGAAGTGTGTGGTACATGGGGGAAGATGTAACCAATCGTTCCGCAAGAAAGCTCAGGGAAACCCGAACAGCTCATGTCCCAGCCAACCGAAAGGCACACGGCTATGTTGCTTCCTATTCAAATGCCGATAACCTGATCCTGGGGTTTCACCACATGGAACCCTTTTGCAAGAAAAATGGTTTTCTCAATCAGACTGTTATCGAGGAAAACGCCAAATCATTGATAGAGAAATTTGATGTCAGGCCCCCGATCAGTGAGATATCCACCAGTTCGCTCTCGGGTGGAAATCAGCAAAAGCTGGTTGTGGCCAGGGAGTTTCACAGGGATCCCAAGTTGTTGATCATTGCCCAACCAACCAGGGGAGTTGACATCGGCGCTATTGAATTCATCCATAATCAAATCCTGGATCTCAGGGCCAGAAAGGTGGCTATATTGCTCGTATCCGCCGAACTTGAGGAAATCCGATCCCTTTCAGACCGAACCCTGGTTATGTGGGAAGGTGAGGTCGCAGGAGAAGTAACAGCCGAAGAATTCAACATCCAGGAAGTCGGCTTGCTGATGACAGGACAGACAGGATCTTAGATTGATGATTTATGATCTAAGATTTATTTGATCATTAAACTATTTGAAAATTTGTGTATTTTTAAAAAGACTTTATTCAATATTTTTAGAATATTAAGTGAGAGCCGCAGGCTCACAACCTGTAAATCTTAAATCATAAATCATAATTCTAACATTAAGTGAGCCTTAGGCTCACGAAATTGAAATCTAAAATCATAAATCTAAAATGTTCAAAAGAGCCATAGACGTCCTATTCCTGCCGGTTGTGTCGGTATTTGCCGCCATATTGGTTGGTTCTGTATTGATCCTCGCAATTGGGGAAAATCCGCTGGCAGTATATTGGATATTTTTTAAGAATTCTTTGTTTTCCATAAGCGGGATAGGGTATACGCTCTTTTATGCCACACCTTTAATATTCACCGGACTGGCAGTGGCTGTGGGATTTCAATGCGGATTGTTTAACATTGGAGCCGAAGGTCAGCTTTATGTAGCCACCATGGCAGTGACCCTGGTGGCGATATACCTGGGTGGGCTTTCGGCCTGGTTTTTGATTCCGATCTGTTTTGTCACTTCATTTGTAGTCGGCGGACTTTGGGGTGGTATTCCCGGATTCTTAAAAGCCAGGTTTGGCGGTCATGAAGTCATCAATACCATTATGATGAACATGATAGCATACAGCCTGGTAAATTATCTGGTGGTTGGACCGTTTCATCGTAAAGGTACTTCCGTCCTGGAAACCGAGTTTATTTCCGAAGCGGCCCGGATTCCTCGCATGCACGACTTGATTCCAATCATTCCCGAACGAATTCCCCTCAATTTTGGATTTTTTATTGCTCTCCTGGCCTGTCTGGCAACATACCTGCTGTTATGGAAGACCAAGTGGGGGTATGAAATCAGAGCGGTTGGAATTAGCGGCAGTGTTTCAAAATACGCAGGTATCAACGTCAAACGGAACATTGTTCTGGCCATGTTTATTGCAGGCGGCTTTGCCGGAATGGTAGCGATTCATGAAGTCATGGGCTATCGCTACACCTATCATGACAGTTTTTCTCAAGGTGCAGGATTTGTCGGTATTGCAGTGGCGCTACTGGGAAGAAATCATCCGGTTGGTGTGATATTGGCTGCATTGTTGTTTGGAGCACTAAACAGGGGCAGTCTTTTTCTGGATCTGCATTTTGATAAACTCTCCAAAGATCTGGTGATGGTATTGCAGGGAACAATCGTTCTCTTTGTAGCGACTGACAAGTTCTTCCGGAAGGTCGTGGACGCTTTCAAATTCAAATCAAAAAACAACGCTGTTTCCGAATAAAAGGCTGAAAGTAGATGGAAAATCAGGTCGACATTAAGGATCCGGAAAAATTCGAAGAGATCATCAAGCGCATACCCAAAAACGATCTGCACGTTCATTTGGACGGGTCAGTAAGGCTGGAAACCATTATCGAGCTTTCCCAAAAGGAAGGGCTGGAGCTCCCCAGTTATACCGTAGAGGGCATGAATGAACTGGTTTTCAAGGATCAATACGCCAACCTGGGGGAATACCTGAAAACATTTGGATATTCCGGTGCGGTCATGCAGAAGCCTGAATACCTGGAACAGATTTCCTATGAGCTGGCTATCGATAACCAGAATGAAGGAGTACGTTACATTGAAGTTCGATTTGCTCCTCAACTCCATATTAATGAAAATATGGATATGGAGACCGTTTTGAAATCGGTCAACGCTGGTCTGGAAAGGGCTGAGAAAGAATTTAACCGGCGACCTCAAGTCAAAAATCAACAAGAGCCTGAATTTCATTATAGCATTATTGTCTGTGCCATGAGGGAGTTTGGCCCCTGGTCGCCATATTTTAGAAACTTTATTGATTCATTTACTTATTCGGATAGAAAAGAGATTTGTCGTCTGGCTTCCCTGGAGCTTGCCAAAGGTGCTGTGAGAATCAGGGACAAAGTTGGATTGCCCATCATGGCTTTCGATCTGGCAGGTGCAGAAGCGGGTAACCCGGCAGCGGATCACTGGCGAGCATTTCAATATGCACATGAAGCGTTTATGCATAAAACGGTGCATGCCGGTGAAGACTATGGTCCGGAATCAATTTTCCAGGCTATCACCGAATGTCATGCCGACCGCATCGGACACGGATATTTTCTCTTTGATGCCACGAAAATAGAGAATCCCGGCATTGCAGACAAAGAAGGTTACATTTCAGATATTACTCAATATATTGCAGACAGACGAATCACCATTGAGATTTGCCTGACCAGTAACCTGCAGACCAATCCATCTGTCAAAAAGATTGAAAACCACACGTTTGCCAAAATGCTGGATGCTCACCTCTCTACCACCTTTTGTACGGACAACCGCACAGTCAGCAAAACAACCGTTACCAATGAAATCCTGCTGGCACTGAACAGCTTTAAAATCAGCAAGAAAGATTTACGAAACTGTATCATCTACGGATTTAAGCGCAGCTTTTTTCCCGGTCGCTATCACCAGAAAAGAAAATATGTGCGCAGCTGTCTGAATTATTACGATAAAATAACCAGGGAATTACCTGAGATCTTTGTTAATAAGAACCAAGTTTGATAAGAACCGAGAAAAACTATGTGGGAAATACTAGATCTTGAATTGTTTGCTTCGGGTGTAAGACTTTCGACTCCTTTGATCCTGGCAGCCCTGGGAGGTATGTTTTCGGAACGCGGTGGTGTTGTAAATATTGCCCTGGAAGGGATTATGATATTTGGTGCTTTTGTAGGCGCTGTCATTGCCTTTGAGACCAGCAATCCCTGGTATGGGTTGTTAGCAGCGATGTTAGTCGGTGGTCTGGTAGCCCATATTCATGGTATTGCCAGCATCAGGTATCAAGCCGACCAGGTCGTTAGTGCTACGGCTATCAATCTCCTGGCAATCGGAGTTCCGGCTGTTCTGGCCAACGCTTTATACAATTCCACGACTGTTACCCCGAATATTCCTTTGATGCTGCCTATTGTTGAAATACCTGTTATTTCCCAAATCCCGATTTTGAGTACCCTGTTGGGAAAATACTCCATTCTGGTCATATTCGCATACAGCATGGTTCCCATCTCATGGTTTGTGCTGTTTAAAACAAGTTTTGGACTGCGTTTAAGAGCTGTCGGGGAAAATCCTGAAGCGGCAGACACAGCAGGTATCAACGTTTACCAAATGCGATATTATGGTGTATGGATCAGCGGTCTTCTGGCCGGGCTTGGCGGAGCATTTCTTTCCATTGCCCATGGCAGTTCCTATGTGAGAGATCTTTCTGCGGGACGTGGTTTTATCGCACTTGCCGCCTTGATATTTGGTAAATACCGACCCGGCTTGACCTTGGTTGGCTGCATGTTGTTTGGGATTGCAGATGCTTTCCAAATCAGGGTTCAAGGTGTTATTCCCGTTCCAACCCAATTTGTGCAGATGTTTCCTTTTATCCTAACCATGGTGGTACTGGCAGGATTTATGGGTAAAACCAGGGTACCGGCAGCTGACGGAATTCCATACGTACAGGCAAAATAAAACAGAATCTAAGCTCAAATCAATTATGAAATCATCACTCTTCGCTTTTACTATTTTCCTGAGTCTTTTCTGTTTTTTAACAGTCTCGACTCCGGTGGCAGCCGATCAAAAAACGGAAGACACCACCGATCTCTCACAAATGGATTGGAGTGATGATCCTGAAGAAGAGGATCTTTCCCAGGAGTCCTGGGCTGACGAAGAGGGCGAATCGGAATCAGGTGGTGAGCTTTCAGATATGAGCTGGGAAGATGAAGAAGGAGAGTATGAAGGTACTGAAGCTGTTGAAACCGGTCAGGGAATGAGTCAGGAGGAAGAGCTGGCTTTGGATATCAGGGAGAGACGCATCCATGTTACAGGGTTTCTATTATTCGTCGGATATATCATTGGTGCCGTGCTAACCGGTTACTTCACCAGAAATCGCAAACTTGCGGTTGATTATCCCCCTGAACTATTGATCTTACTGCATACGGTTTGGCCCATTGAATGGATATTCATGCTGTTTGCAGGCAAGAAAGTAAGGTAATCATCTATTTCATCGCATACCAGTCCCTGTAACCAATCAGGTACAAAATCCCATCCAGACCAAATGTTGATATGGCCTGCTCAGCCGATTTTTTCACAATCGGCTTGGCTCTAAAAGCTATGCCTAACCCGGCTTTGCTCAGCATTGGCAAGTCATTTGCTCCATCACCCACTGCAATAACCTGCTCCAGATTGATGTTTTCATTTTCCGCGATTTGCTGCAAAAGCCTGGCTTTCATATTGCCATCCACAATTTCCCCCAGCACGTTTCCGGTCACTACTCCGTTTTCAATCTCCAGCCGGTTGGCATAGACATAATCAAATCCCAGTCTTTGTTTTAGGACTTCTCCAAAAAAGGTAAAGCCGCCTGAAATGATAGCCGTTGTGAAATTCAATCGTTTTAAGATCGCGATCAGCCGCTCTGCTCCTTCGGTCAGGGGCAACTTGTCAGCAATGGTTTGCAATTTTGATTCATCAAGACCTTTTAACAGCGCCACTCGCTGTTTGAGACTTTCCGTGAAATCGATCTCCCCGCACATGGCCCTCTCGGTAATGGCGGATACCTCATCTCCAACGTTTGCTGCTTTAGCCAGCTCGTCAATCACTTCCACCTCAATCAGTGTGGAATCCATATCGAATGCAACCAGACGGCGATTGCTTCGATAAATATTATCTTCCTGCAGTGCAATATCGATCTCAAGTTCATTTGCCGTCTGCAACAATTCACTCTTCATTTTTTGCTTATCCACAGGATCACCACGAAATGAGAACTCGACACAGGCTTTATTATTGTTCTCCTCAGTATCGAGACGTTTGCGACCGGACAAGCGGTTAATTTTATCAATATTCAATCCGTTATTGGCAATGATTGCTGAAATTTTAGAAATTTGCCTGGCAGTGATGGTCTGGGCGAGAAGCGTTACGATATTTCTGGGCTTGCCCTGCTCTTCCACCCAGCTGTCATAGAGGTTTTCCGCAATCGGTGTGAATTTGACGTTGATGCCAAGGTTGTGGGCGCAAAACAAAACATCTTTTAAAATTGGGGATGATTTTGATTCGTCGGGAATTTCCACCAGAATTCCCAGAGATAAAGTGTTGTGAATTACCGCTTGCCCGATATCCAGAATATTGGCGTTGTGTCTACCCAGTATTTCCGTAATTGAAGAGGTCAATCCCGGTTTATCTTCGCCGGAGACATTGATAATCATTATTTCGCGCATACGGTTAATTTTGCTTGTTGATATTAAAAGTAAAATTAAAAGCTGATTACTCTTGGTCCAGTTAATGGATCACCGGTTCCAGATTGAGGATTCGACTGGCAAGCAGCAGGATATCTTTGTGATTACCCGGCAAAATCAAATGATGATTCCCCAATGGATCATCCCTCAGGCTATCTACCGCATTTTGGGGAAATTTAACTTCAATTTGGGTTCTGCACGCCGATGTATACTTGGGGCGGTCCAAAATCGTACCTTCGGTGATAAAAACACGACTGACCGCTTCATCGAGACGAAAAACCGTTATTTTATCAGACAGGTAGTTTCCTTGGATAGCCGTACCGATTCCGGTTTCATAATGGGTTTTGATTTCAAATTCACTTACCAAATCCGGTGAAATGGTACAATGGGCCAGCAAGCATTTCTCGTATCCAATTTTGGCGACATTTGCCATCCAGGGAACTTGTCCGGTTAAGGCTTTTGCCAATATCATTCCCACAGCACTGACAATATCTCCTTCACAAGCGGTAGGAATGCCTTCCTGATTTAGTTTTGCCAGAGCCAGGCAACCGGAAACGCCTTTGTTTTTTACCAGGGAAAAACATTCGACAGTCAAGGCATCAAACTTTTCTTTTTCGCGGGTTTGTTGGAGTAATGTAAAAACCTGGCCCGCCTTTTCAACATCCTGGGGGTTCCCCCCTGAAAAGGTAGACAAGAAGTTTTCAGGTGCCATTAAATCTTTAAAATCAGGCAACGATTCCCAGGCTACTTTTTTAAGCCGAATGCCAAGAGTGGAATTCAGAATTTCCGGTTTTATTTCCGATGCCACCAACCATTCCGACACTTCGCCAATCAAACCCAATTGTTGATTGCTTACCGATACCAGGGCATTTTTAACCTGATGCAATTGTTCCAGGTATAGCCTGGTTTCATCCTCTTCTCCGTCCAGCAATATGGAAGTGATGTCCATTCTTCGCAACGCGGCTTTTACCTCCATGGCCGAAGCATTTGAGTTGCCGGTGCTGGTAGCCACCAGTACGTAAAACTTTCCTTTTTCTATTCCCGCCAGGGCGGATCGTTCTGAACCACCAGTCAGAAAAAAGAGCACGTCAGGGTCTGAATCGTCAAATTCAATTTTATCTGCAGCGATCAGTGTATTTACAAGCTCCTTACCCTGATCAAACAATTCTTCTTCGGCTCCTTTATGAGCGAGAAGTTTAATTTTTAACGGTGTCATGATACCTCACTAAATTGCAGCAAGTTAAAGCAAATATAATGTGTTGTACAAAATTATTAAATCGTGATGAATAATTATTCAAATGCATTTTTAACCAGTGTCAAAGGAGAAACAGGGGTATCAGATAGCACTATAGCCCGATTAAGGTAAGACAAGCCGTTCTGCAACTGCTCCTGTTTGTTGTAGCGAACTTCCATAATCACATCGTCCCTATCTACTTCATCTCCCACTTTTTTCCTGATAACGATACCGACACCAGGATCTATCTTGGAATCCAGCATCATCCTTCCGGCACCGAGGTATACAGCGGATTTTCCTAACAGCAGTGCATCGAGTTTTTCAACAAACCCTTTTTTGGCAGCTTTAACCAGATGCGTTTCAGTGGCAGTCGGCAATTTTGAATAATCATCCAGGGAGTTGGGATCGCCTCCCTGTTTTTCTACGATCTTTTTTAATTTCTCAAAGGCACTCCCATCATCAATAACCCTTTGCACCTGTTGCCTGGCAGATTTCACATCCTGTGCTTTCCCGCCCAAAACGACCATATGGGCTGCCAGCAAGATGCTTAATTCAACAAGATCCTTTTGTTCCGGTAAGGCACTGCCTTTCAGCAAATCAACGGATTCGATCACTTCCAGTGAATTGCCTACATAGCTCCCTAAAGGCTGATTCATATCGGTGATCAAGGCACTGACCTTTTTCCCCATTTTTTTTCCAATGGAAATCATCAATTTTGCTAATTCCTCAGCATCTTGCTGAGATTTCATGAAAGCACCCGTGCCTGTCTTCACGTCTAATACCAGGGCATCGACCCCTTCAGCCAGTTTTTTGCTCATGATGCTGGCAGAAATCAGCGATTTATTTTCCACTGTGCACGTCACATCACGAAGGGCATACATCTTCTTGTCTGCCGGTGCAATTTCCCTGGTTTGACCGATCAAACAACATCGAAGTTCTTTGACCAATTCACGATAATGATCCAGGGTAAGATTCACATTAAACCCGGGAATCGATTCCAGTTTGTCCAGGGTTCCTCCGGTATGACCCAGGCCCCTGCCGGAAATCATGGGCACCGGAACGTCCAGTGCAGCGCAAATAGGAGCGATGATCAGGGATGTCTTATCCCCGACTCCCCCCGTGGAGTGCTTATCTACCTTGATTCCCTCTACATCGGCAAGATCAACCACTATTCCCGAATGCAGCATGGCGTCTGTCAGCCAGACTGTTTCATCAATGCTTAAGCCGTTCAGAAAAATGGCCATCAGCAATGCTGATATTTGATAATCCGGAATATCTCCTTTGGTATATTGCTCAATAAAAAACCGGATTTCTTCCGAAGTCAGTGGTTGGTTGTCTCGTTTTTTTAACAGAATTTCCTGAAAATGCATGGTTTACTCTCGACAAGTTCAAGGTCATCAATTAAGAAACGATTTCAACCGAAGCAGAAGCCCCGATTCTTGAGGCACCAGCCTCAATCATCCGGTTGGCATCTTCTTTGGTTTTAATACCGCCGCTGGCTTTTACCCCTACGTCATCGCCAACGATTCGTCTCATCAGTGCAATGTCACCAGCTGTGGCTCCGCCATCAGCAAATCCGGTGGACGTTTTGACATAAGCAGCCCCTGCAGACTTTGACAGTGCGCAGGCCACGATTTTTTCGTCTTCATTCAAACTGCTGGCTTCAATAATAACCTTAACGGGATAGGGGCGTGCCGCATCAACCACAGCCTGTATATCTGTCATTACTTTTCTGTAGTTCTTCGCCTTCAGCGCACCAATATTAATCACCATATCGATTTCCCTGGCTCCTGCCTTGATGGCTTCTTTGGTTTCAAAAGCTTTGGATGAGGTCATAGCCGCACCCAGTGGAAATCCAACCACTGCGATTGGCAATGGTGATTTATTTTCCAGAAGACTGGCTGCCAAATCTATATTAGCCGAGTTGAGACATACCGTTTTAAACCCGTGATCAACCGCCTCTTTGCAAAGCTTTTCTATTTCCTCAACAGTGGCATCCGGTTTCAACAAGGTATGGTCGATATATTGAGACAGGGACTTATCCCCTTCGGTTTTCTTTTTCGTTTCTGTTGATTTTTCCTGCACAGGTTCCTCCGCTTGTCGGTCAAAATGTTCTACAATATTGGATACGAGTCGAGTGAAGTCATCCTTTACCATGGCAGCGACATCAGTGACTTCGTCATGGGACAGCTTCTGATTGCCAATCCCGGCGGCTGCGTTGGTAATGCAACTGATTGCCAGAATTTCCATGCCCATATGATTGGCAATAATTGCCTCCGGGACGGTGCTCATGCCAACAGCATCCGCTCCCAGGGACCTCAGCATTTTGATTTCGGCCGGTGTCTCATAGCTGGGGCCTGTCAGCGCTGCATACACTCCTTCATGCAGATGAATATCCAGGCTTTTGGCTTCTGATCGAGCCAGCTGATGAAGCCTGGTTGAGTACGTTTCAGTCATGTCAGGGAATCGCGGTCCGAGAAGATCCTGATTAGGACCGATCAGCGGGTTGTTGCCCATCAAATTCAAATGATCACGTATCAGCATCAACTCCCCGGCTTTAAAACCCAGGTTGATTCCGCCGACTGCATTGGTCAGGATCAGTTTACTGATCCCCAGGTGTTTAAACACTCTAAAGGGATAAACTACCAAATCAAAAGGATACCCCTCATAATAATGAAACCGGCCATTCATGCAGACCACGTTTTTGTTTTTTAATTCTCCAAAGATTAATTCACCCGCATGCCCCTCCACGGTGGATTTAGCAAAATGTGGAATATCATTGTAAGCAATCGTCACCGGGTTTTGAATCAACTCGGCCAGGGGTCCCAAACCTGAGCCTAACACTATGGCAATCTCAGGTATTTCTTTGCATGTTGATGTAATAAATTCGCCGGTCTCTTTTAATTGGTTGAGCAAATCTGTTTTCATGACGATTGGATCAGAAGGTAGTGTCTCGGTGGTAAGGCGATTTATTGAAATCTGGTTGTCATTCCTGTTGGTCAACAAACAAAATGAGGCAGACTAAACCGTCCCTAATTTCAGATGATTCATGTAATAAAGAATAAAGCATATTCTGACCCAACCCGGGGCATTCAGGCAATCCATATTGAAGAGTATTTAAGAGCCTGGTTAGCGGTTAATTTTCATCCCTTGTTTTAGCCAAAAAGCTAATTGCTGTCTGAACAGAAAATCACTAAATCCTTATCCAGCCTTGCCGGATGTCGGAATTCAGCCTTCAGTTTAAGACAAGCAAAAAAACCGGCTGGGAGCTGATCTCTGAATGCTGAAAGCATTGAATATTTAAATGTTGATGGTGTTTGTGAACTATAAACACAATTAATCAAATTCAACGACTTTATCACTTATTTTTAACAAACTCCTTGCCAACGGAAATTCCAGGCGGTAGAGTAGCAAGACAATAATTATCCCGAGGTGAATTATGAATGTTACAATCAGGCAACTTGAGATCTTTCTTGAACTCGCACGAAATCCACATTTGGGTAGAGTGGCTGAAAGTATCGGTTTGACTCAATCTGCCGTATCCATGGCAATTAAATCATTGGAAGATGTCCTGGATAAAAAGCTGTTCGATCGAATCAACAAGAAACTAATCCTCAACGAATATGGCAGGATGTTTTTTAGAAAAGTGGAACCGATCGTCGATCAGTTAGGTGAAACCGAAGTACTTTTTCGTGATGAGCACTATTTTGGAGAACTTAAACTGGGCGTGAGTTCTTCTATTGCTAATTATCTGATTCCACAAATTATTTACGGATTCAAAGAGAAGTATAAAAACGTCACCATCTCCATGGCCACCGGAAATACACAACAGATAGTTGCCCTTTTGGAATCCGGAAAAGTGGATATGGGGTTTGTGGAAGGCGAGTTTAACAGCGTTGATGTCATCAAGGAAGTTCTGGGTGACGATGAACTGTACATCGTGACCGGTGATGCCGAACTTGCCGGCGACAAGGTCTACAATATCGAAGAACTGCTGCCCAAAAAGTGGGTTCTCAGGGAAAAAGGATCCGGAACAAGAGAGGTGTTTCTGCATTATCTCAAAGATTATGTGAAAGAGGTAAACGTGTTTATGGAGCTGGATCACGCAGGGGGCGTGAAATCCGTTCTTCATAACAAAGATACCCTGGCCTGTTTATCCCAGTATTGTGTTAGAAAAGAACTGGTGAGTGGATTGCTATACCGAATCAACGTTAAGGATATTCGATTCATGCGTTCCTTTTATACCGTCTGGCATCGAAACAAAATTCTGAGCCCCATTTTACTGGAGTTCATTGAGATGGCAAAAGCTTACAAACGCATTGGGATCTCAGCCTTAAGGAATTTGTAGAACGTTTGTGACCCAAGCCCTGGATATTCAGGTGCTCAACCTTTAATAAAGGAGAACCACTTGATAACCGATGAAATAAAACAAATCTGGCAAGAAGCTGTTACAAACGCCAGACAAGTAACCGTTCTCACCGGCGCCGGAATATCGGCTGAAAGTGGAATCCCTACTTTCCGTGGACCGGAAGGATACTGGACTATTGGCTCGGAGGAATACCATCCCCAGGAAATGGCTACCATGGCTATGTTCAGTCAACGACCGTTGGAAGTGTGGAAATGGTATTGTTATCGGCGAGCGGTTTGCCTGAATGCTGGGCCAAACCAGGGCCACCTGGCGCTGGTAGACTTGGAACAGAAAGTGGGAGACCGGTTTACCCTAATCACGCAAAATGTTGATGGTATCCATTTAAGAGCTGGAAACAGTGCAAAGCAGACCTTTCAAATTCATGGGAATATCAACTTTATGCGTTGTTCTGTTGAATGCAGTCAGGAGCTGTATCCCGTCCCGGAATTTATTCCTTTCAAACCCGTCTCAAAAGAATTCCCCGAAGACCTGCTGGAACGATTGACCTGTCCGAAATGCGATAGTCGGTCCCGTCCCCATGTGCTTTGGTTTGATGAATCTTATAATGAATTCTTTTATCGCTTCGAAAGCTCTTTGGAAATTGCCGCCAAGACGGATCTGTTGCTGGTAGTTGGAACTTCGGGAGCGACGACACTGCCCAATCACGTCATCCAACTGGTCATTAGAAATGGCGGCCTGGTATTTGATGTGAATATTGAGGAAAACAGTTTTGGTGAACTGGCCAAACAAAATAAGGGATATGCCTTAGCGGGCCCTTCCGGAGAAATTCTTCCCGAACTTGTTTCTATGCTTTAATCGGGTATACAGAAGGAATATCGATCCGGATCAGGAAGCAGAGTATTCTCCTCATCCGGAACCTAAACTCAATTCACATTAATTATGCGGCGTTAATGAGTTCCATTGCCCTGCCTCTTTCATTCGGAAAAAGATCTGAAGGCACAGACTCCCTGCCTAACTGCTTGTAGACAATATAACGCGCACAGGCATCATGATCCACATTGCAGAATTTATCTTGAAACGACTTTGAAGTAGACGGTAATTTAGCAACCCCGCTGCTAAACAGCTCACACTTTTCAAAACATTCACATACGGTTGACATAATATCTCTTTTTACTGATTCCGTTAAAACTAATGCCCTGGCTTTCGCCATTTCATTTGGATAAAGGTCTATCGGTACATTGCCTTTTCCTAGGCGCTTCATCACCACATAACGTGCACATTGTGAACTATCTCCTTTACAATACCGCTGAGACATAGGCTAAAACATTTTTCTTTGCCATTTTATCGTGAAAAAAAGGACATTTTGCTAAACTTTCACAATTTGCCATGAGTAATCCTTATATATCAGGCCTTGAAATCCGGTACGCTACCGATTCTATATAGATTTCAGTGATTGATTGTTATGTTCAGTCTTCATTCCCCCAACACTGACACTGAAACCTCTTATTTTGACTATCAGACAATGAGTCTTTAATGGCACCTGCACTGTGATGTAACTTAGGAAGCAGGTTATATGGACATCGCCTGAAAAAGCTTATTTTAACAAACTTTAGGAATAATAATAAGCTTTCAACTATATTGAATTAATTCTCATTCTGATAGGAATCAATTCCATGAATTGCTCATGAATAAAAGCTTTAGGCATCAGATATCTAGGATTAGAATGAAAAGTGAGAAAGGATCTGGGTGGGGATAAAAGACTGAAAACGGCCTCCTTTTCTTCAGTCTTTTGGATTAGCGGGAGTATTTACTCAAAATATTGAATAGTTGCATCCGAAAATACATTGGCTGTTGTGCCGGAACTATTCCGGGAGGAAAGGAGACCCATGACTTCCTGCCAGGTTTTCGCCCAAATGGGACGTCCGAATCCTCCAAACCAGTCTTCATCAGCTTTGCTACGATAGGGGCTGTACAATATTATTCGTCCAACATCGTTGAGCATGCTTCCTCTATCGGGGCTCCAAAGCTTGCCTCCGATGAATTTGCCGAAACCGCCGATAAGAAAATGGGTAATCTGTCCCATCGGTGTGTGCATCACGATCACAAGGTCGCCACCTTTTTTTAATGTTTTCATTCCAAACAGCCCGGCAATGGTTGCTTCACAAGCCTTAAAATTGGCATTGGCAACCACCACATCCACCTCTGGAATCATTTCAGTCAGATAGATCGGTTTTGCCCTGTCCACCCCTTCGTAATGGGCTTTTATTGGATGACCTACCACCAGATCAATAGTTTCGCATTTACAATTTACCAACGCATCAACAACCACATCCAACCCGGCCATGGTGCATACCTCTTCCATTTCGGATCGCATGACATTGTCTTCAAAGCGTCCCAAACCATCCACGGGATTCAGCCCTTTTCCCAAAAGATCCGCGCCGGTAACAATATGGTTACCCAGAATGGTGTCGATCGAAGTGACCCCCGGAAACAAAATCTTGCCGCCACCCCCGTAGCCGTTAAACGGATGAGGCACAATGCAGCCCAAACCGATTTTAAAATCACATTTCATCAATTCGGTATTGACATGAACCTCGGTGTTGCGACTGGTATTTCCCAGGAAGGTGCAGTTTTCATAGGCGTTGTGGTTGAAAACCGGATAGGTTTCCACGACCTCTTTTCCCAGTTTTTTCTCAAAATCGATCCTGGTATGAGCTCCATGGGTTCCCAGGGAACAGATAAACCGAATCTGATCGTTTTTGATACCGGCCTGTTTCAGTTCATCCAGAACATAAGGGACAATCTCATATAACCGGGTTCCCCGGCTGATATCATCAAAGAGAATACCGATTTCCTGTTTTCCCCGTGCTGCTTCCCTTATTTTTTGAGTTCCTATCGGTTTTTCAAAAGCGGCTTCAAACCTTTCTCTGGATATCGTCGCCATGGAATCAGCAGGACACCCACAAAAATTCACTGTCCAATCGTCCGGAAAAGTAACCTGAACCTCCTTCTCATCAAACCAGGCTCCCTGCTGTAAATTGAATGATTGTGTCATCTAGCCTCCTCAAACAATAGAATGAATTCACAAAAACTCATTATTGCACTCTTATCGGTGCTTCACGAAAAGGTTTTGACTTTTTTAAAAGGTAGAATAGCGCACTGTCAAGATATTTATCTCGGTACGCAGAAGGGATTGTCTGGAATATTTGAATAGGATTGCCTACCCTACACAAAGGCTGTTCAGGCAGGCATAGCCGGCACAAACGCCACCTTCGTTTTGGTTCGATGATTTGGTGCGAACCAGGTAACCAATGTCTTTGTTAAATCGGATAGCCTGACCATCGTGAAAGCAGGCTCCGTAGCGGCCTACCTCACTTACTGTCTGGGTTTCCTCGGCCATTCTGTCGACCACTAAAACAGAGCTTTCGCGGGGAGTGAATATCCTTTCCATTAAAACGTAAGCTTTTTGTTTTTCTTCAGACATTTTATTTATCTCTGTCACCATTTCACCATCATATAAATTGTTCCCACCGCCTTCTCTTTGGGGCTTCAGAACATACTTATGCGGTTCTGCCTTTGCCAGTTCTCTTGCCTTTTGATTACCGATCAGCTCATTTAGATCATACATACCCACAAAGGTGGATTTTAAGGAGTTTGCAAGATCGGCTGTCAGGTATCTCTCTAAAATTCCCGGTTTCGCTAAAATCTGCTGAATCTTTTTAGCTCCTGCGAGTTGCATTCCAACGGATGGGCATTTTACGGCTGATGAATTTTCAATCAGGATTCTTCCCTCCCAGGCTGCCTGTGATTGATAGTCATTAGGTGTGTATCCGGCCCTGAAGTAAACCAAGGCAGCAGTTTTGTCTTCAACCACCAAATGCCCCTCTTTCAAAACGCCCTGTTCTGCAACTTGCTCCAGGGAAAGCCGAACAGTGGGAATTCCAAATTTTTCCCAAAGCGAGTACTCCAAACCTCTCTGGTCAAACAAATTCTGCTCTCGATCCTGTACGACCATCAAAATGCAGGCATTGGATTTGTCGTAGTATTGAACAACTTCGGCTATGGCAGCTACTGCCTCATCCAAGGTATTGTTTTCTGCCAGTGTACCGCCACAAGGTACAAAATAAGACATGTGCTGATGTAGCTTGTACATTCGCTGGGTAAGAAAAAGAAAACTATTCGATATGGTATTAAATTCCACCTGCTTGGGATGAAGCTCCCCCGTTTCCCCATCGGCAGCAATCAGAAAGTCGTTTCTGGATAGTTGAAGATGGTGCGACAGTTCTGTTTCCGAATATATTGTCAACAAGCGACTGATAAAGTCATCGGTTGCAGCTACCGGTTCAAGATAGTGTTTGATAAAATCCTTATCGGCTCCCACTTTAACCATCAGTTCGTTAAAAACAGGTGTTGAGTTCACCAAATAGTCATTGAGCTTATCTTTGAGAGGAAAAGGGCTTAGGCAGAATGGTGCGTGAGTTAGCTTAAATTCTGTGTTGTATTTGATCAATCCGGTGGTCAGGGCAAAATCGACCGCCTCAGTAACGCGTTTATCCATTTATTAACGTAGGTTGAGATGATGGTGGTTACATAAACGTGCAGCTAAACACATCCGGGATACCAATTGTATTAAAATTATAAACAGGGATATTCAAAAGGTACGGCCAAATCACTAAAAATACAAGCGAGTTTTTCTATTGCTTTGGAATAGGGCAAATATAAAACAAGGCGGGCAGGACCTGGCCCCTGCCATCGCTCCGTGCTTCGATTGTAGAATTCATTGCCTGAAGATTACTTGCACAACTGTGAAGACCAAACCCGTAGCCTTCTTCTTAGTGGTGTAAAGGTAGGCTGGATTCTGCCCACAAATCCGTTCCTGCCAAAAATCAATTCAATGTCATTCTTATTGACTTTACAATCGAAGTGTTTACAATATCTTGCAGTTCTTTGACGGCTAAGACATCAGTATCCTATAGAAATCTTCAAACCGCTATGGTCCGATAATGATTGTCCGCGGTTGTGTCAGATTTAACAGATTACTGCATTGATACAATATCCAATTTTGGAGCAGGTTATGACTCAGAAAACAGTTGAAGATTATATGACGAAACGCTCAAAGTTAATAACCTTTAAACCAAATGACAGAATCTACCTGGTCATACGCAAACTGACCGAAAAATCCATTTCCGGAGCTCCTGTTGTTAATAACGATGGTGAATTGATAGGAGTTATCTCGGAAAAGGACTGTTTGAAAGTGCTGCTGGAAATGGTTATGCACGAAATGCCCGGCGGCATTGTCGAGCGCTATATGAGCCACCAGGTAACAACCCTGGAACATCATCAGTCTATTATCGATGCTGTTGAGATGTTTCAGAAAAGCAATTTCAGGCGATTCCCGGTTGTAAAAGGGTCCAAACTTGTAGGAATGATCAGTCGTCGGGACGTACTGACAGCCATTAAGGATATTGGAGGATTAACCTGAACCTGATATTTGTGAAACCGGTATCCCTTCCCCAGAACCCGTCAGGCAGATATTTGTGAACGGCCTTGTCACGATTTGACGCCTGAGAGAATCCCTCGTACCATCAAAGATCAGTCACAATTATTATATTCCTCATTTTAATAGCTGATTCATTGATGAAATCGATCCTCATTTCTGCTCCTGCCAGCGGCAGCGGCAAAACCACTATTACCTTGGGATTAATCCGGGCCTTAAAGAATAAAGGATTGGATGTTTGTGCGTATAAAGCAGGTCCTGATTATATTGACCGGGCTTTTCTGGAAAAAGCCTCGGCAAAACCTGCCGGAAACCTGGATATGCACATTCAGGGAGTTAAGGGAATGCACTATGCTTTTGCAAAGGCACCCGCAGCAAATTGCATCATAGAAGGAGTGATGGGGTTTTTCGATGGCATTTCCAACACCTTTTTGAATTCGTGCTACGATATTTCCCGCCAACTCCGGATTCCAACCTTGCTGGTCTATGCACCAAAAGGTGAAATGTTTTCTGCAATCCCTAAAATCAAAGGCATGGCAGAATTTGACCAATCGACCATCAAAGCTGTTCTTTTCAACAAAGTTTCTGAAAAATATTACCACCTGTTGTCCTCTGCCATGAAAGAATATACAGACCTCAAGGTGGTAGGATATGTTCCGAAAATTGATCAAGCCGGTTTTGACAGTCGACATTTAGGATTGGTTCAAAGCGAAGAAATCAAGGATATTGAACAAAAGATAGAACTCCTGGCCAATTCGCTTTCAAATACTGTAGATCTGGACGCAATCGAAAGGTTGATGTCTCCACCCTTCTTGGATGCCACCCCAACTGATTTCTCGCTCGGGAAATATGATGTTACGGTTGCCATCGCCAGAGACAAGGCTTTTTCCTTTTATTACAGGGAAAACCTGGAGTTGTTGGAATCATGCTGCCGTGTTGTTTATTTTTCGCCCTTGAGTGATCAAAAACTGCCGGAATGCGATCTTATCTACTTCGGAGGCGGATATCCTGAGGTATTTCGCAAGGAGCTGGCAGCCAATACAACCATGCTTAATGACGTTCGAAGCTACGGAAATAATGGCGGCTATATTTTTGGTGAATGCGGGGGTCTAATGTATCTACTTGATTACATTGAAGATTCAAAAACGGTGGGTTTGCTTCCTGGTAAATGTACATTGACCAAATCACTGCAACGCTTTGGTTACATCGACCTGACGCTTAATCAGGATTGTTTCCTGGGTACTGCAGGCACCACTTTTACCGGACACGAATTTCACAAGTCAACCGCCAGAGTGGAGTGTCCTACAGTATACAACATCAACAAAACAAAAGGCGATGCCCGGTGGGACTGCGGGTTTCAATACAAAAATACAATTGCCGGCTATCCCCATATAAATTTTTTGAGTAATATAGAGCTGTTAAAACACATGTTGGCAACCATAGAAACATCAAAATGAAAAACCAAATTTCCCAATAACACCTGATATGCAATACGAAACAGATCCTGCAACAATCGAAGCCAAAAGTATGGCAATCATCGAAGCACAGCTTAAATCCCACTCTTATAACGAGGCTGAACTGGCTGTTGTAAAACGCATGATTCATACATCGGGTGATGTTGACTATCAGGAAATCATAGCCATAAAACCCGGAGCCGTGCAGGCAGGCATCGATAGCATTAAAAATGGATGCACCATCGTCACCGATACAAAAATGGCTTTGGCTGGCATCAACAAGAAGGTTCTGGCGGCAAAAGCCTGCAAAATTGATAATTACGTTACCCATGAATCGGTCGTTGAATTGGCCAAAAGTAAAGGGATTACCCGTTCCATGGCGGCTATTGATTTTGCCGTGGAACAGGAAGTGGAAATGTTTGTAATAGGCAACGCCCCTACTGCACTGTTTAGATTGGGTGAACTATTTGAGGCAGGTAAAACCAACCCTAAGTTAATTATAGGGGTCCCCGTTGGATTCGTGGGTGCGGCGGAATCCAAAGAGTATATCCGCACGCTGGATATCCCTTCCATCACGACCATAGGTAAAAAGGGTGGCAGTAATATTGCGGCGTCAGTATTGAACGCTCTTTTATATCAGCTGGATTAACATGGACGACCTATACGTCTATCACAAAGGAAAAAAACTCAGGTGCGGTTATACAACAGGCAGTTGCGCGACTGCCTCAGCAAAGGCTGCAGCGCAGATGCTCCACCTGCAAACTCCATTGGATACGATCCATATCGATACCCCGGCTCAAAAACCCCTCTCAATTCCGATTCAAAATGCCGTCTTTGATAATCAATCCGCATCCTGCTGTGTCATCAAAGACGCGGGAGACGACCAGGATGCAACCGATGGCATGGAAATATATGCTACCGTCCAGAAAAGGAATGATGGCAACATTTTCATCTCCGGAGGAGATGGTGTCGGAAGGATCACCAAGCCAGGGTTTTGGGGAGAACCTGGTGACGCTGCGATCAATCCGGTTCCGCGCCAAATGATCAGGAATGAATTAAAAAAGATTGCCGATTGCGGATGGGATGTAGAGATTTCCGCACCCCGAGGCAAACAGATCGCGGAAAAAACTCTCAACGCAAAAATCGGCATTGTGGATGGCATTTCTATCATTGGAACAACAGGCATTGTTGAACCCATGTCCAATGAAGCCCTGAAACAGACAATCTATCTTGAAATCGATGAAATCGCCAAACAAGGTAACAAAAAAATTTTGTTTCACCTGGGAAATTACGGGGAATCGGTAGCTCAACAATTGGATCTGGATCTTCCTGCAGTTAAAATTTCAAATTTTATTGGCGATGCTGTTCTTTATGCCAAAAACAAGAATTTTAGAAAAACCTTATTGATCGGTCATATCGGAAAAATCAGTAAGCTTTCAATAGGTGCCTTCAATACTCACAGCAGCATCTGCGACCTTAGAATGGAAGCCTTTGTACACTACCTTGCACTGGCAGGAGCCCGGAAAGCAATACTTGAAGAGATCATGCATTGCACGGACACGGAAGAAGCCCTGCAATTGGTTATGAAACATAATTTGGGGAAAATCGTGACAAATATGCGCAAAGGTTGTATTGATCGAATTCAAAGATATGTGAAAGATCCAAATTTCAATGTAGATGTGATTATTTATTCAATGGACTTGGGTATTCTGGATTAACTTATGATTTATCTGGTTGGAATGGGCCCCGGACATATTGATTATTTGACCAGGGACGCGATAGAAGTGGTGACATCTGTGGATCGATGTATTGCTTTCGGCAGGATTTCTGAAACAGCCCGACAGATCACTCGAAATGTTACCACTGTAAATAAACTGGACGAAGTGATGAAGCATCTCAAAGGTAAAGGCGATGTGGCTGTACTCGCTTCCGGAGATGCTTGTTTTTATGGAATTCTGGATTTTCTTCAAGGACGACAGATCTCGATTTCTCAGATTGTACCTGGAATAACCTCCTTTCAATACATGATGAGCCGCCTGCAGTTAAGCTGGCAGGGAGCCGTGTTTTTCAGTCTGCACGGTCGTAAACAAAGCTACTATGACATTCTCAACAACGGCCTCTCTGTTATTCTGACCGATAAGCACAATACTCCCGAACGTATATCAAAAAAGCTGTTTGAGTTGGGAGGAAAAGGTAAAATCTATGTCGGATACGATCTTTCCTACGAATCAGAGATTATTGTAGAAAAGGAACTCGGTGAACCAATTCCCGATATCTCCAATTTAGCCACTATCGTGGTGGAAATCGAGTCACCCAGCGCAGCCTGATAAAACAAGCCATTTATCTAGAGAAGCAACTGACAGGCAAGCGTATGACATCAGGATATTTAAGATTGACACGTCAAATTCAACTATGATGACATAACAACGGTCTTATACAAACGGGCCCCTGGAAGTAAATGGAAGTGAGGTGTAAATCCTCCGCTGCCCCGCAGCCGTAAGGAGAACGAAAACCTAATATGCCACTGGCTCACCAGCTGAGGTGCCGGGAAGGCAGGTTAGTAGGTTGCTTCAAGCCGGAAAACATGACATGACAGGTATCCTCGAGGGGGGAATGATTTGGACAACTGCACGATACCTTTCAGATATTATTCATCTTATACCATTCTGAACGTCCGGTTCTTACCATACCTCATTCAACTCCTCTTCGTTTAATTGTTACTCAAAGCGGCCTCTCCTGGTCTTTTGAGATGAAACGAGCCGATTTTCAATCAGGAATCCAGATTGTCAGGTGCAATAAGCCCGGGATTAAACCAAGGACATGATTGCGATTTATATCCACTCTATTCGGGAAGCACTTGAGCCATTGGAAAAATATTAAGCAAAATTGGAGGATGGGCCGACAAGGCCTCAATTCCAATAGCCCCTGAACATTGTGCCATACAGTCACAAGTTTCTTAACCAAATTGCTTTGGGTGAAGACTGCCCATCCTGGAATAAAAGCATAATCGAAAATCAATCAATAATTAAAAATTTTTAATTTGTATCCTCACAACCAGATGACCAACATCCAAACCATTCTTGAAGTGAATTCTCTTACCAAGGAATATGGAGAAAAAACAGCTGTCAAGAATTTCAGTTTAACAATCAAAGAAGGCGAATTCTGGGGGTTGCTTGGTCCCAATGGTGCTGGAAAAACAACGACCATAAAGCTGCTGACCGGTCTAACCAAACCCAATGAAGGTAAGATTCTCTATTTTGGGAACAGTTTTTTCTCACACCCCAAACAAGCCAAAAAGCTGATTGGTGTTGTACCGCAACATTCCAACCTGGATCGCGATTTAACTGCATTTGAGAACCTCAATCTGCACGCTATATTGCACGCCATTCCTAAAAAACTACGAAAAGAAAAAATCGATCAAGCCTTGGAATTTGCAGGATTGCAAGACTACAAAAGCAAACAGGTAAAAACCTTTTCCGGTGGAATGAAACGAAGGTTGGTCATCGTGAGATCCCTGCTGCATGATCCGAAAATATTGTTCCTGGATGAACCAACCGTCGGTTTGGATCCTCAAATCAGGAGAAGTTTGTGGGATCTGGTGGTGAAAGTTAACCAGGTCAAAAAGACAGCCATTCTGCTAACCACACATTACATAGAAGAGGCAGACAAGCTTTGCCAACAGATAAAAATCATTAATTCAGGAACCGTTATTGCGGATGACACACCTGAAAAACTGAAAAAAAAGGTTGGGAATTTTATTTTGGAAACCTATAACGGGGAACGGCATGTGGGTCGGTTTTTTCTTACCAAAGACGAAGCCACGGCACATATGAAGAAAACCGATCAAGAAGCCAAGGTGCGGGAAGTAACATTGGAAGATGTGTTTATCAAGCTAACAGGGAGGAGAATCAATGTTTAACGGACTGCAGGCAGTTCTCTACCGGGAGCTTCATGTTTTCTCTAAAAAGGCAAAAAAACAGATTGCGGCTTCTTCGCTTTCTCCATTGCTGTTTTTAATTGCTTTTGGCTGGGGCTTTGGCAAAGACGTCACGGTCGATGGTTTACCATACATCTCCTTTTTAATTCCCGGTTTGATCACCATGAGCAGCCTGAATCAAAGCTATGGCATCTCTCTGGAAATCAATATCACCCGCTTTTATTTTCATGTCTTCGATGAGTTTCTCATTGCTCCTGTTACTCATGTGGAAATTGTATTGGGAGAAGCTTTTTACGGCATGTTTAAAGCCTTTATTAGCGTCAGCCTGATTTTCCTGTATTCAATGCTTTTTGGTGTGCAACTGATCTGGCATCCGATCTTTTTCCCGGCTATTTTTCTGCATACTTTTCTATTTTCAACCCTGGGTGTTACCATGGCAATGGTGGTCCGTGATCACGGCAGTCAAGCGACCGTTAACACATTTGTGATTACACCAATGATCTTCCTGTGCGGGACCTTTTTTCCTGTAGAAAAACTTCCCGCATTTTTCAAAGCCATAGTGCATTTTATGCCCTTGACCTATTCAACCAAAGTAATTCGTGCATCTCTGACCGGCGGAACTATTGATTATTTGTATCTGGCTGTCATAGCCGGATTTGCTTTGACATTTTTTGTAACAGCCTTATGGTCAGTCAAACGGGTAGAAGCATAAAAACATGGCACTACGTAAACAGGAGATCAATTACCGGTTTGAACGCTTTTGAAGCCGTTATCAAACTTAACAGACATTTTGCCAACCATTCAAAAAAGTGACGTTAAGTCACTACATTTTATAATCGAGAGCAACACAGGAAAGCAGGCATGACTCATTTAATCCACTCTATCGGCATCGGTACGGGAGATCCTGAACTGATCACAATGAAAGCCAAGCGATTGCTGGAAGAATCAGACATGGTTTTTGTTCCCCAATCCAATCTGCAGGGGAAAAGCATAGCCAGGGAGATAGTGCTGCATTACATACCCGAGTCCAAAATCAGCATGTATTACTTCCCCATGAATAACAATAAGGAAGAATTGGCTGAAAAGTACCATGGCCTGGCTAAACAAATGGTCGGATTCTGCAAAGAAGGAAAAAAACTCTCCTATGTCTCCATGGGCGATCCCACCATCTTCAGCACCTCCAATTATCTGACAGAAAGACTGGTCTCCCAGGGAGCCAGGGTGGAACATATTCCGGGTATTAATACCATAAACGCCGCTTCAACCAAACTAGGGCTGCCTTTATGTGTAAAAGGCGAAAATTTCGCTGTTTATGAAATGCCGGATAGCATTTCAAGAGCCGTGGAATTGATTCAAAATCATTCCACTACTGTTTTTATGAAAGTAAACAAAAAACTTTCGGTACTGCTGGAAGCCGTGAAACTGGCCACCCCTGAAATTGCCTTTCTGGCTCGACGTATGGGGCTGGATAATGAGATGGTTTTTGATCTCACCAACGACTCAAATCCACCGGATGCAGCCTATCTTTCAGTAGCTGTTATCAAGCAACACAAAAACGACTATTGCAATCATTCAAACTCATAAAACGGATATGATTTACTTCGTAGGGGCTGGTCCAGGGGATGTGGACCTGATTACAGTAAAAGGCAGGGATTTGTTAACCCGAGCAGACATCGTGATTTACGCCGGTTCTCTAGTGTGGGATCAGCATTTGAAATTCTGCAAGGAGGATTGCCTCCAATTCAACAGTGCCGGAATGACCCTGGAGGAAGTGATCGACGTGATCAAAAAAAACGACCGGCCAGAGAAAGTAATAGTCCGCTTGCACACTGGAGATCCCACGATTTACGGAGCTATCAGGGAGCAGATAACCTTTCTTGATGAAGAGAATATGAGCTACCGGGTAATTCCCGGGGTTAGTTCTTTCACCGCGGCTTGTGCCGTTATCAATCGTGAATTTACGGTACCCGGAGTCAGTCAAACTATCATCGTTACTCGAATGGAAGGAAAGACACCAGTTCCGGAACTGGAAGATCTCGAACGACTGGCTTCCCATCAAAGTTCCATGGCTATCTTCCTTTCTGTTCAGGAAATTGATAAAGTGCTGGAAAAATTAAAACGGGGATATAAACGCAGTGACGTTCCGGTATCTGTGGTCTATAAAGCAACCTGGCCCGACCAGCAGATTCTTGAAGGCACCCTTGAAGATATTGGCGAAAAAGTTAAGCAGGCGGGAATTAAACGATTTGCACAAATTCTGGTCGGGGATTTTATTGCTGGAGATTTCGAACGTTCGCTGCTTTATCATCCGGAATTTTCCCATGGTTATCGCAAAGGAAAAAAGTGAAAATAGCTTGTGTTTCATTTACACAATACGGAGACTGCCTGGCTGAAACCATTAAAAAAGATCTTCCGGAAGAGGTGGATATTTTCAGCAAGTCAACCTATAAAGAGGCACTTCCCGGGATATTTAAGGAATATAATGGTATTGTGTTCATCTCCTCAACAGGGATTGCTGTGAGGCTATCAGCGCCATTCTTAATTTCCAAAGCTCATGATCCCGCTATTGTAGTAATTGATGATACAGCCAAGTTTTCAATCAGCCTGGTTTCAGGCCATCTTGGGGGTGCCAACGAATTGGCCAAAACCCTGGCTGAATTGCTGGATTGTCAACCGGTTATCACCACAGCCTCTGATAATCGAGGAATAGAGGCAGTTGATCTTTTTGCCATGCGCCATCAGTTAGTGATAGAGGACATGGATGCTGTCAAACACATTACAGCCATGATGGTGGATGGCAAGCGTATTGGTTTTTATTCTCCATTTCCCGAAAAAATCGATTATACCAACCTGGTCAGAAATCACCCTGAAGGATGCATTTTTGTTGACTCCGCAGAAAAAATCGATTGTGCCGTCCCATATTGCCTGCTTAGACCCAAGGTTCTGTATGTAGGTATTGGATGCAGGCAGGGTAAAAGCAGCGAGGATATTCTGGATGCTATTCAGCAAGTGTTTAGAATCAACAATTTAAGTTTGAAATCGATACAATCCCTGGCAACGATTGAGTTAAAAAAAGACGAACCGGGAATAAAACAAGCTTGCAAGGTGCTGGAATGTCAGTTAACCATTTTCCCCGTTGAACAGATTCATACCATCGAAAAACACTTCGAACAAAGCGACTTTGTGAGAGAAACAACCGGTGTTGGTGCAGTCAGTGAGCCTTGTGCTGTGCTATCAGGCGGCAACCTTATTGTTAATAAGCAGATGATGGATGGTATTACTATCGCGGTGGCAAAAAAAGACTGAAGAGTCTCAATTTAGAGCCCTTATCTTTAACATTTGAAATTATGGCAAAATTATACGTTGTTGGTATTGGCCCCGGGGGAAAGGAGCATTTAACTATCAAAGCGATTGAAACGATCAGGCAGTGTTCAGTAATAGTCGGCTACACCTACTATATTGAGCTGGTAAGAGACCTAATCGAGGACCAAAAAATCATCCAGACCGGCATGACCAAGGAAATAGAACGCTGCAGGGCAGCCATATCGGAAGTTCAGACGGGAAATGACACCTGTATCATCAGCACCGGAGATCCCGGTTTGTATGGTATGGCAGGACCAATTATGGAAATGATCGAGGATGTCGATGTTGACATTGTTCCGGGTGTCAGCTCCGTTTTCAGTGCTGCTGCCGAAATGGGCTCTCCGCTCATGCACGACTTCTGCACGATCAGCCTCAGTGATCTGTTGACTCCCTGGCCTGTCATCAAAAAAAGACTGGAACACGCCGCCAAAGGTGATTTTGTCATCTCCCTCTACAACCCGAAAAGCAGGGGACGAAAAGAGCATATTAACCGGGCTGTCGATATTCTGAGCCAAGAGATCGACCCCAAGACCCCGGTAGCCCTGGTTAAAAATGCGGGTCGGGATGGTAATGAAAAAAAACTGCTGACGTTGGGAACCATTGATTTTGAGTTTGTAGACATGAAAACCGTTGTTATTATCGGAAACAGCCAGACATACACAAGAGATGGCTGGATGATTACACCCAGGGGATACAAGATTTGATTTGGATAATTGGTGGAACATCCGAAGCTGCCGAGCTGATTAGTGCGCTGCAGGGAAAAGCCGAATTCATCGTCTCTGTTGCCACGGAAACAGGAAAAGAATTTCTTGAAGACTGCCATGTAGAAGTAGGCCGCATGGACGCTCTAACCATGAAGGATTTCATCCGCAAGCACGGCATCAAAACCGTGATTGATGCGTCCCATCCTTACGCTACAGAAGTTACAGACAATGCCAAACGCGCACTGGAAGAAACTGACGCTACCTATATTCGTTTCACCAGACCTAAAGAATCCCATAAGGAAGCTGTCATTGTTGATTCTTTTGCTGAGTGTCTGGAATATTTAAACAGCATTTCAGGAACTGTTTTTTTTACCACTGGCAGTAACCAGGTCAAACAATTCGAAGCTGCAAAAGGCAAAAACAGATTTGTGTACAGAGTCCTGCCGACCCCGGAGAGTACCGAAGAATGCAGGAAAGCTGGGGTAGCGTTAAAAGACATCGTTGCCGGATTGGGACCGTTTTCCATCGATTTAAACAAAGCCATGTTCAGGGATGTTGGTGCGGGATATGTGATCATGAAAAATTCGGGAAAACGGGGAGGTACCTCAGAAAAAATTGCGGCTTGCCGGCAACTTGGCATAACGCCCGTCATTATCGAAAGAGATGATGAAACCGGATTTACCGACCTGGCCAGACTGCTCGCCCATATCTTGAATCCGAAAAACGAACCAATCACAACGATCCACCGAAATGACTAATCAATCTGCACGTTGCGTATCGATACTGGGAACAGGTTCCGACGTTGGCAAAAGCATTGTTGCGGCAGCCTTGTGTCGGATTTTCAGGGATGAAGGCTTTGAGATTGCTCCTTTCAAAGCGCAGAACATGTCCAACAACTCTTCTGTCACAGACGAAGGCGGAGAAATGGGACGTGCTCAAGTGGTTCAAGCCCAGGCTGCCGGGATCACTCCCCATGTAGACATGAATCCGGTGTTACTGAAACCCAGTTCCAATGTGGGATCACAAGTTATTCTACAAGGTAAGCCCCTCTACAATATTGAAGCCAGGGACTATTTTCGCAATACTGACGAGCTTTTTCAAAAGTCCCTGGAAAGCCTGGAACGTTTACGCAGCCAATATGAACTTATAATCATTGAAGGTGCGGGATCATGCGGTGAGGTTAATCTCAGGCAGAGAGATTTTGTTAATTTTAAAACCGCCCATGCAGCAGATGCCCCGGTAATTCTGGTTGCAGACATTGACCGTGGTGGTGTTTTCGCCCAGCTCATCGGTACATTGGCTGTCATTCCGGAAAAGGATAAAAAACGTGTCAAAGGCTTTATTATCAATCGATTTCGCGGTGATCCCACCTTGTTCGATGAAGGAATTACTTACCTGGAAGAAAATACGGGACTACCGGTGTTGGGTCTTGTTCCCTATTTTGACCATATCAAAATCGATTCTGAAGACAGTGTCTTGCTGGAATGCCTGGTTGACCCGAAAGAGGGTCCGGCGCCTGGTAAAGCCAATATTGCCGTGTTACGTTTTCCTCACATATCCAATTTTACCGACTTCCTCCCCCTGGAAAATGATAGTCAGGTAAACCTGCACTATTTGCAACAACCACGTTCCCTCGTTGATTATGATATTGTGCTTCTGCCAGGTTCCAAAAACGTTCGTGCAGACCTGAGATGGATTAAATCAGGAGGCTGGGACCGGAGTCTGCGGGAATTTGCCGAACGTGGAGGTGAAATCGGCGGTATCTGCGGAGGATACCAGATTTTAGGTATCTCGATCTCCGACCCGCAAGGGGTTGAAGACCTGAAAGGTGAAGATGAGGGACTGGGAATGCTGCCTTTGAAAACCATCATGAACCCTCAAAAGACTCTCAGTAGATCCGTGGGCACATGGATTACCAGCGGCGATCCTATTGAAGGCTATGAAATCCATGTCGGAAAAACGGAACTAACCGGCAAAATAGATTCCCTGATCCAGCTTCAATCCAGAAACGACAATCCCACGGCTGATTGCGACGGCGCCATCTCAACAAACGGAAAGATCTGGGGAACCTATTTTCATGGTTTATTCAACAACAGAACATTCAGGCAACGGTTTTTAAAACGATTGTGTTCAAATTATCAACCGGACCTGGGACAGCCGGATCTTTCAATAAGCGAGTTTAGAAACCGGCAATACAATTTGCTGGCAGCCCACTTCAGAAAGCACTTGAATCTAGAGAAACTAAAATCAGTTATCGGCATCTAACATTATGACTTCCCAAACCAATCAACCCCATATCCATGGTGGAGCCCCCCAACACGCCTTGAAACGCCTTGGAATTGAACAATCCAAAATTTTAGATTTCAGCGTTAATGTCAGCCCCATGGGGCCTCCCCGGGTCATCTACCAGAACTGGAACAAGCTGAGCGGAACCATTGAAGTGTATCCTTCCGTCGATGGTGAGGGTGTCGCTGATTACTATATTCAACGCTTTGGTCTGAATCGTGAGAATATCCTGCCCGGAAACGGTTCAACAGAGTGCATCTACCTGGTACCTCGCATTTTAGGATTTAAGAAGGTAGCCGTAATCACTCCCTCATTCCATGATTACGAACGGGCATGCCTGGTGGCGGGTGCAGATATGGTCGAGTGGCCTTTGAATGCGGATAGCAAATTCGCCGAACCGGCCCCAGCCCAGCTTAATACTATACTGAAACAAGTGGATGCATTGATGCTGGGAAACCCGAACAACCCAACCGGCACTCTCTTTAAAACAGAAACATTGCTGGATCTGGCAAAGCGTAATCCGGAAAAGTGGTTTTTAGTGGATGAAGCATTTTTGCAATTTCTGGATGATTATGATCAAAGAACACTGACAGCTCCGCAACGTCTGCAAAAAAACATCATCGTGTTTCATTCTCTCACCAAATTGTATGACATTCCTGGTATCCGGCTTGGAGCTGCAATAAGTCATTCGGAAACCATCGCCATGTTAAAATCCCACAAGGAACCCTGGACGGTGAATGGTATTGCGGAAAAAATCGCTCAACTGCTGATTGATACCGAGGAATACGAAAAAAACTTAAAAAGTCTGGTAAAAAAGGAGCAGCAACGATTTGTTAATGCATTGAAGCATCTTTCAGGAATTTCCTTATATCCGTCCCCAGTTAATTTTATGTTGGCACGCTGGGAAGCAAGCAACAATCTGGACGACTTGTTGCGCTTTCTGCTAGCCAACGGTATACACATCCGCGATTGCCGGAATTTTCGACACTTGGAAGATAATTTCTTTCGATTTGCCATCCTTAAATCAACCGATAACAAGCAATTGATCGATCTACTGAAAGCAGCAACCAGCCAGGTGTTTGCATGAAAGAATGCTTGGTTGTTTTATTAGTGGCATTTGTATTGGATCTCTACCTGGGAGATCCTGCTTACCCCTTTCATCCGGTTCGATTGATCGGTCATCTGATTCAATTGCTGGAAAACCTGCTTGAGAGAATAAAACTAATCAACCGCCCGGGTGGATTATTACTTTTATTGACAACACAGATAATCCCCATTGGCATTCTCCTGGGAACATTTGAATTGCTCGGTGTTTATTCAATCATGTTTGGAGTATTTATTGTTTACTCCTCTCTTTCCATTCAGGACCTGGTTAAACACGGCAAAGCTGTTATGACGGCTTTGGAGGAAGAGAACCAGGCTGAGGCCAGAAATGCAGTCCAGATGATGATTGGGAGAAACGCCGCATATCTGGATAATCACGGTGTGGCCCGTGCAGCCGTAGAAAGCATCGCAGAAAATTTCGTGGACGGCTTTCTCGCTCCGCTGTTCTGGTTTGTCCTGGGTGTATTAGTAGGGGCGATAATCGGATTGAATCCGCTGCTCATGGGCTGTGTATTCATTTTGGCTTACAAAACAACCAATACGCTGGATTCCATGGTTGGCTACAAGAATGAACGCTATCTGACATTCGGCACAGCCAGTGCCAAACTCGATGATGTCATGAATTACCTTCCGGCCAGATTGGGAATACCTATCATTGCTTTTTCAGCGTTGGTATGCAGGCTAGATAGCAGACAAGCTCTTCTGATAGGGTGGAAGGATCGACTCAAACACAGCTCTCCCAATGCGGGACATGCCGAAGCTGCTGTTGCCGGTGCGCTTGGAATTCAATTAAACGGTCCCGGAATCTATCCTCATGGAAAGGTGGATAAACCCTGGCTAGGCAATGGAACGAGAATGGTAACGGCAAAACACCTCAAACAATCATTCTACCTGGTGCTCACCGCCGCCTTTGTTTCCGTAGCTTTATGTTCCGCAGCATTGTCCACAATTTAGACTATTTTTCAATGCCGACCCTGGCTTTCACACCCTCCTTATAATAGTGTTTAACCTCTTTCATTTCCGTAACCAGATCAGCCCGTTCAATTAATTTTGGATCTGCGTTTCTACCCGTTATAATCAGCTCGGTGCTTTCATGCTTTGTCTCGATTAATTCCAGAATCTCATCCACATCAATCAGTTTCAGGCTGGTAGCTATATTCCCTTCATCCATAATAACCACCTGGTATTCTCCACTGGTTGCTGCTGCTCGAATCTCATCCAATCCTGCCTTGGCTTTTTCAATGTCTTCCGGTTTAGGGTTATTGCGTATGAACACATCCCTGCCGTATTGACGGACCGTCACCTGTTCTGAAAGCCTTCCCAGAGATTCCAACTCGGCATATGTCATTCCTTTGACAAACTGACCGATAAAAATTTTATACCCCGCTCCCACGGCCCTCAATGTCAACCCCAGGGCTGCTGTCGTCTTACCTTTACCGTTTCCGGTATACACCTGCACATATCCTTTCATGAGTCACCCTTCAATAATATTTATGCCGATCGCTGTTTTCTCCGAAGGTTAAGTCTACTATCAGTCCCCTAATCCAGCAATACCGAACTCATTTTAAATTGTTGTTAAAAAACAAAGCTGACCAAAATGCAGTGGAATGCACAATAGTCTTGACTATTTTGCATTCCACTGCATAATAGTCGAAAAAAGGAAACACATATGGAACGTACATATAAAAAATACATCTTAAAGGATTTAAAAAAGAAACTGGTTTTTCTCACAGGACCGAGACAAGTGGGCAAGACATGGTTGGCGAGAAACATCTCAGAGTTGTATAGCTCTCACGTCTATTTAAATTATGACAATTTGCAAGATCGGCAGATAATTTCAAAGCAAGCATGGCTTGATGATGTTGAACTGCTTATTTTGGATGAATTGCATAAAATGGACGGCTGGAAAAATTTTATCAAAGGTGTTTTTGATACGAAGCCCAAAGGTATGCAGATATTGGTGACAGGTAGCGCAAGACTGGAAGCATTTCGCCAAAGTGGTGACTCCCTGGCTGGAAGGTTTTATCGCCATCGATTGATGCCAATTACCCCGGCAGAATGTTGTCAGGTTAATAATGAAGATGAAGGACAACTAAATGATTTCATGACCTATGGTGGGTTTCCTGAACCGTTTTTAAGCAAAGATACGGTTGAAGCAGATCGATGGAGGATGCAATACATTGACGGCCTTATTCGTACCGACATTTTAGATTTCGAAAAGATACATGATTTCAATGCTATTCAGCTCGTCTTGGAATTACTCAGATCCAGGGTAGGTTCACCTCTTTCCTATAAATCTATAGCAGAAGATGTGGGAATCGCTCCAAACACTGTCAAAAAATATGTGCAAGTTCTTGAATCGTTGTACATTATTTTTCGTATTCCACCGCATTCAAGAAATATTGCGAGGTCAATTTTAAAGGAACCCAAAGTCTATTTCTACGACACCGGTATGGTTGTGGGTGATGAAGGAATCAAATTTGAAAACATGGTAGCTGTTTCCCTTTTGAAACATGTTTATGCGCTGAATGATTACCTCGGAAAACCTTACCAACTTAACTACCTGCGCACAAAAGACGGGTATGAAGTTGATTTTTGTCTGGTAAACAACAATATTCCGGAATTGATGATTGAAGCAAAACGCACTGAGGATCAACCTGAAAAACCATTGCTATATTTTCACAAACGATACAATATCCGCGCTATGCAGTTGGTGCTTCGTTTACGACAAGAGAGGAGGATCGGGGAAATTGAAATTCGTGGAGCCAAGTCTTTCTTGAAATCACTTATGATATAATAGCTTATATCTGTCCCTGTTTATTTTATAGTCATGGGAATGCCGCTGACCATAAAGACCACCTTATCAGCCAGTTTGGCGACCTGCTGATTCAAATGCCCGGCCGCATCTCGGAATTTCCTGGCAAGTTCGTTTTCCGGAACAATGCCCATGCCGACTTCATTGGTCACTACAATAATATCACAAGGAGGGGATTGCAGCAGCTTTAAAAAACCTGACAATCGTTGCTCCCGTTCTTCTTCCGTTTGTAGATGATACAACAGATTTCCCAGCCAAACCGTGAGACAATCCAGCAGGATCACACTATTGCCATCATCGATTGAAGCTATGGCTTTGGCAACTTCAAGCGGCTCTTCAATGGTTTGATAGCTTTCACCCCGCTCTTCCCGGTGTTTTGATATTCGAGCTTTCATTTCATCATCCATGGCCTGGGCTGTGGCAATAAACACCTTTTTCTTGTATTGCTCCGCCAATTCCAGGGCATATGAACTTTTGCCGCTTCTGCTGCCACCTGTCAGCAAAATAATACTATGCAGTTTCTGTTGCATCCGGACCGATTAAAAATAGATGGTTTCAATTAAGATATAGATAACGGCTAACACGGGGACCAGGGTTTCCGTCATTTCACACCAGGCCCCAAGCAGATCACCTGTAATCCCGCCCACACGCTTCATGCAATACAACCCATAAAACCTGGTCAGACTCCACATTATGACTAAAGCTGCGGGACCGGCCAAACCGTTTAATAAATATAAAACACCGGCAACCCAAGTAAAAGAGAACACACGATGTCTTTTTCCGGCATTGGCAATGAATGGCCCTGCCGTTCCCTCTTCTCTGGCATAAGGGAACGAAACGATCAAATCCACCATCATGGTTCTGGAAATCAAATAGGCAGAAGCGATCCAGGCAAAACCGGTAAGTTCAAACAACCGCACCAGTGCAATCCATTTCGCCAACAAAACAGTGATCAACGCAATCACACCAAAAGTACCGAGAAACGAGTCTTTCATGATTGCCAAGGTTCGGGTTCTGTTGTAGCCGCCCCAAAAACCATCTGCAAAATCTGCCAATCCATCCAGATGCATACCTCGAGTCAGCAATATCCCTACAACTACCAATATCAATGCCAGTCCTTCCGGCCATTGATTCCCTGTGAGCCTGTAAAAACCGGTTACAATTCCAAATTGAATGGCACCCAGCACACCTCCTACAAAACTAAATCCATAAAGTGCATTGGAGAAATTCGCCGAATCCTTTCCCGGAACCGGAATGATAGATAGCGTCCTGAAGGCGGTAATAAATCCTCTAATTAACTCCATTGGCGATTTTATGTCTTGCAAATCAGTTTATGGATATGCCAGCTTTTAAAGACTATGCACATGGGATAGAAAAATGCGACACTTATCAGAAATCCGTATCACAATCAGGCAATTAACCATAGTGCCATAATTGGTCATGACAGAATGCAACTCAATATCATTCATAAAAATAAAGAGTTGCCAACAAACATCTCATCAAAAAATTTGATTTATTGAATCTTGACTTTCAAGCTGTAAGTAATTAATTTCACCATAGTGAATTATTTATCTTTCTAGTGTAAGAATCTTTAAAAAACCGGTATGACAGATCAGATTACCATCTGGATTTACTCATGTATTGTTGTATTAATAGCTGGTTATATCAGGGGATATAGTGGCTTTGGCGCATCAATGATTATCGTTATTGGTTTATCGTTTGTGTTTCCAGTTACCAAAATTGTTCCGGTAATTCTGATCCTTGAAGTCCTGGCAAGTTCCTATTTGCTGCCAAGGGTTTATAAAGAAGTCGATTGGCGCTCACTAAGTGTGTTATTAGTCGGGGTTGGTCTTGGTACACCCATTGGCGTCTATTTGCTGACAGCAGTGCCGGATAGAATCTTGAGAGCCGCCATCTCAGTTTTGATTATGATAGTGATCCCCCTGTTGTGGAAAGGTTTTGCTTTGAAAAAGATGCCCGGCACAAAAGCCACCCTGGCTACGGGAGCGTTTTCCGGGTTAATCAACGGCAGCGCAGCGATTGGCGGACCACCTGTTGTTCTGTTTTATTTTTCCTCACCAAAAGGTAACGATATTTCCAGGGCGTCTCTCATCGCTTTTTTTCTGATTACCGATTTGATCGCATCAGGAATCTGCTTATGGAACGGGTTGATCACGCAACAAACCATATTCATGGTCGGGTTGCTCATCATTCCGCTGGTTTTGGGTTTGGCAGTCGGAGCACGATCCTTTTTCAAAACAGATCCGGAACTCTTTCGCAAAAGAGTGCTGGGATTACTACTGGTCATAACATTAGTAACATTTTTCAGATCCGCGTATTCATAGACCAGGGGTCAGGCTTGCGTTATTGCGTTAAATAAGAAGTAAACGCAATAACGCAAGCCTGACCCCGAAATCAGGAGAGCATATGAAGCTACCAGTGAAGGGAGTTGATAAACGAGAAATATTAGAAAGACTGGATACTTTTAAATCGGAGGATGTGGATTGGAAATCCGGCAAGGTATTTGGTTACATTTTTGATCCGGGCCAGGAAGCCATGGAAATAGGGAAGGAAGCCTATATGAAGTATCTCACGGAAAACGCCCTGGACTTCACTTCGTTTCCAAGTCTGTTCAAATTCGAGAAAGAGATTGTAGAAATGGCCATCCAGCATCTCCAGGGAGGAGATCAGGCCACAGGCAATTTTACTAACGGCGGTACCGAAAGTATCATCTTAGCAGTTAAATCTGCACGGGATCAGGCAAGAAAGCAAAAACCCGAAATCAAAGAACCGGAAATGATCTTGCCCATTACGGCACACGCTGCCTTCCACAAAGCTGCCCGGTATCTTAGTGTAAAAACAAAACTAATTGGTGTTGACGCTAATTTTAGAGCTGATATAGCTGAGTTAAAAAAGGCTATTTCTGCAGATACCATCCTGATTGTCGGCTCTGCGCCATCATATGCTCATGGGGTTATCGATCCAATCAAAGAGATGGCGGCTGAAGCATTAAAAAACAATATCCTGTTTCATACCGATGCCTGTGTGGGAGGGTTTATGCTGCCTTTTTTCAAAAAACTCGGAGAACCGGTGCCCGAATTTGATTTCAGTGTTCCCGGTGTTACATCCATATCCATGGATCTCCATAAATATGCATATACTCCAAAGGGAGCATCACTGGTATTGTACAAGGACCGTGAGCTAAGAAAACACCAGATCTTCGCTTGTTCAGATTGGACAGGTTACACCATCATTAACAATGCCGTATTGAGTTCACGCAGTGGAGGTCCCATGGCAGCCGCGTATGCTGTATTAAACTTCCTGGGTGAAAATGGTTACCTGAATATCGCCAAAAACAAGATCGAGGCTACCAAACGTCTGCTTGAAGGTGTCGAAAAGCACCCTGATTTAAAAATCATGGCCAAGCCCGATTTTTGTATGTTTTCCTTTACTTCCCATACCGTCAACATCTTTCATTTGATCGATGAAATGAATTCCAGGGGCTGGTACATTCAACCGGCTCTTTCCTACGGGCCCTCAAGGCATAACATCCATCTTTCCATTAATCATTCCAATGTGGAATGGGTGGAGGCGTTTCTGGAAGAACTTTATGACTGTGTTGAAGCCATTCGTTCCAAACCGTCGGGAGAGCTTGCACCGGCGCTTGAAAAAGAATTTGAAAACAGGGATATTGATGCCATGCCCGATGAAGAGGTCAAACAACTCCTGGAGTTAGGAGCCATTGGAGGAGATGCTTTGCCGGATGTTTTCGCAGAAGTAAATGAAATACTTGATGTCTTACCACCAAAACTACGCGAACGCTTACTCATCGAATACACCAACGGGATATTTTAGCTTCACCATAAATGGGAGAAAACCATGCTTAGCCCTTTTCCTTTTGATTTTGCACTGGCATTTGGATTTATATCCGTATTACTTTTGATTGGCACCTTGTGCAGGGCCACTATTCCGCTGGTACAACGTTATCTGTTTCCCAGTTGCCTGATCGGCGGCCTTTTGGGTAGCATCGCCATGAACCTGGGTTGGATAAATGTTTCGACCGACTTGCTCGAAAGCTTTGCCTTCCATTTCTTTAACATCAGCTTTATCTCGGCCGGGTTGACCAAAGACTCCAAAGTGAGGAACTCCTGGAAAAAAAGATGGAAATTCCTGCAAGGAACTTTCTGGATGGCTCTGACACAAGGTATCACTTTTCCCTTGCAAGCGATCATTGGTGGCCTTGTTGTACTGGGATTCGGATTATTTGGAGTGGAGTTGTTTACCACTTTCGGCTTTCTTTCCCCCCTTGGATTTAACGAAGGACCCGGCCAAGCCCTGTCTTTTGGAAAAACCTGGGAAGGTCTTGGATTTGCCGATGCAGCCACTATCGGACTTGCCTTTGCTGCCATTGGATATCTGTTTTCTTTTTTTATTGGCGTCCCACTAGCTAATTGGGGATTAAGGAAAGGTTTGGCAGCAGGAGGTAACAGACGGCTCCCAAACGAATTTGTAAGAGGCTACCTGCCGGTTGCTAAAAAAGGAGATAGCGCCGGTAGTTTGAAACTCCACCCCAGCAACATCGATTCTCTGGCCTACCAGGCTGCTCTGATCGGTTTGGTATATGTCATCACCTATTTTTTAGTGGATTATCTAGGCAGTTTTTTCGACCAGAACACAGCAAGAATGATCTGGGGATTTTTCTTCTTTTTTGGTCTTATCGTCGCCGTAATACTGAGATCTCTAATGGATTTGCTACAGATTGGATATCTTGCGGATGAGGGTATTCAAAAACGGATCACGGGTTGGTCAGTTGATTACCTGATAGTCGCTATGGTTCCGGCCATTCAGATCAGTGTGATCTGGCAGTATGCCTTACCCGTTGCCACTATCTCTTTGATCAACGGATTACTAACGACCTTGGTAGTACTTTACCTGGGGAGAAGACTAATCTCGGAAAATCTGGAGCGTATGCTGGCCATCTTTGGAACCGTCACAGGAACTATCTCCTGCGGGTTGTTGCTTTTACGTATCTCGGATCCCAATTTTAAGACATCCGTGGCCATGGAGCTGGCCATAATGAATATTTTTGTACTGGCTATCATCACTCCGTGTACTATACTGGTTAACGCCCCGCTGTGGTGGGGATGGAAGCTGGAATTAACCCTGCTGGCATACCTTGGTATCGCCATTGTTTCATATTTATTGCTTCGATTGTTGGGTCTTCAGGGAAAACGGAAATTTTAGGCAGTTAGATGCTGCAAGTTTCGCATCTCATGACCCGGAATCTAAACAGGTGCTCTTGGTTTGCTGGTTTTGGATGCCGGATCAAGTCCGGCATGGCACAGTCGGTTGATGATTGCCAAAGGTTAATGATTTTACTTCTTGTTGAATGCATCTTAACGCCCAGGAGAAAAGGTATTAAACACATTGCTTGGTAATATCGTCCAATAAAGTCACAATCAATAATTTAATGCTTAATATTGCAAATAATGATTCCAAACACAGCCATTGCACAACCCGAAATATGATAAACAGTCAGTGATTCTCCTAAAACAAGACTGGAAAGCAGCAACGCGCTTACCGGCATGGATACGCACGCCACGCCGGTATATGTTGCAGGAATTTTCAGAGCCCCGTCGCCCCAGAGAATATATGCTGCTGATGTTGCAATAGCCCCGTAATATACAATCGCCACCCAGTCCGCAGCAGACATCTGTCTCATTGAAAAAGACTGCAATTCTACCAAAGCCATCGGCATCATCAGAACAATCGCCATTAAGGTCAAGATTGTGGTATTCGTGATGGAGCTGATACCTGTGCGGGTGAATTTTCTGAAAATGGTCAGCATGACTTCACTGATGACCGCTATTCCGATCAGGATATTGCCGTATAGTGATCCACTGCTGCCAGTTTGAGAGATCTGATCCAGGTTTATAACAACCAGTGCTCCTAAAGCAGCCAGCACGCCAATTGCAGTATGTAAACGCAGCTGTTCTTTTAAAACAATCACGGACAAAAAGGCCATGACAGCCGGGGTTGCAGCTGTGATCACTGCAGCATTCGCAGATGAGGTATATTGCAAACCGTAAAGTGTGAAGATTCGAAACAACACAATGCCGAAAAAAGCTTGTAAAAGCATCAGTGCTAACTCACGTTTGTCAAGTCGCTTTAACTCCGACCTTGTCTTAACTTGCATGGGTAGCATGCAAACAAATGCGACAATCAGGCTCAAAAAGCCTGTTAAAAAAACCGGTACACGCACAGAAAGTATCTTTGCTACCACAAGACTGCTGCCAGCCAAAGAAAACGCCAATATAATTTCAAGCGTACCAATCCAATATGTTTGACGATGTGATTGAGTTTTTAAATTTGTCGATAGATCCATGATATCCTCCTTAATGACTATACTTTAAAAAAGAAAATTGGTATGGTGTAGAGCCAAATCATTCGTAATTCTATGGTACCAATTTTCCCAGACTTATTATGCCTGTCATTTCACTAAACAGAAGCTTGAAAAAGTCGCTTACCAGACAGCTTTACGAGCAAATGCAACAAAGAATTCTCAGTGGCGTGTTACCTGAGGGGTACAAACTTTCGTCCACAAGAATCATGGCCAATGAGCTTGGCGTCTCGCGAAACGTGGTGTTGGAAGCATACGATCAATTGACTGCCGAGGGATATATAGAATCGAGAACAGGTTCGGGAACTTATGTGGCAGCCGGGGCTGTTTATGCGGCCAACGACTCACCATCGTTTAAGGAGATTAAACCGATAGGTTTCAAACCCTTCGATCCCAATATTATCGATTTTCGATCCGGTATTCCTGATTTGAGCCAGTTTCCAATCAACCAATGGATCAGGTTCACAAGGGATGTCTACCAGGAAGCTACTCCGGCGCAGCTTGCCTACGGTTCACCGGAAGGCAGGATGGAGTTAAGGGAGGCTATTGCCGAGTATGTGCGAGTTCACAGGGGGGTTCGTTGTCATGCAGAGCAGGTATTGGTTACAGCCGGTACCACCCAGGCAATAGGTTTGGTTAGTCGAATCATGCTTCACAGTCCCAATAAAAACGTCATTCTGGAAGACCCCATAACCCGTGACATTCGTTTTATTATCGAGGGTTTTGGTGGTATCATTCACCCTGTAGGAGTGGATGATTGCGGATTAATCACAAAAGATCTGGAAAAATTCCCCAAACCATTATTTATCTATGTCACTCCTTCTCATCAATTCCCCTTGGGCATGACCATGCCCATTCAACGCCGGGTTGAATTATTGAATTTTGTTTCGGAAACAAACACCTACCTGGTGGAGGATGATTACGACAGTGAGTTTCGATATGATGCCATGCCTGTAAATTCTATCCAGGGATTGAATCCCAAGCGAGTGATATACCTGGGTACCTTTAGCAAAACACTCTGTCCCTCCATTCGTACGGGTTACATCATTTTGCCGGAAGAGTTAATCGAACACGGGCGTCAACTAAAGTGGTTCACGGATCTTCACAACGCTACCATGGATCAGTTGGTGCTTGCCAGATTCATAAAGAAGGGAAATTTCGCCCGTTATGTGGCTAAAATGAAAAAGATACAACATCGAAAGAGGGAGGTGTTGATTCGATCACTAAAAAAACGGTTTGGTGACAAGATATCAATTCTTGGCAGTGCAACAGGACTTCACCTGGCAGCCAAATTTCCCGGTGTGAAATTTAATGACGAATTGCTTAAGAAACTGGAAGCCAAGGGGATTAAGGTTTATCCGGTAGAAGAACATGCGATAAGACCAGGATTTTACGACGACACCATCATTATCGGCTATGGCATGTTGGATCCGGGTAGAATCGAAAAAGGAGTGGGGATTCTGGCGTCTGTAACTTCTTAGTTTGGTTTATGCAAACTTTCTGTAACTCACAATTTTGGTTTAAAACTTTAATTGTCGTTTTACCCTTAGGTGAATTAGAAGACTTTCTCAATAAAGTGGTGTTAACTTGTGAAGTTGTTTACCCAGTAATCTGGTTTTCGAGGTTGGTGTGAAAGCGCAACTATAAAGATATGATCCCTTTCAATTTGCCTTCTCGATATGCTTTGAGACGCATTTCAGCCTCTGTGGTCCATATTTCATCTATATTTTTATCTGGTTCATCCAGGCTTTTTAATAGACCCTCAATAATACCAATTTTTTCCTGCGGTTTTAGACTTAAAGCGCTTTTTAGTATTTCCTTCGTGTCCATGTTAACTCCAATTTTCAGTTTTCATGTTTGGATAGTATCGCGTTATTCGAAATCTGTAAAAAAGGAAATGATAAACTTACTTAGAGTAGCACAAAATGTATCACCCCAGGTAAGTTTGATATCCGAAAAATTATTTGTTTCCGCAACCTCGATAAATAAATCCAACAAATTTAGTCTGCTAAGCGCAGCTTCCACACTATAGAAATTCTAAAATCCTAAATTGTCAAAGTGGTTTAACCGGCACGCAGATATCTACAATATGCATTTTTTTTGGGTGTTCATCCGGATTGTTTCGTGCGATCTCATAACAGAGCCTGTCATCGGGTTGATAGCCGCTGTCAGGCATCCAGCCTCCAATTAAAGCATTCCAGGCCTGTTCATATTCATCGACATTGATTTCACAAGAGGCAACAGCGAATTTACCTCCCGGCACAACCATCTGACCAACCTCGCCTTCGGTTTCAGTTCCTTCAGGAACTGTCAAGCAAGCACTGACACGGAGCTTATTCTCATCAGTTATCTTAGGGTCATCGTGATACACTGACAGAAAGGTGGTTTTACCCGGTTTAAATAAATCCCTGGGCATGGCCCATTTCATGAGGCGCTCAAACAGGCCCCTGAACAAATCCTCATCTGCTGCATAGGGTCCGATGTGCCTGACATAGGCAACGTTAAACTCGGGCATATCTTTGACTTCAACATGTATATCCTTGAATCCGGTCATTTTTATCCTCCATTTGAATTGATTGGTTACAGGTTCAAAATGACTGGAAACCTTGTACTTGTCTTGCTGTATCTTGCTCAACCTTTGCTGATTATTGCTATCGATTTGTCCAATCTTGCTATTTTTCTCCTGGTGAGATTTTCTATAGTCACTGGCGCTCATTTGGAATCGATCTTTGAAAATGCGTGCAAAGGATGCCGAGCTGGAATACCCGTAATCCAGGGCTATTTCAGTGATCGACTTTCCCGGATTGGCAATAAGTTGAGTGGCTGATTTTTCGATTTTCACTCTTTGAATGAACTGATTTAGCGGTTCATCAACCATGGCCCGGAAAATACGATGGAAATAAAAAGGTGAAAAATTCGCTACCTTTGCCAAAACAGCCAGGGAAAGGTCCTGATCAAGATTACTCTCAATATAGTCTATCACCCTGTTGATTCGGGATACATATTCATTGCGTTGATAGCTGTCGGACATTGGGTTCACCTGATTATCAAAATGAGTATTTTGGGAAGGATGATTGCAACTATTTCAGTTGGTATGCTACCAACCTAAAGAGACTCCCATTTGAAGTCAAGAGAAGCTCCACCCTTTAAAAACTTTTTCCTCAAGCTCAAGAGCAGGCAGATATTATTCCGGCTTCATCTCGCTGTTAAGATAAAAGCAATTGTCCTTGTGCTAAGTCTTCACATCGTTTTATAATTCAGCTGGTTGGCTTTCAACACTGAAAAATTTATCCACTTCAGGACATTTTGAAATGGCTTTTGTCTGTTACAACAAACATCTGCTGCCATAACTATCACATTAAGCAAGGAGCTGACATGACCACTCGATACATCGACTTGAGCATAGACATCGAACCGGACCTTCCCAGTGACCCTCCGGAGATGATCCCACAGATCGCCTATATAGATCACACCATGGGTGCTGACCAGATGCTGCAGTTCTTCCCCGGTGTTGAAAAAGAACAACTTCCGGATGGAAAAGGATGGGCATTGGAATTGGTGTCTCTTACAACACATTCCGGTACTCACCTGGATGCCCCTTATCACTATCATCCAAAAATGGATAAGGGAAAGCGAGCCTTGACAATCGATGAAATTCCCCTGGATTGGTGTTTTGGTGATGGTGTCGTGCTAAACTTCACCCAAAAAGCTGATGGAGAAGCAATTACAGCTGAAGATGTTGAAAATGAACTTAAACGCATTGGCTACCAGTTGAAACCAAAAGATATTGTTTTGATTCATGTTGGTGCCGACGAGTTCTGGGGGAAACCGGAATATCTTTTCAAAGGTGCAGGGATGACCAGGGAATCCACACTGTATTTATTGAACCAGGGAATCAAAGTTGTAGGCATTGACGCCTGGTCCTGGGATCGCCCTTTGCCGTATCTCGCGGAAGAATTCAAACAAAATGGTGATCCGAGTATCATCTGGGAAGCTCACTTCGCAGGAATAGAAAAAGGTTACTGCCACATGGAAAAAATGACCAACCTGGATAAAATTCCAAAACCCTACGGCTTTAAAGTGGCATGCTTCCCGGTTAAGATTAAGGCAGCTTCCGCCGGTTGGACCCGTCCGATTGCCATCATCGAAGAATAGGATAACACTGCTATCAAGAAATCGCCGACTCAACCATTGAAGCCGCAATGCCGGTGCTGCTATCGTTCACATGCATGCCGCCATCCTGCTGACTGAAGACTGAAGACTGAAGACTGAAGACT
>JANQGZ010000120.1:0-3912 GCA_028282825.1 SAR324 cluster bacterium
AGTTCCTAAACATGCCGTAATTCGCCAATTAACAATTCCAAATAAATCCTAAAATCTAACTTCATAAATCTTAAATTAAAAAAAGACATGGCCTCAAACGTTGAAAGCTTGAATAAACTGTTTAAAGGATTTGGTTTCTTCTTCCTGGTGATCGCAGTGATGCTGGGAAGCACTAACTCATCTATTGCAGATGTCAATCCTGATGGTTCTTTCAGCCACAGTATACCTATCCGCATGCCTAAAGGAATCAATGGTGTGCAGCCGAATCTTGCGATCAGTTATCGTTCCAATGCCGGGAACGGTATGTTGGGCATCGGCTTTCAAATCAGCGGCCTGCCGGTCATTACTCGTATGAACTACGGTGAAGGCATCAACTATACCGATAGTGATACCTTCATCAGCCGGGAAGGAAGGCTGGTCAATGTTGGTGGCAACACCTATCGAGCTGAGAATGACAGGGCTACGGTTTATGAAGTTTTGAGTTCCGGTACTGGAGGACCTAATGCTTGGGTAGCCAAAGATCGAAACGGAAACAAATGGTATTACGGAAATTCTACTTCTTCTCAGATTCAAGCTGTGGATCGTAACGGTGCGGTTCGTGTCTGGGCCTTGAACAAGTTTGAGGATATGCATGGTAACTACTACACCATTACCTATGATAAGGATTTACAAGGTGGCGATTATTACCCGTTGGTAATCAGTTACACTGAAAACGATTTAGCAGGTAACTCAGATTTCTCTATCGAATTTTCGACTGAGCCAAGAAACGATGCAGCTATCTCTTACCAACAAAGTGCTAAAGTTCAAGAAGATCGAAGAATTAGTAACATCACGGTCAAAGCGGGAACAGAAACGCTCTACTCATACGCATTGAACTATGATGAGGGACCTCTGACCAATCAAAGTAAATTGGCATCACTTGTATTAACAGCAGGGACTGGCTTAGATGCCATTACCAGAACTCACACATTTTCGTGGGACAATAAGACCTTAGCAAGCACCAATAACTCAGATGTAACAACCTATGAAAACCCACTGGATTGGGGTGTAAATTTTCCTAACTCCTGGATGCAAGGTGATTTTAACGGGGATGGTCTATCTGATTTCATTTACTTAACTTCAGGAAACACTTGGGTAGGAAGATTTGGAAAGAAAGACGGTACTTTCGAAGAAAAAGGGCCTTATACTAATGACCTAGTACTAGGAACAACATCGGTTTTAGATTGGGGTCGCAATATGCCTTACACCTGGATTAAGGGTGAGTTTAATGGTGATGGTCGTACAGATTTCATGTATCTGGATTCAGCGGCTACAGCACCTAAATGGCATGTCATGATTTCTGATGGAGATGGGACTTTCACAGAACATTACTATGAAGATCAATCAACTTTGACTCCGAATGTTTTGGATTGGGGAAGCAATTTTCCTAATGTCTGGCAGGTCGGTGATTTCAATGGCGATCGACTCACCGATTTTATGTATCTGGACACCAATGGCAATTGGAATATGCGCTTGGCAAAAGCAACAGGTGGATTTGATCCTCAGACGAGCCAACCATCAACCGGAACCGGTGGAATAACAGAAAACATTCTGGATTGGGGATCAAACTTTCCGAATAGCTGGATCAAAGGCGATTTCAATGGCGATGGTCGACAGGATTTTATGTACCTGGATACCAACGATGATTGGCAAGTCCGCTTATCACTGGGAGATGGAACATTTGATCCTGTTGTTGCCGGAAACTTGACTCAAAATAGTGACACAACCCCTGTAACAGACGTTTTGGATTGGGGTGGTTCCTTTCCGAACTCCTGGCTGCATGGAGATTTCAACGGTGATGGCAAACAGGATTTCATGTATCAGGATACAAAAGGTGACTGGCAGCAAGTTCTCGCTAAAGGAAAAGGTGAGTTTGAAAAATCTCTTTCTAACTTAAACACACCTAATATTCTGGATTGGGGTGCCAACTTTCCTAACAGTTGGTTGGTAGCCGATCTCAATGGTGACTTCAAAACAGATATCCGTTACCTGGCCACTAACTCAACATGGCAAACCAAGCTTTCTTCAGGTGATAACAACTTCATTGATGTCTCCGATGATACTTTGGGACCAGCCGTTACGACTGTTTTGGATTGGGGAAAAAACTTTCCCAACTCCTGGCAACTGGGTAATTTTACTGGTACAGGTAAAACTGATATCCTGACTTTCGGGACCAATGAACTCTGGAACAACACCATTAATACCAATTCAGATTTCCTCCTTACAAAAATCACCAACCCTGAGTTTAATACAATTTCTATTGCTTACAAATCCGTTTACGATTTCGAAGACGCTATCGATATCGCTGCCACAACTTGTGGAGGAGGTTTCAGCGGCACCGGTTATGGCCAACCTTGCGGAATTCCTGATGCATCGCCACGATTTTTGGTAGAAGAGGTTCATACATCTGATGGAAGAAACGAGACGGGAAATACTGTGTTACCTGATGCTGATGAGATCATTCGCTATTCCTACAAAAACGGTCGAACCTACCCGGGTTCCATCCAGGAAGCCCAATATCTTGGATTTGAAACCATTACGGAAACCCTTCATGCCTTTGATTCCATAGGAACTGAAGTCCATCTTTCCTCTTTGACTACAGAGTATCGACAGGATGGATTGATCAATTTGGGTGCCGGGTATGTGAAATCCCCATTTGCCGGATTTCCCGATAATTTTTTCAAGACAGTTCAAGTAGGAAGTATTACCAAAACTGTTCAAGATATATCCCTTCAATATAACGTCGATCAACCTGTTTTATACCCGATCATAGGGAATACGGAAGTCGTTCAACCCCTGTTAAAAGAAAAACTAATCAAAAAATACCAGGGTGGTGAGTATGCTAATACAGTTATGGAAGATCACACCTATGATGTATATGGCAGACGAACCGATCTAAAATCCTGTGTTGTTGAAAATCCACTCGCCGTTGGTATCGGAGATTGTGTAACAGCCGAAGTGGAACACCTCAATACCACCTTCGAATCTTGGAGCCCTGGCAGTGCTTGGCCAGCTGAAAATCCCGATATTGTCACTAAAACCGTTGGGCCAAATACGATTGACAAAGTCGATATTGACTACAACACCAACCATTTAAAACAAACCGTCAGTCGAGAACTGGTATGTGATGAACCAACAGAATGCTCCGGTAGCGGCTGGATCGCCATCAACCAAAACATGGCTTATACAGGACACGGCCTAATCTCCCAGGTGGAAGATGCCAATGGCAATACAATTAGTATCACCTATGATCCTGCTAATCCGGGTCTGGAAGCAACCAAAACGCAAACGGACAGCACCAATTTAAAGACTTACACAATCGCTTCAACCTACTATTCGGATGGTACTATTCAACAAAAAAAGGACGTTAATGATCAGCCAGTTGACTATGAGTATGATTATCTAAATCGCATTACAAAAGTGACCAATGCATTGGGTGGTATTGTGACCTATGAATATTCAGACGGCGATCCGCAGACAAATCAGAACTTCAAAAAGACTTTCAAAACAGAACAAGTGGACATGGATGGTGCCACCTCTACAAAAACGGTCATTGAGTATGTTGATAGTCCAGGTGAAGTTTACAAGACGGAAACGTTCTCCTCAGACAATCCTGGCAAGATTACGATTGTAGAAACAGCCTACGAATACACTGCAGAAGGAAAACTAATCACCAAGGCAAGCAAACCTTATTTTAATGATGTGTCACCCACAATTGTCTGGGAGACAACCACCACCGACCAATTCGGTAGAAAGGAACGCATAGATTTTGTAGACAACGCCTATGTCCGTTACGAGTACGATGTGAATGAAGTTCGCAAGATTACCACCCATGAAAATGAAGCCGGGTTAATATCTGAAACAACTGCCAGA
>JANQGZ010000070.1:0-4874 GCA_028282825.1 SAR324 cluster bacterium
GCGTAACCGCCAATTAACCCCCACCTTGTTTTTCACCAGATGATATTGAATCATGATACTGGGGGAGTAGGGCCTTCAACTGATCGTTATGTTCAATCAAAGGGAATTTTTCAAACAGCATCTTCAGATGATCATAAGGATTCAGGCCATTGGCCTTTGCCGTTTCGATCAGGCTATACAAGGCAGCACTTGCCTTTGCGCCCTCGACTGTATCACAAAAGAGCCAGTTCTTTCTTCCGACAACAAAGGGCCTAATCGCATTTTCAGCCGCATTATTATCAAGAGGAAGAAATCCATGATTCACAAACAGGGTCAGTTGTTTCCATCGCTGAAGGGTATAATTGATCGCTTTCCCCAATAATCCCTTGGAAGGCGTTTGAGGAGCTATATCTTGCAACCATTGATGAAATTGCGCCAACACCGGTTTGGATTCCTTTTGTCTTTTGGCTGCTCGCTGTGAGATCGATAGCCCATCTTTATCTGCTTCGTGTTCGATGGAATACAGTTGACGGATGAACTGCATGGCTTGTTCGGCGTGACCGGTTTTGGCTTTTTTCTTTTGATGTTTGCCTTTCGCTTTGAGCACTTCCATAAACTTGCGACGGCTATGCGCCCAACAACCGGCATGTTGGATTTCAGGAGAATCATCCAGGAAATCGTATCCGGCATACCCATCGGTTTGCACCACCCCCGTGTAAGACCCCAGCAATCTCCGGGCCACACTTGAAGCGCGGGACGGGCTGTACTGAAACAGAACACAGGGATTTTCAGACGCACCGCTACGCATGACCCACATGAACGATTTGTCATGGGGAGAACGATCTTTTTCCTTTAAGACTTGAATCGTGGTTTCATCCATATGAATGAGCGGACCGGACAACAACTCATGCCGCAACAGCTCAAGCAGTTTTTCAAGCTTGACTCCGGCTTGAATCGTCCAATTGATCATATTGGTGCGGGATAGCTCGTATCCCAATCGTCCCAGCTGCTTTTCCTGGCGATAATAAGGCATTGCGTCCACAAACTTGGCGGTCAAGAGGTGAGCCAACAGCCCTGGAGAGGCAATACTCTTTTCCATAAACTGCCTGGGAGCAGGGGCGATTTTGACGGTACTCTCTTCTGATTCAGCTCCTTCGCAGGCTTTGCAAGCGTACTTGGGCCTGATATGGCGGGTAACCTGCAGTTTGGCCGGAACATAATCGAGTTGTTCTAAGATCTCTTCTCCGATTCGGCTTAAGGTCGCACCGCAGGCGCACTGTTTTTCGGTGTCTGAGATATCGTGAATCACCTCAACCCTGGGAAGCTCTTCAGGCAGTGGTTTTCTGCCCTTTTTCTTTCTTTTATGTGTCGGTATGGAGATCTCTTCTATCTCCGGGGGAGTCGGTACTTCAGGCTCCTCCGGCTGGTCTTCCATAAAACTGATCTGACCTTCAAGCTCAAAGGGGCGTTTTTCCGACTTCTTGCCGTAGATCCGGGATAGAAGAAGCTCGATGCGCTCCTTGAGATAGCCAATCTCAAGGCTTTGCTGATGATTCTCCTCGGTAAGACGCTTGATGAGTTCCTGATCTGAAACAGGCGGATTCGCAGGAGTGTCTGTGTTTGCTTTCATCGTATGATTATAACAAACACAGCAATAATATCAATATCTTAATGAGGGTTTCTACCTAAAATATCAACCTTTTTTCAGGAGACGCAGGCAAACTGAAGAGACCGATGGGCGCGCTTTTGACGGATGGAAAGCCCCTCCAGCAACCAGGAGAGTTCCCTGTTGCTAATGGAAACTGGTAACGCATCCTCGTCCGGCCACTGGAACCTCTGGGATTCCAACCGTTTCATCCAGAGGCAAAACCCGTTTCGATCCCAATAGAGAATTTTAACGGTCGTTCGTTTGCGATTACAGAAGGCAAACAGGTATCCTGAAAACAGATCCAGTTCCATTTGGTTTTCAACAAGGATGGATAGACCATCGATCGACTTTCTCAGATCGGTTGCCCCGGGAGCCAGATAGACCTTCAGATTGGGCTGAAACATTACCGCCTCTCCAACAGATCGATGAGTCTGGACAAAGTATCGTCGTTGAATCCGTTTTCCAACTGAATACGAAACTGTTCGTCGATTGAGAGAACAATGCCGCTGTGCAGAAAGGAGGGATTTTGCCTGCTATCCGGTCGCACCGATACAGGTAGCAATGGCGGCAGGGACGACTGCTTTTTAAGCTTCGCTTTCCAATAGGTAAAGGTGTGCTTGTTCAATTGGTTTTGTAGGCAGTATTCAACCTGGGTTAGCCCGGATTCCTGCCAGGCATCAAGATGATGATTCCAAAAGGCTCTCTTGGATTGTCGGGTTGCGTTTTCAACAGGTTTGATCTTATCATTACTCATAGACATGCTCCTTGCTCGTGTTAATTTTAATCCCGCCGACGAATTTTTCGGCACCGAGCATGTTATGACAGAATTTTGACCCTCCTGGAAGATGGGGTTAAATAAGCGCTTAGTATGCCAGGCAAGCTGGCGTTTGAACAGGAGGTGAAAGTCCTCCCCGGGTAAGAGTTAGCCACTCGCCTGGTCCTTTAGCTATGCGTGACAGGGGGTAACTTCTGTCATGAAGTGTTAGCGAAGGCACCTGCAGGCTAGGTATTGAGCCACGTAATCAATTTAAATTGGAGGCGGTGATGCTGTTAAGCGAAGCAGAAACCGAAAACGATAACTACGCAGTGGCGAGTAGTTGTTGTGCCTCTCGGGGTCGTAGACCCTATGCATGCAGGGAAGTTCATCGTTGGAACCTGGGAGATCCTGAACCTTCCCGAATTGAGCTCTCGGGAACGTATTGTAAAGCCCTAAAAGTGAAATAATGCGGCCAGTTCAGGAAGTCGGACGAGATCATATTACCGAGGAGATAAATGAACAAAACAGGTAACAATGTAGCGGAGTTTATGGAGGGAAGGGTCTCGACCAAGGGGAACAATCAACAGCACGTCCGCATCCAGACGCAGAGCTGGAATGATGCGAAGTCCCGTCTGCTGATTGTGCGAAAAGCAGCAAGAAAGGATAAGAAACTACGATTTACCAATCTCTTTCATCAGATCAGCGAGGTTTTGCTCCGGCAAAGTTTCCTGGAACTTAAGCGTAATTCCGCTCCAGGATGTGATGGTGTTTCCTGGCAAGACTTTGCGAAGGATTTGGATGTCAATATCCATGAACTCCATTGTCGTCTTCACCAGGGGAAGTATAAACCAAAGCCTGCGAGGCGGGTGTTTATTCCAAAAGCAGATGGAAGCCAGAGACCTTTGAGTATTATTTGTTTGGAAGACAAAATTGTACAACAGGCAGCAGTGCATGTGCTTAACCAGATTTATGAGACAGAGTTTTTAGGATTCTCATATGGCTTTCGCCAAAATCGAGGTCAGCACGATGCACTTGATGCTTTGCATATTGCAATTACAAAAAGGAAGGTAAATTGGGTGCTGGATCTGGACATCAGTAAGTTCTTCGATACCGTGGAACATGACTGGCTCATCCGCTTCATCCAGCACCGTGTAGTGGATAAGCGACTATTGAGATTAATCAGACTGTGGATCAAGGTGGGTGTTTTAGATGACCATGGGCACCGGGTAAAGTCGGTTCTTGGGACACCACAAGGGCGGTTATTTCGCCACTTTTGGCAAATGTCTATCTGCATTACTGCTTTGATTTGTGGTTGAATAAACGGAGAAAACGAGCGCGAGGCGATGTAGTCATGGTCAGATATGCAGATGATTGTGTTCTAGGATTTCAGAAACATCAGGACGCAGTGGAATACATGGCTGAATTGACGAAACGTCTCGGGAAATTTGGTCTAAAGGTCCATCCTGATAAAACCAAGCTCATCCGATTCGGGTGCTTTGCTATACCGCATGGTGCTGGAAAACCTTTCTGGGGTAAAGCGCCAGGAACGTTTGACTTCCTGGGATTTACGCATTACATCGGAAGAAAACGTTTCGGTGAAGTGACCGTAAAACGCAAAACCCGAAGAAAACGTCTGGTAGCTCAATTGAAACAGATCAGAGTAAAATTAAAGAAGCGAATGCATCACAAACCTGGTGCCACTGGTCAGTGGTTGAGGCGCGTTGTGCAGGGGCATATCAATTACTATGGTGTGCCATCTAATTCCAAATCTTTGAATTTATTTGTGCAAGAAGTGACCAAAGCTTGGCTTTGGTCACTTAGACGACGGAGCCAACGACATCGAATGAATTGGAAACGATTCAAGTCCTATGTTCGATACTGGATTCCAAATCCACAAATTGTCCACCCTTATCCTGAACAGCGTTTTTACGCCAAACACCCAAGGTAGGAGCCGTATGCGTTAGTAGCGCTCGTACGGATCTGTGCGGGGGGAGTCGAGTAATTGGCTTTCCTACCGCGACCGCTGTCCGAGCACGATTCCAAAATGGGCTTCATTCGAGGTGGGTCGAAGATCCTCGTCGATGTGTTCGGTTGACATGGCGCCGAGCATTCGGAGCAGGAAATCGAGCTGCAGGCTGATTTCGTTGAGACGGTCCTCCATGTCCAGGATATCCGGGTTCTCAATTCTCATGGCGACCTCCCCGGGATTGATTCCCGTAGTTGGTTTGTCCAGTACTGGGATTTGCTTCCAGGTATCCCTGGTCGGTCAACAACTGACTGGCGAGGAGCATGTTCCGGTCCATGCCCTGGCAGTGTTCGATGGTGAGGTTCAGCAAACGCCTGGTGTCCCGGATCAGGTCCGAAAAACATTCCGAGGGATAGGTCAGGGGGATCTCCGGGATCGCCCAGTGAATGAAAGTCATGACGAGAGAATGCCCGGACCGGATAACGAAGCTGAAGAACCCGGAGAGATAAAGAATACTGACGTGA
>JANQGZ010000075.1:0-80073 GCA_028282825.1 SAR324 cluster bacterium
ACTCTTACTCTTACTCTTACTCTTACTCTTACTCTTACTCTTACTCTTACTCTTACTCTTACTCGAAAGAATATTGCCTCTGTTTTCCATGTGAATCAAGACATTGGTGCGATTTCCATCAGAACGAATGAAATAAACAGCTTTTCCACTTAACAATGTTTCGCCCGATGGGCAACAAGTTGCCCATCCTACCATCCTGGCATGCACGTGATCATGCCATAATCAACGATTAGTTGTAGGATGGGTAACTCGTTACCCATCAATTGCGCGTCATGTGAGCCCTGTGATGGGTAAACAGAAGCTTACCCATCCTACATTCTGTGGCAGGAAGAGAATGATTGAGGATATCGAAGATTTACTACTGATCCGAACGTTATTTCAACCCCCCATAATATCGATAATGACCGGTGATGGGGTAGCGGAACAGCATGTCCTCGATTTCCGGTCCTTGACCGATGTTATGGGCAATCAGAGGATTGCCGGTGGTGCCTGATTTCCGGTTGATAACGATCCCGATATGGGGCAGGTTTCCGGGCAGCATCCAGGTGACCAGATCTCCGGGCATATAGTCTTTGGGATTTCCGGATTTATTAAGGACGGTACCTTTTCGTTTAAACAGCGTTTGGAGGTTTGGTACCCTCCGGTGGTCGATATTTGTGTCCGGTCTTGTTAACCCCCAGGTCTTCGGATACCGGTGAAAATTGACTTTCATATCTTCATGTACATCTTTCTGCAAATCAATTCCCAGCATTCGATAAGAACGAATAACCACATCGGTGCAAACCCCAATATCATCAGGTACATCTCCTCCCGGATAGCTCATCCGACGATAGCTGCCATCATAAGTCACACTATACGAGGTTCTTCCAATGACGGCTTGTACCAGTCTTTCACTGAACTTGTCCGGCTCACCGGGACGAAATGCCCATAACAGCGAAGGGAACATCAAAAGTGCAACAGGAATGATCACTCTCATTATTGGCTACCTATAGATTGATTAACACCAGGGCAAAAGCAGTCAACACAATTGCCACACCATTTTTGGGAGTGATTTTTTCGCTAAAAAAAATCACGGCAACAACAGTCATCAATATGATAGTTCCCGCACTGAAAACAGGAAAGGCGATAGATGCCTTGATCTGATCCAAAGACAGTATCAGAAAATAGGAAGCAAATAAATTGGGAACCCCCACCAAAAATCCTACGAGCAACTCCTCTTTTTTCAGCACACTCACATACTTTATCGATACCGTTAAACTAAGGATTAAAGCCGAAAGAAAGAGACAAAACAAAAACAGTGGTTTCAACTCAAGTTGGGCATATTTTTGAAATATTTTATTACAGAATATGGCGATCCCAAAAAAGAAAAACAGCAGCACTAATGACCCGGTAATCTGGAAGTGTTCTCCTTCCCTGAAGTTAAAATTGACCAAGACAATGGAAAACAAACAAAGCACGATGCCCACTGTCTGGATTTGAGTTGGAATTTCCTGCCAGACAATAATGGAAAGTGTCATCGGCAATAAAACTCCTAATCGGCTGAACATGCCGGACAAGGCTATACCGTTTTTCCGCACGCTGATCTGGTAGTATATAAAAGCGGTACAATAGATCCAGCCGGTGAATGTCCCCAGGATGACGGACCAGAGGACGCTATCCGCTGATGAGAGTAGACCCGTATTTGCCTGGAAAAGCTTCACCAGCCGACCGATAAACTCCCCCAGGTTCAAGTAAATAGTAACATCAGGCAACGATGAATGTGCCAGCATGTAGCCACTAAACACTACAGCTGTTAAATAGTTCATCGAGGTGACAAGATACCTGTTTGACTCCCGTTGTTCGCTGATTTTAAAAATAATGCCGATCACAGAGCTGCAGGCAACAGCCAATAAAAGATAAAGCATATAGTTTAACTACTCAAAATGTTATCTTCCAATATTATGTATCATCCATTCTTTAGAGCTTTCGCCTCAACCTCTTCAGGCGTTCCTGTTGCAAAATCCCGGTTGCAAGACTTGAGCTACTTGTTTGATAGAATGATAGGGCAAGCTATTTCTGGCAAGGTACTTTTGAGATCGTTGACCAGGAATAATCAACAAATAATCATTCTCGAAGGCCGCCTTTCTGCGGATCAATCAGTACCTCTCCTTTTCGTTCAATTCCCAACCAAATCAAAAAGTTATTACCAGATTCCCGGAAAACCTCTGGTTAAAAGGATTCAGGCATGTGAATTGCTCCCCCTTTCTTCAATTGGAGGTCTTGCAACAAAAAAACTGGTTTCTACGTATTAAATGTTATAAAATACCACCAAGCTTTCTTAATTATCATACTGATATAACAGGTTTGATGTGAGAACAAACATACTGGTAATCCTACTAACCCTCACGGTTTTAATCGCACCAAATACTCTGGCAAAAGGCTGGGTCAGTGTAAGTCTTCCGACCATTTACAGATTTTCCCAGAAAGATGACTCCTTTTTTAGCTCAGGGTCAACCTTAAGTGGGAAACCTTCCGGTTTTATTCTCCACGGGTCGATCTTTGAAATGCCTTTTGCAGGTTATGAAAAATACCAAATTACTTTGCAAGGCGACGACTCTGACGAAGTTGACGCCATTATCGACGCTGTTGTTTATGTGGAATTTTTCGATATCGGATTACATTTTGAACAGAAAAACACCCATATCCTAATTGGCTATGGGTATGGTTCACTGAAAACCGAATGTGATCTTACAACCTGCTCGACCATAGATTTTGATGAAGGTATTGCCCGGCAATATTTTGCTCAATTGGGAGTTGAAATAGTCGACAACTTAAATTTACACCTAAGTGCTCACCGAATTACTGGACAACAAGACATATCCAGTGGAACAACCTCCGACCATCTGGTTCTGGATGGTATGATGTATGCCTTTGGATTAAAACTGGGGTGGTAAAAAAGGCTAAACATTTTTGAAAACCAGCCGATAAGGTAATTAACTGGCTGTTTTTCGCCAGATTTCATTGATTTTTGTTCAATCCCTGATGGGGGCAAGAGAAAATTCGAGGGAGATAGACATGAAAGAAAAAAGAGCTGGTCGTTTACATAAGCTCTGGTTGGTATTGCTAATGAGCTGTTTATTGGGATTGGTCAGCACCTCTGCCACAGCCCAAAGAAAGATAAAGGTTCCGAAGTCCAAAATCGGTGCAACACACCACACTCACAGTACGGGTGATTTTGAACTGGATGAAAAAGCATCAACCTCTGATGGAAGCATTTCCAGCCCGTTAGTTGGTTTTGCCTTGTTTTACGAACGTCTATTTCTGGATAAATTCAGCGCCGGATTTAAATATGGATACGGTTTGGAAAGAAGCATGGAAACGACGGTCGGCACAAACGATCTGGAAATTCTGGAAACAGCTTCGTTTTGGTCATTGGAATTCAGGGCCTTTGTCAAGGATAATATTCGTCCCGGGTTAAAACCTTTCCTGGGTGTTGCTTATGGCAACTATTCCGTAAACTCAACGATTACCATCATTCCTTCGGCGGGCAGCGAAACTGAAGAGGAAACGTCTGCAACCATTCCATTCACCATGCTTTCATTTGGCGCCGACTATACCTTTGGATTCGGTGGAATCAGACTGGAAGTCGGGCAAACAACTGGTAAAAGAAACGACCTGGATGGCAGTGACACCTATCGTGTAACCTATAATTATGACGGCTCGATCGTAGGAATTTCCGTCTATTCATTTTTCTAGACCAAACAACTCCCTCTGGATAGTCATATCGAACATGCCAACTCAAGGTATGTTCGATTTCTACCTTTCATTCCAGTCATTTGGCTCTTTCTCCAACCAGTGAACATCGTAGGACACACCAAATTTCCTGCCAAACTCCTTAAAGACGGCTCCTTCCTTAAAATCATGTATTGCGTAAAAATCGAATGGGCTTGGATTAGGCCAGGTTATTCCAGCATAAGCCCTGTGCAAATCTAACGCAGGAAGGTCCTTATCCTGATCTTCTCGTACAACTATTTCCATTGCTGCTTGTTCGGATCTTAAAGGATAACGGTCTCGTTGAGTTCCATAAGCTTTACTTCCGTGCCCGGGCATTCCCTTTTAACACCGGCGATAAAAGGTTCAATGTCAACCATTGAGGAAATCGGAGGAAAAAAATTGTCGTGGTGATGTGGAATAACAATACTGGGTTGAGTTACGTGGACATATTCAAGGGCTATGTTGCAGATATCAGTGTGACCTTGCAGGGGCACCAACAGAACATCAGTGTGTTTACTTGCCAGTTTTTCCATTTCTTCGGCAGGGGAACCACCACTACCAAAAAAATGAATGATCTTTCCTTCGAGGTTCAGGCGCCAACTTAACACCTCTCCGGCAGGATAGTCCCTCCAAAGATTCAAATGTTTCAAAAACTTGAATTTTCCCTGCCACAGGGTTTTTAGTACCAGCTTGCGATCGAATACAACATGCTCACTAAAAAAAGCTTCAGCCTGGCCGGAATGGAATTCAACCATATACCCATCCACATCCACTTCATTGTATTGTTCCCGCTTTAACCCCTTTTCCAGAAGTTTATACCCAACTTCCCTGGAACAAAATACAGCAGCATTTGTTTTTTCAGCAATGATAGGGACATCCATGACATGATCGAAATGACCGTGCGATAGAAAAATCAGCTCACCTTCATGAATGGCTTCCGGTTTTAAATATTGCAGGGGTCTGGCATCCTCATTCCGGGATAAAAAAGGATCGATCAAAATGACTTTTCCACCAGATTTAATTCGAAAACCGGCAGCTCCCCACCAAGTCAGCTCCATGTGACTCTCCACTAATTGATTTAAGCGTAGCTGTATCCGCTCATATTATCCGGTCAAAAATGAAATGTCAGCTACGAAGTAAACCGACTAAAATCTTGAATGGAGAGAAGGAGATTTTGAAAGGATTGAAACAAAATTCATCAGTAAAACATACCTTTTGTTAGATAAAATTGACCTGTTGAATGGCTTCAGTCTGCATTAATTCTTTTTGCAGGTGATGCTTTAGCGCCTCTTCTTTTATTGGTTCGAACATTGTGATGGGAAACCCTTCGTCACTGGTATTTCCCTTCCAATCCAAAATATATCCATGAACTGTGGCATAAGCACATCCACCCGTGCCACAGCAAGTGGTATCCATAACGCCATAACCCACGGTAATCAGGACCTCCCTCTCTTCAACCGGAAGTTTTATTTCCTTTGTCACCGCGTAATGCCCTCCAATTGCCGTAATTTCCTTATTTAAACCATGATGAACATATTTTAAGACCAAATCATACTCCCATATCTGAACTGGAGGTCGATATTTTAAAAAGTTTTTGTCGGCAGAAGTCAAGCTTTTCAGTAAAAAGATCACATCGGGATACCATAATGTTATAGTAAATTATTATAACGGATTAAGCAGGAATTTGGAGAGAAATTGCCGTCATAAAACGAACGAACGTTCGATTTATCATTGACAGCTTTTTACTGTCTTTGTAAGAAGAAAAGACATGTATGAAGAATTAAGGTTTACTATATTATAGTAAAAATACGTTTAATGCAAACAAACCTGCTGGAACCCTATTACCTCCGATTTTAACAGGGGGTACAGCAAAAACCAATTTGACAATTGCAATGAATTTTTCTGAATTTCAAAAAAGTATTCAGCGTTATCGAAAAAGCAATGCCAAGGATGCTATCACTGAGAACCGCAAGGACATTCGAGTAAAAAAGGAAAAGACTGTTGCCAAGAATCTCCAGAGAATTTTTGAAGCGACCCTGAAAATCGGTAATAAAAAAGGTTTTCAGGCAATGAGCATGCGGGATTTGAGTGATGAAACAGGTCTCAGCATGGGTGCTTTGTATGCCTATTTCACCAGCAAAGAGAACCTGCTGGTTATGCTGCAGCGAAATGGACGCGACAGTTTTCAAAAAATCCTTGAGGACTGTATTGAGCCCACTGCCAGGCCTTTGGAAAATTTACGAAAACTGATTAAAACTCATATTTTTATGAGCGAAGCCATGCAGCCATGGTTTTATTTCACCTACATGGAAGGAAAAAACCTCAAAAAGAATGAGAGAAAAATCGCTGTGGAACATGAATTACACAGTGACGGTATTTTATCCAACGTGCTCAAGCAAGGAGAGGATGAAGGAACTTTCAAAATACAACCTCATTCCCTCACAGCTGCATTAATCAAATCGATGTTAAACGATTGGTATCTGAAACGGTGGAAATATGCTAAACTTAAGATTTCTGTAGATGAGTATGCTGATTATGTTATCGACCTGGTCGAATCGTTTTGTTTGACCGCGTCGGAGCAGCTAGAGGAAGTTGCAGAGAGCTAGGTTATTCCCAGATGCCTGTTCGAATCGATTCCCATGTTCACATCATGCCTCCCTGGCGATTAAAAGCCCTTGTCCGGTGGATTTTAAAAGCCTATCCCAATCACCCGGTTGAGGATAGCATTTCCGCCACCGATATTCTTTCCCATCTCAAAACCCTTGATATCACACATTTCTTTAATTTTATCTATCCTCTGACAGTAGAGGAAACGGAAGGACTGAACCGGTTTAATAGCGAATTCTGCGGGAAAACACCGGGAGCAATTCCCTTTGCAAGCATGCATCCGGAAACTGCTGAAAAAGCCTCTTATGCCGAAAAACTAATGGGAGACGGATCCTTCGTTGGATTTAAATTTCATCCATTTGTCCAGAAGTTTGATCCCTGGGACAAACGCATGGATTTTCTCTACCTGTCCTTGCAGGAAATGAAAAAACCGGTGTTTTTTCATACCGGCTTTGAATTGTTCTATGGTCAAAAGATGCCCATTGCCGACTTGGTCAAGCTGGTCAAGCGCTACTCCGGGCTTCCCATGGTATTTGTTCATATGGCATTTCCCGATTGCCTCACCTGCTTTGATCTTCTGGAAGATTACCCCGAACTTTACCTGGATGCTACCAATGTGCTCGCTTTTTTTCGTCCTGAATTTGAAGGATTTGTGAAATCCCTGCCCGGACAATATCGATTTATGGATCAGCTACTTGAAGGGATTGAAAAACACAGCGACAGAATTATGTATGGATCTGATTACCCGGTTGGCATGGGAGCATTGGAAGATATTTACAAAGATCTGGATCAGTTATCGCTTGCGGACAAAGCTAAAAAGGATCTGCGCATCGATACTGCCCAAAAATTCGTTAATCGCTTTCAACCCAATATTAACTGGGACCTCAAACCACCATAGATTAATAATGGTTTTATTGTTTTCGTTGCTTGTATTCCTCCAAAACAAGCGGAATAAAGTCAGCTACATCTTCCACCACACAAATATCCGCAAGCTGAAAAAACGGCGAGTTTGCATCTTTGTTAATCGCCACAACATATCCCGATTCTCTCATCCCTACCGTATGCTGATACATACCTGAAATACCGCACGCAATGTATAAATCCGGCTTGACCGAAGCACCGGTTATGCCGACTTGCTGATTGTACTCCAGCCAACCGATATCACAGAGAGGGCGCGAACCCGCCACAGCCGATTGTTTGAACAATTCAGCAAATTCCCTTATGAGCTTTAAATTGTCTTCTTCCTCTATCCCTCTGCCTGCAGCTACAATTACTTCGGCTTCTTCCAATGCAGAAACATCTGCATCCGATTCCTTTAGCTCTAAAAATTCAGCTTTCTCCTCAATTGCTTCAAATTCTCGTTTAATTACATGGGGATCTGACTGGTTGGTCAGCTCGGGTAACCCAAAAGCTCCGGCTTGAACCGTTATAAAAGCCCGCTCCGAATAACTTTCCATAGTGGCTACCAGTTTGCCTCCAGCCACAGTTTTTTCGAATACCAACTGGTCATTGTCCAAACCAATTGCTTCGATTGATGTTATACAGGCCGCTTTAAGCCGAACTGACATCGCCGGCAACATTTCCGCATTAAACGTGGAATGGCTGGCAATCAGGAAATGAAACGGTGTATCCTCAAACAATTCAGCCAAGGCTGATTTAACACATTGGGTGTGATTGACGTGTTCTTCCGACAAAGAGATTGCGATGGTTGACATACCTGAAAGTTTGGAGAACTCTGTTGCCGGGGATTCCGGGTCAGAGTTTACTATTACAGCCGTTGCATCAATATTTGCATGTTTTGCCAGTTCACCTACGACAGACAACAATTCATATGAAGCGGACGTTATCCTGCCTTGCTCATGATCTATTAATAGAATGCATCGTTTCATGATTTTCACTTAAAAAGTGATTTTTCCGTTAGCAAATCCACCAGTTCCCTGGCTTTGTCTTGAGGAGAGCCTTCCAAAAACCTCCCTGTCCGTTGCTTACTCGGAAACCTGATTTTTTTTACCGACTGGTTTGTAGAAATCGATGATAAATCTTCGGCACAATATTTTTCCAGTTCCGCTTTTTTTGCCCTGAGTACTTTGGAGAGGGCGGGATAACGTGGTTGATTGATGCCGGACTGAATAGTCAGCAAACAGGGCAGGCTTAATTTCCAAACCTCTCTTTTGCCACCCTCTACTTCTTTTTCTATTTGAATGGATTGCTTGTCAGTACAGATTTTAGTCTGAACAACCGATGTGGACATAGGAATTTTTAGTAGTTCAGCAATCATTGGACCTGTTTGCCCCTGTTGAGTATCTTCGGCCATGACACCCGTTAGAATCAGGTCATATTCTTTTTGGACCGCCACCTTGCAGACCAAGTCTGCAATATAAAAAGGATCTAAATAGCCCTTTGATTCATCCAAAATGTGTATGCCATGATTTGCACCCATTCCCATTGCCCGCCGAACAACAGTTTGAGATCTTTCCTGTCCCACGGTTAGGGCGTCAACGGTTGCATTCGGAAGTATTTCTTTAATTCTCATGGCTTCTTCCACAGCGAATTCATCAAAGCGATTCAGCATATAACGGGAGGAATCCTCTTCTTTTATCCATCCAGTGGATTCATCGACCTGAATCTCAGTTTCGGGTCCTAAATCCGGAACCTCTTTAACGCAAACCAATATCTTCATAGGTGATCTATCCTCCGGATATTTTTGTTTTGAATGAACAAATTTCAGTCAGTTTCTGGTGTTGTTATCATTGAAATGATAAGAGTTGTCAAGAAAAATCGAGCAATCGCTCGATTTTTCTTGACATAGATCTCAGCAGGCAGAAAGATGAATTCAATTCAAGGTATTGACCAGATCCGACGGCTGTCAGAAATACAAAATACATCGATTAAACGTTTTAGAATTTCAAAAATTATTCATCAAACCAGGTCTAAAAATACTCTCATAACCCCAATCAAGGAGTTGCCATGGATTTTTCAATCTCGGAAAAAATGCAGATCATTTTGGAAATGATTAATGAGTTTGTTGATAAAGAGCTGATTCCCCTGGAAACTGAATACCTTGCCAAAGATAGAGGCTCGGAGGCGTTTGAGCAGGCTATTAAGGAGAAACAGAAAATGGTGAAACAGATGGAACTCTGGGCACCGAATCATCCTGAGGATCTTGGTGGCATGGGATTAAACAATCTGGAGCATGGTTTGGTATCCGAAGCATTGGGTCGCTGTACGCTGGGCCACCTGGCTTTTGGTTGCCAGGCCCCGGATGCCGGCAACATAGAGATCCTTCACAAATATGGTACCGAAGAACAAAAAACACAATACCTGGCACCGCTTGTAGCAGGTGATATCAGAAGCTGTTTCTCCATGACCGAACCCAATATGCCTGGGTCTAACCCTGTACTTTTAGAGACTACGGCAGTCAAGGACGGTGACGATTACATTATCAACGGTCACAAATGGTTTACTTCATCTGCCGATGGAGCCAAATTTGCCATAGTAATGGCGGAGACAAATCCGGAAGTGGACTCTCCTTATTTGAAAGCCAGTATGATCATCGTTCCCCTGGATACGCCGGGATTTAGCCTGGTACGAAATATACCTGTCATGGGACATGCAGGAGGTGGCTATTTCAGTCATGGCGAAGTGACCTACAATTCTTGCCGGGTTCCACAATCCAACCTGTTGGGACCTGAAGGTCACGGATTCGTGATTGCCCAGGACAGGCTGGGGCCGGGAAGAATTCACCATTGCATGCGCTGGATTGGCATTTGTAACAGGGCTTTTGAAATGATGTGCAAAAGAGCCCATGAAAGGATGATTGCCCCGGGAAGGAACCTGGCATCAAAACAGATCATTCAATCCTGGATCGCCGAATGTGCTGCCGCCATCCAGGGTGCGCGACTTATGGTATTGCATGCAGCGTGGATGATCGATAAGCTGGGGACAAAAGAAGCCCGGGTGGAAATCTCCACCATAAAATTCACTGTTGCCAATACGCTGCAAAAAGTGCTGGATACTGCTCTTCAGATCCATGGCGGCTTGGGTATGACCGATGATACCATTTTAGCTTCACTCTGGAGCCATGAAAGAGCCGCACGGATTTATGATGGTGCAGATGAAGTGCATAAGGTCTCCGTGGCAAAACATATTTTGAAACGTTATGGATATTCCAAGTAACTCCGCAACCCTTGAAAACAAAGATACCCTGACTTTCGATTCTTTCCGGGAAACCTACCAGGTAAGCAAGGAGGCTTTCTGCCGGGAGGTCTTTCTGGAAAACAGGGATAGCATTCAGATCAAAAAAGAAAGAACTGTTGTCAAAAACCTGGCTCGAATTTTTGAAGCCACTTTTCGAATCTGTTCCAGAAAAGGATTTCGCGGCATGAGCATGCGGGATCTGAGCCAGGAATCCGGACTGAGCATGGGAGGGCTTTATGCTTATTTCCGCAGCAAGGATGAACTGCTGAATACTTTGCAAAGAGTCGGGAACCGATTCGTTCAGCAGATTCTTCAAGAAGCTTGCAAAAAGCACGTTGGCACCTATCATAAGCTCAGAACCATCGTTAAAATCCATCTCTATCTCAGTGAAATTGTTCAAGCCTGGTTTTTCTTTTCCTACATGGAAGCCAAAAGCATGAGCAAGCAGGAACGAGATTTTTATAAAGACGCCGAGTTATCAACAGAAAGTCTGATTCATGACATTCTGGAGCAAGGAGCTGAAGAAGGTGTTTTTATGCAAAGAAATCATTTACTTGCCGCCAGTGTAATCAAAGCGATGTTGCAAGACTGGTATTTAAAACGTTGGAAATATTCAAAAAGAGATATCAAAGTGGATCAATACGCTGAATTTGTTCTCGGTTTTATCGAATCATATTACCTGGAAAAACAACCTTATCCTGACTTCAAATAAACGACCCGAACCAATAACCAATTCCCGACTATGACTTATATAGACTCCCCCTCCAAGATCCGACCAGGAGAAGAATTTGATGTTTCCCGCGTGGAAACCTTTCTTAAGGACACTATCCCGGGATTGTCCGGCCAGTTGGTAGTCCGGCAGTATCCGTCGGGATATTCCAATCTTACCTATTTAATAGAGGTAGGAGAAACCAGGCTGGTTCTGAGAAGGCCCCCTTTTGGAACCAAAGCCAAAACAGCTCATGACATGGGCAGGGAATATAAAATCCTTTCCACCCTGCATGAATCATTTCCATATTGCCCACGGCCACTGGCCTATACGGAGGACGAGTCGATCATTGGTTGCTCCTTCTATGTTATGAATCGAATTGAAGGAATTATTCTCAGGAAGGATCTGCCCCAGGGCATGCACTTCTCTCCCACGGATATGGAGCAGCTTTGTAAAAATATGATCGGTGTGATGCTGGAACTGCACAACATCGATTATAAAAAAATCGGTCTGGGCGATCTTGGAAAACCGCAGGGTTATATCAACAGACAGGTTGAAGGTTGGAGCAAGAGGTACAAGGCTGCAAAAACACCTGACGCACCGGATTTCGAAAAGATCATGACCTGGTTGTACGATAACCAGCCAACGGACAGTGAAAAACCGGGCATTATTCATAATGATTATAAATTGGACAATATCGTTCTCGATCCTTCAGACCCTTTAAAGATTATTGGTGTTCTGGATTGGGAATTGACCACCATTGGTGATCCGCTGATGGATCTGGGAGCTACCCTGGCCTATTGGGTCAATCGGGATGATTCAGATGAAATGCAGCTCATTCGCTTTCAGCCATCAAATTTGGAAGGAGCACTAACCAGGGATCAACTCCTGGCTTACTATTTAAAAAAATCCGGTCTTTCAGTGAACGATTTCAGCTTCTACCAGTGTTGCAACCTCTTTCGAGTCGCAACCATCGCTCAGCAAATCTATTATCGTTACTATCACGGACAAACCAAAGACAAACGATTTGCTTTGCTGGTCGGTGCCGTTCAAATAATCGAAAAAGCCATCAATTTGATTTTGGAAAAACACCGTTGAATAAGTTGTAAATAGCTATTATTAAATAGCTTTTTTGAATTGTATTTTTAAGCAAAAAACCTAACGAACGTTCGATATTCCTTGACAGTGTTCCAAACAGATTGTAAAAATAGGTCCAGTTGAATTCGATAGATCGAAAAAAATCGATTTGTTGGAAAGTGCAAAGGGAGGAAAAGCACAACAACTGGAGGACGGTTCATAAGGAGGAGAAGGAAGCTGTTTTAAGTTGGTTATGCATTGAGCGTAACAAGGAGGTTGCCGTTCTCCGGAGCGATACTATAAAATACACAAGCTACCCGCAAAAACAGGTACCAGTGCCATCAGGTATTTTCAGGTGCCAAGATAAGACTGTGGGGGCATAGAGCCTTTCAACCCGGGACTTACTAATATAATATCACGGATGGTATTATTCCCGGCTACCCCCGTACGCCATAGAATTGGTGAAGGCCGCCCCCATAGATTTATTTCCCCAACTTATTATCCCTCTGTTGTTTTTCATTTGGGACATCTGTTTTCATATCCCATATATTGTGAAAATACGCCCAATCCATTTCCGTTCAGATACAATTCAAAACCCCCTGGGTTCTTTCACCCTGCTTGACGATTGTTCTTCTATTGTTTTATTAGTGGCATACCATGCAATCTTGGAAATTTTTAAAAGCCAATAATTACATCGCTCTTAATCCAATTTTTTCATACTTTATTGACCGATCAGTATAAAAATCCATTCTAAACACAGGGAGTAAGGGGTATGCCTGCAGCTAATGACAAATACGTTCTGGTTATCGATTTGGGGACATCCGGCAGCAAAACAGCTTTAGCTAGTATCTATGGAGAGATAATCGACTTTGATTTTGAAGAGGTGCCGGTTCACCATTTGAAAAATGGAGGTGTGGAACAAGATCCTCATGATTGGTGGAAAGCAATCATGACAACAAGTAAGCGCTTGTTGGATAAAGAATTGGTACCAAGGGAAAGCATAGTTGCCATTTGTGCCTCCACCCAATGGTCCGGCACGGTGCCTGTGGATAAAGACGGCCAACCGCTGATGAATGCCATCATCTGGATGGATTCAAGAGGTGAGAAACAGGTAAATGAAGCTGCCGGCGGCCTGATCAATATCGAAGGTTATGATGTCCGAAAACTTTATAACTGGATACGTATAACCGGCGGTGCTCCCGCACTTACAGGAAAAGACCCCGTAGGACATATTCTATATGTCAAGGACCAACTCCCGGAGATCTATAAGAAGACATATAAGTTTCTCGAACCCAAAGATTTCGTAAATCTTTGTTTTACCGGGAAATTTGCAGCTTCCTATGATTCAATAACATTGCACTGGGTAACGGATAACCGCAATCTGACAAAAATCGACTATCATAAAAAGCTGCTAAAATATGCGAACCTTGAAAGGGAGAAACTGCCGGATTTAAAACAATCGATTGATATACTGGGTCCTGTCAAAAAAGAAATAGCTGATGAATTGGGATTACGTGGGGATGTACCGGTTATCATGGGGACTCCCGACCTGCAAGCCGCAGCTCTGGGATCAGGGGCCGTAGATGATTATGTGGGGCATATCTATATCGGTACATCTTCCTGGTTGAATGCCCATGTGCCATTCAAAAAGACGGACATTTTTCATTCCATAGCATCCCTCCCCTGCCCGATACCAAATCGTTACCTGGTCTCCAACGAGCAGGAAGCGGCCGGCGCTTGTCTCACATTCCTTCGGGACAATATCCTATATCACAAGGACGAACTGTTAAAAGAGGAATCAGTTCCGGATGTTTATAAAATTTTTGATCGAATTGCTGATAAAATCCCTGCCGGAGCCAACAAAGTGTTGTTCACTCCCTGGTTAAACGGAGAGAGAACACCGGTCGAAAACAATACCATTCGTTCCGGATTACACAACCTCTCCTTGTCATCAACCCGGGGGGATATTATCCGTGCCGTGCTGGAAGGAGTAGCCTATAATCTGAAATGGGTTCTGTTTTATGTAGAGAAGTTCATCAAACGTCAGATGGAAAGTATCCATTTTGTCGGTGGAGGGGCCAACTCCAAAGTCTGGTGCCAGATCATCGCGGATGTTCTGAACAAGGAAATTAAACAAGTAAAAGACCCGATTCAGGCTAATGCCAGGGGAACGGCCTTCTTGGCAGGAGTTGCATTGAATTATTTATGCTTTGGTGATGTTGCCAAATGCATACAAATCGATGAAGTATTTAAACCACAAGCCGAAAATCGCAAGATCTACGACGAGATGTACAAAGAATATCTGAATATCTATAAAAACAATCAAAAAATGTACGAACGATTAAATAGAAATTAAGAAAGGATGGGTAAGACATTACCCATCCTTAAACCTTCGGTCTTCAACCTCTCCCTTCCTTAATTCCTGAAACTAAAATTTCATCCCCGGCATATTCAAAGACGCGGTATTTCCGCCGTCTACAGGTAACACCTGGCCGGTAATAAAACTGGAATCGTCACAGGCAAAAAATAAAATCGCATTGGCTACCTCTTTGGGATGTCCATAACGCTTCAACTCAGCCCGACCACCCAGTTTTTCTTCCTTTCCCGCTTGTCTGGCATAATCAAACACAGGTTTGGTCATTCCTGTTTCGATCAACCCGGGACATACCGCATTCACCCTGATGTTATGGCTCCCCAGGTCGCAGGCTGAGGTTTGTGTAAAATTTATTAAAGCAGCCTTGCTGGCGCTGTAGGCATTTGGTCCGGCGCCGGACCTTATCCCGGCCACAGAGGAGGTATTGACGATTGCCCCTGCTCCCTGTTCTATCATTGGTTTGCATACATATTTAATCATATAGACCGCTCCAAGCATATTGATGCCGTATACCTTCATCCAATTATCCGTTTCCTGTTCGTCAAGATTAACCTTGCTAAGATCACCGGTTATTCCTGCATTGTTGCAAGCAATATCGATCCTGCCATACTCTTTCAAACAAACTGAAACCAAATTGGATACCTGCTCTTCATCGGAAACGTCGGTTTTTACACCAATCACACTGGCACCCTGACTTCTTAACTTTGTTATTAGTGAATCCAAATCAGTTTCATTTACATCCGCAAGTGCCAGCTGTGCGCCTTCTTCTGCAAATAACTCAGCTGTCGCCTGACCGATACCGCTGGCAGCTCCTGTAATAATTGATATTTTTCCTTTGAGTCGACCTGCTTTTCCTACCATCTTATCCCCAAGCTAAGTTTTGTTGTCGTTGTATAATAATTGGTTACTACTCTTAAGTCGGAAAATAATCAAGAAAAAATAGAACGCTTGCTCGATTTTTCCTTGACGAACCAACCCAATATTTATGAAGATTGGCCAGCTTCCGGTTTAATATTGTCTTCCGCAACACTTTGGATATTATTCGTTTTTTAATAAAAACCATCTTCCAAACCAAACATCTGTTATTTTCATCAATAACTATTTCGGAGAGTAAACATGATCGATTTTTCGCTTAAGGAAAAAGTAGCCCTTATCACTGGAGCCAGCAGGGGAATTGGTGAAGCGATTGCTGAGAACCTGGCAGCTTACGGAGCACACTGTATCTTAGTAAGTAGAAAGATTGAAGGATTACAGCAGGTCGCTGACAAGATTATTGCTGCAGGAGGTCGTGCAGAAGCCGTTGCCTGCCATATGGGTAAAATGGATCAAATTGAGGCCCTGTTTCAGGGAGTGGAGAGCAAGCATGGAAAACTGGATATCCTGGTCAACAATGCAGCTACCAATCCTTTCTTCGGCAATATGGTAGATGTGGATGAGGGAATCTGGGACAAAACCACCGGGGTTAATCTAAAAGGACCCTTTTTTATGATTAAATATGCTGCAAAGCTCATGATGCAGGCAGGAAAAGGATCAATTATTAACGTGGCTTCCATCACAGCCGAGTCTCCAGCCCCTTTTCAGGGAGTCTATTCCATCACCAAGGCAGGGTTGGTTTCGATGACAAAAGCTTTCGCCAAGGAGTTGGCGGGATTCAACATCCGGGTCAACGCCCTGCTTCCCGGCCTGACCAAAACCAAATTTGCCGGAGCCTTGTTTGATAATAAGGATATTTACGAATACGCATTGAAAGGCATTCCCTTAAACAGGCATGCAGAACCCGAAGAGATGGCCGGCGCAGTGCTATATCTGGCTTCCGATACATCATCCTTTACAACTGGAAGCTGCATTGTTTGTGACGGAGGTAACCTCATTTAAATCAGGATGATGCCCGATGAATCGGCGGTCAAGCCATGTGTCGGCTTAACAGCTCCGACTGAATATGCTAGTTTGATTGATCGTTAAATGAAAATGGATTTTCACAGGAAGTATAAACTAATTTGAGTTCGCAAGGAGATATATGAACGACCCTATTCTACAACCTATTCAAATCGGCAATCTCACTTTAAAAAACAGAATTTACCTGCCCGCCATGCACTTGAATATGGCGGTAGACTACGAAGTGACAGACCAGTTGGTAGACTTCTATGCAGAAAGAGCCAAAGGTGGTGCTGCCATGATTGCTGTTGGATACGCCACCATCGATAAACTCTCAGCCGGTTCTACCAACATTGGAGCTCACAAAGATGAGTATATTCCCGGTCTCAGTAGGCTTGCCAGTGCCATCAAAGATAATGGGGCATTGGCGGCTGTACAGATCAATCATGGTGGAAAGAACAGCTTTTCCTTTATGATCGGAGAAGCAGCCGTGGCTCCTTCAGCCATCGAAGCGCGAATGACCCGTGAAGTCCCCAGGGCTCTGGAGCACGATGAAATTATAACGATTATTGAAGATTTTGCGGCAGCGGCTCTCAGGGTCAAAAAAGCGGGATACGATGCCGTAGAGGTCTTGGCAGGAACAGGTTATTTAATCAGTTCCTTCTTATCCCCCCTTACCAATATTCGTGAAGATGAATGGGGTGGTTCATTTGAAAACCGCATGAAGTTCGGCTTGGAAGTGATGAAAGCCATTAAAAAAGCTACTGGAGATGATTTTCCGCTTATTGTTCGCATCAATGGAAATGACCTAATGCCTGGTGGAGTTGGCAGAAAAGAACTTCGCACCTTTGCAAAAGAACTGGTAACGGCAGGTGCTGATGCTTTAAATATCAATGTAGGCTGGCATGAAGCACGCGTTCCACAGATTGTAGCTTCCGTCCCCAGGGGTGTATACGGTTATCTGGCAAAAGGTATCAAGGACGAGGTTGATGTGCCTGTGATTGCAAGCCACCGAATCAATGACCCCCAATTAGCCCGTGAAATGATTGGCGACGGATTATGCGACCTGGTAGCCATGGGCAGGCCCCTGATTGCAGACCCTTACCTTCCTCAAAAAATTGAGCAAAGCAGGGAAAACGAGATTGTTCACTGCATTGCCTGCGCTCAGGGCTGTTTTGATCATCTTTTCCAGTTAAAATCGGTCGAATGTCTTTGCAACCCAAGGGCGGGTAAAGAAAAGGAAACAGTGATAGAACCCGCTTCAGCATCTAAAAAAGTGATGGTTATTGGTGGGGGTGCTGCAGGCATGAGTTCTGCGCTGGCTGCAAAAGAGAGGGGGCACGATGTGACCATCTATGAAAAAACAGATCGATTGGGAGGTCAATTGTTCCTGGCAGCAGCACCTCCGGGCAGGGAGGAATTCGAAGAGTTGGCTAAAGATTTGGCTGTCCAGGTTCAGGTGAATAGGATTAAAACTGTTTTCAATACGGTTGTCGATGAGAGTCTGCTCAAGCAGGAAAAACCGGATCAGGTCATCCTGGCGACAGGGGCCAAACCTCTAACCATACCGGTGCCGGGAGCAGATTTACCACATGTGGTACAAGCCTGGGATGTGCTGACGGACAAAGCCATTACAGGCAAGAACGTGGTTGTAATTGGTGGAGGAGCTGTTGGCGTGGAAGTCGCCTTGTTTCTCGCAGAGAAAGGCACCATGTCCGGTGACGCATTGAAATTCCTGCTTATGAACGGTGTGGAATCGGTGGATGATCTAAAAGAACTGGCTGTGCAAGGAACCAAGAAGGTGACGGTACTTGAAATGTTGGAAAAGGCCGGACAGGACATTGGACGTTCCACCCGCTGGGTGATGATGGGTGATCTTTCCCGATTTGGTGTCACTACCCATACCGAAACCAAAGCCCTGGAGATCACTCCTGAGGGTATCAGGGTGGAACGCAATGGCGAGACTGAAATGATCCCTGCAGATACCGTGGTGATGGCAACTGGATCCGTTCCCGAAAACACCCTTCAGGAAACCCTTGCCGGTTTAAGCATACCATTTGAACTTGCCGGTGATGCCAAACAGATAGGATTGGCCCTTGATGCCGTTCACCATGGGTTTGAAATGGGGCGGGCCGTTTAGCTCGAAAATTTTGAGATCAGCTTCCAGGCTTTGTAATATTAAAACCTTACCATTGTGTGGAAAAGTTGATTTATTGTCATTCCGGGCTTGACCCGGAATCCATTGTGCCGCATGCAAAGTCAATGAATAGGCTCCGGATTAATTCCGGAGCGACAAGTATGGCTTTTCGTTGGGTTGTAGGGTGAATCAAGCGAGCCGGATTCACCAACTTTCATTGCAACACAATCTGTTTACCGATCTACCTGAAAATTACAGAACAAAAAAAGGAGAAGAGAAAATGGGACCGCTAAAAGGAATGCGGGTTGTTGAGATAGGAAGTATCGGTCCCGGTCCTTTCTGTGCTCAAATGCTTGCAGATATGGGTGCGGATATAATCAGGATCGACCGCAAGGTATCGACTGAAACCCCACTTAACTCCATGTTTAACACTATGCTGCGCAGTCGTCGTTCTGTGACAGTTGATCTAAAAAAATCTGAAGGCGTGGAAACCGTCCTTAGATTAATTGAAAAGGCTGATGCTTTGGTAGAAGGATTTAGGCCCGGTGTCACCGAAAGACTTGGCATTGGACCTGTTGTCAGCCTTAAAAGAAATCCCAAACTGATTTATGGCCGAATGACCGGTTGGGGGCAGACCGGCCCTTTGTCCGAAGCAGCCGGCCATGATATTAATTACATTGCTCTTTCAGGCGCCCTGCATGCCATTGGCCACAAGGGTAAAGAACCTGTTCCACCATTAAACCTGGTTGGAGATTTTGGCGGCGGCGGTATGATGCTGGCGTTTGGTATTATGTGCGCCCTGTTTGAGGCTCAGCAATCAGGCAAAGGTCAGGTTGTCGATGCTTCCATGGTGGAGGGATCTGCCGCCATGCTTAGTATGTTTTATGGTATGATGGCAGCAGGTGGCTGGTCCGATCAAAGAGGCACCAATCTTTTGGATGGTGGCGCACACTTTTACAGTACCTATGAAACATCGGACAATAAATGGATTGCTGTTGGCGCCATTGAGCCGCAATTTTACAAATTGTTATTGGAAAAAGCGGAAATCATCGATCCGGCATTCGAAAACCAGATGGATAGCTCCAAATGGCCGGAATTAAAAGAAATGCTGGCAGCGATTTTTAAAACCAAAACCAGGGATGAATGGTGTGACCTTTTAGAAGGCACTGATGCATGCTTTTCACCGGTTTTAAGTTTCTCAGAAGCAGCCCGGCATCCTCACAATGTAGCGAGACAATCATTTGTAGAGGTCGATGGTATCAAGCAGCCTGCGCCAGCTCCGAAATTCAGTCGCACAAAACCGGAAATACAAGGTCCGCCCCCTACCCCCGGCCAACACAATGAAACAGCCCTGGTCGATTGGGGTTTTGATGCCGATGAAATTCGGAAACTGATTGAGGATGGTGTCGTATAAATGCTGATGATGGGTAAGTCCTCAAAAAGGAAATCACCAAACTCCGACATTTCAAATACCGGTAGAGATATCTGACAACGGATAAATTTATCCATCAATTACTTGTTTCTCATCCTATTAAACAATATGCACGAACTACCCGTAACAGAAAAAATTCTTGACATCATTGTCGCACATGCCAAACGCAACAATGTCCAAAAAGTTGTTGGTATTAGCCTCCGGGTAGGTGAGTTGAGCGATTTGGAAGACGAGTGGATTCAACATTATTTTAGTTACCTGGCCAAAGACACGGTAGCCGCAGAAGCCAGACTTAACATCGAAAGGGTTCCGGTTATTATGTCCTGCAACGCTTGCTCCCATCAATTCCAGATCGATGTGGAGGAAGTGAAGGACATTAAATGTCCGGAATGCAGTGAAAAGAAATGTTCCCTGGTCTCTGGCAAAGAATATTACATCAAAGATATGGAGGTGATCTGATGGAAGAGGTAAGACTGATTGAAGTAAAAGAAGACATCATGTCCGATAATGCTGTGAAAGCCGATGAATTGAGGGCTGAATTAAAAGAACAAGGCACCTATCTGATTAACCTGATGTCTTCTCCGGGTGCAGGGAAAACCACTTTGATCCTAAAAACCGTTGAAGCCATTGGAGGACGAATCAAAGTCGGCGTCATGGAGGCGGATATTGATTCCAAGGTCGATGCCGAAAAAATCGCAGCCCGGGGAATTGAAGCTGTGCAGCTTCGTACTGGAGGTTTCTGTCATCTGGATGCGAACATGGTGACCAAAGGGTTGGGCGCCATGAATGTATCGGAACTAGACCTGATTATCATTGAAAACGTGGGAAATCTTGTGTGTCCGGCAGAATTTGATACAGGAGCGACAAAAAATATCATGATTCTAAGCGTTCCGGAAGGTGATGACAAACCCCTAAAATACCCACTCATGTTCACCGTTTCCGACGTGATGATCATCCATAAAACCGATTACCTGACCCTTTCCGATTTTAATGTAGAGCTGGCCAAGGAACGTGCCACATCGCTCAATCCCAATATTAAAATCTTTGAAATTTCGAGCAGGACAGGTGAAGGAAGTCAAGAACTGGCTGACTGGCTGGTTGAAGAGGTAAAAGCCTATCAATAATTATTGCCCTGTATCTTTTTCATTTTGATACACTTTTGTTCATAAAGATGGGAAGCCTGAAAGCAACCTCTAAGGTTCCGGGCAGAGTTGAAAATGAAAACATACGGCCCCCTCATCCCTGGGATTCGATACAACGGGGATGAAACCGGTTCGTGAATAGAGTGAATATACCGGCTATTCATTCTTAAAGAATCAAACACCAACCTGCTCTATCTTGTCATCCACATCAAACTGATAATCCTTGTCTTTTACCGTAAGGACCGGCTGTGGCGAGTATCGCACCACTTTTTCGGCAACGCTGCCCATCAAGATATGCTTGATTCCGGTATGACCATGAGTCCCCATGATGATGATATCGGTCTCATTTTCTTTGGCATAGCGAATGATCTCGGTAAAAGGATCACCTTTGGCATTCACCAACTTAACTGGAATCTCCGAATCCGCCACAGTATCCCAGAATTCTTTCAACTCAGCTTCAGCTCGCTTGGTTGATTCCAAAACAAGTTTTTGATGGAGCTCCGGCGAAAAATAACCATAGTCGTTTAACACCGCCAAAGGCTCTGTCGGAGTGACCAGGAGCAAGGTTAGTTTGGCCTGGAACTGCTTGGCAAATTTAATCGCATAATTGGTTGCTTCTTTTGACAATTCCGAGCAATCAGTAGGAACCAGAATATTGTTTAGATTGATCATAATTCCTCCTCTACAAAGCAAAACGTTGGGAAGATTAACTGCCCCTCCTAGATAATTAGCTGAAAAAACTATATTTTCACCAATTCTCAATCGCGGAAGCAGATGATTGAAACTAAACCTGGATTTCGAACAACAAATGCTCTATTTGTTGCGGTTACCCGTTATTATCATACTAAAAATCGACTTTGGATTCAATGGATAATCAAATTACCATACCATCTCGTCAGATCAGATAATATCCACCTTTGATGGTCTTAAAAAGAACCATTCGGAAATCTTGACCTCCTTTTCCCATAGTTAACAGATTATCAACTCTTTCACCCCCTCAGCATCCAAACCTTCAGATCCAGTTGTAGGATAGGCCGGTGCAGCCTACCCATCAAGCCACAATAACCGCTGCTATCTGCCAATCACATAGCGATACGGATCTACTTCTTCTCTTAAAATGTTTAGTTCTTTTTCGGTTGGTGGCCGGGTTTCTTCCAACTTTTTGGTCTGCAGCAACTCAAATCCGCAATTGTCCTGTACATCTTTAAACGAATATCCCGGGTTTAAGGAAAATACCCTCATGCGTTTGGAATCGGGTTCGAAATCCATAACGGCCATATTGGTGATAATTTTGTAAGGTCCTGTGCCTGTGGGTAAACCGGACATTTCCCGGGAGTCTCCTCCTTCCAGCCAGCCAGGGGTGGTTAAAAAATCGAGTTTTTCAACGAATCGCCTCTTATCCTGGGGCGTCATGACCATCATACGCCAGCAGAACGAAGCAAAATCGTTGGCTCCTCCGCTGCCTGGTAATCGCACTTTTGGTTTTTTGTAATCACCAATCACAGTGGAATTTAAATTCCCGTATTTGTCGATTTGAGCACCGCCCAAAAAGGTATAATCAACAAATCCCCTGGCACAGGATTCCATGGTATCACCCATGCTCCCTGCCTTAACCGCTTCATAAAACGTGCGTGAATCGCCCACGGAAATTGGCATTTCAGGAAGACGGGGACTTATACCACCTGCTTCGAACATGATCACCAATTCAGGTGCATTCATCTTTTGGGCAAGCATGGCCGCCGCACAAGGAGCTCCGGTTCCCACGCCCACTGTAGAGCCATTTTCCAGTTCTCTGGAGGCTACGGCAATCATCATTTCCATTTCATTGTATTCAGCCATAATTAATCCTCCCTAAACAGCAACATTTCTTTAGCTCGCAGATCCCTCATTTTTTTAGAGCCACCATTTAGATTAATGTAATCCTCATGGTTTTTACATTCGTAAATGTTTCTTTTAATAAAATTATCGAATGCCCCGGGGTCTTTGTCGGTAGTCAGCCACTCCTTGAGATGCACTTCATCGGAGAAATATTCGTAGGGCATTGTGCCGGGATAGGCGCCGTAAGGCACTTCACAAACGGCATCGACAAGATAGTAAGGTATGTCTGTTACGGTGGGATCTCGTTTAATTTCGTCATTGCTGATCAGCCTTTCCGTGGTAATGATCAATCGCTTGGAAGCGCTTGCCAGATCAAGATCGGAAACGGCAATCCCTTTAAAACGTGAATTCCCATATATGTCGGCTTCATGCACGTGAACGATGGCCACATCAAGATACAAGGCAGGCAACAGGACCATTTTCTTGCCCGTAAAAGGACATTCAGCCAGTTTCGCAGCACTTTTTTTAAAGGTCTCGGTACCCATGAGATTCCTGGCTGGAAGATAGGGAACCCCCTGGGCAGCTGCTTTCATGCGGACAGTCAAACAATAATTGGTCCATTCAGTAATTTTTACTTTTCCGCTCTCCAGGTATCGTCTTGAACAGGCTGATAACCCCCTGGCTTCCAAACCAACTACATATGCCGCATCCAATCGGTCGTAAACTTCCCCGGCACTCAGAATCTGCATGTCATGAGTCGAGGTGTGGCCTGCAAATCCCAGGTTCTTTTTTTTCTGTCTCACGATTTCATGACAGGCAGCCACAGGCGTTCGATTGGCACCAAAGCCCCCGATCCCCAGGTAGTCGCCATCTCGTACAAACCTTGAGACCGCATCTTTTAATTCCATCACCTTGTTCACCATCTTCCGGTCCTTTTCACGGAAGAACGCCCTGGCAATATCAGGATCGGGATTGGTGAACAGTTCTCCCTCCCCCTGGTCGATGATATTCACAAATCAATCTCCAATAATTATTAGCACATGGATTCGCCAAATGACGAAACAATCATAACATATCACTAGTCATTGATTCCCATCTATAGCGATTCCACGAATTGGTTGTCAATTTGTTCAATCATATTTGCGCGGGCCGGTCGTTGCGCTCTCCGCGAAAGATAGGGCTAAAGCGCAGCAATTAAAAACCCAAGACCTACTGACACCATGTACCACAATACTGATTTGATTATTCCCAACGCCTTAAGATTATAAAGAACATCTGCATCGTCTTTTGAGTCCGTGAATTGTGGAGAGATCAGATATTTGATTACAGCGCCTGCAGTTACATTTGGTTTGTGACGACAGGTTGCTTTTCGACTTCCACTCGGATGACAAATCAGTTTTTCTGCATGTGTGCTCATCATACCTCCTTTACTCGTTTTGAGTGATTGTTTGTTATTTCTATATTAAACCCGGTAGATATGATTTCCTAATAGTTAAATCGGATGGCAACCATAAGAAATGCTGATTAACACTCCTTCTTTTACTAACGAAACCAGTTCGCATGAATTCGCTTGTTTTCTTTTAAAGATAGCAAGTATATCGATGATCCTCTTTCCATGTCCGCTGAATCGGGGTATTCTGTAAAACATTCCAGGCAGTTCCGCCTCCCCGGTGATCACTGTATCGATCAATGTCATTTTGAAGCGATCGCTTGGGATGAGAAAAGAAACAATAGGTGAAAAATTCAATTGGCGGTAAAAATTGTTCGCTTTTTGCAATGTAATTCGGTTATTGTTTTGATAAAAGCAGCGCCTGCTGTCATGGGCGTTAAAAATATTCAGTTTGGAAATTAAAGGGGAAAATAAACAGGCAGCAACCCGATTTTCGCTGCAAAATAAAGGATTATTCATGGAGCAACTCAATAGACTTTGGAAGAAGGGTCAGGACTTTTTAGGCATTAAATACCCCATCATGGCCGGAGCCATGACCTGGATCTCCAATGCAAACTTCGTTTCAGCAGTGTGTAACACAGGTGGGTTTGGGTGTCTGGCTGCCGGCAATATGCCACCGGAATTATTGTCAGCCGAAATTGACCGGACGTTTGAGCTGACAGACAAGCCTTTTGCTGTCAATTTGATCACTATTTCTCCCAATTACCACGAGCACTTGAAACTGACCGTTGAGAAGCAAGTGCCGTTTATTATCTTCGCTGGAAGTTTTCCCAGGGCTTCCGAAGTAAAAATGGCCAGGGAAAGCGGAGCCAAAGTCATGTCCTTTGCGTCCAATAATTCCATCGCCCGCCGCATGATCGATATGGGTATTGATGCCTTGATCCTGGAAGGAAGCGAAGCGGGTGGTCATATTGGACATGTCTCCCTAATCATTTTGTTGCAGCAGGTGTTGCTGAAAATGGATGAAGTTCCGATTTTTGTGGCAGGAGGCATAGCGACCGGTCAGTTAATGGCACATTTACTTTTGGCTGGAGCCGCAGGCGTGCAGATGGGAACCAGGTTCATATTGACTGAAGAGTGCGAGGTTCATCCAAAGTTCCGGGAAGCGTTTCGAAGGGCACGGGCCAGGGACGCGATTGCCACGCCGGCTGTTGGCTCGGAATTAAATGTTGTGGCAGTAAGAGCTTTGAGAAACAAGGGAATGTCTATATTTTCCGATCTGCAAATGGATTTGATAATTAAGAACAGGGCAGGCGAAATCACCAAAAAAGACGCCCAATACGAAGTCGAAAACTTCTGGATGGGTGCTCTGCGCAGCGCCGTGCAAGACGGAGACGTGGAAACAGGTTCGGTTATGGCGGGACAAAGTGTAGGACTCGTCAACAAAATTCAAACCCTACAGGAACTCTACGATGAAATGATCAAAGAAGCCAACGCTGCATTAAGGCTGGCGACTAAACGTCTCTGTGGTTAACGTTATCTGTTCCAGGAAAAAGCAGCCGAGCCGATAAACAGGAAACACAGTGTCATGATCGTTAAAATAATCAGCTGGCTGCTGACATCTACCAACCCGGCACCGTCGTTCATAATAGCCCGCAAAGCTGTCAATAAATGGGTTAAAGGAAAGACCTGGCTTGCCGTTTTCACCCATTGCGGCGCTCCCTCCAATGAAAACCAGACCTCCGATAAAAACATCATGGGCCAGCTGATAAAATTGATCACTCCGGATGTGAATTCCTCACTGGTGCCCCTGGCCGCCAAGGCTAAACCCAGTGCTGTTAAACTTAAGCTTCCCAAAAAGAATACCAGGAACAAGTTAAGATAAGAACCTTCCACCTGAAAGGAAAATAACAAGTCACATCCGATCCAGACAACCACCAGGGTGAACATGATTAAAAAGTTTCGGGATAGCATTTGTGATGACAAATATTCCAAAGCAGTTAGGGGAGTGGCTTTTAATCGCTTCAGAACCCCGTTTTTTCGATAGCGCACTACAACGTACCCCACGCCATAGAGGGCGCTAAACATCATGTTCATCGCCAGAATTCCGGGAAAAAACCAATCGATAAAACGGATCTCCTTCCCTTGTATGTTACGCTTGTTTCCTAATATCCGGTTGTCAGTTTCAATCAAGCTGGCATTAAAAATCTGCTCAACAATATAGCCTTTCTGAGATGTGTCACTAACCCAATAATCATTGGCAGCAGAATGGTTGCGAACCAGAAAGTCGATTTTATGGTGAGTCAGTTTATCAACCCCTTCTTTCTGGCCTGGAAAAGGAACAAATTTAAAACTCCTCTGGTTTTTAAATCCTTCCGGCAAACTTAGCTGCTCAACCTGGATAGTAGGCGAGCTAACAGGAAACACCCCGATTTTATATTCATTGTGTCTGTCGGAACCGAATATGACGGCAAACCCACCAACCAGCAAAAAAGGAAAAATAAAGTTCCAGCCAAATGCTGCCCGATCTCTGAAGAATTCCCTGTTACGAGCTCTGAACATTGCCCACATTCTCTTAACATTCATAACTACTCCCTTAGTTTTCTTCCTGTCAGATTCAAAAACACGCTTTCCAGATTCTGCGAACGAATAATGACATCGTTGAGATTAACTTTCAGCGAGAGTAGATCGGAAAGGCAGGTGTTGGCATCCCTGGTGGATATTTCGACCGTGTCTGTTCTTTCAGCATATGAGAAGCGCTGTGGATCCGGAATTTGCTGAAAACTCGCCTTGGGCAACTCTACAATCACATCTCCGCCGTGCTGTCTGATCAGCTCATTTGGATTTCCCTGGGCGATGATTTTCCCATAATCCATAATCGCTACCTCATCACAAAGATACTGGGCCTCCTCCATATAGTGTGTGGTCAGGATAATGGTTTTCCCCATTTGTTTGATTCTGTTGACAACATCCCATAGATTCCGACGGGCTTGCGGATCAAGCCCGGTTGAAGGTTCGTCCAGGAAAATCAATTCCGGCTCGTTAATCAAGGCCAAGGCCAGAAAAAATCGTTGCCGCTGACCGCCGGATATTTTGTCGTTCATCTGATCCAAAAATTCCTGTAAAAAGCATAGCTCTGCGAGATAATCGATTTCCGCCGTATTCTGATACAGACTTTTAAATGTCTGCAGGGTTTCACGAATGGTCATATAACCGAGCAACGCCGTTTGCTGAAATTGTATTCCTACCTCCTCCCGAAACGATGAGGACCTGGGCGCCTGTTTGTAGAAAATCTCACCTGATGTTGGCGAAATGACATCTTCAATCACCTCAATCGTGGTGGTTTTCCCCGCCCCGTTGGGCCCCAGCAAACCAAAACATTTTCCTTCCTCCAAGGAAAAACTGACATCCCTGACAGCCTCTACACGACCGTAATGTTTGATAAGGTTTTTAACCTCAAGTATTGGTTTCATTAAGTTTTTTCAATTGTCGGATGGGCCGGTGGAACCTACCCATCAATTTTTAAACACATCATTAAATTTTGTTGATGGGCAAGCTACGCTGGCCCATCCTAGATATTGTTAACCCGTTTCAGTTCTCTTAAATGCTAAAAATATCAAGACCCGGCTGTAGGATGGGCCGGCGCAGCCTGCCCATTTTTTCGAAATCGTCATAAAATCCTTTCAATACACAAGCTTCGCTAGCCGTCCCCCATTCTTTACTCCAGCTCCATTCCTTTAACACTCAAAGGCTCCGTACTTCCCCAATTTGGTTTATAAAATCCTTGTGTTACACATTTTTCAAAAGATGAATACTCCAATCTGCAGGTTTCATAACCAAACCATGTTTAACCGGATTGTAATGAATGTAATCAAAATGAATTCTCAAATCATTATCATCCCGTATCAAATGTTCCCAAAACCGTCGCTGCCAAATGTTCTTTTCTTGCTTCTTAATTTTCGAAGCATTTCTGTCGAATGCTTTGAATTCGTTGGAGAATGATCTTTTTATCAACCTCCATCTAAGTGAATAATCCGAATCATCTACAGGTAATTTCCAAATTGTGTGCAGGTGATCTGGCAATACTACAATTGCTTCAATGGAAAATGGATATTTCTTTTTGGTCTTCCTGAATGCTTCTCTTAGATTATCTATGTGCTGAATTAGTATTGGTTGGCGATGTTCTGTCACAATAGTGAAAAAGTACGTTCCTCCAGGGACATACACTCTTCTGTAGTTAACCATATTTGGGAATTGGGAATAACGTATTAGTCACACATTTTAATTATTATGAACACGTAGGATGGGTAAGATGACTAATTCCTATGCCTTGCGCTCATCTCAGGCTGGTTGATTCGTATTTTTAGATCATATAATCGCTTACCCATCATTACTCAATAACAAAACTGTGAGGTAAAATCGAAAAGTCAAGCCTAATACTTTGTTCTGATGATAGATTTACTAATCATGGATTTATGCGTCAAGGCAAAAGTATTCTGTTGATGGGTAATAAATTACCCATCCTACACTTTCACAAGACCTTTGGATAAGGGCAAGAAACAGTGATTCTGACCGATTATCTCCTCCCAACCCAACCATTTGCACTTTTGTGTACTGTCAATCATGATATGTTGAAAACAGGTGTTGTAAACCTATAAACCCAAAATTATCACCATTGACTTGGTATGGCTTTTAAACAATCCACATTCTATGTTCTGAGCGGAACCGGGAACACGTTTCGGGTGGCTTGCTGGATTCAGGAGATGATGGAAAAGACAGGTAATAAGGCAGACTTGCAGATGAGTGATCATGCCAGGCCTTGTCAGGAACTGGTGCAGAGTTCTGATCATTTGTTAGGCTTCCTGTTTCCTGCCCATGGATTTTTGCCACCTTGGTCCATGATTAAATTCCTGTTTGGTTTTCCCCGCAGTAAAGGCAGTTCGGTATTCTGCGCTGCAACCAGGGGAAGTTGGGTGTTCGGTCCGCTTATAATTCCCGGGGCTTCAGGATTCGCCACCTTTCTGGCTGCACTTGTTTTGTTTCTCAAAGGATACAAGGTAAAAGGATTGTTCAGCCTCGACATGCCTTCCAATTTTATCAACTTCCATTGGGGACTAACCCCAAAAAACTCGGAAAAGATAATCAGCAAAGCTAAGATAAAACTCCAAAAATTCATCAACAGATTGAATACCGGCAAACATATCTATTTCACCCGCAACAATCTTTGGGAACTGGGCTGGACAGGCTTTATATTCTGGCTGGTGCCCCTGTTCCCCATTTTTTATTTGATATTTGGTCGTCTGTTCATGGCAAAGCTGATGTTTTCAAATAACCGCTGTGTTGGTTGCGGTTTATGTGCGAAATCGTGCGGGAACAATGGAATTAAGATGATTAAGATCGGTTCGAAACGCCATCCTTTTTGGACCCATCACTGTGAAAACTGTATGCGTTGTATGGCATTCTGTAATAAAAAAGCCGTTGAGACCGGTCATTCCTGGGCAGTGGGGCTGTTTTACATCACGTCAATCCCGATTGTTTTCTGGCTTTCCGTATGGCTGCATGAAAAATTTCCGGTTATCCCTCGAATCAGTAACTACTGGCTGAATGAGCTTTTAACCGTCTTTTACTTCCTGCCTGCCCTGATCGTTGCCTATCGTTTGTTCTGGTGGTTAATTCGAATAAAACCTCTCAACACAATTTTTACGTTCACCACGCTGACACATTATTTTAGAAGATATCGCGAACCCTCAACCAAACTAAAACATTTAATTCTGTCTTCAAAAAGCAGAAAAACAACTGACCCCAGTTAACTTCAAATACCTGCAACATGCCAAAACGAAAGCAGATCCATTACTGGTCATTGAATGATCGATGTGGCAAAGCCCAAACGATACCGCAAACAAAGGGAACATACGCCCTGTTGTTGCGGTTGAAGCAAAAATTATCCATCCGTATAGGAAAGCTGGGAATCTTTGAGTTTGATCCCGGGTATTATGTGTATTTCGGCAGTGCCTTCGGTCCGGGAGGTTTGAAGGCAAGAGTCGGAAGACACCAGGTGTGCAACAAAAAGTGCCGTTGGCATATCGATTATCTGCGCAGGAAATGTTCGCTGGTGGAGGTCTGGTACAGTGAAAAGTCACAGAATCAGGAATGTCTCTGGGCCGGTATCTTCACAAACAATCGAAAGGTAACGGCACCTGTTGCTCAATTTGGTTCATCAGACTGCGGCTGTTTTTCCCACTTATTCTATTCACCGGAAAAACCTGCAATTATACAAACCACCCCTTGAGGACCTTGCCAATTCTACCCTGTAGTCGATTGACATCACTCTCACTAAGATCTTCGCATTTGTAAGCTGACAACATTTCGAACTTGCAATTAGGAGCACAGGTACTGAGCAGGGCGGTCTTTAGAATTCTTCTGGTAGGCCGTCTCATGATCAGAGTATCAATCCACCAGGGAGCTCCGTAGGTCGTTATGGCCAGCATGTTTTTCAAGTCGAGCAGTCTGGCTTTGATCGGACCAAAATTTTCCGTGTGATCATAAGCAATACCCGGTCCCCAGACGCGATCAAACCAGCCTTTCATGATTGCCGGGAAACCAAACCACCAGGTTGGAAAAACCAGAACAATAGCTTCTGCAGTCTGCAAATTCTCCACTTGTTTCTCAATCGCCTGGTATTCGAACTTATCGCTATAATAACTGTCACGCTCTGCTTCAGTCAAAGCAGGGTGAAAAGAGTCTTGATAAAGATCTTCCACAACTACGTTATGCCCGGCTGTTTTCAGGCAGGTAAGGGCATGACCCGCCAGGGACGCGCACAGACTGTTTGCCAGCGGATGAGCTGTGACTATCAGGCACTTCAAATCAATTTCTCGTAAGATGGAGTTTAACAAAGTTGTAGAAATGGCTATACTGGGTAATAACGGTAAAAAATCGTTTCATCAGTTTGGGATCGATCTGCCAGGTTTTTCTCAGCAATCGCCAGAACATCGATTTCACCCTGCGATCCTCTTTGAACAAAAATCGAAATAGTATAAGCAGTCCAAATTTTAATTGCTTTGGATCTCCTTTTTTATGGTGATACAGGGTATTATGATAGTCCACACCATCAAGCCAGTTTAGCAGACGATGTTCAAAATGGTGGGGTTGATAGATCTTTTGAAACAAAGTCACATACAAATGTTGAAGCCTGTCCTTATCCATCAGCTTGGGGATCACGTTAGTCTGCAGTTGCCATTCACCTCCAAAGGCCGATTCCGTCAGCCTCCCTTCTTTCTTCAACCTTTCATACAGAGCCGTGTGTCTGGGAGCATTTAAAAGACTGATCCCGGCTATGGGACTGGCTGTTCTAACTAAAAAATCATCCAACTCGTTAAATACGGATTCGTCATCATGATCGAAGCCAACGATTAACCCGATAAAAGGCACAATCCCAAAACGTGAGATATTTTTAATTCTCCGGTTAAGGTCCAATTCGTAATTCTGGCTTTTGTGAACCTCGTCCAGACATTGTTCACGAACCGTTTCCACCCCTAGAAACAGCACCGAAAACCGTGCATCGGCAAATTGTTTCAATAAATCCGGATCATCTGCCACTTGTACGGTGATTTGAGTTGAAAAGGAGAGTGGTCTTCTCTGTTTTGTATTCCATTCAATCAAACGGGTGAGCAATGATCTTGTGAAAGGTTTGTTTCCCAGGAAATTATCATCGGAAAAGAAAATGGTACGGGCACCAATGGCATGAGCATTTTTCACTTCGATCATTACTCGGTCTACAGGCTTCGTGCGATATCTTCTCCCGACATACTGGATGACATCACAAAAATCGCACTGGTTGGGGCATCCCCGGCTGGTTTGAACGTTTATATTCACATAATCCCCGGCATTTATCAGGGACCAGTCCGGTGCCGGACTGTCTTTTAAGTCGACGTAAGTTTGCTGGTGGTACCTTGCTTTTGTCTCACCGCACTGCCAGTCCTTTAAAAACTGAGGCCAGGTATACTCGGCCTCTCCTATAAACAAATAGTCCGCCAGGCCTACACATTTATCAGGTTCGATAGAGGCATAAGTCCCGCCCAGGGCAACTTTTTTTCCTGCTTGTTTGAATTGAGTGCAGATTTCAATGATTCGCGAAGCATGCAAGGTCGCACCTGTTACCACGACAAGATCGCACCTGGTGTTAAAATTGATCGATGAAACATTCTCGTCTGTCAGAGTGTATTCAATGTTAGCCCCGGCCGGTGTTAATGCCATCAACGTGGCCAAGGCAGAATTGGGCATCAACGTCTTTGCTCCCAGAATTTCAGCTGTTCCCTGCATGGACCAGAAATTCCGGGGATGTTTTGGGGCAATTAGATAGATTCTGCTGAAATCCGGTCCCTTGCCATAACGCCTGATCTTGTTTCGCCCCATGTCGTGCCTGTCTGTGGGTGTGTTATCGGATTTAAAAAATTGATTATATGCAACTTTTTGGTATTGTTACCACTAAGAAAGTAAAGTTTAGAGCTTTGGTTATTGATTGGTGGTTTGGATAATAAAGCAGGTTGTTTGCAGATCGATTTTGGATGTTTTTGTACACCAGTATTTGGCAGGTTGATGGATGACAAGTTAAGATTGTGTTACAACGCAAATTGGTGGATCCGCTTCGCTTGACCCGCTCTGCAGCCTTATTTATTTATTTAATAAATTCAAATATTTATAACCATATTGCAGGGTAGATCAAGGAGTGAAACGACGGATCGACCTCTGATTCGTGAATGGCAAAACAATCTGGTTACCCATCCTATAATCTTCGAGCACGAGCACGATATAAAATGGATTGTTGATAGAGTTTGGCCAAATGAAAATGTCTCCCGATTTTAATCTAAATTTTGAGGATATCTGTTATGCCAATATTGCAAGTATCATTATCCAAAGAGATCCAAACACCTGAAAACACGCATCTCAATCCTGCTGAGTGTTTTGCCAAGCAAGTTGATATAGAACCGGAACTGGTGACCGTTTACACCCAGAGTATTCAGGATTGTTATGGTAATCGCTATGAAGCGGTGGTACACTTGTTTCTGCCGAATCTCTGGTCTCCTGGTAAAGTTGGACAAATGCTTGAAGCAGCAGCAACATTGATTGAGAGTTATTGGAAAGTACCAAAAAGGAAAACCATCATCATGGTGCAGCAATTGTCATCCGGTCACGTTTTTGATCGAGGCAGGCTGGAAAGCTGGTGATTTAACAGATCACGGATTGTCATGGTGACAATAAAGCAGTTGACGATATTGAATCGTTGGAGGTTATTATTGGAGCAAAATGATAATCAATTGAAACTATTCAGCTCAAATTAGTCATGGCAACGGAAAAGATATTTTTGTCCGATATGTATGCCAGTAAAGCAGAGGCCACTATACTGGAAATCGATTGTATATCTCTCTGGAAGATTCAAGCAATCCTTGAGTAAGCGACTGTTGCATTAAAAACCAAAAGAACAGCCGATCATTCCGCCCGAGTTTTCCTTTTGATAAACGCCCCAAAGTTTGAGCTGTTGACAAACAATACCCAGCTTGATTCCAAGTCCCAGCATACCCATGCCGCCTTTATCATTGGTGGCACCGGCACCGATATCAAAACTGAGAAAGGATGTAGTGGAAAGGGCCACTTCCCTGTAACCGGCTGCCAGTTCATCAAACTTAACAACCAACTGGTCGTAATCCGTAACCAGTTTATTATACTCCTCAACCTGCCGGGTGTATTCTTCAGTCAGGTTTACAGAACGATTCAATGCAGCCTCGTGCCTCACGATTAACGATTTGTAGTCCTGGTTCAGAGTATTAATTTTTTCAAGCAGAGCCTGGTATTCCTTGCTGATCGCCTGATAATCCGCTGCATCTTTTTCCAGTTTTCGTATATATTCAGCAGTTTCTATGGGTTTGAAGCAGAGAAATTCAGCATCATTTTTTTTTCTGATATCTTTTTCGTCTACAAGATAGCCCGTCGAGTTTTCTCCCTGTTGTTTTTTCAAACCACTGGCTTTTACCAGGTAGTAACAAGGTTCTGCCGAAAGAGTTGCTGAGAGAAACAATCCTACGAAAATGAATATAAAGCGCATGGATATCTCCGGAAATACTTGGTTAATCGATGGTATTGTCGGATAGCCGATCTTCTGTCTCAGAAAAGCTACCCAGAAAATCGGAAACGCTGCTGGATCTTTTTCGGTTAGCAGCGAATTCAGCATCTTTTGCTTCAAGCTTTTTATCCAGTTCTTCCTTTTTCGCCTGAATCTCTCCTTCACTGCTTTCCAACGCTTTGCGTTCGTTTAACAATTTGTTGCGTTCATTTTTAATGGCGACAAATTCTTCGTTGAGCTCTTTGTTTTTGCCCTGCAACTCCTGATGACGGTTTCTGAGTGAATTCAATTCCTCTTTTAGCCGGTCTCTTTGTCGATCCAGTTCTTTCATTCGTTTCCTGGCCCAATAGATTTGGTACCCCCTGAAGGCCACAACGGCAACTCCGGCGGTAAACACATACCATCGTACCCGTGAGGGTAAAAACCAGGTTGCAGCCAGCACAAATGCAAGACCGATAAAAATTCCGGGATCTTCGAGAAATATCGTTAAAACGGTGCCCATGCTGTATTCTCCTTCCTAAACATTGATAGTTTGACGTTTCTTTCGCGCCAAATCGATGGCTGCAATTAACTTATGTGCCGGTCCGGAGCCCAGGCCGATTGCGATGCCTGAGATGGTAGTTCCGAAATAACCTCTAAGTAATACGTCGATTTCAGTTGTAAAGACACACTGCTCGCAATAATTCAACTGATCCACCAGCTTGAATAGATTGAGATCCACCCAAAAGGCAATTAAGATTCCCAGGATCAATCCCAATATTTTAAAGCTGAAGGTAATCGCTTTATTTCTGACTTTGTTGGCTGAAATTACCAGCACACCTTCATATCCGGGCAAATCGGTACTGATAAAGGATGAAGTCAGGTACAAAAAGAGATTTTTTTGATTCCCCCCCTTGTTTCTCAATATTCGATTTTCAAAACGCTTTTGCAGATCGCGGGCTCGATTGTTCCAGAAATCGACCCAGCCCAATCTGACTTCCAGATAATCATATACGCTTTTGATAATCTCCAGGGATCGCTCCACTATCAGCGCCAGAAATATACTGGCTGCAAGCAAAATCAGTGATTCGCTAACGAGTTCCATATTGGTTCCTTTTGTTTAGATATACAAAAATGGCTTTTTCTTAAACGACTCTATCTGCTTTTGTACGGCATCAGACTTTTCCCAGGCTTCGCAGAAGAAGGTCACTCTTTTTTCAAATTCGATATAAGGAAAATTGGATCCCGGACAAACCGTGTGTCCTGGAATTGCCTCTTTATGGGCTAAAATATCCTTTTTAAAATCCAATTCAATGCCTTCATACAAGTTCACCCAGAGCGCAACAAGTCTGGCTCCGGAATCCAATTGCAGGGGTGTTGGTTTTTGGTTACCAAATCTGCCGTCATAATTTGAATATTGATCATTTTCCAAGGTATGAAAATTCCCGTGAAACGCGACCCCGAGACTATGAGTGTTGAGCCCTTTGGCATGGTTTCCCCTGCGATCCCAGCGGCAGAAAGGTCTGATGTTTCCGTTGGGCATAATCACACAGTGATATCCTGTTGACCATTTTTTGTTGACCAGAAACTCATCCACAACATCCTGGAAGCTTAAATTACTGGACATGGCCGTATGATGAAAAACAACCAGGGTGGGATTGGTAGTACGATGGTTTCGATTTTCAAGGCTGGAGGGATTGACACCACCGTGATAGGAGATCGGCAACCAGTTTGCCTGTTCGTCGTCCAACACCTCTGGTTGTTCATCGAGAGTTGCCTGTTTTTCCGTTTTTTTGATTGGATCTATTTTGGATACTTGCTTGGTCTCCGGTGTAAATTCGGGAATTTTTCTTGTGGTCAGAAACCGTATCAGGGCGTGAATAGGCTGACTTCCGCCTCCTATCACAATGCCGGAAAACATCACATCCAATAGATGCGGAACCTTGACATTGGATAAAAACAAGGCAAGCAGACGCAGATTAAACATTTCCGCCATGGCGATACCCAGTCCGGATGCCATTAACATCAGAAACACCTTGATCTGCAACTCGTTCAGCGTTTGAGGCGATGCGGGAAGGATGATCACCGGTGAATATCGTTCAAAGTTCTCTTCAGGCTGCCCCTCTTTATCGATGGTATCATCTTCCGCTTCTTGAGCAGACTCATCAGGAACACCTCTCACCTGCAGTTTGTTTTCATCCTTGGATTCATCATATTCTTCCAATGACTTGCGAATTGTAGCCAGGGTTTCATTGGCTTTTTTATACTCAATTTCTCTTTTTTCGTCCTTGCGTGTCTGCCTGGAGGTTTTGCTTTCGTAGCTTAGCATCTGCTTTAGCATTTCCAGCAAACGCTCTACCAACAACGAAGAGCTTGCAGCAATTGTCAACGCATTTGTGACAAGGGTTATTTTTTCAGGCATGGAGATTCCCTTTGAAATGATTGCCAGCAACAATCTGTTGCATCGATTGGTGCTTTCTTTTGTGATTAAAAAGCGAATGACAACAAACAATCCATAGAATTAATTCTTTGATTTTGCGGAACAACCCTACCAGGTTTTGGATACAATTGTATCTTGTTTTTTTGAATTACTGTTTAGCTGAAGAATGACGCTAACTTGGAGGAATGAGACTATCTTGACAAGACTTGAAAATTTTCTTTCCGATATCGTTTATCGGTTTCTAACGATTCGATGTTTTGTCAATATAACCTGTGTAAACAGAATAAAGCAGAAAGGGAGAAACAGGGAAGGTTGGGACAAGTGATCGGAAAGCACTCACCCCAATTGATTGGATTATAGCAATCCACGCTTTTGGGCCATCAGCATCATTTGCTCCGAGGTATTTGCCGGAGGGGTCCTGTATTCTCCGGGTTTGGGTTGCAGTTTCATGGCCTCTGTTGGACAGGTGGTCACGCACAATCCACAACCTATGCAGCGATCTGAAACGACCAATGCGGTTTCATCTTCAGTGATACTGATGGCATCCATTTGACAGCGTTCCAGACAATCTTCACACCCTGTGCAATCTTCCTCATCGACAACAGCCAGGTAATTGGAAAACACCATTTCCGCCGGCTTGGGATGTTTGTTCAATGCCTTTAAAATAGCACAACAATCTCCACAGCAGTTGCACATGCCACCGGGGTTTTGTGATGTTGCCGGTTGGGTAACCAGACCCGCATCCTGGCAGGATTTTAGAATGTCTATTCCCTCTTCCAGAGAGATCTCCCTGCCGATGCCCCGATCCAGATAATATTGCCCCATGGAACCAAACATGAAACATACTTCCTTGGGCTTTCCGCACGATTCATCCAACACTTCTGTTCGTACACGACAGATACAGTCGGTTATCACAATTTTGGATTTGTTTTTTAGAATTTCCACTGCGTCATCAAACGCGGCGATGTTCTGTGTCAGTTCAATGGACTGATTGACAGGAATCGTTCTCAGAAAATAGTCAGCGCCTTTCTGCATGGCTTGATCGAAGGCTTCGTCAAAATAACGCCCGGACAGTTCCGCCAGTTCCCTGCTGAGGTTTCTAACCTGAAACTCAAACAATCCATGGACAAAAGGAATGGCGGCAAACCTTGCGTTGTTGCCCTTTTTTAATCGGAAAAGCAGTCCTTTTTCTGCCATGGTGTGCAAGTGAGCTTCAACTTCCTTAACCGGTTTTTTCACTTGTTTGGCAATTGTTTCAGGACTTGCCAGGCTATGTGACAAAGCCAAAAAAAGCCGGGCATCTTCCTCATTAAAAAGAGTGCGCAGAATTTCGATTTCAATTCCCGATTCGGTTTTCGGAAATCCCATCGAAAAAAAATCCAGTTTTTCCTGCAATTGCCGGTAAAGTGTATCGCTCATATCTCCTCCCAATGTATTTTAAATGCCTACCTGATCCCTGGATAGCAACAGCTGTATCAAACACCAATGATTTGAAACACAATCGCAGCATCATGTCAAAACTGTTAGAAATTAACAAAATCTACTGCTTGATGTTAAAGATTGGAAGTGGCATAAATGACAAATATCGTGCAATTTCGGTCTTTTTTTTTGATCCACTAAACAAATCGGTCCTTGCATTCAGGTGCTGGTGAAACCTTTCACCGGTATTCAGCATTAATCTTAGTCTATCCAAGCTATGACCAAAGTATCGTTTTTAGCCTTAACCGGCTGTTATTTCTCAGGTATCAACTACCTGATCGATGCATTTTCCATTGTAGAGCAATGGCATCAATATAAAACCGGGGATTATGATACACGGCTTTTTGAGATGGAGATTGTCACTGAAGACGGAAAGCCTGTCTCGGCTAATGGTGGTATTAAAATAGAACCGCAAGGCAGACTCAATGATCTGGAAAACACAGACATGCTCCTGATTCCGGGCATTCAAAATCTTACTTCTCCCTTTATAAGAAATCAGGAAAAGGTAATGGAATGCCTGGTTGGAATGCATTCCCAGGGTATGCTGGTTGGTGCCGGCTGCACAGGCGTTTTTCTGCTGGCACAAAGCGGACTGCTCGATGGTAAAGCAGCAACCACCAATTGGCGGTTTGCCAAGGCTTTTGCCCGGCAATTTCCCAAGGTCGATTTAAGAATCGACCAGATATTAACTGAAGAGGACAATCTGGTTTGCACCGGCGCAACATCATCAGCCTTAAACCTGGTTCTGTATGTCTTAAGAAGATACTGCTCAGAGGAGATAGCCTTGCAGGGAGCAAAAATGCTTTTGATCGACCCCGGACGCGAAAGCCAGAGTCCCTATATGAATTTAAGTCATTCCCCGGAACACGGCGATGATGAGATAGCCAAGGCTCAACAATGGATGAAAGTTAATTACGCAAACAACGTTTCGATTGATGAGATTGCAGAGTTCGTCAACCTCAGTTCACGTCATTTTAAACGACGGTTCAAAAAGGCTACGGGAGACTCCCCATTGCACTACCTGCAGACCATTCGTATTGAAGCGGGTAAAAAGCGATTGGAAATGACCAAAGACACTGTCAACGAGATCACTTACCAAATAGGGTATGAAGACAGTAGCACCTTCCGGAGATTGTTTAAAAAGCAGGTGGGCTTAACCCCAAAAGAATACAGAGATAAATTTCTGGTTTCCTGAAATCATTCGAGTCGGTTTTAACTTTAAAACCCACGTTTCGCACCTGTTTTTGCAGTAGATGATTTATGTAGTCTTTTACTTTTTGGTATTGTCCAGGTTTGCGTGAAGCTTTTATAGTATGAGAAAACTCCAGACGACGGATAAGCAATCAAGCCAAAAACGCAACTATTAAACCGGCAACAAAATATTTTTAAACACTTATTGAAGGCAGAGTGATGAGTGAGAAAAAGCATCTCTATGTGTTATGGACCAACGATAATGTAATGACAGCTGAGAAAATGGTGTTCATGTATACCATCAACTCATTGAAGAAAGGCTGGTGGGAAGATATTACCCTGATCATCTGGGGAGCCACGGCAAAACTGGTCGGTGAAAACCTGCATATTCAGGCTTTGATCAAAGAAGCAAACGAAGCAGGAGTACATGTAACGGCTTGCAAGGCCTGCGCGGATCAGCTGGAGGTTACTGAAGTATTGGAAGGCATGGATATCGAAGTGATTTATTGGGGCGACCCCCTCACCAAAATTCTCAAAAAAGAAGAAACCCTGATCACCATATAAAACCATTTATGCATATTTACATCGTTTACGCACACCCCGCAGACGTCTCATTTCACCGCGAGGTTTTGCAGACTTTCACCAAGGGTTTGGAAGAAGCCGGACATTCATATGAACTGGGGGATCTGTATAAAATGAACTTTCAAACAAACATGAATGCCGACCAATACCAACGTGAAGTATCCATCGATCCCCTTGCTCCTTTGCCTGAGGATGTTATGCAAGAACAGGAAAAGGTTAATAGGGCTGATGCTCTGGTGTTTATTTATCCTGTCTGGTGGAGTGACTGTCCCGCGATCTTAAAAGGTTGGTTCGACAAGGTCTGGTCGCACGGTTATGCTTATTATTACGATGAGCTTGAAAGATGCACTCAAATCTCCATAAAGAAAGCCCTGGTAATCTGTGCAGCGGGACATCCCCTGGATCACCTCGAAGAAACTGGCATCGCCAAAAGCATGAGGACAATCATGCTCAACGACAGGTTGTTGGGGATCGGGGTGCAAGAAGCAAAAATGGAGATATTAGGTGGCATGATGCCCAACAACGATTCGATGAAAGCAGCTAACTTAGAATCGGTTTACAGACTGGCGAAAGAGTATTTTGGCTAGTAGTTGTAGATAAGCACTGTTTATTGTTTTAGCAAGCATTTACATGAACAAATCCGGATGAACATGAGATGACGACACCCGAATTAGTATATTACGTTGCCCAGAGTCTGGATGGGTATATTGCAGATCAAGACGAGAAAGTGGACTGGCTTGATGCTTTTGGCAACGAAGAAGAAGACTTTGGATACAGCTCTTTTTATGAAAACATAGACTCTCTGGTAATGGGAAGCTCAACCTATGAGTTTATAGAGCGTTATGGAGAATGGCCGTATCCAGGCAAACCAAGCTGGGTTCTTTCCGGCAAAAATCGTGAGGCAATGGACCCGCTGATCCGGATATCTGATCAAAGTCCCGCAGACGTGTTACGGGAAATAAGAGATTCGGGTTTTAAAAGGACCTGGTTAGTAGGTGGAGGCAAACTGGCAACCTCTTTTTTGGAAATCGATGCCATTACTGAATATATCATCACCATCATTCCTGTCCTGTTAGGCAGTGGCCTGCCACTATTGGGCGGCTTGGACAAGTTTCACCGGCTGACAGTGAACAAAAAAACCGTTTTTGATTCGGGTGTGGTGCAACTGCATCTCAGTCCGGTTACCAACTAGCACTGGTTGTTTTTTTACCATCCTGCACAGTTAAAGTTGGTGGATCCGCTTCGCTTGATCCACCCTGCAATCTTATCAAAATTTTGGAAAAATCAGATAATTAGCATTTGATAATAGGAGCGTTCCCAAAAACAAACTGTTTCCAATATGACCGATACGAGGATTGAAAGAAAAATAGGTATGATGGAAGGGGTTATAGAATCCATTGACGGGGTCGATTATAGCCTGATCATTAAAGCCATTATGGAAAACTCCCAGGACGGATTGTTTGTCACCGATCATTTGGGGAATGTTGTGATGGTCAACCGAGCAAGCGTGGAGATGCATGGCATTACCACTGAAGATGTGCTGGGGAAAAATGTAAAGGATTTAATAGAAAAAAAACTCTGGAATCGTTCAGCAGCCCTGGAGGTACTTAAGCAGAACAAAACGGTGACCCTGATATCCGTTGATACCGAAGAAAAAAAGGTTCTTTCGACGGCAATACCCGTTTTCGATGAATCAGGCGTCCTTAAATTCGTGTTGGTTAACGATCGGGATATACGATTTTTAAAAGAGATGACAGCGGTGTTGGAAGATGAAAACCATCCCTATCGAAAAAACCGATTTGAATTATCAGAAAAAGAGCTGGCGACCTCGGAGCTGCAAAATATTGTGATCGAAAGCCCGATCATGAAAGAAGTGATCTATTTTGCCATCAAGGCCGCAAGGTTTGATTTGCCTTTGGTTGTTACCGGAGACACCGGGGTAGGTAAAAATCAGATTGTGCAAATGATCCACAGCCTGTCAAAGCGAAAGAACGGCCCTTTTGTGATTGTTAATTGCGCGACCATCGCAGGTTCTTTGCTGGAATCCGAACTGTTCGGTTATGAAAAGGGTGCTTTCACCGGGGCAAAGTCGGAAGGCAAGGCCGGAATGTTTGAACTGGCCCATAACGGCACCTTGTTTTTGGATGAGATTGCTGAAATTCCTTTGTCCCTGCAACAAAAACTACTCAGATTTATCGAAAGTGGTGAAATGATGAGGGTAGGCGGATTAAAACACATGAAAATCAACACCAGGATTATTGCTGCCACTCATCAAGACCTTTCGTCCATGGTGGATCAGGGTCGATTTAGAAAAGATCTCTATTTTCGGCTGAATGTAATACCGATTGAAATCCCCAGTCTGGAAAGTCGTAAAGAGGAGATTATTCCTCTCTCGAACTTCTTTGTGGATCGTTTTAATAAAAAATATACCAAGAGCAAACAGTTTTCCAATGCCGCTCTGAAAGCTTTGCAATCATACTCTTTTCCGGGAAATATTCGAGAATTGGAAAACCTGGTACAAAGACTGGTAACCATGACTGATACCGACTTGATCGATGTTGCCGATCTTCCGATTGAAATGTCAGACTATCAAAACAATCACAGCTCCACTCTCTCGGAAAATCAAAACTCATTCAAAGGAGAACTGGACCGCTTTGAGCAAGATACTCTGCTGAGGGCTGTAAAAGAGCACGGGAGCCAAAGAAAGGCCGCTGAAGCCCTGGGAATTAGCCAATCCACCATTTCGCGAAAGCTTGGTAAACAAAAGGAATAATCTCTCTTTTCCTCACATCTCCGGTAAAATCCCCCACCTGAGTGATGCATTTTTGCATCACTCATGATTCACTCATGCATTTCTGCATCGATTTTTCATAATTTTCTTTTTCTTGTTGACCAAAAACAGATAAGTTATTGTCGATCACGATGGTTTGCTTTCGCTTTCAGCAAACGATTTCACAGGCTTTGGTGTTATTTTTAGATCGATCATACCGGTCTTTACATTCCTGGTCAGCTGTTTGCAGTTGGCAAGGATCAAAATTCAAAACCACGACATTGTTTGACGATCTACTTTCTTATTAAAAAACCAACAACACTATATTAAGCAGGGATTGATTATGAGCACAATTAAAATGACGACGGAAGAAGCATTCGTTAAAGTTCTCCAAATGCATGGTATTGAACATGCTTTTGGAATCATCGGTTCAGCCATGATGCCGATTTCAGATCTTTTCCCCAAAGCAGGCATCACTTTTTGGGACTGTGGGCATGAGTGCAATGCCGGAATGATGGCAGACGGTTTCACGCGGGCATCCGGAAAGATGTCGATGATGGTGGCTCAGAACGGTCCCGGTATTACAAACTTCGTAACGCCCGTTAAAACAGCATATTGGAATCACACTCCTCTACTTGTGGTCACACCCCAGGCAGCCAACATGACCATGGGACAGGGAGGATTTCAGGAAGTTCCGCAAATGTCTCTATTCGAAGATATGGTGGCCTACCAGGAAGAGGTGTTGCATCCATCCAGGATTGCAGAAGTTCTTAATCGAGTTATTGTGCAAGCCAAGCGCGCTTCCGCACCAGCACAAATAAACATTCCCCGGGATTTTTGGACACACGAAGTCGAAATTGAATTACCAGCCATTGTTGAATTTGAAAGACCAGCCGGAGGAGAGGAGGCTATTTCCCGTGCAGCAGAGCTGCTCTCCAACGCAAAATTCCCGGTTATTCTAAACGGTGCCGGAGTGGTACTCGGCGATGCCATCCAGGAATCAATCACTCTGGCTGAACGACTGGACGCCCCGGTTTGCTGCAACTACCAGCATAACGATGCGTTTCCCGGCACACACGAATTGGCTGCCGGAGTATTGGGTTATAACGGATCAAAAGCAGGGATGCAGTTGATTTCAAGAGCTGACGTCGTATTGGCTTTGGGCACACGATTAAATCCTTTTGCCACCTTGCCGGGATATGGCATTGATTACTGGCCGACCAATGCGTCCATCATTCAGGTGGATATCAACCCCGATCGCATTGGATTAACCAAGCCTGTGGAAGTCGGCATTGTCGGAGACGCCAAAAAGGTTGCCAACGGCATTCTTGCCAAACTTTCCTCCACAGCAGGCGACACAGATAGAGAAGAACGCAAGGCTGTTATCTCCAAAATCAAAACCGAATGGAACAACGAATTGGCCGCACTGGATCATGAAGAAGATGATCCGGGTACAAGCTGGAACGAACGAGCACGAAAGACCGATCCGGAAAAAATTACATCTCGCATGGCATGGAGAGCTATAACAAAAGCCCTGCCCAAAAATGCCATCATCTCATCCGATATCGGAAACAGCTGCGCGCTTGGTGCTGCCTACCCTGTTTTTGAAGAAGGTCGCAAATATCTGGCTCCAGGCATGTTCGGACCTTGTGGATACGGTTTCCCCGCCATTTGCGGAGCAAAAATAGCCAAACCGGACGTACCGGTAGTCGGTTTCGCCGGTGACGGCGCTTTTGGAATCTCCATGAACGAAATGACAGCGGTCGGTCGCGATGAATGGCCGGCCATCACTATGATTGTATTTCGCAATTATCATTGGGGTGCTGAAAAGAGAAACACAACACTCTGGTATGATGATAATTTTGTTGGAACCGAGCTTAATCGGAACGTGTCCTACGCCAACATTGCCAAAGCATGCGGTGTTGAAGGTGTGCAGGTAACCACCATGGAAGAACTCACCGAACAGCTTGATATCGCAGTCAAAGCACAAATGAATGACGGGGTGACAACCTTTATCGAAGTGATGACCAATATGGAACTGGGCGAACCATTCCGCAGGGATGCCATGAAAAAACCCGTTGAAGTGGTCGGTATCAACAAAGCCGATATGCGTCCTCAAAAAGGTGTGTAGCACCCCCATAACAAGATAACCCGGGGATTTGTAAACCAAATATTGGTATAACATCTGAAACGTCCCCGGATTTTAAATGCGTTATCAGTTATCAGTTCGTGGAACGATTAGAGGAAATTATATGAAAAATTATGATATTGAAGAAATCGTGCAGGGAGATAAAGACTATCTCTGGCATCACATTCAGCAACATAAAATCTACGAGACCTCTGAACCAATGATTTTGGTTGAGGGTGATGGGCTGGTGGTGAAGGATATCAGGGGTAGAGAGTATCTCGACGCTACTTCAGGTGGCGTATGGTCTGTGAATGTTGGTTATGGAAGAGACAGCATTGCCGAAGCCGTTGCCGATCAGTTAAAAACCATGCCCTACTTTGCCGGTAAATTTGGGAATGTCCCCACAGTGCTGTTTGCCAAGAAAATAGTCTCATTGTTGCCTTCCCTGGGAAAAGTGTATTTTTCCAACAGTGGATCGGAAGCCAATGAGAAAGCCTTTAAAATCATTCGGCAAATGTCTCATCTTAATAAAAATAAGAAATATAAAATTCTATACCGGGAAAGAGACTATCACGGAACAACGTTGGCCACATTGAGCGCTACAGGTCAAAAGGAGAGAAAGGCTGCATACGGTCCTTTTTTAGAAGGATTTGTCGAATTTCCCCATGCCTGTTGTTATCGATGTGCCTTTGGAAAAACCTATCCGGATTGCGACATTGATTGTGCACGCGTGGTTGAAGACGTTATTAAAAAAGAAGATCCCGATACCGTGGGAGCAGTGATTGTAGAGCCCATCACAGCCGGAGGCGGTGTTATCCCTCCTGTTAAAGAGTACTACCCCGTATTACAAGAGATCTGCCGAAAGTACGATGTGGCTATCATTATGGATGAAGTGGTTTGCGGATTTGGCAGAACCGGAAAAATGTTCGGACTTGAACACTATGACGTAGATCCCGATATCGTAACTATGGCAAAGGGTCTGGCAAGCGGCTATATGCCTATCTCAGTTACTGCAACAAAAAACGAAATTTTTGATCTCTTCTTAAATGATCCTGCTGATAAACTTGGCTTTTTCAGGGATATCAGTACGTTCGGAGGGTGTGCCGGAGCCACGGCAGCTGCCCTTGAAAGCACCAGAATCATTGAAGAGGAGAATCTTTGTGAAAACAGCAGAATTGTCGGTGACTTTCTACAGGATGAACTGCAGGAACTAAAGGAATTGCCCATGGTGGGTGATATTCGGGGTAAAGGACTGTTTGCAGGAATCGAACTGGTCAAAGACAAAAAAACCAGGGAACCCGTCGATGAGCAGACGATGGGCAAAGTCCTGGGTACTATCAATGCTGAAGGCGTTCTGGTAGGCAGCACCATGAGAAGCCTTCCGGGATTGAACAATACAATTAACCTGGCTCCTGCCTTGGTTGCCACCAAAGAGCAAATGTCCAGAGTTGTTTCAGCTTTGAAAACGGGTATAGAGAGCAATATGCCTTAAAACAAGGATGGCATCAGGGAGCATGGAATCAGGCCGTGTTCCCTGGTATTCGCCTTATGGGATGCAATCTGTCAATTGCTTCAGCGTAGTAAATGTAAGTTTTAAAATGCCTTAAATTCAACAACCAGCATGACTGAAACTCCGCAATTATCTTGATTTCAACCACGGTTCTTCAAACAATCACAATTTGTGATTCCGCTCTACTCCCTTCCAATCAAGCCTCTGCTGGTTTTTATAAGTTATTTTATAAAATATATCATAAAAAAATTGACATCTTTCAAACAGTTCATTTAGGGTTAATCCGAAAATTGCCATTTTTCGATTAGTTCAAGTGAGTTTAAAGGCGGTAATGGCAAAGGATTTAAACCACACAAGAATCTGGACTAACAAAAAAGGCGATGTGTGAAGCTGAATTCACCTGTTACATCATTTTTTATTCAAAGCAAAACTATCGTCGTCCTGAAATTGGATGTGTCTTGGAAACTTATGAAAAGGAGAATGAAATGAAACGATTTTCTATGAAGGGATTTATTGCGATTCTGATTGTTGCTTTCGCCCTGCCTTTTAGCGCGACAGCTGCGGAAAAAACATTGAAGATAGGTTTGGGAGATCCCATCGACTCGGATCAAGGTGTACTGGCTCTTCGTTTTAAAAGTATTGTTGAAAAAACCAGCAACGGTAAATACAAGGTGGATATCTTCCCCGCAGGTCAGTTGGGAGATGAGCAGAAGATGGTGAAGGACTCCAGAAGGGGTTCCATTGATGGTGCTGTTGTTGCGGTGAATAACATCACACCGTTTGCGAAATCTGTTGGTGTTCTGACCCTGCCTTACCTGATTCAGAGTTTTGATGACGCTGTAGCAATAACAACCGGTGAACTGGGAGCCAAATGGAGAGACATTTTGATTAAGCAAGCCGGTGTCAGGGTTATGGGTTGGTCTTACTCCAACTTTAGGGTGTTAACAAACTCTAAAAAGCCGGTAACCAAGCTTTCCGACCTTAAAGGTCTTAAAATCAGGGTTCCCAAGAACGCTATCATGATAGAGACCTGGAAAGCTCTTGGTGCTGAGCCTATTCCGATGGCATGGCCAGAGACTTTTACAGCTCTTCAACAAAAAGTAGTAGACGGTCAGGATAATCCTCATATTACCAACTACACCATGAAGTTTTATGAAGTTCAGAATTACACCTCCGAAGTACATTATCTTTTCTCATTACAGCCTCTGATTTTCGGTGAAAAATTCTTCAGAAAGCTCTCCAGTGAAGACCAGGCAATGTTTACTCGGGCCGGCATTGAAGCTCAACAGGCGAATCTGCTGTTCAGCGTAACCGAGTCCAACAAGGCCAAGCAAAACATGATTAAGAAAGGCGTGAAAGCCATGGATATCGTGGATGAGGACAAGTGGTCCAAAATTGCTATGGATAAAGTCTGGCCGAAGTTTTATAAAGACGTTGGCGGCAAGCAGGCTGTCGATGCTGTTGTAAAAGCACTTGGACGATAAATCGATATTCCTGTCCGAATTCAGCGCAATGCGGATTCGGGCAGGCGTTGATTTTTTTTGGAGCATTTGATGCGAAACAAAAAGGTTTTGAAGGTTTTAGATAATATCGAGAGCTATCTTTGTCAGGCTCTTTTGGCATTTTTCGTTTGTCTGCTTTTTTTGCAGATCATGTTAAGGTTGATATTTGAGTTGTTTCACAACCTGTCCGGTCTCATTCCGATTTTCGAGCACTACCCACTTCCCGCTTCAATATCCTGGGGGGAGGAGCTTTCACGTTTTGCCTTTGTCTGGTTTGTTTTTTTAGGGGCCACCTATGCTGCCAGATTAGCGGCTCACAATCGAGTGGTCTTTCAATTCAAGATCTTCCCTGAAATTGTCGGTAATTGTTTCATGCTGATAGCTGATCTGATCTGGATCGGGTTCAACTGTACCATGATCTATTTCAGTATTTCGGTGATAAAGGAAGGTTTCGAATTTAAAGAATACTCGCCAACGTTGAACTGGATTATGGCATATGTCTTTTTTATCTTCCCGATAGCTTTCACCCTGATGTCATTCAGAATTATCCAGGTTAATATCATGAAGTATATCCTGAAAATTGAAATTGAAGATGTCGACAAAATAGATACCAGCACCATGGATGAAGAAAGCTATGAAAATGGAGGGAAAACATGACTGTAACAATTGCCATATTTGTGACGTTTGTACTCCTTCTGTTAATAGGAGCTCCCATTACACTTTCCCTTGGTGCATCCGCCATGGCAGGCATGCTGATCAGTGGCAAACCAATGGAGGGTCTGGTTGAAATCGCCTATACCTCGGTCAACTCCTTTCCTATTATGGCTTTACCTGCCTTTATTCTCTCCGGTGCCTTAATGGAGTCGGCAGGGATATCAAGAAGACTGGTTGCTGTTGCCGAAGCATTGGCTGGCCCGTTCACGGGCGGTATGGCTGCTTCAACCGTGTTATCCTGTCTCTTTTTCGGAGCCATTTCCGGATCAGGCCCCGCAACCACAGCAGCGGTCGGAATGTTGATGATTCCCGCCATGGTGCGCCATAACTACGACAGAGGTTATGCTGGGGCTATAACATCCTCCTCAGGCGGATTAGGTGTTGTGATCCCGCCAAGTATACCCATGGTTATCTACGGTGTAGCAGCGTCAGAATCCATCGCTGATCTGTTTATTGCCGGTTTTATTCCGGGTGTGATGCTGGCTGTAGGCCTGCTGACCATGAATTTTTTCCGATCCAAACAAAAAGGATACCAGGGAGACGGAGAAAAACTCTCAGTCAAGAAAGTCAACCAGACTATGAAAGAGGGCTTCTGGGCCTTATTAACCCCGGTCATTATTCTTGGTGGAATCTATACCGGCTTTTTTACACCTACCGAAGCAGCCATTGTCTCGATATTTTATACCTTGTTTGTAGGTATTTTCATCTACAGGGAAATCAGGGTTAAGGCTGTGATGAAAGCTCTTGAGAGTACAACCTGGATTACAGGCCGGGTGTTGATCATCATGTTCACTGCCCTGGCATTTGGGCAACTATTAACCATAAACAAGGTACCGGATCTGATAGCCGCCGGTTTGCTGAGTTTAACCGATAACATTTATCTCATCTGGGCACTGATTATTTTCTTTCTTTTGTTTATGGGCATGTTCATGGAGACACTGGCAACCATTATGCTGGTAACACCTGTGTTATTGCCGGTTATGGTTACCCTGGGTGTTGATCCCATCCATTTTGGAGTGGTACTGGTCTGTTGCTGTGAAATCGGTTTTGCCACACCTCCCTTGGGAGAAAATATGTTTATCGCTTCCGGGGTGGCCAGAACCTCGATCGAAAAGATCTCGGTAAATGCCTTGCCTTTTGTTTTTGTCAGTGTTTTGGTTGTATTTATCGTTGCCTATGTTCCAACTTTGACGTTATGGCTTCCCAACTTTTTCAATTCAATTTTTGGCTAGCCAGATGTGTCATGTCACACATTGATAGGTTAAAGCTTATTTGATCGAAAGCAATAGTTATTTGTTTTGATTGGGAATGCGTTATCAGCTTCCATCAGACATTGCTCCCTTTTGCAATCCGGTTTGTGAAAGGGACAGTGTTTCCGAATGAACCGAAACTATTTGCCCCGATAAGTATTTTTTCCGAAGCAATAAAATGCATAGAATTTGATTCATTATTATAGATTAGTACACATGATATAGATTTTATAAAATATTTTATGTAATATTACATAAAATATTTGACACAAAAAAAGGCGCTTGATATTTCTAGATTAGCACTTAAACCGACACAGATGGAGTAACGAATGGAGTATATCAAACAGTCAACAGCATCTGCCGAAGAGAACAGCGGGAAAAAACGGCAAATTGTCCTGGATTTGCTGGCTGACATTAAGCAAAACGGTGAAGCGGCGGTAAAAGCATTAGCAAAGAAGTTTGATAATTGGGATCAGGAATTTATTTTAAGCGCAGAAAAAAAACAGCAGTTAATCGATCAGGTTCCACAGGCAATCAAGGATGATATACAATTTGCTCACGAGCAGGTTTCTCGATTTGCATTGGCACAACGCCAAAGTATTCAGGAATTTGAAATGGAGTCGCTACCTGGCGTACGGCTTGGTCAGAAGTTAATTCCCATGGATGTCGCGGGTTGTTATGTTCCCGGTGGTCGATTTGCACATGCCTGTTCTGCCATTATGAGTGTTGCCACTGCCAAGGCTGCCGGTGTTCCGACAGTGATTGCCTGTTCTCCGCCACGGGGAGACAGTATTGCTCCTGCCGTTGTTTATGCCATGGAAATATCCGGGGCGGATGTAATTCTTGAAATGGGAGGCGTGCAGGCCGTTGCTACGATGGCTTACGGTCTTTTTACAGGCAAACCTGCCAATATTCTGGTCGGACCTGGCAACGCTTATGTTGCCGAAGCCAAAGCGTTGTTGTCCGGCGATGGAACTTGTACCATCGATGTTTTTGCCGGACCTACGGAATCTGCCATTATTGCTGACAAATCGGCTGATCCAATGACAATTGCAGTTGACCTGGTATCCCAGGCCGAACATGGTTACGATTCTCCTGTCTGGCTTTATACAGACAGCAGACCACTTGCTGAAAAGGTCAAGGAAATTGTGCCCAAGGTCATCTCCGACCTGATTGAACCGGAAGTGGCAGCCTCTTCCTGGGAGAACTACGGGGAGATTATTTTATGTGAAGATCGTGAAGAATTATGCCGGGTCAACGATCAATATGCAGCTGAACACGTTCAGGTTATTGCTGAAGATCTGGATTGGTGGCTGGCTAATTTAAAGTCGTACGGATCTTTATTCCTGGGAGAAGGTTGCACGGTAGCATACGGAGACAAGTGCTCCGGGACAAATCACATACTGCCAACCAAAAAAGCCGGTCTTTATTCAGGCGGACTTAACGTTCACAAATTTTTAAAAATATATACCTATCAAGAGCTGACAAATGAGGCCAACCGTACTATTGGAGGTGCTGCTTCCAGGCTTTCTCGTGTTGAGGGAATGGAAGGACACGCCAGGGCCTGCGATTGGCGCTTAAACAAATATTTCCCAAATGAAAACTGGGATTTTGAGGTATACAAGCAAAAAACTTATTAATTTGCACATTTCAGGTTTGAGTTGGTCTTGTTTGAGCAGCTTTTGCATAAGTTTTAAAGGTGTTATCGGTTATCGGCTTTCAGTTAACAGTTTGTGGTACAATTACTCACGCTTGACGAAAAAATGAGAACCCAACTCTCTGATCAAGGCCTAACCCCTGTTATTTGATTAGTTGTTTGTTAAACAGAAAGCGGAACTTTCAGGAAAGACCGATAACGGATAACCAATAACCATGCTTTGCAAGAGCTGGGATATAGCAGACCTTAATAAAGCTCCACACCAAGCACAAACCGATTAGGAAATAATATGAACCCATCCAATTCCAAATGCTTTACCAAAGACTTTACGCTGCAGGAACCCATATCTGAAGAAGGTATCGAAAAAGCCCTGGAAATTCTTCGCTCCGGCAAGATCCATCGTTACAATGTGGATAAGGATGAAAAAGGTGAGGCCGCTTTGCTGGAAGAGGAATTTGCCCAATACATGGGGAGTAGGTATTGCCTTTCCTGCGCTTCATGTGGAAGCGCCATGTATCTGGCACTGAAGAGTATTGGTGTTCAGCCGGGTGACAAGGTTTTGTGCAATGCTTATACCCTGGCTCCTGTCCCCGGGGCCATAGAGAACACAGGGGCGAGCATCGAACTGGTCGATATTGTGGATGATTACACCATCGATCTGGACGACCTCAAACGTAAAGCAGCGGCTGACGACGTCAAATGGTTGCTGCTGTCCCACATGAGGGGGCATATCGCCGATATGGACCAGATAGTAAACATCTGCACAGAGAATCATGTAGAGTTGATTGAGGATTGTGCTCACACCATGGGTGCAGCCTGGGATGGCAAAAAATCGGGAACATTCGGAAAAGCGGCCTGTTTCAGTACCCAAACCTACAAACATATTAATTCAGGGGAAGGCGGGTTATTGATAACCGATGATCCGGAGCTGATGGCGAAAGCCATCATCTATTCCGGTTCGTACATGTTATATGAACGGCATACCGCACGCCCACCTATGGAGGTTTTTGAATCGATTAAAAAACTGACACCAAATTATTCCTGCAGAATGGATAACTTAAGGGCAGCCATTTTAAGACCTCAATTGAAAGACCTGGACGAGCAATGTCGCCGTTGGAACCAGCGATATCAGCTGATTGAACAAGCCTTGGTAAAAATGAAAGGCATCAGCCTTCCCTCCCGTCATCCCAAGGAAAGTTATGTCGGCAGTTCCATTCAGTTTTCTTTGCCTGGTCAAAGCGAAAAGACCATTAACCGATTCCTGGAACTGTGTTTAGAAAGGGGAGTTGAACTAAAATGGTTTGGGAACAGTGAACCTGTGGGGTTTACCAGCGCTTATACCAGTTGGCAGTACTTTGGCACCCTGCCGGAACTGAAAAACACCAATCGCATTTTAAAAACCATGTGTGATATGAGAATTCCTCTGACCTTCAGCGAAGAGGATTGTCTGATCATTACTGATATTATCGAAGAATGTCTTCAAGAAGTTCTGTCGTAACCCGACGATCGAAACCTTATTTTTCAGGAGTTTATTCATGAATTTTACATCGTTTCCCAGAAGAAATTACCTGCAAGGTCCAACACCTGTAGAACCAATGCCCAATCTATCAGAAAACCTGGGTGGTGGAATTAATCTGTTTGTAAAACGTGACGATCTGCTCCCCGGTGCGGCCGGTGGTAATAAAACCCGTAAACTGGAATTTTGTATTGCTGATGCCCTGGCCAAGGGTGCTGACACCCTGATTACCTGCGGAGCTGTTCAATCCAATCATTGTCGCTTAACCGCATCCTGGGCTGCCAAAGAAGGATTGGATTGTCATTTGATATTGGAGGAGCGCGTCAAAGGAAGCTATAAAGTGGATGGCAGTGGAAATAATTTTCTTTTCGAGCTTTTAGGTGTGAAGAGTCACCGTGTGGTTGAAGGTGGATCGGACATGATGGCCGAAATGAACAAGACGGCCGAAGAATTAAGAAACCAGGGCAAAAAACCGTACATCATCCCTGGTGGAGCTTCCAATGCCACCGGGGCACTGGGATATGTAAACTGTGCTGTTGAAATGATGCAGCAATTAAATGACGCAAGGCTGAAGATCGATCACATTGTGGTCCCATCCGGATCGGCAGGTACCCACGCAGGAATGGTGACAGGTATGGCAGGCATCAATGGGGGTATACCAATCAGTGGTGTCAATGTTTCCCGCCCAAAGGATCTCCAGGAAGAGATTGTGCACAAGCTTGCCGTAGAGACAGCTGAATCTGTCAATATCAAAGGGGGAATTACGCGAGAAAGTATCGTTTGTTATGATGAATATGTCGGCCCCGGGTATTCGATTCCGACAGACTCAATGATTGAAGCCGTTAGGCTTTTTGCTGCCAATGAAGGGATCTTACTGGACCCAGTTTACTCAGGAAAGGCAGCCGCCGGTTTGATTGACCTGGTTCGCAAAAACACTTTCCCTGAAGGTGCCAATGTTCTATTCCTGCATACAGGAGGTTCACCTGCATTATATGCTTATCTGGATACTTTTAGATAATGGATCAAGCGAATAAACCGGGTCATAATTGAGATTTTTACCATCCTGCTTAGATTCTAATTCTTTGCCATTTCGAGCTTAGACTCGGAATCTAAAAAGGCATAGTTGGCTAGCTGGTTTTAGATGCCTGATTAAGTCCCATAAACGCTTATTTAAGGCATGATTTCGAATAATTCCGAGAACGTATGGTAGGGCGGTCCTACGTGACCGCCGAGAGGCTAGCCTGTTGGCGGGGTCGTAGCCCCGCCCTACCGTTAGAATGGTACTCCGAATAATCTTAATTAAGCGCATATGGGATCAAATTCGGCATGATGCTGTAGCTTAATGATTGGTAGCAGTTAATGATTTAACTCCTTGATGAATGTATCTCAACGCACCAAGAGATTGGTATTAAATCCATTGCTTATCAATCTTGTTGATGGGCAACGAATTGCCCATCCTACAACTTAACCAAGATTGTTTATTACGCAATTCAAATTGCAATTTAATTTTCTTCTGTAGTTAAAACGATATGACGACATCTTCAGAACCGGAAAAAATTGTTGGTATAATCGGTGGTTTAGGTCCCGATGCAACAGTAGATATCATGCAGCGAATCATCCGACTCACACCCGCTAATGACGACATCGATCATATTCGCTGTATTGTTGACAACAATCCGAAGGTTCCCTCCCGAATAAAAGCGTTGATTGATGAAACCGGGGAATGCCCTGGCCCTCATATGGCTGAAATGGGAAAAAAACTTGAGCAATGGGGTGCAAATTTTTTAATAATCCCTTGTAATACAGCCCATTACTACTATCAACATGTCGTTGATGCCGTTACCATCCCGGTTATCAATCTCATTGATCTGGTGGTTTCCGAATTTGTCCGGTCCTATCCTGATCGTCGAAAGGTTGGGATAGCCGGGTCTACTGCCATCATAAAAACCAGGCTTTATTCGGACAGGTTCCAAAAGCATGGAATAGAAGATATCTATCCGGACGATACATATCAGGATCTGTTGCTACAGGGAATTAAGATGATAAAAGCCGGGGTGACCGGCCCCGAAGTTGATACCATCATTTCCGATGCCTTTAACAATATTTCTCGCAAAGGTGCTGATGTTATCATTATTGCCTGCACTGAATTGAGTGTCGTTTGCCAGGGAATGCCTTTCAACATGATAGACGCAGCAGAGGTTCTTGCCCGGGAAACGGTGACGATTGTAAAACAGGGAAAACATATTGAAAGAAAACACTAAGCATTGTTTAACGAACACCCAATTTCCTTCCTTGATTCTTTTCAGAACAATTTCCCGACCCTCCCGGCCAACCCCATCGGCAACAAACGATCACTCTCTATCATGACCCGGACAGGTTTGATTTGGCAGGAGTAAAACTGGACATATATTCTCGATTCCATTAACAATTTAGGTTTGGAAAAAAGATCGATCCCAATTTTTGGAGCAAAAAATAGTGAGTGGTAAAAAGTCGTTACTTAAATCCCTGGCAGCCTATGAAAAAATTCGAGAGATGATTTTATCAGGGACGAAACTGCCTGGCACCCGCCTGGTTCTCACCGATCTGGAAAAGGAATTAAATATTGGCAGAGGACCGATAAGAGAGGCTCTGCTCAGACTTGACCGATCAGGCATCGTAAAAAACATCCCTTACAAAGGCGCCATTGTCGCCAATCACCCCAAGTTTGACGAAATCGTGTCTATTTTTGAGATGCGGGTGAATCTTGAAGTCAAAATGGCAGTTGATGCCATGTATCAGCTTGATCAAAAGCAGATTAAAACGTTGGAAAGATTACATGAGGAAATGAATTCCATCACCCCGGAGTTTTACCATTTGGATCGCTCGTTTCACGACACAATTTACAGGGCTTCCAGGTACAATCATTTGTATATGATCGTCCAAAAACTCATTCAAATGATTGAGGCGTACCTGAACATGCACCGACAGAAAAAAGACAGTTGCATACTTTTCAACCAGGATCATTACAATATACTGGAAGCAATCAAAAACAAAGATGAAGCCAAACTGACATCAGAGTTGGAGACTAATATCGGCCGAGGATTAGAGCAAATTAAGGAAACTTACGCCAATTTCATCTAACCCCCAAAAAACCTATAAAAAAAGCTCGGCTTTTTGGTTCTGTTTTTTCCAGTATTTTTGATAGAGAAAGCCCGACGATTGTGACTTCTTTGTGGATTCTTTCAGTGTGTTCCACCATTTCTTGGTAAGTTCCCGCGATTTTTTAAATGCATCACAGGTAAAGGAATAGCGTTCTTTGTCGTTAACCCGGTAGGCAAGTTTGACGAGAGAAGCCTGGAGCTTGTCCCTTTCCGGACGGTACTCTGACATAATTGAATAGTCTTTAAGCAACGCCCGATGCATTCTTTCATGGTACCACCAATAGGATTTTGAATTAAACTGGCCCTTTGGTAGTGGACCGAGATCGGGAATAACCTCCCCATTCATCCAAATTGGTTTGTACACACTCGTACATGGAGCCGACGTGGCTGTTGCCCAGTAAATACAGTCATATTTTGTACGAAGGTGAGCTACAAAGGAACCGGTTGTGCCCGTGTTACGCGTTAGGGAATTACCGGCATGCGAGCAGATGGAGTTTTGTAGCAAGTGGGAAGAGGGGTCATAAGGCTCTTCGTTGTGATGTCTCAGGATATCAAAGGTAGACGTAATATCGGCTGTCTCCACCAGCTTGGGAATGTTACGCAAGGTACATTCCCGACGGGTTTTGGAAGCGGAAAATTTGCTGTGCAACCAAGCGGAAAAACAATCTGCAAAATGGAAATCCTGCCCCTTTTTTAGCATCTTGAGGTGCTTCGCCATATTGATCAGCTCAGGATGGCTGCGGTCAAATTCCTTTCCTATCGTCAAGCTATTACTGATGGCATAGTGATCTTTAATCTTTAAGGCGGCCCACAAATCTGCGCTTGTTTCCAACACCCATGCTTCATTAGGGTCTGCAATAATAAAGCTGTTATGGTAAACCATTCTCTTGTTTTTATAACCACTGATTCCACCTTGACCAAAATCGGCCAACAGGCCGATCATCACTTCCAGGGCTTGTTCCGCGCTATCGGATCTTTCCAGGGCCAGTCGTACCATATCCATCCCCGTCAACCCGCCGGAATCCTTATAGGGCATTTTCGTAAAAACAGCCTCGTTACCGATGGCCACACCTTTGTCGTTAGCTCCCATCTCTGCGCCCCACATCCAGAATGGGCGGCAAATCAGGATTCCGTTTGTTTCTCTAACCTGGGGAATGGAAATGTAGGTGCAGTATACTTTTTCTTTGGTGGAATAGGACTTCTGAGGATGGAATTCCAGGATTTGGGCTTCATTTGGTTCACGATCGCTGTTTTTGCCGAAAAAAACAGAGCGCTCTTTTTTCCCGGGTACAATAGAGACGAAAGTATCACACATACACTAACCTCAAAAAAGCAATTTAAAAGCAACTGCACACGCTTAAGAGTTAACTTACTAATAATGAAATAAGGCGCTGCCTGATTGTATGTTCTTTTTTGCAACGCTGTTTAAATTCCATCCGTTTCACTCAAAACAATCACTTACCAATTCTCATCTGGGTTTGGTCAATTACGTTTCCAAACCCAAGGATCACATACTGCATTGTTTGTTGTTGGGAGCAGTTGATGATCATCACTTTCGTTAGTAAACATGTTTTCAAAGCTTTTTGATTACTATTGTTTTACGAGTCCCGGGAAAATGAACCGGCTTCTGTTTCGTAAAACCTTGGTTGTCAATTAACGATCAGCTTTATGTACTCAAAAACGTCGTAATTAGTGTAACTTCCTATCTTTAGCTGTCAACCTCTTCTTTTAACTGGGAATTGTTTTCGTCATCATCGCCGTTAAAATAGCATGAAACTGCATCATCAGATTTGGTGGCTTTTCCGGGAATGTGACTCAATTACTTGTGGTTCCTTCGTTTCCTAGCAGACATCTTGAGGCATTGTAAAGCATCTATTTTACAAGTAACAACAGTTTAGGCCTTGCTATATATCCAAATTCCGGCACCTTCCAACCTATTTAACTGATATAATTTTTTTTTGATTGAAAGATAGTGAGTTTGATACAAACCAGTTTACAGGCGAATTTATCTCCATGTTCAATGAGGATCATTTTAAGCTTGTGAAAACACTTTGGATCGACTATCCATTAATCGTGATTCATAATGACTTATGATCCCTTAAAAGAGCTCTCACTAGTTCGATGTCCAATCACCGGGGATTAAGACTCTTATCCATACCTGTCACACGATGCTACTAAAGACCCCTCGTCAATCGTTGCTGGACTTCTTGATCATGGGAAACAGTGTTGATCTGGAAGAGAAACGAAAGCGCCGAATCTATATTGTTTTCCTCATCCTTTCAATTCCTACATTTTTTGGTTTTGGCATCTCACACCTGGTTATCGGGAATTTTCAATTTGGAATTATGGATGTCGGAATCAGTGCTGTTCTGGCGCTATCCTTCATTGTGTTAAGAAAGATGGAGAGAGGGATTGCTCTCTACCGATTCATCTGTCTGATATACGGTACTACGGTACTTTACTGGGTTTTACAGGGCTCCATGGAGGGATACTCATCATTCTGGTTATTGTGTTTCCCTTTGTTGGCTTTTTCCTTTTTGGAGAAAAATGAAGGACTGATCTGGACATTACTGGCATACGGCATCTGTTTGTTGATTTTTTTTGCACCGAACCCTTATCTTCCCTATCATTACTCGCTTGCCTTTAAAATTCGGTTTTCGGGAGTATTTGTTCTGGTTACCTTTTTCTCCTACTCTTACGAATCAGTGCGAATCGAGTTCTGGAAAAATTTCCTGCAAAAGCAGGAATCCCTGGAAAAGGAAATCAATGAACGTAAAACCGCCGAATCAGCGCTTTTAAAAGCTCAAATGAATCTGGAATCCAGGATCGAGGCCAGGACGTTGGAATTGCTAAAAACCAACGAGGAGCTAAGGCATGAAATCCTGGAACGAATAACCATAGAAGAGCAACTGCGAGCCAGTGAAGAAAGATTTAGAGACTTATCAGACCTCCTTCCCCAAACCATCTTTGAACTGGATAACCAGGGCAAACTGCTTTATTTAAACCAGTTCGGTTTTAAACTAATCGGCTACGATCAAAAGGATCTGGATAAAGGTTTATATGTCGCCGATCTGTTTGTTGAAGAAGACTCCGCTCTTGTCAAAGAAAACATTCTACGGATTGCCAACCATGAACTTCCCTCAGGTAACGAGTATAATTTAAAGGGACCGGGAGGGGAGATCCATCCCGTTCTTGTGTATACTCGCCGAATTATCAAGAACAAAGAAACAGTCGGAATGCGTGGAATTGTCATTGATATCACGTCACGCAAAGCCTTTGAACAGGAATTATTGCTGGCGAAAGAGGCAGCAGAAAAAGCGAATGCCGCCAAGAATAATTTTCTGGCAAACATGAGTCACGAACTGCGTACTCCCATGAATGGAGTGCTGGGTGTTATAGATTTGTTACTCCATACCGAGCTTAACGAGCAGCAAAAAAAGTACCTGGATACTATTTCCCAATCAAGCAATGTTCTGCTTAAAATTTTGAACGATATTCTGGACCTGTCCCGCATTGAAGCCAACAAATTTTCAATCGATCCCGTGGATTTTAACCTGAGAAAGATGGTTAAAAACGTGGTGGATCTTTTCTCCGGCTCCATCGTAATGAAAGGCTTGCAATACAGTTATTACATCGACGATACCATACCGGAAAACCTGGTGGGTGATCCCATTCGCCTGGGTCAGGTTTTATCCAATGTGCTTTCCAATGCCCAAAAATTCACTGAACAGGGTGAGATCTCTTTAAGCGCCACTTTAAGACAAGAAACAAAAGATGCGGTTTGCCTGGCATTTAATATCAAAGACTCAGGGATCGGAATTGCTGATGAAAACCTGCCTTTGATTTTTGAATCCTTTTCCCAGGTGGATAGTTCAACGACGCGAAGATTTGGTGGAGCCGGATTAGGATTGACCATCACAAAGAATATTATCGAAATGATGGACGGAAAAATCTCCATCGAAAGTAAGGAAGGTGAAGGTACCAATATCGGATTCGAATTGACATTCAAGAAAGCCGAGGAAAAGCTCAATAATCAATGGAAAGAGGATAAGCTGATTTTCACCCGCGCACTCAAAGCGGAAGACTTCAAAATTCTGGTCGTAGACGATGATCACCTGAGTAGGATCATTTGTCGGGAAATGCTTGAAAAAATGGGCTACCATGTTGATCTGGCGGCCGGAGGAAAAGAAGCACTCGACAAACTGTCTCAACAGCCCTACTCCCTTGTATTGATGGATTGCCTGATGCCCGAAATGGATGGTTTTGAAACTACCAGGTTGATTCGGCAAAAGAAAATCAAAGACTGTTTTTCCTCCCTGGTCCCTGTTATCGCTTTGACGGCAAAAGCTATGGAGCAGGACAAAAAACGCTGTCTGGAAGCCGGCATGAACGATGTTATCACAAAACCCGTATCCTTTGCCCAACTAAAACAAACCCTGGAAAAAAGCTTCGATTAATCCACAAAAACAGACCGGTATCGGCGATCGCTCATGAATTTCCTCATCCGCACTATCTACCTTCCCAATCCATGGCTGTGTAGCTCTTTTTTCCGGCACTTTCTCCTTGAAAAGTTGTGAAAAGAATGCAGATAATTTTTTAACACCATGTTCATCATTTTCAAAATAAATAGTCAGTAAATTAAGGAGCAAGCTACATATGAAGTGTTTTGTCAAGACTACGATAAGTACCATTTTCTTCCTGGCAATTTCCCTGTCTGCCTATTCCCAATCCGTTCCCTCGGCCGAAGAAACACTGAGGGTGTTGGATTTTTACTACAACGGAAAAGGCGAAGGTATCGTTTTATCCGATTCTAAATTCTGCCGTGATATTCATAAAAGTGGTGCTTCAAAATATGACTGCAAGAATGAAGTCATCGAATTCGGGCCCTTAACCGAAGATGGTTCACCACCTGAGATTTTTCATAAAGCCAATACCAACGAAACCATTTATATTTGGATGGCCTACCTGGTTCCGGTAGGTGCCGAAGAAAAAGTTTTTTTACGATTCAATCTGGAGGGAGAAACCAAAAGAACTTCCGGTGTACTAAGCGTAAAAGGCTCCATTAGATATCGTACCTGGACAAACTTCACCCCGAGAGAAACAGGCGAATGGGAAATTGAGATTTTTCACAAACAAGACTCGGGACCGGAGTTGTTAACATCTATGAATCTGACCGTTGAATAATAGCTTCAATCCAACATACAAAAGTGGGCTTGCATGCCACACTTTTTCCCGGATTTTGGTCTTTACTTACAAAAAAGACTCCGATAGCCTCTTTCCATTTCCGGTAATCCCATGTTTCCGTTGGCAAATTGAAATACTGCTGCCAACGGTACTGATTTTGCTGTAGGTGGACCATTCATAGTTTTTCATTCAGGAACCATTTTTGGTTACGGGAGGCTTTCTTTGAAGCTTGCAACAAAAACCATGCTTTCCTTTATTGCGGTCATTGTTTTTCAAGCCGGCTTGACCGTATCTGTTTTAAGCTATTTTGTTCATCAACAAAATGAGGAAATTGCCGTTGATGAAATGAAAAAGGAAGCAAGCATCGTTTATGATAACTATACCACCTGGAAAACCCGCCTCTGGAAAAACCTGATCACTCTGAAACGCAACCAGGTGCTGGCTGATGCCTCCAAAGAACTGTACCGGGAAACCTCTGCATCACGGACAAAGTCTCAGCTGATAGATATTGCTAATAACACCAAAGAGTTGCTCATAACTTCCGGAATCGATTTTATAGTTGTTAAAACAGACAAGCAGCTTGTTATACGCAACATCAGCAATAACAAACTGATGTTCTCCGACCTCTTTGTCAAACTTCACCGCAACGACCGGTCTCACCCTTACTTGGAAAACATGGTTTTGGATGGAAATCTAACCTTAATGGGAATTATTAATCTCGGAACAGATCTGGATTTCCCCTTAAACATCTATTTGATTAAGGTATTGAACCGCCAATTCGTGAATAAGCTCAGCAAAAATCCACAGACCAAGGTCTTTTTTTACATCGGAGACCGTTACATATTAGAGGAAATCAACGATGTTCAGGTTGGATCTGTCATTCCTTTTGCCGAACTGAATTATTCCTATAATCTGCTGACGGACATATCCTTTGATAACGAGAAGTATTACGGCATTGTGGAAAAAGTTGGCAAGTACTCTTACGCGCTTGGATACAAAAACGTCTTCCTGGCTACACTGATGATAAGTGAACAATATTCACCCAACATTATTCTGATCTATAAACTTATTTTTACTATTTTTATCCTGGGCTCCTTACTGGCCCTGGTGCTGAGCTGGTTTCTTTCATTCAATATTACCAGGCCGGTTAAAAACCTCTTATCAGCGATGGTCAGGGTCAAAGAGGGAAAATTCGATATTCAGATTGAAGGAAGATACAGCTCTGAAATCCAGGAGCTGTTCCTCGGGTTTAATGAGATGGCCAGCAATCTCAACCTGCAAAAGCTAACAACAGACCGCTATTTTGATGAGATCACCTCCCTCAAGGACTACAACGAGCGGATCATCGATTCCATCAGCACCGGAATTATCAGCATTAACAACAATTTCACTATAGAAAAGGTCAACCAGGGAATTCTGGAAACCTTCAAGTCTGAAGAACGTGATCTCCTGGGTAAAGATATTCGCGAAGTGGCACTGCCAATTGTAGATGACAACCTGCTTGATAATATGAATGATATCGTAACCGGCAACAGGTCCTCCCACGTCGTAACAAAAAGGTTGCCTCCAAAATCGGTTTTTGAGATCAAACTGTATCACATCACCACGTCTGATTCTAAAACGGGTTGCGTATTAATGCTCAATAATATCAGTAAAAAACTCGAATTGGATGAACGCATCCTACAGGCCGAAAAATTGTCTTCAATCAGCATGCTTTCAGCCGGAGTCGCCCATGAAATAAACAACCCGTTAAGTTCCATCATGTCCAACGTGCAATACCTGGCTGAAGAAGAAAAAGATAAGGACAAATCGGTTTCTTTAAACTGGATTCGCCAGGAAACCAGGCGTATCGGCGATATTGTCAAACGATTGCTGGACTTTTCGGCAACCAATCACCTGGGAGAATCAGATACGAATGTAAATGAAGAGATAAGGCGAGTGGTGGATCTGGTTCGATTTTCCTTAAAACAGAAGGTGGTGATTGACCTTCACCTGGATGAAACGATTCCTGAAACACCGATCAGTTCGACGGAATTCAAGCAGATCATTATCAACCTGCTTACAAACTCTGTGCAGGCTTGCCAGGAAGGTGGTGAAGTAAAGGTAAGCACAACTACTGCAGGTAGTGGGGACACCATTAAAATAGTCATCCAGGATTCCGGCATAGGCATGTCCGAAGAGGTTATTCCCAAAATATTTGACCCCTTTTTCACAACCAAGCCAACGGGAGTTGGGACAGGACTTGGATTATCCGTAGTTTATGGTATTGTTAAAAACCACGGGGGTGACATTGAGGTCGAAAGTGAACCGGAAAAAGGCAGTGTCTTCACCATTTCAGTGCCTGTCAGCATCAAGGAAGAAATAGCGGCAGAAAACTAAGGCAGTTGCAGGAAGACAATTCTGAAAACATGCACGCGATTGCAACAAATAAAAAAAGCAATGGACTATTCAAATCTTTCCGTACTGATCGTCGATGACGAGGAAGGTATCCGCCACGGATTGAAAAACTGGTTTAAAAAACGATTCAATGTATTCGATACCGGGGAATTCGAGGAGGCGCTGAAAACAGCCGGAACATGGCACATCGATGTGGCCGTACTTGACATCAGGCTGAAAGGAGAAAAAACCGGCATCGACCTCTTCAGAGAACTAATAAGGCAATATCCGGAAATGATAATTATTCTGGTTACCGGATATGGCAATATCGAGGATGCAGTTGCCCTGATGAAGGAGGGAGCCAAGGACTATTTGTTAAAACCGGTCGATCATGAACGGCTGTTGGGGACAATAACGAAATGCCTCGAAATCAAGAACCTGCAGGAAGAAAACAAAAGCCTCAAAAATGAATTGATCAAACGGGACTTTCCCTACGGTTTTGTGGCCCATGGCGACCAAATGAAGTTTATTCGGGATAAGGCAGACAAGATTAAAAATGAACCCGTCCCGATCTGCATTACCGGTGAAAGCGGCACAGGCAAAGAAGTACTGGCTAAGTATATCCATTACACGTCGGAACGACGCGATAAACCTTTTATCGTTATTAATTGCGCTGCCATTTCCGAAACTTTGCTGCTTAGCGAATTATTCGGTCATGAAAAAGGGGCTTTTACAGGGGCCAACAATGTGAAAATAGGGAAGTTTGAACTGGCAGATGGCGGTCACCTGTTTTTGGATGAAATAGGTGATATGACACAGGCCAGTCAGGCCGCATTATTGAGAGTTTTGGAATCCAAGTCTTTTGAAAGAGTGGGTGGAAACAAAACCATTCACGTTGATGTGCGTGTCTTAACGGCCACCAATCGTAACTTAAAACAAAAAGTGGAAAGCGGAGAATTTCGTGAAGATCTCTATTACCGCATCAACGTGGTTAATCTTCAGCTGCCTCCTTTAAGAGAGCGCAAAGAGGAGATCATTCATCTCATTGATCATTTCAAATCAATTTACAACGAACGCTACCGCAAGGACGTTCACACCTTTTCCAATGATGCAACAAACCTGCTTGTTTCCTGTGCCTGGCCGGGAAATATTCGGCAGCTGAAAAATGTTGTTAATGAAGTGATCTTGCTAAGCGAAGACTCGCAAGTTAAAGCCGAAGACCTGGAATTCAGCTCTTTGTTCGGTCAACATAAGACACTGCCGCGCCCGGATTTCTCAAAATTTACCTCCCTTCAGGAAATGGTTGAAGCGGTCAGCGTAGAATACGAGAAAAAAGTAATCGAACATTTTCTGGTCCGCGAAAATTACAACCAATCCAGGGCTGCCAAGGCCTTAAAAGTGGATCGCAAAACCCTTTGGCGCAAAATACAAAAATACAACATCGATATAGTCAAGGAGACCTGATTTGGAGGTCTGTCAATCACAAAATCAGGTGTTATTCGGTATCGTCCCTACGGGACTAGGAACATTCAAGTAACCATTGAACCAACGATTGAAACCACTGAATTGGCATCAAGGAGCAGTTAAGCCCCGCAGAGACGGCACCAATGCCTTACAACCCGTCAAATTGAAAAGCCGTTCGAGTCTTTTTTGTGAGACCTGAATCAGACAGTTTTTGTTATGAAATATCCAAGCTTGTTTTTAGTTCCCATATTCTTGTTGATCGCTGGAAGTGATCTTGCGGCAAAGAGCAAATTTACCATCGCATATATTCCGGGAAAACGAAGCTCGTTTTATGAATCGGTAGAAAAAGGATTACGCAAAAAAGCCAGGGAATATAACGCCCAGGTCATAGTCCCTGCATATCCGGAAAGTTGGGATGCTGATGAACAAATCAAGATTATTCAATCCGTTTTCACCATCGATACACCGCAGATTTTGGTGATTTCCCCTGCTTCAGGTGGCAAAATGGGGCAAACCCTGCTGGATCTTCACAACCAGGGAATAAAAATTGTTACCATCAATCGCGAAATAAACACAAAAAACTTGAACCTTCAACAAAAACAACGTTTTCCTTTGTTGCATATCACTACAGATCAGTGGAAGGGAGGCAAAGCGATGGCTGACAGAATGGCTGAATTGATTGATAGCAAGGGAACGGTCTATATCAACTCAACCTTTCCGGATATTCCCTCGATTTCGAGACGGTTCAAAGCATTTCTGCAAGCGCTGGAATCGTTCCCCAACATTTCCATTGTCGGAATTGACATCGCGGGTATCGATTTTTCCAATTCAGACAAGGGTTTAGGAGGCTCCAGTAAGGAGCTGGAACGTAACGCCTTTAAACAATCTCTAGAAATCGTTCAAAAGCATCCTGATATCAACGCCATTTTTTGCACCAATGATCTCAGCGGTAAGGGCATTATCCAAACCATGCTGGTAACCGGCTTGGAAGGCTCGGTTAAAATCGGCGTTTGGGATACCACGCCGGAAATGGTTACAGCGATAGATAACGGCATCGTCGATCTGGCGTTGGCTCAGAAACCGGAAGAAATGGGTTCGGCAGCAGTTTTTTGGGGATATCGATTTTTAGAATCCCAAGAAGGCATTCCGGACAGAATTGTGATCGATTTTGAAATGGTCACCAAAGCCAACTCTTCAGAAAAAAAGATGCGTGACCTGGTATATGATTGAGGTATCCCTGCCCCAATAGTTGAGGCATCCCTGCCCCAATTGATCCGATTTATTGTTTCTTTCTCCCCACGGAACTCTTCTTTCTCATCCAACTTATTGTAATTTTTAGGTAACCCCATAGGGAGCTTTTTAACTGCTTTTGGTCTAATACTTTCAATATAGAGCGAACTTCCAAATTTTAGTCGGTGTGTTCGGCTAGAGACCTTATCATTGAGAAATCAAAGATACTCAACCCCAAAATGGAGAGCGAGAAAATGAAATATTTAATGAAACAGGTAGTAGCTTTTCTTATTTCTATCGGGATGGTCACCGGATATGTATATGGTGGTGAAGTAGAAGTTTTGCATTGGTGGACATCCGGTGGTGAGGCAAAAGCTGTTGGCGTGTTAAAAGACATGCTTGAAAAGGAAGGGCACGGTTGGAAGGATTTTGCCGTTGCCGGAGGAGCTGGTGAAAACGCCATGACCGTTTTAAGATCCCGGGTAGTATCCGGAAATCCGCCGACTGCAGCCCAGGTAAAGGGTCCTCAAATTCAACAATGGGGAGATGAAGGTGTTCTCACTAATCTGGATGATGTGGCCAAAAAGAACAACTGGGACAAGTTGCTGCCAAAGGTCGTGGCCGATATTATGAAGTATGATGGACACTATGTAGCCGTCCCTGTAAACGTTCATAAAATTAACTGGATGTGGGTTAACCCGGACGTTTTTAGAAAAGCCGGTGCCAAAATTCCAACCAATTGGGACGAGTTCGAAGCTTCGGCCAAAAAAATCAAAAAAGCCGGCTTTATTCCTGTTGCCTTTGGTGGACAAGCCTGGCAAGAAGCAACCGTTTTTGAATCCATTGTTATTGGAGTAGGTGGTGCAGATTTTTACCAAAAAGCACTGGTGAACGCAGATCCTGCCGCTTTGAACAGCAAAACCATGGTCAAGGCATTTGATATCCTGAAGATGATTAAGACCTATACTGACAAGGGTGCTCCGGGTAGAGACTGGAACCTGGCAACCTCCATGGTTATCACCGGAAAAGCTGCCATGCAGTTCATGGGTGACTGGGCCAAGGGTGAATTCACCAAAGCCGGTAAAACTCCAGGTGTAGACTTTGTTTGCATGCCTGTTCCCCAGACCAGCAACAGTTTTCTCTTTAACGTTGATAGCTTCATCATGTTTGAAAAGAAAAGCAGAAGTGCGAAGCAAGCCCAAAAGGCTATGGCCCGACTGATCATGGAACCAAAATTCCAGGAAGTATTTAACGTCTTCAAGGGCTCCATCCCTGTTCGACTGGGAATGTCCCGCATGAAATTTGATGATTGTGCACACAGCTCGTTTGATTCTTTTGCAGCTAGTGCAGCCAGCGGTACCTTACTGCCAAGTATGGCCCATGAAATGGCTGTTTATCCTGCTGTTAGAGGAGCGATATTTGATGTTGTGACCAACTTTTACAATTCCAACATGAGCTCTGCAAAAGCAGCCAAACAATTGGCAAGCGCCGTTCAGGCAGCTAAACAGTAACTTTGGTTTCATCAGGCTCATTTTGATCCTCCTTCCGGGGTTGGCGGTTTTGTGTAACGACCCCGGTTTAATTCATTCCAGAAACAGGTCGCTGATGAACAGCCAGACATCCTCCGGCGGACAAACCCCGGTAAGGAAATTCTTTAATGTGTTGGAAATTGCCTTACCCAAAGTGGTGTTGTCTCCGACCATTGCCTGCATCTTTTTCTTTGTTTACGGATTCATCATCTGGACAGCCTGGCTGTCTTTGACAAAATCCAGGCTGCTTCCCAAATACGAGATCGTCGGGTTTGAGCAGTATATTAAATTGTTCGAAAGTGAACGCTGGTGGGTAGCGATTCAGAACCTGTTTGTTTTTGGCGGTTTGTTCATCCTGTTCTGCACAGTGTTCGGCTTGTTGCTGGCGATATTGATCGATCAGAAAATTCGAATCGAAGGCGCCTTACGAACCATTTATCTCTACCCCATGGCCCTTTCCTTCATTGTTACCGGTACAGCCTGGAAATGGGTTTTGAATCCGGAGCTGGGTTTGGAAAGGCTGGTGCAGAATATGGGATATGCGGAATTTACTTTCGATTGGCTGGTCAATTCCGAAATGTCCATCTATACGGTGGTTATTGCAGGAGTCTGGCAATCCACCGGATTTGTCATGGCCCTCTTTCTTGCAGGATTAAGAGGCATTGACGACTCAATTATCAAAGCCGCACAAGTGGATGGGGCAAGCCTGCCTCGAATTTATTTAAGGATCATTATTCCCAGTTTACGACCGGTCTTCTTCAGTACAATGATCATTCTATCCCATATTGCTATTAAGGCATTTGACCTCGTAATGGTGCTGACCAGGGGAGGTCCGGGCTATTCGTCAGATCTGCCGGCTACTTTTATGTATGCCTTTTCCTTTACCAGAAACCGCCTGGCTTTTGGGGCAGCCAGCGCAATGATGATGTTTGCAACGGTGATGGCTATTATTGTCCCTTATCTATACTCGGAACTTAGGAGAAGTCGTCGTGAAAGCTGAATCTAATTTTGTTCCCCAAACAACAGGCGCAAAAATCGGAAGATTTACCATCTATGCTATCCTGTTTCTGTTTGTGCTATATTTCATAGCTCCACTGATTGTAATGGTCTTCACTTCAGTTAAAACCATGGAAGATATCCGCAACGGTACCATTATTTCCATCCCGGTTGACATCACCCTGGAACCATGGATTTATGCCTGGAATACCGCCTGTATTGGAGTCAAGTGTGAAGGAATAAAAATCTATTTCTGGAACTCCGTGCGCATGGTGATACCGGCTGTGATCATCTCCACGTTGATTGGTGCGGTCAATGGCTATGTTTTTTCCAAATGGCGATTCAGAGGTAGTGAAATTTTGTTTTCCTCTTTACTGATTGGTTGCTTTATCCCATTTCAGGTAATCCTGCTACCCATGGCGCGGACACTGGGAATCCTTAATATAGCGCAAGATGTCACCGGTTTGATCCTCGTGCATGTGGTATACGGTTTGGCCTTTACCACCCTGTTTTTCAGAAACTTTTATGTCACCATACCCGATGAACTGGTTAAAGCAGCCCGCATAGACGGTGCCGGATTTTTCAGAATCTTCTGGAAGATCATGCTGCCTGTGTCTATTCCCATATTCGTGGTAAGTATCATTTGGCAAACCACCCAGATCTGGAACGACTTTTTATTCGGTGTGGTCTTCTCATCCGGTGATACACAGCCTATAACGGTGGCTTTGAACAATCTTGTCAATACCTCTTCGGCTGTTAAAAGATATAACGTTGATATGGCTGCCGCCATCATCGCCGGATTACCAACGCTATTTGTGTATATTGTGGCTGGCAAGTACTTTTTAAGGGGTCTGACGGCTGGTTCGGTGAAGGGGTAAGGTAAATTAAAAAAAAATGCAAAAGCATGCATTTAGTAGGATGGATCGAGCGATAGCGGATCCACCAACTTGCTCTAAGGTGGATTCGTCGATTCTCTCCTCAATCCACCCTGCAGCTTATCGACAAATAAAACTAACATTAACAAAACAAACTACTGAGAAAAACTATGGCTTCACTTACCATTAAAAACGCATGCAAGTCCTTTGGATCTACGGACGTTCTAAAAGGGGTTTCGATAGATGTGGAATCGGGAGAATTCCTTGTTCTGGTCGGTCCTTCAGGATGCGGAAAATCAACCCTGCTGAACCTGATAGCCGGGCTTGAAACCATCACTTCAGGAGAGATAGCCATAGGTGACAGGGTTGTTAACAAAATCAGCCCCAAAGACCGTGACATAGCCATGGTATTTCAAAGCTATGCGCTGTACCCAAACATGACAGTCTATAAAAATATCTCATTCGGATTGGAAACCAGGGGTGTTCCCAAGCAGGAAATTGAAAATGCCGTGGAAAGGGTTGCCAAATTGCTGCAGATTACCGAGCTGTTGGATAGAAAGCCTTCTCAACTATCCGGCGGGCAAAGGCAACGTGTTGCGATGGGTAGAGCTATCGCTCGGAACCCTGCAGTATTCCTTTTTGACGAACCACTCAGTAACCTGGATGCCAAATTGCGGGTGGAGATGAGAACTGAAATCAAACTATTGCACCAGCGTATCAACACTACCATCGTCTACGTTACTCATGACCAGATCGAGGCCATGACCCTGGCAGACAGAATCGCCATTATGAAAGACGGTATCGTGCAACAACTGGACAGCCCCCAGCAGGTATATGACAATCCTGCTAACATTTTTGTAGCCGGATTCATCGGATCTCCTTCGATGAATTTCATTCGCTGCAAGGTAGGGAAATCCAGTAATTTACCGGCCATTGAACTCAATACGGGAGTGGAAACCGGCAAACAGATTCCCATACCTGCTGCTGTTTGCGACTTAACATCCTACATCGGCAAAGAGGTTATCCTGGGCATTCGTCCCGAAAAAATCGCCCACGGTTTTCCGGAGCAGGAAGGAAACCCCGACATTCACGAACTCAAGTGCCGTGTCCAGGTTCTTGAGCCCACGGGTCCCGACACACTGGTGTTTGTTTTGATTAACGACAAAGAGGTGACTTGCAGGGTTCAGCCGGCCGATGCGAAAAATCCCGGAGAAGATATGATATTAATGTTGGACATGTCCAAAGCCATCTTTTTCGATCAGGACACTGAAAATCGGATCAGTTGAAACTTATTGCTTCGAATAGACACAATCCTAACGGGACCTGACTATCATAGGCAGGGTAATATGGAAGGTGGCATTATTTAACCAAATGATACGATAAAGTATTTTTATCTTTAAATATCTCCTCAAAATCAATAAACACTTGTTTCCAAGGCATCTTTTGAACTAAATATTGTTTACGCCATTCCGCCATTCACCCCAATTACCTGACCTGTGATATAGGAAGCATCCAGGGAACAAAGAAATGAAACCACTGACGCAACTTCCTCCGGCTGACCGATTCTTCCCATGGGAATAATAGATTTAAAGCTATCCACAGGTGCCGACGTGATCATTTCAGTATCGATCAAGCCAGGAGCAACAACGTTCACACGAATACCACGTTTGGCAACTTCCAGAGCCAGCGACTTGCTTGCACCTATCAATCCTGCTTTGGCAGCAGCATAATTACTTTGCCCTTTATTGCCGGTTATTGCAGCTACCGATGCGATTGATATGATCACCCCGGCCTTTTTAACCAGCATTCCCTGAACAACCGGTTTAGTGACGTTATAAAATCCATTGAGAGTGGTATCGATCACCGAATTCCATTTTTCAGCCGCCATCATTACAAGAATCTGATCATCGGTAATGCCGGCATTGTTGATTAGCACATCAATTGACGTCCTTGTTTTGAGAATCCCCTCTATTGCTGTTTGAACAACCTTCAGATCCCGGACATCAAATTGACAAGTCTCCCCCGACCCATCGTTGTCCAGAATATAGTTCAGGGTCTTTTCAGCTTCTTTCTGATTGGAATTATAGTTAATAATAACATGATACCCATCCGTTGCGAGACGTAACGCTATTGCCCGACCAATACCTCTGCCGGCACCTGTGACCAGTGCTGTTTTCTGTTGTGATGTATCTGTCATCTACTTCTCCTTTTTTCTTTTCAGGATATTCTCCCATTGCGACCGAACTACAGGAAAAATTTTTGATAATATTCCAGGGGTCAATTTTTCCAACCGGATTTTTGTATTTTTATTTATAAAAAATAAAAGACCGGTTTCGGTTTTAAAAAAACAATCTTGATCTTTATAATCATTTATGGAAAAACATGATACCCGTTCGATAAAATTCAGCATAGTCTAAGAACCACAGATATTTTAATCTTTTACCCGAAGGATCAAATCTCAAAAACAAATCTGGTTTGACAAAATTATTGTCAACATAGAATCATGATATTTTTGTATTTTGCGTCCTTTTGGGTATAACTCAGGAGATTTTTGTTAACAACTGCTTGAATGGAGACTTAAAGTGACAGTTGAGATCAACACAGATGGCCTGATACTTGGAATTGCCAAGATCATGATCGATGAGCTGAAACTTGAAGACGTAACACCGGATACGTTTGAACCTGATCTGGATCTGGTGGATGAAGTTGGTATTGATAGTATGGATCTGGCAACTATTGCCCTGATTATCAGGGATGAGTATGGTATCCGCATCGATGAAGAACAATACCCAAAATTGACAACGATTCGCAAAATTGCCGAATACGTGGAAAAAGAGATTAAACTGAAGCAGAACTAAGCGGTCTGCCGGTTAAATTGGTAGGAATACCCCATGGTAGACACTCAACATAGCAACGGTCCTCAGAACAAAACCTGGAAGTTCTCTGAAATACTTGCTGATACGGAAATCAGGGAGCGCTGGGAAAAAGTCCGTAAATACTTTTTTCTAAGAGAGTCCACATACGACATGTCCAATCGCTGCAACATGAAATGCGATGGGTGCTACTATTATGAGGGTGATAAGCAGTTTGCTTCTGAAAATCGTGACCCGGAAGCATGGCGTCAACTGATGAAAAGTGAAAAAGAGCGGGGCATCACTTATGTCGTCTTAGCCGGGGCAGAACCATCACTCGCTTCAGAACTATGTCAGGTGTGCTACGATGAGATCAAATGGGGAGCCATCGCGACAAATGGGATCAAACGATTTCCCGACTCCATTGGTTACAAAATACACATTTCCGTCTGGGGCAATGATGAAACCAGTACTAAGGTTCGAAACGCCAAAAACCTGCTGGATAGACAGATAAAAAATTATCAAGGTGATAATCGTGCTGTTTTTGTCTATACATTCACTCGAACAAATATTGATGAAGTCAATGAAGTAGTGGAAACACTGGTCAAACATGATTGCCAATACACTTTCAATATTTTTTCACCACCGGTAGGACACAAAAGCGAATTATCACACACCGACGAATCCCTGGCCTACACCCGCAAAACCATGCTGGAGATTCTTGCAAAATATCCGCAACATACTTTATATTCCGCCTACAACGCTGTTGCCCACACTTTTAAACATGGTTTGCACGATCTCTATTCATGCTCTTACCCAAGGATGAATCCCTCAACTGATATCGGACTGGGCCGTTCTTTTCGCCAGTATCGAACAGACCTTACCTGGGATAGAGATGTTGCCTGTTGTGTACCGGATACCGATTGTGCAGAGTGTCGACATTATGCGGCCGGTAGCGCCATTGTGACTGCCAGAATGTTCAGACACGCCGTTAATCCTGAAATATTTAAATCCTGGCTGGACTATGTGGATACCTATTTGGCTGTTTGGGTCAGCGGTTATCAAAAGAGTCCAAATTTATGCAATGAAATGAGAATGCCACCCGGACAAAGCTTGTTTTAACCTGGCTTGTTCATCATCACTCTTGGTGGCTCACATTATTGTGTATATCTGTTTTATTAATTCGGAGTTAGATAATGATTACAGTTAGTTCTTTGCTTGATGATGCTTGGTATGAGCGATATAAATCCATATCCAAATTGAATATCAGGAGTTCCATTTACGACGTCACCAATCGTTGTAATCTTCGCTGCAAAGGATGTTTTTTCTTCTCCTCCGATGAACACAAAGCCGCAAAGGACGAAAAAGATATTGTTAAGTGGGAACAATTCATTGACAAAGAAATCGAACGTGGTGTCAACATGGCAATTCTCATTGGTGGTGAACCTGCCCTGGAGTTGGATCGTGTAGAAGCCTTCTACAAAAGAGTGCTGACCATGTGCGCCACCAATGGTTTGATCAAAGTGCCACGGGATCGTTTTCCGGATATGATGGTGGGATTATCGTTATGGGGTGATGAAGAAGACGAAAAAGTCCTCAGGGGTAAAAACACCTTTGCCATCTCCAGTAAAAATTATGAAGGTGATCCCAACTGTTATTATCTTTACACAATGACACCGAAACAGATTGGGCATACAGAAAAAATCATCAAAAAAGTCAGGGATGTGGGATTAAAAATTCACATTCAGCTGTTATCCAATGATGAAGATGTAAACGGCTTCCACTGGAAAGAAGAAGAATTGGAAGACGTGCGCAATGAACTGGATACGATGTTGGATGCCTATCCCGATTGCTATATTTCCGCAAAATACTATCACAAAGTACTCACCTCTGGAAAAATGTTGGGCAGATCCTTTGGCTGGAATGAATGTCCATCTGTTACACTTCCCCTTGATACCCGCGATCCGCAACCAAAACGCCTGACTAATTTTATTCGCTGGGCAGCGGATCTGGAAACAATGCATCGTTGTTGCACATCCGAAACCAGGGACTGTTCCACCTGTAAGGATGGAGCGGCTACTATGAGCTGGATTATGGTAAACAAGCGGGCTCATATTCGGACAACTGAAGATCTGCAAAACTGGATCGAGGTTTATGAGATGTTTGCCAAACTGTATAGGTTTATACCCTGGTAGGATACAGGCTATTCCGTACCGCCAGTTTGGACAGGGAATTCGAGACCCTGTATCTGTTTAAGGTATGATCATGAGTAAAAACAACACCATCATCATCGGATATGATGCAGTGTCTCCATTGGGAACGGATCTAAAAGCCCAGTGGGAAAGAGCAAGTCGCGGTGAAAGCGGTATTGACAGACTGACACGGTTTCCCATCCGCAAAAATTTTCCTGTCCTGGTTTCCGGAGAAGTAGACGAGATAGATGTTTCCAATTATCCATTCCTCAAGCCAAGAGCCCTCGCCCAATGGCCTTCTCCGATCTTCAAGCATGCTATGCTGACAGTCCATCGGGCCATTGACAGCAGCGGACTGGAAATCACCCCGGAAATTGCTCCCAGGGTTGCCATTACTTTTAGTTCAGCGGTAGGCGGCCAAGACGCCGTAATCAATGCCGACAGGTTACTCAACACCAGGGAAAAACTGCCCCATCCTGCCACCAATCCTAACTCCTGTATCAATATGGTGGGAGGCAAAATCTCTATTCTTACCAAAGCTACCGGGCCGATTACATCCACAATTACTGCCTGCGCAACAGGGTCAACATCCGTCATTATGGGATCGATGCTGATTCAGCAAAATATGGCAGATGTTGCCATTTGCGGCGCTGTTGATTTTTCCCTGGTTGAACCAATAGTTGCTGGTTTTGCCACTATGAACGGAGCGTATAGTTGTTGGGACGAGGATCTCACAGAAGATCCCACCGAAGTCAGCCGACCCTTTTCTGAAAACAGGAAAGGCTTTGTGGTATCGGAGGGATCTGGAGCCGTCATTATTGCCAGTAAAGAATTTGCTGCTGCACACGGCTTGAATTATCTGTTCGAAGTAGCGGGCTGGGGAATGAGTTCGGACGCCTACCATCATGTGGCCCCAAATCCTGAAACTGTCACTCGGTGCATGCGGGGAGCCATTGCCGACGCCGGAATCCAAGCTGAAGACATCGATGTCATCAACGCTCACGCCGCCTCTACCAAAGTCGGTGACCAGGTTGAGTGTGATTCCTTAAAAGCAGTGTTTGGCGAAAATCCGCCACCTGTTTCCGCCAACAAATCGATGATCGGTCATGCTATGGGCGCATCCAGCGCCATTGAAACCATTTATGGTCTTGAAGGCATGAAAAACGGCTTTATCCTACCCACAATCAACCACCATCCGGATCCCAAAATCGATCTTGACTGTGTTGCCGAAGGCATGCGCAAAAAAGATCAGGAATTCATGCTGAAAAACGCGTTTGGATTTGGTGGCTGTAATGCCTGCCTGGTTATCAAACGAACCGGTTAGACGACTATCAAAGGAATCAAACAATGAAAGCGCCACTGAATAGAAAGGTTTTTGTCGTTGGATATGGGGCTGCTACACCCTTGGGTAAGGATTTTTCTGCTACCTGGCAGCAAGCCGTTGAAGGAAAGGCAGGGTTTCGCAAAGTCAGCAAATGTGAGACTCAATCAGACAGTTTTGTAGTGGGAGAGATTCCCGACTGGAATCCCGGTGATCTGGGTTTCACTAACAGAAAAGAAGTTTACAACTGGAATGCCGATTACGTACTGCTCACCATGGCGATCTGCCAGGAAGCCATTGAACATGCCAGGCTGCCGGTCAATAAGGAGACAGGTCCTCGTACCGCCTGTTTGATCGGTTCAGCACTCAATGGAACAGATGCATATCGCGTTGCCATGGATGCGTATGTCAATCGTGGCCCTTTTAAGGTGAGCCCTTATCTGCTGCCAAATTTATGTGCCAACATTCCCTCGGGCAAAGCAGGCGTTCTGCTGGGTTTTACCGGTCCCATCTTTTCACCGGAAGGAGCCTGTGCAACAGGTAATCATGCTGTTGGAATCGGTTCCAGGATGATACGGGATGGAGATTGTGATTTTGTTCTAGCCGGAGGTGTCGATACTTGCTTAATTCCGGAAATCATCCAGGGTTTCACCAATATGCGAGCCACCATAGAAATTACAGAAAGTGACAGGGCATTTACGGATCATACCCAGGCTTCAAGACCTTTCAGTGTGGACAGAAAAGGATTTGTCCTGTCGGAAGGTGGCGCAGTCCTGGTTTTGGCCGCCGAAAACATGCTGGAAAAATATGACCTGAAACCCAGGGCGGAAGTAATGGGAATAGGCTGGACCTCTGACGCATATCATTTCACGGCACCCAATCCTGAAACCATTGTTCGTGCTATCCACGAAGCTATTGACGATGCTGAATTAAATCCGGAAGATATCCAATACGTTAATGCACACGGCACTTCAACTCCCAAGGGAGATAAAACTGAAGTGGAATGTTTGCGTGAGGTATTTGGGAGCAGTTTGGAAAAAATTCCGGTTTCTTCAAACAAGTCACAAATTGGCCATACCCTGGCTGGAGCGGCATCCATAGAGGCAGCTCTTTCCATTGAGGCCATGCAGAATGGGTTGATACTCCCAACTGTCAATCACATCGCTGATTCAGCGTTTTCGGATATCGATGTGGTTCCTAATCAAACACGAAAACAAAAAACAGAGATTATGCTTTCCAATGCTTTTGGTTTTGGCGGAACCAACTGCTGCATTGTACTGAGAGGAGTTTAAGCATGAGGCCCAAGCCGTTTGTAGCGGAAGATGTAAATGGATTTCCCTATTTTTCCAAAAATCAAACTGACCAAACTATCTGGCATCAATGTCGTACCCGCACACTCTATGCTGATACAGATCGTTCCCAGGTTGTCTATCATGGTAATTACCTGCGCTATTTTGAATATGGCAGGGCCTCCTTAATGCGTGATTTGGGCTATCCCTACCTGGAAATCGAACAAAGTGGGTTCATCTATCCGATCATTGAAATTGGTGTAAAGTATTATTCCCCTCTCAGTTACGATGATCCCATGATCATCTATACAAAACCGGTGGAGCTGGAACGGGTAAAAATAAAATTCAATTATATCATCACCCATGAAAACACCGGTTCCATAGTGTGTGCCGGCTTTACCCAGCATTGTGCCACCAACCCCAAAGGCACCCCGGTGGAAATTGACCCGAAAACAATGGCACTATGGAAGAATTTCCCTCGATAGGTGAGAAACGTCAGATCCCATATACACTATCCATATATCCTTTTTTACGCGATCATCGTATCCCTTCGGGAGCCATTCTTCCGGCTGTGCATTCCATGCAGATTCTGGTTGATGTTATCAATCAACATTACACGGGGTTTGACACCAGGACACTTTGTAATGCCTCTTTCGGAAAGCTCCTGTACCTACCTGATGACCAGGAAACTGCAGATACCCGGGTTGAAATAGAACCCCTGGCCGAATGTCACCTGCGCGTTAGTTTGCTCTCAAAATCACGCTCAAAATCAGGTATTGTTCGCAGCTTGCCCCACGCCGGTTTTGAAGTATTAAAAGCTCCACAAGCGGATGAAAAACCAGGTAAAGCAAAAACAGAAACACAGGGTCATCAGCAACGATCTGTTTTCGATGTTATCCCTGGCTTGACCAGGAATCTAAACGGTCTTCATTGGGTCGCCGATTTTGCATACCGGATCAAGTCCGGTATGACAAAGTATCAAAAACATCGTAAATCGAATATTACACGGCACGACAATAACTTTAGTGAATCAATTCCTGTAAGAGATATTTACCCGGGCCTGGTGTGTTTTGCCGAAGGATTTCAAAACGTAATAGAACCAGTCAGGACCAGTGAAACAGGAGCCGTTACCAGGGTTTCGGGTGGTAAACCAGTACCGGGACCTGCTGCACTGGGTTCCCCATTCCCACTAGATGCCGCTTTCCAAGCCGCCTGTGCCTGGGGTAGGAAACATACAGGGCAGATTTGTTATCCGGTAGCCTTTGGAAAACGCAGTGTTTTCCAGCCTACTCAAGCGTCTGAACTATACGATGTGGAGATTCTCCTGCTAAATCAGGAAGGTGGAACCCTGGAATTTGATTTGTCTCTCAAAAATTCACAGGGTAAAAAAATGGAACAGGTTGAAGGACTGAAAATGCGGGAATTAGGTATTGGTCCAGGCTAACACTCCCCGTTAGTTTTTGGGTGATCCGTTGATCACATGCTCAAAATACAGGTCTTTTTCTTTCCAGAGTTCATTTAACCATCGCTGAAAACGTACTCGATATTCTTTATCAGTAGTATAGTCGCCAAGGAACTCCGGTGTGATCGGATACTTTCTCACCATCACATCAATCCGTTTTACCTTCCCACACATGAAATCCCAAAAATTTGGCACTCCCAATGGGTAAGAGATGGTGACATCCAGAATATAGCTGAGTTGCTCCCCCATCGCTGACAAAACGAAACCAATTCCCCCGGCTTTAGGCTTTAGCAGGTTTTTATAGGGGGATTTTTGTCGTTCATGTTTCTCCCCGGTAAACCTGGTCCCTTCCGTAAAATTCATGATAGCAACAGGATTGTCCTTAAACTTCTCGCATGCCTTGCGAGTTATTTCTATGTCTTTCCCCTTGAGTTGGGGGTGTTTTCTAATAAAATCCACCGAATATCGCTTCATAAATGGAAAATCCAGTGCCCACCAGGCTTGACCTAATACCGGAACCCAGATCAGCTCTTTTTTTAGAAAGAACTTTAACATGGGTATTTTATGATAAAATATCTTTTGCAGGACCGGAATATCCACCCAGCTCTGGTGATTGGATATCACCAGGTACCATGCCTTTCGATCCAGTTTTTCTATACCTTTCAGGTTAAATTCGATGTTTCTTGAAAGGATCAGACCCACATTGTTAAAAAATATCCAATTTTCAGCAATGTTTATCGCTATCCGTCCGCAGATTTTGCGCCAGGCTTTTAAAGGGACCACTAGTCTCAAACCAGTGATAGAAAAAAGGAAC
>JANQGZ010000114.1:0-50234 GCA_028282825.1 SAR324 cluster bacterium
TTTCCTCTATATTCATCAACATCTTTCAGTAGAGATTCGGGAAACATGACATTAAATCGCTTTTTTGGTTCATTGATTTTTTGATTTTTAGGTTTTGGAATTGGTTTACCATGTTTCTTAGCGGATTCAATCCACAATTCCAAAGCTGTTTCAATCTCTTGTAGAGCTTCTTCTGGAGTTTCTCCAAATGCAGAACATCCCTTAAGCTCTTCAATTTCAGCAATATAGTCTCCGTCTCCTTCAGGGTCGGGAAAGATTTTAACAGTATATTCCATGGTCATTCTCCATCAATGATTTTGATTGCTTGTTTTACCTGGTAGGCTTTAGCTGTTCCGTCTTTCTTTTTCTGTGCGTTAATTGGATTCTCAATATCTGGGTGAACAAAGATATGGTGACTTCCGCTTACTCGATCAAGAGAAAAACCATTGTCTTCAAGCCACGTCACAAAATCATGGAATTTGACATTGTTAGGATTTCGTCTAATCTTTTGATTTTTCTTATCAGATTTTGTCATTAGAGATTGTTCGAGTATATTTAGGAAGAGACATTTATTCAATTATTATGTGTAATTACACATTTGTCAATGATTGTATACTTTTCTCTAATATATTGTAATTGCAAATTATTCACTAATAAATTTATCAACCGAACTGCATATCACTCTCGATGAGTCGTTTTCCCAAAGCTCCGTGGCAAATTCAGTCGTCAATCCACCATCGGAGCAGTAGCCGGTTATAATGGCGTTGCGCTTCAAAAAGGAAGAACTTGTCATAGCTGTAATTAAAATCTAAAATAAGTCCATATTTAAGTATTAAATTAAGACTAAAATATGGAGCGAAAAATGAAACCGATATTAGCTGATCTATCAGCAAGTATTTCAGAGCTGAAAAAGAATCCTAGTGCATTGCTGCAGCAAGCTGAGGGAAGTCCAATTGCAATCCTGAATCATAACAAACCGACTGCTTACCTAGTTCCGGCAGAAACATATGAAGCCATGATTGAATTGATTGAAGACTATGAATTAGGTGAAATAGTTAAGCAAAGGAGCAAGGAGAGATCTAAAGCAATCGAGGTTTCAATAAATGACCTATAAACTTAAGTTCCTGCCGTCTGCTTTAAAAGAGTGGAAGAAACTCGATACGTCGATTAAACAAAGGCTAAAGAAGAGGCTGGCTGAACGACTGATAAACCCTCATGTTCCTTCAGCTCAGCTTTTTGGCTATATCAATCATTACAAAATAAAATTAAGAAATTCAGGGTATAGGTTAGTCTACGAGGTAATTGACAATGAATTGGTCATCATTGTTGTTATTGGTAAACGAGAAAAGGGTAAGGTTTACAGTACTTTGAAGAAACGGGAAAAATAGTACAACAAAAGGCTACAGCGGATGGCTATCGCCGCCGCTGAGCCAGGCGTTGGGTTTTGCTACATTTCAATTGACAAAAGTATAACCACGGTTATACCATCAGGGTATACTTATTCCAATAAATATCCTGAGGTTTAAAATGAAAACAGCGATTTCGATACCAGATTCAGTATTTAATGCTGCAGAATTGGTTGCAAAAAAGTTAAATATTTCAAGGAGTGAGCTTTATACAAAAGCTGTCAGTGATTACCTTGATCAGCACCAAAAAAGTCACATTACCGAAGCATTAAATGAAGTATACTCAGAGGAAAAATCAACTGTAGATCCTGCAATAAATCAAATGCAATCTTCAAGTATTGAGGATGAATCATGGTAGTTCATCGGGGAGAGATCTGGTGGGCTTCATTAATTCAACCTTCCGGGTCGGAGCCAGGCTATCGAAGACCAGTAATAATTGTTCAATCAAACGATTTTAACACAAGCCAAATCAAGACTATTGTTGCTATTGTCATAACATCCAATCTTAATCTTGCAAAAGCCCCTGGCAATGTACTTTTAAAGAAAAAGCAGACTAAATTGTCCAAAGACTCAGTTGCCAACGTTTCACAGATTGTGACTCTGGATAAATCTTACCTATCAGAGAAGGTTGGTGTTTTAACATCAGGTCAGTTAAATAAAGTCGAAGATGGCTTAAGGCTTGTTCTATCACTGTAACCCAACAAGCAACTGGAGCTGACGGCATATCGCCCTCGATAAACTCAAGGTTATTCTAATTGGAAAGTACACTGGTTACACATAGCCTGCTGTAGCCGCAGCTCAGTTGAGTGTCGAGCCTGTAGAATAAGTACAAGTTAAAACTTTGAGGCAAAAAAAATGGTGCCGGTATTCACCTAGTTTTGTTTTTGCGGATTCTAATTGATAAAAGATTCACATAGAAGCGCCATTTTTCGACAATTATTCGAGGCTAATTGAGTTTTGGGACTTATTCTACCCCTTAAGGGAAATCGGAGGCAAACCTGGTCAGTATCAGTCAGTGGTAATTGGCGAGTTACTTTCCGATTCCAACATACTGATGTCACAGATGTAGTTTATGAAGACTATCACTAAAGAGGTTAAAAATGAGAATGTTTGATCCTCCACACCCCGGAGAAATTATTCGGGAGTTCTGTATTGACGCCCTTAATTTAACAATAACCGATGCAGCAAAATCGCTCGGTGTTACACGCAAAACACTTTCCGCATTGCTCAATGCCAAAGCTGGAATTAGTCCGGAAATGGCGTTGCGATTGTCTAAGGTTTTTGGTCGTACACCGGGAGGTTGGCTTAAGGCACAGCTTCAGTATGATCTGTGGAAGACTCAAAACAGAGTAGATCTTGGTAGCCTTACCAAGATAGAGATTGCGCAAACCACGGGATAACAAGTTTATCAACCGGATTGCAAATCGCCCTCGGTATCACTTTCCTTAAAGTTCCGTAGCAAAGAGCATCGTTTATCCACCATCACTGCAGCAGCCGATTATAGTGGCGTTATGCTTGATATGAAAATAAAGATCGTATTTGTGTTTGTTGCGGCACTACTGTTTTTGCCATTGAATACATACTGCCAACAAGTTGAAACGAACAAGCACCTAGGATGGAGATTTGAAAAATGAAATCAATGGCCGTTAGTCAATTTTAGACGCAGCTGGAATCGAATGTTAACAATGTATAATCAAGATCAAATGTTAACATTTCAGGTACATCCCTCATTACAATATTTCGGCTACGTTATTACTTTTGAGTCTGTACTCAAATCCGTAAAACGAGTTTTCTACAGGCTCTTTAACCGACCAAAAGATTTTACGCAATTTCAATGAAAAGTAACTGCATGGAAATTTCAAGATACACAATAGAACACGAAGCCGATGTTTTAACAGCTATTGGTGAAGACCCGAATTGGGAATTTCTTATCAGCTCAGATAAAAAGGATTTTTATAAAACATGCCTTTTAGAAGGCGTCTCTTATGTTTGTTATAGCAACAATGAGTTCTGTGGATATATAAGAGCAATATTGGACCCAGGGTTTGCCGTTTATATTAGCGAGCTGTTCATAGTTCCGAAATGGAGGAGTAAAAAAATTGGTCAATTGTTAATTGAACAAGTAGCCAATGAAAACCCAAAGCTGACAATTTACGCGTTATCGGATGAAGATGCTTACTATATAAAGAAAGGTTATAAGAAAATCGGTTCGGTATTTGAAATCTAATTCAGCGGCTAACAAAGCAATCAACCTGACTGGCCTCACGGCTAGCAGGTTATCGCAATGTTATGGAACTGGAAGCCGGCATGAGATTCTATTGGAGATACCGTTTTAAATCACGATAGAAATTTTCATGTGATCCAAACGAATATAAATACAAGGTTGAATCAGTCACCTCGTAAGCAAGCAGGATTTGTTGATTCTTTGATTTAAATTTGTAGACTTGGACACCCCGTAAATCTCCCAATTTCTTATCACCAATGGTGGGACTATCGAGTATCATCTTGATCGCTTTGTCCAAGTCTTTTATCTGTTGTTTGTGCAGCTTTTTTTTCTGTTTGGCGAAAATTGGAGATTGGATTATCTCTTTAATCTCGGTCATTCACCTTCTCCAAATATATATGGAGTTCCCTGACCATCTTTTATTTGTTCTCTGCCAATTAATACATCTTGAATAAAAGGTAGTGGAAGATCAGGGTTTTCTTCAATCATCTGTCCAATTTTCGCCCAGTATTCAATTTGACCGGCGATTGACCTTTTAAACACTTTTGATTGAATTTTAGCTTTATTGAATAGATCATCGGATATTTTTATGGCGCTTGGCATACGACCTCCTGTGTTTATATGAGTTGGATTCAGATTACTACGTTTAGTTTTATTTTACAACTTAGTGCTGTTTTTAGTAACTAAATATTGCAAATAACTTTACAACAACAGGATACACCGGACCTTATATCGCTCTCTTTAAACTCTTTTCCCAAGGCTGCGCAGAAAAATATCCCGTTAATCAACCAATGACAAAAGACCGATGATTTAGGTGTTAGGATCCAAATAGAATACTCAAGGAGTCTGCAAATGAAAGTAAAACGCATTGTTTCAAATATCAAATCAGAAAACCTTGAGAAGGCACAGGCTTTTTACAGAGATATCTTGGGCCTTGAACTGGTCATGGACTTTGGTTGGATACGGACTTATAGCATCGATTCAGAAATGCCTGTTCAGGTTAGCATTGCCTCCGAGGGAGGCTCCGGAACATCTGTACCGGATCTATCCATTGAGGTGGATGATCTGGAAACGGTACTATCTCGTGTAAGAGAAGCAAAAATTACAATAGAATACGGCCCTGTTACAGAGCCTTGGGGAGTTCGTAGATTCTATGTTCGCGACCCATTTGGTAAGCTTATTAATCTGTTGCAGCACGAATAATGACATAAACTCTAACAAGGGCTACACTCGACCTTGAACACCCTCCATCGGATCTTTTCCCAGGGATCCATGGTTAGGAAAGTATTAATCAACTGTTAGCTGGGCGGCGGGAGACCCCTGCGTTAGAAATACAACCGGGAAGTAAAGATGAAAATCGATTACGAAAAAGCAAAACGTTCAGACTTTGAAGAAATTTACACGGTCATGCAAACTTCTGCCCGTGAACTTTCGCGCAAAGCATATGATGACCGCCTGCTGCCGACATTTGACAAATTTTATATCGACAAAACACCGGGTTATATCAGTCAAACTTTAGAGAATCGCCATAACCATACCATAGTTGCAAAAGATAATAATAAAATCGTTGGGTTCATTCAGCTCAAAATTCACAATGAAATTGGCAATATTAGTCATCTCTATATTTTGCCTGGTTATGAAGGAAATTCAATTGGTACCAATCTATTTAATTTAATAAAAAGGAGAGCAGTTCAATTGAATATTACAAAGCTTACTATTGAGAGCACATTGAATGCTCTCAGTTATTATGAGAATTTTGGCTTTACCAACAAAGGTTTGATACCGGATGGGTCAGCGTATGATCTGGAGTTGGAGTTATAGAGAAATAGTTGAAATGTTGACAGCCCAATCTGAAAGGTAACAAGGGATTGTTGTAGATCGCTGGCTGGGCTTCGATGAAGTCAACTATCCAAATTCCCGGCAAATCCTTCGTTAACATCAAAACACTGCACGCGGCCACTGAAACCAGGCGTTCTGCGCCAGCAGAGGCCACAGCCAAAGGAACTGATAATGGAGAACCCTATCGTACTTGTGCATGGTTTGTTCGGTACGCTGAACATGCCTGAGATACTAACCGGCTTTGGTGATAACGAGGTTTTTGCACCCGATCTGCTCGGATACGGTACTGAAGCATCGGCCTCTGTTGAGGGTATGAGACTTGAGGATCAGGCGAATCATCTCAATGCTGGTATCAACAAAATTACGGCTGACCCTGTGCATTTGGTAGGTCATTCCGTTGGTGGTGCAGTTAGCGTTGTGTTTGCAGGGCTGTACCCGGAGCGGGTCGCCTCGATTACAAGTATTGAGGGGAACTTTACGTTGAAGGACGCGTTCTGGTCCGCCCAGATTGCGAAAAAGGACGTGGTTGAAGTCCAGTCGATCGTGGACTCTTATAAAAAGGACGTAGGAGCTTGGATATCGGATGCTGGTGTTGAACCAAGTGATGAGGCTTTATTGATGGGAAAACATTGGCTGGAGCATCAACCCGCCTCAACAATTCACGCACAGGCAAAAGCCGTCGTTGAAGCTACTGCGAAGCCTGAGTATCTGCAAGCAGTCAGAGACTTGCTGGACTCACACATGCCATTTCACTTGATGGCGGGCGAGAAATCGCGTGCCGGCTGGGACGTTCCCGACTGGGTACTTGAACGTGCATCGTCAAACACACTGTTTCCGAACATGGGCCACTTAATGATGATGGAGGCCCCAAGGTCGTTTGGCCCAAGCATTTGCGAAGTCCTTGCGCGTACAACATGACCGCTGTCCGTAAGTCACTTCACGATATCTCCTGACAGCGTATCCTTCCCTCCTTCATTTTAAAAGAGCTGGTTCAGTCGGCCTCCAATCAAGACCCGTCAGTATTAACGGTATTTCCCAAGACAGAAAAACCGAAAAAAAGAGATACAGCCTGTGGTAGGCAAAGAGTGAAGGGGCATTAGGCCAGCGACCAGGGGGAACACGAGACATAGTATAGGGATTAGAAAAATGAAATCAATGGCCATTAGTCAATTTAAGACACATGCTTTGAAAATTATTGACCAAATTGCAAAAGATCGTGAATCGATAATTATCACAAAAAGAGGTAAACCGGTCGCCCGAATACTTCCTTATGAAGATAATGAACATACAGCAAAACCTGGCCAACTTTCAGATACACTTGTTTTTGAAGACGACCATGTGAAGAGTCTTTGGTAAACTTCAACTACGCCGCCCTTTCCCGGCATTTTTTTAGTTAGCGGATACTTTTTTGACATTGCAGGGAAAACCACGCATATGAATCGAGCCGCTTGTCGGGTCTGCGAATTTAGTGTTGTACAACAAATTGACATTAGCTCCTTCATCTGAGTAAACGCTATGCCCGGATAGGCCTAATTCAGAGCAAGCCTGCCACCAACCGTGTTGAGTGCAGACAACATCTTTGGCGATACTCTTGTTGTACAACATCTTTAACTTAATTTGACCGTATGCAGTTTCCAGAACGACGATTTCTCCTTCCGCTATACCCATCTCAACAGCTTTTTTCTCGTTCATCTCCAGTGTCGGATTCGGGTGTTGTTTGCGCAAAGACGGAATGTTTCGATGTTGGGACTGACAAAAGACCCGAAGCTTGGAATTGATGAGCAGAAAAGGATATTTTTCCATTGTAATACCGTCTTTTTTAAATATATCAAGAGGATTATTCCATTCCGGCAAAGGCGCTTGCCCGATGTTTTTTAACGATTGTGAGAAAAGTTCTATGCGACCGGAAGAGCCCGTAAATCCGCTCTTTTTGTATTTTTGGTATTCAAGCGGACCTTGTTTAGTGATTCCTCCCTCAGCCTTCTTTAAATCCTTCAGTTTAATTCCCAGGGGTTCAAGCATGGATTCAAATGCCGCTTCCACGTTTCCGTTCCAGAATTGCTCCCCATAGCCCAGTCGTTTGGCAAGTTCAAATATGATCCGTAAATCGTCCCTGCTTTCGCCTCGCGGCTCTGTTACTGGTTCACGCCATTGTACAACCCATTTGTTGTCCTGAAATTCCAGGGGATATCCGATTCGCCCGGTTTCCCACATATTTGCCAAAGGTAGCACGATATCGGCAAATTCAGCTGTAGGATTTATCGTATGGTCGATGTGCACATGAAACTCCAGTTTTTTTAAGGCATTTGCCGTCATTCTACTGTCGGGATTAGCTGAGACCGTATTGGCTCCAAAAACGACAAGTCCCTTGACCGAGTAAGGATCCTCTTCTTCAATGGCTTTGCATACCAGATGCGGAGGAACTGACATAATGGTGCCTGCCGGTCCCAGGGGATGTTTGGGTAAGGCAATGTTTTTTCCGAACATCTCCGGAGTGATGAACTCAAACCCAAAAGGATAGGCCATTGGAGGAATGGGAGATTGCAAAACGTTTCCTCCTTTTTTGTCATAGTCTCCGGTAAGTGCATAAAAAACGCATAGGGCACGATTCGTTTGAAGAGCGTTCAGATTCTGTTCAACACCATTAAATGCAAACCAGCATGCAGGACTGTTCCCGGCAATCATTCGAACTGTTTTCTCCAGCAGCTCTCCCGGAACCGATGTTAGCTGTTCTACAAATTCCGGAGTGTATTGTGCTACGGACTCTTTTAGAAGTGAGAAAACCGTCTGACATTCAACAGTTTTACCATCGGCAAGTTTGAAGTTGATTTTTCCTTCAAGGCAAGGAGTGAATTCCGGCTTCTTATCAGGAAAATAGGGAAGAACCGCTCCGTAAGATAAGGGATCAAGGATGTAGAAAGGCTCCTTGTCGATATCCGGTGAACCTTTATGCGGAACTTGAAGTAAATTTCCAGTGTCCTGTCTGATCAGCAGAGGTGCATTGGTCCAGTTTCGTACAAATTCATCGTCAAACAACTTCTCTTTCAGCATGAGGTGAATCATGCCAAGAGCCAGGGCACCGTCTGTTCCGGGTTTTACCTGTAGCCAGATATCTGATCCGGAGGCGATGTTCGTTAAGCGAGGATCTACAACAATGAGTTTTGCTCCGTTTTTCACAGCAGACTTGATTTGCCGGTCGTAAGCATTGATAGCTGCACCGGGATTATGCCCCCAGATAAGAATGCATTTGCTGTTTTTATAATCGGGCCAGCCGGCGGTAAAATCATCTCCCGGATTGCCAAATGTCAGGGCTGATCCGTTATCCCTGTGCCAGTTGCAAATATGAGTCGTCGTCATATGATTCGGTGTCCCGTAAAGATTGGCTAAACGTCTGACAAAGGAGGTAATCTCCCAAAGCGGAGAGGAAACGTTGGATTGAGAAAAAACAACGGCTTCCGCCCCGTGTCTTGCCTTGATGCTTTGCATTCTGTCGGCGACGGTATCCAGCGCCTCTTCCCAGCTGATTTTCTCCCAGCCCGGATTATCCGCATCTTTGGGATTCGTGCGTTTAAGGGGATATTTAAGTCGTTCACCGCTGTTAACCATTTCCGGACCGGCCAGACCCTTGGGGCAAAGCGGTCTGTAAAACGTGTGCTCTCTGTCGGGCGTGACCTTGGTAAATGTCCCATTGGAAACGTGTGCTACGGCGGGACAGTTACTGAAGCACTGCGCACAATATGTTCGGATCGTTCTTTCATTTGTGTTGTCTTGGTTCATGCTGAGCTCCTTATTATTGGAAAGTTGATCATTGTTTCGGATAAATCAGAGACCACCGCTGCTGCTGTCTTTGAGCCTGCCTGAAAAGTGTTTCATCGTTACCAGGCGACATCGGTGTTGTTTTTCCAACGCCAGTTGGATGTGATAAAACACTACAGCCATCGCCTTACCTGTCTTTGATACTGAAGATAGCGACTTCCGAATTTTTGCTCTAAAAGTGCCTCTTCAGGAGGTATACAAAGAAAATTGATGCCAAGGAAAAACAGCAGGAGAGGGATAAATGAAACGAGATTCGCAGTTAAGATCGAAAGACCCGTGAGAAAGATTAAAGCTCCCAGGTACATGGGATTTCTGCTGTATTTGAAGAAACCTTCCTGCACAAAAGCAGTCGGTTCCTGCAATTGGAACGTGGTTTCGTATCTGGTGAAGAGTGCTGAGCTTTTACTCAGCAGGTGATAACCAAAAGCAAGTACTGCAAGACCGCCTAAATTGTAAGGAAAAGGGATGTTGTTGAACTGGGGAAACAGGAAGTTCAATGCTATGATCAACAGAATTGCACTGAAAAAATAAAAAGGTGGAAACAAGAGTATGTTTTTCATTATGTATTCCCTCCATTGAACTGGGTTCGTTTGTTGGATAATGAAGTTTTAAGCAGTAGATATGATAACCGAATAAAGTTATATATTAATATCATTTAGTACTAATATCGTTATAAACTAGTAAAAAAAAGCGTCGAACAACAGATACTTTAACGGTGCTGCCCGACGATGAATAAACAGTTAAAAATTGAATTTGTCTGCCACCTTTGTAAACAGTCTAATAAACTCCTTTCTTTCGTCCGGTTCGAGTGATTTCAGAATATGGCGATTTTGCTCATAATCCAGCCTGGTGTGTTCGTCCATCATTTCCTTCCCTTGCGGTGTAATCTTAAGAGAAAACGATCTGTAATCTCGCGGATTAATTACCCTCTCAAGAAGCCCTCTTTTGTGCAACTTGGCAACAATACTGCTCAAAGTTGTTTGCGGGATTTTTAATTTCTCCCTGATATCTTTCAGGATCACGTCAGGTTTTTCATAAACCAAATTGATGACATAAGTATCCATGAAACTGAGCCCCTTAAGTCTTTTGGACTTCGATTCGGGTCTGTCAATCATGATTTTGAACCAGAGTTTATGAAAAGCATGATCAAATTCCTCGATCTGATCATTGGGTATATTGTCGCCAGTCATCCGTCCTCAAAAATTAAATATCAACATAACTGGAATTAACTATAACGATGTTCGTTTTATTTGTCAAACGTGTTTATTCGTACATTGCTAAATAAACATGTACTATCTTTGAAAAAATATTTAATTACATCGTGTTAGGTGTTCATTATAGTTCATTTTCGTAATGCAAAAAAGCTGGTTATGCCGGTATTGGATTTGGAAAGGTTTCAATTGGCATGAGTATAACCAAGGTTATACTCTCAAAGAAGCATTTCTTTCAGTCAGGTCTTTTATGAAAGTTTCCATAATAAAACTCAATTTAACTGTTATTAAAAGGGTTGAGCTTGATTTTACAAATGGCATAAACCAGAGTCAATAATTTTATTAATCACATAATTTAATAAATTCTCACCCTGTAGGAATTTCTCACTATGTGGTAAACTCTCATCCGTAATAATCACAAAATCCATTTTTTGATATACAGACTGGATTAAGCAAAACCTGCAACTCACATCAAAGACTTCCATACAATCCAAATCCGAGTGTAATAAAGACAAAAGATAATCTCCCAGGGTACCTTTTTTCATCGCAATTCCGCTGAGAGTTCATGGATACATTGAAGGTCTTTCTTATAAGTTCCTATTATATTTAAATAAAATAAAACGTACAATTTTTTATATATATACACCTATTCCATTTTCAAAAAATAATTCCTAACATAGAACTGTCCCAATTTATTAAAATAACTTTTAAAACAATTTTCACTGCTAGTGGAGCACGATCATGAAAAATCGACGCGTGTCTTTTCTGTTTGTTTTTTTTCTCTTTTTTGCCAGTGTGACCTATGCAGAATTCTCTTCGCCTCACACTGCTTCATCCGGTCCGGAAGGTCTACCTGTGGAGGAGGACGGCCAGGTTGTACAGATCATCGTAAAATTTAAACAACAGCCTAAAGAGTCAACCATCTCATCGATGATGGCAAAAAAGGGCATCACCGAATTTTCGATGAAACGGGCGTTTCCGGATAGACCAAAACCCGGTGAGGTCCTAGAGGAGATGAGATCGAAATTACGGGTTCGAACCCAGGAACAGCAACTTCTTGAACACTCCCTTCTGCAATCCGCTGATCCGTTACAGAGAGATAAGAATGTCACCAGGGGCCAGGCTTTGAAGCGGGAAATCGAGCAATTGCAGGGAAGAATTGCAGCACAAGAAAAATTTGTTAAAAAGCTGGCATTGCGGCAAAAACGGGCGTCTCGGCAAATCGATGCCAAGTTGAATCAAATCTATGTGATTGAGGTCCCTCGTGCAGATGTAAAAGCACTTCTTGAGCAGCTAAGGGCTACTCCCAATGTGGAATACGTAGAGCAAGACCAGCCAGTTTATCACGATGTGATCCCTAACGACCCATTATGGGATTCACCGGTTAATCCGGAGCGCAACAAACTTTACGGTCTTGAGAACATCAATGCGCCTGCCGCGTGGGATATCACCACGGGGCGTTCGGATGTCATCATTGCCCCGATGGAGGGTGGAATAGATATTGACCACGAGGATCTTGCGGATAACATCTGGGTAAACCCGGGGGAAACTGCCGATAATGGCATCGACGATGATATGAACGGATACGTGGACGATATCAATGGGGTCATTTTTACTGGTGGAACAAATTATTCCACGACTATTCCGTCGAACAGTCACGGCACCCATGTCGCCGGTACAGTCGCCGCCAAAGGAGATAACGATATTGGGGTGGTTGGCGTCTCCTGGAACAGCACCATCATGCCATCTCTCTCAACTTCCGCACTTAGTCGCGCCAATGCCATTTATTACGCAACAAACAACGGAGCGGATATCATTACCAATTCCTGGTACGGTATCTATTTCAATAACACAATTCAGGATGCCATTGATTATGCCTATAGCCAAGGGGTTGTCATTACTACATCAGCCGGCAACAGGGCGACTGAGGCTATTTCTCAGCTTCCTGCTCGCTATCAGAACACAATCACTGTGGCGGCTGCTGATCATCTGGATGCGAAAGCACACTTTTCCAACTATGGTGTTAAAATAGATGTCACTGCTCCGGGAACAAGTATCTTCTCCACCACACCAAATGACAATTATGGCGCGAAGAGCGGCACCAGCATGTCTACCCCCCACGTGGCGGGACTGGTGGCCCTGATCCTTTCACACAACCTGGATCAACATGAGTCGGATCCGGCAACCTATCCGTTGTTAACCAACGAAGAAGTGCGACAGATCCTTCGGAAAAGCAGTGATGATATTGTCGATGCCCTGGGAACAGGTGATGAATTTCCCGGGTTTGATATCTACAGCGGTTACGGGCGCATCAATGCCCTGGAAGCCCTGCAACAGGGCCCGGTTTGTGAAGCCAACATCCTGTCTCCTACCGCTAATCTGCTCATTGAGAATGAAGATTTTCCCCAGATCAATGAAATCTACTACAACGGATGGACCGTAGTCAGCGGGATGATTGATATCGAAGGAATCGCGCAATGTGACAATTTTTCACATTACACCATTGAGTATGGAGCGGGTACTTCACCATCAAGCTGGGTGGAGGTTGCCAATCACGCGGCAGCAGTCAGCGGTACCGCCGAAGACAATAAGCTGCATCTGGATTTTGATACGGATACGCTCTCCAACGGCACCTATGCCGTTCGTCTGACAGTGTATGACACATCGGGTGATACTTTCGAAGACCGATTGCAGGTCAACATTGCCCGGGCCCTCATTACCAATATTCCCAACGGTAATGAGGAACTTGGCAAGGAAAAAGTGTTTCTCTTCGAACCCTACGATATCAAAGGACTGGTCTATGGTCCGGGATTCACAAGCTATCATCTTGAGTATGGTGTGGGGGAGGAACCCACTGAATGGATCCGTGTTTCCGATGATGTGTTGACACCTGTGGAACCACCTGCCGAACCCGGTTCCGGGGAGGGAGTGCTTTTTGAAGACTTTGATTTCGCCCAGCTCCCTGACGGTCCGATCTCATTAAAACTGGTGGTATCGGATGCCATCCTTGGCGATTCCGAATACATCCTCTTTTTTGACAATGACGGCTCCAACTTTCCTTCTCAACAGGGATTTCCCGTCGCTGATGGTGTTGATCACTTTTCCGCGTATGGTTCACCGGTGACTGCGGATCTCGATGGGGATGGTGACAAAGAAATCATTATTGACACAGGAGCGACTATCAAAATCTACAGCCATTTAGGTGAGGAACTGCATTCCATGATCGCAGGTGCCATGTATGGTGCAGTGGCAGTGGGCAATATAGTCGGCGATGACAATCTTGAAATCGCGGTAAAAAGCTTTGTGTATAACTGGGGAGGAGTAGGTTATTCACAAACGATCAGCGTGTTTCATCACGATGGTACCCCGGTGGCGTCATGGACACCGCTTACCTTTCAAATCGATTTTATTTGGGAGAACGATCGCATTCGATCTCACTCATCGCCGGTGATTCATGACATCAATGGAGACGGTTATGATGATGTGATTTTTGGTGTCGCTGAAAATGACGGCGGTTCAGTGCATGTCTACGGAGGAGACGGGCAACCCCTTCCGGGATGGGAGGGTGGTAAGCAGGTGGACGGTCAGGTCAATCTCACCCCTGCCGTGGGTAATATCGACAATATCGGTGGCAGCGAAATAATAGTGAGAGATTATACAAACAAGACCTACGCTTTTAATGCGACGGGTAATCTGCTCTGGTCTCAGTTAGAGCCCACCAGCTATGCCTGGAACAGGGATACAGTTCTTGGGGATCTTAACAATGACGGGACGTTGGAAATAGTCTCATCGGTTTTAGGTGGTATCATCGTACGGGATCATACAGGTCAGGAACTGTGGCAGAATATAGCTCCTGGTGGCAGTCCATCAGGGATTGTCCTGGCAGATTTCAATCAAGATAACTTTCTGGACATTCTTATTCCTATTAGAGATTTTTTTGGGCAAACCATTTATATTTACAACGGGGATGGCACCCTTCAGGACTCCTGGTTCAGTGTATCCGACAATCCTCGATCTCGTGGTCCCGTGGTAGGCGATGTGGATGGGGACGGCGAAGTTGAAATCATTATACCTGGTAATAAAGAGTCTAAAAGCATCTATGGCTTTGAGACGGATGGAACGCCCCTGCCGGAACCATTCTGGCCTGTTCGTAAATCCAGAACGACCCTCGGAACCGCGGTAATAGATGATCTGGATGGCGACGGAGATATAGAACTTGTCCATCGAGGCGGTAAAGCTCCTCTTCGTGTGTGGGATCTTCCGAGTCCGTATAATGCCGATAAAATGCCCTGGCCTAAGTATCAACAAAATGTAGGCAATACCGGTGTGGCGCCGGCAATTGATATACCACTTAACCCTGATGATATCGCGATACAAAACATTTTCGCCGGTCCCAGTGCCACTCATGTCTGTATCGTAGCCAGTTCAGTCCAAACTCCGGAAGGAGGCGTGCTGTGTGCGGGCACCTATGGTGGTTGGGCTTATTCGTCTAACAATAATCCCGGCACCTACGGTTATGGAACATCAGATCAAATTTCCACGATGGTTGAGGCCATACAAACCCAGATGCCAATTGTGTTTCCTTCTCCGGTGGTGGGAATGGGTTTAAGTTATCAACATAACATATTCCTTACGGCAGACGGATCGGTCTGGACTTCCGGAAGTTCCTCCAGCGGAAAACTGGGATATGCGAACCTGGAAAACATTGGAGATGACGAACGTGTCAGTGATGTGACTCCTGTCGATTTGGGTGGTCCTGCTATCCAGGTAACGGCTGGTTTTGAGCACAGTTGTGCCCTGCTTAATGATGGGACGGTACGTTGTTGGGGAGATAATTACTGGGGTCAACTGGGATACGGAAATCATGAGGATATTGGTGATAATGAGCACCCTTCCAGTGCGGGGCCGGTTCAATTTGGTGAAAATGGGGTTTCTGTTACAAAAGTGGTTGCAGGTGCAGATCATACTTGTGCCCTTTTGGAAAATGGCAATCTTTACTGTTGGGGGAGAAATCACCTGGGCCAATTGGGCTATGGCAATACGGAAACAGTGGGCGATAATGAACTTCCGGCGGATGTTGGTCCTGTTCCTTTCGGGCAACCCGTCGTTGATATAGTCACCGGGCAACACCATACTTGTGCCCTTCTGCAAGGAGGAACATTCAGGTGCTGGGGAGAAGCGACAAATGGCAAACTAGGGTTAGGAGATGTCGATCCGGCTAATCCGGACCATGTCGGTGACAATGAAGCGGTGACAAGCGTGGCTGCTGTTGCTATTGACGGTACAGCGATAACTCAGTTTAGCGCAGGCGCTAACAGTACCAGCGTCCTTTTTAATAATTTACAGGTTCTTAACTGGGGCGTTGATACCGCCCTTGGTATCGGTTTATACGGAAATGGAAGCTCCGGAGATCCAACGAGTTTAGAGTATGTTGATTTGGAAAACGAGCCGGTTTCTAAACTGGTTGAGACTGCATACAATACCTGTGTCCTTTTGGAAAATGGAAACTCCCTTTGCTGGGGGCGATCTTCAGACCTGTTAGGACCGGAGAATATTGGAGATGGCTTTTACCCCTACAACCTGATTCAATCAGATAACGAATAAAGCCATTGCCAACTTGTAACAATGTTAATAGCGGAGGCTTAGCATGCTCCCTAAACGTTTAAACAGCAGAGTTGGTTCCTGGATGGGTTCATTAAGTATCAATTGTCAACTATTCTTTAGTCGGGATGGAATGTAGGATGGGTAACTCGTTACTCATCAACCGGATGCGAATGACTTTTGATCGCATTCCGCCCGATAGGTAACAGAGTTACCCATCCTACGGTTTAGCGTGTTACAAACGATCTATTGCAGGCGTTACATATGGCGATGAGTAGGTCGAAGACATTTTCTTAAATAATCAATAACCAAACCGGGATTTATCATTTGAAACCTAATGGCAACCTTTCCGGAGAACTGGCACATCCAGAAACGACAAATTGAAGCAGGCCATTTAACAGCGACCTGCCTTGTCAGGAATTATCTTGAGCGCATTGACAGTAGGAACTCACAAATTAATGCCCTTTCAGACGTTCTTGAACGTTCCGCTTTGGATACGGCAAAGTCCATAGTCAACAGGTCTGTTACCGCCCCTTTGGCCGGGCTATGCCTGGTGGTGAAAGACATGATTGATGTGGCGCAGGCGCATTGCAGCGGTGGACTTGATTATTTCAAAGGGAGGATTGCAGAGCAGGATTCTTCAATGGTGGCCGATCTTAAAATGATGGGAGCAACCATCATTGGAATGGCGGTATCGGATACCGGAGGGTTCGGTATCCGTACTCCAAATGTGATGCATCCACAGGATCAGCGAAGAATCGTGGGTGGGTCAAGTGGGGGCAGTGCTGCTGCCGTTGCTGCAGGTTTTGTCCCTGTTTCCCTAGGGACAGATAGTGGCGGCAGTATTCGGATTCCTGCTGCCTGCTGTTTGCTCACCGGTTTCAAGCCAACCTGGGGACGTTTTAGCACCAATGGAATCCTCCCATTTGCGCCGACCACTGATCATGTCGGATTGATCGCCAATACCGTTGAGGATATCAAGCTTGTGCTCGCAGCTTTGGATCGTGATATAAGTAAGTTCAGCCACAACTCGCAGTTGGATAATGCTATCACGATTGGCGTCGACGAAAGGTTTTACAGCGAGGCAGAAGAAACGGTTAAACAATCCATGAGTGACGTGGAGGTCTTGTTCCGTTCACTAGGTTGGAAAACCAGAAAGATCAAACTTCCACATCCAGACGAAATATCTGATATTCACGATATTATTGTTGCCAAGGAAGCGACAGACCTTCATGCCCGTTATTTCACGCAAAACGGAGATCTGCAAAAGCCGGTGGTTTTGTCGACGATTGAATTCGGTTCAACTATCAGCCCGGCCCAGTACAAAAACGCCTGTCAGCTACGGACAAAGCTGCAACAACGCATAGACCGGATATTCCGGGAGGTGGATTATCTGATACTCCCCACCATGCCTTGTCTCCCGCCTCTTAAGGAAGATGTCATGTTGAAACTTGGTGAGAAACTCTTTCCCATTGACGCGTTTTTAAAACGATATACCAGCCTGTTCAATCTCAGTAGGCATCCGGTAGCCAGCTTGCCTGTTAAAACAATTTCTTCCGGTGTGGGAGTCAGTCTTCAGTTGGCGGGGCCTCACTATGCCGATAGGCAACTGCTGGACTTTGCCTCGAAACTGGAATCGGTGCTGAGATAACAGCTCAATATAATTACCCCTTGTCTGTTTTCACCACGAAGACACGAAGCTTTATTCATTGGAGTAACTTCAAATCTAAAAAATCGGTAAAGATTGACCGGTTTTTTTTGCGCACCGGATTTGTGGAGGTCGGTGTCATGAGATGCGAGGCTCGCGGCATCGAGGGTGAAGATGCTAAAGTCCTGAATCACGGAGGCCTTCAAATATCTCTTTTTGAGCATCGTCCAGCTTTTCCGGCATTTTTACTTTTAACCGAACCAGTAAATCACCTGCTGATCCTGTGCCCTTGGGGACTCCCTTTCCCTTTACTTTTATGAGAGTATTGTTTGCTGATTGCGGGGGGATTTCGATCTGAAGGTTTTTCTTGTCCAGGGTAACAATGTTGGTGAAGCCGCCCAAAATCAAGGTTGTCAATGCTACTTCTTTTTCCGTAACCAGGTTATTTTCCTGTCGAGTATAAAGATTATGGGGCAGAATCTTAACCCTACAATAAAGATCTCCGCGGACTCCATGGCGGATATCCACTTCTCCTTTCCCCTTAAGCCTCAACTTGTTGCCATTTTCGATGCCCGGGGGCACGATCACATATAAAGGGTACCTGGCTTTTCCCCAAACCTGGATGACTTTTTTCTTGACGCCGAATGCAGCCTCTTCCAGGGTCAGGGTGATTTCCATTTCCGAATCGCCGGCTTCATTGGTGGTGAAATTGTCGTCATTAAAACCCGATTTTTCAACAAAGTCGTTCATAAAATCAAAATTGAATCCCGGTTTTGACCTGGATTTACCCCTGCTCCCAAAGATCGACTCAATCAATCCGCCGCTGATTCCAAGTTCTTTGAGAATACCTACAACATCAACGTTTTTAAAAATATCATCTGTGGAAAAACGTCTGGAAAAGCCTTCAGCTCCCATCCTGTCGTACTGCTTTCGTTTTTCATCATCGCATAGTACTGCATAAGCTTCGTTCACCTTTTTAAATCGTTCCTCAGTCTGCCGGTCTCCTTTATTTCTGTCCGGATGCAGCTTCATTGCCAGCTTTTTATACGCTTTCTTAATCTCTTCTTTGTCAGCGCGTTTATCAACGCCAAGAATGCTGTAGTAGTCTTCGGTCATTTACAGATGTTGGCAATTGGAAAAAAGGTTTTTCGGCAATCTAGCATGTTTAAAACAAAAGATGGAGGCTATTGTGGAAAAATGACTTTTCAGCGTAGCGCCAAAATGGCGCTTATGCCCCCTATTTTGAAGCCCTGCTTCAGTTTTTGTTCCTTACCACTGGATAATCAGCATCGATCCAGCCTTCCATTCCTCCCAATAAGCTCATGACCGGTTTGTACCCGGAATTAGCCAGCTTTTGAGCGGCGGCCCGGCTGTAGGCTCCTACATAACAAACTGCAACAACCGGTTTGCCGGTAGGAATGTTGTCGACATTCTTCATGAATTCTGTGTATGGCAGATTAACAGCACCCTCGATATGACCGGCAATGGCATATGTTTTGGGATCTCGACAATCAACAACGGTAATGTCATCGTTAGATTTTAAGAGCTGTTTCAGTTCCTTTTTGGTGATAAGGCGATATTTTTTCCTTTGCAACAAGGCCGCAATGAGTTCAACCATTGCTTTGAAGGTACCTTTGAAGGGTGGTCTTGGATGTTTGTTTCTTGACATGTAAGCTCCTGTTGGTAAATTGTATTAACGCTGGAAAAACCGGCCTCATATCTGAATCTGTCACGATTGTATGAGGCGACTGTTTTTGATGATAACCTTTGCCACACAGGGGACCAAGAAACAGGATTTCAAAGACGTTCAAAGCGAAACAAAATGAAAATAATGTCTCATTAGGATAGAAAGTATGGGATTCGAGCGAGGTGAGAGACAGGCAAAGCGCACAAAAAAAGCGTTGGTTCAGGCATTTTCTCAGCTACTTCACGACAAGAACTATAATGATATAACAGTCAATGATATTACAAACCTGGCTGATGCAGGGCGAAGCACTTTTTATCGTTACTTTAAAAGCAAGGCAGATGTGCTGGTGGAAATGCATGAGGGGATTTTTGGCAGGTTCATATTAAACCATTCTTCAGCGTCAGATTGGCTCTCTGATGAACCTTCATCGGAGCTGGTCGAGTTTTTCAGGAAGTTTCAGAAGTCGGGACCGGTTCAATTGTCTTTAACCTACACTCTTGGCAGTGATATCGATTACCTGACCCGCGAAATCATCAATCTGTTAAATGAAAAGATTGAAGAGTCGTTGCATAGCTGTTTTTCTGAGAGCGACAGCAACATCCCCTTTGCCGTTCTTGCCCAGGCGATCTCAGGTACATACAGTCAGGTTCTTCTGTCATGGGTTTCGAAACATCAGGTTTTGAGTGTGGAAAAGATCGCCGAATACATTCATAGAATCACCCGTTCTGTGATTCAGGAAGCTATTGGTCAATCATGAAATGGGATTATTGCAAAGGTATTGAATGAAGAGGATTGTGATCATACGTCATCCTGATCCTGAGCAGCGAAACCTGCAGCATCGATCAGAATGACCAAGACTCAAATCGTAGGCATGGTGACCGGAATTTATTCGGGCCTCGCCTTGGCTTAGCCCTTACGGTATCAGGTTCGGAGTGAATAATATGATTATTCACTCGAAGCACGGTCCGATAGAGATCTACCTGCCGTGCGTTCTGTGTTACTTAGCAGAAGATGTAAAATCCTTAAACTGCTCCCGCAGTTTTGTTTTGAGCAATTTACCTGTTGCGGTATGAGGCAGCTCATCAACAAACACCACATCATCCGGAATCTGCCATTTGGCTAATCGACCTTTTAGATGTTCAATTAACTGCTCTTTGGTGACAGAAGCTCCTTGTTCCTTCACGGCGATAACCAGAGGCCGTTCGTCCCATTTCGGGTGTGGAACCGCAATCACAGCAGCTTCTGCGATGCCTGGACATCCAACTGCCTCGTTTTCCATGTCAATGGAGGAGATCCATTCACCACCGGATTTGATCACGTCTTTGGATCGATCGGTGATTTGCATATATCCATCGGGATCTATTGTCGCAACGTCACCTGTATCAAACCAGCCACCTTCTTCCAGAATGTTATCATCGCTTTTAAAATAACCGGAGGTGATCCACGGTCCTTTCACCAGCAGGCGCCCAAACGTTTCACCATCCCAGGGCAACTCGCTTCCTTTATCATCCACAATTTTCATATCGACACCAAAAACAGCCAATCCCTGCTTCAGATTGAGACTGTTTTTTTCCTCGTCGGAAAGGTTGGTATGTTTACGTTTAAGATTGCAAGCAGTGCCCAAAGGACTCATCTCTGTCATGCCCCAGGCATGGATAACATTGACCTGATAGTCATTACGGAAAGATTCTATCATGGAACGTGGTACGGCTGATCCACCAATAACGGTACGCTGCATGGAAGTAAACTGCTTTTTCGTTTCCTTCATATAGGACAACAACAGCATCCAGACGGTCGGAACGCCTGCTGAAAGCGTCACTCCTTCATTTTCCATAAGTTCATAGATAGCTTCTCCATCCATCCTCGCCCCGGGCATCACCATTTTGGCACCACACATGGCCGCAGCATAAGGTAATCCCCAGGCATTGGCATGAAACATTGGTACCACAGGAAGAATCACATCCATACTGGAAAAGCCGACGCCGTCTGGTGAACGGATACAAAAACTGTGCAGTACCGTTGAGCGGTGACTGTATAGTACCCCCTTGGGATTACCAGTGGTTCCGGAGGTGTAGCACAGGGAGGAGGCAGCCCGTTCATCCAATTCCGGCCAAACGTAGTCATCATCTGCTTTTGCCATGAGTTCTTCATAACAAATGGGATTGGGTATTTTGGTATTCGGCATGTGCGCCTTGTCTGTCAGGATAACGAATCCCTTGACGTCTGGAATATGCTCCAATACTGCTTCTACAAGGGGTACAAAAGTCAAATCCAGAAACAGAAATTTATCTTCGGCATGGTTAATAATGTAAGAGATTTGCTCGGGGAACAGGCGCGGATTGATGGTATGGCAAACAGCTCCCATCCCTGAAACGCCAAAATACAGTTCCAAATGGCGATAGCCGTTCCAGGCCAGGGTTCCAATGCGGTCGCCCTGCTCAACACCCAGGTTTGTCAGTACATTGGCAACCTGCCTGCATCGAGCAGCGCACTCTTTGTATGTATATCTATGAATCGGTCCTTCGATGGTTCGTGAAACAATTTCTTCATCACCATGGTTTCTCGCTGCAAATTCAATCTGATCCGAAATCAACAGCGGACGTTCCTGCATTATTCCAAACATATGACCCTCCTTAGTTTAAACAATGTCCCGTTGCTCGATAATTGCTACCTCAAACGAGGTTTCGAAATAACTATATAAGGGGTTTTAACTGCTCAAGTCAAGGATTGCAATCCGACTTAACTTTTTTTGTATCGATTCTGAGGACAGAATTGTCTGGTTATTCCTTACAAATGGATAAATCCGGGGAGGCCGATTCTGAATTTGGATACCTGGGCAATCATTTTTGTGGTACCTTTTGCAGATTTGGATATTTTATATCCGCAGTTGTGACCGGTTATCTTGTTGGAGCCGCTGTATCGGGCCTGGGCAGGGGTCGTGACAACCAAATGAAAGACCGGCTTGCATTCAACAAGGTAACCAAAGATTTATAAATCGTTTATCTTGTTAACTTGCATGCCGGTTTGAAACGTATCTAATATGATTTAATATTTCCCAAAGCTGTTGTCGTCCAGGGTTATCATTTTTGGTTTCAACGTTTCCGGTTCTTGTGATACTTGAAGCGGTTCCGGTGGTTTTACCAGTTTCTGGTCGAAAGAAGGTTCAGGATTTATTGTCACATCTTCCGTCGTTTTATTTCTGATTAATTTGAATCGACGCATCAGTTCTTGAAGCTGCAAAGCTTGCTGCCGTAATTCTTCCGATGCAGAAGCAGTCTCCTCTGATACCGAAGAGTTTTGTTGAACCACATTATTTACCTGTGTCAGTGCTTTACTCATCTCCAAAGTTGCTGATCGCTGTTCTTGTGATGAGGACATGATTTCATTGACAAGATCATTGACTTTGGCAATAGCTGAGTTGATCTCATTCAGGATTTCTGCAGTTTTTCCGGCGTTGCTGACACCTAATTCAACTTCTTTTGCAGAGTTTTCAATCATCTCAGTCGTATCTTTTGCAGCTTCCGCACTCCTCGCTGCCAGGTTTCTGACTTCTTCTGCAACCACGGCAAAACCCTTCCCGTATTTACCTGCCCGGGCAGCTTCCACAGCTGCGTTTAAGGCTAGCAAATTAGTCTGAAATGCTATCTCATCAATCACTTTAATGATTTTGGTAATATCGGAACTGGTATTATTAATCTTGTCCATGGAACTCAGCATATCCTCCATCTGCTTGTTGCCACGTTGAACAATCTTACGTGTCTGGTCAGATAATTGGGAAGCTTGAACCGCGCTTTCATTGTTTTTCTGGGCGCTGCTTTCAATCTCTGTCATTGATGAGCTGATTTCTTCTAGGGTTGCTGCCTGCTCTGTCGTGCCACTAGCCAGAGACTGGGATGAGCTTGTCAGCTCATCCGAACTCGTATTGACGTGGTTCGCGGAAATCATTACGTTTTCGATTGTACTACCTAGCATCTCCAGCGCTTCGTTGATGCTATCAGTGTCCAGGTTGCTCTCCTCAGTTTGTTGTATTCTAATACTAAGATCCCCATTCTTTACTGAATTCATGACTCGATTGATCTCGCTGAATCCGGAATCGAGAACGTTCAGCAGCTTGTTAAAACCTGATACAGCCTGCCCGATCTCATCTTTCTGATCGATTTCAATGGTTCGTGAAAAGTCCCCCGTTTCGATGATGTGTGTGATGGATTGAGCCAAATGCCTTACAGCGCCGCCAACCGACCTGATGATTGCGCTCGCAAACAGTATCGATGCAACAATGATGACAGCAACTACCAATCTCAAGGCATTGCTTAACATACTTACGCTGCTTGCTACCTCATCCAGCTTGTGGTAAGAGCTCTCCACCTGCTCTGTCACAAACGGTTCAAGTGCCTTGGATAGAGCCTCTGCCTTCTCGTCAAATTCTCCCATGGTTTCATTGCCGCTTTCAGGCCCACCATCAATGTAAGCCTGCGCCATTTTTTTGCCTACGGCATAGTAGTCGTCAGCGTTTTTCCGTAAATTATTCATTTGGCTGACTTTTTCACTATCTCCTTTCTTCTGATAAAACGTCAAAAAGCGGTTGAGTCCTTCCAAAAAAGACTTGTAATGCTTTTCCGCTTCATCAAAACCGTCATCAAACCCTTCATAAGCTCGAGTTGCTGAAATATCAGAGAGCCATTGTTGTATCTGAACAACGTCTTTATCCATTTTCAACGCAACCAGAGTAAAATCGATGCTTTCCTCTCTTGCTGTCTTAATATTCTCCCTGATGCCTGAACTTAAAACTTGGTTGACGATCATCAGGATCAAAATCATCACAATTGGTACCGCAAACGCCAGAAATATTTTGTAGGTAATTTTCATATTTTTCCACATAGAGCAACCTCTTAACGATTACTAATAAACCTAACCGGGCTTGCCAAAGTGCCATAGTGCTGTGTAACTAAAACACATTTACTGTTTGGCAATTTAACAGGATTGTTAAGTATGTATACCAGGGATAAAGTGAAAAACCGATAAGTTTTTATGTAAAAAACAAGTAAAGTTTTTAGGGTGAGGACTTGTTTTTGATAATGGAAAGCACTTGTTTACCAGGGTAATATGGAGACAAACAAACAAATCTTAAGACAGATAATAGCTTTCCTTGTAATAACAACAATTATTACCTTTGCCGTATTTATTTGGATTTTTAGCCTTTCTGAAAATGATCGGAGCCAGCATGCGCTAATGATGTTTGTTCCCGGTTTCTCAGCCATCATAGCGTCAATACTGTTTAAAGATAAGATTCGGCACTATGGCTGGGGTATTGGCAAGATCAGATTTTATGGGTATGCCTACGTATTACCAATTCTGATCGCTTTGATTGCTTATGGCTTGACATGGCTTTGCGGGATAACCGAATTTTATACAGATGAAGTAGTAAACTATAAATGGGCCCGGATAATAGGCTTTGAAGTTCCTGTCCCTATTCTAATCGGTCTGCTTTCAAAAGGAATCATCGGATTTCTATTTATCTTTGTTCTTGTAACGGGTGAAGAAATTGGTTGGAGTGGATTCCTGACTCGCAAATTGTTAAAAATAACATCTGTTCCCGTTACAGCTATAACAACAGGCCTGATTTGGGCTGTCTGGCATTATCCTGCAATCATCGGTGGCTTATACAATAGTTATTATGATGTGCCTTTGTGGATCAAACTAACCGGATTTACTCTTGTTTTGACAAGTGCTTCATTTATCAGAACGGTTTTATTATCAAAATCAAAGAGTTTATGGTTAGGAACGGTTCTTCATGCCAGTCATAACGTGTTTTTAATGGGTATGTTTTTTGATCTTACTGTAAAAACGGGATATGCTGGTTATTTCGTTTCTGAAACAGGAATTTTCACTGGTGTGATCTATCTAACAATCTCGATACTATTTTGGAAAAATCAAAAGAAATGATTCGACAATACTTATACATGGCTGTTGTGTGCCTCGTTTGTTCAATTAGCAGTTTAGCATTGGCAGACAGCCCAGGTAAAAATATCGCCACAACCAAGATCTTTGATGATTTTTGGCAAGAAGCAAAAGCAAATATATATCCTAAAGAGCGTGCACATCAGTTCTTCACTGAATCAACCTATCGTACTTTGAAGAGAAAGGTGGAGAGGGCTTCTGACATTTACGAACTCACACCGGTCTTCAATGATTTTCTACAGAAGCTAGGGGTTTCGCATACGCGTTTTTTTGATAATCATTCCATTGATTTCTATATGTTTCGCTCGATGTTTCTTACTCAAGATATATCCACTCCTGAAGTCAATCATATTGGAGCACAATATTCCATTGTTGATTCAAAATATGTGGTTCGAGAAGTACTGGACGGTTATCCTTCTGCATTAGCCGGCCTTAGGCGTGGAGACATTTTATTGAAAGCAAATGGAAAACCCTTTCATCCATATAGGTCTTTTAATCCGGCTGGGAAAAACATCAATCTCATGGTTCTTCGAAATGAAAAACAAATTTCCCTGAAAATTGATGCTGTTACAGAAAATCCTAACTTATCTTTTTACAATGCTATGATTGAAAGTGCTCATACCTATGAGATTGGAAAACAAAAAGTTGGTTATGTTCATCTTTGGTCGGGAACCCATAAAAATATACTAAATAAGTTTAAAGAAATTATTGAAACCGAATTTCATGATATGGATGGCATCATTCTGGACCTTCGGGGTGGTTTTGGTGGTGCTTGGTATGAATATTTGGACCCATTCTTCCCGGATCGGAATGATTTTTTTGAATATACTTGGATCGACAGGGATGGAGAGGAAAAATTAAATAAACCTCAATCCCAAGTCAACGAAATTCATTTTTCAGGACCAATGGTTGTATTAATCAATGAAGGGGTGCGGTCAGGTAAGGAGGCGCTTGCTTATCAGTTTAAAAAAACAAAGCGGGCAGTTTTGATAGGCACAAACACTAAAGGCGCTTTTACGGCTGGTAGGGGCATTTTCAATGATGAAAAACTGCCTTATTTCTTGTATCTCGCAACTGGTGAGCTGCTTTTAGACGGAACCAGGGTAGAAGGCTTTGGTATTTCACCGGATATTTACGTTCCTTACTCGCTACAGGAGTCAGCCCCAGACGACCCCCAGCTGAATGCAGCAATATTGGAAATCACTAAAAGAATAAACAACGATGTGAAACAAATGAACCAGGAACCTTAAAGGGCAGATCTTCTTATGACTTAAGTTGTGATAGTGAGCAAAACCCGGACAACCGCAAAACAGCGACACCCCTGACAACCAAAAAATCCGATTTTTCTAAGTCTTCAGATTCAAAGTGGCAGCCCACTCCCGGCCATTTTGCTCAATCCGACCATCCCGGGCTGTTAACAGCCTGGCGACCTTAAAACTAGAATTTCATTATAAAAGCCGAAAGTATTAACTGGAAAACCAGGCATAATCTGTTTTGATTTTATTAGTTTTTTTTAATAAAATCAGATACTTTCCCAATGTAAATACACTTACCAGATCAGAAAGAGGCTGATAAAATAAAATCGGCTTAGAAGTAAAAAATCTTTAGGGATTCTTTGAATTGAATCCGAAGAATTCATTAATATTGATATGTTGCAAGTTGGCCACATGGACAATGCTTTATATTTTACAAACCAACCCGTTGAAATTTGGAAAAAAAGCGGGATACATCATCAAGAGACCTATCCTTTGCCAATTTTACAATCCGTTGTACATGTATATTGGCAAATGTGTGTAACAAAAACAGATCATGAGCCGGATTTTCCGGTGATCCCCATTAACAGTCTCCAATTGATATTTTGGTATACTGAAGGGACAATAAGAATCCAAATTTTAGGAGTCCATACACTTTCCTGGACTCATTTGTTGGCTGCCAAAGATCAATACTTTGGGGTGCAATTTCGTCCCGGACAAGCTTTTTCACTTCTGGGTATCCCTTTGAATCAATTTCAAAACACTAACTGCTTCTTGGAAGATTTATCTATTTCTTGGGAACCACTCAAGGAATCCATGATTGAAGCTCAAACCTTTGCAGAACGTGTTCAGTCGTTTGAGATTTGGCTCTTACAACAATTGACAACCTTGCATGGAGTCCCTCCCCATTTGTCACAACTAATTCTTTTTATGTGTAAGTATCCCGACTATTGTTCGATTGACGGCTTGGCAAAGCAGATAGGACTGACTACACGCCAGTTAAATCGACTGTTTAACAAATATGTGGGCATTTCTCCCAAATCATTCAATCGCATCTTACGATTTCATCGAGCATATCAAGCTTTAAAAATTCAGGGTCCAAAAGATTATACCTCCTTTAGCCTGGATTTGGGATACTACGATCAGTCACATTTTATTAACGACTTTCGAGCTTTTACAGGCACCTCACCCACTCAATGGATAAGGCAGTCTCGTCTTTCTGAAAACGTTTGATTTTTTTAAACACGAGTGATTAACCCATTTTGTGATTCGATGGAAGGATGCGTGATAATAAAATAGGATGATCGTAGCGTTTCACATCAATTTTCATTCTGGGATTCTAACAAACGCCAAAAGAACGGCATGACTTCTGTTGCAATTCTCCCTGAACGTTTCCAAAGGCGATTGCGATGATCGCCGTTATATTCTTCGAATATGTGCTCGATACCAAAGGCAGTCAATTTAGAGGACAAAGTGCGCGTTGTCACCGGGATGTGCTTAAACTCGTCTTCGGTACCCGAATCAATTTTTAATCCGCGGAGCATGGATAGATTTGATCTGTAGTTTTCTATCATGTAAATCGGGAAATTCTCCTGCCACTTGCTGTACGCTGGTTCTGCAGGTTGCAATTTGTCACCAACCATTTTGAACGGGAAATCCGCAAAAAAAGGCGGGCGGTCAGGATTTGGCGAAAACGCCTGGCCTAAAACAGTAATTGCTGCCAAGTAGAAGTCATTTTTTAACACTTCTTCGGCAGTTGTCATCTTTAGAATGGAAGCGAAACCGGGATTCTCGATTGACAGGTCGTGCGCCCATCCAAGTACCGCTGGGTTCATAGCGTAAACAACACTATAAACGTCAGGATGTTTCATTCCCAGTTTAAGGGCTCCATATCCCCCCATAGAGTGCCCGGCAATTCCTCGACTTGATGTTTGGGCAAGGGTTCGGTACCTGGAGTCAACATGAGTCACCAGCTCCCTGACTGTAAAATCCTCCCAGTTACCTGTTACGGTAGAATTGGTATAAAAACTTCCTCCCCATTTAGTCTGTTCATTTGGCATGACAATAATCATTTCACCAAAAAACCGTTCAGCTATCCCTTTATTCATCACACTTTGAAGAGTGTTCCATGGGCCGTTTTTCCCGGTCCAGTCCCTTATCCAGGTTTCATCCGTATCGAAAATGCCATGCAGAAGGTAAACGACTGGATATCTTTTTGTTGGTAATTCGTCATAACTCGGAGGCAGATAAATAGTCACGTCGCGATCTGGAGATTCTCCGGTAATTGTTTTTTCAAGTGAAAAACCATGTACTTTCTCACGAACTAATCTACCCTCTTTTGAAAGGGCAATAGGGGGTACGATAACAGCCCATAAGAAAAACAGACCCAAAAGAATCACCCCAAAGATCCGACCTTTTTTTAGTTCAAAACCGTTCATTTTTTTCCTTTTTTGCATAAAGCGAGATATTGTTTACAACATGCCCGTTTCAGAGGAATGAAAACACTTCCTGGGCTCGGTGATTCATTCGTTTACAGTTTTTCTATATTGAAAATACTCTTGACTTAAAAGATTGTATTGGAAAAATCAGACATTTTGTAAAACATGGAACTGTCTTATTACCGAGGCAGCAGGGATGTCCTTGGTCAAATACTCTGTTGAGGGAAGCGATTATCTTGTTGCCACAAATCGCTTGGATCTTTCAGCAGAGGATGTTGCCCTCATGTATAAATTTCTATTTTAAATGAGGCGCTCTCCGGAAAGCCTTCAGGCCGCAGCACCGATGGTAAGACGCGCAAGAAAAAGCTGAACTTGCTCAAGATCGCTCATAATCAACCAATTGTTAAGAAATTGTCAAAAAATCGATTATTTTAGATGTTGTACTTAATCGATATAATTAATAGTATAAATGGGGTGATGAAATGTTCCATGTGCACTAAGTTTATGAATTTTATTGCAAATCGGTATCAGCGCTTTAAATCGGCTTTAAGGAAAACGGTATTGGTCGACAAATTGCAGAAACAACCCAATCAACTAACTAACAACGAATAAGAGATTATGAGTAATTCAGCATTAGAAGCAGAGTCCGTGGATCTAAATAATGAAGATAATGAAGATACGCAGAAAGACAAGTACCTGGCTTTTTCTATTGGAGAAGAGGACTACGATATTGAAATTCGTTACGTCACAGAGGTTGTCATGATGCAGTCGATTGCACAGGTTCCGGACATGCCGGATTCCATGTGATGATCGCTTATAACGTTAATTATACTCTCCGGATGGCACATTGTTTTAACTTTAAAATCAATAAAGGGAAAAGGAAATGAATGTAGACAAGTTAATGATCCGAACCAAAATTTTTCTGAGTGTCGGGATTGTTTTAGCCATGATGCTGGTTGTTTCTGTGGTGATTTTTTTCTCGGTAAACAGCCTTCAGAACACCTCCAAATGGGTGGAACACACTCACAAGGTCATTGCCAATGGTAACCAGCTGGTTGCAGAGATGGTCAATATGGAAACCGGAATGCGTGGATTTCTGGCAGCTGGGAAAGATGAGTTTCTGGAGCCCTACGATTATGGACAAGAGAATTTCAAAAATCTAATGGCAGCTACTCAGCAACTAGTCAGCGATAACCCGCCCCAGGTCGCACGACTGAAAGCAATTGAGGAGCAAGCCGGCCAATGGCTGGCAATGGCAGCTGAGCCGCAGATTGAACTGAGACGGCAAATCAACCGGGGATTCGCCACGGTTCAATCATTTAAAGAGATTCAATCCAGGATTTTGGGAAAAGAGATTTTTGATAACCTCAGGGCGGCCCTTAATGGTGTCAATGAGAAATTCAGGTCTGAGGGAAAGCAGGCGGGCCAGCAACTGATTCAAAAAATTACTCTGGATCTGGTTAACATGGAAACCGGTCAGCGCGGCTTTCTCCTGACCGGAAAACAGGAGTCCCTGGAACCTTTCAACAGCGGTAGGGAAGCATTCAGTTCAGATCTGAATAGTCTCAGAACCTATATTCGAAAATTCAGTGATACCAGTGTCACCCCTGCGGATGTTGATTCAATTGCCGGCCTGGCAAACGATTGGTTGGAAAAGGCTGCAAATCCGGAAATCGACGCTCGTAACGAGGTCAATCAGATCCCGGCAACCTTGGATGATCTGGTCGCCGTACTGTCAAAGGCCGAGGGCAAGAAATACATGGACCAAATTCGCGCAGACATCGCCGAGTTTATCAACATTGAAAGGGAATTAATGGTGACACGACAGCAGGCTGCCGCAAACAGCAGTTTTGTGAGTAAGGCGGTTGTGATTGTTGGAACTCTGATCGCTTTTGTTATCGGCGTCATTGCAGTGATGATTATCTCCAGGAAAATATCCGAACCATTGGCACAGCTTGTTGAAATTCTGGAATTAATGGCCAAAGGTGTTGTCGATCGAACCGTCGACATCAAAACCGGTGATGAAATAGCTGATCTTGGTCGCTCCTTCAATCAGATGGTTGCCAACCTTAAGTCCCAGGTGGAATTAACCGGCACGATTGCAAATGGAGACCTTTCCAAAGATGTCACGCTTGCTTCCGAAAACGATCTCCTCGGGCTGGCGCTCCAAAAAATGACACAAAACCTCAACCAGACCATCATTGACCTACAAACGACGACAAATCAGGTTACGGCCGGGGCAGAACAGTTGCAGGCATCCGCACAATCTCTGGCTTCAGGAACCGCCGAACAGGCGGCCAGCCTGGAGCAGGTCAATTCCTCAATGGCGGAAGTCGAGAGCCAGACCAAAAACAGCAACGAGAATGCGAAACAGGCTCAACAACTATCGACTCAATCTATCGAAACCGTGAATCGGGGCAACAGCCAGATGGAAACAATGTTAAACTCGATGCAGGAGATCAGCGATACAAGTAACAAGGTTTCCAAAGTGATCAAGGTTATTGACGAGATTGCATTCCAAACCAATCTGCTAGCACTCAACGCCGCTGTTGAAGCTGCAAGAGCAGGAAAATACGGAAAAGGATTTGCGGTTGTTGCGGAAGAGGTAAGGAATCTTGCCGGCAGAAGCGCTGCCGCTGCCAAGGATACGACAGAACTGATTGAAACTTCTCTGAATGAAGTCGAAAACGGTGTCAAAAACGCTGAAAACACGGCGGTAGTCCTTCGAGATATCAGTGAAAATGTCAACAAGGTCAACGACCTTGTTGAGGAAATCTCGGCTGGAGCGAATCAACAGACAATCCGAATCGGCGAGATCAATACCTCACTGGTTCAGGTCAATGATGTGGTGCAACAGAACTCATCCATTTCTGAAGAAACCGCATCTGCATCCGATGAATTGTCCTCACAGGCCAATGAGATAAGAAACGCTATGAACCAGTTCAAGGTGAAGGGTAAGGGTCAATATGTGCAAAGCATGATTGAGTCTGATTATGTGGAACCCGCTGAACCAGCTCCTGAACTGCCCTATAGTGACGACGGAGCTCTGGCACCCGCATCCGACACAAAGCAGATTGTGCTGGATGATAAGGAATTTGGACGTTTTTGATAACACTTTCCCACCCTGGGGATTGCCTACCTGTTAAGATTCGGCAGTAGCTTTTGACTGCCGAATCAGCCCTTTCACACGTATCTTTTGTTTCTATCTGTGTAGCATCAAAGAAGGCACAAAAGTGGCAGTCATTTAAAGCCTAAACGATCTCTTCCCTTCTTTGTCCCACATACATATCTTGCCAGCCCAAAATCCTTGTTTAAACCTGTGCAAATATGCTATCAATACCCGTGACGATTCAAACAACAAAATCGCACAAGAAAAACCGAAACATTGAATATAGTATTAGAGGAAATCTGTGTGGCGCGCAATATTAGCAGCTTCCATCCATTTAACTGTCAGCTACATTTATTCAACGCTGATGTAACAATCTAGCCTCAAGCCATTATATGGAAAAAGATCCCGTCATGAGTTTTATTACAAAACTCATAAATCTGTTTTTTATGATCTCATGTTTTGTATTGGTGCCATTTGATTCCGAGTCTGAAAACATAAACCCAAATAACTCATTTATCAAAGATCTCAATGCCGAGTCTTTGACTGCTAAGTTAAATGACCTGTTACCCGGTTTAATGGATGAGAACAAAATTCCCGGTGTCTCGATAGCCGTCTTGAAAAACTCAAACGTTATTTTAACTAAATCATATGGTATGCAGAGCACAAAAACCAAAATTGCGGCTACCAATGGAACCATTTATGAATTTGGGTCGTTAAGCAAACCAGTTTTTGCTCTTGCCGTTTTGCAACTTGCCAACAAAGGAAAAATAGATCTCGATAAACCACTATACAAATATTGGGTATTAAAAAATGCTGCTCCCGAAGCTAGATATAAGCAAATAACCGCACGGATGGTATTGAGCCACACGGCCGGGTTCCTTAATTGGAGTTATAACAGAAATCACATTGCCGTCGCCTTCCCACCGGGGAAACAATTCAGTTATTCAGGAGAAGGATACTACTATCTTCAAAAAGTAGTAGAAGAAATAACAGGCAAGCATCTACAGCAAATTGTTGATGAACAGGTATTTACTCCACTTCAAATGAATCGCTCCAGCTTCATATGGAAAACTAGCCTTCAAGCCGCCATGGCACATGGACATTCAAACAGTGGAGAATTTGAGCGTGAAATATCAGATTGGAAAGCAGTTTGGGAAGGAGTTTCAGCATCAAGTTTATTAACAGATATTACAGACTACTCAAAATTTGTATCTTACATTCTAAAAGAATACAAAATGGGTAATCCGCTTATTAAAAGTATGGTAAAACCGATAGTTGAAGTAAAGGATGATGGAAACTGGGGGCGGATATTATGGAGTTTAGGGTGGGGCATTGAAGAAACCAAACAAGGATACAATATCTGGCATTGGGGAAACACTGTTGAGTTCAGGAGCCTGGTAGTTGTAAACCTGAAAAATGGGAATGGATTGGTGTATGTTGCTAACAGTTCTTCAGGTCTTGTACCAGTGAAGAGTATTATTCAGAGCACTATCGGAGGAGTTCACCCGCTTACCAGGTACAGTATGGTAAACTAAAATGCATAAATACTAACAAAATACTTCAGTAAAGGCCGCGGAATCAGTTCCTTCATTTTGGCAATTTCAATATAGAGAAAGTAATGCACTCGCTTACCCTCTCGCCCAACCACGAAGCCCGGAAATTCGGAAAACATTTCTTATTAAATACCTGGTCCTGTAATTTGGGACTATCCACACTTCGCAGGAAAAGTATGGAATATCCCCGTTTATTAGCATGTTGAGTCGTGCGGCAGACTCTTGAATTTGGCAAAAAACTTAGAAACTTGTCGGGTTTTCAAAGTTTTTATCTAAAAAACTTCCATCAATATTGTTTACCATTTCCAAGAACCGATTGGCAGGTATCGACATCAGCAGCATGTCTTTTGGGAGAAATCTTCTGACCAGGGAATCCATAAATCCCTGAACGCATTTGGGTTTTTCACTCAGCTGTTCACTAAACGGAATCGCAAAGGCACCCTCGCATCCCGAAGCAAAGGGTGTCATCACGCTGTTCATGTTGGTTTCGCTATCGTAATATGATAAAACCGATAGATTCGCCAGACCGGTCGGATCAGGGAACAGGTTAATGACCTCTATTTCCCTGTTTTGGTCGATGTTATCCAAACACTCAGCATAAAGAAACGCTGCTTTGGGAGGACGAATGTAACCCACCGAATCTTGATAATACTTCCGGGCCAGATGCCGGTTTTTTTTGAATCGTTCGGTTTCCGCGATAAACGCGCCATCGTCGTCTTCAAGTTCGTTAAAACCAAAATACTCTGGCGGACCTGTACAAGCGGAACCCGCATTTCCATCAAACTGGAGTCTTCTTTTTTTTGTAAACAGGCTTTTCCAGTACATAAACATGCAGACCCACCGATCTTTCTTGAAATGATAGGAACCGTCAATATCTTCTGAAGAAAAGTACCAACCTACGGCTGGATAATTGAATGTTACAACTTCAGCAAGTTTCTTATAGCTCTCCTGAATAACTTTGGAATTTATAGTACAGTTCATATCTATCTTTTATTGTTAGGATGTTGGCGGTTAGCTTGGTTGGTTTGCGGTCGAACTAATTGGAAGCAATCGGTTTCAACTTCCTGGTAATACCAACAACCACCACCGGAATAGGGCGGAATGTATGATGAAACCGGGTTCAATCGCAAATTGTCCAAAAATAACCAGCAGATGGTAACCAGTGCTTGTGGGGGTTGAAAGAACCACAAATCAGAATTTAGTAAGTTCCGCTCAAGCACTGACTAATAAAAAACCGATCTTTTCTTGAGTAATAGCCAGAACCATGCCTCTTTTTAACATACTGATATTTTTAAATTAGTACTATAGTCTAATTCAAAACCACGATATATAGTTGAGTTTAACCACTATATATCGTAGTTTTAGTTTTTAAGAAGTTGGTTTGTTTTCCCCTAAACCCGAGAAGAGCACATCACAGATCTATGAAAGCTCACAAAAGTTCATTTTTTCAGGAAGTCACATCTGATATTTATCATTCTCTTGAGATTGAAAAAACGCTGCACAAAAGTTTCAAACGTATTCAACAATATTTACCTGCGGATGGCCTGACCTTCGATATCCAAGAGCAGGATGACTTCATGATAAGTATCGCAAGAGTAACTTTGGAAGGGGTGGACCTTTGCGATGTCGAAATCCCACTTTCACCGGCTTCCCAGCAGGAATCCAAAGAAAATGAACATGTTGAAAGCGTCATGATTTTTAACGCCCCGGATTTGAACCCAACCAGCAAAGATTATGCAAGGCATTTCAATATGAGGGAATCTTCTAATCTTGTTCTAAATTTGGACCTGGGAGATGACTACTACGGAAGTCTGGCTATTTATGCTTATGGCCAAAACAGGTTTACCCAAAAGCACGCGGAACTTCTATCCCAAGTAAAGGGGCCATTCTCCGTTGCTATGTCTAACGCTTTAAAGTATCGGGAAGTTCAGAAAATCTCCGAGAATCTAAAGGTTGAGAATCGAAATCTTTATCGGGAATTGATTGAAATCTCCGGAGATCGAATCATCGGAGCCGAGACTGGATTGAAGCCGGCAATGACGCTTGTAAAACAGGTTGCTCCGGTGGAAAGTCCGGTTTTGTTATTGGGAGACACCGGGGTCGGGAAAGACGTGATTGCAAATACCATTCATTTGTTGTCAGAACGAAGCGGCGGCCCCATGGTAAAAATCAATTGTGGCGCCATACCTGAAAATATGGTTGATTCCGAGCTGTTTGGTCACGAAAAGGGCTCTTTTACCGGGGCTATTTCTCAAAAAAAGGGCAAATTTGAACGCGCTCAAGGAGGAACACTGTTTTTGGATGAAGTGGCTGAGCTGTCTCCGGATGCCCAAGTAAGATTGTTGAGGGCGATTCAATTCAAAGAGATTGAAAGAGTGGGCGGAACAAAACCAATATTCGTTGATGCCCGCATTATTGCAGCAACTCACAGGGACTTGTCGCAGCTTATCCAATCCGGCCGGTTTCGAGAAGATTTGTACTTTCGGTTAAATGTGTTTCCCATTCGAATTCCAACACTCAGGGACAGAAGATCGGATATCCCTGCGCTGGTACACCATCTAATGGATAAAAAAGCCAGGGAATTGAATCTTTATCCACCACCAACATTGGATTCGGCAGCATTGCAGCAACTCATGGATTATGACTGGCCCGGGAATGTGCGCGAATTATCCAACATCATAGAAAGAAGCCTAATCTTGAATCAAAACTCGACGCTATCGTTTGACCATTTGATTCCATCCACCCTGTTGCCGGGAAATAAAAAGATAGCCGAAGTCATCGAGGCAGATGATATTATCCCCCTCGATATCTTGATTTCAAGGCATATTCAAAAGGCTTTGAAAAAAACTCATGGCCGTATCGAAGGTCCAAAAGGAGCAGCAAGACTTCTCAATCTGCATCCGAATACACTAAGAAGCAAAATAAAAAAAATGAATATTTCCATTAATAAAAAACATGGGCAAGACCGGGAACGGTGATAGAGATCGATCAGGACAAAACAAGAAGCGAACAAAAAATTGCATCTCACCGTCTGTTCTGGTATAATTCACACGACATTGCGTTTTCTACGACCCGAAGTATTGTGTAGCCGTTAGCTGATCTGTTTATATTGCTGTTAATGTTCATTGCAACATCTAACCGAAAACCGACATGAAACTAAAATACAAACTTATTCTGCCAAGCCTTATTCAAGCAGTTATCATCATTGCCCTTCTATTGTTTGCCTGGGTCTCGGGTTCAGCACTGATCGCTTCGCTTAAGACCAAATCCGGTATCGTTAATCAGACTTCAATTCAGTTGAACACTCTTGTAGATTTTACAAACAAATATTTTCTCGGCAGAGTTTCCCAGGAATATTTCTCAAGAGAGGTCCACCTCGCGATAACATCCTTGAAGTCTCAAAATGCGTTCGACGCGGAAGAGATGATTGACGGGTTGGACAAGATAGACCAGAGCATTAAACAGGTGGCCGCTCTCAGGCAGGAGAACAGTGACCATATCGACCAGATCGTCAAACTGACCGAGTTTTCAATGAAACAATCGGATGGATATATCAAACTCACTGTTGATAATCTGATCGACCAGAATAAAAGAAGCGGGGTTTCGGTATTGGAACGCATGGTTATTTTAGGGGCTGCTGCCAACACCAGTAACAATTTGAAAACGCAGGTTCTTCTCTTTCAGACGATTGGTGATTTTGAGAAAAAAAAGGAGCTGCTTGAGTTCATCAAGCAGCTTCTGGAAAATGTCGAGAGGGATGTCGAAAGCCTTAAGAACACACCTTTTGCCGGAATGGCGGTGGCTGCAAGGGAAGCCAATTTGGAGATAAAGGGACTTGTGGGGAAATACATAGCTAATATCGAATCCTTACAACAAGCGGAGACTGCGATTTACAGCCAGACACAAGAGCTTCAAGAATTACTGCACGATATCGAATCGGAAAACATTGGCAGCACCTTTAGAAATATCACCAAACTCAGCATTATTCTGGGTGCGTTCCTGATTTTTTCGACTCTGGCGCTTATTGTTCTCGGACTGTTTTTTGCCAGGGTCATTACACACCCCATGCTCGAACTCCGAAACCAGGTCACAAATGTTGTGGAAAAAGGAGATTTCTCCGGCAAAGTGGATAATCCTCGAAAGGACGAAATTGGAGAAACCGTTAACGCATTCAGCACGCTGATGGAATCTCTTTTCGAATCGATTTCAGACATAAATCGGGTGATGGATGCGGTGGACAACGGCGATTTTACACAACGGGTCACAGGGGAACACAAAGGCGATCTGGAACATTTGAAGAAGAGCATCAACAGCAGTGTTGAAGTTCTTGGCAAAACGATCCAGCAAGTCGCCCAAAACAGCCGGCAAATTAACAGTGGAGCCAATGAACTGTCATCGTCGTCACAGGCGCTGGCTACCGGAGCAAGTCAGCAGGCTGCCAGTCTTGAAGAGATTAGTTCAACAATGGATGAAGTCAAAGCCCAATCATCGACCAGCAACGATAACGCCATCCAGGCCTCGGAGCTTTCCGACAAAACTATCGAGATCGTCGGTCGGGGAACCCGGCAGATGAAAGAAATGCTTGGATCGATGAACAGTATCAACTCCACCAGTACCGATGTATTCAAAATTATCAAGGTCATTGATGAAATAGCTTTTCAAACGAATCTCCTCGCCTTGAACGCCGCCGTGGAAGCGGCACGGGCGGGTAAATACGGAAAAGGGTTTGCGGTCGTTGCCGAGGAAGTTCGAAACCTTGCTGCACGGAGCGCGGAAGCGGCGCGGTCAAGTACGGAGATGATCGAAAAATCGGGAAAAGAAGTTGAAGCCGGTGTGGCAAACGCTGACAAGACAGCTCTTGTCCTCAACGAGATCAGCGAAAGCATTGCCAAGGTAAACGACCTGGTGGCTGAAATCGCCGCTGCGTCCAAAGAGCAGACCGTAGGGATCGACGAAGTCAACAAAGGCCTGGCGCAGATTAACTCGGTTGTGCAACAAAACTCCTCAATATCGGAACAAACCGCATCGGCGTCTGAAGAGTTGAGCAATCGGGCAACCCAGCTTGAACAACTAATGGCACGGTTTAAACTGGATGAAAACCCGGCTGACGAGATTGCCACGGAAGATAGCGAGATGGAAGAACCGGAAGTTCCCGAATACAAGGCCTTGCCGCTGCCTCCACAGGAAACGCCAACAGGTGAAAGGCGAGCAGCCGTGCAGATAACGCTGGATGATGACAGTTTCGGAAAATACTAACCCGGATTGTCGTATCAAGATTCAAGGCAGTTAGCGTAGCTCCGGATGCAACTCTACCTCTATCCGCTCTTAATGCCCTGTAATCAAGCAGCTTATCAATAATCACCGAACCAAAGCTTTTAGCATAGTTCGTTGCAGCTGATTACTGGGCATCCAGTGGTTTCTTGACTTGCAAAAACATTTGCACATTATATTGGTCCAGCACGATTTTGCATTGCGCCCCGGGTAGATTTTCCGCCATCTTCAGGAATTCCTCTTCGGTTCGATAGATTAAATACCAGTCAAGCCAGTATTCCATATACATTTGACTTGAGTGTTGTGTAAGAAAATTACCGATCGCAATTTCCCCACCCGGTTTTAAGACACCATAGAGTTTTTCCAAGACACTGGTTGCTACAGGTGCAGTAAAATAGTCGAACAATCCCATGGAATAAATGAAATGAAAATCACCCCAACGACTTAAAAAATCCGGATTCAGCAGCATGACACGCACGGATTCCTGAATCAGATCATGGGATACTTTCGTATCCAATGATCTTTCAATGATGTTTATCAAAGAACTGGCTTCGGACAAAGCTTCTTCATCCTGGTCAAGCAGGGAGAAATGAAGGCGTGAGCAATCCTCTTTGGTTTTAAGAATATCACCGATTTCCATTGCCGGACCGCATGCAACCGACAGAATTCGCATTTTTTCTTCCGATGGAAGGTTTAATTCTTCCTCCATCGATTGCACTTTATTTTTTATTGTTTGTCTGCGCTCACGCACAGACTCGGCAGCTACCTGTTCAACGCCGCATTTGTGCAGAATTTTCCCAAATGTCGATTCCCCTTCGTAGTCGTTTCTGTAGATCATTCTCATCATTTCCGAATCACCTGCATAACCCCGGGGCCTCAAATTCGACCTGGCTACAAAGGGGCTTTGCAGTAAAACATTCCACAATTGCCTGCGGAAAAAGTAACTGTGAATTTTATGCTCTTTGTCGCTAAAAGAGGAAACTATTTCACCTAATTTATCTTGTGACTCTGCCATGAATGCCTTGAGATCTGCCCCCATACTATTGATAAACTTGTTTTCAACGAAATCCCTCACTTCTTGTGGCTCGTTCTTCGCGTCGTCATCAATTTTAGTCAAAAGATGGTCATAAACATTGAGTTCGTATGAAAGATCGCTGACAAACTCCTTGAATTTAGGATCGATTTTTTCTTTATATTCTATGAGAGAAGGCAGGCTCATAGCTGCTTCTTCAAGGTTTTCGATTTTTGAACGAAAGAAGAGTTTTTCGAAATTGTAAAAGTTTATCTGGGGCATGATATGAAACGTCTTGCCTCGACGCTCCGATTCCATGATCAATCTGCATGCTCCGACAGGTACTTTTTTGTTTTTGACGTTAAGTTCCAGGTCAAATGTTTCATCGATAAAAATCTCTTCTTTAAAAACAATTAAAACGGAATATTTTGTGCCATAGCGTGCTTCCACTTCGAATGTTCCGCTTTCAGTTGTCAACCAGCCTGATAATATCTTTGGTTGGGCTTTCATTATCTGTTCTCCGTGATGTTTGATTGTAATAGAGGGGACCTGAAAAAGTGAGGGTGACAAAAAATCCATGCTTCCAATTAATTGATTTCTGTTATTTCTAAATCACTTCACAGGTTCAAGCTCGTTATTATAATAAATGAACACCTTCGAATTCCGATTATTTCGGAAGAAAGTCTGGATGTGTTGCTGTATGAATTGTTCAGCGAACGATGAGATTAAAATTAAGTGAGATTATAATAAAGCATAACGCACTGATATGCGAAAAATCTATATTTGAAATTCTCGATAAAGTAGTAACAACGCAGTCTGTAACACATGTTTTAATAAAACAATCGCTGCAATTCAATATTTAGTAGCAATTGAGAAGATATGTAGATTCAGGCCTTTGCCTAAAATAAAAGAGGTTTTTTAGCTATTGGCACTTTTTTTTCGCTGACATCTCTGATAAACGAATTATCGATACTGGATTACTAATGGATAAATCTTGTAGAGAAGATGGTGAACAGGAAGCGAAACCGCCTCTTTCCCTAGGATTTCAGTAGATCAGCACATTGCAAATCAGTGCTCAACGGGACACATCTTCCTTTGACTTACTTTCAAAATAAGGGGTTATAAAGGATAAAGGCTGGAGTAGAATACCGGATAAAGTGTTTTTATTCTTCCCTTTGACACTTTACATTTCCACTTTTCCGAATGATGGTAGATAAAAGGATTGTTACCTGGAATTCTATTGTAACGATTCCCTGTTTTCTCAAAGCAGATAATGAATTCGATTGAAGTCACATTGTTACAATGCAAAAAGGCACATCATAAAATGTTGGGTTAAATAAATAAAATAGAGGAAAATTATATGGTAGGTGTGGCATTTATTAATTGGTTTATCAATGATCGTTTGAAAGAAGATAATCAAACTAAGAGCAGAGCCGAGTTATTGATCGGTTTTATCATTTCACTTTCTATCGCATCGTTAGCATACGCCACTATATTTTTTATTTTTCGACAGATTACCGCCTTTTTCATGATTTCAACGGGTGGGATATTTATTTTTTCATCGGTTTTTGTTGTTAAATACTTGGGAAAGTTGGATCTTGCGGCTAACCTGGTGACCGGCTTTTTCTTTTATATTATCGCAAGTATTGTTTTTTTGGGAGGAGGCGTATTAGCTTCGGCATCCCCCTGGTTTGCTGCGGTCACTCTTGCCGGAATCCTTATTGCCGGTGTTAAATACGGAATCATCTGGGGAGTCTGTTCAGCTATCTATTTATCCGGTCTGCTCGCTTTACGACTCAATGGCTATCAATTTCCCTCAATAGGTCTTTCTGAAATTGAACGTGAAGTATTCTTTTATACCGGATATGTAGGGCTGACATTCATTACTCTGGCTTTTGGAATAACCTTCAGTGTTACCATCTCAAAAGTGGTTGCTCGAACAAAAGAATCCCGCCAGATTATTCAGGATAATATGGATCGGTTGAAGGAACTGGTTAGTGAACTGGAATATGTAATGAATGACTTTGCAAACGGCCATTTTGATCGACAGCTCAAAACTATGCACAATAACGACGAAATCGATCAACTTACCATAAGACTGAATCAACCGATTACAATGCTGGGGGAGATCATCTCAAAACTGGTTGTTGCCAGCACTTCAGTATCCGGGGGATCACAAAATCTGTCTTACTCGGCAAAAAACCTGACTAGGGGGTCAACAGAGCAAGCATCATCGCTTCAACAAATCACTGCATCATTAAGCAACATTGCAGAGAGAGCTTCCCAAAACAATGAAAGCGCTGAAGACTCCTATCAGTTGATTGAGCAGACTTCCAAATCAGTTGAAGAAGGCAACAATAGTATGCAAGGTCTGGTTCAATCGATGAATGAGATTAACGACAACAGTCGTAAAATTAACGGAGTCATCAAGACCATTGATGAAATCGCTTTTCAAACCAATTTATTGGCGCTGAATGCAGCGGTCGAAGCTGCCAGGGCTGGAAAATACGGAAAAGGCTTCGCTGTGGTTGCCGAAGAAGTCAGAAACCTGGCAACCAGGAGTGCAAGTGCAGCGAAAAATACAACAGATCTTATCGAATCCTCAGTAAAAAAGATTCAAGACGGGGTGGATAAATCAAATCAAACGGCAAAGTTCTTTGAATTAATTAAGGGTGACGTAGAAAAAGTTGAAACTATTGTCAAAAACATTGCGGAATCATCAATCGAACAAAACACCGGTATCGGAGAAATAAACAATAGCCTATCTCATGTGAACAATATCGTTCAAAACAACAGTGAAATCGCCAGAGAAACAGCATCGACAGCTGATGAGCTCTTATCTCTATCGGAACAGCTTCAATCTTTGGTTAAGGATTTTAACAAAATATCCTAGAAACGCTTTTTGAGCACCCATCCTCATTAAGAAGCGATTAAAAGATCATAGTCGAATCACCCAGGCCATCCTAAGAGAAACGTACAAAAGATCTGAAATTGCCCGCAACAAGAGTATCATTAGCATGGACTCGGCAGAATCAGGCGGAAGACAATTCCCAAATTCGGTGATAGGGTAAAAAATTTTCTTCCGGTTTAATCATTCAATTTAATTCGATTCTGATCAAATTTCCGCTTTATGCTCAATCGACAATATTCTGTCATAAGCTTCTAACTCCAATATGCTCTGAAGGGGCCAAATCCGGATAGGTCTTATCTAATGACGACGGTGAATAATAAATAACCAGACTTGACAATGTTTGAAATGAAGTTGATTTGGTTGCTTGGGTATTCGTTATGAAATCCGTTCCATTCAAATTCCGAAGGTAAGTTATAAAATAAAATCTCCTATGTCCTTTTTTGGGATGCTATAAAGACACGATTAGCGGCGATCTGTCGCATAAATCTCCTTTATCGGGTTTTAACTGACTTTAACTGGGAATCAACGATAATGAAGCAATTGAAAAAAAACAAAAAGTATTTTTGAGACTATTCATGGATTAAGATAGCTGATAAAAACCCGGCTCAAAATGGCGATTTGAAGGTGAATACGAACAGACGTCAGTTGGCTAAAATGACCTTTATTTGACAATTCCGATATAACCCTAATAATGAGCACTAGGTTGGCTGTGTCAAATTCCCGTTTCGTTTTTTCCTCAATGCTTTCTTAACGCAATGAATAAAGGAGACTTGTATGAAAAGGTCAAAAATACGAGATATTCTCTCCAAACTGATTCTATCTATCGTACTGACGATAGGTCTGTTAGGAGCGAATGACGTCTTTGCAGATAAAGACTGGAAATGGCACGATGATGATGAAAAGCACTTTGTTTTAGTTCACGGAGCCTGGCACGGATCGTGGGCTTGGTATAAAATGGTTCCTCTTTTAGAAGCCAGGGGACACACAGTCACTTTGATCAACCTCCCCTCTCATGGTATCGACTCATCGATTCCGGGTTTGGTAACTCTTGCAGATTATACCGCAGCGGTTACAGATGTTCTGGACGCGGTTACCGACCCTGTCATATTGGTGGGGCACAGCATGGGCGGCGCAGTCATCTCTGCTGCTGCTGAAAGCAGGCCGAATAAAATCGAAAAGCTGGTTTTTCTTGCAGCATTTCTGCTTAGAGATGGTGAATCGATGATTCAATTGGCAGGCATGGATACGGGATCCATTGCAGTTCAAAACCTAATCGTGGATCCGGTTACCGGAACCATGGACGTACCGAGTTCTGTATGGAAAGATGCGTTTTACAACACAACCAGGGCTCACGATTTTACATTAGCATCAACGCTTCTTAAAACAAATCCCCTGGTTCCAATTGTCACAACCATGTCTTTAACTCCGGAGAATTTTGGTAGCGTAAGGCGTTTTTACATTAAAACTTTAAAAGATAATGCTATTACTCCCTGGTTACAGGACGAGATGATTGCAGCCAGTCCCTGCGAGAAGGTATATAGCATTAAAGGAGACCATTCTCCGTTTTTTTCCCGTCCTTTAAAGCTTGCCTGGATTTTATATCGAATTGCTCATCAATAACATCTAAGATCAACGCAGGGAGTCAGCGACTTCCTGCGCTTCATTTGAAAAAGGGGCCTGATCTTTCATTTTGACATTTTCATTCATGGCCTGGGAAACTACGCAATACCGATGCCCTCAGCAACCCGCAGTTCCAAAACTCTCACCCAATTCCCCAATTACAAACCATCCCCCCCCCCACCCAAACCCAACTGATAAATCATTATTCTTATTTACTCTTAACAATTCTCTTTCTCATTAAGATTCAAAAGCGGTTAAAACAGTTGGCTGCTTCGGCACCACTGCAACCAATTTAGCCGAGGCTTAACTTTGCACAAGTTTGCCAGATTCAACATAGTTCCGGCTTTTTCCGAAGCGATAACGCTATCTGAGTTTTATGGATATCCTTACCTTCGATAAACAGTGCCCTTAGGCTGAATCTGCCCGGCAGAGTTGATTGTTACACATGTCTAATTTAAAATGTTTAAATTTATGGAAATTTGTGGGTAGTAAGCACACAATTTCAACGTTTTACTGAGTAGCCCCGGGTAAGTGAAAGCTCTTAAACTCCAATTAAAACAGGCAGTTTAATGGATCAATGGATCGGAAGATTAATAAAAAATCGGTATCGAATTAACAGGCAGTATTTGCAATGCAGATTTAGTGATGTTTTTTTGGGACAAGATGAACAGGAGGGAAACAAACCTGTTGAAATAGATATTGTCAGGAGTCCAATCTTATCTCACGATCGGGAAAATCACATTCGCTTTTTAACTGACATCACAACCATATCATCCTTAAGTCATTCCAATATCTTCAATATTTTTGACATTGATGAGATCGATGGACACCAATGCCTGGTTACGGAGTTTTTTGACAGCCGGAGCCTGTCGCAATATACGGTCGATAACCAAGTTGATTTGGTTGAAGCTATCAACATTGGTATAGCCATAGCGAACGCTCTTGAAGCATTACACCAGATACATGTGATTCATCGTCATGTTATGCCTGCACATATATTTTTCCCTCATACCGAAAATGCACTGTCCGATAGCAATCAAATCAAGTTATCCGATGCCGGTTTTGCCTGGATTAAGGATCTAAAAAGCTTTCCCGGGCATATTCAGGTTTCCGAATATTTTCATTACCTGGCGCCTGAACAGCTCGGTTCATTCAATTTAACCGTCGATAAACGAAGTGATCTGTATTCATTGGGGGTGCTACTGTACTATCTGGCCTCCGATAAACTTCCTTTTCAGGGTACGGATTTTAATTCCATTGCTTATCAACAGATTTCCGGGAAAATCATCCCTCCTTCCATTCATAATCCCAATATTCCTGCTACGTTGGAAGATATCATCTTGAAGCTGTTGGAGAAGGAACCTGAAAAACGCTATCAGGAAGCAAACCACGTTTTGGGAGAATTGTTGCTCTTAAGAGAAGAGCAGGAACAAGCTTCAATATGCAGTACAAAGCCTGCCGCCCTTAACTTAAAAATTCCACTGGTCGGAAGAGAAAAGGAACTCACGCTGCTGTCTGATACCTTCTCAACGATAGACTCCGGGGGTGGGCGATTCTGTCTAGTTAAAGGCTATCCGGGTATTGGGAAGACAAGCCTGATCCATGAGTTGCTTAAATCAATTGAAGCCAAATCAGGGGTGATTATTCAATACAAACTAACCAGCAAAAAAGACGGAGCCCCTTTTGAAGTATTTATTGAGATTCTTGACGACTACTTAAAGCAATTCAGACTATTCCCTCTGGAAAGAAAAAATAAACTCAAAAAGCAGATTTCACTTCAATTTCGAGATTTGGCGGAAGTATTGGTCCGCTTTCACGAACCTTTATCTGAACTGGTTGGGGAGCCAGTCCACCTCACGCCCATCGGAAGTGACAAAGAACAGTGCCGTCAGGTCAAAGTAGTTGCGGAGTTTATTCTACGGCTAAGTATCTATGAAAATCCCTTGGTGATATTTATCGATGACCTTCACTGGATAGACACCAGTAGTTTGGAAATAATAAACATCATTTTTCAAAACATTTCAAACTACCCCTTGTTTTTCCTGGCAAACGCTCGCACCCAGGAACTCGCCTCCAATGAAGCGTTGTTAACAATAATCCAAAATTCAAGACAATTTCATCAGTTTTTCTTTGAAGTTAATCTTAACTCATTGGAATACCCGGAGACTGCGATGATTGTCTCATCAATGTTCAACGATGAGACAAAGGCCTTAGCAAATGTCATTTCCTTCATCAGCGATAAATGCGAAGGGAATCCTTTTTTTATTAAAACCTTTGTCAGTCATTTGGATAGAGAAAGGATAATTAGTTATAAAAATAGCTGCTGGGAATTGGATAGAATCAGATTGTCCCAAACCCAGATCCCTGAAAATATTGTCGAAACAGTTATAAATACCAGCAATGAGTTGACGGTGGTAGAGAAAAAACTGCTGTCTTGTCTGGCAGTGAATGGAAAAGAAATAGATCATCAACTGCTATACCAGATCGCTCGAACCGGTGACATTGGTGTAGAGCAGGCTGAGCTGTCCATAAAGAAATTTGTAAAACTGCTGTTACTTGAAAATGTTGAAGGAAAGAAAGATTCATTTCGATTCACGCACGACAGAATTCAAGAAGCCTTTTATCAAAGGCTTGAATTGCAACAAAAGTGTGATCTGCATTTGTTGATTCTGAAGGCGTTGGAGAGACTGCGCGATATCGATTCGAACTATTTCGGTTCTAAAAAAAACCGGATATTTAAACTGGCCCATCATGCTATTGAAGCCAATTATTACGAAAAAATCGTTCAGTATTCATTTACCGCAGGGCTGCAGGCAAAGGAAGACTATGCCTATCAGGAAGCAATAAAATTTCTTGAAGTTGCCAAAAAGGCTATGCAGACAAACAGTGATAAACATAAATCAAAACTATTTGAGTGTAAAAAATTACTGGGAGAAATATATCTGTCAATCGGACAAAATGATCAAGCTCTTGACATGATTAATCAAATTCTTCCAAATACTGCCGATTCGAATCAGCTCGCCGATTTATTTAATCGATTGGCGTTATTATATTATAAAAAAGGGCAGACTGCTGAAGCGGAAAGACATGCGCAATCAGGGATGGGTTTGCTCAGGGAATCCATCCCTCTAAGCCCTTTCAGTACCTTGATCAGCGTATTCAAAGAATTACTGCTCTACTTTCTTTTAAACATCCCCGGTGTTCTTTCTGTCATGCGCAAAATCGGTCCGAAGAAAAGGAATTTTGAGCAAGTCATAGCCTGTTACGATATTCTGACCTTGGTTTATCTTTTTAGTGACAGTTTAAAATATGCCAGAACTATCCTGAGAATGTTGAATATCAGCAAATGCCAGAAGATTCTATGCAAAGAACTGGGGATGAGTATGGATGCCTATGGGGTTATGTTGGCGGCCATGGGATTTTATAATAAAGCATTGGAGGTACTTGCAGAGTCAAAAGAAGTTCACCGGAAAACAAATAACAGGATAGGAATCGCCCAAAACCTGCAGTCCCAGGGCTATGTCTTGAAATGGAATGGTCAGTATGAAAAATCAGCAGGTTGTTTTTCAGACAGCCTGGCAATTTTTGAAAAAATCGGGGACAGCACCGAAAGTGGGATGTCGCTTAACGGGCTATTTCATAGCATCTATTACCAGGGCAACTTCAATGAATCGGAAAAGGTTCTGGAACAACTTAAAAAAGCAACACTTCATTCAACCGATGAAGCTTGCGTCATTCTGCAATACTTTGCATCGGTCGAATTATTCGAACTTCAAGACAATGTCTACAGCGCCATTATGTTTGCTCAAAAAGCCTATTATTCAAGTCGATCGAACAACGCATTGTTCTTTCATTGCATAGCGGGTGTCCTGTTAGGAATTTTATGTTATGAAAACCGCGACTATCAAAAAGCTATTCACTTTTTAGAACAGTCGATTCAAATTGCAGAGTCCAACAATTGGTCCATGGCCCATTATTATGCTAACGCGTATTGCTATCTAGTAGATGCAAACTTGGAGCTTTTAAAAGAAGCAAATCCTGATAGCCCTACACGAAAAAAAACACTGGCTAAAATAGCTAAACTGCTGACTAAATCGGAAAAGGCAACAAAAAATTGGATTACATATCATCCACATCATTTGAGAACTACTGCTGACTACTATGCTGCCAAGTACAATTTTGCCCGTGCTGAACATTATTTTAACAAAAGTATCCATTGCGCAAAAACTATCAAAAGAAAAGGCGAGGAAGCCCGCTCGCTTTTTCATTTGGGAACGTATCATTCTGAAAGAGGTAATAACGAACAGGCAAAAAGAAACTGGATATCCGCACTGGCCCTATTTCAAAACTGCGGATCGAAATTTTACCAAAATCGTCTTAAAAAGTTACTGAACCTGCCAAGGGAAGAAGTAATTCCACTAAGCAGCTTCCTTGCCGACTACAGAGATAATGTCCAACGAGAAACTTTTATACGCATATCGCAAGACATCGCTTCAACAAGCCAGTTAGATCATTTGGTTAATAAAATACTTAAAGATATTATGATCATGACAGGTTATCAGAGAGGGTTTTTAATAGCGATTGAAGATAACCGGGAAATAATTGTTTCACAATGGGATAATAACAACCACTCTGTATCGATTGATGGCAGTGTTACTAATCTTGCAGGGAAAGTGTCACGAATCGGAAAACCGTATATCTGGACTGATCATGAATCGGGTCCCGATTTGACCACGACCTTTGCGGATTCTGATAAGTCTATTAAATCCGTTCTTTGTCTTCCGATACCATTTCGTGATGACAAAGCGAGGATATGTTATTTGGACAGTCAATTGAGCGCCAATTTTTTTCCTGAAATTGACTTAGAAATAACAACTGCTTTGGCAAGTCAAGCCTTTCTGGCATGGGAACAACATCAAATTCAACATGAGAATCTCCCACCAAAAATCGACGAAACTGTTTTTAAAAAACAATGTGAACACTTTCAACTTTCAAGTCGGGAAAAAGAAGTTGTTGAATTGGTCGTACAAGGTCTGACAAATAAAGAAATCGCTCAACACCTCTTTATCTCTCACAGTACAGTGCGGAAACATATATATAATATAAACTTAAAGGGAAATTTCGATAGTCGTGACGAATTGATTCGCAAATTAACGCAGCTCAGCCAGTGAATTCTGACTATAAAATATAGAGCAGTCGTTTTCAGAATATCTCGTATTTTCCTCTGGAAGGGTTGCGTATGAGATCAGGTGAATTTTAGCACTGGAATGAAACACCAGACTCTGCTGGAGTCCTGAAAGGACAATGTAGCATTCATCCCAGATAGGTGCCATTCTGAGTGTGAAACGCGAGACTCGCAGCTTCGAAAAAGAATCTCTTGCGGGCTATGACAGATCCTTCGCTACGCTCGGATGACAACCGGCCCCGATTCACTTGACTAAATGCCATTGCTACAAGATGAACCAGTTTGAACTTCTTCACATCTGGTTGATTACTCCCGCCAATCTATTCCTGACTAACCAGTCTAAAAAACCAACACTCTCGCAGCTAAACTAGAATTCCAGGCTCCTTTCCTTGGCTTTGAATGCGATGAATAATATCAACTATTTCAAATGCATATGACTAAACAGACAATCAAATAAGTTTTTATCCTGTTAATTCAACCCCGGGGGTCTATTTACCATTTTCCGGATAAGGA
>JANQGZ010000102.1:0-18410 GCA_028282825.1 SAR324 cluster bacterium
CGTTCATAGCCTAAGTATACAAATTACCGGGAAGTTGCAAGCATTTTCTGGGAATGAGTGGTGCAATTTTTTGAGCAGGGAAAAGTATCACAATATCAGTTAACTTATTGAAAAAATGTAATAATAAGGAATAGTGTAATAATTTATTCTGGCAGCGATTATTTTCTTTTCCACAAGTGGTATTTTAAATATACTAAAGGTAAGTGGGAATCAAAAACAGCATGATTACATAAAAATAGCTGATCACTCAGAGTACACATTCAATAAAACCATGTCCGAAAAAAGTAAAAATATCTTCAGAAAAATTATTACCAGCAAACTGCTGGAGGGAAAGAATCCAAGGATGGACAGGGCCCTGTTTCGTTTTTTTAACGGACTAAACGAGGTAAGTAAAAGCCTCTTGACCAAAAAATCAAGTGAGTTTGTGTACAGGTACCTCTTGAAATACCTGCTTCAGGTAAACCCGGGGTATGAAGCAGCCATGCCTCTCTTGGGGTCACAGGAAGAGGAAGCCATGTTACTGGAGTATAAAAAAAACAGATTCATCGAAGTGGCAAAACCATGTGATGTCATACTTATCAGGGGCAATTTACGAATCAGTCACATTATCCAGACTCTCACCAAATCGCCCTATAGCCACGCTGCATTTTACTATGGTGATGGTAAAATCATAGAAGCGGAGCCGGAAGGTGTTTTGGTAAGTGATATAGACAAGTATATGAATCTGGATTTAAGGATTTGCAGGCCGGTCATGCTTCCGTCAAAAGGAAAAAAAACAGTGGTGGAACACATGGAGGAAATGTTGTCACTGCAACCAAAATACGATGCCGTGAACATGGAAAAATTGCTGTTTAAATACTGGTATACCAAGTTCAGACCGGATACCAAAGTTTACATTGGCGGTAGCACCGATTTTGAAAAATACTATATCTGTTCGGGAATGATAGCCCATGGATTTCAAAAAGCCGGATATCCAATTGTTCCCTCCCTTCGGCTGAGAAAAAGGACAAAAATCAAATCGCTTCGCACGCTGACCGATTACGAAAAAATGGTTAAGCTGTTCAAGAAAAATTACAGCCAGATAGTTCCGGGTGATTTCGATAACAGTCCCTTTTTTGCTTCTGTAAAGTTTCTCTATCTTAACAGCAAAGCGAATGCCAGTAAAAATCTTCAACTGGAAGAGGACGACATGACATAACAAAGTACATGTCCCTTAATGTCAGCTTCATTAGTCCTTACATGTTTGCAACAGCACGATAAACTTAGCACGTTTTAAGTTAACCCTTCAATGTATGTAACGTATCAAACGGATTAAATGTCTACACGAAAACTGGTCGTATTGGGAACTGCAGCCCAGGTTCCCACCCGCGATAGAAACCATTCCGCTTATTTTCTCTACTGGGATCATCATGGTTTTCTGGTGGATTGTGGTGAAGGCACCCAGCGTCAATTGACACATTTTAACGTCAAGGCTTCCTCTATCACCAAGATTCTGATTACCCATTTTCACGGCGATCATTGTCTGGGTTTGCCGGGTATCTTACAAAGAATAGCCCTGGATAAGGTTACTCACCCGGTAGAGGTATATTTCCCCGCTTCCGGACTGGCCTATTTTGAGCGATTAAAAGATGTGTCCTATTTCTCAAACCAGCTTGAATTAATTCCTCAGCCTGTAACGAATGACGGGATTGTTTTTGAAGATCAACAACTGCAGGTTGAAGCGTATCGGCTGGATCATCCGATTGACACTTTTGGGTATCGCATCAAGGAAAAGGACACTGTGAGTCTGCTACCTGAAAAATTGGATCTGTACGGCCTGGAAGGTAAGGAAATCGGTCAATTAAAAGCACAAGGGACTATCAATAAAGGTGATCGCTCCATATCGCTTTCGGATGTGAGTATCCCCAGAACCGGTCAGTGCGTTGCATTTGTGTTTGATACGAGACATTGTGAAAATGTTTTCAGGCTTGCTTCAAAAGCGGATTTACTTGTCTGCGAGTCGACATTTAGTGCAGAACATACCGATCTGGCAGATTCCTACGGTCACTTAACTACCATACAGGCCGCTGATATTGCCAAAGAATCGTTATCGGATCATTTGATCCTTACCCATTTTTCCCAACGATATGCGTCTGTTAAGCCATTGCATCAAGAGGCAAAGGCGGTCCATCAGCATACCAGCGCGGCCCGGGATGGAGATGTATTTGAGCTGCCGCGAAGAAAAAAAGTGTGATGGAAAAGCTGCAGGAAATACAACCGGTAAGTATTACCGGCTCATTTCAAAGGCAGGCATGTCCGGCTCTGACCTGTCGACCGCTATGAGAGGTTATTGCGGTGGTGGCTGATCGCTGGTTTTTTGACATGGGGTGAGTGATTCGTCACCCGAGGTCCTGGTTTTCAAGTGAAATAATCTACTGGCACCAGATGGATAATTCTTGGACCCCGGGTGGGTAAGTGACAGTATGGCAATACGATTGGCGCCCATACACCTGGTTTTCAAAACAAACGTTTCTCCTGTCTTACAATCTGCTTTCCCGCTTAGTTGTTCGGCCGGTCTATACATCAGTTTAAAAACCCTGATTATTTTATCAACTCGCTCCTTGGCATTATCCCCGTATATTTCGCAGAAGCGATCTATGGGCATTCCCTGACCCAGGCAGAAAATGGGAGATAACAGGAAAATCGAAGTGATGAGCGATATTTTCTTTCGCATAGGGAAACCTGTAAGCTGGTTTGTTTTGATGGGTTTGTACCCCGGTTTCTGGATTATAGTGAAGAGTCAGGGAAAAAAGCAATCGATTGGAAATCTGTTAGCGAAAGATTGTAAGAGATAAGATAAGGATTGGGCTATAGTTTCATGAAGAAATAGGTAATTTTGGAGATGTTGATTTGTGTAACACGCATCCATTGCGATTCAACAAATCTTCGAAAACCGATACAGTTTGATTTTTTTCCCGCATTGTCTGATAATTAATGAAGGATAAAATTTTTCAAAAAAACCTATTGCACTGTAAGTTATTGTATTTATATTGATAACGATCTGCTCAGCTATGATACCAACAGATAATGCAGGCTGAAGTTTTGTATTAGATAGACAAAGGAAAATACAAATGTCAGGAAAGCGTGCCAGAATCCTTATTGTCGACGACAACGAGACCATTCACGACGATTTAAAAAAAGTATTGGAGACCAAAAAAGAGGTCAATCGTTTAGAGGCACTAAAAAGCGAACTTTTTGGGGAAGAACCCACGTCCAGCATACCTCAAATTAAAACCATCGAGTATTCCATTGATGATGCTTTCCAGGGAGAGGAGGCCATTGAAATGGTGGATAAAGCCGCCGCCGAAGATGATCCGTATGCGCTGATTTTTATGGATGCCAGAATGCCCCCTGGAATGAACGGGGTTAAGACTATCCAGGAAATCTGGAAAAAGCATCCGGATATCGAAATGGTTCTTTGCACTGCCTATTCAGACTATACCTGGCATAAAATCCTGGAGGAATTTGGTACCACCGACCATTTGCTATTCATTAAGAAACCCTTTGACAGCGTTGCTATTCGGCAGTTGACCTTGTCGTTAACGACAAAATGGAATCTGGCAAGAAGCAATAAAAGGTATGTTGCAAATCTGGAGAGTGAGGTTGAAAAACGCACGGTGAAACTGAACGCGCTGGTTGAGCAATTATCTGACGAAATCAATCAGCGTAAGGAAAAAGAAAAGCAACTTTCCATTTTGGCAAATTATGATTCGTTAACAGGTCTGGGTAACCGATTTCACTTTTACAAGGCAATCGAAAAAACAATTGAACGAATATCCGGGAATGAAAACGAGAAATTTGCACTTTTATTTATCGATATCGATTTTTTTAAGCAGGTAAATGATTTACTTGGCCATGACATAGGAGATTTGCTGCTTATTCAAATCACAGAGCGATTGAAGTCGAGCTTTCAAGGCAAAACACTTGATCTTTTGAAGATCTCTTTTGAAAACAACGACGACAAATACTCTTCCACTGTTTTTCGATTGGGTGGTGATGAGTTTACCACGCTGGTGAAACTCGAATCGGTGGATCAGGTGGTTGCATTGGCAAACCGGACCATTGCGGAAATCAAAAGACCATATTTTATCTCAAACAAGGAAATCATCATCTCCTGCAGTATTGGCATCAGTATTTTTCCGGATGATTCCGATAATCAGGCAGAACTGGTAAAGTATGCCGATATTGCCATGTACCAGGCAAAAGAGTCCAAAGGATGCTCTGTGTTGTTTGACAAAATCAGGGACAATGAGTTCCTGTCAAAACTGGCTTTAGAGGAGGAATTGAAAAAAGCCTTGCTGAACGAGCAGTTGGTTTTAAACTATCAGGCGCTAATGGGACAAAATCATGAGATCGTTGGCATTGAAGCCTTAATACGGTGGGACCATCCCAGGTTAGGGATATTGTTGCCAAACGATTTCATACCGATCGCAGAAAAGTATCACCATATGGTTGAGATAGGGGAGTATATTCTGCGAACGGCCTGCCGACACCTCAAGGAAATTCATAATAAAGGATTCAATGATCTTTTTATTTTTGTGAACTGCACCAACAAGCAGTTTTACGATCCCGGATTTATTGAAATGATCGAATCGGTTCTGGAAAACTGCGATTTGGAACCAAGATTTCTTAAATTAGGACTGGAAGAGGAATTCTCAATAAAGGAACCGGAAAAGTCTTTAACTATTATCAAAAGCCTGAAAGATAAGGGTATTCAATTCGGAATTGATGGATTCGGCAAGGGTAAATCTATTTTAAGTTTTTTAAGCCAGGTACCTGAAGACTCTCTCATTAAAATCGATCGCTCCTACGTATCCAATCTGGAAGGTCATCCAAACAATGTCGAATTTTTACACAGCATCCTGGACCTGATCAAAAGCCGGCATTTGAATGCCATTGTCAGCGGTATAGAAACGGAACAACAAAAGGATATCATATCTTCCAAGCAATGCATTGTGCAGGGCTACTATTTTAACAGACCGAAAGAATTTAACGAGTTTCTGGAAGATATCACAACATTGACTTCGGCTTCATCGAGTTAGAAACCACGGAATCCAGCTTCTCCACATCCGATCAGGTAATGTTCATTTCTGCTTCCACAATTTCTGCCAGATTCGCTTCAGATGGCAGAAAGGTCATTAGCTGAACAGCTGGGTATTTGCCTCTTCAAGCCGGTCCGAAAGCATGCAGACAATATTGTAATAAAATCGTGCTGCCAACTTGTAATTCATTTTGTTCATTCGTTTCAACCCGTTCAGGCTGATAAATATCACTTCGGAATCTTCCACCGTCAAAATGCTCGATGTTCTAATATTTTCGGAACACAGGGCGGAAATAGCGCCGATGATATTACCTTCAAATATGGTGGTAATTATCGATTTGACCCCGTCCACATCCTTTTCCACATTGAACTTGCCTTTTAGTATCACCAGCATATAGTCCCCGTAATCCCCCTGGGAAAAAACGCGGACACCTGATGGTATTTGTTTAACTTCAAAGTGTTCATGAATCCATCTATGCTGCTTGCTGGAAAAATTTTGAAAGATGTCTACAAAGACAGGATCATGTTTTATCACAACACCTTCTTCAATCAGCTGATTCAGACGATCCAGTTCCTTTTGTTCCTCTGCACTGATTTGATGATCAGCAAAAATTAATCGATCCAGGTCCCGTTGTTCTTCATAGGTGACCACTCCGTCCGCGATGATTTCATCAACGACTTCCTTCAAGGATACGTTGGGCTGGGGAGCAGTAGACAACCCGGCGGCAAAATCAACACGCTTTTCTGCAATTCTTTCACTGGTATCCTTGATCGATTTTGACAGGCTTTTTGAAAGATTGATAAACAACTTGGTGGCCACCTTGGGATATCTTTTTTGCAATCGGATTAACACCTTCTCATTTACAGCCAGTAGCCGGGCTTTAGAACCAGCTGCCGCGCTGGCAGCACGTTTGGAGTGGCGGAATAATCCCATTTCCCCGAATGACTGACCCTCAACCAATTCCGCCAAATGTCTGTGTTTTCCGTGAAATTTCTGATCCAGGTAGATATCAATTGAGCCGTTCAAAATAACATATAATTCGTTCCCCACATCCCTTTCTTTAAACAATATCTCACCAGGTTCAAGATCGATCACATAAGACATTAAGGTGGCCAGCTTGGTTTCCCTGAGAGTCATATTCTCAAAGAGATCCACCTCTTGCAGAATTGAACGGTCAATTTTCAATCCCAGGTAATCCCACGCTGTGATCAACTTGGTATTGACCATGATCGAAGGCAGGAAATTAAGGTCGGTGATCAGGCATATTAACAGGGTATAAGCGGTAAGCACTCCAAACATGACCTGGCTTTCCATATCCGCCATGTAAAAAATTACAAATCCCAACCCCAATGAAATGGTGGTGTAGATCATCGGCTTTCCGGTCTGCCTCAGGGTCTTCATGGAAGCTTCTTTTTCACTGCGCAGGCTGTTCACATTTTCATTAAAGTGGGACAGAAAATGGATGGTATCATCGACACCGATACCAAGGGCAATGGATGCGATGATGGAAATCGTCACTCCGATAGGTATGGAGATCCATCCCAAGGTTCCAAAAAACACGGCAATGGCAATGATATTTGGATAAAGTGCCACCAGGCCCATTTTAGGCGACATGAACAATAGTGATAAAATAACAAAAATGATGGCCAACGCCAGGACAATGCTCTGAACCTGGCCTTTGGCGATATTATCTGCGGATTCACTGCTCAAAATCCCACTTCCGGTGTATTTTACTTCCATCTGCGGCAGGAATTCGGGAATTTTTTTGTTCAGGAGTTCACGCAGTTCAAGTAATGCCGTGGTCCCCATCATTTTCATGCGAATATTCAGTTGCAGCAGTTGGTCGTCATCGCTCAGGTATTTGGGAAAATTTCTTTTTCGGGAGGTTTTAAAAAAACTCACTACCTCTTCATCTTTAAGATTATCCAGCCCATTACGATAGATATCCACATATTCGACAACGGTGTATACCTTATCAACACGGATTCCCTCAATATCCGTCAACTCATTGGGGCCGTTTTTCTGCAGCAGCCAGTGTTTGAGTTTTTGTATGCCGTAAATGGTGGCAGCAGTCTGCAAAACATCACTGTTTTCCCTACCATTGAAAACCAGTCGCAAGGAACTGGTTCCCGCCAATTCCTCCTGAACCAGTGCCAGATCCATCTCAATCGGGGAATCGTCTGCAAAGTTTTTGCTTTCGCTATCAACCGTCACCTGCAGTAATCCCAAAAAGGCGAAAACTCCCAAAACCAACCAAAAGGCAATAAATTTCCTGGAATGATTGCCGACTGCACCTGAAGCCTTAACCAGGAAAGCATCGAAGATTCCCTTTTTCAGCGCCCTGCTGCCGGATTTTGGAGCAGGTAACACGAGCAATACAGAAGGAGCAAAGGTGAGACACAGAAAAATAATCATGGCAATGCCAAAACAGGCGAAAGCACCCATCTCTTTTACTGCCGGTATCGGACTGGCTGTGAGGGCTGCAAAACCAGCCAGGGTTGTTAATGCTGTGACAGTCAGTGGTACGGTGATATGTTTTAAGGTTTTGTTAATAACCTGTTGTTTTGTTTTATCTTTGTCACTTTCACCGACATCCCGAAAATATTGATTCATGAAATGGATGATATAGGCGCTTCCCACACAGATAAGCAGGGGGGGTAATACCATGGTTACCAGGTTCATTGAAAAACCTGTCAGAGCCAGGAAACCAAACGTCCAGAGGATACCGGTAACAACAACACTCAACGGAATCAGCACACCGCGGAGACTCTTGAAAGAAAAGAAAAGCGTTATCATCATCAACAGGAGACTCCAGGGGAGGATGCGAACAATGTCTTCCGTTAGTGTTTTTGATGATAAGTATTCCATCCGCGATTGTCCGGAATAAGCGATTCTATATTCGGATGAATAATACTTGGACAGCACCTTCTGCAGGGCAAGCTGGGTTTCAGGTTTGGAAGGAATAGCCTTTTCATTAAAGGTGATTACCAGCGCGGCTGTTTTGAAGTCCGGAGAGAGTAGATCTCTGATGATTAACGGATCATTTTGAAGTTCTACAAACAGCTTTTTACTAATTTCATTGTTTTCATTATATAATTGGACCTCGGTTTTTGAAAAAATGTCACCGGTGCAGATAAACTCTCCGGTGACATCAACTTCTTGTTCAGACTCTGCTGCAGGGTCTTCCGGATCAGCATCAAATGAGTCCCCATCCAGGTCCAGGGAATCATCTTCAGGGCTTTCACCTTCCAGATCCAGGGAATCGTCATCTAAAAGAGGCTCGTCTGTTTGAGTCGATTGATAAGTATCCTTGTTTGCCAGGCAATTCAATTGATTCTGGTGTTTCTCCAGGACGGACTCACAAACAGAACCTGCTTCTTCAACATGAAAATAGGAATTACCGGAACAAACCCCACCGGTGCGCGGTGTGTTGGTCAGGCTGATCACGTCCTGGATATTGGGCAGCTCTTTCTCCAGATCGTGTGTCATCGTTTCCATCATTAGGAAATCTTTGAGCTCAAAAGGTCTGCCTGAGTTTGTTTTGATGGCAACAACAAGGACTTCTTCGTTTCCGAAAACCTTACGCATTTCCTTAAAAAACGCATAAGCTCCGGAACCCCTGGCCATAAACGGTTCAACTGTACTGTCCACTATCAGTTTTCCACGGCTGTCCAACAATTCGTTTTTCGCCTGAAGGATGAAAAAGGCTGTTAGACACAGGGTGAGAAGAATAACTATTTTGGGAAATTTAACAAACCATTGGAATAGTTTTATTACCATGCGTGCTCCTTCTTACTGCTATCAATTGGCTCAAGATTAAAACTTATAAATATATTTTAAGGCCGCTCGTTTGGTTTCGGCCTTTTTATCGGTCATTTTTAACTTTTCAGACACCGAATAGTGCATCTTGAATTGGAAATAGTGTTTTCTGTTCCCGGATCGATAGGTCCAAATAGTGGTAGCGGCATCCTGTTTAAACGGGGATGTGGAAGATCCCACCAGGTAGACCTGCAATCTGTCTGTAATGTCCCAGGCAAGAATGAGAGAGACCTGCCTCTTTTCCAGGTCTCTTTCTTCGGTCAATGGCTCCTCCTCGTTTTCATATCCCAGAATATGAGTATCTGCCGTCACATCATAGAGAATCCGGTAGGAATAGACCGGCATAATAAAAAATGAGTCGAATTTTTTTTCAATGGAAATAGCTCCGGCCCCATGGTTCACCTGGACAGTTTCAAAATAGCTGGAGCCATCCGATTGTTTAAAGTAGTCATAGACGTTTTTATCGACAAACCGGGCGACATCGATTTTAAATACCAAGCCGCCAATGGTAGCATCTATCTCAAAAGATCCGAATTGTACGGTTGAATCTTCTTCTTCGTAGGTTTGGCTATAATCAACGGATGCCGTTGCATCCTGCCAGGAGATGGTATTATCCTGGTCAAACCACTGAAAAGCCCCGATTCGGATATCGACATACTCAAATGATAGCTGGTAAGTCAGACCGGCGTGCGCTCTTATCACGCTGCGATCCTCCGGCTCTTCATTGCTTTCCTCTTCCTCGGCCTGTTCTTGAAAAATAGTGTATTCAGTCCCGGTGGTTTTTTGCCGAAAAGGTGCAAGATAAAACGACAGGGTTTGAATGTCTCCCAGCCAATCGGCTTTCAAAGCAAGGGCAGGGTCTTTGTATTCATCCGTTTCCAATAGATCCAGCAAACTCTGGTTTTTCATGTTTAAGGCATCAAGGGGACTATCATAATCAACTTTACCGAATTTAAAAATCTGGGCTCCCAGTCTGTATCGTAAAGATCCGGATTGGCTGTTAACATAGCCTTCCCGGAGGTAGAACGTGTAATCATCCGAGTAGTTTTCATTCTCCTCATTGTACTTTTGGGTAAAGGAACTGATGATTCGCAAAAAATAGTAGCGATAGGGAGTTGTCTGGATTTTTATTTGGCTCTGATAATTATAGGAGATATAGGAGTTGGTTTCCTTGTCGTTGTCTTCGTCCTGTGTGATTCCGCCTGTATCGTTGGCAGAATAAGCTAAAATCAGGGACAGTTCCTGGTTGACGGTTGTGCGGATTTTAAATTCAGGTTCTTCATCCACATCGGCAATGTCGGCATCTAAATCCAATTCCGCTTCCCCTCCCCCTCCCAGCGGGTCGTCTTCTCCTTCTGCAAAAGGATCATCCTCACCTCCTAAATCAAGGTCAGCGGAATCCCCGGTTTGGGCCCACGTTGTGTGGTTGAATGATGGAATCTGCCAGTTGAATCCAATCAGAAATAAAATCGAAACACAAAAAATCTTTATGATATTTTTCATACCGGGTTAGGTTAGTTGGTGTTGAAGAGTGTTTTCCAGTTTGCACCTTTAAGCAGCGGGTCTTTTTTAGGGTCCAAATGGATCAGGTATTTTTTGGCCTGGTTTTTTTGAACATGGATCAGCGTTTCAAAAACATAGCGTTTTTCACTGCCTTTTGTGGTCCTGACTCGCGTTACCGTTGAAACCCATTCACCATCCAGTTGAATGTAGTACTTGGGGAAAAACCGATAGACCTTTCTCAGTACTTTTTTGGAAAAATAATTCATGATGACGGGGATCTCTTTTTTCTTATCGTAGTATTTTTCAATGATGTCATAAGGTGAGTCTCCTTTGTTTCTAGTGGTGATGATTTTCAGGTAAGCGGGCTTTTTCGGCATTTCTTTGCACACGGAAACATGATTGGCGTCTTCCAGGCGATCGAAATCAGCTGTATCTATATTAGTCCCCTGGATAGTCGTGGAATCTTCGTCCGACTTGTAACTTCGACATTGACTGTTGGTTAACAAGGTACACTCGGAGCAGATGAAATCACGTTCTCCGCGATTAATAATGCAGTTTGGAGCGTCCGGGCCCTCGATAAAATAGAGTCGTTTTCGATCTAAAAGGCGGACTGTTTGAGCCAGTTGTTCCTTTTTTTCCTTTTTCTGCAAATCATTTGTTTTCATCTGCAGGCGGGAACTGAGGTTCTTTCTAAGCAGGGGATTGGATTCTCTTGTTTTCTTGAAAAACGTCTTGATTTTTTTATCGGTATTGAGGTCTTTGCAGGATATCGCCCAGGCACTGTTAAATGACCATGAAGCTGTGGTCATGATAATCAGGAAGGTCAGTAAGGTTTTTTTCATGTGGTCTCCTTTTGGCTTCACCGGGTCTTTAACAGTCCGGGATATTTGACACAAAGCTCATATTCACTGGTATTTGAACGGGTTGAAACGCTGTTTAAAAAAAAATCGATTGGCACTATTATACATATAAAATCAACGAATGAGCAAATAAAATTATCTTATCTTGAAAGATTGAATCGCAGGATAACAGAAATCGAATCAAGGTTGCTTCCTTGGAAAAACCAACGCATTCAATTGACTTGCAGATCGGAATGTCACCTCCTTGTATTTTGCGTTGAAGTCGACTACTCTGCTGATATATTCATGGGGATATACGACACCAATCAAGCTGATATCCACTCATTATATCCGCTTGTACCTATGGGTTTCATTTAATGACAGGAATATGGCATGAGTAGAATAGTAATCAGTGGTACGGGGTTGTTTACACCGGAAGAGTCGATTTCTAACGAGGAATTGGTTACTTCCTTTAATAGCTATGTTGATAACTATAACAGCAAACACACGAAGGAAATTGAGGAAGGCAAGCTGGAAGCTTTAGAAAAATCCAGTGTGGAGTTTATCGAAAAAGCGTCAGGAATCAAAAGCCGTTTCGTAATGGATAAAGCAGGCGTGTTGGACCCAAACATTATGTGTCCGAGAATACCGGCCCGTGCAAACGGGGATGCTTCCATTCAATGTGATATGAGTGTCGCTGCTGCAAAAGAAGCAATGCAACAGGCTGGTAAAGGTCCGGAAGATATCGATGCCGTTATTGTTGCTTGCTCGAACATGGAGCGACCCTATCCTGCCGTGGCTATTGAAATCCAGAATGCCCTTGGGATCGACGGATTTGGATTTGATATGAATGTTGCCTGTTCCACTGCCACTTTTGGCATTCAGACAGCAGTTGATTCCGTTTTTAGAAATAGTGCCAAGGCCGTTCTGATGGTAAATCCGGAGATTTGTTCCGGTCATCTTAACTTCAGGGATCGTGACAGTCATTTTATTTTTGGTGATGTCTGTACAGCCGTTATTATTGAAAAAGAAGAAACCTGTCAGCGCAAAGATCCATTTGAAATTATTGCGACCAAATTAAAAACAAGGTTTTCCAACAACATTCGCAATAACTTTGGATTCCTCAATCGTGCTGATCCGGATTGTGTGGGTACCAGGGATAAGCTGTTCGTTCAGCAGGGACGAAAGGTTTTTAAGGAGGTGGTCCCTTTGGCGGCTGAGCTGATAACCGGACATCTGTCAGAAAATGGAATCAAACCGGAAGATATCAGAAGAATCTGGTTACACCAGGCAAATATGAATATGAACCAGCTTATCTGTAAAAAGATAATGGGAACAGAGATCACCCATGATTTGGCACCCACCATTCTTGATACTTATGCCAACACGGCATCCGCCGGATCTGTAATTTGTTTTCATAAATACAATGATGATTTACAGGAAGAAGATATCGGTGTGCTTTGCTCGTTCGGCGCCGGTTACTCGATCGGTAACGTCATTGTCCGCAAGATTGGCTTGTAGCAGACCTTAGTATTCCTTTTGCAACCAGGGCACACGTATCGAAGTACATATCGCCCTGGTTGCAAGCTTATCCTTCCCACGACTGTCCCTCTTCCGTTCAGATCTGATCTTGTAAAACCCCATGGAACGGGAATCCCTATCAGTACAAAAAGGGGAAGCAATAAAAAGGATCCTTACCCCGGAAGAAATCTGTGCCTTTTTAGATGCCAACGATCCCAATCAAGATAACGGGGCCAGAGACCGGGGTATTTCCGAATTAGCCTATTCTTCGGGCCTAAGAATAGGGGGGTGTTAGCCTTAAACCTAGGCGACTTGGATCTAAACGAACGCATCCTAAAAATCAATCAAGGCAACAAGGACCGTTTTGTCCTCTTCTCCACTACAGCAACCACCTTTATCAAAAACTACATCGAAACCGAACGCCAAGCCACCTTAAGAGACCTCAAACGAGATCCAGGAGACGCCCTATTTCTATCCAACTACGGCCACCTGTCCAGATATCCGCTATACAAACGTTTCCACAAAACCCTGTAAGCAATCAACCTGAAAAAGAAACACCTAACCTTACACAGTATCCGCCACACCACAGCTACCCACCTGTTAGAAGCCGGAGCAGATGTCCTCTATGTTCAAGAATTTCTGGGCCATTCCCACATCGAAACCACCGTCCGCTACACCCACCTCTTAAGAGAACGCCTCAAACGCGCCTACAAGTCCTCTCATCCCAGGGAGAACAACTTTTACAAGGAAGTAGACAAACCCTACCAAGGCCAGGTAAATCGTCTCAAACAAGAGGTCGAAGGCCAAAACCTCATTAATCGGGAAAAAAACCGCATAGGGATCGTTAAATAATAACTTCACATGGTCTGTTTGCAATAGTCCCAACAAACAAACGAATCTTTCTTTGTAAAAACTCGATAATAGAGCTACTGGTGCATTTCTGTATGTTTTGACAAATCAAAACCCATTTTGTAAGGTGCCGAAAACAATATGACCTGTCATATCGGGCTTTTTGTTTTTTTCACAACTGATCGACAAGGAAATCAAAATTAAAGCATTGCTAAACTCACTTTGACTTTCAAAACCTGTTGTCAAAGCAAAACAAACGAATGTCTTTAATATCATGTTATGCATGCAAACTATTAATATTATGGGAAGATTTTTTAAATTGACACCAATGGTAAACATATGTTCTCCTCAAAGAAAACAAAAAGGTTAATTTCTTTATGGGGGGAGACATGGCTTCAGTCAGAGAAAAATTAGGTATCGTCAGGTTTATGATGGTACTGAGCAATTTTACGCCACTATTTGCTCTGCTAGCAGTCAGGGGCATTTGTATCAAAGGAGTCTCATTTGACATTGATACTTTGCTCATTCCTATTTGTTTTGGTTTGATTGTTTTGCCAAATGTGGTTCTCATTTTAAGAATTGTCATCGCTAAAATTAACGTAGGAACTAAAACAATTGTTACTAAAAACGTTAGAAATCAAAAAGAAAATATACTTGTTTATCTCTTCGCAATGCTGATTCCTCTTTATCAAACACAGATTTCGAGTGAAAGAGAGTTGATTTCATTAATAGTAGCTTTTGTTTTTTTATTTTTCCTCTTTTGGCATCTAAACCTCTACTACATGAATATCTTTTTCGCATTGGCTGGTTATTACGTATACTTAATTGAACCAAGTGATCAGGATTCAATAAAAAAACCTTTAATCATCCTTTCTAAATCAAATTTTTTGAAAAACAATCAGTCTATTAAAGGCTTACGACTGAGTAATTCAATTTATATGGAGATGGAAAATGAATAAGACCGAGGCTTTTATCAAAGAATCAGATGTGTCGTTAATCGCCGTTGTAAAACAAGGTAAATCGGAAAAAAGGTATTCAATCGAAATTGATAAATCGGTCAAACAGAGCTTAAGAGAAGTGATGGTATCTGTTTTATCCAATTTTTACCCGCTGAAGGAAGCAACTTTATATGAACCATCAGAGAAATATGGATCAAAAGAAAAACTTTATTATCCTCTGGATGAAACAGGAATGCATAGAATATCTAATATTGTTAATGAAGGTCTATTAGATGAATGTGACAACCTTCTAGATCATTTGGACAGTATTATATTTTATTACTGTAAATTTATTAAAAACGGCAAAAGCATTATCGCTTTCAAAAAGTCAAGGCAATTCAAGTCGATAATTAGATCAAAAGGAGTGTTAATTCAATGGTTAGATGATTCAATGACTACTTTCACTGGTAAAGTATTTCAATTAGACAAAGACTTCGATTTTTTTGTAGTTGGTAAAAACTGTTATATTACCAATCCGACCAGCTTTGAACATACTGCGCAATTAAACGAAGAAATAATGAAACATGCAAAGAAAAAAGTAAGTATTATCAAAAAACATGTACCTTTTATAGACACTGATATTATTGAAGACGTTGTCAGTCAGTCTCCGCGCGCCGCGAGGACAATTGCAGCAATAATCAGTAGAGGTGACCATATTGATCTTTCAGAAAAAAAGGTCATTGCTAATGCAAAAGCAGGAAACATTCAACTAGAAAAAGTCAGTGGGAAACTTAGACCTGCTGATAGTGATAGGCAAAACTTTATAAATTTGATCAACAGAAGAATATATTCTCAAGACTTTAAAAATGTTGCTGAAAAAGAGGTGTACTTAGCTAAAAGTAGAGAACGTTTAAAGAAGTAGGACATGTCAATATTCTGAAATGCATAACAAAAGTTTCACCTGACGTTTTTCGCCGTTCCATTCGCTTTGCTCTCGACACTCTCTAAAATCCTCAAAATCAAAATCGAGGGACAGTATACCTATTTCCATATTTTAATCCTCCCTCTGGTGTTGAATCAAAACATTTTGAAATCTATCACATTTATCCTGCTAAGCTGCAATAGCTCACTCAGAAGAAAATCAGTATAACGTGTAAGAAATTTAGTGGAGGCTCGGCTTCACGAAACGTCTAATACATTTGAAAGGAAAAGATAATGACGAAATCTGAAAAATATGAAGCATCTATCAGCTATTTTACAGATGGAAATGGATCTTGGACCAAGGTTATAGGTGTAAAGCAATGTTCCTGTGAAAGTTCTATATATGGTGAATGTCAGGGGGTGTTAGGTCATATGGGCTGTCACTGGAACTACCAACCGGATGGGAGTTATGCGTTTTGGAAAAACGATGCAGATCCATCTGCGATTGAGGAAAACTGTGCATGTGGATCCATCCCTCCTGAGAACGATTCATACATTAATCCTTCATCGAAAGCTAAAGAAAATTATCGTAAATTCTACAATACAGAAGTGGTTGATGATAAGGACTTAATAGAAAAATTAGAACAAGGAATTCCCACAGAGGAAAACGCATCTATTGATAGACCATGTACAGTGGATGAGATTAGGGAATTAAAACTAATGGGGAGAATATAATTTTCCAATAAGTGCATACACCCCGCAATTCCTGCAGCTTCGTTAGCTAGACTTACTACACTCTGGGTAAACGGAATCGGGATCGGACCAATGCGATGAACGGTAAACAAGGAAAAAGTCCCTTATAATTGTACTTTTTGACCCTGATAGCAGCTTTCTAAGAAATCCAAACCCGTTAAATTCGATTCCTCCCTCTGTTAGCTGTTCGGGAGTCCTGCCCTCACGATTGTGAGGCTGGATGACCTAGCCAGGGCAAAGTCCATTCCGCCGCCGTCCATGGCTGCCCAGTCCTTCGGCTGGCTCGCATCGCGCCACCCCTCGCTCGCCCCGCCTAGACGCTCGATTCACATTTCTTGCTATTAGCTAACTTTTCTTAAATCCACCATCACCGCTTTGGTAGAAAGGCGGGGTTCCCAGCCGCTTGCCAAAGGCAAGCAAGGTTGCAGCATAGCCGCGTTTTATATCGAAACTGCCCGCCAGAAAATCCCTGCTCAAATGTTTGCTTGAAGGCAGTACATAGGTAATGAACGCTCCACCGCATTCCGCTTGCCCGGCATATTTGGATTGTAACTCGGCTAACGCTATATACAATCTAAGTATGCCGGGGCGATAGGAGCTTTTGCAGATGGTTAACTCAAATTTTTATATTTATTGAGTTTAGAAAACACAATACGAGAGATAAATGCGGGTATTGAGGTTGGTGTCAGAAATTATTCCAGATAATCTTCTGTAGCGATTCTTTCAAAACTCGATTTTTTTATAAATGCATCCAAAACCTGGATCAAAGCCTTTTGATCTTCTTCTGGTAAATATTTAATCCTTTCCAGGCGTCTGGCAATTTTTTGACTACTCTCCTCCTTTCCTTCCTCGATTCCATCATCTCTTACCAAATAATCAACGCTTGTTCCAAATGCATTGGATATTTTTACTAGTATTTCCAACGTGGGCCACATTATACCCCGTTCATACTTTGAGATTCTGTTGGCTTCAACACCAATTTTTTGAGAGAGCGTGCCTTGTGACCAATTCCTAGCTTGACGTAGCTGTTTTAACTTTTCGGGAAAATCTTTGCGCAATACCGATTGGTTCTTATCCATATTTCCTTCCTTAACTGGTCGTGTTTTTAGAAACGGCACTTTGTCATAAAACGAAACTTTATCTCATTGGCAAAACAATTTTAAAGTTTAAAGATTGACATAAGGATAAATAAGGTTATAAATTCGCCATATATTACCATGATATTTTTACTAACATGCTTTAAGTGGCGTTTAAATTCACAACTAAGAGAGTAACTCATGAACAAAACTCAAACCATGACGATTAACGATCCCTTTCGGGCAGCCTTCCTGCTCAAATACGGACGTTACAAAGAAACCAGAATTGAAAACGGTCAGCAATGCTATGTGATAGAAGGTGATACGCAAACCTTATCTGAGCAGGATTTCTGCTTTCGGACCGGGTGTGCCCTGGTTGATCCTTTGGCCTTGAGAGAAGCTTTTTTCTTACTCAAGGAACTGAGCAGAGCTGACGCTGACGACATCGAACTCGAAGAGATGTCGGAACCAATAGACATGGAAATAGGGGAGGAAAATCATGAGCAAGAATAAACAGTCGAGAAATCGTCGCCCATTTTCACAGGACCCATTTACCCTAGGGAATACTCAGCAAAGAGAGGATCTTGAAAAGATGGCTGAAGACCTGTTTTGTATGGAAACCTACCTGCAGTGGCTTCAGGTTAATCGTCAACAATGCATAAACTTGGAATTTGCCCGGCCTGACGCTTTCTCCAAAGGAGAATTGGCCGCTTTGAATCGGGCTATTGCCAAGCTGGAGCAAATCATTCACCGCCGTAACGAAGATCTGGCCTACATTTTTCCATCTCTCCGGGAGGACAGATGAAGCAATTGGAAATTACAGATCTATTCAAAGGAGCTTATTTCCTGACTAGGTGTTGATCTCCAAATTATCTGACCGACAAACACCCCATATTCTCACATTAATTGAGCATGAGATGGAGAATGAGGAACACGGGGCCCTTTCAAAAATGCTCAAAAATCTTAAAGGTTACATGATTCATTTTGGGGACCCATCAGATTTTAACAATAATCTATATTCGATCTGGCAGATTGTGGAGAAAAAAGCTCTAGCGGATATTGGCAAAACAACAGAGGTCCTTTGGTTGTCACCTAGGAGTTCAAAGGATT
>JANQGZ010000121.1:0-37550 GCA_028282825.1 SAR324 cluster bacterium
GTTTTCATAGTCAAAATCTAATCGTGATCGTCAAATCTAAACAATTGAAGATATAGATGTATCTATCACAAGTCCCAAAAAAAGAAAAACCTCAATGATATCCCTTGTCAGATTTTGTCGAAATATTCATTTTGTTCTCCACATTTGTGCTTAGCTGTACTTTGAGAGTCTTCTTATGCCAACGACCATGGACTTGCCAAGGCTGGCAAAGCCCGGTTCAGCGGCGGGGATAGCCGTTCGTCATAGCCCCTTATTAGGCGATAAGTTAAAGTGTTGCTTTTACTTTGAACACCAAATGTGTATGATAGATTAAAAACATACACAATGGAAAAGCAATGAGAACAAATATCGTTATTAACGACGAATTAATGGATGAAGCCATGAAGTTGTCCGGTTTCAAAACTAAAAAAGCTGTCGTTGAGGAAGGTTTGAAGTTATTAGTCAAACTTAAGAAACAACAAAAAATCAAAACCCTCCGAGGTAAACTGAAATGGGAGGGAAGTCTCGATGAAATGAGGTTGGATAAATGATTCTTGTTGATTCTTCGGTTTGGATTGCGTATTTCAATGGTCATGTAAACTGGCAAACAGATGCATTGGACAAATATTTGGAAAATGAACCGGTTTTAATTGGAGACCTAATTTTAACTGAAGTACTCCAAGGATTTAAAGCTAACAAAGATTTCAATGTTGCTAAGGAATTCCTTGGTTCATTGGATTTTGTTCAATTAGGTGGCTACCATAATGCAATCGCATCTGCCTCTAACTATCGAACAATGCGAAAACAAGGAATTACTATCAGAAAAACAATCGATGTTCTGATTGGAACGTTTTGCATTGAAAACAATGTTTCCTTGCTTCACGACGATCATGATTTTGAACCTATGGAAAAAACGTTAGGTTTAAAGGTGCTTGCTTCAAATTCACTCCACTAAGTTTTCCGTCCAGCGCCGTTTCTCAGTGGCCGCATGCAAGGCTTTAATGTTCACAAAAGATTTGCCGGGAATCTGGATATTTGACTTCGTCCAAGGCCGGCTGCCGGTCCGCTTCAGGGTAGAAGTAACGGTTGCCCGACTGGTCCTGCCAAAGATCCTTAGATAATCAATTCGCTCAGATGGTTCTTTGGCTCATGAAAGCACTACTGCTGACATGATACCGATTCCCAAAATTAATATGCTGTTATATTTTAAAATCCAAAGATGCAAGCCTGACCCCAGGTCCCTGTTAAATCTCATAGTACCAAACCTCTTCTTTGGGTCTGAGTCTTTTTAACAAGCGCCCGTCAATTCCAATCAATCCGGCAAATATTAGCCCCATGCCCATAAATGCATTCCACTCCAATCGCTCTTCTAAAAACAATACTCCGAGTAAAATGGCACTCAAGGGAATTAAAAATGTAACCAACAGTAGATTTGTCGGGCCTGCAGTGCACAACACTTTGAAATAGATAATATAAGCCAGCGATGTGCTGATCGCAGCCAGTCCAAAGATCGCCGTTATTGTAAAAATACCAGGGGATAGATTCCAAGGCTGATCAATGAATAATGCCATTGGGGTCATCATTAGGGTAGAGCCACACAGCATTCCAGTAGCTATCACAAGAGGGCTAAAGCCTTTGAACCGGCGCCCATAGATTGCGGCACAAGCATATGAAAAGGCGGCTCCCAGAACGGCGATTTGCCCAAACACTTCGATACCAAAACTTCTCAGTGAACTGATTCCGATCAACACTATGACCCCCACCCATCCAAGCAAGACACCCGATATCCGATTGGTAGTCAAGCGCTCTTCTTTGGTCAAAAAGTGAGCAAGAACAACGCTAAATATAGGTGTCGTACCATTTAAGATACTTGCAAGACCACTTTCGATGTGGGTTTGCCCCCAGACAATCAAACTGAAAGGGATCAAATTGTTCAAGGCGCCCATGACGATAAATCCACCCCACACGGCCAGTGACGATGGCATTCTCTCCCCTTTGAGATAAACAACGGCCAGAAGAATAATACAAGCCAGAGCGACCCGGCACAATACTATCGTGAGTGATGGTAGCTCTTTAACAGCCACCCCTACAAAGAAAAAAGAGCCTCCCCATAGAATTGACAAAATTATGATCAATCCCCATTCTTGAAATCCCATTATCTGATTGACTGCTGCAGATACTTGTGTGTGTTTTTGTGACTTCATGTTTTCCCTGATTAATTATTATCGCCACCAAAATTTGGTCTTAAGTTTTCCTACTTTAATAATATGCACTTGCAGGAAAATACTGCGACCCGAATCTTGCTGTAAAATTCAGCAAGATTCGGGTCGATATCTTTGTTTTACCTGATTAAGATGACCGGATATATAGAATGTAAGGGGGTCGGAATGACTACATACAATTATTCACAGCAGGGAAAGGTCAGAGAGGTCACCAGAGGTCAGAGGGGTCAGATCTTCTTTTGACTTAGGTTAATGTAGAGGGAGGGGTCTGGCTTGCGTCTTTGTATTTTCGTAAAATTGCGATAACCCTGAAATGAATTCCGCCATCCCTTCCCACTCTCAATTCCCAAGTGTAAGACAGGTCTTTTATTTTGACATTTTCATTCAAAGCCCGGGCGAACGAAATAAAACGATTCTCCCAACAGCCCACAATTCCGTATGTTCTAAGTATTTGATCTCCCACATATGGTCTAATCCAAACTACCTTGCTCAACCCAGCAGCCATCCCATCCATACCTGGGGTATTTTAATTAACCTGAGTAATTGCGTGGACAAACCTGAATTGTTACATTTAAGGATAAACAATAGTTATCTTATTCTTTAAGAAATTTCTCTGAAGTACCCAGAGCAACGCAGATCCTTATGGTACTGTTCAAGGAATTTGCTATGCAGAATGGAGAATTTCATGAAATTTGGAAGCCCGTGTCTCTTTGTTAAGGATGTTCAACAGACAATTGCATTTTACATTGACGCTTTTGGGTTGGACAAAAAATTCTATGATCCGGACTTTGATTTCGGGATAGTGATGGCTGGAGACGCTGAAATCGGAATAGCATCACACGAAGCAGGAAATAGAATGATGCCGGAAAAATTCCCGCAACCTGAATCTGGCAATCCACAGGGTGTCGAACTGGCATTCTATTCGGAAAATGTTGAGGATGATTATACAAAGGCAATCAAGGCAGGAGCCAAACCCCTGGCTTCTCCCTATGACACTCCGTGGGGGCAGAAAGTCGCCTATGTGGAAAGCATCGAGGGGACAATCATCGGGATATGCAGCCCGGTTGATGAAGGTAACAATGAACCAGCAAAGTAGCCTTGAGGAATTCCCGGATAAATCTTTCAATAGTAGGGAATTACAGGAAAAAAGTTTGCCTACAGTCCGGTATATATATCCCCCGGTTTTCACGGTAATGCAATAACGCAAACCGGGTCTCCTGCTGACCCGGATTCCTCCCTATTTCATTCATTGATTACACAAAACCCATTGCCGAAAGGGTCTGCACAATAAGCAATAGAACCCCAGTCTCCGCTTTCTCCTCCCTCGTGATGTCCTCCCAGTTTTATTATTTTTGAAACAAGTTCATCGACATTGTCACAAATAAAATCCAAGTGGACCGGTGTCCAATGACGCTCATAGTCACGAACAACAGCACCTGATTTGAGAGGTTTTGTTCCCGATTCTCGTTGTAGCAAATATATATCGGTGTTTTCCGCAGAAAGAACAACCATGTTATCTCCCTGGTTACGTATTTTCTTGCAACCAAGGGCTTCAACATAAAACGTTTCTGCTTTTTTTAAATCCGGGACATCAATGCTCACTGAAACCTTTATCATCTCTCATGCTCCTTGCAGTTAAACGAACAGAATCATTTAATAATGAATCGGATCTATTCAGTCCGGTTCGTTAGTTATTACCAAATGACAGATAAATCCCACAGGGTTTATCTGATCATATGTACATTTACACACTTATAAAAGAACATATGTACACTTATTAAAGGCAATATTTTTTAACCTGTCAAGTTGGTTTTAAGAACAGAGATTAATTGTTAATCGTTTGGGCTTAATCCCGGGAAGTGATACGGGAGTAGACAGCGATTTAGCCTCTGTCACGCTACTGGATTTTACGCTGGGCGGATTCCGGCAGGTTGCTAACCCTTTGCATTTCGGGATGTTCGAACAAGCCGGGATTTTTTAGATAATCCAGCAGCATATCGGTTGCATCGAATCCCCAAAATATTTCCTTGTTTGCAACCAAGGTTGGTACCCCAAAAATTCCCGCTTCTATGGCTTCGTTGGTATTATTTTTCAGTTGCTCTTTCACTGCAGGTTTACTGATTAACTCATTAAATTCAGATACTCCCAATTGATTTGCCAAAGGCTCTATGTCCCTGGTATCTGAGGCAGGGTTTCCGTCTCTCCAGATAAACTCAAAAATTGTTTGAATGGCTGACTCCCGGCAAGCCAATGCCAGGGCCAGTCTCAAAACCTTTAAAGGATTGAACGGATGAGCCGGGGGAAATTTGAAAGGTAGATTCAGCTTCCCGGCAAGCCAGGTCGTATGGCGATAAGTAAACTGCCTTTTGGCCGGTATTTCAGCCGGACCTTTTTGTCCCCAATGGTTCAGCAATCCGGCAAACAGGATTGGCTTATAACGTACTGTGACTTTCTCCGGTAAATCACTAAGCTGTGCCCATTGAAAATAAGCAAAGGGAGAAATGAAATCAAAATACCAGTTAATGGTTTGCATAATCTTTTCCTTTGTAAAATCGTGATAAAGAAAACGAAATCCTATTGAAACGGATCCCCATAGTGCTGAGATGAAAAACCTTCGTTTAAAATTGCGGTATTCCTGCAAAGTGCACCAAGTCAGTCTAAGTTTACGGACATTTTCTGCCTATCAGAAGACCAGCTGATAATTCAATCATTATTAAGCCGAAATATGGTAATACCAGGGGTGCCCTTAAAATCAATACCTCTTTGGATCGCATCTTCTTTCATCCCTGAACAGACAGAGTCATTTGAGTCGTAAACTCAAATAAGCCCTGCAGAATTACAAAATACTGAAATTTTGATTAATTCTAATGATTTTTCCCATTTATCGTAGTAAGTTTGCTTTGAAATAAATAAATGATGAATTATTTAATTCCGAGGAGACTAACATGGAATCGAGGGATCGAGGGATCTGGCAAACTTTTGCCAGTTGGTTGGTAAATCCGAGAATTCAGGAAAACACAATAGATTTTGCACGGGCAAAAATTATTGTCGGCTTTTCTTTTTTCCTTTGTTTGGTTGGAGCGCTCATTTCAATCTGGCAATTCTCCCGCGGAAACATGATGGTGGCAGTTTCCATAGTCGTTGCAATCGTTATCACAGCGTTCATTCCGTTTTCTCTTCGCTGGCTTACCAGGCATGAATTACCCGGGATTCTTGTTTCCTCGATTCTGTATCTATTGATTACAGCTGTGACAGCATATTATGGAGGGAATTTACATTCGGCAATAGTTTGGTATAGCACAGTTGCACTTTTGGCGTTTATTGTAATCGGCACGCTGGGAGGGGCTTTGTTTGGGGCGTTTGCAGTTGGAAGTATGGTCTTAATGAATTATCTGGGCAATCTTGGAGTCATTGTTGAGATGTACCCTATCAACCAAGCCGAGCCTTTTGTCGTTAATGCGGCCAATGTTGTCACTTTAACCGGTCTTCTGATTGTTTACAGTAAAATGAATATCAAATTTCAAAATGAATTGGAGAGTATCATTAAGCGAGTAGAAGACGATGAAAAGCATAAAGCGGGTATTTTAGATGAAACATCAAACATACTAACCCTGCTTTCTAAAGGGGATCTTACTCAACAGATCAGGTCTTCATTTTCAGGTTTTCAAAAGCTTAAAAATGCCGTTAATTATGCTATGAAAATGCTTGGGGAAACCATAGCCAACGTTAAATCTGTCAGCACCCAAGTAGCTTCCGGCGTGAATGAGTTAAAAAGAGGGGCTCAAACATTAGCACAGGGAACCTCTCAACAGGCAGCCAGCCTTGAAGAGATTTCCTCGTCCATGAATGAAATCGCTTCCAATGCCAAAACAAATCACAGTATTGCGGTACAGGCCCAGACACTTTCCAAGGCGACAAAAGGAGAAATAGAAACCAGCAATAACCAGATGCAACTTATGGTCGCATCCATGGGAAAGATTAATGAGACCAGTTCCGAGGTTTCAAAAGTCATTAAAGTGATTGATGAAATAGCCTTTCAAACCAACCTTCTGGCACTAAACGCAGCGGTTGAGGCTGCACGGGCCGGAAAATACGGAAAAGGATTTGCCGTGGTGGCAGAAGAAGTCAGAAATTTGGCAAGTCGTAGCGCCACAGCTGCGAAAGACACTACCGTATTAATTGAAAATTCTGTCAAAGGCGTTCAAAGCGGTGTGGAAAATGCCACCAAAGCTGCTGAATTACTTGGCGATATGACAGGATCCATTGACAAGGTGAATAGTATCATTGGAGAAATTGCATCGTCTTCTCAAAAACAGGTTAGCGCCGTGGAAGAAATTAACAAAGGTCTCACCCAGGTAAACAATGTTGTGCAGGAAAATTCATCCATATCCGAACAATCGGCCAGCTCATCCGAGGAGTTATCCAATCAATCAGAAATTCTGCGATCCATGGTTCAGGCCTTTAAGTTTGATGACCGACAACCACAGTTGGAACTCATGAAAGAAAGCAAAGAATCCTTCGAGCCTGAGCACAATTGCGAAATCAGGCATTTAAAAAACTAGAAACCATTAAGCTGACATATATCCAGATGAAAACACTAAAAAGACTTCTATTCATTGGAGTATTGCTCTTTGCCCTTCATATTGTTCTTTTTTGGGAAGGAAGCGGCACTATTTTTGACATCATTAAGGGCAACTTGGCTCCTTCTATCAAGTTAACTGACCGATCCGTAAGTCACTCCGGAGGATCAGCCCAAGAAAACCTTGAAATTTCAGCCAGTATCAATTTGGCTAAACCTGTGAATCATGTGTCACCTGAATACCTGTCATTCACATTGGATACCTCGCAATTGGTAGGCGGAAAATGGTGGAATCCAAAAGCTGACAAGGTTGAAAGCGGATCCGGAACCTTCCATGCGCCTGTTTTCAACTTCAATCGACAAAAATTAGATACACTGGTTTCAGCGCTTACTCCAGCGTACCTGAGAATTGGGGGATCAGAAGCGGATAAAGTCTTTTACGACATGAATAGTGAAAGTGAGTATGTGCATCCCGAAAATGTTCCGGGAGAATACCACCAAACCATGACCCGCAGCCAGTGGGATAACCTGAATGCTTTTGTAAAAAGAAACAGACTGAAGTTTGTTTTCACGTTGAATTCCGGTCCCTCAGCGAGAGATAACAATAACGCCTGGAATCCACAAAATACCGAGTCCCTTTTACGCTATTCCAAAGAGAAGGGATATCAGATCGACGTACTGGAATTGGGTAACGAACACAATCTGTTTTGGTATATCTACGGCCTGAACAGCATTGTAAAACCGGAACAATACCACCAAGATATTCTGACTCTGAAACAAACTGCCGAACAGTATTACCCACAGGCAAGGATAGGCAGCCAGGGAAGTGCTATCTGGCCGGTACTTGGTGAGCTGCTGGGAGCTTTTTTCGGTTTTTATAAAGATATGATTAAACTATCAGGAGATGATGTTGATATTATTGCCTGGCATTATTATCCCCAGCAATCCCGTCGTGGTCCTTTTGCTTCTCGGAAAGCCCACCCGGCTCGTTTGCTCGAACCTGAAAATCTTGATGAAGCTAAATACTGGGCGACCGTTTTCACTGAACTAAGAGATAAACATGCTCCGGGCAGACCAATCTGGCTTGGAGAAACGGGAAATGCCCAGTTTGGAGGAGAACCGGGGGTTTCCGATACATATATCGGTGGATTGTGGTGGCTTGACCAATTAGGACTTCTCGCCGAAAACGGCGTTGATACTGTCTTCCGGCAGACACTGGCCGGAATGAACTATGGAATGATGGATCCCGTAACCCTGGAACTGAATCCCGATTATTGGAATTCAGTGCTTTGGAAAAAATTGATGGGGACCGAGGTTTATGAAGTCAATACCCGGGATGGTAGCTCTGCAAAAGTCAGAATTTACGCCCACAACAGCAGGAGTAAAGCCGGTGTTACTGTGCTGATGATTAACCTGGATCATCAAAAGCAAGCAAGGATATCTTTCAAGGATTTAAATTTTAAAGACATGTCTTTGTTTGAAATCACAACTACAGATGTTTTAGGCAAAAAACTATTTCTGAACGGAGAAAAGCTCGAATTGATCAATGACGAATCTATTCCCACGATAATCGGAAAACGGTCAGAAATTCATGGTACACCGATTTTCCACTTACACCCCCTGTCATATAGTTTCGTGCAATTTGAATAAATACACCCGCCAGTGAGTTATGAAACGTGCAGCTTAACGGAGAAATTCACTGGCTTACTACAGCAGCCGACTGACTGTCCCTGACCAATCAATAGTGTTCCACAGTTTCAGCAATATTCCTTTTTCCGGCATTTATTATTATTTTTCCCTTACTTCAAGGCCATAAGTGCGGTATAATAGAAACCGGTGCGATCAAAATAAATACGCACATTTTTGATTTGTATAACATTAGCGGCTATGGATAGAAACCAAATCAGACGGATATCAGCTGTCTGTTAGGTGTGAAAGCTTCATTTTGGGTTGGTTTAAAACATCGTATTTATTCACCACGAAGACACGAAGGACACGAAGTTTTTCATTTAAAGGCTTTTAGTACAGGAATCGAGGAGCGTTGTGAAAATAGTCTTGAATCTCCAAAGTTGGTGTTTTGCGCGGGATAAACCAAACCCTGGAATGTGTGCAATTGCTATCCAGTCATTTCAAGCATGAGGTAAAAAATGGTTTTGGGTCTTAAAGGAATCAAAGGTAAATTACTAGTTCCAATTATAGCATTAGTCTTTGTTTGCATGTGCATGGCTATCTTCATATCGTTTCTGGCTACCAGGGGGAGTTTGGAAAAAGTGATATTAAGTGAGCTGGAACAAGTGAAAACATCCACCGCTGCCAGCCTTGCCAGCTGGGTGAGCCGCACCCAAACTGACATTGAGGTTTGGAGCAAAGAAGCTTTGATAACCAGTTTATTTGATGACATAGAAAACAAAGAAGAGCATCGCGATAAGGTTAATTCGACTTTTAAAGAGATTTCAGATAAATACGGGTTTTATGAACTGCTCGTGATGGTAGACGACGAGGGAACTGTAATAGCTTCTGCCCAGCCTGACCTTATTGGAAAAATTAACGTAAAAGATCGGCAATACTTTAAAGAGTCAATGAACGGCAACCCTTTCGTATCTGATATCATTAAGAGCCGTGCAACCGGAAATCCTGTATTCGTGGTATCACACCCGGTTATGGTAGGAGCAGATATTAAGGGCATTTTGATGGGGGTCGTGGATGTTGGTTTTTTTTCCAGCCGAGTGGTCGACAAGATTGAAGTAGGAACAGGTTATGTCTACGTTTATAATAAGGCAGGAACAATGGTGGCTCATCCGGATAAATCCAAAATTATGTCCATGGATATGAATGCCGAGGACTTCGGAAAAGAGATGATTGAAAAACAGCAAGGGCAAGTAATATATACTTTCGAAGGCATTGAAAAGATAGTTATCTTTGGGCAGGTTGCATCAACCGGATGGACCGTGGCTGTAACTGCCAACACAGAAGAGACCTACGCACCGGTAAAATCGATGCTGACTGCCAATTTGCTTATTTTGGGTGCCAGCATCATCATCATTTTTGTCGCTATTATCTTGATCATCAATTTTATCCTGCGGCCGGTTTCCAAAATAGAAAACGCTGTCGGTGTCATTATTAAAGGGGATCTGAAGCATCGAATCGATGTCACCTCAAGAGACGAAATAGGAAATATAGCTGTGGTTATTAATTCCCTTCTGGACTCCTTTCAGAATGCTATCGATAATATTATCAAAGTGATGAGTGATGTTGCAAAAGGCGATTTGTCAAAAACGATTGAAGGTAACTACGAAGGAGAGTTAAAACAGCTCCAAACAGGCATAGACGATTCGCTTTCCATGTTGGGAGGCATCATTGACAAGGTTATTGATGTAATCGCAGAGATAAACAACGGTTCCAATGAATTGATGAAATCTGCAAACTCACTGGCTGATGGGACGTCTCGTCAAGCTGCTAATCTTGAGGAGATTTCATCTTCCATGAACGAAGTGGGTTCCAGGGCAAAAAGCAATAATGACAATGCTGAATCAGCACAACAACTGGCAGAACAATCTTTGAACGCCGTGCAAAAGGGAAGTGTGCAGATGGAAAGCATGAACAAAGCCATGACGGAAATTAAAAACACCAGCAACGAAGTAACAAAAGTGGTGAAAGTGATCGAAGAAATCGCTTTTCAAACTAATCTACTGGCGCTGAATGCTGCTGTCGAGGCAGCCAGGGCTGGAAAATACGGGAAAGGATTTGCAGTAGTAGCCGAAGAGGTAAGAAGTCTTGCCAGTCGAAGTTCCGAAGCTGCGAAAAATACCACCCAATTGATTGAAAATTCAGCCCTGGAAGTGGACAAAGGCGTTTCCAATGCCGAACAGACTTCAAAGGCATTATCTGAAATTGTTGACCTTGTTGAGAAGGTCCATGATATCATCGGTGAAATTGCATCGGCATCCAAAGAACAAAACACAACCACCGAACAAATCAATCAGAGTCTTGTGGAAGTGAACAATGTTGTCCAACAAAATTCTGCCATCTCCGAAGAATCTTCGTCAGCGATTTCAGAGCTTTCTAATCAGTCGACAACGTTACAAAAATTGATAAACAATTTGGTTACTAAAAAGACCTCTAAGGTTGAAGTGATAACGAAACAGGAAAAACAGATTCACTCCGCGCCAATTGAAAAAAAACCAAAAGCACTAACGGAAAAAACCGTTGTCCGGCAAAAACCAACCACTCCTCCACCTGTCACCGAACCGGTGCAGAAACCCAAAGCCATCCAACTGGATGATGAATTTGGACCGCAGAAACCTAAAAACACACAATCTGTCACTGAACCGGTGCAGAAACCCAAAGCCATCCAACTGGATAATGAACTTGGATCGCAGAAACCCAAAAACACACAACCTGCCATTGAACCGGTGAAAAAACCCAAAATCATTCAATTGGACGATGATGAATTTGGCCGGCAGAAACCTAAAAACAAACAACCTGCTACTGAACCGTTACAAAAACCCAAAATCATCCAATTGGACGATGATGAATTTGGAAAATATTAAAAAGGCCGGCAATTCAAGGGACAAAGGAATGGTGCGTCCCATTCCCTTGTCCGCTGTCTTTAGCTCAATCCGGCCCCTTGCTTCCCTATTTTACCTTTTTGGTCCGCTAGATAATAGGTTGTTGTGTTGCCGACATTGGTTTGACATTTAACAATGCATTTTTCAATCAAGTATTCCATGGCAGCCAGGGTAGAACGTTCGGCGGCAGGATGAAGCATCGGGGAAATATCCCGGTAGATATCGACAACCATTTCCGGAATGGTGTGCACACCCATGCGGATTTGGTTCAGAATTTGATCGAAGCGCTCCTTGCGATGTTGTACAAACGATTTCACATAGGGCATTGGCTCGGGGATTCCAGGACCATGCGCCGGCCAATAATAGCCGTCTTCCCTTTTTAACAACAAATTCAAACTGTCCATGTACTCCCTCATATTGCCGGAGGGAGGAGAAATCACACTGGTCGACCATCCCATGATATGATCACCGCTGAATAGTGTGTCTTCTTCTTTCAGTTGATAACACATGTGGTCTGAGGCGTGTCCCGGTGTAAAAACACATTCGATTGTCCAGTTCCCTCCTTCAATGGTGCTCCCGTGTTCAACGCCAATGTCGGGTTCAAATCCGGTAATTTCAAAACGTTCCTGGGTTGAGAGAGATCGCTCAGATGCCGATTGGCTCGCACTATCCTTCCGGTTACTTTTACTGGGGTGGAATCCGTATGTCTTCGCCCCATATTTACTTTGCAGGGTGTGATAAGCCGGCCAGTGATCATAATGAGTGTGGGTTATGAATATATGAGTAATTGTTTCTCCATTCAGGCCTTCGACAATGGCTGCCAGATGCTCCTCGGAATCGGGTCCCGGATCTATCAATGCCACTTCGCCATTACCAACAATATAGGTATTGGTTCCATAGAAGGTAAAGTAGTTGGGATTTTGAGCGACAATCCTGCGAACCAAAGGACTCAATCGTTCCACCTTCTCATACTCGAATTCAAAATGCTTGTTGAATGCAATGGTTGGACTCATTTCTGTTTGTCCCGCTTTGATGGAGTTTTCATTTTTTTTATCAGAAGGACTAAAGTAACACTGCACGGGTATGGCTGCATGAATCCATGTCAACACCGTTTAGAAATGATTATTCATCTCTTTTAACTATATCCGGAGAAAAAGCAGGCAGGCAAACGGCGATATACTCCGCCCCCTGGTCTCCCGGAGTGCTATATTGAACCCATTCTCCAGCCGGAGTGATAATGGCCTGTCCGGCTTTAACGATGTACACCTTGTCTTTGGTTTTAACCTGAACTTCTCCTTTCAAAACCACTGTGTACTCGTCAAATTCCGGCTTCTGGCCCGGTTCCACCCAACCCCCGGGGCTTTCCATTTTAGCGATGCTGACAGCATCGGTCTTTGAATTTACCCTGCCGATAAATTCCTTGATAATTTTGGGTTTGTTTCCTGCAGCTTCAATAACAGATGGATTCTCAATCATTGTTACCATGCGGATCTCCTGCGATCAATTTGAGTAAATTGTAAATTTATAGATATAGCAGTTCATCCCCATGGTAATAAAAACATCTATTCTAAAGCAAAGGTTAAGAATGACTAATGACCGGCAAACAGTCCACAACGGTTGATCCGCTCCGCTTGATCCACCCTGAAACCTGATAAGAACCGGGTCGGTTCCTGACTTTGGCTTTAGAATAACTCCTCGATCAACTCCATCTCTTCACTTGACAACTCAAATTCAAATATTGCCAGATCTTCTTTCATGTGCTGATGAGTGGTAGTGCCAATGAGGGGAGCTATTCCCTTTTGGGTAAGAAAACGAAAAAACACCTGGGCGGGAGTACGATTGTAATTCGCTGCAAGTGATGTAATCGGAGCGCTTGCCAACAGGTGAGGATTGGCCGTCAATGTCCAGAAACTCTGATAAATTATCCCCTTATCAAGGCACCAGGCTCTTAAATCAACATCATAACCGCTTGCCTGGTAAAATCTGTTCTGCAGAACGGCTGGTTTAACATCCGCACTGGAGTAAATCGCCTCCAACGTGGAAAGACTATAACAATTGCTGATACCAAGCTGTTTCGCCTCACCGCTTTTATGAAAGGTTTCCATGGTATTCCAGACTTCCATAGTTTGTTGGAGAGTTGATAAAGGCGAATGGAGTACCAGGGAATCCACATAGTGAGTTTTCAGATTTTTTAGTGATGATGCAAACGATTGAGTCACTTGATCAACCAGAGAAGCCGTGGAGTCATAAGGCATGTTTGAGGGGTCCTGCCCGCTGGTTGGAGTAAATTTGGTTTGAACAAAAAGGTCCTCCCTTTTGATACCGAATTCGTTGAGCTCAGCCAATGCTTCTCCCACGCAAGGTTCATCATAATGTTTTGGTTGTCCTGCAGTGTCAATGCCTCGGAAACCTGTTTGAATTGCTTGAACCACCAGCTCTGTGGTTTGTTTCTTTTTCCAGGCTGTACCGTAAAGAAACGGTGGCATTTTGATGCCTGCTGACGTTGTCAGCCACTTTTGTTCGGCCATGTTATTGCTCCTGATCATTTAATTGGCACCCAAACCTCTTCCTCCGCATTTTCATCATCAGGTCTGTAGTCTGCTCCCATAAATTCAAAATGTTCCCTTTTGTCCAGTTCATATGCAGATTTCGGCAACCAAACACCATAAATATACTGGTAGGTTTTAGGAAATGTATGTGCTGCACCTTTATGTATAAACACAGCATACTTTCCGCCGTGTAGGGTATGAGATTCCATTCCTTCCGGCACGGCGTTCAGATCCGACACCTCAATGGCAGCCCATTTTTCAAAAAGTACCTGCTCATTAAACTCCTTAAAATCCAAGGATTCCGGGAAGATCTGCACGGAGTAAAATCCGGGGCTTAGTTTGTTGGGTATTTCATTGCGCCTCGGCATGAAAGTCTTCCACAACTCGGCTGTTTCGTCCTTAGCCAGACTTGTCTCTATTCGCATACCAACCAGATACTTTTTAGGTATCTCTTCAATTCTTGGTTCCATATCACTCCGTTATCTTCATTTTCTGACTGCCGGGAAAAGACTCTATTAAATCCTTTCCCATTAACAGGGAGGGTGTATAATATCCACCCTCCCCGGAATACTTATCCAGAAACTCAACCGAGGCCAGCACCCCATAAACAGTAACATCGTACCCGTTCGCAACCGTTATCCTGGCTGTTCTGGTTTCATTTTTCCGGTTTTTAACTTCACCCCACACATAAGTAATGTACTTTTCGCGCTGTTCCTTTGTCGGACCTGGTACCGTTTTTTCTATTTTCTGCTTCATGCGCGACTGGACAAAAGGCAGGGCGATGATAGGTCTTAAAAAACTCAAAAGCTTTAATCTCTTCATACTGGAAAAAGCGGGCATAAACACTTCGATGTTGGGAATTTCCGTGCTGTAAAAGGCGGTCGCCACGTCTCCCCACGGTATGACAGCCGCTTTTTTCAGTCCTTTACCAAAATCGATTTCCCTGACTTTGTATGCCATGGAAACTTTTTTTATCATCCCATCCCTGCGGATACGATTACCACCTTTGAATCCCTCAATAGACGTTTTTGCGGTTCCGGGACTAAACCCGCTACGACTGTCAAATCCCAGGGAAAGATGGGTGGCATCCGGCAATTCCTCTTTAAGCCTCGCTGAAACACAGTCCGTGGGAATGACATCAAAACCAACCCCGGGGCAAATCACCACTCCCGCCGTTCTAGCCTGTTCCTGGTAAGAGTGCGCCCTGACAAACACATCCATTTCACCCGTGATATCCACATAATGTGTTTTTGTTACCAGGCACGCTTTAATCACTGGATCACTGGTTGCAGAAAATGGGCCTGCACAAAGAGAGATGATATCAATATCCGACAATGCTTCTTCCAGCTTGATATGATCCGTGAGTGGAAACACTCGATATTCAAATCCCAGCTCCTCAGCCAGTGGTTTGATTGCCTCCTCTGTTCGACCTGCGAGTATAGGAGAAAGTCCTCTTTTCCCGGCTTCTTCAGCAACCAGTTTCCCGGTGTAGCCGTTGGCACCGTACAACATCCATTTCTTATTCATCCGCAATCCTTGTGAATTATAAGGTTAAACAAAAGGCACATTGAAAAATTAAATTTCAGTAGTATCAAAGGGTTGCTGTTTCGAAACCCTGGAAGCCAGGGATGGATTTATGCGTTTTTTGAAACAGCAACCCTTTGATATTGGCATTGGCTTTATTTTTAGTTTTTAAAGTGCCCTAAAGAATAAATGCTATTGTTCAATGTACCCAAAATTCAAAGTCCTTTTTCTACATATCATTTATGAAAACATGTCTTTGAACCCCAGGTGCTTGTCCTAAACTGATGATCGCCAGTGAATGCTGATTGCATTTAACAGTCTGACACCAGTTCACAAAATGATTTGACTTGAACAAGTAAATAACCGCTGATCAGAATCCTTAATTTATATTATCTTCAATAGGTGGGCAACACAAGTGGCAGTCTGAAGGTAGGAGATTCAAGGAGGCAAAGGAAAAGATGGACTTTTTTTGAAGGGTGTTGTGACTTGGTCGTGGCGGCTAGATTTGGGTATCAATTGAGATGTATAGTCTGGTTTGAGCTGTCATGACAGGAGTTTACGAAGGTATTAAAGGAAGGTAGGCACAAGCTGATTTCCTATCAACTTGTGCGATACTTGCAACTATTTTTCTCCAGACTACAGACCATCAGTGCTGTCGATAATGAATTTCACTGCATCTCTGATCGATTCTGAATCTGATCAAGAACCTGCAATAATCTGAGTAAGTTTTGAGACAAAGGCATTGTACGAGCCACTGCCGCCAAACGGTTCAAACTTCTTTTCCGTGTGATAAGCCTTCGCTCGATAATACACCTCATCAAAATCCGTTCCCCTGAACACTTCATCTATGGCAAAACAATCGATTTTCCGTGGCCTAATTTCTACACAGCTGTCTCGAGTGAATGGATAAGTCTGATCAATCCAATTGGCATGATCTTTTTTCATGGTTGTGAGCATAGATTTCATTTCACCGGCTACACTTGCCATCATCGCTTCCGGCCTTAAGTTGCGATAGATCATTTCTGTTTTCACAGTCAGCCGCAGTGAAATTGCCAACATCAATTCAGATCCGGCTTTCCAGTATTTGGGATTAATACTTGGATCTTTTACGAAACTCAAATCGCTGATAACAATATCGCTGTATTCGTTAGCACTTTCCAGGGTCCATTCATCCCAGTTGTCGTCCCAGACACTCCATTTGTAGTCATCCAGTCTTAATCCCAGAATACGAATGGATTCTTTCAATTCAGCGTATTGATAGTCGGATAGCAGATTTCCAACCTCACCTTTGACAATGCTACGAATCTGTGCCAAATCTTGCGCTGAAAGGCCAGTAGGGGGTGATTCAGACCCACCGAATATCCAGCTGGATACAATCGACGATCCTTTTAATAAAAATATGCCGCCCACGGATTGTAATATATTAACCGAAAAGTTTCCCAGTTTTATGTCAATCAACTTATCTTCCTCAGATGACTGAGCCCAGGAAGTATTTGCAACACTAAGGGCCAGTGCCAAACTGACCATTACACTTACAATTGCCCTTTTCATTTTTTCTCCAAACAAATGTGTGACTAAATGGAAGTTGACTTCAAAATAAGTATCAGCATTTATACCAAACAGCTAATCGTCATATTGCGATTTACCCAACGCAATTCATCGATTAATGCATTGTTATTACTTACTAATACTTGATAGAGATAGACGACCAACCAAAAGTTCTTTGCAAAAGGAAAAGAATGGGGAGACCTAAAATGCAGGTAGAGCTTAAAAATTGGAGTGAGTGATCAAATTATGTGCCGGCAAAATTGAAGTTTATTAATTTGGCGGGGAAGCCGGTGGATAAAACCACCGGGTATTGATGGACAGGTGCGAAACGGATCAGTTGCTTTTTGTTAATCGCACCAGGTAGTATTCGGAACCTGTCAGGGGGATTTCATCCATTCCCTTATAGTAGATATTTAACAAATTATCCTTTGTAACCAGAACATGGGCGTTGACTTCTTCATTCCCAAAAATATTATCTTCAATCACCACAATACTCCAGTTTTTTGCTGTCATATGAAACGGTGTCAGCCAGGTCATTACCTGCCGTTGCCCTTCTTCGTTACAGGTCGCCTGCTCATAATTAAACGTTGCAGAACCGATGGAAAGTTCCAGTTCCCTATCGCCATCGCATTCAAAATCCAAAGGATCATTGTCATCCGTTTTGGCAATAAAACCGATGGAAGTATTGAAGCCCTTCTTTAATATAGACTCCATGCGATTGATATAATTCAAAGCCTGCTTGACCTTTTTGTTTTGTCCGTCTGTCAGGTCGTATCCATAACCGAGCACTTGAACGACAAATTTTCCCCTCAGGTAAATCGAGATATGCTCTTTCTCCTTGTTGATCTTGGCAATGGTACCTAATCGTTCGCGGGCTAAATCGTCCTCCGTGACCAATCCCTCGATATCTGCATAAATGGAGTTGGTAATGCTGTTTTTCAAACTCTGGCGATGGTCTTCAGTTAAGTGCTCATTCCAGGCTGCATTGATGGCGGCGGGAATTTGTCCAACTTCAATGCTGGATATTTGCTGGTATAAGGCCTCGAATTGCTTGTTCACCATCATGGGAAAAGACTTCTGCATTGGTTTAGGCACATCCTTGAAAGCCACCGCCACTTCGACAGTGTTATGTAGATACCCGGTCTTGGGATCAAAGATCTCGATCTGAATGATGACTGTCTCTTCACTGTTCTGAAAGAAGAATCCCTTGAACATCATGGAACTGTTCAATTCGGCTCCCAGTTTTTTATAATCCAGCTCTGCTCCCTTAAGGAGTCTGTTCTGGGCGTTGCGTACCTTTTGAGTGTTGATGAAAACAATGCCGGAATCCTTGTCTTTTGTGAGATCAACAGTCAAGTTGATTAGCTTGGAGGAGAGATAAGAACTGAAATCCAGGTTTTTATTGGTTGTTTTTTCCAAAACATCAAGCACCGCTATATCAAGCACTGCCTGAATACTACCGGATTTGATACCACTGCGGACCACCTGTTTGATTTCACCAGCCAGAAGTTCCAGTCCTTTATCCAAAGAGTGAACAGTGAGAGGTTTTTCATCCGTTTTGGGTTTACTTCCACCACAACCGGTAACCAGAAACATAACCAAACTAATCCCTATCCAAAAAAACCTGAAAGCACGCATCGATCAACTCTCCAATTAAATGTCAAATGTTAATGAAATGAGGGAGATAAATATTGTATATTTTCCCCTACTATCTTGAAATTTTAGTCATTTGTCAAAGGAATTCTATCTGAACAAGAGGAGAGGGCATAAGCGTTTACTTAAGAAAACGTATGATGGGATTCACCCACCTAAAGATTCCCTCATGGGGAATTTCAAAAGAACAGGATTTGATGAACGTCCTCAGGATTCTATTGTTGAGGGATTGAGTGGGATTGATATTGTCTCGGGACACAGTTCATTACGATCCTATATCCCGGGATGTATTTATATCCTGACGATCGCGTTGATATCAAATTTCTTGTTTTAATTGTTCAACCCAGCGGTTGACCCTGTCCGCTGTTAGATCCGCCTGGTTGTCCTCATCGATCACCAGGCCGACAAACTGACCGTCAATTTCCGCTGTCGATCCGTCATATTCGTATCCATCGGTGGACCAGCTTCCAATCACTGTGCCGCCATTTGCCATTACCCTTTCGTAGATTGTTCCCATTCCATCGACAAATGTATCGGGATAACCATCCTGATCTCCTGTTCCAAAAAGCGCAATTTTCTTACCGGAAAAATCAGCATCATCCAATTCATCGATGAAGTCTTCCCAATCATCCTGCAGTTCACCTTCTCCCCAGGTTGAGGTTCCCAGAAGAACAACGCTGTAGTCCGAGATTTGGTCAGCAATGTCACTGTCAACTTCATGGACATCACCTTCTCCAAACGCAGTTTTAATGGCTTCAGCAACTTCGGCTGTTACACCACCAGTAGAACCATAAAAAATGCCAATTTTACCCATGACAATTCTCCTGATTATTAATTCCGGAAATAACCGATCGAACGATTTCCAGTTGATTAGAATGATGACGAAAGCACTAATATTCGCCTTATGAATAAATTTGTTTTTTATATACGAATAAAAAATCAAAAAACTAAGCAACGTCGGAGATTTCAGCATTAAGTTTTTTGGTTTTTTTAATGTATCGATCACACTGCTGCATTTGGCAATACCCCAGCATAGTACCTAACATGAAATCCTGTTCAGGGGTTAGCAGGGACAGTTTTTTTATACCAAATGACTTTATGATGTCGACACAGGCCTTTTGACCGAAAAAAATGTTTATAAGTCGATCAGTGCTCGGTTGAACATGAAAAGCGATTTCACGCTCCGTTAAAATCTGCACCACATGGGACTGCTCCGAACTCTTCAAAGTGAGTAAAACAAGATTTCGAAGACCTTTGTGAATCTCATAGATATGATGCAGTAAAATCCGAATCTGGGTGGAATTTTTAAGTAACGTCGTCAAAGCCATAATTCTCTTTATATTGTATATGCAAAAAATATTTATACGTATATACGAAATATAACTGAAAAAAAAGTCAAGTATCTTTAAACAAAAGATTAGATAAAAATCATTTTATTGTTTGATGATATCCAATAAAGGGAGAAAAAGGCTTAGGTCCGTTGAAATAACAGGAGAAATAGCCAGCAAATTTGCCGGGCTTGATAAGCCACAAAAGCATGGGAATAGCTTTACATTATAAGCCTTCTAATAATTGACCTTCACGATGTGTTTTTTGCTTTCCGGATAAGGAGTGGGGGTATATTTGACTCTTTTTCGAACTTGCGACCAATTTGAAATTAATTCAGCCGTCTGATAACCGACTAATGTCGTTAACTTAAGGGGACTGTGATTGGTTGTCATCCTGAACGAAAGTGAAGGATCTGTCAGAGCCTCCGAGAGATTCTTCACTGTCGTTCAGAATGACATCTTGGCCAACTTTTCTTAAGTTAATGACATTAGATAACCGATAGCCGATAACGGAAAACCGATTTCATTTAAATCTTTCATCTGACCTTTTGGTTTCAACGTCTCCTTTTGTATTTTCGAACCAGCCTGCTCTGACATCGCCGTAATGATCAAACTCAGGGACATAGGGTTTGATATCCAACAGGGGTGTTTTATCCAGCATATCAACATGTTCAATATGCACTATGCTGTTATCTACTCGCATGATTTTAATTATCGACAATCCGATGGCGTTGGGTCGCTTTGGAGATCTGGTAGCGAAGACTCCCCGTTGTTCCGTATCCAGGAACGGTACAGGCAACAGCTCGAATCCTTCGACTTTGTGAAAATGATAAAGCAGAATGGCATGGGAAAAACCGTCCAGGTCTTTCAACCCTTCCACAAATTCTGGATAAAGCTCGATTTGACCTTTAATTCCAACCGCACCCCTGGGTTGAATAGGCATGTTCTCAATGGTTTTGAAAGGTGTATGGATCGTTCCGATAGGCGTTATGGTTAAGGGCATTTTAGATGTATAATTTTAGATTCAGATTTGCGGATGGTGTCGACTTTGCCGACGTTTCAATGTTGAAAAAATGACTACATTTAGAAATTACAATTCCCAGATGTTACTTTTGTCTGATCAATGAGATGGAAAAGAACAGTGCCCCCAGGAGGACAGAACTTGCAGGCAAAATCAATACCCAGAAAATGTCGGCATATTGTTTGACCATATCAGCTTGTTTAATCGACGAAAACAGGGGATAGAGAAACCATCCTGCCAACATTAGAGCAGCACCAATCAAAATTCCGGTCAATCCGGCCAAAAACGCTTGGGAATAGTTGGCGTTTTTGCGGTAGATGAAAATTATCACCAGGGCTATTGGTCCTAACACAAAGCCGATACCGGCCCACGTCAGTTTGTGATAACCCTTTTTGGAGGCGATGAGGTAAAGCAGAACAGCGAAAAAGAAACGGATAAAAAAACCGGCAAACATCAATCTTCCCCGGATCAAAGACTCAATTAATCATCGTTTTCTTGCCACCACGGCAAACTCATTGGTATTCGGACCAAACAATGCTCCTGCTACATTGGCATATGTTCCTTGTACTTCAAATCCGGAGGCATTCAATTCCTTGAGTAAGGATTCCTGACTGAAGTACTGCAGCCAGTTGTAGATGGTTCGAGTCCGGCCTTCTTCATACAAGGTGTATTTATCCAGAACTATTTTTTCTTTCCTATACACAAACGTATTTAAAAATCCGTAATAGGGTTTTGCCGACCAGAATCCATCCAAAAGATTGGCTTCATAGATGGCCTTTTCTTCTCTTTGGTTAAAAGCCTCCAAAGAATGAACATCCAAAAGGACCGATCCACCCGGGTAAAGCAATTCGTTAAACATTTTCAGAAGCTTCTTCCGTTGTTTTGGACTTAGGGCACAATAATCACACATGATCAGCAGGATCAGGTCGAATTTGTTCTTGGTCTCCAGTTCAAGATAGTTTTGATGGATATAGCGAACATCCAGCCCTTTCTCTTTTGCTGTTTTTTCGGCGTACTGTAGGGAACGGACCGAAAAGTCGATCCCTGTGACGTCCGCATTCCAGCCTGCCAGACGTGTTGTATATAATCCCGGACCGCAGCCGAAATCAGCAATTTTGGTTCCTTCTCCCACACCAAATTGATTCACAATCCAATCCACCGACCGATTGATAAATTCAGTGTTTCTGGAAGAAAGATCAACCTCATCGTTCAGATGGAACTCCAACATCTGCTGCGATGTATATTCGTCGGTCCATAGTTCATTTGCAGTGTAAAATTCAAACGGTTTCGGGCGAGCGTTGATCGCTTCCAGTTCAGTGAACATTTGAATCTCCTGGTGCCGTGACTGGTTGTATTATTGGTCTCTGGAGTCCGAATCAACGAACAATTGAGACTGCTTGGGAATTACCCGGAAATAGACGTTTCAATTGAACATCAAATATTTACTTATTCCATAACGGTTGGGTTCGTCTTGTCAACTTTGTAACCAAGAATAATCAACTGAATGTTTGGCTATTTGTTTAATCCTTCAAATTCAGAAAAATTGTGAATTCCAATTCTTTTTTTTAGTTTTCAACTGAAGTTTGTCCGGCGAACAGCTATTTTGAGTTGGCTAGATTGGTGCCATTCTGATCATGAGAAGCGAAACTTATTGTCCTATATCTACAAACCCGACATAGGCAAGAAAACAATGCCGGATCGGAGCACTATCTACCTTCTATTATCAGAAATAAAAAAAAGTTACTAAATGCTGGTAAGTGTTGTATAATGTTGCACAAGTGGGAAGAGATCAAGGTGATTGTCACGATCATGGGCAATTACCCTATGGTTTAACAGATCAGTTGGCTTTTGGGAAAGTGCCAACCATTCCATTACAACATGCTGCGATTTGTGTTGATTCGTAAGCCCAACTCATTGCAGTTCCTATCCGGTTTATGCCGCGGATACATGTTATAGCCGGACTCCATAACTAATTATAGTGGTCGTTTCGGTTAGGAATAGCTCGACATAACTTCTATTTTGTTTCAAAGCAGTTCAGATTTAAGACAGAACATAGGTAGTTTTTCGAATTTTTCACAAAGGGGACAAATGGTTAAGCTCAAAGACATCAAGATGAAACCAAAACTCATTGGTTTGTTTTTATTAGTCGGCATAATTCCTTTGTTGATTGTAGGGTGGTGGAGTAGCCGTCTGGCCAGCAATGCACTTATGGAGAAATCGTTCAGTCAACTGGAATCGGTGCGTGAGATTAAAAAAGAGCAAATTGCCAAATATTTTGCAGAACGAGAAGGTGACATGGGTGTATTGGTTGAAACCGTGGGCACCCTCAGAACAGAGTCTTTCAAAAAACTAAAAGCCATCCAGTCTATCAAAAAATCCCAGCTGGAAGATTACATACATCTGCTCAAATCACAGTTGTATGTGCTAAAAGACGATCCTTATACACGTCAAGTGCTGTTGGAATTTAACAAAGCATTTGTGCAGGAAGGTTCCAAAACAGGAGGACCTCTTTGGAACAAGGCAGCTAAATCTCACAATTCCAGAATGCGTGACATTATGGAAGATAACGGCTGGTACGATCTCTTTTTGATCAATGCTAAAGGTGACATCATTTATACTGTCGGCAGGGAATCAGACCTGGGTATGAACATCCCGGAGAGCAGATTAAGAAAAAGCGGGATTGGGGTAGCCTTTCGTGAAGCCCGTCAAATGCTGAATGAAGATACGGCTGTTGGAGACTTTGCTCCTTACGCCCCTTCAGGTGGTGTTCCGGCAGCTTTTTTAATGTCGCGAATGACCAATTCAGCCGGCAAACTGATTGGTTTTACGGCCCTGCAGATTCCTTTGGATAAAATTAACGCCATTATGCTGAAACGGGATGGAATGGGCAAAACAGGTGAGTCATACCTGGTTGGACAGGACGGATTGATGCGATCTGATTCGTTTTTGGACCCGCAAGGCCATTCAGTTGTGGCTTCGTTTAAAAACAAAACCACTGTGGACACAGAAGCTACCCGTTCCGCGCTGGCAGGAAAACCGGGAATCAACGTGATAACAGACTATAATGGCAACCCGGTTCTTTCTGTTTGGGACCCCGTAGAGATAGGTGATGACGTTAAATGGGCCATGATGACGGAAATTGATGTGGGGGAGGCATTTAGTCCTGTGGATGATCAAGGGAATGAGTTTTTCAAAAAATACCAGGAAATGTATGGCTATTACGATCTCTTTTTGATCAATCCGGATGGTTTTATATTTTATACGGCCGTCAGGGAGTCCGATTATAAAACAAATATACTAAATGGAAGGTACGCCGGGTCTAATTTGGGTAAATTAATACAGCGGGTGATAAACAATCGAAACTTCGGTTTTGCTGATTTTGCTCCCTACGCACCCAGCAACAATGAACCTTGTGCTTTCATTGCACAGCCTATAGTTTACGATAATAATGTTGAATTAATCATTGCCCTGCAATTGCCGTTGGATGCAATCAACAGCATTATGCAAAAACGTGACGGCATGGGAAAAACGGGGGAAACGTACTTGATTGGATCTGATAAACTGATGCGCTCCGATTCGTTTCTCGATCCGACGGGCCATTCCGTGAAAGCTTCCTTTGCAGGTACGGTTCAACAAAACGGTGTCGATACGGTGGCAGCTCTGGAGGCACTCTCCGGAAAAACCAACTCCAAAGTGGTTATCGATTATAATGGCAACCCTGTTCTCTCGGCTTATTCGCCCTTAAAAATCTGGAACGAAACCTGGGCCATACTCGCAGAAATAGACGAAGCAGAGGTAATGGAGCCGATCAACACTCTTTTACAATCGATTGTCATAGCCGGTTTGATCGTTATTTTAATGATAGCAGCCATGGCTTTGCTTATTGCCTTGAGCATAGCCAATCCGCTGACAAAAGGTACCAATCTCGCAGAAATGGTGGCAAAAGGTGATTTAACAGTGGACATCGATGTGAAACAGAAAGATGAGATCGGTATGCTTTCCTCGGCATTGCGGGAAATGATGAGGAGGCTGGTTGATATTGTCAGTTCCATTCGTTCGGCAGCAACAAATGTTGCCACGGGATCCGGTCAGATTAGTGCGACTGCCCAGGAGCTTTCCCAGGGTGCCAGTGAACAGGCTGCCTCTGTGGAAGAAACGACTTCATCCATGGAAGAAATGGCTGCGAACATACAGCAAAATGCAGACAATGCAAGGCAAACCGAAACAATAGCAAACAAAGCAGCAAAAGACGCCAAAGTAAGTGGAAAGGCTGTAATGGAAACCGTGGAAGCCATGAATGAGATCGCAGCTAAAATATCCATTATCCAGGAAATAGCCAGGCAAACCAACATGCTGGCTTTAAATGCTGCAATAGAAGCGGCCAGGGCGGGTGAGCATGGAAAAGGATTCGCGGTCGTAGCATCTGAGGTCCGTAAACTGGCAGAAAGAAGTCAAAGTGCCGCAGGAGAGATTTCTGAGTTATCCGGCAGTAGTGTGGAAACTGCGCAAAATGCCGGTGATTTGCTCATAAAATTAGTTCCTGACATTCAAAAAACAGCTGAACTGGTTCAGGAGATTAGTGCGGCCAGCAGTGAACAAAATGCGGGAGTAACGCAAATCAACACCGCCATTCAACAGCTTGACCAGGTTATTCAGCAAAATGCCGCCTCAACCGAAGAGATGGCCAGTACTGCTGAAGAGCTGGCTTCCCAGGCCGAACAACTGCAGGATACCATTGATTTTTTTAAAATTGAAAGCATCAAACCCATAGAATCCGTAAAAGTGAGAAAAGCAGAAGGAAAGGTGTTGGAAAGCGATACCGAACCTAAGTTAACACCGGTCAGGGAAACAGATTCAAAAGAAATTGACACTGTCTATCCCAATACAGGAGTTGAACTGGATCTGGATGGCGATACGGTACTGTCTGAAGATGATTTTGAGCGATTTTAGGTTGATGGACGATAAATTGCCTATCCTGCATATTAAGTATGCCAGGCGTTTAGTGCAACTGAACCGTCGATTAAAATAAACAAGTTAATTCACATTAATCTCATGGAATCCACAAGAATTTTGATTGTTGAAGATGAAACCATCGTCGCCCTTGAAATAAAGGGCAGGCTGGATAGTCTCGGGTACACTGTCATAGCCGTTGTCAGCAACGGTAAAAAGGCTATTAAAAAAGCGGAAACCGAAAGACCTGACCTGGTGCTAATGGATATGCGCCTTGAAGGCGATATGGATGGAATTGAAGCTGCCAGCATCATTTGTTCGCGTTTTGATATCCCAACCATTTTCCTTACGGCTTATCTTGATGATGAACACCTGGAAAGAGCTAAATTAGCTAACCCTTATGGTTACCTCTTAAAACCTGTTCAGGAAAGAGAGTTGAAGGTAACCATTGAAATGGCTTTGCATACAGCCAAGGTGGACCGAGAACAGCAAAAAACCAAAAAAGAATTGCATCAGCGTGTTAAAGAGCTCGAATGCTTTTACGGTATCTCCCGCCTGGCGGAATTGCCTGAGATCCCATTGGAAGAGATGCTTAAGCAGGTTATTCAACTCATCTCAAAAGCATGGCAATATCCTGAAGTTACTCATTCCAGAATCATATTTAAAAATGGCAATACAGTTTTGTGTCCGCATGGTGAGTTAACCATCAATGAAAAGTGGTCACAACGGGTCGACATCAAGGTGAGCAATGAAATAGTGGGTGAGCTGATAGTATTTTATTCAGAAGAAAGACCAAAAGCCGATGAAAAAGTATTTCTAAAAGAAGAAAGATTTTTACTCAACTCCCTGGGTGAACGTTTGGGAACGCTCATTGAACGGCATCAGGTCATGCAGGAACTCAGGGAGACTCAGAATAAGCTTCAATCGATTATCGAAAGCAGTTCGGCAATCTTTTTTGCTCATGATACCGACCATCAGATTACTTATTTAAGCCCTCAAATCAAAAACATTCTGGGTTACGAGCCGGAAGCTGCAAAAGCAAATTGGACAACAATGGCCACCGACCATCCGGTTAACAAAATCGGATTTGAACTGACTCAAAAGGCTATTGATACAGGAGTTACCCAACCTCCCTATGAATTGGAATTGAGACACAAATCCGGAAGAAACATCTGGTGTGAAATCAGGGAAAACCCCATCCTTTCAGATGGCAAAACGATTTCTATTGTTGGTTCAATAACAGACATCTCGGACAAAAAAGAAGCGGAAAATGCCATTATTGCCAGCGAAAAAAGATTGAAATTGATTCTGGAAACTGCACCGGTAGGAATTCAATTCAGTGATAAACGGGGAGTGATCACCTATTCCAACAATGCCCATCAGAAAATGTTGGGGATGCCAAAAGAAGAAATAATTGGAAAAACGCTTTGGACTATAAGCTCCAATCCCGAAACGATTGAAGCCGAAAAAGAGAAGTACTTAAAAACCATTGAAACCAATAGTGATCACCCGACTGTGACCATAAATGAAGAAAACATAGGAGGACGACCCGTTGATCTTATTATTAACCGCAGTTCCATCCACAACCACAATAACGAAATTGAAGAGATTTGCACGTTTATCACGGATATCACAGATTATCGGAAAATCCAGCAGGCACTGACAGAGCATGAAAAAAAATACAAAACTCTTTTCGAGCTGGGTTCCGATTTTTTGGCACTAATAGAAATTGACACGGGAAATATTCTGGAAGTCAACCAGAGTTTTCTGAATCATTATGGTTATACCAGGGAAGAAGCTTTGAGTATGAAAAACACAGATTTTTCAGCTGAACCTGAAAAAACCAAAGCAGCAACACAGGGATTAAAACAGGGAGTTCCCGTTCGCTGGCATAAAAAAAAGGATGGAACCACTTTTCCCGTAGAGATCGTTGCCAATGTATTCGAATACAAGGGGAACAAAGTACACATCGCTGCCATCCGGGACATTAGTTCAAGAATAGAGGCTGAAGAACAAATAAAATCATCCTTGAAAGAAAAAGAGACGTTATTGCAGGAGATACATCACCGGGTCAAAAACAACTTGGCAGTCATCACCAGCCTGATCAACCTGCAAAGCAGCAAGTCGAAGAACTCGGCGGTAAAAAAGATTTTAAGGGATAGCCAGAATAGATTACACGCCATGTCCCTGGTTCATAAATTTCTCTATCAATCGGACAATCTCTCCAACATCAACGTAAAAAGCTATCTGACAGATCTGATCGTAATGATCCGCGAATCTTTTGGCCCTGCTGCCAATCATGTTGAAATAGACCTTGTGATTGAAGATCACGCCATCAATCCGGATCTCGCATCACCGATCGGATTGGTGGTAAACGAATTAATTACAAATTCTCTGAAGTATGCTTTTCCCGGCACTCAAAAGGGACAACTCACCATCACTTACCGGGTATTAAACAGCCAAAAAATTGAATTAAAAGTGAGTGATGACGGTGTGGGATTTAAAGATGGATTTGACTGGCAGCAAACCGAGAGCCTGGGATTAAATCTGGTCAAAACGCTGGTGCAGGACCAGATGGATGGTAGATTAACCATCAGCAATGAAAAAGGAACAACCTGTGTCGTTGATATTCCCTTAAAATAGAACAAAAGGATCAGGCTTGTATTTTTGCATTTAAAAAGCTGGTTGGCACCTATCCCTGGTGCGCGGCGGTAGTATCGCAGCCGGAACATCCTTGTCCCGCAACGATAATAAGAAATGCTATCGCCGTGCCTTTTTTATCGACTCCTTCTACAAATTTCTCAGGCCGACTTGCTCACCAGCGGTGAGCCGGCGTTTTTCTGCTTACCGGTGATAATACTTTTAAGCTTTGCCGAGCTTTCCAAGATAGTCTTGGTTTGCAGGGCCTGTACATCTGTTTTTGAGCGTTTTTGGCCCGCTTGGTCGTTTTTAAGTTTGTAGAATCTGGTCTCTTCTATCACCAATCGCAGGTACGTTTCCAGGGTTGACTGAATCAGATCGAACAGCAGTTGTCTGTCTCCATCCGGGTTGTCCAATTCATTTAAAATTTGTGGTAGCTGTAAATATGGAGTTTGCCCTGTTAGCTGCACGTATTGTTTTGCTTTTGATATGTTAAAACTATCCAGTATGGCTCCCAATTCATTTTCAATGACTTCAAAAAACGGGGTGGAGGTGAGAATTGACCTTTCCAACTCCGATTGTTCGGTGATCTGCACAATCTCGCTTAAAATCATTCTCCATTTGGTATAGGTTCTGTTACCAACCTGTTCAGGTTCGAGCCTTTGATAATCAATTGTCATTTGCTTCAAAATAAAATTGTAGATTTTCTTGGCCAGAACGTTTGACGGCAATCGTTTATCCTTGGGCAAGGCAACGCTTAGTGCGTTTTGCAGGAAGTTAGTGATCTTTTGATAATCCTCCGAAGACATCTTGACAGAGGAGTTTTCAAAGGCTTTTACCTTTCTTTCCAAACGTAAAATTTGTTCGTTTTTTTGGAGGCTTTCAAAGGCTTGATCCCTGGATGGTAAATGCAGGGAAATATGGTTAAGCTGCCTGTTGATCAACCATTGCATCAAGGGAAGGTAAGCGGTTTTAAAAATTTGTGCATTCGGTCTGGTGTTAATTTCCCAGGGAAACATTTGACTAGGCAATACCAGCACCAAATGTCCCTGGTGAATCTCAGCGTCGGATACGGTTTCAGGCATTTTTAACTTCCAGACCCCCAGGCTTTTTCCCTGTTCATCACTGGCGTCCTGTAGCCAGCCTTTTCCGCCGATCAAGGAACCCGGGGCAATTTCCACAAATTCGTTGTCAGAAGCAAACAAGCGAATGCCCTGTGAAACAGGCATCCAATAATGTCTTTCCAGGTCATGGCTGGCAATCTCCGAACCCGGAGCAGCCTGGCATAAATGGAAACTGTCTTTAATAAAATCAAATGTTAACAGACGGGCAGAAATGTTTAGTCGTTTAACCTGTGCCTGAACCGCACGCAAAACTTCCTTTTTTACGTGTTTGACACCAGCGGATTTCAGGAGTTTTGAAAAGTTGGGAGTTGATTGATGTTTATAGGTTACTTTTCCATACTTGGCGATCGCGGGTTCATCCAAATGTTGATAATATCTGGTAATTGCCTTGTTCAAGGGTTCCAGAGTCTTGTCGGAATCAGTTTCATTCTCTTTGTTTCCAATTTGTACTTTGTAGGCCCCGGTCAACTTCGCCTGGCTTTTCTCCAGCATCGTCTTCATTGCTGCCACAGATTCATTAAACTCATTCTCACATTTTGCGGCAACCAGTGCTGTCCGCTGGGCAATCTGTGTTTGCATGCGCTTCGGATACTTTAGCTTAAAAGTCCTTTCGAAAGAATTGAGATACCTTTTTAAGTCAAAGGTATTATCCTGCTCTGTTCTGCCGAAAAAACTTTTGATTGATTCGGTTCCCGAATCTTTGGCTGCATTTCCGGTATCAGCAAGGTCACGGACTTTGTGAGTAAGGAATTTTTTTTCAATTGCCCTGATCAGGCCTTGAATACGAATCTGGTAGTTACGGGGATTGAAAAGTTGAATTTTGTTGCCCTCTATATCGCTCCCTTCCACCGGAAGCCCTTTCATGATAATTGCAGCCGTTGAGGTCAGCCATTTTCGCCAGATTTGATGCTTGCGCTTAATGTAATCCGCATCTTTGCCTTTATACGCTTCCCGTGGATATTTTTCATCCAGATACTGTCTCAAAAGATTTCTAAAGGTCGATATATCCAAAGGCACACCATCCGGCCATTTGAATCCTAGTGAATCCAACAGATGAACACGAACGGTTTCCCAGATTTCGTCGCCCCATCCCTCATCAATGCGATTATCCAGAATTTTGATCAGTCCCTGGGTTTTGGCCAGGGTTTGGGTTGTGATCGCTTCTTCCCAAAGGTTTTTTTGAATAAAGGCAAATTCAAACAACCGGGCTTGAATGCCTTTAAACATGTTGTAGAAGATACCTATTTCTTGTGAAAAACTGGCATCATCAATTGACATGTCATCAAAATTCCTGATGAACAGTCCCATGGGGATTTTAAGTAAAAAACAGGTTTTCTCGGGAGCTGCGCTAATCGTGGCAGCCCGACGAGATTCAGGCTCAACGATTCCCTTATCCCCTAGTAAAACCGGTGCTTCCATTTCAACCACTTTTTTCCCGTCGACAAAAACATCCACCGATTCATCACACAACATAAAAAGATCTTTGCCCTGCTCTCCCTGGGTGATAAACGGTTGGTCTTCCGTAAAAAAACCGAAACCAACCCGTTCCAGCAGTTTGTTGCCAAGAATACCCAAACACGCCCTGGTAACCGGGTAAGATTGCAACAGGGTTGCGGTTAATCTGATCGCCTTAGGTCCGGCAGCCTTGATGCCATAATAGCGGTTGTATTGTATTGCCATATAATTATTTTGTTGGGAAAAATCCGGAATCACGAATAGCTTGATCTCATTTTATTACAATCCTGTACAACAATCAATTTTTTGCCCAATATAGCATTTCAGATTTCCGGTAGGTGAAAGCTTCGCTTTCCATTTAACAATATTTTGAATGATTGCATACAGCACATTGCGTGTTGATCGATTATCACATTTAAACTTTCACAGAAATGTAGGATGGGCAACTCGTTGCCCATCAAACAGACTTCTATAATTTTAGATTGGTCGGCTCTGCCGACACCTGTCAAAAACTCTTAAATCTAAAATCCAAATTCTAAAATGACAAAGTTGCCCATCAACCTTAGTAATAGCAGATCAGCATGCCGTTTTGAATGTTAGGCCAAAAAGAGATTTACGCTTTTCCTGCTGCGAATGTATCTCAAATGATCATTTTCTGTGGAAATGTAATTTATGAAGGACGAGGAATACCGGAGAAGTGTGGTTTCAAACACAAAGCGGCCGGCATAGCCGGCACAACCTGTAAATCTAAAATCCAAGATCTGAAATCCAAAATTTACTTAATGACGACAAGAGCGTCTACGGCAATGGGTTTGCCGTTTTTGATCTTGAGGGGGTTGATGTCTATTTCCTGAATTTCCTTGTGATCCAATCCAATGTTCCCAACCGCAATTAAAATATCCTTTAACACTTCACGATCAACCGGTTCCAGACCACGAACAGCATCCAGGATTTTCTTTCCTTTTATTTCATCCATGATTTCCCTGGCATCTTTTTCTTCAAGGGGCGCCACGCGGAAGGCAACATCTTTCAGGATCTCTGTGAAAATCCCACCCAAACCGAACATAACACAAGGACCAAACTGCGGATCACGATTCAAACCGACAACCAGCTCCCTTTGTCCTTTCACCATTTCCTGAACCAGAACTTCCCTTTCTGTTGTATCCATTTTCGATTGAATATCGTTGAAAGCCGCCGTTGCTTCATCAAAATTTCGAATATCGATGGCGATAAGACCTTTTTCTGTTTTATGGGCTATCTCAGCAGATGATCCTTTCATAACCAATGGAAAACCAATTGTTTTGACAGCATTTTTCAAATCACCGATATCACTAACCACCACCTCCTTGGTAACCGGAATGCCGTATTTTTCCAGTAATTGTTTTGATTCAAATTCAGAAAGAGTTGTTTTTCCATCAGCAATTGCTTTTTCAATGATATCCATAAAACACCTTGTAAAATTTTAGATTTGTGATTTAAGAAGTATGATTTATTTAACTATTTAATATTTTTCAAGATTTTAGATTTATAGTCAGTGCCAGCCTTGCTGGCCAATATTAAACTCGCGGGTGCAGCCTGCACAACCTGAAAATCTAAAATGTAGATCCTGTTAATGGGCACGAGTTTCCCATCCTGCAGCTTTCATAACTTAATATGTTACAAACGATCTGTTCGCATCAGCCTTGGATTATTAATCAAATATTTAAAAACGGAAAGCTAAGCTTTCACAACCTGAAAATCTAAAATATCAATTCTAAAATCTAAAATGATAATAGTCTGTCATTTGTTTTAGGACCCGAACGGCCCGTTCGGGGGTTGGGTAGGAGACAATTCCGTATCGCTCCGAGTATTTTTTGTGAGCGTAGTCTGATCCAATAGAAACCGAAATAACCGGCTTACCGTTTTCTTTAACCAGTTTTGCCACTTCAACCAGGGTTTCATCCGGTTGTTCGCTCTGCTCTTCCAATACCTTCTTCATGAAATCCAAAGTATCCACCAATTCTTTAGGACCTTCAATACCTTCGGCGGCCTGGTAGGAAAACGCTCTGAATCCTGCACCAAGAGCTATTACTGCATCTACACCATCCCATTCCGCCAGCATTCTGAGACATTTCGGCAGGGGATCAAATGCAATGGTTGCAACCAGGTCCACAGGGTTTTTCCGATTCCAATATTTGGGCAGCAATTTGTCCATCTCCTTAACCAGGTGAGGTGATAGCGGTGGTACAATCAAACCTGCTTCTTCACAGGCGTCTGCTGCCAACACTCCCCAACCGCCACCACGGGTAATAATTCCAACTCGATTACCTTTTGGCAGTGGATAATAAGCAAAAGCCTTGGCACAATCAATAAGCTCCTGACTGCTACATGCTTCCAACACCCCGGTTTGACGGAACGAAGCCCTAAAAATCTCGGTTGAACCTGCCATGGCACCACTATGAGAAGATGCAGCACTGCTGCCAACTTTGGTCCTGCCTCCCTTCATAATCAGCACCGGTTTCTTTTTCGTGACTTTTTTGGCTACCTCCACAAAACGGGAATTTTCCTCCAGTCCTTCCACATAACCAAGTATCACGTCCGTATTACTGTCATCTGCAAAGTATTCCAGATAATCCTCTGTAGATAATACTGCTTCGTTACCACTGCTAACAAATTTTTCAAATCCAACATTTTCCTGTTGACCGTAATCCAACATTTGCACACCCACGTTTCCGCTTTGAGAGAACATGGAAACATTTCCATGAAGGGGCATAATCATTGGCATCAAGGCATGCAGGCTGGTATCTGCACTAAAAACACCCATAGTGTTCGGTCCAACCAGGTTCATTCTGTAATTATTTGCTTTATCTGCGATCTCTTTTTCCAGCTTTGCCCCTTCTTCACCGGTTTCACTAAAGTCTGCCGTAACAACAATCACGTTTTGAATACCGGCCTCACCGCATTCGTCAACAATTGCCGAAACCGTGTTGGCTGGTGTTGTAATGACAGCCAGATCTGCAATCTCCGGCAGAGCCGCCACATTTGGATAACAGGAAATTCCCAAAATAGATTCCACTTTCGGGTTAATTGGAAATATCTTGCCTTTGTAACCACCTTTCAAAATATTCAGTAAAATCAAAAAGCCCCACTTGCGAACGGTGGCTGAAGCTCCAATCATAGCAATGCTTTTTGGATTAAATAAGGTGTCCAGATTTCTTTTGGTCATTTTCAACAAAAATTAATATTGTTCAATTAGTCGTCTGCTTTTAGCGATTATTCGTCAGCTCATAAAGAGCACCTGCGGCGCGTTATTTTATGCGATAACCAAACCTGATTGCTTAATCTAAGATCTAAGATGTGATCGGATCTGTCAATCAAATGATGGAGAACCCTGTTTAAGCTAATTGCCAATTAGGAGTCGGTTTGTTAAGTCTTTATCATCAGGAGGGAATATCCTAACAGAAAGCAATAACATAACAATAAATCAGTTGGGTTTATCCCAGGAGGCAAGATGAGCAAAATAGTAATGGCGTTAGACCAGGGAACCAGCAGTTCCAGAACAGTTTTATTTAATGAACAGGGGGAAGCAATCGCATCGGCTAACCAGCCATTTGGTTCCTCATTCCCACATTCCGGCTGGGTCGAGCAGGACCCCCAGGAGATCTGGTTATCTCAGAAAAACACCATCGAACGGGCTTTGTCCAAAGCAAGTCTGAAAATGTCGGATGTCACAGCCATTGGCATCACCAACCAACGGGAAACCACTATTGCCTGGAACAGGGAAACAGGTATGCCCGTAGGCAAGGCAATCGTCTGGCAATGTAGAAGAACCGCCGATTTCTGCCAGGAATTGATCCAGGAAGGATTTGATAAGACTATTCGCGAGAAGACAGGTTTGGTAACAGATTCTTATTTCTCAGGTACAAAAATGCGATGGTTATTGAACAATATCCCCGAAGCAAAAGACCTGGCGAAAGCCGGAAAGCTGGTGTTCGGAACAGTGGATAGCTGGCTGATCTGGAAACTGACAGGAGGAAAAGCTCATGCCACAGACGCGACCAATGCTTCCAGAACGCTGATTTACAATATATTTGAAAACAAATGGGATCAGGAGATAGTAAACCGTCTGGATATCCCCATGGAATGCCTGCCGGAAGTTAAAGGGAGTAGTGAGATAATCGGACACACAGACCCAAGCGATTGGGGATCGGAAATACCCATTTGCGGAGTAGCGGGTGACCAGCAAGCCGCATTGTTTGGTCAGGCTTGTTTTGAAAAGGGCATGGCTAAAAACACATATGGTACCGGCTGCTTCATGCTGATCAATTCGGGTACCACGCCTAAACTGTCTGATCATGGATTGTTGACCACAATCGCCTGGAAACTGGGTGACGAAGTGACTTATGCATTGGAAGGATCGGTATTTATGGGTGGGGCCTTAATCCAGTGGCAAAGGGATAATCTAAATCTTTTTTCTGATGCCGCCGAAACCGAGGCCATGGCAACGTCAATCTCCGATACGGACGGACTGTATATCGTACCAGCCTTTGTCGGGCTTGGTGCTCCGCATTGGGACTCGTACGCCAGGGGACTGATGATTGGTATTACCCGTGATACAGGCAAAAACCAAATGGTACGAGCAGCACTGGAAGCCATTGCATATCAATCCTACGATCTGCTGAAATGCATGGAAAATGACACCAGTACGGAATTAAAGGTCCTCCGTGTTGATGGTGGCGCTACTGCCAATAATTTTCTCTGTCAGTTTCAGGCTGATATCTTGAAACGGGATGTAAGCCGACCAAAAATCATTGAAACCACCGCCATGGGTGCTGCATTTTTAGCCGGCCTTGCTGCCGGGGTTTGGAAAGATTTAGACCACATTACCCAGATGTGGAAAGAAGACAGGAGATTTGCCCCGGAAAAAAGCCAACAAGAGATCGATACCCTCCTCAAGGGCTGGCAAAAAGCCCTGGACCGCTCTAAAAACTGGATCTCTTGAACATTTTTGATTTAAGATTTGCAGGCAGTGCCGGCTACGCCGGCGCTCCAGATATAAAAAAAAGGATATTAATTGTATCAGTCATTTTTTATTTAATGACTAATCGATGTCCATCTGTACCCACTCCGCATCCCAACCAAAACTCTTTTCTCGATTCAATCCGTATCTTCTGCTTTTTGTTTCTCCCGTTTCCTCATTGGTTTGTGTCTCACTAATTCATATATATCAGTTTTAAAGGCTATCATTGGCAAAACTTGACAAAGCGAGTAGATTAGCAAGTTGGATGTCATTCAGGAGCGAAGGGATTCATGACAAAAAGCAAAATAGGAAAAGGAGACTCTGCTTCCATCGCAGGTCTTTCATCCGGAGTGATTGCATACTTGATTTGGGGATTAAGTCCTGTTTACTGGAAGGAACTGCAACATATACCGGCATTTGAAATTATCAATCACAGGATTTTCTGGTCTTTCTGTTTTTTAATGATATTAATGGTCGTTTTAAAACAGTTACCGGACTTCGTTAGCATTTTAAAAAAGCCAAAAGTTCTGTTGACGCTGGTATTCACCTCTGTCTTGGTAAGTGTTAACTGGCTGGTTTACATCTGGTCGGTGAACAACGGTTATATTTTGCAGGCCAGCCTGGGCTATTATATCAACCCTTTGGTTAATGTACTGCTGGGAATGGTTTTCCTAAAAGAGCGATTGCGCAGATTGCAGATACTGGCTGTTGTTCTGGCGGGTTGCGGTGTTTTATACCTGACCATCTTCTATGCCACCTTTCCCTGGGTTTCTCTGACACTGGCATTTACATTCGGGTTCTATGCACTTATCAGAAAAACAGCGGCTGCAAGTTCTTTAGCAGGACTGACAATAGAAACCATGCTCTTGTCCATTCCTGCCTCAATCTACTTGATTTATTTGCAACAATTGGGAATCGGTTCCCTGGGAAAATCCGGGCTTTATACGGACAGTTTTTTAATAGGTACAGCTCTTGTTACGGCCATCCCTTTGTTACTTTTCAACCTGGCAGGCAAACGTTTAATGCTGGCAACCCTTGGATTTTTGCAGTACCTGGCACCCACCTGCATGTTTCTAATTGGGGTGGTCCTGTGGGGAAATGATCTGGTTCCCGCTCAAATCATCAGCTTTGGTTTCATCTGGGTAGCCCTGGCGATGTACTCGGCTGACAACTTGGTACATTTTAGATTTAAGAATTAAGATTTTAGATTTACGAGAGGTGCAGGCAAAGCCTGCTGATTTTCATATTGGTCGGCTTTGCCGACACATACTGAAAATCTTAAATCATCAATCTAAGATCTGAGTCCGCTCCAAAAAGTGTTTTTATTAGTCATTCCGGGCTTGACCCGGAATCCAGTCTTTTTGTACATTCCCGTGGATGCCGGATCAAGTCCCATAAGCGCTTAAATAAG
>JANQGZ010000118.1:0-161701 GCA_028282825.1 SAR324 cluster bacterium
AAGTGACTCAAACAACCTAAAGTTATCCTTTAGTACTATTTTTTTCTCAAATAATTGCTCGGTTACGCACTGTCTTACCCGATTCTGTTGTCAATGAACCTTGGCTATTTTTTTGTAGCCGATCATTTATATTGCGCATGAAGATTAAAAATTGTCAATAACTTTTTTGCGCATTTTTCAGTTGCTGTCGAAGAGTATTTTAAAAACTCTTTGTTTCGCAACTGATCTATGATGATGTCCACGATTCGAAACTACTGTCAAGAATTAAAATTTATTTTTCAATTACGACATAATTTCAATACTCTCCATACGGAAGTTTAAACAGCACTAAACTTATTTGTTTGTTTCCTCTTGAGCCTTCCACAGAAAAATATTTAAATTTCAAATAGATGAATAAGAAGACGTATACTTCGCTTGTACGGTTGGTTAAATGGAAAAACAAGAGCAGGCTTGTTAAGCGGTTACACACTTAAGATTAGTTGATACTTATGGCGAAATATTCACTTTCCCTTTTACTGGCGTTTTATCGCCTCCGCTGATAAATCCCATGTCTTCATCCATATGCAAAGTGATTCTGGGAGCATTCATTTCCATCTGATTCTTTTCTTTAACCGAGGCATTGCCTGTCAGGGTGATGGAATTGGATCGATAATCAAAAACGGCACGATCGGCTTTGGACAACCGATTGGGTTGTGAAATCACTACATTTTGATAGGCTACAATGCGCTGCAATTTTTCATTATCATCTAAATATATGTCCGCCCTGTTTCCCGAAAACTCTGCTTCTTCACTCTTGTCATGGATCTTTATTTTTCCCTGTAAAGTCATTTTTTTAGCAGAACGATTCACCCTCAGTTCATCAGCAAAACCTTCAATGACCTCAGGAGTGACGTTAGCCGCCTCAGGGGCGTTCGTTTTAGAATTTGTATTTTTTTTAAGTATAAATTTAACCTGTTTACCGGGAATCTCAGTCATTGTCCCAAATTCCTGCATTAGGTCATAATCAACACTATCAGCAGTCAATTCAAAATCATGAGATGTTACTTTAACGCCTCCCCTTAATGTAGCCCTGTTTAAATTTCGATCCAGCTCTGCGGCCTTACATATCAGAAAAACAGTGCGTACTACCTTTGTTTCAGGATTGATCTGATTAAACGTACCCTGAACCTTACCTTTTGCCTTTATTAACACAATTTTGTGGGATGCATTGTCTCGTTTGATTTCCACCAATTCTGACTTAAGAAACGACTTTGTGGATTCTTGAACGACTTCCACCCCGCCTTTTAAAATTGCATTGCCCTTCGCTTTATCAATTTGGATGGTTTCATTGGATTTGATCGTAATGAACTCGTCCTGTCCTGATATGTGCGAATTTGAGAAAAAGAATCCGGTCAGGCAACATAAGAATACCAGCCTGATTTTGTTCTGCAGGATTTTTTGTGAAAGTTTCCTTGAACGGTCAAACAACCCTTTCATAACTTAATTTTTGCCTCCGGTTTTTTCAGGATCAAAACGCCTGTTGAGATATCATAATGCAGAGCAGATGAAATGATTTCGTCATGTTCTGTCGTAACCCGAACATTTGACTCATTATAAATTGTATTTCGTTTTTGATTCAGAAATATCTCTTCGGTTTTTAAAGTCTGATCTCCTCCTGTGTCTATCCTGACCTGTCCCCAAAGCCGCATGATGCCTGATTCGCTTTTCATTTCACCGGATTGAGCCACAATTTTGGTCGGTGCATTATTTGACTTGGTGTTAAATAGTTGGATCTTTATGTCGCTAAGTTTTGTGATTTGTTTCTGTTCGAAAACCTGGGCATTTTCTGCGACCATTTGAAGCTTTAGCGAATCAATTTCAAATTCCTGGACAATGGGTCTAGAGATAGTCAACGGTTCTTCTTCCGTTATAATGATCCCTTTGCTTATGGTATGGTCATCAGGTGTTTCCCAAGAAGCATCAATAAATATGAAAAACAGAATTAGCAGTCCTGCCAGACTGACAAACCTCAGGATAGATTTGAATTGAATTTTAGATCTCTTCACTGGCTATCCAGCATTTACAGTTAATAATTATAGAAAATAGCAAAACCGGTTTTTGATCAATTTGGACAATCCAAATACGACGTTATGTTTCCGGTTGATTTTTCCACCGTCGATGAAACCATACCCACTGATCAGGAAAGGAACGTATATGGTTCTCCAATGCCTGACTATATTTTTGAGTCAACGACTCAGTTTCCTCTTCAGTTCCGGCATACGGTCCGTTTGAAAGCTTTTCAAATCGAATCAGATGCGTTCCGTCGTTTCTTCTTACACCGTATCCGGATAAAACAGGGCAATTAAATTTTTGGGCAAAAGTAGCAGGACCGACAGCAGTGGCGGCTTTTCTGCCAAAAAAGTCGACATACACTGTTTTGATCCTTGTGTCCTGATCAATAGCGATCAGAAGGATCTCTTTATTTCGCAGACAGGTCAATATCTCTTTGGCTGTTGCTCTTTCGCCCCTCTGCACTGTTCGCAAATTATTGGAGCTACGGCTATCAAGTAAAAAGCTATCTAACTTTGAATCGCCAATTTTAGCACTAATGGCCACCCCGGTGATCCCCAACATGTCGAATATTGTGGGGTACAATTCCCAATTCCCGACATGACCGAACAACATAATCAAACCTTTTTCTTCACTCAGAGCTTTGCGAAGCAATGGCTCGTTCTCAAAATGAATCCACTTTTCCGGCTTCTTTTTGATTTTTTTTAAAACCAGCGTTTCAAAGAGGGTAATACCCACGTTCCGAAAGGTTTGTTTAAGAATGGACTGTCTTTCCCCTATGCTGAGTTCGGGAAAACAAAAATCGAGTTGATATTCAGCAATACCTCTATCCTTTTTCGCCAACTTTAATGCTACTCGACCTATGAGTGCACCAAATTTTTGATTCCATCTTACCGGGAACAGGTAACTGATATGCTGAAGAGTCTTCAAGATCAAAAACTCAAGAAATCTCCTTGGTTTTTTAAGTGTTGACGATTTCTCTTTTTTAAAATGATCGTAATGTGTGTCCCTTCCCATTACCTAATTCTCCATTGGCGGTAACCATTGTTGTGCATATTGAATATACTTGGCTGGAGTGTTTTTGATCATGTTGATTTCGCTCTCCCTCAATTCTCTCAGCACTTTTCCTGGTCTGCCCATCACCAATGTATTTGGTTTGTCAAATCTGGCTCCCTGTGGAACCAATGAACCGGCTGCTACCAGCACCTGGCTGCCAATAAAGGCTCCGTTCATTACTACAGACCCCATTCCGACAAAACTGTCATCTGCAAGCTCGCATCCATGTATGATACAGGAATGTCCGACTGATACCCCGTTTCCAATTTTCACGGCAAACTGTCCCAGTTGACCATGCAAGACAGTGTTATCCTGAATATTGCATCTCTCCCCTATTGTAATTGGTTCTACATCCCCTCTCAAAATACAATTATGCCAGACCGATGTCATATTCCCTATGTTAACGTGACCGGTTATCACAACGTTTTGACCGAATCGGACATCCTTTCCTGCGACAAGTTCTTTGAATTCCATAATTCTCTAGTTTTTTTACAATAATTTTAGATAGTTATTTATCAATGAGATTTAAAAATACTGAATATACCAGATTCTGTCTATTTGGGACTTGAGTGATTGGAAGATAAGAAACGTATTTAAGGTTTTCCGGCAGCAAACCCGAGTCGCAACTTAGTATTCAACGCCCTAGACTAACCATGTAATTCTTGTTAATTCTGAAACCTGGTTAACCAACAGCCACAGTTTACAACTTGATATTAATTAAAAACATCTAGTGGACGCACTCGAAAAGACTTCTGAAGATATCAGTGACTGGCAATTGGTTGAAGCTGTTTTGTTTAGTACAAATCACGCTCTTTCCGTGCCTCAAATCAAGAAAATCACCGGACTAAAGGAGACGGGCAAAATTGCCGAGATCATTGGTGAACTCAATAAATTCTATCGCGAGCACAATCGATCTTTTACTATTCAAAAGGTCGCCGGAGGGTATCAATTACGGTCGTTACCAAAATTTCGACAATGGATAAGAAAGGGCAAAATCGTTAAACCCATTCAACTTTCTCCGTCCGTTATGGAAACGCTCGCCATTGTTGCATACCGACAACCGGTAACTCGTGCCGATGTAGAAGCAATTCGATCAGTGGATGCTACGTACTCATTAAAGTCTTTATTAGATCGAAAGCTGATCAAAATTGCCGGGAGAAAAGAAATACCAGGCAGACCCATACTGTATGCTACATCAAGCTTTTTTCTTGAGGTGTTTGGTTTTAATACCTTAAAAGACCTGCCGAGACCGGAAGAATTCGATATCCTGCCTGACCAGGAACTAAACATTGAAGTTGAACAGACTGGAGAATAAGATCCAAATGAGAATAGTCGTTAAAGTCGGGACTAATGTTTTAGGAAGATCAAATGGACGTTTGGACTACAATCGTATTTCGGACCTGGTGGATCAAATAGCCGAATTGAGGAAATCCCACCAGGTGATTCTGGTAAGTTCAGGTGCGATCAGAGCTGGTCAGGAATTTTACCAGTTTATCGGCGAAAAAGACTCTCTGAAACGTCGCCAAATGCTTGCTGCAATAGGTCAGGGAAGGTTGTTTCAGCTGTATTCTGATTTTTTTCGAGAGCATTCAATCATTACAGCTCAATCGCTAATCACTTTTGACGATTTCAGGAAAAAGGCCTCTTACAACAATATTAAAAACACACTGGAAGGTCTGTTGGAAAACGGCGTGATGCCAATAATCAACGAAAATGACGTGGTCAGTTTCAGTGAATCCACTTTTGGAGATAATGATCAATTGGCTGCTTTGACCGCATCCATGCTTAGTGTTGATCTAATGGTTCTGCTCTCCGATATTGTGGGCTTTTATACTGCTGATCCGAAGAAAAATCCCAGCGCCAAATTGATTTCTAGTGTCGAAAGCATATCCCCAAAATTACTAGCATTGTGCGAAGACTCTTTGTCGGATGGAGGAACGGGGGGCATGCTCAGCAAATTAAAAGCTGCTGAAACTGCAACTCTGCATGGCATTCCCACAGTCGTTTGTTCAGGAAAACAAAAAAACTGTTTGTTAAATGCTGCATCCGGAAAAACCACCGGTACAACCTTTCTTACAAAAAACGAAAAAAAGGCTCTCAGTATTCGAGGGAAATGGATGACAACAGCAGCCAGCATCAAAGGCATAATTACTATCGATGGGGGGGCTGAAAAAGCACTCAAAGATAAGAAAAGTCTTCTGGCTGTGGGCGTTACATCAATTGAAGGAAACTTCGATAAAAGAGATGTTGTAATCATTCGAAACAGTGATAAAAGTAGAATCGGGGCAGGTCTGGTTAACTATACAGCCCGGGATTTAAGGCAAATGGTAAAAGCCAAAGAAAAACCCAAAGGGATCATTGTCATTCATAAAAATCATCTCTATACTTTATAGAAGATGATGAAAGTTGGATCTTAACTGTGGTTTCCTGCTAACATCTGATAGCTGCACGTTTGCATAAAGTATCCCGAGTGACCTAAAGACATCTTCTCTGCATTTTACAAAAGAAAATACCGATTTATCATTATCGATTTTGATTGAATCTGCATTGAGATTTCGTTTTCATGTAATTAGGCTGTTGGAGATATTAATATAAGGTTTTAATTGTTTTTATTCTTACGGCTTATTCATGGTAAAAAGAAACTCTTTAACCAATAATCAAAAAAGATCGCTTGTAGGCTTCATCATCGGCTATGGTCCTCCATCTAAACTGAGACGTATTGTCAACTACACAATATACCTCGGTTTAATTCTTTCTATATTGGTTTTAGGCTACCTCTCCTATCTTGCTGTCAATTTACCCAGCCTTGATGAACTAATTAACCCTAATTACGACCTGCCTACCCAAATATACGACCGTAACAACGAGCTCATTACTGAATTCTACACAAAAAGGAGAGTCCTTATTCCCATTGACAAGGTTCCAAAAGTAATGGTGGAAGCTCTTCTGGCAATAGAAGATGCCAGATTTTATAACCATTTTGGTATCGATCCCTTAAGAATGATCAAGGCATTTGTGGTAAATCTTTCCCAAATGAGAATAAGAGAAGGCGCAAGTACCTTAACGCAGCAAACGGCCAGGATGTTTATTTTGACCAATGAAAGGACCTTGGTCCGCAAACTCAAGGAAATATTGCTTGCCCTGGAGATCGAACAGCGTTTTACCAAAGATCAGATTCTGGAACTATATTTAAACAAATATTACTTTGGACATGGAGCATACGGAATTGAGGCAGCAGCTCAAGCCTATTTCAGTAAAAGCGCCGAAGATCTTAACCTGGCAGAAGCTTCGTTGATAGCAGGATTACCGCAAAGACCTTCAAAATGGGCACCAACATACAGCATTGAAAATGCAACCAAGCGACGAAATATGGTCCTGAGAGCCATGGAAAACGTCGGATACATCACCACCGAAGAGCGAATTAAGACGGCGACAACACCCATTAGACTGAATCTCAATAAAAGCCTGGATTTCAACGAGACCTCTTATTATACGGAACACATTCGTCGCTATCTATATGCCAAATACGGCAAAGAACAACTCTATAGTGGCGGACTAAGGGTTTATACAATGATGGACCTTAAGATGCAGATCTCTGCCCAAAATTCCTTACGTAAAGGTCTGATAGATCATGATAAGCGACAAGGGTACCGAGGACCAATCAAAAACCTTTTACAGGAGGTTGACGGAGAATTAAGTCTTTATATTTACGATGCAGAACGTGGCTGGGATTTTAAAAAATTTGACAACCTGGATGAAGACAGCAAATCACTGGCCAAGGAACTGTATTCTTCAAAGATCGAAGCAACCGTTGAAAGCAACAATTTCATCATTGGCGGCAAGGTACGGGGAGTCGTTACCAAGGTAGAAAAATCAAACACCCAGGTTAATCTTGGGAAATTCCAGGGGAATTTATTGTTGTCTTCCATGCGCTGGGCCCGGCCTGTCAATTATAACGTTGTCTATACAAAGGAGCGACTGAAAGACTTTAATGATATCTTGAAGATCGGTGATGTTGTAGAGCTTGAAATTCTCGATTATGATCATAATGCCAAGGAGTTTTCACTGGTTCTGACTCAGGACCCCATCGCCAATGGCGGTATGTTGGTGATGGACCCCAAAAGTGGTGAAGTTCTGGCAATCGTCGGAGGGTATGATTTCAGAGAAAGTGAATTTAATCGGGCCATACAAGGAAAACGTCAAACAGGATCTGCTATTAAGCCCATAGTTTATTCGGCCGCCTTGGATAACTCTTTTACCACATCCAGTATGCTGGATGATACACCACTGGTGGAAGGTGAATATAGCCCGGGTAATTATTCCAAAAAATTCTTAGGCAAGCTCACATTACGAGACAGCCTTATGAAAAGCAAAAATATTCCCACCGTTCGTATGGCAAAAGAGTTGGGCCTGGAAAAATTCATAGAACGAGCACATGATCTAGGAATTACTACAGAATTCAATCCGGATGAGCTAGGCGTTGTGATCGGACAGACTTCAATTACTCTCAAAGAGATGACGGTTGCATTTAGCGCTTTTGCAAATGGGGGAACTCTGGTTGAACCGGTATTTATTTCCAGGATCGAAGATAGAGACGGAAACATAATTGAAAAACAGGAATACCAAATCCCCAATCAAGTAATCAGCGAAGAAACTGCCTTTTTAATAACCAGTATACTGCAAGATGTGGTCAAAAGAGGTTCAGGAGCTAGAGCCAGGGCTATTAATCGACCTTCTGCAGGAAAAACCGGTACGACAAATAATTTTGTCGATGCCTGGTACATCGGGTATATCCCACAACTTATTGCAGGTGTTTATGTTGGTTTCGATAAGAACCAGCAAACCCTTGGGGATATCGAAACCGGTTCCAGAGCGGCCGCTCCTATCTGGGTTGATTTCATGAAAGAGATTACAGCTCCATTGCCGATACTGCCCTTTGAGCAACCCAACAGGATCAATATGGTCAAAATCAATCCTGAATCCGGTGACAAGGCATGTGAAAGCAGTGAATCAAGCAGATTTGAGTATTACAAAGCCGGGACTGAACCAACCCAATGCCATCGAATTATTGCCACTCCGACACCGAAAGAGATCGACAGTCTGGATGATCTAAATAGAGTCCCCCGTCAGGGAGATGATCAGGAATTGATAGAAGAGTTATAACTCCTCACATTGGTTGCACATCATCAACTTGCCACAACGCCCCAATTCGCACCGGGTCATTCTTCCTCCCAAAGCGTATACGACTCGTTCCAAGTGGGATGTTCGCGAGCCTTTCACACCAATCACAGCATCTTTATGTGCCAGATTATTTGTTTTTTCTATTAATGAAATAATAGAATCGGTATACACAACATTCAGGTTTGGATGTCGGGTTTGAATTTTTGGTAATAATATCTTACCTGTGTCCCCACTTAATAAAAGATCTGTTAAATTACTCGGAATATTTTCCACAATGTAACCTGCGGTCTCTTTCAAATCTTCATCCAATTCAGCCAGATTTCCAACCACTCCTATGGTTTGTTTCATATTCAATGAGCAGATAGTATTCAACATGGCCACAACCGATTCCGGATTGGCATTATAGGTATCATCCAAAATCAACACGCCGTTTTTTCCTTTTAAAAATGTAGACCTGCCCTTCTCCTGGGGAAGAACAGAGAGACCAGGCTCTACCTGCTGCCAATCCAATCCCAGGTAATAGCAGACTGCTATGATTCCGGAGATCAAATCTCCCACATAATCACCTAACCTGGGTACAGACACGGTGTTTTTACCATATGGCGATTCCAGGCCAAGTGTTTGAGTCATTTGCATGGGATCAATGTCAGTCCGGTTCCAGGAAAACTCAGAGGAACCCTTTCCGAAAAAATGTTTCTCACCTTTAACCTGTGCCTGTACCAACCTTTCATCAAATGCCGGGAGTAAAGAGATAGCATCGGGTTTTAAGTGGCTGAATAGCTCCAGCTTAGCCTGGTATATGTTTTCTCGGCTCCCGATCATACCCAAGTGAGCATGCCCGACATTAAGCAATAGTGCTATATCCGCAGGAGCAATCGCTGTAAGCCTTTCTATTTCTCCTATTCCCGATGTCCCCATTTCAAGCACCAATAAATTATGATCCTCCTTTAAATTCAGTATTGTAATCGGGCAGCCAATGTGATTGTTAAAACTTCCAATATTAGTCAAAAGATTTCGATGGTCGCTCAGTATGTGTTGTAACCATGATTTGGTGGTTGTTTTTCCGGAAGAACCGGTGATATTTACTGTTTTACCGCAAAATCCCTTCATCAGCTCTTTTGCTAACAAATGAAGGGCACGTAAAGAATCCTTAACCTTTAAAATCGGTTTATCCGATATCGTGGGTACCTCTTTTTCAACAATAATCAGCTTGATGTCAGATTCGGCCAATTGATGGATATGTTTGTGACCATCGCTGTTTTCACCCTGCCAGGTGAAAAAGATATCGGCTTCTCCCAGCGCCCTGGTATCAAACGCTCCCCCGCGTAAGATCAAATCAGGATTGTTTGGTTTGGTAATCCACTGCCCTTGGGTAATATCTTTAACTTTGTTGAATGTTAGTAGTTTGTTCATAATGGCTTTAATTGGCTCATGAAAACACCGTTATTAATCGACTGTTGTTTTGGTATTGTTGGACAAAAAGTAAAAAATATCCAGCTGTTCATTCCCTGTAGCTGCTTCAGTATCTTTTTCAAAATTGGACATGGATAAACCCAGCAATCGGATTCGTTTGTTGGGAAACTCTCGCAGAGCCACTTCCTTCAGCTTCTTGTGAGCTAACTGTGAAATAGCATCATCCGATAATTCGCGATGATTTAAGGTAACACTCCGGGTAATCTGTTGAAAATCAAAGAATTTAACTTTTAAACTAAACGTTCTTCCACGCTGTTTCTTTTTCTGAAGCCTTTTGAACAGACCTTTGATGAGCCTGTCCAATTCCTTTTTAAGTGATTCGCCGTATTGGTAATCTTCCCTGAAGGTGTTTTCAATTCCAATTGATTTTCTCTCTCGATGGGTGATGACAGGTCTGTTATCGACTCCGCGGATAATCTGATAAAGATACCGACCAAATTTTCCAAAATGTTCTACCAGGTACTGCTCGCTTTTTTCCAAAAGCTGGTACCCTTTTTCAATCCCAAGTAATTGAAGTTTTGAATGGGTGACCTTGCCAACACCAGGTAGCTTTTTTACTGCCAGCTTCGCCAGAAATTCCGAAGCATTTCCCGGGGTAATAACAAACAATCCGTCCGGTTTTTTTTCGTCCGAGGCGATTTTGGCAAGGAATTTATTGTAGGATACACCTGCCGAACTGGTAAGTCCGGTTTCTGAAAATATGTCTTTTTTAATTCGTTCCGCTACCCAGGTCGCGGAGGGACTGCCAATATGATTCTCGGTCACATCCAGCCAGGCTTCATCTAAAGAAAGCGGTTCTACCAGATCTGTGTATTTACGGAAAATAGTTTGAATTTGACCCGATACCTCCTGATATCTAGCGAATCTTGGCGGCACAAACACGGCCTGGGGGCAAAGCCTTTGCGCACGGGAGCAAGGCATAGCTGAATGAATGCCAAATTCTCGAGCTTTATAACTGGCCGCGGAAACCACGCCTCGACTATTTGGGCTACCTCCCACCACCACAGGCGATTCCTTTAAGTCTGGATTGTCTTTTATTTCAACAGAAGCATAAAAGGCATCCATATCCAAATGTATGATTTTTCTGACAGAAGAATCCGACATGGTTCAGTACCAGACCTCATATAGATTTCCATATACTTGATTAAAATCTTTAATACTGGATTACAGCCCCCTGCTATTCTGCAAGAATACGATTTGATTGTAAACCTGGCTTGTATTAATGTGCCTGTAATATTACCAGTCAAAGATTGATCAGTTTCGTAATTCCCTAAAACAAGCGAACCAATGACGGCGATAACGTGAAAATAATGTTGAACATCAATCAACACATGTCTGAATGAAGGAACTGTCTAGACAAGATTCTGCTGATAAGGAGATAATATTTTTCCGTTTTTGCTGCATGAAGCTAAGATAATTCACTCAAATCCGCGGTTTCCATCATGATTAATGATTGAGTTCGCATTGTAAAAGCCGTGTTAATCCAGCAAACGAGATTTTCCCTTAAATATCAGCAGATATTCTAAATACCAAGATCAATCTCTTGTAGTAAGTAAGAATCAAAAAGGTCGTTATGAAGAAAACAATGTACGAAAAAATATGGGATGCTCACCTTGTTCATCAACAGGAAGGAGAAACCCCATTGCTATATATTGACCGTCACCTGGTCCATGAGGTGACAAGCCCCCAGGCATTCAGCGGTTTAAAGTTAAAATCAAGACCCGTTCGCAGACCTCAAAGTGTTCTTGCTACAATGGATCATTGTGTTCCAACCAAAGACAGGGATAAACCCGTCGAAGATTTAGTAGCCAAAAAGCAGATGGAAACCCTCGCTGCCAATTGCGATGAGCACGGTATAACGCTCTATGACATGGAGCACGAAAATAATGGAATCATTCATGTCATTGCACCTGAGCAGGGATTTATTCAACCTGGAATGACAGTTGTATGTGGAGATAGTCATACTGCCACCCACGGGGCTTTTGGTGCCCTGGCTTTTGGAATTGGAACCTCTGAAGTAGAGCATGTTTTAGCAACACAGACTATTCAGCAAACCAAGGCTAAAACGATGTTGATTCTGGTAGAAGGTAAGCTTCCTGATGAATCAACCGCCAAAGATATAGCCTTGGCTATCATCGGAAAAATCGGTACAGCCGGGGGAACAGGATTCATGCTTGAATTTGCAGGTAGCGCAATCAAAGACCTGACCATGGAAGGTAGAATGACGCTTTGTAATATGGCGATCGAAGCAGGAGCAAGAGGAGGAATGGTTGCGCCGGATCAAACCACTTTCGACTATCTGAAAGATCGATATTATTCACCCAAAAGTGAAAACTGGTCCGAAGCTGAAGCATACTGGAAATCCCTGGCCAGTGATGATGGAGCTGAATTTGATGAGGTTGTAAAACTGGATGCCAAGGATATTGTTCCACAAGTGACCTGGGGCACATCTCCCGGTCAAGTAACTGCCGTAGATCAGAGTGTTCCGGCGCCTGAGGACTTTTCCGACCCCAACGAGCAAAAGGCTTGTCGCAGTGCTTTAGATTACATGGGGTTAAATGGTGGAACAAGAATCAAAGATATCACCATAGATTACGTCTTTATCGGATCTTGTACAAATTCCAGAATTGAAGACTTAAGACTGGCCGCAAAATATGCTCAAGGTAAAAAGGTGAACTCAAACGTGACAGCAATCGTTGTGCCCGGTTCTTATCCGGTTAAAAAACAGGCTGAAGAAGAAGGCTTGCACACTGTTTTCACTGAAGCGGGTTTTGAGTGGAGAGAACCCGGATGTTCCATGTGCCTGGCAATGAACAATGACAGATTGGAAGCTGGAAAACGCAGTGCCTCAACATCTAATCGAAATTTTGAAGGGCGACAGGGAAAAGGTGCCAGAACCCATCTTGTTTCTCCGGCAATGGCAGCAGCAGCAGCCATTGAGGGCAAATTTGTAGACATTAGAAGTTGGAATTAGTCAATAATTACAAACATTCAAACCTAAACTCAAGCAAACAACAGAATCATGGAACCTTTTGTTAAACACACCGGTAAAACAGCGCTTTTAAACAGAAAAAACGTAGATACCGACCAGATTATTCCTAAACAATTCCTGACTAAGATTGAGAAAACAGGATTTGGCAAGCATCTCTTTCAGGATTGGAGATATCTTCCTGATGGAACCGACAATCCTCAATTTGAGTTAAACGAAAAGAGATTTAAACATGCCACCATTTTGGTGACAGGAGACAATTTTGGTTGCGGTTCTTCCAGGGAACATGCACCTTGGGCACTTTTAGACTATGGTTTTCGGGCCATTATCTCCACCAGTTTTGCCGATATTTTTTACAACAATTGTTTTAAAAATGGAATTTTGCTGATCAAGGTATCTCCGGACGAACTCTCTAAATTAATGGCTGAACTGGAAAATGGTGACGGAGTCGAATTTGTTATTGATTTGGAAAAGCAACTCGTTTCTACTCCCGGTGGAATATCCATCCAATTTGATCTTGATGAATTCAAAAAAGAGAATTTGTTAAAAGGAATGGATCAAATTTCCTGGTCACTACAGCATCTGCCTAAAATAGAATCATTTGAACAGAATCAAAAACAATCCCGGCCCTGGCTTTGGGACTAATAGGAACGGTTTATTTTAACTCAGTTTTTTCATAACCTGCTTAATAAACATCAATGAAACCGGGAACTTATAGCGTAAATATTCTTGACACAACCCTGAGAGACGGAGAACAAACGCAAGGAGTATCATTTTCTCCGGCTGAAAAAACCAACATCGCCAAAGCTTTGCTGCAGCATTTGCGGGTAAACAGGATTGAAATCGCTTCTGCTTGCGCTTCAGAAAAAGATAAGGAAGCCGTTCAGAATATTACGACCTGGTCCAGGGAAAAAGGGTTTATCGATCAAGTTGAAATCCTCGGATTCATTGACCACAAAAAGAGTGTTAACTGGATTATCGAATCCGGAGGCAAAGTAGTCAATTTTCTGGCTAAAGGCAGCGAAAAGCATTGTAAACTGCAGCTGGGTAAAACTCTTAAGCAACATCTCGCTGATATTAAAAAATCGGTGAACTATGCGCTGAAAAACGACCTCAAAGTCAATATTTACCTGGAAGCTTGGTCCAACGGTTATGTTGAGAATCCGGAATTTATATTTGAATTCATGGATGCCCTCAAAGCAACCAAAATTGATCACTATATGTTGGGAGACACCTTGGGAATTATGTCCCCCAACCAGGTTTATGACAGCCTTTCCGACATGATCAAACGGTATCCTACCGTAAATTTCGACTTTCATCCTCACAATGATTACGGTCTAGCGACGGCAAATGCGATCATGGCAGTCAGGGCCGGTGTCAGGTCATTGCATTGCACCATCAACTGTCTGGGTGAAAGAGCAGGCAATGCTTCTCTGGCCGAAGTCGTAGTTAATCTCAAAGACAGGATGGGTGTTGATTTAACTGTGGACGAGTCTCATTTAATGCGCCTGAGCAACATGGTTTCTTCATTCTCCGGAAAGCGGGTATCTGAAAATACTCCTATTGTTGGGGAAGATGTTTTCACCCAGACAGCAGGAATTCATGCCGATGGAGATAAAAAAGGCAGCCTTTATCGAAGCATGCTGAAAGCCGAACGATTCAAGCGCAAACACAGCTATGCCTTGGGGAAACTAAGTGGAAAAGCTTCTTTGGATAAAAAACTGGAAGAGTTGGGGTTGCACCTTTCTCCCGTCAACAGGGATAAGGTTCTACGCAGGGTAATTGAATTAGGGGAATCTAAAAAATCGATTACCACGGAAGATCTGCCCATTATTATTGCGGATGTACTGGAAACAGAAGATTATAATTATTTACAGCTTCACAGTTGCACGGTTACCAGCGGATTAAACCTTGAATCCACAGCCAGTATCCATATCCAAATCGGGGATGAGAAGTATACTTCCTCCGGTGGGGGCAATGGTGGTTACCACGCTTTCATGGTAGCTGTCAAAAAAGTCCTGGATAAACGAAAGATATCCTTTCCTAAATTGATCGATTATGAAACAAAGATTCCACGGGGAGGTAAAACCAGCGCCCTGGTAGATTGTATTATAACTTGGAACGATGGCGAAAAAAGTTTTAAAACCAGGGGTGTTCATTCTGATCAGGTAGTTGCAGCGGTGGAAGCTACAATGAAGATGTTGAATCTCCATCTCCACGGAAAAAACTTCTAACCCTCTTTTCAACAGACTTGTTTGCTCTTCCAAAAACTTCCTTGTAACTTAGCCGCTAATTACGTTAAATTAAGAAAGATACCAAAGAAAAATTTGAAAGGTTAACTCATAAAGAAAAGCAAACCTATCCATGTCTGAAACAAAAACCTCAAGAGTAAAGACCCAAAACCTGAAACCCGGAATGACCATCATAGCCTATTCGGGGTTTCATCCAAAATATCATTCCCTCAACGAAAAAAGCTGTAAGTTTCTCCAACACAACTTTAAGAAGTCCAAAGCATCGGTAATCCGAAACCATGAAAAACGCGAAATCCCGGTTGAACTGCTCAAGCCTGCCGACAGATTACTGAGACTATACGCTTTCCCTCCCGAATTGAAAAAGCTGTTAACTGTCAATGAAAAACTGATCAATGCCCTCAAAGCTCGTGGTTTTATGGAGTTTGATGTCACTCATGAAGCCTTGGAAAAAGATGAGCAAAAGGAACTTCAAGATGCAATTAGCCTGGTGAAACAAGCATCCATGAGCACAAAGGAAAAGGAAGAGCATTATAAAAAAGCCAAGGAAAAAGCGGAAAAGTTTGTCTACGAATTAAAAGCAAATATCACGACACGCAGCAATACTTCCAAGGCAATCGAAAACATCATGGATGATGCAAGGAAAGGCAAGGTTAGTTACTCAGGGATCAACGAGTATGTGGATGAGATCACCAGAAACTCATCAGCTGAGGCCATATCTGCTATCGTCAGTCTAAAACAGAGCGATCAAACCTATGATCACTGCGTGGACGTTGGAGTGATATTTCAATCCTCTTATTTCAAGATCATTGAAAAATTCAGAAAAAAGGGTATTTTCGAAACTCAAAACAAAGCCTTGCTGGCTGCCTTTCTGCACGATTTTGGAAAGTCCAAGATTCCTAAGGATATCTTAGATAGTACTGTCCGTTTTGAAAGAGAAAGCGAAGAGATGAAATTAATGGAGTCCCACCCGGAATTCGGTGCGGAAATATTATCAGGGATGGATATGCCAGATAGTATCATCAACATGGCTCACTATCATCATGTAAAGCAGGACACCACCATGAATTCCTGCTACCCCAAAGGGGTAGATTACGGGAAAGTAACCTATGAGAGCCGCTTGCTGTCTATTATTGATGCATACCAAGCCTTGGTCGGCAGAAGAAAATACAAAAAATCATGGAATCCTCCGGCAGCCATCAGATATATTGACGCTTTAGCCGGCGTGGAATTTGATATGGAAGCCTGGGAAAATTTCCTGAACGTTGTGGGGTTATTCCCAAAAGGTTCACTTGTCGAACTAAATGATCGCTCCATCGGATTTGTGATGAGTACTCCACGGCAGGACCTGAAGCGACCTCAAGTGGCTATTGTCAGAAATCCTGCTGGTGAGGATCTGACTCACCATTCCCTGATTGATCTCGAAATTGAACAGGATATGTCTATCATAAACGACCTGGATATTGAAGAAACCTTTGGGCAAGATGCCTTGAACGTATTTTCGAACATCCGGATTGTATAATGAATCCGGCAATTAGCCGGATTCAATTAAGACTTTAATTCTTCAACAATCAGATCTCCAAAATCATCTGTGCTGATGATTTTCTTATCATCTCCGGACCCGGAAAGATCAGGCGTCGTAAAACCTTTAGCAAATACGCTTTGCATGGCAGCCCATACATTTCCGGATTCTTGAGCCAGACCCATTTCCATATCGAGCATCATCGCCACTGAACCCACCATGGCATACGGATTCGCTATGTTTTTTCCGGCTATGTCCGGCGCAGACCCGTGGGACGGTTCGAAATATGATTTTTCATCACCAATGCAGGCAGAGGGCATTAAACCCAGCGATCCCAGAATTCCCCCTCCTTGGTCGCTCAGAATATCTCCAAACATATTTTCCATCACCATAACATCGAATTGCGAAGGGTTCAGACAGAGGGCCGTGGATGCTGCATCAACTAATACATGCTGGATTTGAACCTGTGGGTAATCGGAAGACATTTCTGCAAGGATTTCATTCCATAAAATACTGGACATTAATACATTGCTTTTATGGATGTTATGAAGCACTTTTTTTCTTTTCATGGCTGTCTCAAATGCAACCTTCAAGATCTTTTTAATCTGGTCTTCATCGTATTCCAGGGCTTCCTTGACCCATCGTTTGCCATCATCGGAAGTTCCACGCTCTTTCTCTCCAAAATATAACCCACCGACCAACTCTCGGATCATCATAATCTCTATGCCATCTCCAATGACCTCCGCTTTCAAGGGTGAGAAATGAGATAACCCGATAGGAAGAGATACAGGTCGGAAATTCGCATAGGTATTGTATCGTTTTCTCAACGGCAGCAACGCACCACGTTCAGGTCTTTCCTCAACAGGGATTTTTAATGTCTCTTCGTGGCTAAGACCGATGGTACCTTTTAATATAGTGTCAGCATTGTCACAGATATCAAGGGTTTCCTGTGGTAATGATTTTCCTTTTTCAAAATACGCACAGGCTCCAAAACTCGCCGGCATTAATTTAAACTCAACGTCGTTTCTCTCTTCAACGACCTTAAGCACCTTTAAGGCCTGTTTCATGATTTCCGGGCCAATTCCGTCACCCGCTAACACCGCTATCTTGTATTGCTTCATTTCTTTATCCGTATATTGATGCTAATTTTTATTTCACCTGCCAAATACGACAATCAGCCACATTTCGATCAAACTGCCGGGGTCTTTTAGATAGAAAAAATTATTTCACAGCGATTCACAGCCGACAAGTCATGACTCTCTCATGTCTTTGATCTACACGACTCTTTCTATTCTTATTTTTTTCCTTTGATCAACAAACTGGCAGGCAGATTCCAACGAGTGATTTATGATAAGTTCTTCCGGAAAGGCAGATTGGCGCAACAATGGCTGAATACATTCATCAGAACCCAGTTCATTGGTGACATGCGCATCTGAGGCAAGGGAAATCCTGCAATCAAAGCGTTTTGCAAGTTCCAGCATTTTTAAAATGGTTGATTCTTCTGCCTTTTTTAATCTGAGAGATGAGTTGTTCAATTCCAGGGCAACACCTTTTTCAGCTGCGCAACGGACAATAAGCTCCTGATCCAACACAAAAGATTTATGAAAAGGATGTCCAATGATATCTGCACCTGCGCTCATGGCCAATATCATTCTTTCGGCAATGCTTTCTTGATCCTGCAACTCAAATATATATGGCAAGGGGTGTACAGAGGCAATCACAATGTCAAAATCTGATACAAGGTTTTTAGGCAAATCAATTATTTCATCCCCCAATCCGAAAATGTTGCATTCTATTCCTTTAAACAGCTTTGTTTTGACATTTTTGGGGGCTTCATAGCGAGACAAAAATACCTTAAAATAGTGCGAATCAGGACCCTTGATTCGATCAGACCAACGATAAGATTTGCCTTGATTTCGAGCAATCTGGATGGCGTTATCTGTTCCCGGGCCGTGATCGGTTATGGCAATACCTGACATACCAAGTTGATCCGCCTTATGTAAAATTTCTTCAATGGAGTTAAGAGCGTGATGAGATGCGAGTGAGTGCGTATGGAGATCTACTTTGAGCATATTTAATCCGTGAGTTTAACCGCGATGCTGTATTATCCGCACAGTGATATGAACAATAATAACGAAAATAGATATGTGAAAAGGGTCGAGGGCGAGTTATTTTTTTTCCTCTGCTTCCATTGCCCTGATAATTTTTTTCTTGGTTTTTTTAAAATCGTCTAAGCCTCTGCGGTCTTTGTCCAGGGCTCTTTCAATGGCTTTTAATGCGCGATTGTAATCCTTTTTTTGAAAATAGGCCTCGGCCAGGGTATCCAGGTTGGCAGAAGAAGGTCTGATTTCAACCGCTTTCAAAGCAAGCTTCAGGGCATCATCCAGCTTGTGCATCTTTTCTTCGGTTGCGTTTAAATACATCCAGGCCAGGTTATTCAGGGCAACATTGTCTTTAGGATTTTTTTTGAGGATTTGTTTATACACTCTTTCCGAATCGGAAAACTTTTTAGCCAAATCATAATTTAAAGCCAGCCTTAGCTGGACCCACATGAATTCTCCGTTTTTCTCCAACCGCAAAAAGCGGTTTAACAGATTCACTGCTTCCTTGTACTCCTTCAATTGCTGCAAAACATAGGATAACTTTACGATCATCCAAGGGTTGTCCGCGGATTTTTCCAACCCTTTCTCAAAAGCCATTCTGGCTTTTTCATAGTCATTTTTTCGAATTGAATCGATTCCCAGGTAATAATAATGCCAGGGAGCCTTCACCTTAGAGGATGCAATTTTAGACAAGTCCAGCTCATCTTTTTTTCCTCTTTTCATATGTTGTAGAAAATAACTCAAATAAGAAACATGAGGGCTGTTTGTTTTTTTGAGTCTGGCTAGTCCTTTTTCTGCCCGGGAGAATTCTTTATGAATTATCTGCTCGTAAACCCTGTATTCACTGCTGTGTTTGGCAAATTGCCAGTATTGAATTGCCTTATTGGTTAAGTAAAGATTCAATTCAATTGTACTAATTTCAAAGTCATCCGAATCCAGTGACTTTTTAATGTTTTTCAACGCCTGGTTTTTATCCAAATGAACCTGAACATATGCAAGCTGGGTGAGAAGATGGGCGCCGTCCGGCTCTTTCCTCAAAGCATCTTTAAATGCCTTTTCCGCTTTATTGTATTTTTTCAAGCCTTCAAGAATTCTTCCTTCAATTTCTTTCAACCAGTTTGCATCCGGCCTTAACACTATTGACTGGCGAACAGATATATATGCCTCCTCAAGTCTGTCTATTTCAAGCTCAATCAATGCTTTTTTTGCAAAAGCCCAGTAGTCTTTCGGCATTATTTCCAACAACTCATTGATTTCATCCAAGGCATTGTTCCACTCTCCCAGTTCATCCAGGGTTTCAATATAATAGGCCCTGATCCAGGTGGATTTCGGATCGATTTTAATCGCCTTTTCCAACGCTGCCAGCGATTGGTCATATCTTTTATTGATACGATACAGATTACCCAGTTTTCCAAGAATGAAAGAGTTATCGTTGTCATTTTTTAAAGCTTCTTCATAAGCAACGGTTGTCTCTTTGGTTTTGCCTCTTTTTTCAAGCAAATTCGCATATTCCAGGATCAAAGTCTGGTTTTTTTCATTGATTTCCAACCCTTCAAGAATGATCCGTTCTGCTTCAAAAGTATCGTTTTGTCGATTGTAAATTCTGGCCAGGGTTTCATATACGAAGGGGTCACGAGTTTTGTTTTCCCTTGCTTTCTCAAGATAGTCCAATGCCGGATTAGCCTTACCGGTTTGCAGATAAATTTTTGCAACTTGTATCATTGCCCAGGAAGAGTCTGGTTTTCTGCTCAATCCTGCTTTAAAAAACCTAATTGCTTCTTCCCAATTTCGCTGTCCTGCCAAAATGGTCGCAATCTGAAACATCAGTAGATGTTCATTTGGGTTTTTCTTTAGAGACGCAACTAAAATTTCAATTGCCTCTTTCAGGTTTCCTTGTTCAACCAGTAGAGAAGACATTCTCAAACTGATCCATGGATTTGAGGGGAACAGATCATAGACAAGGCGAATATGTTTTTGAAGTTCGTCTCTTTGTTTCAGGTAAATCAGAATTTCAACGTAAAGCTTGTGATACTTTATCGATTCCGGAGCCAGCTGGGTTGCTTTATAACAGGAAGCCTTTGCATTTCCTACTTGTGCCAGCTTTAATTCCAATTCCGCTTTTTTAAACCAAAGGCTATCTGAATTGGGATCGATTTCGAGAGCCTGATTTGTAAACTCTATGGCCTTGCCAATTCTCCCTTTTTCCCCTTCGATTTTCGCCAGTACAGAAAGTATTTCAACGGGCCTGTGATTTTCCAAATAAACCCTGTAAAAGTCCTCTCGGGCCGATTCAAAATACCCATTGTTGAACAAAAACTGTGCTCTGGCAGACACCATCCCGATATTTTCAGGTTGTTGTTCAATTTGTGAAGACAGGTAATCCAGCGCAGCCTGATTGGTCTGTTGCCGGCTAATGATAGAAGCCTTGAGTAGGTGAAGCCTTGGAACTTCATAATGCTTCTCCAGCAGAATATTTAATCGTTTGGATGCTTCGGCAAAATCCTGTCTACCAACCAGGTCATTTATCTGAATTAATTCTTTGGTGGTTTTCGGATCAAATCTCTTTTCTTTTGCATTATCTGCTGCAAATAAATCGAGTGATAACCCAAACAGCCACAGACAGCACATAGAAAGGAGCAGGGTTTTAACGGGGGGAAGACCAATTCGATAGCTTCTATTTTGGTCCTTAAACACACGGAGTGGATGGTACATTTTCTTTATGTAAAGGCTGTTGGCAACTTTTTCCAGTTTGATTGTAGATAGTTCAACAATATCATGGAATCCCAAGTTTATCTATAGCAGCCGGAAAGATATAAAACCGGTCAGGTCGGCCAAAAATCGAATGATTTTTTGAAATGTTCCGGGTTTCCAGTGGAGAGATATTAAATAAACGTGCCGTAACGGACACTGAAGTCAACTATCATACCGGATCTATTGCGAACAATTTGAGCTTCTTTTATCCAGAGCAGCTCATTGGAAGGGTGTAATTCTTTGATATCGATACTTAAAGCCTCATTTTGAATCTGGATCTTTACCAACGGATTTTTAAATCCAAGCAAACAAAGGTTCTTGATCGAACGATCCATCAGGACATTTTGGGCAGTGTCATAATCGTCAAATACTTCGACCTGCTGAAACTTCTGTTGGAACCCCTGAACAAAATGGTAACGATTAAAAAAATAAGAATCATCTTTATAACTTACTGCCTGCCATTCCGTATGCAGGTTGTTAGCAGGAGTAATAGTGACCACACCTGACGTTTTATAATTTTCAGGAATGCTGTTTCTGGCATTGTTGCGAATAACTCCCGCAGCCAACAGGAAAACCAACAATACAGAAAGTGAAATCTGACCTATGGTCCTGGAAGAAATTTCCGACCATCTTTTGGATACCAGCAATAGCATCGCTACAGTTGTTGGGATTAAATAACCGGAATTCACCCAGTCCAAATGGAGGCTATACTCTGACATGGGGGACCAGAAAGTTAAATGCTCGGTTCCAAGAAACGAAAACAGCATGTAGCAAACTAATCCCAACAAGGGAAACAGGAACTTTAAGGAAGACAATAAATTCCTGCTATACACCCATACAAGTAGGGAAACTATACTCCAAAATATCACCTGATAAGGGATACTGTGGAAAATTAAATTTCCTGAGTAAAACCAAAGATCCCCTATCACAAAGCGGAGAATATAGTCCCCTATTGGAAGAAATATTCCCAGGTATATCAGTCTTCTAATGGCTTTTGAAACGAATAAGCGGTGTCTGGTCAGTTTGAATAGGTGAAAGACAGTTAAAAAACAGATTAATGAATTCATCGGTCTCCAGGCCTATAGTACTTTTTTGGCAGCTGCTACGATTGCTTCCACAGTAATTCCGAATTTTATAAAAAGATCTTTGCCCGGTGCTGAAGCACCAAATCCAGTCATTCCAACAAACTCTCCCCGGGATCCAAGATACCCTTCCCAGCCTCTGCGAATACCGGCTTCAACTACCACTCTTGCAACAACTGATTCAGGGATAACGCTGTTTTGATACTCTTTGGATTGCATTTCGAATAATTCACAACAAGGCATACTGACAACCTGAACCTTTTTGCCTTCACTTTGCAGCACTTCTGTTGCTTCCAGAGCCAGGGATACTTCTGAGCCTGTGGCGATCAACAACAGATCTGCATTCTCTGCTGGCAGCAGTACATAAGCCCCTTTCTCAACTTGATCTGCTTTCCCGTATTTGTCCTGATCCAAAACCGGAAGTCCCTGCCTGGTTAGTGAAAGAGCAACCGGGCCATCCTTGTGTTTCAGGGCAAACTGCCATGCGACACTTGTTTCATTTGCATCGGCTGGTCTGAAGGAGATCAGGCCGGGCATTGCCCGTAAATAAGATGTTTGCTCAACGGGTTGATGAGTCGGACCGTCTTCTCCCAAACCAATACTGTCATGAGTAAAAACAAACAGGCTGTTGTAACCGGAAAGGGCTGCCACCCGAATGGCTGGAAGCATATAATCGGAAAAACAGAGAAAAGTCGCCCCGTAGGCTTTCAACATGCCGTTTAAGGAAATACCATTCAGGATAGCTCCCATGGCGTGTTCCCTGACACCAAAGTGAAGATACCGCCCATTGGGATTATCTTTTTGAAAAACCGTTGCCGCTGAAAACCGTGTGTTGTTGGAAGGTGTAAGATCGGCAGACCCTCCCAATACAAACGGCAGACTGGGCATCACAGCCTCAAGAAACTTGCCGGAGGCAACCCTGGTTGCCAGAGATGAACCTGCTTCAAATTGCGGAATATTTCTTTCCCACCCGGCAGGAAGTTTCCCAGCCATGGCAGCTTCCAACTCCTTACCTAACTCGGGAAATTTTGTTTTATAACCAGATACCAGCTTTGACCAGTCAGTTTCAGATTGCTCCGCTCTTGAGATAACAGAACTAAAAAAATCGGATGCTTCTAAAGGAATATAAAAATCTTCTTCAAATGCCCACCCCAACGATTCTTTTGCCAGTTTAACTTCATCCGGTCCCAATGGTGAACCGTGAACACCGGAAGTATCCTGTTTGTTCGGGCTACCGAATCCGATTATTGATTTAAATTTAATTATTGTCGGGCGATTATTCTCTGCTTTAGCTTTTTCCAGCGCTTCGTTCAAAGCGTCCAAACTATGACCATCCCCGCCAATTTCCAACACCTTCCAACCATAGGCATCAAAGCGTTTTGCAACGTCTTCCGTAAACGCAATATCTGTTCTTCCGTCAATGGTGATTTCATTATCGTCATAAATCACTATCAGATTGTCCAATCCCAAATGACCAGCCAAAGAACAAGCCTCAGCGGCAATCCCTTCTTGTAAACAACCATCTCCAGACAACACATAGATATTATGATCAATAATCGGAAAATCAGGTTTGTTAAAATAATTAGAGAGATATTTTTCTGCAATCGCCAGACCCACAGCATTGGATATTCCCTGTCCCAAAGGTCCTGTCGTTGCTTCCACGCCTGCTGTGTGACCATATTCCGGATGTCCCGGAGTTTTGCTGTTTAGTTGCCTGAATTGTTTAATCTCATCCAGTGGCAGATCATATCCACACAAGTGCAAAATTGAATACAACAGAGCACTTCCATGACCGGCTGAAAGGATAAATCGATCACGATTTGCCCATTGTGGATTTTTTGGATTAAATCTTAGATGTTCCGTAAACAACTTGAAAACAGCAGGAGCCATCCCCATGGGCAGACCCGGATGACCGGAATTTGCCTTTTGAACAGCGTCGACGGCTAAAAATCGTATGGTATTAATACAAAGCTGATCCAATGGTGAAAGGTCATTAAATGTTTGATTTGATGACATTTTAAGCTCCAGTTTACGGATTAACGGGATAACACTTCAGGCATGAACTAATCCAAATTAACTTTTTGATGCCGGGTGAGGAATAAGGTAACGAGAAATGCCTCTCCAGACGCTCATATAAGTTCTAACTCTAAAGTGTTTGCGGAAATTTTATCAAGGGCTTTTTCTTGATAAGCATGATTCGTTACCAGTTTGCCATTAATAAATATTATAATGTATACTTTAAAATATTTATTATGTATATATTTGATATTTATTAATTTTCAAAGCCATCTTTGTAAAAGTTTTGTAAATCAGTTCACTGTTCTTTGATTCAAGCCGGAATCGATGTATATAGAGTACTTACAAAAGATTTGATCTCAAGATGGTCGTTAAAATAAAATGGGTTGTTTTAACGGCCGAGGCAGTTTTAACACAATGTCGTTTAGTTAAGGAATATTGGCCGGATAGGTGTCATTCTGAACGCAGTGAAGAATCTCTCGAGGGCTTTGACAGATCCTTCGCTACGCTTAGGATGACAGACAATCCCAATTCCCTTAATTAAATAACATTGAGTCTTAACACCGGCCTTTTTTTTGGGGAAAAAAGCGCATGATTCGGTGTTTTAAAATGAATTAGGCATTTAATTTGTAGGTCTAATTCGGAGTTACATCTTTTCTGGATAAACCAATACACGTTTATTATTGTTACCCAGGACTCAAAATACTAAGTAAATGTAATAAGTTATGAATAAACTAGACAATTACCGATTAAAACTTGGCACCGATGAATATGTTCCCATTATGATTGGAGGCATGGGAGTAAATATATCCACACCGGAAATGGTATTGGAGGGGGCCAGATTAGGGGGGATAGCCCACCTTTCCGACGCGTTGATATGTGCCATTTCAGATAGATATTATAAAACCGATTACGTTCAACAACGATCCAAGAAGTACAAATCACTCAATAAGCAGGATGATAAATCATTCGCCCAATTTGATTTGGATTCTGTCAAAGAATCGACACGATTGTTGGTTGCGAATACCATGGACAAAAAACAGGGTTCGGGCGGGGTATTCATCAACCTCATGGAAAAGCTAACCATGAACAATCCCCGCGAAACCTTGCAGGCAAGGCTTCATGGGGCGTTGGATGGGGGAGTGGATGGTATCTCCCTGGGAGCAGGGCTTCATCTGAGCTCTTTGGATTTGATACAAGATCATCCTCGTTTCCGAGATGTTAAGATTGGTATCATTGTGTCATCTGTTCGTGCCTTGAAACTGTTCCTGAAGAGAACTGTCAGGGTTAAGCGGGCTCCTGACTATGTTGTAGTTGAAGGGCCTCTCGCAGGAGGGCACCTGGGATTTGGAATTGACGACTGGCATACCTATGATTTGAAGACAATCATGCAGGAAGTGATTCAGTTTTTGAAGCAACAGGATCTTGATATTCCTGTAATTCCAGCCGGAGGGATTTTTACAGGATCAGATGCCGTTGAATTAATGAATGACGGTGCTTCAGCAGTGCAGGTGGCAACACGATTTACCGTTGCCAAAGAAAGCGGTTTGCCGGATAAAGCCAAGCAGGCTTATTTTGAAGCAAACGAGGAAGATATCGAAGTAAACCTCATTTCACCCACCGGGTACCCGATGAGAATGCTTCGAAAAAGCCCTTGCATCGGAACCGGTATTAAACCTAACTGCGAATCGTTGGGTTACGTATTGGACAGAAATGGTGATTGTTCTTACATTCACGCCTATAATGAAGCCAGGGCTCAAAATCCGGATAGAGTTTCCGTACAGGGAAAAACCTGCCTGTGTACCCAAATGAGGGCTTATAATACCTGGACATGCGGTCAAACCACCTACCGGTTGAAAGATACTACTAACAAACTGATCGACGGAATCTATCAGCAGCCAACCACAGAAGATATTTTTAATGATTATCGTTACAGCATCAATAACAATATCATTCTGCCTACATTGCCCAAAGCCTGCTAAATTACGTTAAAAGCTTTCACCGGGAGCAGAATTATTCAATATTTTGAACCTGCTCCCGGATTTTTTCTATTTCGCATTTCAGATCCACTCCCACCTGTGTCACCTGAATATGATTAGCCTTTGAACACAGGGTATTTGCTTCTCTATAGAGTTCCTGCAAAATAAAATCCAGTTTGCGTCCTACGGCGTCATTTCCAGCTAGCAATTCACGCATTTGAACCAGGTGCGAATTAAAACGTTCAATTTCTTCTGTAATATCAGCTCGATCCATAAATATCCCAACTTCCTGCAAAATTCTTGGATCATCTTTATCATATGTCACCTGCAACTTTCCCAGGTTATTTGCCAGTCGTTGCCTATACCCCGTTAAAACCTCTTCTTGGAAAGTAGGAACTTTATCAATTAATTCCTGAAGATTATTCACATGTCCCATTATTTCATTGTATAACAGCTCGCCTTCACGCTGCCTCATTTTAACAAGTTCACTAATACCTTGCTCCAATGCTTGTCTAAAAAGTCCTTCATATTCTTCAGCATCCTTTTCTTCCTGCTGGTACGCAAGCAAACCCTTTACTGCCAGTAAATCCGACATACTGACCCGTAGGTCCCGTCCGATATCCTTTTCCAGAAGACTGACGATAGATTTTACATTTTCCCAGACTTTGGTATCCACTGATAGTTTTTCTTCGTGAGTGACTTCCTCGCCAAGTTGAAAGGTGACATCCACTTTGCCTCGACTTAATTTCTGTTTGAGTTCTTTTTTCAGTGAATCTTCCAAACTCTGAAATTGTTTGGGCAAAAAGACACGCGATTCCAAAAACCGGTGGTTCACGGAACGTACTTCAACATTGCACCTGAGCTCCTTATGTGAAACTTCAGTCTTGCAGAATCCTGTCATTGATTTAATCATTGTTGTTTTACCTGGTTATTGATTGCTAACTGCTTGTAAATTCAAAAAAAGACGATTGAGTTATTTTAGCTTTTTAGAAAGTTTGCGATAGGCCTCCTGCACCAGTTTGGTTCTTTTGTCCGCTTCTTCCTTCACCCAGCTAAAATCTGATGAATTGTGACGATCCGGGTGGTATTCCTTCATCTTCTGTCGATATGCTTTTTTGATATCATCCAAGGTAGCATTTTTTTCGACACCCAGTATTGAATAATAATCCGTTTTTTGATGATTGTTGGGTTCTTTGGTGTTTTTGTCAGATTGTTGCTGCCTGGTTTTCTCTTCCCTGGTTTGTTCGGATTTTGGATCAGCTTTTTCGTTGGATTCAAATGAAGACTTTTTTTCACCCTGGCTGCTTAATTTTTCGATTGTTTGTTGAACCTTATCCAGCTCTCCCATGAAGTCATTCAAAAACTTATCACTAAGTTTTGCGCGTTTCTCGATGGTATTCAGCCGCGCTGTAAATTCCATCCAGGTGTTTTTAAATCGTCGATCCGTGTCTTTTGTAGCGGCTTGATTAAGCAGTCTGCGTGTTTCATCCAGTTTATAAACAAACTTGTGTCTCAATTGCTGATTTTCATCTTCTACAGGGGGTTTGATCCCGCCAAAACCAAATATTTTTGCCTTTCTGGTAAACCTTCGGGAACTCCCTGCACCATTTTGTGCAGGGAGATTTTTATAGCGCCAGATAACATATCCCAACGCCGTAGTTAAGAGTGCCAGAACCAGAATAAAAACAACTTTCAACCAGGTTTTGTCATCCAGCTTTTCTTCAACCTGGCTGAGTTGACCGGACACCAGCTTGCTATCAGGATTCTTTGCAAGGGCATCTTCCAGTAAAATCCTGGCAGATTTGTAGTTACCCTTTTTCATTTGTTCCCTGGCAGCATTTACAATGTTCTGATCATTGATTGCATCAAAAACCTGACGCTTTAACATTCGCGATTTCCCATATTCCGGATCATCAAGCGGTATTTTCTTGATCAATTCCAAAGCAGCCTGGTATTCACCGTAATCAGCCTCAATTTTGGCTAAATCATACAATGTGTTTTTCTTTTTCTTTGGTGGTGGCTGCCAACTAGCAGCAGATCGTCTTTCATCGGGAGCTGGCTCGTCTTTCTTAACACTAAAGGAGTTTACCGAAGAATAGACATTTCCTGAAGATGTGATTGTCATGGGCAAGGTTTCAGGTTCGACCCTCCCTTTTTTTATGTTTGACAATAAATACCGCTGACCGATTATTTCGCCTTTGTTGCGGGATACAACCGACAGGTATTCCTCGGGATTATCTAAAGAAAATCCCAATGCTTTGGCATCTTCAGAGGGCTTTTTTAACGCAAGTTTTTTTTGCACATCCTTTGTCGCAGTGTTCCAGACAATAAGTTGATAATCCGAATCCAGGGATACCAGTTCCTTCTTTCCTATGGATTGGAGCCCTACAATAGTTTTTTTGTGTCCTTTCAGTTCTTCCGGTTGATAGCCGTTTTCCGATGATAGCAAAAGAATTCTGTTGCTGTTTTTAAGGTTCACCGCGAGGTCCTCTTTTCCGGTAGCTGTCACTGAGTTAATAACACCTTCTCCCCACGGCACTCTTAGGATTTCTTTTTGCTCGTTCTTAACAGGATTTGATTGATACACATTTCGTTTGGTAGCCCATACTATATCGTCAGTTTCCTTGTTAAAATAGGCTTGAACGATTTCCTGTCCCTTCACCGAAGGTTGCATAAACAAAAGGTTTTTCCGGTTGTCGATCAATCGATACACAAGGAGACGTTTCTTATCGGCGATCAGTAATTTGGTTGGCTCTTTTAATGAAAATCGGGTGGTATGGGCTTGAAAATTGGGGATTTGCCACTGGGTCAGCATTTTCATTTTATCCGTATCATGAACACGCACCCATGTGGTGTTTGAGGAATGGAAAACTTTTACCAGATACCTGTTATCAGGGCTGAACACAAAATAACTTTGATTTCCGGTAACCACCGGTTCTCCGCTATCTGCCATACCAAACTGAACAATAGTACTGATCAAACCTATGACCAGACTGATAAAAACAACTTTTCTCATTGTATTAGCACTTGTCTGTTTTTAAGTAATATACAGGAAATCCTTTTCCTTTAAACAGCGACTCAAACTCAGTTAAAATGTTGGTGTCATTATATTTAGAATTATGGAGGTCTTCCGAATATTCCTTTACATTGAGATAAGGACAATTTTTCACCTGCTCTGCGGCGTAAGTGAAATAGTCCCAATGATCTGTTTTAAAAGTGAAGTTGCCATCATCACTCAGCAGTTTGTAAACGTTCTTTAAAAACTGCTGGCTTATTAGGCGATGTTTGCGATGCCTTTTTTTAGGCCATGGATCCGGAAAATTAACGTAAATTTCACTGACTGCTTTTTCCGGCAACCAATCTGCTATATCCTCAGCTCTAGCCTGGACCAGTTTAATATTGTCAATATCTCTCTTTTTAAACTTTACAGCACCTTTAACCAGTCTTTTAAAACGCAATTCAAATCCAACAAAGCGGGCGTCGGGTTTTTGCATTGCATAGTCTCTGAGAAAATTTCCGGCTCCGCATCCCAGGTCCACAATCAGCGGAGCGTCTGTTTTAACAAAATCAAAAAAATCTTTATTTGTTTCAAGGGGTAATGTTTTAATAATGTCCCTGTGCTGCTCCATTTTGGTAACATAGGGATTCAAATCAGGGTTGAACATGGTGATACAACTACTAAGATAAAAAATGACGAAAAAGGATTTCTACCAGGATATTCTTGAATTCAAAAATTCAGGCGCCCGAAAAAACGCCGGCTTTAGCCACATCCCAAGCCTAAGATTTTCTGAAGTATCAAAAAATTGCCCGGCTCTCGACAGCAGCAGCATAAATTGCCTTACATTCCTTCATACAGATTATCGATGAAATTGCAGGCTTCCTTGATAAATTATTACGTTTATCTCAAATAATGTACACAAGGTTGGTTTTCGGCTTTCAATACAAAGGGTTATTGGGTATTTCTCCTCGTGCACCTAAATTATGAAAACACTATTCACTTAACAATATTGCAAGCTATCAGACCATCACCTGTCATTGGCTTCCAACAGAAAATCCATGCAATTCTCAATCCAGTGATCAGCAAGTCAAAACCGATAAATTCGAATTCCGTATCGATTGACTCCCCTTTTTTTAATTGATCATACGCTTCGATCAACAGGGAGCTTAATCTCAAAATGGTTGTATGATTGTAAAAAAGGTGCTATCAATGGCTGAATAACGGGATACAAGCGATAATTGATTTTTATAATAGCTGCCCGTTTTTTTTTTTTGCAGGTTTTTGTAACATCCACCTAATTAAGGGCATGGAAAAGACCAACATTTTAATTGTTGATGATGATCCGGTTAGTCTGACCGTACTGGAAAATATGCTAAAACGGACAGACCTCAATGTGATAAGGGCCACATCCGGCCCGGAAGCGTTAGAGCTATCGGAGAACTTTGAATTTGCTCTCGGATTAATCGATGTCCAAATGCCAGGGATGAATGGATTTGAGGCTGCCGAAAAAATAAGAAAGACCACAAAGAACATTGAACTTCCGGTAATATTTATCTCAGCTGTCAGCAAAGAAAAAGAATTCGTGCTTCAAGGGTATGAGTCAGGGGCTGTAGACTATCTAATCAAACCATTCGACCAGTTTCTCCTCACCAGCAAAGTCAATATCTTCTGCAAGCTTTACGAGCAAAAAAAGCTGCTGGAAACCAAAAACAACGAATTGGCAAATGTTAATTCGCAGTTGCAGGTGGAAATCAGCGAAAGAAAAACCATCGAGAAAAAACTAAAGGAAAGTGAAACCAAATATCGCAAGCTTTTTGAAAAGTCAAACGACGCTTTATTGATCACTGACAGAACAAGAGTCCTGGATTGCAATGCCGCAATGGTGGAGTTGTTTCACTTCAAGAATAAATCCAATCTCCTGAAAACCCATTTTTTTGAATTCTTCCCCGAACTGCAAACAGATGGTGAAAAATCGGAAGACAAAATAAACGGCATGATGGATCTGGCTGTCCGAGAAGGAAGCTATAAATTTGAGAGCTTGAGTCTCAGGGCCGATGACATTCCCTTTCCCACAGAGATTTTGATGACATCCATTCCCATGGGGAAAAAAACTGTATTGCATACAGTCATCCGTGACATCACCAAACGCAAGGAATCCGAACAAGAGCTGATTTCTCAGGCTATTCGTGATCCGTTAACAGGGTTGTTCAATCGGCGATACTTGGAAGAATCGCTTGAAAGGGAATTGGCAAAAGCCATTCGCCACAACACAAAGCTTGCCATCATCATGCTGGATGCAGATCACTTTAAAATGTTTAATGATACCTATGGGCATTTGGCTGGTGATATGATTTTACGTAACATGGGAACTCATCTGGTGAAATATTCACGGAAGGAAGATATTGCCTGCCGTTATGGAGGAGAAGAGTTTGTGCTTGTGCTTCCTGAAACATCAACAGAAGTTGCCACCCAAAGGGCAGAGGACTTAAGAAAAATCATCGAAAGCGGCAAAACTATGAAATACAGGCATCAGACCTTGCCAACAGTAACCATTTCTTTAGGTGTGGCCGCCTTTCCCAATAATGGTTCCAAGGTAGATCAGCTAATCAGCGCAGCAGATAAGGCACTTTACAGAGCAAAGGAGCAGGGCCGAAACCAGGTTGCAGTTGCCAGAGTCAAGCCTAAAGAAAATTAAAATCGCCTCGCCCCATATTCCCAATCTAATCTCCGCCTCACACATCGAAACTTAGATGAAAAGAGACCTGCACAAAAGTACTAATCCTCAAGCCAGTATTGATGAAGCCTGGAATCTGAAAGTGGGCTCGGTAATTGATGTCCGTTCTCCTGCTGAGTTTGATTCCGGACATATGCCAAATGCTGTGAATATTCCCCTGTTAGCGAATAATGAAAGAAAAACCGTCGGTATTTTGTATAAGGAATTCGGTCGGGACAAAGCCATAGACCAAGGTTACCAATTTGCCGGTTCGAAGCTTAACTACCTTTCGGAGCAATACGAAACCTTGCGAAACAAACCAGCCATCATCGTATACTGCGCTCGGGGTGGCATGAGGTCCCAGGTTGTTACCGCATTCCTGAGACATCTTGGTTTTCCTGCCAGACAAATGACCGGAGGTTACAAAGGTTTCCGAAACTGGAATCTGCAACAGCTGGATCAATTTAAAATAAATCACCCGATTGTCCTGCACGGGCAAACAGGAGTCGGTAAAACCCTGGTACTGGATAGACTTTCGAATTCCCTGGATTTGGAACAAATTGCTGCCCATAGAGGTTCTATAATAGGGGCATTGGGTAAAAAGCCGGTAACACAAAAAACCTTTGAAGCAGAATTATTAAAAAAACTGCTGCAACTGGACAACTCCAAAGCAATGTATATCGAAGGAGAAAGCCGTAAAATAGGTGATGTTTCAATTCCCAATTCCATTTTCTCACAGATGAGAGCATCCAAGGCATTACTCCTGGAGGCATCCATGAAAACCAGGGTTGCACGCACTGTTGATGAATATATCACAAAACAACCCGATCATAAACACATTGTCAGGAAGACAATCTTTCAATTGACAAACGACTTGGGCAAAAAACCGATCGCAAGACTTATTGACTTGTTTGACACTGAAAACTACGCTGAATGCTTCGAATACATACTGATCAATTACTACGATCGTAAATATTCGCATTCCATGAAAAAGTTTAATTTTGCTCGAAAGATTTCCACAGAAAATCTGGATCAGGCCAGAAACGAGATTTTGGATTTCGCCAGCAGCATTACATGACAGTCGAATATTACCACGGTTTTAAAACACTCAAACAGTTTTCTGATCTTCATGGCATTTATCGATTTCAATCTTCAGCTTTCATCCGGTACCTTTATTAAATGGCTGTTTTTAAGACTGATAAGTTCCTTTTATAGCTTCCTGGTTCAGTGTAGGTTGTTACTTTATCGATTGGGCTTCATAAAGGTATATACTTCCAAAATACCCGTGGTTTCGGTGGGAAACATAACAGTAGGAGGAACCGGCAAAACACCAATAACTGATTGGCTGTTGAGCTTCTATGAACGGCAAGACATCAAAACTGCAGTCTTGACTCGCGGATACAAAGCAAAGAAAGAAGCTCCTCTGCAAATCCTGAATGCTGGTGTTGCAAAAAAAGGCAATTGCCAAATTTACGGAGATGAGCCCTGGATGCTATTTCGACGACATCCGGAAACCACAATCTACGTCGGATCGAATCGTGTTAATTCAGCCCAACTGGCTGAAAAGGAAGCCGATCTATTGTTGCTGGATGATGGCATGCAGCATTTGCGACTTGATCGGCAGTTAAATCTCGTATTGATCGATTGCCAGGCAGGCATTGGAAACGGTCATTTGATACCTTTGGGACCGTTAAGAGAACCTCTTCATAGCTTAAGCAGGTCTGATGCTATCATCTACACTCGAACTGAGGCTGCAACCTCTTCAGCAGTTCAGAAGAAATTGGCAGGATATTTAGACCCGGAATTACCGACCTTCAACGCCAGGTTTCTTCCTCATCAGTTGATTTCATCACTGGATGGAACAGAAAAAACTCTTGAAGAACTGAAAGGAAAGCAGGCAGTGCTATTTTCCGGGATAGGGAGTCCCGAGGCGTTCACGAAGACTATGGAGCAAATAGGATGTTCTGTTGCAGACCACCTGGCATTGACGGATCACGTTTCATATACATCGGCTGTGATGGAAAAATTGAAACAGAGGCTGTGGAACTATTCCACCGATTTGGTGATTTGCACGGAGAAAGACTGGGTAAAGCTTGAGCCTGTCAAGGAGCAATTACCCGAATTCTGGTATTTGAAGTTGAAAGTAGAGATGGACGAAAAATTTAAAGAATTTCTGGTTTGTCACCTTAATAAACTTTCCCAGGGAACTGAAATTAAAATATAAACCACAAAGGGCTTACGAAATAGGGATCGTAATAGCTTTGATAGGTGACCACTGAATGAGTTTCCTGGTCATTGTTATCGTAGTAGTCGTTGGGATATTCAGAGTTTTCCTGACGCAGGTGTTCTTCTTCCATGTAAAGTTTTTCACTGAGCTTGGCTCCTTCCCTGATGACGTCTTCAATAACCGCTTCACCTGTTATATACTCATTTTCATCAGCTTCATAGGCCAGATCCTCAATTTGAATAGCCGTATCGATAATCTCTTCCACCTGTTCCCAAATCAAACCGCTGAGCAAATCAAATTGCCAATTTGACCGTTCGGTATCAAAACGCCCCTCTTTTAGAAAACTCAGGAACACAAAATCGGCGGGATTGATTTTTTTAAACCAGGCGACGGCAATGCGAAGATCCACAAACCGATCCTGGTTGATATACGCTTCCCACTGTTCGTCATCCAGTTCAAATATCTTTTCAAATGCAAAAACGCCTTTCTCCAGATCAACCGCACAAAACAGATCGAAATGTGCAAGATACTCTTCGTATCTTTGTTTTAGGTTCTCCAGCTTTTCGATGCCTTGCTGATTTGGTGTATATTTATTGCTGTTATCCAGGTTGAGATAATCCTTGGACATCATATAGACAAATAACTTTTCCAAATCCTTGTCGGCATCTTCCAGCACGACAGAATACGATTTCCCGCCATTTATCATCAAATCCAGCAAAAATCCCGATGCATATTCCTTGCGCTGTTCTTCTGAAATTGTAAATTGCCGATGCCCCATGATAATACCTTCATCCCCCCCGATTTACTTAATTAGCCGATGACTCCTTGTTAGCAATCCACTCCTGTTCGCCATTGAGCATGAATTCTTTTTTCCAGATAGGAACAATTTCCTTTAGTCGGTCGATGGCAAAATGGCAGGCATTGATTGCTGCTTTGCGGTGGCCCGCTGAAACGGCTATCACAACACTCGCCTCTTCAATTGCGACTTTCCCGATTCTGTGTGAAATTGCGACTTTTTCAATATCAAATTGCCGTTTAGCTTCACTTGCAATTTGATTCATCAATTCCAAGGACATAGAGTAGTAGGCCTCATAAACAAGATAATCAACCTTTTTGTCCTCCGTATAGTTCCTGGTTACACCAATAAATGTCGATATCGCTCCGGCTTGTGGGACAGACACTTTGGCCACAATGGCGTTTACATCCAAAACATCCTCGGTTATTTCGAAAAGTTCCATTCTCTACCCGCCGCTAACTGGTGGAAAAACTGCAATCTCTGCCTGGTCTTCCAGAACAGTTTCCTTCGTTATGTATTCACCGTTCATTGATAATTTCAAATAGTGTCGGTGATCTTTTATATCAGGATACTTGTGCTGCAAAACGTCAAGCAAATCATCCCCTTTGCTGCCTTGATTCATCTCCAGACTGATTTCGTTTGAACCTACAATTTCCCGTAGGTGCGCAAATAATAGTACTTTAGTTTTCATAGTCAATTCGTGGAAATAATGTCTTGGTATTTTCCAACACCTGATTTGCCAATTGCGTAGTGGAGACCCCCAGGTAATCAGCGACAAATTCACCGACAACAGATACGCGTCCCGGAATATTTGGTTTTCCTCTGAAGGGTACAGGACTTAAATACGGTGAATCGGTTTCCAGCAAAAGCCGGTCCAGAGGAGTATATTTTAAGACCTCACGAACAGTTTCAGCCTGTGGAAATGTACAAATACCGTTAAATGAGATAGAAAATCCGTAATCCAACACGAATTTTGCCTGATCCACATTCGATGTAAAACAATGCACGACACCAGTAAGATTTTTATTCTTAAATGCGTTTAACATTTCCCTTGTTTCCTGGTCTGCATCGCGTGAATGGATCACAACCGGCAAGTCCAATGCAACAGCCAGGTCCAGCTGTGCTTCAAAGACTTTGGCCTGATCGTCCCTTGCGGAATGTTCATAATAAAGATCATAGCCGCATTCACCAACAGCGATCATTTTGGGATTGGAATCCAGTTCTTTTTCAATCCATTGCAGATGGCTTGTTTCAACCCGGGATGCATCGTGAGGGTGAAATCCAAGAGTTCCGTATACAGATCGATAATCCTCACAAATGGTCTTTACCTGCAAGTTTGCTTTATGGTTGGTACCAATCGTAATGCAGAATACCATTCCCGATTCATAACTAGCCTTCAACGCAGCATCTGTTGCTTGTTTTAGCATTTCCAAGTGGCAATGAGTATCAATCCAGGCAGGTTTACCAGTCATAGCAGTTAAAAAAGCGAATATGCAGGCCAAAACAGGCGATGTGTTAGAGCTGAACGCCTCAAATATCGTTATTATAGAGTAGATGAGTAAATGTGAGCAAGGGGAAAAAACCCGGTTAAAACCTATGCATCAAGCTCTATTGCCAGCATTTTGCCGGTACAGGCATTGTAACCGCGAGTTGCCCATTCCTGATCACAAATTCCACAAAGATCAGAAGGGTCTAGTAAGGCTATATGGATAGAAGATTTAGCAGCTTTGAGTATCTTTATAAATGACTTGAATTTTTTTGATAGCTTCCCGTTGGCCGTTAACATCAACAATGTCGTACCAGAACTATTGGAGGCCTCAATAATTCGGTTTAGTTTTTCGGTATCTTGAAAACTGATAATGGTTTTGTCCACAACCCGGTCGCTGTGAGCAAGTATTCCATCCGCTGCTGCATTCCACCTTGTGTCCGCATTAATGCCCCTGTTAGCTGAGTTTTGCAACTCCACTAAATGATAGCTTACCTTGGTAGTTGTTTTGTGCCTGATGATCCTCTTTTCCAATGTTTTTTTATGCAGCACAATGGCTGAATCCAATGTTGGTAGATTTGTTTGAGTTCTTAAAAATAAAGAATATGATTTAAAGAAGGAGGCAATTTTTGACTGTATTTTTTGAACAATATCGGGATTAGCGCAACTTGCTTTATCGTAAGCCGTTTTCAAATCCAACTGAAATTCCCGGCTACGCTTTAAACTAAACGAACTAATAAAAAGATCAACTCCGGCATCCAGGCCTTTTTTGATAATTGTTTCCCGTGGATAATTTTTACTCAATCCTTCCATCTCAACACAATCGCTGATGATTAGGCCTTTAAATCCCAACTTCTCCTGAAGCAACTCGAACAATATTTTTCTGGATAGACTCGCAGGAAATTCACTGTCCAGCAAAGGATAGGATAGATGGGCTGTCATCACTGCTGAAACACCAGACCCTATGGCATTTCCATATGGTTTGAGATCTTTTTCCAGTTGTGCCTGGCTCTCATGAAGCACTTGTCCGACTGCGTAATGTGAATCCGTTATCGTCCTGCCGTGAGTTGGAAAATGTTTGACTGTTGTACCAACTCTTAATCGATCGTGCTCTTCAATACAAATCTGACTGTATTGAACCACCCTTTCCGGATCATCACAAAAAGCACGGGTACCAATTACCTGGTTTTCAGAGAACAGCGCCAGATCTACCAATGGTACAAAATTCATATTAAAACCCAAATGAACCATCAACTCAGCCTGCATTCTGCAAGCTTCACGCACCGTATCCCACGAGTTCGCGTAGGCCAGAGCTGAAGGAGAAGGGGGAACAGGGCAATCGGCAGGGAACCTGTTAACAATGCCGCCTTCATGATCCACGGCGATGATAATGTCACCAAGCAAATCGCGGATATTTTTGATCAGTAATGATGTCTGTTCAAGCGATTCGATGTTGCGTTTAAAGAAAATAACTCCTGCCGGATTCATTTCCAATAAATGCTTTTCCAGACTTTTGCCAAGATTTGTTCCGTCAAATCCAATAATAAAAGGAGATTTTTGAGCTAAATTTTCCATCAATCACTTTTACAAGAATTAAACTGAATATTATACTTGTTTGTAATTTTTTATTGATAATTCGTCATTCCAATTATGATCACAGTAGCATAAACAACCTGCGATTAAATCTGATATGAAAAAGCTTATCGAAATCCTGCGTAAAAAGGAACGCCATATCCTTGGGGTAATGTCAGGTACCTCCCTGGATGGTATCGACATTGCCCTGGTCAAACTTACCGGATCAGGAAAGCACGTTCAAATAAACCCTCTTGAATTTAAAAGTTATCCAATGCCTTCTCCATGGCGGGAAAGGTTCCAAAAAGCTTTTTCAGCCAATACGGAAGAGATATGTCGCATCAACTACGATTCAGGTATCCTTTTTGCGGATACCATCAAAGCCTTCTGCAGGGACATCGGGTATGCACTACAGGACCTGGATGCTATTGGCATTCACGGCCAAACCCTTTTCCACGTTCACAATCACAGCACCCTGCAAACCGGAGAATCGGAGGTCATTGCCCAGCGACTGGCTTGTGCGGTTGTTTCGGACTTTCGCAGTGGTGACATCGCCGCAGGAGGGACAGGCGCTCCATTGGTACCATATTTGGATCAAATCCTGTTTCGCGAGGTGAATAAAAATATAGCTCTGCAAAACCTGGGAGGTATTGGTAACATCACCTTTTTACCGGCAAAAGCTGAAAAAGAAGTCATAGCTTTTGATACCGGCCCTGCAAACGCCATTCTAAACGAAGGAGTCGAGGTTTATACCAACAGGGAATTCTCATTTGATCAAGATGGTAAATTCTCCAAATTAGGTGCCACTCATAAACAATTGCTGAATGAACTTTTAGACCATGAGTATTTCAAAAGACCGTTACCAAAATCCACCGGCAGGGAGGAATTTGGTAAGGAATTTGTGCAGGGACTGATCAGTCAGCACCCTGAAATACCTGTTACAGACTTGCTCAGAACCTTTGTTTCTTTGATTGCTCACAGTATCAAATACGGCTGCGACACCTACTTGGAACCTCTAGACAAGCTATATATCAGTGGTGGTGGAGTTCATCATCCGTTGATTATTGATGAACTTAAGGCTTTGTTTGGAAAGGAGAAAATCATTTTGATGAAGGGCATCAAAGGAGTTACAGCTGATTCCAAGGAGGCGATTGCTTTTGCCTTGCTGGCTCACGAGCGATTAAATGGGACACCAACAAACCTCCCCAGCGTTACCGGGGCAAAATACCGGACAACACTGGGAAAACTGACTCTGCCATTTTGACGAAACCCATATGGCAGGCTATTGAAGCTCTTTGGCTCCCTGGTAGACCAGTTCAAACAGCTCTTCCAAATCTTCTTCCTCCACACAGCTGAAGGCAATGCGAAGATCCCATTTTCCGGGAGCGATAGTCCCTACTCCATATTTATCCAATAAGTGGATTCTCAGGCGTTCAGCTTCCACATTATGCAACTTCAGGCACATGAAGTAACCGGAATTAAATGGATAGTAACTCCAGGTTTGGTCGAACTTCGGGTTTTGCAATATCTCTTTCAAGCGTACGGCCCGTCCTTTCATGATATGATACTTTGATTCCAGATTCACCCAATACTCCGGGTCCTGCAGGATGGTTTCAACAACCGTCTGAGATGGTTGATTGCAACTGGATATCGTACTTCGTACAATGCCCTGGCACTTCATTTCCAGGGCAGAATAAAGATTTGAGCTATCAACGCACTTATTACCGAAGGTAATAAACCCGGTGCGAAATCCCCAGGCATAACTTTCCTTGGTGGCACCGTCCAGCTTTACAGCCAGCACGTTTTCGTGAATGTCACAAAAGCCGGAGAATAGAGATTCTTTGACACTATCCTCATAAAACAATCCAAAATAGGCATCATCAGAAAGAACAACCAGCCTTGTACCCTGATCCGCCTGGTTTTCAACAACCTTGAAGATTTCCTGTGCTTCAGTATGCAGGGGGGTATAACCGGTCGGGTTGTTCGGAAAACTTAACAAAACCATCAACTTTTTGCAGGTCTTGGCCTGCGCGGACATGGTCTCTTTGAGAGCTTTGACATTGAAGCCTCCCTTTTCATTAAACATGGGAAAGGTTTCTATTCTACCACCTTTTCTGGTTACAAAATTGAGCCGATACACTCCCCACAATTTATCCGGAATAACTACTACATCGCCCGGTCCAATAAACATATCACCTGCAATACACAACCCGTGAGTTAACGCGCTGGTAACCATAGGTAAACTGGTTTTCTTTCCTTGAAGGGTAGGATTGTTTCTGATCAGTTTTTCTTTCCAGAGTTGCCGTAACTTCATACGTCCACCCGGAGGGGCGTAGGTATAAATATCTTCCGGAGCAAGGTTATTGAAAAACTTTTTTGTCACATTTAAATGCATTGGTTTGTATCCTTCCAAGGCGATACCAATAGTAGCATTGAAACGGTGAGCTTTTTCCTTTGCTTCTGCCGATTGGGTGAGAATACCGGCTGGAAAAAACATTTTTTTGCCTTGTTCGGACAAGCAGTCATAAACGGCGGGAGAAGCCGACTTGATTTTTTCGTTTAGTTCGATAGCTAACGGATCCATCCGTATTTCCTGGTATTATGAGGTTAGTTGGTTCTTTTTATGTGGAATGCAGGCTAGCCGTTAATTTTAACCAACGGGAAAAGCTTGTCAAACGTAAAAGCTTTTTGGATTCCATTGTGCATCAATGATTTGAAGATTAAAATGATGCCTCCCCTTGCGAAGACTTTTAATTTACTGCAATCTCATTTATCTTCTAAGTGGGTCTGCACGCGGAATAATAAAACAGAATAGAAATCGTAAATAAAACAAGCAACTTCAAGAATATGGCACAATCCTTAATCAAACCGGAACATTTTACACTTCCAAAACTGAATGAAAACATTTTTTTATTCTTTATTCAGCATCACCTGCATTTGTTTCATGGGTTGGTAGAAGGCGGAAAAATCAAGTCGTATGGTCCAGCCAAGCGCTTCGATTTTACCTGTCAAGGTAAGGACTGTACTGCCCTGGGAGGCTTCATCGGAGCTCCCCTGGCTGTAATTATTTTAGAAAATGCCATTCACTCCGGTGGCAAACACATCAAAGGATTTGGAACAGCCGGCTGTGTCGGATCCCATTCCATTGACATTGGAGAAGTTCACCGACCGGCCGAGGCGGTGGATGAAACAGGTATGATCAGGGACTATGGAGGTGACGAAACGATTACCCAACTCAATTATCAAAACCATCAACCCAGTTGCAGGCGAATTGTGACTGTAAACAGCTTTTACCGCCTGACTGAAGCGAAGCTGGAGCAATATAAAACACAGAACATTGACCTGATCGATATGGAAGCCGCACCGCTGGATTTCGTTTCCCGATCCAAAGGGGTTCGGTATGACCCGCTTTTTGTCGTTAGCGATAAAATAAATCCGGATCATACCTGGCAATATGAAAATAAAAGTGCCAAATTTATAGCTGGGATTGAAATGGGACTGAAACAGCTATTAGATTGAAATTTACTGGTATTCCACCAACATCGCCGCTGCAACCTCTTTTGCCTTGTCCAATCCGCACAAAAGCTCCACCAGCTTCAAAGAAAACTCAATCGCCGTGCCCGGTCCCTGGCTCGTTACACAATAACCATCCACAACGACTTTCGCTCCCGTTGATGATTGGTCATCCAAATGTTCGGCAAATGCCGGATAACAAGTGGCTTTTTTGCCAGCCAACATTCCGTGCGACTGAAAAACCACCGCCGGAGATGCACAAATCGCCGCGACGTATTTGTTGCCGGCTTGTTGCTTTAAAAGCATCTCCTTTAAAACCTCGGAATCCTTTAGATTATCTGCGCCCGGCAAACCTCCCGGAATAGCAATCATATCGAAATGGGTATCGATACAATCGCTGATTAGTTTATCCACAACAACACGAACTCCCCGCGCACAAGTTATCTGTTTTTCATGCACGGATGCCACCGTGACATCCAGTTCTGCTCTTCTCAAAACGTCAATCATTATGACCGATTCCATGTCCTCAGAACCGTTCGCCATCGCGACTAACACAGACTTTGCCATTTTTCCTCATTCAGTTGGGTTAGTTTAAGAAAAAGTCATCCCCGGGGAATGATCCTGTTTTAATGTCATTAATTACACCATCTTGAACTCGAACCGCCATGGGCAGTCTTCCGCGTAAAAAACGCGTTTTTCGACTTTGAATATCAAAAAATGAAACCCCTTTGTTTAAAAGCTCGGCATCTGCGAATTTCTCAGAATCGCTTGTTGAATTTAGCACGATAATATCGACTTTTAACTTTGGGTGGATCAATTCAGAAAGCTTTTTTATCCAGGATTTGCAAAGAGAGCAATTGGCTTCAACCAGTAAAAAAACCAGATTGTGTTGATTGATATTCGCTGCATTGACAGGATAAAATTCTGATATCCAGGGATTACCTGGCTTGAGCCCTAAGACATCGAATAGTGGCCTGCGCAGGGTCTTTTTGGAAATCAGGTGAAAAACCAGAATGACGGCTATAATAAAGTACAATCTTTGTGAGTTTCCATCATTTGGCATCTCGCCGTTAACTAATAAGACACCAATTCCACCAATCATTACCAGGTTCACTGTGGTCGAGATTGTGATTGGAAGTTGAATCAACCCGCCATAACACCCGCATTCTTTCAAGTTTCTGTATTTATGCCCCCACAGACCCAATAAAGTGAAAACTATCAATATTCCGATAACAACAGGCAGCAGCTCATTTATATAAATTTGTAGTATTAAAGCCAGACCCAGCGCAGCTTCCAGTTCGATAAACAAAATGGCAAGCATGGCTGAGAGAGCCTCCGGAAGCAATCTAAATCGTTTTACATGTATGACAAACAGTTTTGAATAAAAAGCTTTTAAGCTTGCAGTAAACAGGAAGAAAATTCCAATAATCGTCGTTGTTACAAATGTCATTCGTCAATGCCTCTCAAACTGGCTTGTGATAGCAGGGCTACAAGACTATAATTAGCTGAATGGATAACACCGGGAGATCGTCATTGTCCGTAAAACCCGCTTAAACGCCTCTTCACTTCAAACAAATTCTACGACTATCATGACAAAAAATCTAATATTTTTAGCGGGAAAGAACGCTTACCACACTATCAAAGAATCCGGGCTAAAGCCTGATTCGGTTAAAACAATCGCCGGAGCAGCCGGTGGCCCCAAATGGTTGGTTTTGAATCGGTTTGATCGCATGTTGTTTCCTGAATTTTTTAAACATCGTACAAAACCACTTTATTTAATTGGCTCTTCCATTGGTGCCTGGAGATTCGCTGCCATGTGCCAGAATGATCCGGTTGAAGCCCAACAAAAATTTGAAGATGCCTATATTCATCAACGTTATAGTTCAAAACCCAATGCCCGGGAAGTGTCCGTTGAAAGTAACCGTATCATTGACATCTTTTTGGGGAAAAACGCGGTTGAGGAGATTTTAAGCAACTCGGTATTTAAAATCGGATTTATCTCCGTACGCTGTAAATGGCCGTCTACAAGTGATTCCAAAGCGTTACTTGGTACAGGACTGCTCATAGCCTCTGCAGCTAATCTGATCCACCGTCGTTTGCTTAGAATCCAGTTTGAACGCACACTGTTTCATCATCCTGAGATCAATCCTCCCTATCTGGATACCAATGAGTTTCCCCTGGCCAAAGTCACCTTGACATCAGTTAATTTCACAACTGCCTTGTTGTCATCCGGTTCAATTCCGCTGGTGATGGAGGGAATGAAAGATATTCCCGATGCTCCTAAAGGAATTTACCGTGACGGCGGATTGATCGACTATCATATGGATATTCCCTTTCAGGCAGAGTCTCATGAAATTGTGCTATACCCGCATTTTTCCAACCGCATCGTACCCGGCTGGCTGGATAAGGCTTTGAAATGGAGAAAACCCGGAGCAGACAATATGAAAAATGTCCTGCTTATTGCTCCTTCCCGGGAATACATAGAAAACCTGCCAAACGGCAAAATTCCCGATAGGAACGACTTTATGCTCTATAATGGAAGAGATAAGGACAGATTCAGGGATTGGAAAACAGTTGTTGCCGAAGGACAAAAACTGGCGGATGAATTTATGGAAGTGGTGAAATCCGGGCAAATTCGCAACAGAATTCAACCGCTGTAACACGCTGTTAAAGCAAACAAAAACGCCGTCTGAAAGCGCATTTCAGACGGCTCGTTGGTTCCAGGGAAATTAAAATTAAAGGTGTGAAAGTTGTTTACCCTTTTTCCGTATGTGTGAAAACACCATCCCAGGCATCACCGGGAGAGTTATCTATGTAATCGTAGCAACGGTCAATATATGTTTGTGAAGGACCATCCATTGGCATTATCTCAAGCACGGATTCGAATACGACGGCGGCTTCTTTGAATTGTTGTTTTTTGTATAGAGCCAGTCCTTGATGAAAAATCTCGATGGCTTTTGCACGCTCACCTGTTACGTTGCCCTTGTTGTCCAGAATTTCAAAAACGGTAATCGGTTCACTTCTGCCCACCACTCGGATTGTATCCAATTCCCTGACTTCGATTTCGTTTATCGCCTGCTGGTAGGTATGTTCCGAAATCATGGTATAGATTTTATAAAACTTGTTTGCTCCTTCCAGACGGGCAGCCAGATTCACCGAATCCCCCATGATTGTGTAATCCATTCTGGATAGTGATCCCATATTACCTACAACCATGGGGCCGGAATTAACCCCCATTCTCACAAGCAGCTGTGGTTTGCCCTCTTCAGCCCACTTCTTGCGAAGATCCGACAATCGTTTTTGCATTTCGATACAGGCCAAACAAGCCAGGGAGGCGTGATTTGGTTGATTTAAAGGTGCTCCCCAGAACGCTATAATCGCATCGCCTTCAAACTTATCAATGGTTCCATCAAAATCCGCAATAATGTTGCACATTTCGGTCAAATACTCATTGAGCAGCTGCACCAATTCATCCGGAGTCAACGATTCAGAAATGGTTGAAAACCCCTGTACATCTGAAAAGAAGGCGGTCATTTCTCTCCTTTCACCACCCAGTGATAAGGCACTGGGATCTTCAACAAGCTTGTCTATGACTTTAGGGGAGAGGTATTGGCCAAAGGCGTTTTTAATAAAGCTTTTTTCCTTTCTTTCTTCAATAAACAAGTAAACATTAATGGTGAGAAATCCCAGGATTGCTGCAGTCAGCGTGTAGCTCATGGCAAACACGACATCAAAATAAATGTACGCAATAAAACAGAAGACAAAATAGACTGCGAGCAACACAAAGGATACTATGAATCTGAATCGGGGCTCTGAAAGTAAATGTGTGTAGATTAACGCAATCAGCATTGCCAGCATGAGTGCGATTTCACCTACTGCCGAAGCAGCTGTTAAAGGGGCTCCCTTTAATATCGTTGCAACTTCATAGGCCAGTGCCTCCACGCCCCAAATCTCCCCCAGGACGCTATCAAACTTGTCATGACCGACCTCGGCTGTTTCGCCTACAAAGACAATTTTTCCCTTTACCAATGCTTGATATTCGTAAATCTCTTCTTCATCCTCCATGTCAAGCTCGAGGATATCCATGGCTGAAATCCCAACATTGGGATCTCGACTTAGGAAGTTGACATTTTCAAGTGGCGAAAAATCAGTCACCATGTCATTGAATTGATCAAGTTTAATCTTCAAATCACCTAAAACCAGAAGATTTCCATCAACTTTTGGTTCCACACCGAGTGCCACGGCAGCTGTTTTAACAGCAACCGGCCATTCGCCATATTTTTGACCAACTTCCGGATAGATTCTCAATCGGTTTTGCATGCCGCCTACTTCCTTATGGTTGGAGTAGGCCGTAACTGCTGCTTGTCTGATGATCTCGGTAGGATACGAAATTCGTATAAATTTATCGGAGTCTCTGTCATCGAATACCAGTTGGGAGACGACGATAACATTGCCCGCTTCTTTAAGATCTTTTGCAATGGTGGGATCTTCACCGTATGAACTGGCAAAATCCATCAACATGTCAATAACGACGATCTCTGCGCCCAATTCCCGTAATCTTTTTGCTATAACTCCCAGGTCTGTCCTTCTTAGTGGAAAGCTGCCATATTCTTCGAAAAATTCTTCATCCTGGACAACCATGGCAATTTTCTCATTGGGGAACCGGACTTTTTCAGGGTCACCATAAGTGTTTCTGACGACATGCCTGAAGGAAAGCGTCAGGTTCTCAAATCCCGCAAACCATTCATATCGCTCAGCGGGAATGATTAAGATAAAAAGAAGAATTGTGAAAATTATATCGAAACGTTTGAGCATTTTTTTCATTTTTAGAAAGCTCCTGACGAAATTTCACATGCCAAGGCAGGTATTGAGGTTGACCTTTGGATTTTTCCTTGAACATATAAAAAACCTCTGAAAAATGGAAAACCTATGTTCAGCATTTTCTTTTTATAACAGAAAGTTGACGTCTAAGTAAAAGTCAATTTCCTAAAAAAGACTCGCTAAAGTTTTACACCCTTCAGAGGTTTTTTCACTATGATTGCCCCCTTGGTGCAGCCAGGGTCCTGCTTCAGGGGAACAATCTTCATCGCAATAGTTAAGTCGGCAGGCTATTTATTAGTTGGCCATAGCCTGGGTCCACTCATTGAGTTCTTTTCGATACGCAGCGTCTAATTTAAGCTTTTTGTATACCCTGAACAGGTAAGGCGTCATTTCTATGTCATCAGGGTTGTCCGCAAGATACTTGCGGTACTGATCCATGGCAGCAACCCACATATCGACTTTCTCAAAGTATGTTCCCAGGATGAATGTATCTTCACCGTATTCAGCCGCCAAATCTGCCATGATTTTATCCAGCTCTTTTTGGTCGGATTGCTCAAGCCATTTCACAGTATGAGGTTTTAGTTCACCTCGACTTTTGTATGGTTTTAGCTCAGCAATGACCTTTTCATTTTTTATGGCAAAAATCTTGAACTCTTTGGTTCCGTCAAAAGGATCAATTTTGGCTCTGATCACATCTCCGCCTCCCGGCTCAACCTTATACTCCTCATCACCAATGGTAAGCTTATAGGAAACATTTTTGTCCAGATTATCCCAAACCAGGTACGGATGAGCATTCGATACCACTATCGTGCGAACAGCATCCAACCCCTTGGAAGTATTTACGCTTCTTCGAACTGTTGTGTATGATTGGGATTTTGTAAACTTCTTGACTAGCCCCGAAACCAACCGACTTGTTCGTTCCGATTCGGAAAGGTTTCCGCTAACCACATTCAGGTTGTTTGCAGTAACTTCCAGAATAGTGCCGGGATTCAAAACAAGATTGGTTCCGGTTGTTTTCACTGTGATCTTGCCTGAACCATCGTCCATGCTTCGTACCTTGTATCCTGCAAACAGAAATTTATTGCGGCGTACTTTTTTCCATTTTTTACCGTCTTTGGAATACTCAACCTTCCCCTTTACCTGAAACAAAACAGCAACAGGGTCCCTCAGTCCTGCATAGAGAGAGCTTGTGGTAAAAAATAGGATGGCAGTTAAAGAGATTAACTTAACTATTGTTTTCATGATCAAACTCCACGTTTTTAATTGAGCGACTCCTCCCTGGGAGACTGTCAGGAAAAAACATTTTCAGTATTTTTCTTGACTTGATGATCCCATAAGAAACAATTCTTATGATTGCTCTATATTAAATGATCTAATTACAATTTACAAGTCTTCAGCACCATCTCCAGATTGACGGCAATGAAGATTATACTTGATTTACAGACTTTTTTCAGGTCACACCGGGCATTCCTTCAATCGGAATTTAGTTTCCAACGTTGGTCATCGTAATCATCTTTCGGCTCAATAGTGCGAGGCAGACACTTGGCAACCGGAGGAAAACTCATTAAGGTATTACGAACTTCGTAATTCATTGAATCACTATCATAACAGGGGATTTTTATGATGCAAATCGATCAAGCACTGGATTTTATCAAACAAAACAAAAAGGTGGCAATCGTTGGTTTGTCTCCCAAGGAAGATCGGCCAAGTAATCGCGTTGCAAAGTTTCTAATCGAAAAAGGATGTGAGATCGTTCCCGTTAATCCCGTGTATGAAGAAATTCTTGGAAAACCTTGCGTGAAAAATCTTTCGGACTTGAAACCGGGAGAAGTCGACTGGATCGATATGTTCGTTAACTCTCAACGATTGATGGATTTTACGGAAGACATCAAAACAGTAAAGCCGGGCTTAGTCTGGTGCCAAATAGGTGTTGTTAACCAAGAATTCAACAAAATTCTTGAGGAAGCCAAAATCCCATATATCGCAGATATCTGCCCCAAAATGGAATGGGAAAAAGAATAAATTTAATAACCACGGAAATACACATGAGCCAGGTCACAATCGATAGCGATCCCTCAATCATCGACATGAGAAAATCGATCGATCATTTTGACGTCTCCTTTCTCCATTTACTGGCAGAAAGGGTTCGAACGGTTGGCAAGATAATGCATGTCAAACAAGCTCAAAAAATCGATCTCGAACAAAGCGAAGCCCGTAAAGAGGACATGAAAAATTTAATTGAGATGTCCGTACAGCTTAAGCTTGAAAGAACCTTTTTTAAAAAAATTCTGGATCTGGTGTTCCAGGATGCCATGGAACAATTCAATGCCGGAAAACTAATCGATAATCCGGAAGCAATTGAGGAAATCTGCGCAGAATTAAGCATTGATGATTTACGGGACAACCTGCTCAGCTTGGATAAATCGCTGTGTCTGGTCTTATCTGAACGTTTCAGGATTGTTAAACGAATCGGGGCCTACAAATTTAAACTCAAGGTCCCTCCCCTTGACCAAAAACGCTGGAATCTGGTGCTGGAAACCAAGTCCAAGGTCGCCCAAAACCTCGGAATCAGTGTTCCGTTGATTCGGGACATCTATAATTCAATCCATGAAGTTTCCCTGAATATTGAACGGGAAATCGCAGAAACCCACGCCTGATCCAAAATGTCTATTGACACGATTTATGTGGATTGTTAAAAATAACGTTTTACACATCAATGTGGGGGCTTAGCTCATCTGGCTAGAGCGCAACACTGGCAGTGTTGAGGTGACCGGTTCAAGTCCGGTAGCCTCCACCATCTCAGTTTTTCCATTATTACCAAATTCAGCACTTCCGGTAGTTTTTCCAGCCCAGCTGTTGTAATCAGATTTATTATAATCACAGTGTATTAGGCATACTTTAGAATAGTGCTTTAATACGCCAAAAAAACAACTGCCGCGACTCACCATAATAACTCCGCAATATAAAATGTGAGCAGGATATAGCCATCACAGCAGTTCAGAATAGGTTTTTCCAATCGCATTCCGTTCGAACTAGGAAATAGAGTCAATGTTTCGTATGGACACTTACGATAGCCCTTTATGCTCCTTTACGTTCTGAGTCTTCCAAATGAGTAATGGTTGTTGTTGAATTCGTTCCTGAAGACCCGGATCATCAGTAAGCAAAGATGGTACTATTTCACCTTGATCGAGCAGCAAATCCAGAAATGTGAGTTCTGGTTTTGTGAAGGGCAGCAGGGCCGAAAGTTGCTCGCGACATTCTTTTACAAGAAGGTCTCCAAAATATGAAGATTTACCCTGTGATTGAGTTAGACGAGTATCAAGCATTGGATAAAGCATTCTGATCAGTTCCGTCTTTTCGAAATCAATGTCGTCAACAGATACATCCCTCCAATCTTTGCGATTCATACCTCCATAGATGATGAATGCAATTCTTAAACGTTTAATGCATAGGTCTTGCTTTTGAAACAACTGATAGCAGTCGAACAGATCCCTAGCTTGCCTGCGCGCAAACAATGCAGCAAGTTTACCGGCAGCAAGCTCATGCATATCAAGAACGGGAATTTCTCGGATCTGGAAATCCCCCAAGAGAAAGGAGTCTGCATATCGAATATTCCATAGGGGCAGCCGGTACATGTAGTTAAAATCAACTTCAAGATTTCCCGGCTGACCTGTAAAACTTTGATATCCCAGTCTCCATTTGCCTCCTGCATGTTCATTCGGGCTACGCTTTATCATGAATCCTTCACGAGAGAACACATTTTCTGTAGCTTGCACAATCCTGGGTCGGTCTTTTAACATTTCATCACGGCCCACAGCCCCAATATAGTTCAGGTCGATATCCACTGATAATCGTGGAATCTTAAACAGAAACAGATTGAGGGCTGTCCCTCCTTTTAATACCCACTTTCCCTTCAGTATTGGGTGAGAGCTTAGAGCCTTCAAGAGATTTAACAGGTGAAGCACTTTTTCAAGAGTCTCCGGCAAGAATCCGCTAGAGTCTGATAGCGATATTATTTTAGACGGATCATATTTCAAAGTACTTCCTCCCATTGTTTAGTTATGATTTCGGCCGGGATGAGAAGGTTCCAGTTCTTGTTCCATTTACAGTTCCTTCGGTCGCTTCGATTCAGGTAATGCGGCTGTCGAGGTCGCATATCCCGAATCACTTTCAAATAATCTTCCCCGACCATCAACGATTCCCTATGTTCCTCCAGATAGAAACCAACTTTTGCGGCGGTTGTCGCATTGTTCAACAGAAGGACATATTCAACCACCTGATCAAGGTCAAAAAACTCGATTGATTCAAGGGACCGCCATATCTCTTCCCAACTGCCAGCCAAATCCGGCTTGTCCAAAACATCAACAAAAGTTCTTTCCAGATTGGTCACTCTGATTTTTACTCCTGAGCGACTATATGATTCGACACCGACCATCTCCATGTTTTTCTTTCTTAACGGAAACGGCACAGGAGCTCTTATGAATTTGTTGGACTGGAACGATAATGGTTGCGATTTATTCCTGGACAGAAAATAGTGTTTTAAATAGACCGAATGTGCTTTGCCATGAAACTCAAGAGCGGTATGGTAAGCCAGAACTGCATCTGCAGTCAGTTTTGCCGCTATAAGATAAGGATCTACAAGGCTGGATGACGGTTCACTTCCAAAAGGAACAACCGCATATATTCCGCGACGGACAGATACTATCCGTCCCTGGTTTTTATAATAGGTCACAAGAGATTTGCGTGTATTCGGATTACCAGATCCTCTAGCTGATAGGAATAAATCCAGTTCCTCCACAGTGAACACCGCATGTTTCATGAAAAAATCATTCAGTTTCATTGGCAATCCTATTTGACACGATACCGGTATAGCAGCAATATTTTTAATTCTATCACGCCTTGTTGTCAAATAGCATATTTACATTTTTTGACAAAACGAATAGTTATTACCAAATTATTTGCGATTTAATATCTATTGTGTCAAACAATAAGCTGTGACAAATCATTCTAGAAATCGAGTTAAGCGGATTGTTAAAATAACGTTCGACACTCAACGTTTCGTGTCTCATTAGAGCGTTTCAGAAAAAAAAGATTTTTCTAAATCCAACCAAAAAACAATCGAAGCCAAGGGGACGAATGGAGGTAAGAAGACAGCAGTCCTAGAAGAAGGACTAAATTTGCGAAACGCACAGTATTTTTTGCAGGGAGATGTGTGTTTTTCGCTTGACCTAAACATTAATGGGTGGCCCTGTTACCTGCGATTACAGCCTTCTTCTATAGTTCGTTTAAAGCGTTTAGAGTTTCCAATAACTCAACCTGATCAAATTCGTCTAAATCGTTGTCAATGCTGATACTTAGAAATATTTGCAGGACTTTTTTGTTCGGCATCCTAAGCCTGTCGGTTTTTGAAACATAATCCTCATGTGTGGCTAATTTTGCTGTTGATTTTTCAATTTTCTTCAATGAGCTTTCATCGGATAAATCTTCAATCTCTCTCTTTAACGCTGCTCTAGTGATCATATTGCCTCTTGGTGATATTGGATCAGATCATCCATTTTGACATTTTAATTGTCTGTCGTTTGAGATTCCCAGTGGCAACTTTTTGAAAGCCGGACCAACAAAGGGGGAGCCTCACTTCCCCCGGCGGCAGTTGTCAGTCCGGCGTGGGTCAAATCTTATACTCTGTTTAGCCCTCTCCAAATCATTACCCTATACTTTTTCCACGCGTTTTCTTAAGAATTGGTTTTTTTATGGCTGATTAAGCTTACAATGAAAGCCGTTTTGAATTTATAGCAATTCTTTTTAAAACACAATAATGTAGCAAAACCTCACTGCGGTTTAACCACAGTAGTTTGTTTCAAATAATCCCGCCAGGAGATCAAAAAGGAGCCAGAATGAAGCAAATAGATGTCCGGTTTTTGGATACAAAAGCCGAAAGAGATCAGTTTTATAGGCTACGTCATCGGGTTTTTACGGTGGAAAAACAATGGGTTGATTCCGAAGAAAAAGAAACTGACAAGTTTGATGAGTTCGGTGAGTTCTTAGGTGTGTTTTTCCAGGGTGTTCTTGTGGCCTGTATGCGAATTATCAAACACGAATTTCCGTGGATGTTTGATAGTGTTTTTGCTCATCTTTTAAAGGAACCTATCAGAAAAGATCCACAATCAATCGAGTTGACACGGTATTTTGTCGCTCCTGAATTCAGAAAAATACAAACTATAGATGGGCAAAAAATCCTATTTTCCAAACTTTTACAGCAATACACTTATGAGTTTTGTTTGATTAGAAATTACATTTATACTTATTCTGCTTTTACATATAGGGTGTACAGATTGTTCCAGTTGCAGGGTTTACCAGCAGTAAACCTGAATGAGGATATTGAGATAGGAGATGATATGGAAACAGCAGTGCCAGTGTTGATGAGAGCAGATAGGACTAATATCGAGAGGTTTCTAGACAAGGGCCTGGCAGAGGTTGTCAATTTCCATCATCTCCGAAATTAAGCCGATAGCCAAAAGCAAGTTCTTTTTTATTGTTGACACCAGTCTTTTTCATGATGGATTTCAGGTGCTTTTCAACACCGGATTTGCTGATTTTCATAACGGCTGCAATTTGCTCGTTAGTAAGACCTGCTTTTGACATTCGACAAACTCTTAGCTGCTGATCAGTCAACTCAGACATATCACCAACTTTTCCATCAAAGGCAATATGGTAGATATGAGGCAGCATAATGTTGATGACCTCTACAATTTTCGGGTCTTTATTCGGCATAATACCTGGGCCGGTAATTGAGAAACCAATACCCTTGGCAAGGTCTGGCAGATATATTCCTGTATAGCCGTTGTAGTTCGCTATTTCGTATTTAAATATATGCTCGTAAAATTCGGATTCAGGAAATTTTGCATAAGTTTCGGCCCAGAATTGTACTTCTATATTTCCAGTTTGAGCCATTTCAATCGCGGTCAAGGAAACCGGATCTATCAAGAACAGCTTGCCATTTATATAGGCTTCCTCAAAACCAGGAATACCTCTAAACCATGACAATTCTTTAACGTGTAATTTGTCCGAGTCGAAGAAGCAATATACTAACCCCCAATAGTCAAACGGTATGATATCTTTGAGCTGGTCTACTATATGGTCAAGTTTTTCAACTGATACAATGTCTTCGTAACACTGTTGGATTATTTTGAGCAGCAAACCAATTTCAGTTCCAGACAACCCACTTGTCATTTTTCCCCCGTCGTTTTCTGTCCTTGTCAAACCCTTACCGCATAAGACGACGGAATACAACACTATAGATCAAACTCTTTAAGTTTTCAGAATTCTATCTAATTATAAATGATTGACATCCCATTCTGGAAAACTATTAAGTCCGGGTTTATCGTTATAAACATTCTTCATACCGGTATCAAGCTCTGTAGGATCGGCAGATAGTAGCCAGTGGTTTTCACCACTGGCTACTATCTGCCGATCCTTTGGAGCTTTATTATGTAACAGCTCTTCAATATGATTCATAGAATTGGCTACGAATCATTTATAATCAGAAAATTCTATGCTCTGATTGCAGTCAAAAACATAAATGACAGAAGGTAATGGAGCCGAAGTACATCATAAAAAGGACAGGAAAAATAATAATGGAGGTAGTAAATTTAAATATTTCAACTACATTATTTATTAAATCATCTGTAGGTTACCATTCTGCAAGGCTTTCAAACAGATATATCTCGGTGAGACTGAGAACAAAACATTAATTAGGACTCCTGACTTAACCTGATTTACACTAATAGATAATTCGGGCTTGTCACCTGATTTACTTCAAATTTTCCTTTAGTTACAGTTTCCGAGATTGTCGAAAACAACTGAATTGGGACAATCCATATCCAATGAAAATGTTATCGGCTGCGCCAGGAAGGCTTTAATCAAAGAATGACTTCATTGGCAGTCTTGTTTTCTGCAAAGAAAACCCTGATATTTTCCAGGGTGGTTTCAGCGATGTTGGTCATAGCTTCCCGGGTGAAGAATCCCTGGTGGGAAGTGATAATCACGTTATGAAAGGTCAGCAGCCGAGCGAGAATGTCATCGGTCAGAATTTTATTGGATTGGTCTTCGAAAAAGTGGCTACTTTCTTCTTCGTATACATCAAGCGCTGCCGATCCGATTTTCCCTGATTTCAAGCCCTGGATCAAATCGGTGGTTCTAATCAGTTTGCCGCGACCCGTATTAACCAACATAACACCTTGTTTCATCAAGGCAATGGTATCTTTATTAATCAGATATTCGGTTTCATTGGTCAGAGGGCAGTTCAGGGAAACGATATCGGCGGTTTTGAAAAGGGTTTCCAGATTTGTGTAGTCAAATTGGTTCTTTTTGGCAAATTTCGTATCGGGATAAGGGTCATAAGCCAGAACCCGCATACCAAATCCTTTAAGGATAGGTACAAGGGCTTTTCCGATTTTACCAGTCCCGATAATGCCGGCAGTTTTCCCCCGCATGTCAAAGCCCATCAATCCCTGCAGAGCAAAGTTAGCATCACGCGTACGGAAGTAAGCACGATGAATCTTTCGATTGAGTGTGAGCATCAGGGCAACGCAATACTCAGCAATGGCGTTCGGCGAATAGGCAGGCACCCGAACTACCGGAATTTTGTTCTTTGCTGCTTTGATATCGATATTGTTGAATCCGGAACAGCGAAGAGCAATCAATTGAACGCCATAGGATTGCATGGTTTTGATCATCTCCGCATTGACGACATCGTTTACAAATACCACTACAACATCCGTATTTTGCGTCAGAACAACGTTGTCGGGCAGCAAGTGATAATCGAAATAGTTGATGTCAAATTCATAGCGCTTGTTTAAAACATCAAACGATTGCCGGTCATAAGGCTTGGTATCAAAAAATGCGATTTTAACTGTTTTCATAGCTTTATTGAGGTTACAAATTCCATATCTAACATTCGCCCAATTGTTGGGAAAGTATATCTGTTTCATCCAAATCCGCCATTAAAAATCCCAAATCCATGATCATGGCACTTCATTTCAGCGGCAAGTTCTGAATCAAATGGTGATTTATGGTACAGTTGAGTGTTAGTATTGCATGTATTATTATTAACATTTATTGCTTTTTCCTGGAAATCTAATGTCAGCTTGTCTCTAGCGCACTTTAGCATTCCAATCGTAGGGACTGCAAAACTTGCCGGTAACGGTTCGTTCCTTAATAAGAATTCAAACTAACAGCCTGGAACAGGTTTGAAGGTCATGAAACCATTGAAGCAGAAACGATTCAAATGGCTCATTATAGGATTGAGCCTGAGTTTTTTAGGGCCACTAGGAGAATGGGTACTCCTGACAATGTTTGCTCAAAACAAAGGGAATTCAATTCTTCTAAGTTATATCTATGCGGAATTTGCAGCTTTACTTGCGTTTGGAGTCTTTGGTTATCTATTGGGTTCGTATGCAGATCGTTTGGAAAAGTTAGTGATCACAGACAAATTAACAGGTTTGTATAATCGCCATTCCATCATGGATCGGCTCAATGAGATGTTCAATATGCACCAACGCTATAATGAATACTTTTCATTGATATTGTTGGATCTTGATCATTTTAAACTTGTGAATGATACCTATGGACATGCTGTTGGCGACCAGACACTTATAGTTGTCTCAGAAGTCATTTCAAAAGAGGTGAGAGGCACTGATCATCCCTGTCGATTTGGCGGAGAGGAGTTTCTGATTTTATGTCCTCGTACAAATATTGAAGAGGCTTACAATCTTGCCGAACGAATACGTATGAAAGTGATGAATTTAAGAAAGAAAGAGCTGGGGTTTTCTGGTCCCCAAACCATATCAGCCGGGGTTTACGAGGTAGTCGGAGATCAAAATACATCACCCACTGAAGCATTATCAAAGGTGGATGATGCGCTATACAGGGCTAAAAAAGGAGGTCGCAACAGGATCGTATCGGAGACGAAAAGCTATTAAGAAATGTTTTTACAGCTTTTTGCATAATCATTCTTCAGATTTTTCTTTTAAACGCGCCAATTTCCAAATAAACGACCGGTTCCATTTGACCCGGATGATCTCATTTTGTTTCATGGATTACTTTCCCGCGAGAAACAAAGGAAATACCTTGGGTGGATTTTGCTCCAATCATGATCGATTCAACAATGGGTGAATTGGCTGGTCTGTCAGATTGCCATTCAACAACAAAATTCGCACCCGAACCACCTCTCGAATCATTTTCCGGCACTACATAACGCAACGACTCCAAAGGCTTAAGAATTACGGCTTTATCCAGGTATTTCCTCAAAAGTCTGCCTTGGGTTTTGTAATAATCAACGGTTGTTATGGTTATATGATTTTTCGGATCAATGTTTCTGATACTGATTGTGATCGTCAACAAAAAAGGCTGTTCGCGACTTCCAATGTAAATATGTGAATAGGCAGGAACATAGATCATTTCCCCTTGGGATAAATGGATGTTTTTTTCAATAGCAGAAACTGCAAAGGGCGAAAGCAGAATTAGTAACAATATCATCAATATATAGGTGAAATTAATACGAGATTTCATTATATTTCTCCAATCGTCAGGGAATGAGATAAAGCGTCACCAGCTTTCTCCGGCTTTTTAAGCTAGTTTCAGGCCGGTTTGGTTTTAAGGGTTAATGCCTGGTCACGATACTCAGACTCATTTAAAACCATTCCTGCGACAAATGCGCCAAAAGCAAAAGAAAGCCCAAACAGAACGTATTAACGAGAACCGTGAGCTTTTGGTTTGGTCAGGTTTAATTTGCGAGCTAGAAAATCATTTTTTAATAAGTATGCCCTCATTGGCAAGTAACATTCGTCTCAATATAGGGCTAACCATCTAATATTTAGAACGTTATAAAAGCAGTTCCGTATCGTTCATTTCTTTCTTCCAGATGTCAAATATAGAAACTTGATTTCAATTTCAGGATCAATATAAATTGAACTGCTTAAATTAGGCTTTGAGATGGCCTTGTATCGCTCATACCAGGTGCTATCATGAATTGAGTGCAACAACAGACGCTTTAATCAGCGACCGTCCGCACTAACAATCGCTGATATTCCGGGGCCATCCGCCGGTAAGGCAAACCACAAAGTATCGTTTTTTTCTACCCCGTTCATCTTGCTTTTATGACCACACAGCTATTGTGAATGTGAAGCAAGCTGCAGGCAAAAATATGAGCGATGAATTCCAGGGTAATGTCAAACAAGTTGGTTGGTTGGGTGCACCAAAAAATTTGGGTTCTGGCCCATGTCGAAGGAAAAAACGGGGACACCTACTTCCACCACTCAAATTAAGTGACCTAAGCTAAGATCCTTTACGTGTCCCCTATTTTTTCGGAAACTTTGTGGTTTACCCCCTCAGTCAAGGTTTGACAGATACCCTATTTATAAACATAATATGTTCAAAAAAAGGGTATATTTCGAACAAAAATATGAAATGCAACGAATAGCTGAGTTACATTTAAAAGACTGGTTGGGAGGAAAACGGAGGAAGCCTTTAGTAATCCGAGGAGCGCGACAAGTTGGCAAATCGACGTTAGTCCGACAATTTGCCAAAGCAAACAACTTGGTTTTAAACGAAATCAACCTGGAACAACATCTTGAATTGGATAGCATTTTCAAAACTCTCGACGTCAAACTGATCACCAAAGAACTTGAAGGTTTGATAGGGAGGAAAATAGTAAGCCGTGACACAATTCTATTTTTAGATGAGATTCAGGCAACACCGTATGCATTGCAGGCACTTCGCTACTTTTATGAAGAATTACCTGAACTACCGGTGATAGCTGCAGGCTCTTTACTTGAGTTTGTTTTGGCAAAGCATAATTTTTCCATGCCTGTTGGTAGAATCCAGTATCTGCATCTCGGTCCAATGACATTTGAAGAGTATCTCGCTGAAATTGAGAACTCTCTTCTGAGCTATATTCGGGAATATGATTTCACTGAAAGTATCCCGCTCACAGTTCATAAGAAACTGCTAGACAGACAACGAGAATACTTAATGATCGGCGGTATGCCGGAAGCAATTCTAAACTACCTGGATTCGCAACAATTTTCCGATATAGGGCCTGTTCATCGATCCATCATATCAACTTACCAGGATGATTTCTCTAAATATGCATCTAACAAAGCATTGCTGCGATTGCAAAGAGTATTCAATTTTATACCAAGATCAGTTGGGAAAAAAATCAAATACAGCAATATTTCCAGGGATGAAACAGCGCGAGAATTGAGATCTGCCATCGAACTTCTCTCCAAAGCTCGGGTTGTTAATCAGGTATTTCATTCCCATTGCAGCGGTTTACCGCTTCAAGCTGAAATCGATGAATTTACTTACAAAGCCCTGTTTTTAGATATAGGCTTAATGAACCGAATATGCGGATTGGATTGGCTGGCACTATCCACGCTGGACGATCATCGGCTGGTCAATGAAGGATCGATTGCTGAGCAATATATTGGTCAACATCTTCTCTATTTCAGAGGATTGAGTGATCCACCTGAACTTCACTACTGGTTAAGACAACAAAAGTCAGCGAATGCAGAGGTGGATTATGTTATCTCGCAAGGCAACTTAATCGTCCCCGTTGAAGTGAAAGCCGGAAAAAGCGGTACCTTAAAATCCTTGCTTCAGTTTGTTTACAGTAAAAATGTCATGATGGGAATTCGTTTCGATCTTAATCCGCCATCCATGCAAAAAATCGTTCATTCCTTAAGGCAGGCAGATCACGTAAGAGAAGTAACGTTTGACCTGATCTCGATGCCCCTTTACCTGGTAGAGCAACTTGCCAGGATTCTCGACTTGTATCGATCCGGATCGTTGAAACATGTATGAAACTCTCAACTAATGATTTTCCCACCGACTTTGTCCACTTGGTTCCCCGAAGTAAAATGTTCCTTCCTTCCAGTTATTTCTGTGTCCTCCGTGTCGTTTTGGTAAATAATTAGATTTATTTTTAGTATGTTACGAGAAAAGGTGGCTGTATATCAGGGTAATATCGAACATACGCTTAATTGAGCTGAGCGGTAACGTCCTTGACGGAGCTAACAGAAGAGAAACGTGAGAGACAAGGGCAGATTTGCTATTTTTGGCGTCAGCATGAAAAGTCGTGATGTTTTCCTGAATTCCCGAACCACTCAACTCAAAAATACTACCATTCATCTATTTTCTGGGGCCATTCATGGATTTTATCTGGGCTGATTGAATCAGAATCCTCCATTCTTACAATACAGTTTGGACAAACCAGGAGTCACTGTTGAATTTCACTTGTATTTGGCTTTTGGTAAATTTTTAATCAAACATTTTCGGAGGATAAAAACGATGAAATGGAAACCACTCAGACTTCTGGGCCTGGCAATGCTTGCCAGTTTTTTTGTAACCAGTTGTGTCTCGATGAATGTCAAACTGGTTGAGGATTTCACTGATCCTTTAAAAGAAACAACCATAGAAGGTGAAGGAGCCAATAAGGTTCTGGTGATTCCGATAAATGGGTTTATTTCGGACCAGACCGAGGATGGTATGATGAAAAAAAAGCCTAGTCTGGTAAAAGAGGTTGTTTCACAAATAAGAAAGGCCGAAAGCGACCCCGCTGTCAAAGCTGTTGTCTTGAAGGTCAACTCACCAGGTGGAACGGTCACCAGCAGTCATATCCTGTACAATGAGATCAATAAATTGAAATTAAAACGCCGCATTCCCCTCGTGGTCAGTATGATGGATATCACCACATCAGGCGGTTACTATCTCTCTCTGCCAGCCGATCACATCATTGCGCATCAAACCACTATCACCGGGTCTGTTGGTGTGGTATTCATGCGACCCAAATTCCAGGGTATGATGGACAAGATTGGCGTCAGCATCGAAACCAGTAAGTCGGGTAAAAACAAGGATATGGGATCGCCCTTCAGAGCCACGACTAATCAGGAAACAAGATCATTCCAGGCGATTACCGATGAACTGGCTGATCTGTTCGAAGATAAAGTAGCCAAGCATCGCAAGGTGAGCAAAAGCGCGTTGCAAGAGATTATGACTGCGAAAATCTATACGGCCAACCAGGCCTTAAAACTTGGTATGATTGATCAGATTGGTTTTACGGATGATGCCATTAACAAGGCACGATCGATGGCCGGATTAGACAGTAACTCCCGTGTGATTATGTATCGCCGGGTTCAATTTGCTGATGACAATATCTATAACAACCTGACAGCTAGAAGTGGTTCCGGAACCCCATTGGTTGACTTGGGCCCGTTAAGTGCTATTTCAGACGTGAAAGCCGGATTTTACTACACCTGGCCTGCTGCCACCAGATAACAGGAACGGTCTTCAGAAGGCGGTTATCAATCTGGCTGCCTTAAATATTGTGCGGATATTTGAATTTATACTCCGGGTAGTTTTTTAAGGGGCATAGCCGGCAAGCAAGAGGGCGCGAAACATTGCCCTCTTTTTTTAGTCTTCTTTCCCGGCTTTTTTCAGGTATTCAGATACTTCTCCGTGCTCTTTCTCGCATTGATCCTTAATTTCCAGGTATTCGTTCTCCATTATCTTAGCATTCATAAAATCACCATCCCTGGTCAGTCCGCGCAAGTATGACTCATACCCTTTTGCATGATGATAATAGCCGCCTTTAGCGATAACATACCTGGCTACCAATTCCTTGCATTCCGTGCACTCCACAATTACCTTGTCGGGCATTTTTGGTTCACGTAAAAGGATATTGCGCATCTTCCTTGAACCGCAAACCTGACAGGTCTGTCTGTGAGCTTCCATAACCATTCTCCAGTATTCAACAACAGATAAATTTTCGAGACTATTGAGCAAGAACCGACCGACGGATCAGTCAATCAGCTTACATCGCCTTTCTATGTTTCTTTTGTTTCAGCTTATCCAAATCCGGCACCTCAGGCAAATTGTATTGGAATAAAAGCACAAGTAGCTCAGAAAGATACGAGATTCAGCATAAAAAGGAGCAATTATCACGATTTATTACAGCTAAAGCGATATGTTATTCCTGAATTACGCACTAAGGTATCTGCTCCAATAAAGCATTCATCACCTTTCCGGCTTTTTCTTCAATCTTAACATCACATTCCCTGTCATAAGGGGTCTCCGAGAGATTAATCATCGCCAAATAGGCGCCGTTTTGCTTGGCATATCCCGGCAGCAGACTCGCCGGTTGCACGAGCAGGGTTGAACCGATCACCAGGAGAAAATCACAGGAACCACACAAGCTCACGGCTTTGTTGGTCTCTTCCATGGGCATCGCCTGTCCGAATGAAATGGTGTCCGGTTTTAAATACCCACCACAGGTGCACTCGGGAGCACTATCTCCAGCTTCTATACGTTGTTGAACATCATGAATTGATTCCAGTTTGTCGCAAGACATGCAACGCACACGCATGGTGTTTCCGTGCAATTCAATCACTTTGTCATCCGGAACGCCTGCGAGCTGGTGAAGTCCGTCTATATTTTGTGTTACAACGGCCTCTACCAGTCCCTTTTCATGCAATTTGGCAATTGCATGGTGGGCCGCATTTGGTTGTGCAGCAACCAGATTGGGATAAAGATCTGCTTTTCGTCTCCAGTATTCAATTCTGGCCTCTTTGGAACTCATGAATTCGTCATAATATATCGGTTGATATTTTTCCCACAGACCGCCTTTGCTCCTGAAGTCGGGAATTCCGCTTTCTGTCGAGATGCCGGCACCGGTGAAAACCACTTGTTTTTGTGATAATAACCAGGCATCTCCCACTGATTTTATTTGATCATCAATTGCCATTATCAATCCCCCTGTTTTAAATGCTGTTAATCCTAATTTTTTACAGAAAGACAAAACCATCCTTGTCATTATCACTTCATCCCAAAACCCATTGATTTATATTTTAGCTTTGGTAACGGGAATGGAACAGCTTTATTCGGCAAAATAAAACCACCAACCACTCCCTTCGGCTCTTGTCGAGCTGAATTATTTGCATCTTTGGTTCTGAGAAACAAATTATTGTTGTGCCGCTATAATCCCTTTGCAGATTTAGCCAGTCGAACCAGGTTGATAAATTCGTTTCGCAAACCAAACGGATCTTCACCTCTTGCCGGCAGCGCCAATTTGATCACATCATCAAAACCAAACGTTTTTGTGTAGGGATCCTGCCTTAAAAGCTGCCCATAAGCAGCTACTGCTGCTGCAAACCTCACTTCCTCTGGTACTGATTTCAATGATTTGAATTCTTTTTTTTCATCGATCGGTACCGTCATTAAAGTACTTTTATTCGACGTTGGTGTCTTAAAACGAATTTTAAGAAAAGCATACTCCCGGTTTTCACGGTTGGAAGCCGTCGGAGCAGGTTTATCCTTGCTGTAGCGTAAGTCATCGACCAGAATGCCTTTGCCGCCCGGTTCAGCAATTTCATAAATGGCCGTAACCCGGTGCCCGGAACCTATATCTCCGGCATCGACCTGATCATTATTAAAATCCTCACGTTTCAGCATTCTGGTTTCATAACCGATCAATCTATATTCAGCTACTTTGGCAGGGTTAAATTCAATCTGAATTTTTACGTCTTTAGCTATGGTAAAAAGAGTGGCATTGGCTTCTTCAACCAGCACTTTCCTGGCTTCGTTCAGATTGTCAATATAACTGGCATTCCCATTTCCATTTTGAGCCAGTGTTTGCATCAGGGCATCGTTGTAATTGCCCTGGCCAAAACCGATCACGGAAAGAAAGATGCCTGTTTTTCTTTGTCTCTCAACAAATCCTTTCAATTCATCCGAATTGGTAATGCCCACATTAAAATCTCCATCAGTAGCCAGTATAACCCGATTCACACCGTTTTTAACAAAGCTGGATTCAGCGAGGGCATACGCTTGGCGAATTCCTTCACCACCGGCAGTCGAACCTCCGGCACTCAGGTTTTCCAATGCCGAAACTATTTTTCTTTTATCCTTAACTTTGGTTGGTTCCAGAACTGTCCCGGCGGCACCCGCATAAACGACGATGGAAACCGTATCCGACTCTTGCAGGTTGTCCACCAGCATTCTAAATGCATTTTTCAGCAACGGCAGTTTGTCCGGTTGGTTCATGGAGCCCGACACATCAATCAAGAACACCAGGTTGGTATCAGGTTTTTTGTCGGGTTCGATATCATAGCCCCGAATTCCGATATGTAATAATTTAGTATCGGAATTCCAGGGAGTTGGGTAAACAGCCACAGTAGGCTGAAACGGTTTCTCTTTATCCTTCGGAAGGGCATAGTCATAATCAAAATAGTTTATCAGTTCTTCCACCCGAACAGCATTCTTTTGAGGAAGTACTCCCCGGTTGAGCATTTTTCTGACAAAGGCATAGGAGGCTGTGTCCACGTCAACTGAAAAGGTGGAAACAGGATTTTTTACCACCTGTTTCACCGGATTCACTTTGACATCTTCAAACCTGTCCCTGCCTTCTTCCGGAAGCTGTCCAATGAACAATTCATCCGCTTCCTGAACCGGTTCCGGCTTCACCATCGTCTGGTTAAGTGTTGCAGGGAAATCCATGGTTCGAACAACGCCGGTTTTCGCTTTCTTTCTGTAAACGTTTGATTCTGCTTTCTTTAGAGGTACCGTCTTTGGTGCAGATGCAGGTGGTGATGCGACTGCCTCCGGAGCGGCCATATCGGCCATCACCATTTCTTCCTCCACAGCTTGTGGTTCAATGGTTTTTTCCTTTGGGCCGGTTTTGGACTGTTCCGTCACTGTTGCAGTCGACGGTGGGGGTACCGGCGCGTCCAATTTAGCCGGTGGAGCTTCAATTGGTGTTGATTCAGATGGGCGACCTTCATACAAAACCTGACCATCAATGTGATCCATTTGTTTTGATTCTTCATACAACTGATTAATACCGAATATTGCAACAATCAAACATGCCGTGATGGCACCGGACCAGATATATCGTCTTTTCATGGTACTTTCTCCGAAAAAGGTTAATTTTGAAAGAAATGTACTGATTAGACGATGCGATTTAGATTTTCCTTTGATTTTTTTTTCAACCAACGCATTTTGCTTGGCATATTCCTGCATTGCTGCTGAAATTGCGGATTCCCTAGCAGTTTCATCCGGTTCCGGGATAGTGACATCAGCGAGAATTTTTTTAATATCCTGATCACTCATTTGAATTCTCCGTTCTCCAGCAATTTCTTTAATTTTTTCTTCGCCTGAAAAACCCTCCAGGAAATGGTGGTTTCGGCACAATTCAAGACACTCGCCGCCTCTTTGTGATTAAGCCCCTCACTATAAACAAGTAACGCGGCATCCCTGAGTTTGACCGGCAATGATTCGAGTAGAGTTAATAATGTATCAGCAACATTTTTTTCTTCCTGTTGCATTAGTTTCTCTTTTTCCCGGACCAGGTACTCGGATTCTTTGTTGCGATCCCGGGCTCTTTTTAAGGCAAGGTCTTTGGCTGAATTAATGGTAATACGATACAGCCAGGTTTGAAAGGCAGCTGATTCATTAAAACCGTTGATTTTGCGGGCGATTTTAACACAAACCTCCTGGGAAATATCCTCGGCATCTTCCTTGTTACCGCACCACTTGAATGCGACCTTATAGATGAAGGTGTAGTGTTTTCTCACCAGGGCTTCAAAAGCTTTGCCATTCCCTGCCTTAGCCTGCCTGATAAAATCAATGTCTTCGGATTCTGTCATAAAAGTCCAATCAATCCAGTAATGAACTGTCACGTACCAGCTTTTAGCGATTTTATCACTCTTAACAAAACCAATAGTTCCTGCCTAGTGCAGCATTAGTGTAGTCATCTGGAAATTAGAATGTCTTATTCCTGTTTATTAGACGATTCAATTAACCTTTTCCTTTGCCTTGAATTGTCAATTTATGTGATTTCAACTAAGGTGGAGCCGATTTTCAATTTCTGATGATGAAATGCCGTATGCAGTCAAGTATGAAGAAGCGAATATACCTGGGAATATTCTTAAAAACATTGGCAATATTGATGTTTCAAGTTTGCTTAATGCGAATTCTTTCCATCACATTGTGGTATCACTTTGCATTTCTTATTATCAGTTGTGCTCTCTTGGGATATGGACTATCCGGTTCTTGGCTGGTTTTCTTTGAGCGACCCCGGGGTCCGTATTGGCCGTCTTTTTTGTTTGCCATCTCACTTTTACCCCTTGTCTTGCTGGCCGATTTAATCCAAATCAAGCCTGCGCTACTGTCGCTAAGCGCACTGCATTGGTTTAACATCCTGGCTGTTTTCATTTTACTCACGATTCCGTTTTTTCTGTCAGGACTGGTTTTAAACACACTTTTTCGCAATTATCCTCAACAGGCTTTCACGTTATATTGTTTTGATCTAGCTGGGGCCGCTTGTGGAACCATAAGTTTCCTGATTGTCTCCCCGCTGTTCAGGGAACTCGAATGGATCGCCCTGATTAGTGTTTTTGGATTTCTGGCTTCAGCCGCCTTGGGGAATTCACGTTTTAAAACCATTATCTCCTTCTTTTTGGCAGTTTTGTTCCTTATAACCGCCAATCTCAGTATCCTTCCGGAAATTACAGTCAATGAATACAAAGCCCTGCCCCTGGCTTTAAAAAACAAGAATAGCAGAAAAATCGGGGAAGAATGGAACGCCGTGTCAAAAGTGACCTGGTTTAAAAGCCCGATTACCAAGCACGCACCAGGCTTGAGTCTGAACTACCAGGGAAAGTTTCCGACTCAAACGGGCATTGCCCTCGATAATGATATGTTAACAGCAGCTTCCAACCGTTTTGCAGCGCACAAAGAATTTGTAGCGTCTTTGCCGATCTCGCTGGTTTTTGAGTTAAAAAAAGAAAACAATAACAGTCTGATTCTCAATGCCTTGGGAGCAGATTCTGTCTTACCGGCTTTGAAAACAAACGCGTCAATTGACCTTCATTTTGAAAACTCCCTCTTGAAAAACTGGCATGAACGGCAAGCATACCCACCCAATGTTCGATTTCTCTCGGGAACTGCCCGCAGTGTGCTGGCAAGTGAAAGCCGATTGTACAACAAGATAGTTGTTTCCCTGGAAGGAACGTTGCCATCAGGCTTAAGTGGGTTGGACAGCTTAAAGTCAAACGATCTTTATACACGAGAAGGCCTGGAATCGATATTTAATCGTTTGAGTCCCGATGGATGGCTGACATTTCATCAGTACCTGTTACCGCCACCGCGTTCCGAACTCAGATTACTGGCAACTGTGCTGGAGGGCATCACAAGGCAGGGAAAAGAACCAAAGCAACATCTCGGTATCCTCCAATCTGTCGCAACCCTGCTAATCGTTTATTCACCGAGCAAATGGAACCAAAACGATACCAAAACGTTTCAAACCTTCTGCCATAGAAACTCATTCATTCCCATCAGTTATCCCGGTGCTTTGCCGGAAGTAAAAAAGAAAGCACTGCAGGTAAATCCATTATACACTCAACCCATTTATGAACTGTTGGATGACCCGCAATCGTTTCAAACCCGCTCCGTTTTCAATCTGGCACCATTAAACGACGACCAGCCATACTTCAATGTCTTTTTGAAGCTGAATAAGCTCAACGGTTATTTGGCGCAGTTTGATTACAAGTGGGAAGCAATAATTGAAGGAGGTTTGCTGATCGTTCTGCTGTTGCTGTTTGTTTGCCTTTTTTCAGCTGCCATTATTGGTTTTCCGTTTGTTCTGCTTAAAAGAAAATGGCAGTTTGCATCGAGACAGACCATTTATTTTATCTGGATTGGTCTGGGATTCATGTGCGTGGAGATCGCACTGCTTGAAAAATTAACCCTGTTCCTGGGTGAACCGGTCTACTCGTTTACGATTACGCTCAGTTGCTTGTTATTAGCCTCTGCTTTGGGCGCAGGTCGGGTAAAAAGAGACACTATAAAACCGCTTAAAGGAATGACAGCCTGGGTAGTGACTGTCCTCCTGGTATTCGGAGTGTTTTTCTCAAAAATACTTGCAAATATGGAGGGATTGCCCTTTGAAGCAAGATTATTTATCAGCGTGGTTTTGATTATGGTGATCGGACCTGCGCTGGGCTATTTTTTCCCATTCGGGATATCATCCATCTCGCAGTATTTTCCGGATAAAAAAGAAAGAGAAAACCAGATAGCATTGGCCTGGTGTTACAATGGGGTAGCCTCCGTTATCAGTTCGACAGGCTCCATTTTTATTTGTCTGTTTTGGGGCATCAACTATCTGTTTTTCCTGGCAGCTTTGTTCTATCTGTTAGCTTATGCAAGCTCAATAAAATCTTGAGCCTTGCACGGCTATTCGAGCATCTTGCCGGTCATTGGAACAAATCGCACCCCAATGTGATAATAAAACTCGGTTTTGCCGTTTGGTTTTTTCTCAATGACTGTCAAAGTCTGGTGCAAACGGGTATTTCCCAGCGGAAGTATTAATCTGCCTCCGGGTTTTAACTGATTGATCAATGGTCCGGGAACATGATTTGCCGCCGCTGTGATAATGATTCTGTCAAAAGGAGCATGTTCTTCCCACCCATAATAACCGTCCGCATTTTTTACTTTGATGGGCAAGTCCAGATCAGAAAAAAGCTTTCCCGTCTTTTCGGCCAGTCCGGGGATAATTTCGATTGAATAAACCTTTAATCCCATCTCTTCCAGCACCGCTGCCTGGTAACCGGAACCGGTGCCGATCTCCAGCACTTTCATACCTGGTGCGGCCTCCAGCATTTGCGACATCAGAGCCACAATATACGGCTGACTGATCGTCTGACTGAAACCTATAGGTAAAGGACGGTCTAAATATGCATAATCGCGAAGGGACGGCGGTACAAAACGATGACGAGGCACTGCACTCATCGCCTTTAACACTGCATCATCGATAATATCTCGTCCTTTCAAATCCCTTGAAATCATGCGGACGCGATCTGATTGAAAGGTATCTGCAGATATCAGGTCAAAAGTTCCAAGGCCCCAAAAAATGAGCAGACAGAGTATAAAAATTTTATTTCGCATGATTCGATCCGAGTAAATAGGTGACAAAATCATTTGGCTTTGAAGTAGTTCAAAAATCGATTCAAACCTTCAGCAGACATTAGCTGAATTTAAAGTTGTCGGTATGCCAGTTGGTTACAAATCAATTTGAAAATAATTTAACATTTGAAGGATGGGCGACGGGCCCTGCCCATCGGGCAGTATGTAGAAAAACGTTCATAGCAATGACATGGAAAGGGACATAAATAAAACATTCAAACTATTCAATTGATAACTTTCCCAACCTGCCGAACCCGTTTGTCTTTAAATGTCATCAGAATAGCCGGTAGAATCACCAGATCTCCTATGATGGCAAAAAGCACGTTCAATGAGAAAAAGATTCCGAAATAGAAAATGGGCAAGAAGCTGGAAAATACCATGACCGAAAAACCAACGATCAAGATCAGGGTTGTCAGCGTTATGGGGCCTCCAGTCTCTTTTATTGAGAATTTAAGCGCCAGATCCCGGGAACTGCCTTGTTTTCTTTTTTCGATATAGGAATGAATCAGGTGCACGGAATCGTCCACAGCAATTCCCAGGGAAAGAGCTGCTATCATCACTGTTGCCACGTCCAGCTTTAAACCTAACCAGCCGATAATTCCCAGGGTCAGAACCAATGGCAGCAGGTTCGGTATCATCCCCAGGATTGCAAGGCCGATCTTTCTGGCCAGAAGGAACAACATGGTAAAAATCACAACGAAACAGATCAAAAAGCTGCTCACCTGGCTCTCCAACAACTTAGTATTCAAACTGGCAAACATCTCCACGTGCCCGGTCATAAAGTATGTGGTATTATTTCTGCTCACCATGGGAGCAAGGATGTTTTCGATATTGTTGATCAGGTTGATAAGTTCCTGATTATCCAACCAGCGGGAGCGAACGGATATTCTGATCTGGCTGCCATCCGTCGAGAGAAAGGCACTTACAAAATCCGGATAAGTGCTTACAAATTTAGCCAGAATTTTGTCCTGAACCCCTGTTGGAACGTCGGGTAACTCGTTTTGCTTACGAATTTCCAGAAGTCGGCTGTGGTAGTTAAAAAGTGATATAGTCCGACGAACGGGCTCTTGCTGAAGAATTTTGTTTTCCAGCTCATGAACCCATTTAAGATTCTCCGTCTTATAAAAAAAGCCTTTCGTTTTGGACTCGATCACTATTTCCAGCGGATAAAGTCCTTGAAAACGCTCCTGGGCCAAGGCATGACCCAGCCTGACAGGGTGTGTCGATTTAAAATATTGGATCTGGTCAGTTTGAAACCGCAATTTTGTGATTCCATACATAGCGAACAGCACACAGGTTAGCCCGAAAATCAGGATTGATTTCCTGTTTAAGCCAATGAACCTGTGAAGGGTTCCCAACCGTTGATCCCATTTGTTTTGAAATGAACCCTTGCCTTTTCGCCCGTGTCTGTCGTTATCCTTTTCAAATAAAAACAATAAAATAGGAAGCAGGGAGAATGAAAGAGCAAACGCTATCATTACCCCCAAACCCGTATATCTTCCAAGGGATTGCAAGGGTGGGATGGTACTAAAACTAAAAGCCATGAATGCCATGGCTGTGGTCACACTGGTAAACAGGCAGGGTTTGAACAGTTTCCTTATTGAGGCTTGAATGGCCTGTTGTTTGCGCAGACCGGAATTTCTAAATGATCGATAATCAAAAATGATGTGAACCGAATCAGCGATACTGATCACAATAATAATAAGTGGCATGATCCCGGAAACCATATTTATTGTATGGTTGATTGAATAGAGTGCCGTGGTCCAAATCATGCTGACCAGGGCAATTGCAATCGGGTACAATCCAAACCGGACTGAGCGAAAGATCAGGATCAAAAGTAACACCGCAATTCCTATCATCAGGGAAACAAACAATCCCGATTCCCGGTTGGAGAGCTCGTTCATCTCAGCCAGGATCGCCAGACCGCCAAACACGTGATAATTGTTTCCCGCAAATTCAGGTTCAGACAAAATGCCTTTTACAGCTTGAACTGTTTGCTTGCTGCTCTCGTCATCGTCCTTCAACAGCTCCAGAATAAGGGTTGTCACTTTTCCGTCTTCCGAAATCAGGTGACCGGATAGAATCGGGTTTGCCAATGCTTCCTGCTCAATCCTGTCAAATTGTTTCGCAGTTTTGGGTATCAAAAAGTCGGTGACGAACGATAAACCATCCAATTGTATCGTCTTGACGTTTGTCAGGCTGGTGACTCTTTTGATGTTTTTCAGACTTTCCAGCTTTGAAGTGAGACTCCTGTTCAGTTCTAATTGTTGTCGACTAAACAGTTGGTCATTTTCATAAAAAAGCGTAATGTTGGCATCGTTTCCGAAAGCCTCTTTGAAGCGATTGTAATTCCTGAAATAATTGTCTTTTTCATGAAACCAGACCCCGAGGGAGTTATCAGGAACCAAACCGGACAAAGGTTGCAGGAGTGCTATGGTTACCAGAACGATGAAAACCAACCACTTTTTTGGATGATGCAGAAATGTTGTCATTCTCCAATCTCGCAAGTTATTTTGGTAATTCATCCAAATTGATACCAATAGGCAATTCCATGCGCTGATCCACCTCTTTTTGCAGCATGATGTTGGAGTTCAGGAAAATAAGACTGACCGGGGGATGTTGCCGGAAAAGGAGTGACATGATTAAAAGCAGCAAAATAGAAGAGGTGCAAGGATTTGTCGAATTTTTATAATTAAAATAAACATTTGCAAGCAAAATACCACTTGTTTCCGGAGCTGTGTCAGGTTCAGGATATTTACGCTTTAAACCTAAGTGCTGAAATAGCAAATGGTCAAGGGTACTTTCGACTCAGGCCTTCTTAAAGCTTGTTTGCAAAAATGTTGATTGATATAATTGGTTGCAACCATATTTTCAACATTCGCTGGAGAGAGACATGAATCCTTTTTTGTTCTGTGTCGTATATCTCGTGCCTTTGAGCGTTTTAACGGGATTTTACCTGGGTAGCTGGTTTATTTTTTTTACTCCCGTGGTCGTTTTTGGAATTGTGCCTCTACTGGACCTTTTGTTGAAAGATTATACCGTTAATCCAACCAGCGGGGAAGAGCAGAGATTGCTATCCGACATTCGTTACAAATTATTGACCTGGTTTTGTGCTCCACTTCAATGTGGGCTGGTTGTTTGGGCATGCATCATGGTTTGGAAGACACCGATCAGTCGAATTGAATTTGTTGGCTTAACAGTCTCCCTGGGCATATCATCAGGTATACTGGGCATTAATGTAGCCCATGAACTTGTGCACAGAGTTAATCGGAAATTGGAGTCCTTTTTGGGACAATTGATGCTTTCTACCTGCCTTTACATGCATTGGGGACTGGAACACGTCGTCGGGCATCATCGTTATGTCGCAACACCGGAAGATCCTGCCACGGCCCGGTTAGGAGAGGGGTTTTTCCTTTTTTTGCCAAGAACGATCATCGGTGGATTAGTAAACGTTTTTCAATTTGAGCGGTCACGACTAAAGCGCAACAATACCTGGTTTTTCAGTTTAAAAAACAGGTTTCTGAAATATATTCTTATCGAATCAGCTACTTTGGTTGCTATTTATCTGTATTTTCCCCGTAGCGTATTCATTCTGTTTGTCGGACAAAGCTTGGTTGCCATTTGTCTGCTGGAGATTGTCAATTATATTGAGCATTATGGATTGCTGCGCAACCAGGTTGATGGGAAATATGAATCCACAAAACCCTGGCATTCCTGGAACTCAAGCAACCTGTTAACCAATCTGTTTCTATTCAATTTGCAACGCCACTCGGATCATCATTACAAACCTGGGAGGCGATACCAGATTCTCAGGCATTTTGACGAAAGTCCCCAGTTACCAACCGGTTATGCAGGTATGATCTGGCTCGCTGTGGTTCCACCTCTTTGGAAAAGGATTATGAATCCCAGGGTGGAACAGCTCAATAAAAAAATCGCAGAACGTTCCTGGCAGGGAAAACAGAGTTGATCCAACCAGCCTGAAATTCAAAATTTTCGAGAAATCGAGTTAGAGCTTGAGAATCCCAAAAGGTTTGGTTAGGATGAAGCAAACCAACTCAGGATGATTATGAAAAAATTCTTTTCGCAAACCGATCTGTATGAGGAAGTCACCCATGGAAAAGCGACTTTCAATCTCCCGATCAACTACTATCGAGACGATTGCTTTGCTCTTTATTTTACGGCTGACACCCAAAAACTGATTGATCTGCTGCCTTCTCGCAATCTACACCCTTTGACACTTCCAACCGGCAGATCGCTTTATGCTATTGCCGTGTTTAATTATATCGATACCAGCATAGGCCCCTATGGAGAAGTCGGCGCAATTGTTCCGGTCATTTATGGTGAAAAACCGAAGACATTTACGATAACTAAAGCGATGTTGATGGAATCCAGCTTTCCCGGGTTTGGAGTGTTCGTCCAGCATTTGCCGGTAACCAAAATTGAAGCCAGGGATGCCGGCCGAGGGCAATGGGGATATCCAAAATTTATTGCCTCCATGCAATTCAGAATTACCCCCGAGAAATTCTCCTGCAAATTGAGCGAAGGTGAGCAATCCATTCTGAAAATTAAAATGATGAGAAAGGGAATTTATCATAGGGAAAACAGATCGCTCATCTCTTATTCGGTAAAAGACAACAGTTTGATAAAGACAGTCGTGCCGATGAAATCGAGAAAGCGTGTAGCGCTCTATCCTTCAGGCTCTGCTTTAAAATTGGGAGATCACCCTGTTTCAGAGAGCATCAGGGAACTGGGACTTTCCAAACGACCGATTATGACCGTCTACTACACCGAACGATTTGCGATTCTTCCCAAAGGAGAGGTCATCGAATACAATACCGATGATTACCAAGGGTACATTGGCAAGAACAAAAAAGCGGAACATACGGTGGACTATCTGGGATAAACTGCAAAAAACCACAGCTCTTAACCTCTCATTGCAAGCGCATTGTTCTGTTGTTTGGTAGTGAGCTACCCCGTCGTCACAGGCGGCGGGGTATTAGACTCAAAAGAGCTTACTTGAGGATGTAATCGTTAATAATTGCAAACAAAACAACGTCCGAAACTTCCTTATATAGCGCCAGTGGGCATTAAACCATACCTTCGCGATAACCGGCCTGAATCCGATAGAATAGCTTTAAGAGGCGTTTAATCTCGATTTGTTCTATTCCAGTTGATTCTCAGCTTTATACTTTGCAATAGCTTCTTTCAACTCATCATATTCTGCACATCCAAACCAGCAGACCTTATCCAGTACTTTTAAATGCTTCTCAGCGCCAGCCAGATTATTGGTTTGTAAATACAATTCCCCAATATACTCATTGGCACCACGATGTTTAGGGTTTATGGACAATGCCTTGTTGTAATAATCAAACGATTGATCAAACTTACCCAGTTTTCGATAGCTAAATCCCAATAAATTAAAAACGTCAGCGTTTTTTGGTGATTCGTACGAAGCTTTCAAGAGATGTTGAATAGCTGTTTCGTATTGTTCGGATTGTACAGCACTCTTTCCCTTTTTAAAGTTAACAGAATCCTTGGATGTGGGATTATAATCCCGATCACCACCTCCACCTCCGGCCGCCAATGCCTGGTCGGATAAAAATACCAAACTCAACATGACAACTGTTGCTAATGTAAAGATCTTTCGAATCATTTTAAATCTCCTATCTTAGAGATTGCCAACAATCCTTCGCCGCTTTAGTAAATATATTGATTGGAGTTTGTTATCCAAACCGTTTGGCATTGCGCAAGCGTGCTTTTTCCTTTTCTTCTTCCCGGTTTTTGGCTGGTGCATCAGTGACAAGTGAATCGATCAATGTTCTTGCAACGGCACTAACTTGTTCAACCGCATTATTAAATACCTCTTCATTTGCCTGTGATGGTTTTTGAAATCCACTCAGCTTTCGCACAAATTGAATTGAAGAGGCTGTGATCTCTTCATCCGTAGCAGGCGGATCGAAATTGAATAAGTTTTTAATGTTTCTACACATGTTTTTGTTTATTCGTGAACGTGGATGTGCTCCAAAAGCAACATCACTAGATTTTGTACCGGTGAATCCGCTACGCTTGATTCAACCACCAATCCATTATTAAGAAATACCTTTTAATGCGCCTCCAACCAGTTAGAACCGATTCCAACTTCCGCAATAAGGGGCACTTCAAGGGTGATCACATTTTCCATTTCGTGTTTAACCAATTCAATGATCTGGTCTTTTTCCACTTTCGGAGTATCAAACACAAGTTCGTCATGGACCGTCAGGATCATTTTTGTACGAAGTTTTTCCTTCTGCAATCGGAATTGAATAGCGTTCATGGCCAGCTTAATAATTTCAGCAGCCGTACCCTGGATTGGTGTGTTCACAGCCGCTCCCTCGGCCATTCTACGATGCAGTCCCCTGGCATTGATGGCAGGCAGGTACCTCCTTCTACCCATCAGAGTCTGCGCATATCCTTCTTTCCTGGCCTGTTCCAGGAAGAGCTCCTGCAGAGTATGTATGGTTGAATACTTATGAAAATAGCGTTCAATAAATCCTTTGGCCTCTGTTTTCGTTGTACGGGTGATTAATGATAATCGCTCCGGTCCCATTCGGTAGATCAATCCAAAATTGACTTCTTTGGCTTTGGATCGCATTTCACGAGTGACCTCATCCTCGGCAACTTCAAAAATAGTGGACGCAGTCAATGCATGAATATCAAGATTTTGTCGATAAGCAGACATGAAGGTTGGATCTTTGGAAAAGTGCGCTATCACTCGCAACTCAATTTGGCTGTAATCTGCAGATACCAGAATATGGTCGTCGTCGGAAGGAATGAATACACTGCGAATCCGTCGTCCCTCCTCTGTACGAATAGGTATGTTCTGCAAGTTAGGATTATCGGAAGCCAGCCTGCCTGTTGCAGCGACCGTTTGTCTGAAAGATGAATGGATTCGATCACTGCCGGGATTTACAAAAGTCGGAAGTTGGTCAACATAAGTGTTTTTTAATTTGTTTAATTCCCGGTATTGTAAAATCAAGCGAGGAAGTGGATGGGAACTCATCTTTTCCAGGGTTTCTTCATCGGTGGACAGTTGATTGCCCAGTTTTATTTTTTTAGGTTTGACATTGCATTGGGTGTGAATCTCCAATTTGTCATATAATACGGATTGCAACTCCACAACCGAGTTGATGTTAAACGATTCCCCGGCAATAGTGTAGATCTCCTGACTGATCCCGGCCAGTCTTTCTTCGAACTCGGCAGAGATAGTGTTCAGGGTTTTGGAATCGATCTTCACACCATTCTGCTCCACTTTAGCCAGAACCTCGGCCAACGGCATTTCCACATATTGGAATGTCCTTTTCATTCCGGTTTTCTCCAACTGCTTTTCCAAACGCTCCCACAGCTGCCATAAAACCCCTGTTTGCTCACAATAGTTGAGATAATAATCGGCTTCCGATTCCACAATTTCCTGTCCCTGTTCCGGTTGCAGTTTTTTTGCCGGCAACAGATAATGAAGCCGGTATTGCAACTGCCTTGAGAAGATTGCCTTGAGACTGTAATCACGCTCATCTGATTCCACCAAATGTGCTGCCAGCATCACGTCATTCACCTCATTTCCGCCATTTATTCCAAGGGATGAAAGCAATTGAAGGACATGTTTCCAGTTATAAGTAACTTTTTTAATTTCTTTAGAAGCAAACAGAAGTTTAAGCTCCTGGCCAATTTCATTTTGTTCCTGAGCAAAGCCGGGACCTTTCAAAGGCAGGTACCAGGCTCTGGAAGCTTCCATGGCAAATACCAATCCCTCGATCTCACCATCGATAAAATGATCACCCTTTTTAATCACATCAAATGCGAGTCGCCTGGTTTGCCGGGCTGTCTTTACTATGGATTTTAAATCCTGCATCGATTCCAAACGACGGGCTTCCACCTGTTCTACTTCAATATCAGATTCAGGCTGCTGTTCAATCTCCTCTTTCTTTTCTGTTCCGGGAGAAGTATTACTTGTCGAGGTTTTAAATTTTTTGAGGAACGATTTGAACTCCAAATCTTCAAGAAGGGATATTAATTCCTGATTGTCAACCAGGTTTTGCCGATCCATTTTCAGATCGTCCAAGGTAAATTTTAAAGGAACATTCACATCAATAGTGACCAACTCTCGGGAAAGAAACGCGTTGTCCTTATCGGCAATCAGCTTCTCTTTCATTTTGTTTTTAGGTAATTCATCAATATGGTCATAAAGATTCGGAATGGAGCCATACTGGGATATCAGTTTCATGGCTGTTTTTTCGCCTACACCCTTCACTCCCGGTACATTGTCGGAAGAATCACCCATCAGTCCTAAAATGTCTATCACCTGATCAGGTTTACAGCCAAACTTCTCTTCAACCTGCTTGATTCCCAGTTTTTGGTTTTTATGGTTATACATGCAGTTTGTTTCGGTAATCAGCTGCATGTAGTCCTTATCACTGGTCACCATAATCCCCTGGATACTCTTTTCAGCACAGATTCGCATCAAAGTGCCGATAATATCATCGGCTTCATAACCGGGAAAGGTTATGAATGGGAGTTTTAGGGCCTCAACCAGTTTCGGGAGATAGGGAAGCTGTTCCACCAGATCATCGGGCATTTTTTCCCTGGTAGCTTTATACTCGGGAAATTGTTTGTGTCGAAAGGTCGGTTCACTGGTATCTGAAACAACAGCCAGATAATCGGGTTTTTCAGCATCAATGATTCTGGCAATCTGGGAGAAGAAGCCATAAATACCGCTGGTATTCAGTCCTTTGGAATTGATCATGGGATTTCTGATCATCGCAAAGTAATTCCTGTACAGTATTGCCATTGAATCCAAAGCAAACAGTTTTGCCATAAGTCCTCTTAGCTAATTGAATATCTGTTACAACCTGCGATTACCGGTTCTTAACTACACAAATCACCGGGGCATGATCAGAAGGTTTAGGTTGTGAGCGATTATTTACATCGATCTCACAACTCTGACACTGTTTTGCAACACTATCTGTAACCCAGATATGATCGATTCGCATGCCCTCATTTTTCTCAAATCCACGCGTCCTGAAGTCCCACCAGCTAAACAATCCGCCGTCTTTATGAAACTGCCTATAAACGTCCTGGAACCCCCATTGTTTAAACCTTTCAATGAACTCGTGCTCCTTGGGGTGGAAACTGACCACGTTTTGCATAGCCTCTGCAGATACCACATCCCGCTCATCAGGAGCGATATTGATATCGCCCAGCAATATGATTCGCTCGTCTTTTGCATAGCTGGCTGACAGTTCATCCAACAAATTCCCCAGGAATTCCAGTTTGTACTGGAATTTCGGAGATTCTTCGGTTTGCCCCTGGGGAACATAAACATTGACGATCCGGATACCTTCAATGGTCGCTTTTAGAAGTCGCTTATTGTTATTGTCATATCCTGATCGGAACCCGATTTGAACATCATCCAAAGGATATTTGCTGAGGATTGCCACACCATTATAGCTTTTCTGACCAGCAAAGACAGAATTGTATCCTGCCTCCCTCAATTCCTGTTCAGGGAACTGGTGATCCTCCACTTTTGTTTCCTGCAGGCAGACAACATCGGGTTGCTGTTCCGCCAGCCAAGATAAAATCAGAGGCAATCGAATCCGGATTGAGTTCACATTCCAGGTGGCGATTTTGAGATTCTCGGCGGATTTCTGTTCCTTTAATCGGATTTCATCATCCGGCAAAAAACAATCGCTGTTGGAATAGACAATCGTTTCAGGCTGTCCCAGCTTTCCCCCCCAGAACCTTTTTACTTCCAGGCTGTTGTTTCTCCACCATTGGTACAGCTTGGGAACTACCGAACTTTGAAAATCACCTCCAAGTTTTTCAGATAAGTTTGTTATGGTGGTACCTGATTTTACCAGTTCCAGAATTTTTTGCTGATCCATGATTAGCTCATAAAGAAATTTTAGATTTATGATTTTAGATCTCAGATTTTCTGATTCGAGAAAGCTTTGCTTTCAACTTTGTATTCTCAAAATTATTGGTAAAATTATCCCTTTTTTATGTCAACCTGCAACCGTAGGATGGTTAAGTCACCCATCATGATAATTCTCACGGTATGACGTCCTTGAGTATGCTAAAAGTAATTGTTTTTAAAAACAATCAGGCCGATGGGCGACAAAGTTGCCCATCCTACATCCCACATAGCCTGTTCAATGCCATATAGAAAGGTTTTGTCATTTATCTTTTAAATTTTTAACCCGAAAGCGTAGCTTTCACATTGCAGAAAATCTAAAATATAGTCAGGCTTTCAGCCTGACAAACGTCCATTCGTTGTCATTCGAATGCTCCGGGCTGAACTTATATCTATCCACATCGAACGATTTCATATCTTCCGGATTTTCGATTCTGTTATTGATAATGTAGCGTGCCATTAACCCTCTGGCTCTTTTAGCGTAGACATGAATACTTTTCAATACTCCGTTGCGATCTTCTTTAAATGTCGGAGTTATGAGAGGTAATGTCAGTGCCTTTGTTTGAACCGACTGCACATATTGTTCGGAGGCGAGATTGACTATCACTTTATGTCGATGAGATTCCACCTCTTTATTCAATTGTTCCGCCAACTGGTCGCCCCAAAATTCGTAGAGATTTTTTTTGCGATTGATTTTCAGCTGTGTTCCCATCTCAAGTCGATAGGGTTGAATAAGGTCCATGGGACGGAGCAGACCGTACATCCCGGAAAGAATCCTGATATTTTTCTGGGCAAAAGCCATTTCATCCGTAGTCATGGAAGCTGTGTCCAATCCGATGTATACCTCTCCACGAAACAGGTAAGCTGCCGGCTTCGCATTTTCCTCAGTAAAAGGTAGCGTCCAGTTTTCATATCGTTGTTTATTAAGCTGGGCGATTTTCCGGTTCACCGACATTAAGCCTTCCAAACTTTTGATGGATTGTTTTTTCAGCTTGGTAACCAGTTTTTGCGAATCATTCAAATAATCTGGCGTTGTCGTATTCAGGGAGTATTGCTGGGGTTTTTCATTGAATGTTTTGGCTGGCGAAAGAACAGCGATCATGGCTCATTATTTGGTCTTCAGGTTTAAGAATAAAAGCCACCCGGAAAGAGATGACCCTAATGCCTCCTGAATTGCGTCCGGAGGTATTTTTTATTCCGCTCGTTTAGTTGGTGCAATTATCCAGATGCAACATGAAGTCCAACAATATGCTTGTTTCGGTTTTAGCTTGGATTAACTGAGGAATTTCGAATTGGAGCCAGCCAGCATGATCGATACATTAAAAGTCCCAGGTTGCCCCCAGACTTATCACTGATGAGGACTTGTCAAAAAAATCGATATTGCTGTCTGTTTTCGAATGGCTGGACAAAAATTGTATCGTCCGCTCTTCGGTTCTATACATCAGCATAAAGGTGCTACTCTCGGTGATATCTTCTCTTGTTTCATTGAATATGGGATGGACTGCTTCATATTCGGCCTTTCCGTAACTACCTCTGACTATTGCCATGAGTCCTTCAATAAAAAGAGGAATTCTAAGGTTTCCCGATTGATTGAACCCCGTATAACTGTCAGCTTCTCCCTCTGTGTGGTTTGAAATGGAGTCATATCCGAGACCTAAAAGCCATAACCGGAGTTCCACAGTGCCTGTTTCTTTATAACCGTTTCGTCCCAGGGCAGAATCAACTTCAGGTGTCTCATCGTCTTCATACTTTAAATCCAACCTGTTGGCTCTAAGTGTTAGTCCAAAAGCTTTACCCACAGAATAGCTGGCCGTTTGCGTTATCTGGCTTTTGCCGGTTGTATCCCTGGTTTCGCCCAATAAGTAAGGATTTTTGTAGTCGTTTGTCGGTAGATCAACTTTGACCAGACTGAAGAGATTGACTCCGGCTTCCACCGCAAACACCCCAATGCCTGTTTTTTGCCTGCGTTCAATTACCAGACCTGATCTTTTGGAACCAAACAGCCAATTGCCGGTTTCAGCTCGATCGTTGTAAATCAATTGCAACGTCGGCAAAGGCAGCACTTTTTCTTCAACTTGCGGGTCTTCATCGTAAGAATCTATCTTGTCATCCAGTTGACCGGTGCTTTTCATGGACATCAAACTAATACCGGCTTTCACCAGCCAACCTGGTTCAACTTTTTGACCCGGAGGCGGAGCGTTTTGAGCAGCTATCTGGAAAGGGAAAAGGAAGGTAAGTAAAATCAAGGAATACCATGTTGCATAACGCATACGTAAAAACCGACAGGAGTTCAAACCATAAATGACTTTGAGATCTACACACCAAAAATAGATGCTATACTCAGATTATAAGGAATCTATAAGCAATGTATTAAGAAACTGTTAAGGAACCGGCTAATGTCCATACTTTCAACTTAGTACACTACTGTCTCAACTCTTCCTGAGACAAGAAACCAATATTCAATAGCAATGCATCTAATATACCTTTGCCTTCAGACTCTTACCTCTTGAAGTCCGGCTTGGCACGCAATATGAAGTTGAAAGACATCGTGGTTTCTAACCTGGGAGGCAGGAAACAACAATTTTTTATGATAAGGATCGAAAACACCACCATGGTTATGTTTTCGTTTATCGATCCGGGTTGAAATTAAAATAGATGTTTTGATGCGTCCATGATAGAATGACTCCCGTCAGTGACCGAGATCCAATGTTGTGGAATACTAACGGATCGCTTCGGAGTCAGCATAGACGTGACAAATGTAATCATCCGTAGAAATAATCTAACCTGATATTGGAGAAAAAAATGACAGCATTGGATAAGTTAAAGGACGACCACAAACTAATTCGCAGGTATTTGGACAACTTGTTTCTAGCTCATAATTTTCTGGTTGAGCGAGAGGAAGTTCCCGCTTCGGTTTTTGACAAAACCCTGGAATTCTCAAAGAAATTTATGAACAAATACCATCACTATAGAGAAGAATACGTTCTGTTCCTGAAGCTGGCTGAGAAAAAAGGCGGCACCATTGATCCACAGATCGTTTCATTGAGGGATCAGCATGAGCGAAGCAGGGACCTGGTTTCTCGAATCAAGGAAGCATTAAAAGGTTACAAAAGCGGCGACGAGGTGGCAACCAGTCGGCTTACAGAGAACGTTGGATACTACGTTTCACTGGAAAGACAACATGTGAACAGGGAAAACCACGTCTTCTACCCAATGGCTGCCGAAGCTTTTTCCGCTGATGAAATGGGAGAGTTTGATGCAGAATTTGACAAAATCGAGCAAAAACAAGGTCCGGACGCCTTTAAAAACGGAGTCGACCTGGTGGAGTCAATTGAAGCCGACATGAAAGCAAAATTCGGTGCTATCTACAGAGATGCTTACGAAGAACTTGTTAAAAATCGAGGACACAACGATTAGACTCCTCTCCAGGGGACGCGACAGGCGTCCCCGTCTCACCTAGGCCTTATTCCCGTCAATCTCTATACTCACCATACCACTTTCCAGATCGTATACCATTCCATGGACAACCAAATTCTGCGGAGCAAAGTTAAGATTTCGGACTCGATTTACTTCATCTTTTACTGCCCGATAAGGATCCTGAAAAACCATTAACCTTCTTCGTAGGTTATCGGGAAAGGGTTCACCCAAAGAAGTTTGATAGAGATTAAACTTTGAAGACTTAATCTTTTTCTCCATATTTTGAATTATCACGTCAATTTTGTCGTAGGCCAGACTACACCCACAATCTGTATGCATCAGTATGGCTATCTCATTGATACCGGCCAGAAAACAACCAATGATCAACGATCGCTCTTCCGCAATTCCTCCTATAGTTCGTATAATTCTGACTGAAGAACTGTTTTCGCCATTATCTGAAAATGCCGGAATTCCAATGGCTTCAAGATTCACCCTGGGATCCATGCAGGTAATTAATGCTTTGGAGCCAGGAACCCTGTTAGCCGGCAGTTTATCAATTTCAATCCTGTTTTGGAAATCCTTGTTTGCAGCTTGAATAGCCTTTAACCAGTCCTGTTTATGGGTATACATGGCATAACTCCTGTGTTAAGAAGAAAAATGTTTTAAGGGATCAATTACAAACACACAAATCGTCAACTAAGTTGCCTATTTTGTCAACCTAGTTGCGCTTTTTTTTTATTCATACGAAGTGTATAGATGTCAGATCACTATTCAGAAATAGATTTCGGGCAATTGGACCAACTAAGGCAGAGTCACTTGGGTAGATTGTTATTAAGAACCTACAGGGCTTTTAGTTCACGGGCTATCGAGAAGCTTAAATACCGGGGATATGTCGGGATATCACTGGCAGGCACTATGTTGTTGATGAATATCGATGCAAAAGGTTCCCAGCTGAGCCGTCTGGGAGAAAAAATCGGAATTTCCAGGCAAGCGGTGACCAACCTGGTGCAGCAGATGGAAGAAAAAAAATACCTGTACAGATCACCGGACCCTGCTGATAAAAGAGCCATGATTGTTACTCTGACTCCCGAAGGCTGGCAATTGATCAAAGATATCGTGGAAATGAAGGCTGAAATTGAGGATGAATATTGCTCGATTATAGGCAATGATCAAATGAAACTTGTAAGAGAAAACCTGACAAAACTGTTGGAGAATCTGGAAAGTCAATAGCTTCGTTTTTTCGTGCTCGAAACGATTCAGTTTTTTTGCGGCTAAAATCAATTCCTCATTTTCATTGTTCGCAGCCCGTTTTATTGCTAAGAATTTAAATTGTTTTTTTATGAGTTTCGAATGGCTATTAAAGCTACACCTTGAGATAAACTGTTAATTACATTATCTATGTCCCTGAAAATAATTATACTTAATATGTTCATTAACCATCAACTTCCAACCTGAAAATCTTCCAATTTAACATCCTATGGCTGACAGCAGCCAGCATTTCAAATTCATAGTGTAAAAACGATTGGTACTTGATCCGAATGAAATTTCGTAAAGGCACTAATTACCCTCCGGAGACATTTTTCATGAGCTGGATATAAAACTGAACCATTTTGAGATACGAATCAACCGCAACCCGCTCATTTGTTCCATGTAGTCGCTTAGGGTCTTCGGGACTGTAGACAACCGGCAAATATCGATAAGAATTTTCTACCACCCCAATGTAATTTTTGGAATCTGTCCCACCTACAACCAGTCCGGGGGTGATCGAGACACCGGGAAAGATCTCATTGATCGTTTTTACAATTGCCGCATAGCCTTCCGAATCAGTGCTGGAAACCGGAGCAGGATTTGATGCGGTATCCCCATGGATTTCGACTGTGACCCGTGGATCTGCAACCACTTTAATAGCATGGGCCAAGACATCATCCACTGTATCTCCGGGTAGAATTCTGAAGTTCACCAAAGCATGGGCCTTGGTTGGCAAAACGTTGTCCTTGACACCCCCTGATATAACCGTAGGTGCGGTTGTGGTCCGAATCATGGCATTGGTGCCATTGCTTTTTTCCAGTTGACTTAAAACCAGGCCATTGGTCAGCCAGCGATTAGCGAAAATAACTTTTTGTACGAAGGGCATATCAGGACCGATCGTGTCAAATAATTGACCCGCCACGCCTTTCAGTGAGGCCGGCATTTGGTTTTTTTCCAAGCGGCTGATAGCACCGGTGAGAATACCCAGGGTCGTTTCCATTGGTGGCATGGAGGAATGTCCGCCTTCAGATTCTACAGAAAACTTCAGAGTAACGAACCCCTTTTCTGTCAGACCGATTACAGCGAGTTGTTTTTTGGTCGGAGACAGTCTTTCGTCAAGAATCATCATTCCTTCGTCCAAAGTAAACGCCGGACGAATTCCATTGGTTCTCATGTATTCTGCTATTTTACCAGCGCCATTTTTGCCGCTGACCTCCTCATCGTGTCCAAAAGCAAAATAGATCGTACGTTTCGGTTGGTAGCCCTCCTGAAGCAGATACTCCGATGTCTCCAACAATGCGGTTATAACACATTTAACATCCATGGTGCCGCGACCCCAGATAAAACCTTCCGCAATATCTCCGGAAAATGCATCGTAGGACCATTCCTTTTCAGTGCCAGGTTCGACAGGGACCACATCAATGTGAGCCAAATAGACTGCTGGCTGCAATGAAGCATCGCTGCCTTTCCATTCATAAAGCAGCGAGTGTTTGTTTATCACATGCCGCTTTAATGATTGATGGGTCAAAGGAAAAGCATTCTCTAAATAGCGGTGGAATTTCAGAAATTCTTCGTAGTCAAAATCTTGAGGACGCTCATAACTGATGGTCTTAAAGCGAATCGCCCGGGAAAGCCTTGTAATTGCTGATTCCTCATCTATCTTGGCAGGTTCAACAGCTGTAATGTCCGGCTTTTCTGAAGTGAACAATAATGTTCTGATGGAAATTACCAGAAATAGTCCCAGAAAGATCAGTCCGGTGATCGCTAATATTCTCTTCATGTTTCTTCCAATGATTGAATTAATGGGAACTGTCTTTAATCGAATTTTACAGACAATGAAAGAATCTATTAGAAGGTCTTTAATGAGTTGTCAAATCAGAATAATTCAAGGGAGGGAATAAACCCGGATTGTTTTTTTCATTTTGCGACATTGTTTTGTAAATTAAGACTTTCAGGGGAGTTATCGATGGATGTTCAACCAATATTCCTAATCACCTGACCATAGAATTGTACCATTTGAATATACCCCTCAACCGCTATTCTCTCATCGGTACCGTGCACTCTTTCCATGTCCCCTTTTCCAAAAATGATGGGGGAAAACCGATAGCTGTTCTCAGTGATATCAAGGTAATGTTTCGAATCTGTTCCGCCGATCTCCAGTCCTGGCGCTACACTGGTGCCGGGAAAGACTTGCTGAACCGAGGTTTGGATTGCCTGATACCCTCTGGAGTTCATGTCTGATACCGGTGAGGCTTCATTGCCGATATCACTGTGTCTGATTATATCTATGTTGGGATCATTCACTATTTTCCCGGCATATTTGATGACATCAGCGATGCTGTCACCAGGCAACAACCTGAAGTTAACCAGGGCATAAGCTTTGGTAGGAAGGATATTTTCTTTAACTCCGCCGTTGATTATGGTTGGAACCAGTGTGGTTCGAATCATGGCGTTGGTTACGTTATCTTTTTTCAGTTGTTTGAGTATCAATGGTTTAAATAACCATGAGTTGGCAAACAAAACTTTCTTTTTCCATGGTAAATCTGACGCGATCGTTTTAAACAGCAGCCCACCAATCCCTGAAAGAGAAGCTTTCTTTTGATGGCGTTCCAGTTTCTCAACAGCCCTACATAAAATTCCCAATGTTGTTTTTTTCGGAGGTATTGAAGAATGTCCCCCATCATAAGTAGCAGTTAATCTTAATGTCACGTATCCTTTTTCTGCCAGGGCAACCACGGCAAGTCGTTTGTTTGTCCAGGAAATGTCTTCATCCAGAATCATCATGCCTTCATCGATGGTGCAAGCTAATTGAACACCACGTTGTTTGAGCAGTTCTCCTATTTTCGCGGCACCATCCCCGCCTCCTATTTCTTCATCATGACCATAGGCGAAATAGATGGTTCTTGTTGGCTTAAAACCTTCGTTTATCAACCTCTCTGCCGCTTCCATCTGTGCTAACAAAACCGACTTCATATCGATCGCTCCACGACCCCAGATATAACCATCCGCTATCTTCCCACTGTAGGCATCATGAGTCCAGTCGCTCTCTGTGCCGGGTTCAACAGGGACCACATCATAATGTGCGATAAACACTGATGGTTTCAGAGATTCATCCGAGCCGGTCCATTTATACAAGAGGGAATAATCGTTTATCACCTCCAGTTGCATCTCCTGGTGGATCAGAGGAAATGCTTCTTTGAGAAAGGTGTGGAATTGCAGAAAGATTGACTGATCAAACGTCGAAGGGTCTTGACTGGACACGGTCCGAAGTTGAATTGATTCCGACAGGCGTTTAATGGCAGATTCTTCTTCAACTTGGAGTAAGTCAGTGGCAGCAACCGTTTCCAACCTGGAGCGGCCACGAAGAGTATTAAATAGGACACATATAAATAAAATAACGAATAATTCAATCGCAATATAAACCAGGTAAATCATATCAGTACCTTATTTTAAACTGAGGGTTTAGGAAGGTGCAAAAAAGGTTATTCGAATCAGGGCGCCGCCAATGGAAGAATCATCTGCTTCGATTTCAGCCCCATGAGCCATCAGAATTCTATAACAAATGGAAAGCCCTAAGCCGATTCCTGTGCTTTTTGTCGTAAAATACGGATCAAAAATTTTATCCCTGATTTCCTGTTTGATTCCCGGACCGGTGTCGCTAATTTCAAGGTTCACCTGGTTTTTATCGTCATTGCTTTTAAGAATGGCAATGATTCTACCGTCACTGCCGATAGCTTGGACGGCATTGTTCAGGATATTGGAAATCACCTGTTCCATTCGGAAAATGTCTATATAGAGCTCCGGTATATCTTGACTTATCTCATGGAATACCTGAATCTTGTTCTTCCTGAATTTCAACTTAAACTTATCCAGCACTGCCAATGTCAGCCTTGCCAGTGAATAACGATTTAATGAGAGTTCATCAGGTCTGACAAATTCCAGGATTTCCCTGATAAATCGATCCGCGTTACCGATTTCCTTGACAATAGCCTGATAATCCTCCTCCCGGAACTCCCGTCTTTTTTTAACCGATTCTGCAATCAGCTGAATAATGTTCATCGGTTTCCTGATTTCATGCGCCATCCTCGCTGAAATATGTCCCAAAAAAACAAAACGATCGTTTGTCCGAGCTGTTGTTAACTTTTGATTCATTTTATTGAATGTTTCTGCCAGCGTATTGATTTCATTGGTAGATTTAATGTCAATTTTCTGACCGTAATCTCCGAGCATGACGCGTTTAACGCCTTCGGTAAGTACTCGGATCGGATTGACCACAATCCGGGTGATGCCAAAAGAAATCAACACGATAACCACCAGAAAGCTGATAATCAGGACCGCTACATACTGATTTGTTTTGTTGATTTGTTGAAACAGCCTGCTTTTTTTGATGATCCCGGCAATTTTCCACTTGTTTTTCAGAGGCGAGACAAACACGTGGGAATCTTCCAATTCTGTTTTGACGGAGAACACCCGGTCATAAATATCAATTTCTTTCTGGCCGATCAGCGCAATGTTGTTGTGTGAAATAATGATACCTGTGGGATCACCCACATATACTTCGTCAAAAAAATCAGCTGTAAAATAACGCACAACCCTGTCAAACCATTCAAAAGGCACACTGGCACACAACACCTGGTTTAGTTTTTCTTCTTTGTAAATAGACGAACAAAGCACAATGGATTTTCCAAACACCCGGTCTGAAGACGACGGTATAAAATAGGTCAGATATTTGTTATCTGAAGAAAAACGTTGCAGGATAATGTGCCCCTTGATGTTGCCATCAACCTTGTCAGTATTCCAATACTGCCCCTCGGGCGTAATGACCCAGAACTTCTCATATAAAAATGAAAGCCTGTGCTGTTCAGCCAGCAGTACTTTCTTTATTTCAGACAAATCTTTTTCGGAAAAAAAGCGATTACGAGAAAGCAAAACCAGCTCGGACAGACGTGATATCAGCCAATCATCAACAGCCCGGGTGGTCAGTTCCAGGTCGGACTGCTTTTTGCTGATTGCCTGTTCCTTGAGAATAGTATTGAAGTACAACGATCCGGTAAGTGTAATAACGAGGAAGATACATATTGTGGGAATAAGAATCAGGACAAAAACCCTGTTTCGGAATGTTTTCATTTTTTCAATTTATAGCGAATGCCCCGTTCGGAAATCCCAAGTTTTGAAGCTGTCAGGTTTTTATTGTGCCCCATTTTTTTTAGAACCCAGAGGATATATTCGTTCTCCAGTTTTTTCAGTTCCATGACCCCAAGTCTTTCAAAACAGCTGTCCGAACTCTTTTCGCAGGCTGATGAGTTTTCCGCATGCTGACGTTTGGAATAAGACGAAACCAGAAGGGCATCTTTGGAAATCTCCCTGCCTTTTGTCAGTATGGATGCTCGTTCTATGCAGTTACGCAATTCCCGTATGTTCCCCGGCCAGTCATAGTTTTGAAGTTCCTCTTTTGCCTCATCAGTCAAAATTTCAAAAGGGCGGGAATACTCCTTTTGGAACTCACCGATAAACCAGTTTGCCAGGGCAATGATATCTTCTTTTCTTTTTCGAAGAGGCGGAAGGTGTAAGGGAAAGACGTTGATACGATAAAACAGGTCTTCACGAAAGGAACCGGCCTCGATCAGTTTAAGCAGATTTCGATTGGTAGCGACAATAATGCGCACATCCACCTTTATGCGACGTTCACTGCCCACAGGAATTATTTCTCTTTCCTGGATAACTCTCAGCAACGCCACCTGGGCTTTCATTGATAGCTCATTAATCTCATCCAGAAAAAGAGTGCCCCTGTCTGCAATTTCAATCTTCCCTTTTACGTTTGATTTGGCATCGGTAAAGGCTCCTTTGACATGACCGAATAGCTCGCTCTCTATGAGGTTTTCCGGAATCGCTCCGCAATTGATTGGTACAAAATTGCCTTTGGATCGTTTACTGGTTTTATGAATCAGACGCGCCACCACTTCCTTACCTGTACCTGACTCGCCATGAAGCAGGATCGTGGTGTTAACATCACGTAATTCGTGAATTGTCTTCAGGATGGCATTAAATTCGTCATTGTTGGATTCATAAAGAAATTTATCCTGTTTCTTTAATTCATCCCTTAAGAATTGATGTTGAAGTTTCAGATTCTGCAGATCGAGGGCTTTTTGGATATCGATCAGCAACTCATCGATTTGCACAGGTTTGGAAAGATAGTTGAAAGCACCGCTTTTCAGAGCCTCCACTGCACTCTGGATAGTCCCGTGAGCTGTTAGCAGGATGACAGGGATTTCCGGGTAGGTTTTCACACAAAAATTCAGAAGATCCATACCGGAGATACCAGGCATTTTCAGATCGGTAACGATAACCTTGTAGTCAGTCTTCTTGAGCAAACCTATTGCGGCCTCACCAGAATTAGCCGTATCAACCTGGTACCCTTCGGCTGTTAATAAATCCTTTAACAACTGAATGGGGGTTTCATCATCATCAACCAACAATATGCGTACTGAAGCATTTTCCATATCACTTTGGATCGTATTATAGGTTTCCGTTGAGTCGACATCGTAGCGGTTATCTACGTTCTATTCAACCCATACGATCCGAAATTAATCATTAAAGGAAATCTTCCCTGATCGGCGAAAAGGTATCAACCAGTCTGACATGTTCGCTGATGAGTTGAATCGCGTGTGGTGCGTCAGGCGGGACTACCATGATATCCCCGGCTTGCAGCCGGGTTTTCTCGCCATTTATGAAGAAGAATAATTCTCCTTCCGCAACATATGTAATTTGCTGGTGAGGATGAGAATGCGGCTCATCCGGTTGTTCCATGGGACCATCATCAAAATCGATCACCACCACCATCAAATCTTTTGAACAAGCCAGGTAGCGCTCACGCTTTTCACCAATCGGAGTTTTTAGTGTTTCTTTTTCCAGTGTTGCAGTCATTTTTTTTGGGGCTAACAATCAATAACCAATTGATAATTATTGATTTTAAATAAATCAAAATGTAGGATGGGCAACCCGTTGCCCATCAATTAACCAAGAATCGAAATCTTTTTCTTAAAGACTATTTAAACGGGTCTGCAAATAATCCTGAATATGACAACCGCTCCCGGTTCTATTAATTTCATGAGATTAATGCAGGACAAACAAACCGAAAATCTAAAATATCCTACCGCGCCAGCCATCCCCCATCAACGGCCAGGGTATAACCGTTTACATAATTGGATGCATCTGAAGCCAGAAACACGGCCGCTCCTTTAATATCATCCGTATGTCCCCATCTGCCGGCCGGTATTCTACCCAGAATCTCCTTGTTCCGGTTTTCATCTGCTCGTAAGGCTGCCGTATTGTCGGTTGCCATATAACCTGGTGCGATCGCATTAACATTGATATTCTCTTTGGCCCATTCATTGGCCATCAGACGCGTCAAACCCATCACACCGCTTTTACTTGAGGTATAAGACGCGACCCTGATTCCGCCCTGAAAAGACAGCATGGAAGCAATATTGATGATTTTGCCTCCTTTGCCACGCTTTATCATCTGAATCGCCGCCGCCTGGGAAAGAAAAAACAGAGTCTTGAGATTAATATTCATCACATCATCCCAGTCTTTTTCGGTCAGATCCACAGAATCAGCCCGACGGATAATTCCCGCATTGTTAATCAACACATCGATCTGACCGAAATGTTCCATGGCTTGACTAACCACAGGTTCCACCGCTTCCATTTGGGTCAGGTCAGCCTGAATCCCCAGGAATTTTCTTCCCAGCTGTTTCACCTGGTTTTCGGTCTCGGAAAAGTCCGTACTGCCCACACCGACAATGTCAGCTCCGGCTTCAGCCAGGGCAACGGATATAGCCTGTCCCAGCCCGGTCCGGCAACCGGTAACTATAGCTACTTTAGCATTGAGCTTAAAATCGTCTAAAATCAAGGTAACTCTCCCTGTTTATTTTAACACACCTATTGAGGTTCTATTAACACGTGACAATATCATAATCCGTGCAACACAAAGGTTTCGAAATATGTTTTTCCTGATCTCTTCCAACCTTGAATTATTGCTCCACAAACTGATAGCTGGTAACCCAATAAAACCCGGAACAAAAGCCCGTGCTTGCGAAATTTGCAAAACGAAACCAAACCTTAGAATATGCCTTATAATAATTTTGACATATCAACATGATCCATATCGGTGAACGTTTGATTTTCTCCTACCATACCCCAGATAAAGGTATAGTTCCGGGTTCCAACACCGGAATGGATGGACCAGCTGGGTGAAATGACTGCTTCTTCATTACGAGTAATAATATGCCTGGTTTCACTGGGCTCACCCATTTGATGAAATACCAGACTGTTTTCATCCATCTCAAAATAGAAATAAACCTCCATTCTTCGATCGTGGGTATGGCACGGCATGGTGTTCCAGACACAACCCGGCTCCAGGACCGTCATGCCCATGCATAATTGACAGCTTTCCAGGACATCGGGATGAATAAACTGAAAAATAGTGCGTTTATTCGATTCTTCCATAGATCCTAATTTGATTTGCTTGGCGTTTTCTGCAGTGACCCTCATTGTAGGAAAAGCCTTGTGCGCTGTGGCACTGTTCAGATAAAACTTGGCCGGGTTATCAGGATCCGAGCTTGAAAATGCGATCTCCCGGTTTCCTGCCCCCACATAAAGCCCTTCTTTGTATTGAAGCTCATGCTCGTTACCATCTACAGAAACGACTCCTGCCTGACCGACATTGATAATTCCTAATTCACGCCGCTCCAAAAAGAATTCGGAACCCATTTCTTTGCCGCCTTCCAGCCCAAGCGATTTCTCTGTTGGGCAGACGCCACCGACAATAATTCTGTCAATGTGACTGTAAATGAGCTTTTTTTTGTCCGGCACAAACAGATCTTCAACTAGAAACTGTTTGCGCGTGGAATCTGTATCCATCGATTTAAACTCCAAAGGACTTATCGCATGTCGAATTTCCATTTTTTTCCTTTGTTTTTTATGATTGTCCAAAATTTCCCGTGAACGTGAACGAAAATACAAATAATGATTCTTAATACTCAATTCATAATAAGTATCGCAGTAGGATGGGCAACTCGTTGCCCAGCAATTAGTTTGTTTGAATATAAAACCGAAAGCAAGGCTTCCATAGGAAGGAAAACATGAATTCTAACATCTACGTTCCTAAATACTTCAGTTCCGCCCGATGGGCAACAAAGTTGCCCATCCTACAATCCCACCAATTGCCATAATCCAACAAAGAAGACGACTTGGCCGTTTAATTTTAAAACATCAAAACCGAAAGCGTAGCTTTCACAATACAGAAAATCTAAAATCTTCATTCTAAAATCTAAAATAACTCAGGTATCCACATGGAAAAAACCGGGAAGTAGGTAACGATCAGCAAAACAAATATCATTGAAAAATAAAAGGGCCAGATACTTTTAACCACTTTCTCCATGGACACTTCCCCGATGGCACATCCCACAAAAAGTGTGGAGCCCACGGGTGGTGTGCACAACCCAATTCCCAGGTTCAACATCATCACAATTCCAAAATGGACAGGATCCATTCCAATAAATTTTGCCACTGGCAGAAGGATCGGCGTTACTATCAGAATTAACGGGGCCATATCCATGATGGTTCCAAATGCCAGCAACATCACATTGATCATCACCAAAATGATAATGGGATTTTCAGACAGGGAAAGCATCGCCTCGGAAACCAGGACCGGCACCCGCATATAAGCTATTAGCCAGCCGAAGGCTGATGACGTTCCAATCAAAATAATGACAATGGAGATGGTTTTAAAAGCATTGGCCAGTATCATTCCTATTTTTGTCACCGGAATATCCTTGTAGATAAAAAAGGTGACAAATAAAGCGTAAACCACTGCTATTGCTGATGATTCAGTAGGGGTAAAAACACCACTTAAAACACCACCTACAATGATCAACGCCGTAACCAGTCCCCAGATAGCATCTCTGCAAATTTTAAAACCCTCCTTTAAGGTCACCAGTTCTTCCTTGGGGTAACTTCTTTTCTTTGCGGTCACAAACGAGACGATCATCAAGGCAAGACCGACCATGATGCCGGGTACGATTCCGGCTAAAAACAGCTTGGCAATAGATACAGTCCCACCGGCTGCCAAAGAGTAAATAATAGCATTGTGTGAAGGCGGAATGATGATGCCCTGCGTAGATGAAGTGATCGTCACGTTCACGGAGAAATCGTCGTCGTATCCCTTGTCTTTCATCATGGGAATCATGATGGAGCCGATGGAAGAAGTATCAGCCACGGATGAGCCGGATATACCACCAAAAAACATGCTGGCTAATACGTTGACCATGGCAAGACCGCCCTGAACCCATCCAATCAAAAGATTGGAGAAGTTAACAAGACGACGGGCCATCCCCCCGTCTGCCATAATTTGTCCTGCCAATACAAAAAACGGAATGGCGATTAAAGAAAAACTGTCCATTCCGTCCGATATTTTCTGGAACACCACAATCACCGGTAAATCCAGGTATACCATCGTGATAATTGAGGAGACCCCAAGGGAATAGGCAATGGGAACTCCAAATATAATCATTGCCAGAAAGCTACCCAACAATACATATACTCCCATCTCCATATCAATTCTCCCTGGCTTTGGCGTTGCGATTTTTAAAATCGTTGATCAATTTCTCAATGGCGAAAAGCATAAAGATAATTCCGGAAATGGGTATTGCCAGATACGATGTTCCCACAGGCCAACCCAGGGCAGGATTGAACTGATTCATAGTTTTTTCAGTCAACTGCCAGCCATAAACAATAGAATAAAGGGCAAAAACCAGCAAAACACAATCAATGGTAAAATAAGCCCTTTTACGATAGTTGGCAGGTAAGCTTTCCAAAAAAAATTGCAGATTAATGTGCAATCGTTTTTTATATGCCACCGCAGCCCCGAAAAAGCCGGCATAAATCATGATTATCAGAGTTAATTCTTCGGTCCAGTATGGGGTAAAATTTAGTACAAATCGACAAAACACCTGCGCGGATATGATTATCACCATGGCCGCCAAACCAACGCAGCAAATTGTTAACAGGAGTTTGTAGATCCAGTCTGTAAATTTTGAAAAGAGTTCCATTTCCTTCGCTACTTTCAGGCTGATGATGTCAAGACAAATAGCCTGTTTCAGTTGGATAGTAAGTTATTGAAAAAATCGAAAGTGGAAGAAAAGCGAAAACCAGTCCGCTTTTCTTCCCATAACAGGATAGAATTGATGATCATTTGACAGCTTGGATTCGCTTAATGATGCCTGCCAGTGGTTTTGCATGCTTTGCATAAACCGGTTCCATGGCTTTCATGAAAGGTGTTTTATCAATATCAGTGATAATTTCGCATCCGGCGGCTTTTGCCTTTTCAATGCTGGCTTTAGCTCTTGCTGCCCACAATTCTCTTTGGTAGGGGACGGAAAGGGACGCTGCATACTTAATCAAGGCCACATCAGCTTTTGACAGCTTTTCGACTGTCTTGTTACTCAACAACAGGATCTCCGGAACGCTTAAATGCTGATCTTGTGTATAGTACTTGGCTTTCTCGTAGTGCCCGGAAGAAGTATAGGAAGGATAATTGTTCTCGGCACCGTCAATAACGCCCGTAGCCAGGCTTGTGTACACTTCGTTATAAGCCATTGGTGTGGCTGATGCGCCTAATGCCGCTACCATATCTACAAATATCGGATTACCCATCACGCGGAATTTCAGACCTTTTAAATCCTTCATCGAGCGAATCGGTCTGCGGGTATTGTAAAAGCTTCTAAATCCCGAATCATAGTAGCCGATGCCGATAAACCCACCCTTTTTGGCTTTTTCCGCCAGTTCTTGGCCAATGGGACCATCCACAACCTTGTGCATATGATCGGCATTTCTAAAGATGTAAGGCAGAGAGAAAGCATTGAATTCAGGTACAATGGTACCCAAAGGACCGGTACTCACTCTTAACAGATCAATGGCACCAAACTGGGTTTGCTCCAGCATCTCTTTTTCAGCTCCCAACTGCATGGAAGGATACACCTGAATCGTGATCCTGCCGTCTGTCCAATCACTCAACAATTCACCCATTCGTACCATACCCTGAACGGTCGGATAATCCATGGGATGAACATCTCCCGCTTTCAATACGATTTTCTTCTTGGCTATTACACTGTTTGTAAAACCAAATATCATTGAAACCGCTAAAAATATACTTAGCACCAGATTCAAAATGAGTTTTATGTTTGTTCTTTTCATAATAATCCATCCAAAAATATTAGCATTTAAAACCTTAGAAACAGAACAAGAATGTGATATAAAAATACGCCGCAATCCCTTTAAATATCTTTCATTGCGATTTTTGCTAAAGGTGAATACACATCACAAACCCGCGCCTTCGACTACAAGCTTTGTACCATGACCAACAGTGACAGAATCATTCCGTTTATCTTATTAATCTATAAAGATTTTTATATCGATATGGATTAAAACAAATTCAGGGTTCAAGAAAACAGATGTAAAGAATATGCAAATTTTGCAAGGTGTTTTCTGGTTTTCTGTTTCTTTATCTGTTACACAACAAGTTCATTGTTCCTATTCAAGCAAATAAACATTTTGCAAACAATTTTCAAATAAATGTCGCAAAAAATAAAAGGAATCCATCCTGAGAGATGAATATTAAAAGATTGACAAGCTACTCTGCAAAAAATACAGACCGGTCTGCAAAATTTGCAGGAAGGATTAATAAACAAACATGAACAGCTCACTTGACAGCGACCGATTGCAAGTTATCCACTAGTTTTAGTAAGTATCTGAAGATTGAAAATCATATGCGAGAATAGCCGGATGATGTTTTTTGTAAAATTGCCTGAGAATTGAACCGCGTTTAGAAAGCTGGTTGGCATAAATTAAGCAGTAAACCGCAAATCCGATTTGGGAATGTTTACCCTCCTCCCAGAAGCGGTTTATTGCACTTGCCTATGCCGCTGGGCTTTTCAAATTAAACCGCTTTTGGGTTTGAATAGATTCACGAACACAGTTAAACAAAAACTGATACTGGTTTATACTATTCTCAACCAATTTCAGAGATCGTAAAATCATAACAAAGGTAACCGATGAAGGCATTTCTAACAGACAGTTTTCTTCTACAGACAAAAACAGCTGAGATATTATACCACGACTACGCCGCTGAAATGCCTATTTTTGACTATCACTGCCATTTGCCGCCCGAAGATATCGCTAGAGACAGGAATTTTGAAAATATGACGCAGATCTGGCTCTATGGCGATCACTACAAATGGAGAGCCATGAGGGCCTGCGGTGTTGATGAGGAGTTGATAACAGGTTCAGCAAGCGATGAACAAAAATTCAAAGCCTGGGCTGAAATCGTACCAAAAACTGTGCGCAATCCTCTTTATCACTGGACTCACTTGGAATTACGCAATCCTTTTGGAATAACAGATACCCTTCTTAACGGAGACACCTGGGAACAGATTTATCAAGCCTGCAACACCTTTCTGGCTCAGCCCGAATTTTCGGTGCGCGGTATACTAACAAAAATGAACGTGGATGTGGTTTGTACCACCGATGACCCGCTGGACGATTTGGGTTTTCATCAACAATTGTTTGATGACGAAACATTTGAAACCAGGGTACTTCCGGCTTTCAGACCTGATAAATCCATGAAACCGGAGGACTTATCCCTTTTTAACCAATGGATCTCATCCCTTGAAGGAATAATCGGCAGTGATATAAAAGATGTCAGCGCCCTTTTATCCGCCCTGGAACGACGTATAGATTACTTCCATCAAAATGGATGCCGCCTGTCTGACCATGGTGTAGACAAAATGGTATTTTTCCCGGCTACCCTGTCCGAAGCTGACAAGATATTCCTCAAAGCTCGCTCAAAACAAGAATTAGAGGAGCCGGAGGTTTTTCAATTCAAAACGTTCATGCTGATCGAATTGGCAAAAATGTACGCTGCCAGGGAATGGACACAACAATTTCATATTGGTGCCATTAGAAATACCAATTCGAAAATGTTCACAAAACTTGGACCAGACACCGGTTATGACAGCATGGGGGATCTCAGCTACGCCGAAGCCATCATTAAGTTCCTGGATACCCTGGAAAAAGAGGATAAACTGGCAAAAACCATACTCTACACCATTAACCCCAAAGATAACGAAATGCTGGCTACCGTGATCGGCAATTATCAGAATGGGCAAACCCCCGGGAAAATTCAATTTGGTTCAGGTTGGTGGTTTAACGATCAGAAAGATGGCATGGAGAGACAGATGAATGCTCTCTCCAATATGGGTCTGATCAGTCAGTTTGTGGGGATGCTGACAGATTCCCGGAGTTTTCTGTCTTATCCCAGGCATGAATACTTCAGAAGAATTCTCTGCAACCTGTTTGGTAACGATATCGAAAACGGAGAGCTACCCAACGATCTGAAACTGATCGGAAGAATTGTACAGGACATTTGTTACAACAACGCTCTACAATATTTTAGATTTTAGAAGTTGGATTTCAGATTTTCTGCTTTGTAAAAGCTGCGCTTTCGGTTTTTTATATTTGTAGGATGGGCAACCTTGTTGCCCATCGGGGCGAATTGAGCCGTAAATTAATATTTCACATGTTACGCAAATTACTTAATTATTAGTCGTGCCGGGCTTGACCCGGAATCTAAACGAGCATGAGCAAAGAAAATGCTCCAACATCGTAAAGAGGCTATTGACCGAAATGATGGGTAACAAGTTGCCCGTCCTACCTGATCTTTCATTCATAATTGATTATTAAAATCATTCTCGTGGAATCGTGAACATTTGCAGGCACGTGCACGGAATTGAAGGACATACATAAATAAAACAGGAAAAAACATGACAGGTGTTGCAGATATTGGATTGATTGGCTTGGCTGTAATGGGCGAAAACCTGGTATTAAATATGGAGCGAAACGGCTTCAAGGTAGCGGTATATAACCGCTCGGTTGGAAAGGTTACGCAATTTCTGGAAGGACGTGGTAAAGGAAAGCAGTTTTACGGCGCCCATTCGATCCAGGAGTTTGTGTCACTTTTATCCAAACCTCGTAAGGTGATGATGCTGGTTAAAGCCGGTGACCCCGTGGACCAATTAATTGAACAATTGATTCCGTTCCTTGAGCCCGGCGATATCATAATCGATGGTGGAAACTCCTATTACCCCGATTCAACCAGGCGAACTCATCAACTTGAAGACAAAGGACTGCTTTTCGTAGGAACCGGCGTTTCCGGAGGAGAAGAAGGAGCCCTGACAGGCCCCTCAATCATGCCGGGAGGTTCTGAAGCAGCATGGGAGATTGTCAAACCAATCTTTCAAACCATAGCAGCCAAAGTCAGCGATGGGACTCCCTGCTGCGACTGGGTCGGCAAAGAGGGAGCCGGGCATTTTGTTAAAATGGTGCACAATGGCATTGAATATGGAGATATGCAGTTAATTGCAGAGTCATTTCACATTTTGAAAGACCTGTTAGGATTGCCCTACAGCACCATATCAGAAGTATTTAAAACCTGGAATAAAGGGGTTTTGGATAGCTATTTAATTGAAATCACCGGTGACATCCTGAACTACAGAACCGAAAAAGATGAGGTTCTTCTGGAGAAGATTTTAGATGTGACTGGTCAAAAAGGAACGGGAAAATGGACCACCTTTTCATCGCTTGAACTGGGAACACCTCTGACATTGATCGCCGAATCAGTCTTTGCCCGCTCTTTATCCACTCAAAAAGATGAACGGATAGCAGCTTCAAAATCTTTATCAGGTCCTGTAACAACTTTCGACGGCGAACTCCAACAAACCATAGATCACCTGGAGCAGGCGCTCTATGCTTCGAAAATCATTTCGTACTCCCAAGGGTTTACCTTAATGCGTGAAGCAGCCCGGCAATACGGATGGGACCTGGATTACAGCAGCATCGCCTTAATGTGGCGAGAAGGATGTATTATTCGTTCGGTATTTCTTGAGCGAATTGCCGAAGCGTTTAACGAGAACAAACAATTGGATAACCTGCTGTTGGCGCCGTTTTTCACGGATAAAATGACCTGGGCTCAAAAGGGTTGGCGAAAAATAATTGCAAATGCTGCATTGAATGGAATACCTGTTCCGGCTTTTTCTTCCGCTTTATCATATTATGACGGATATCGATCTGCCACATTACCAGCTAACCTGCTTCAAGCCCAAAGAGATTATTTCGGAGCCCACACATACGAACGGACAGACAAACCAAGAGGTCAATTCTTTCACACCAACTGGACAGGAAGAGGAGGCGACACAGCATCTTCAACCTATAATGCTTAAATAAAGATGGTGATAGTAATAATCGGCCCCAGCGGATGTGGGAAAACGACTGTGGGGAAGTTATTGGCAACAAAACTTGAATGGAACTTCTACGATGCTGATGACTTTCACTCCAGTCAAAATGTTGAAAAAATGAGACAGGGGATTCCACTCACAGACAAAGACAGAAAACCGTGGCTGCTTGGTTTAGCTGAACAAATAGAAGGATGGAATCATGATCCGGGAAACGCCGTTTTGGCATGTTCTGCACTCAAGAAAAGCTACCGTCATATGCTGGGAGTTGATCAAATTTCCGTTATCACCGTCCACCTGCATGGAGAGTTTGATTTACTGGCAAAACGTTTAAACGCCAGACAAGGTCACTACATGAATCCTGACCTACTTCAAAGCCAAATAGACACTTTTGAAACACCCCAAGGCGGAATCACCATCAGCATCGACCAGACACCCGAGCAGATGGTCGAAGAGATAGTTGATAAATTAAAGGCAAATAATTTTAAAATGTAAAAACCGAAAGCGTAGCTTTCATGAAACAGAAAATCTGAAATTATAAATCCCAAATGCCCTTAAACAAATATTCAATGGGAATTGGCGATCGATTCTCAAGACAGGGAAAAGCCCAACTTACTGCAATAATCAAAGCCAAAGAACTCGGTGTTGATGTCACCCCGGTATGGAACAAGTCACACAGGGAACACTCTATTGTTAAGACCGTCCCTCAAGACGTCAGGATCGAAGCAGATGAAGCCGTAAAAGGTCTGGATTGGAACGGAGCCTATTTTGTAGATGCCGACCATATCAACTTGAACAATGTAGATTCCTTTCTTGAAGCCAGCGATTTTTTCACCATCGATGTTGCTGATTATATTGGTAATACAGCCAACCAGGAGCAACAAGTTGCTTTCATCAATGCAGCTTTGCCTTATGTTCGTCCCTTAAAACTTCCGGGGATGAAAGATGAAATAACAGTCACCAAAAACGAGATTGAGAGTATAACAGGCAAATACCTTTCTGCTGTTCTGGAAGCCGGAAAAATCTATCGCTATATTGAATCGAAAAAAGGAAAAGGGACGTTCATAACAGAAATCTCCATGGACGAAACGGATTATCCGCAATCGCCGGTGGAATTGCTGTTTATTCTGCTGGGACTTGCCACAGAGAAAATACCTGTGCAAACAATTGCTCCAAAGTTTAGCGGACGCTTCAACAAAGGGGTGGACTATTCAGGCGATCCGAAGGTGTTTGCTGAAGAATTCAATCAGGATTTGGCTGCGTTATCATTTGCTGTTGAGGAGTTCGGATTACCGGATGATTTAAAACTTAGCATCCACTCCGGCAGCGACAAATTCTCCATATATCCCCTGGTTGCCAAAGCGATAAAGAATCATGATGCCGGACTGCATTTGAAAACAGCAGGTACAACCTGGTTGGAAGAATTGATCGGTCTGGCGGAATCCGGCGAAGAAGGACTGGCAATCTGCAAGGAGATCTATATATCCTCTCTTTCGCGCTTTGAAGAACTATGCACTCCTTATAAATCAGTCATCGATATCAACCCTGCCAAACTCCCATCTAAAGCAGATATGGACAAAATGGATAGCCAGCGGTTTGTTAACTCTCTCAGGCATGATCCAAACCATCCGGATTATAACATCCATCTCAGACAACTCCTTCATGTGGGATATAAGGTTGCATCTGAACTGGGGGAACGATATTACGATGCACTAGCGAAATTTGAAACCACAGTAGCCAAAAACGTAACAGAGAACATTTTGGAGAGGCACATCAAACAGGTATTTTTATAAACGGCAAAAATTAAAGAGTTGACGATGACCCTACAACCCATAAAAACAGGCTTAATAGGATTCGGACTTTCAGGTCGGGTATTTCATGCTCCATTTATTGATCTGGCAGAAAAATTTGAACTAACGGCAGTTGTCCAACGGTCAAAAGATACGGCCAAAAGCTCATATCCCGATGTTAACATTGTCAAATCCCACCAGGAGATCCTGGATGATCCTGACATCGAATTAATCGTTGTTGCCGCACCCAATGAATATCATTTTGAAATGTCTCAACAGGCCCTAGAGGCCGGTAAACATGTCATTATAGAAAAACCGTTTTCTCCTACCACGGCTGAAACAAATAAACTCATTCGTCTCGCTGAAAGCCGGGAACGACATATTTTTGTTTTTCATAACAGGCGCTGGGACGGCGATTTTATGACTGTCAGAAAAGTCATCCAGGATGGGCTGATCGGCGACGTGATTGAATACGAAGCGCGCTATAATCGGTATAAACCGGCATTGAACCCCAAACCATGGAAAGAGATTGAAGGACCGGCCAGTGGCATTCTTTATGATTTAGGGACACATATAATCGATCAGGTCGTTTGTTTGTTCGGAATCCCACAATCTGCCACTGCAAAGTTATACAAGCAAAGGCAGGGCTCCCGGGTGGATGATGCCTTTGATTTGCGTCTGGATTACCCTACCACCAAAGTAACTCTGAAATCGACCCTGCTGGCAAAAGATCCTGATCCCCGATATATCGTTTACGGAAACAAAGGATCATTTATCAAACCTGGAATCGACCCCCAGGAGGACGACATGCAAGCAGGCCTGACACCCGAGTCAAACAACTGGGGAAAAGATTCAAAAGAGAATTGGGGAATTCTGAAAACCGTGATAAACAATTTGGAATTTGCCGGAACCATTGAAACCCTGCAGGGAAATTACATGGGCTTTTACGACAATATTTACGAGGTAATCCGCAATGGAGGTGACTATGCTATAGCTCCACGAGAAGCCCAAACTACAACGGCCATTATCGAAGCAGCAGTTAAGAGTCATCAGCAAGGAAAGACTATTGAATTAGAATAAAAGGCAATATCGCTCGCATTGGATCGCATAAAAGATCATCCGGTTGTCACTATCACGATCCAAAAAAGTCATCACATCGGTTGTCTGGCTGCATATCCTAAACGTGCCACAGATAACAACCTGGTTATGATACTTGGTTGTTCCGATCCTTCAATAAAAATAGTGGCCCCGTTTTTAGAGCGGATTTCCCTCTGCCGCTACCTTAGGACATGGGATTCAACTAAATCTTCCTTTGTATGCCCAGAGCCCAAGGGCCGGATTTGAAATGTAAAAGATCTTTTCACCATCATCCAAGGTATTGACCCCATCCACAAGGTCAGTAACCTTATACCTGGATGCGTATTCACTTAGGTCTCCATACTGGTAATTAACACCTTCAACTTCAGATTTGGTAAGTCCTCCGGGGCAATAGGTAACTTTAAATCTGTTTTCGGATGAACCGTGAATCAGATGCGCTGCAGCACTCAGATTGTTCTGGAGATCAGCATTTTTTTCTACAAAGCTCAGAATTTCAGGGGTTGTGCGATAACCATATTTGCGAATTAAGCCATCAATCTCCAGATCTTCTCCAAATTTTTTCAGTCCCGGGGCCAAAACAACCAGTTCCCCATTGTCTGCTATTGCCATTCTGGTTCGATAGATGCTCTTGTTACCCAACCATGTTGTTTTAAACTCATCCGGTGGCAAATAAACAACGACCTTTTCCAACGGTTGTTCCAACATGGTAAAATTTACTTTCAATGATAATTCAGCTGCTTTGTCAAAAACCGAGTTATCATCACCGATGAACATTCCCCTGGTTACCAAACGACCGGGACTGGCACTCGGTCCAATCACAGTCAGAATGTACACGATGGGTAAATGGGAAAGAAACCTGTCAAAAGCCAGATTAAGGATTTTCCTGACCGGCGTGTCAGCCTGCCCCATCATCCTCTCCATGCCGTACACAGCTCCCAGATGATGGCTGAGATTAATGGTTTCGGCCCCACCGGTTCCTATCAGAATATTCTTATGATGGTTGGCCATGCCCACCACTTCATGAGGTACGACCTGCCCGACCGACAAAATCAAATCGTGATTTCCTTCCACCAGCAATCGATTGACTTGTGCAGGCCACTCAAACTCCAATTTGCCTTCAGAAAGGTTCTTTATGACTGATGACTCAATATGGCCAATGGTGCGAACATCATTTCTCCAATCATGATCCCTGAACAGTTTCTTGGGAACCGCACCATACATGCGGTCGATTTCTTCTTCAGTCATGGGAGCATGGGTACCTAAAGCAGGCAGAATATCAGTGATGGCATCACCGTGGCTTTCCCAAAGCATTTGAATGATATCGCCTGCCTTGGAATGGTATCGGGTGATATCCGGTGGGATAGCCAGTATTCTCTTTCGCTTTCCCAATTTTTCCAGGGCAATATTTAGCCCGTTTTTTATGTTCTGATCGCTTAGTTCGGTGCTGACACCACCTTGTTCGTAGTAGATCATTGTTGTTTTTTGTTTAGCCACAGAGACACAGAGGCCACAGGTTTGTTGAACTTAATAAATAAAAGCTTCGCTTTCACGAATCAGAATATCTGAAATCTAAAATCATCATTCTAAAATATCTATATGTTGTCCACCAGGTAACCGCCATCCACAGGAATTGACACGCCTGTAACAAAACCCGAAGCTTTGTTGCTGGAAAGAAACAATGTGACACCTGCCAACTCCTCGGGATCACCGAACCTGCCGTACGGGGTTCTTGCAATAACCTGTTTGCCCCGATCTGTATAGTCTCCGGTTTCCTGGTTTACCAGAATCGCACGGTTTTGTTTCCCCAGAAAAAAACCCGGTGCTATGGCATTCACTCGAATGCCGTGCGCTGCAAATTCTTTGGCTGTGGCCTGCGTTAAATTCAAGACTCCTGCTTTGGCAGCATCATATCCCCAAACACCGGACAATGGCAGATAGGATGTCATTGATGTTAAATTTATAATAGTCCCCTTTACTTCCTTTTCGATCCAGTAAGAAGCAAGAATTTTAGTAGGAACAAGGAGGCCGGCAATTAAATTCATATCAAGTACCTTTTTGAAGGTACCGACATCGGTATCAATAAAATTGGTTTTCCCAATATTGCCTCCGACGGCATTGACCAGAATATCCGGAGTTCCAAAATCCGATTCAATCCCCGGGAGCAATTTTCTTACGGTACTCTCGTCGCCAGCATCAACCTGCATCCCTTTTACATTCTCAGTATCACCAACAACACTCTTAATCTGCTGAATTGCTTCTGATACGGACTGCTCCGAACGGCTCCAGATCATCACTTTTGCTCCGGCCTCCAATAAAGCTTTTGACATCACCGTTCCGATCACTCCGGCACCACCCGAAATAATTGCAGTTTTACCTTCCAACCCAAACATGTTTCCCAGGTATTCTTTTGGATTCATAATATGTTCATCTCCTTTTCTTTGTGATTCTGTGGAGCTCAATGATCAGTTCTGCAAGTTTCAAACTTGTTAAATCACGCTAGCTGCCGGATAATTGACTGTCAAATTGTTCCCTTCTACTCTTTCGAAAGATTTTGACATCTAGTTGATTCGCTTGATCCAAGTTTTATTCCATTATTAAGGTAATGTTTGAAATAATCCTGAGTTTTCTTCAAAAATTGTGGGATAACGTACGAAATCAAGTTTACCGGTTAATTCTATCAGCCATCAAACCAGCGGAATAGGGAGAGGAGCTTTCAAAGATGAGTTCAAGAAGACCTACCTTTCAGCCATACCGGAAAAAGTGACTCGAAAAGGCGAAGAAACCAGGCATCTTCTGTAATAGGAAAGAGTGCCCGGTTTGATTGGAGGTGGGAATTATTGAGGGACTAATTTCCGATATCCACTGTATAATCTTCCACTTCACCATAAGTGAAAGAACCACATGAACCTGGTACCCCATTATATTTCATGGTGACCCTCATCCTCGTTGTACCGGTAGGGGCTGAGCCGGGAATAGCAATGCTTCCATTAACATCGGAACGGCCGGTAGCCGAGAATACCTCTTCGCCGGAATCAGCGAAATCCCCATCTCTGTTAAAATCGATCCAAACCTTCCAGTACTCGGTGTAGCTGGAAGATGCAAATCCCGGGGAAAGGGTGGTGGCATAACTTTGTCCTGCTGTCATGTTAACCACTGTGGAGGTAAAATCAGAATATCCGGCTGCCCCGGATGGATTTGAAAATGTACCGATTGTTACTCCGTCAATCCACTCATAATTGACATTGTTCCCCTGGGAGGCGCAATATTCGACGACGGTGTCGGTTACGGTTACATTCTTGGAGATCGAATCCGTGCCACCGGTACTGTCGGTGACAGCCAGGCTCACATTGTAACTGCCTGCAGTAGCGTATGTATGAACCGGATTTTGCAGGGTTGATGTATTGCCATCCCCAAAATTCCAGGACCAGGCCGTAATATTTTCACCGGTTGGGGCAGTACTGGTATCTGTAAAAGTGGCTTCAAGCAAATTGGATGTGTGTGTAAAGCTTGCGTTTAATGTGGCACCACCCACCACTTTGGCTAAATGAGCTGCTGTTCCTACAGACGCTTTCACGTAGTTTGTGTAGTAAGTCATATTCAATGTGGATAAAGTATCATTGACGGTGTGATAGTAATCACAAAAATCATCGACATCGTCTTCAATAGCCAGAATCGCTGGAAATCCTTTATTCCAGAACGAAGAATGATCAGAAGCAGTGATACCATCCGAGTCAATAATCGGTGTCAACGCTGAACTCATACCATAGGTATTCACCACATCTACAAATGTATTCGCTAGTACCATATCGCTTGCATACCCGGAGCTGGAACTCGTCCTTGTATGTATTCGTAAAGTAGGTCCTCCCACATCATCCCAGGCGATCATATCCATGTTGTAAACAGCCACGATATTATCACCATCGGCAACAACCTTATCTGCATAGCGTTTGCTGCCATATAATCCCTGTTCTTCACCTGTAAACCAGACAAATCTTGTGGTTCTTTCAAATGAACGACCGGCAAACATTTCTGCGGCCATCATGACTCCCACAGATCCACTGCCGTTATCATCAGCTCCCGGAGAATTGCTACCGGAAGGCATGCTGTCCAAATGAGCAGTCACCAAAACAATCTCACCGGGAGATACAGTACCGGATTTCTCAGCCACCACATTACGACCGGAGTAAAAGCCATAGGTCCAATTGTGATAGCTTACTGAAAGCCCTAATCCCTGACTGAATTCGTACATATACTGCGTGGCTTTACTGATAGATGTCCCGGAGTTGGTATGGCGGGAACTGATGGTATAAGGAGAACCACCGATTACAACGGATGATTCACCTGAAATGTTAGCCGTATAATCATAAACCTTGGTTTGAGTGACAGCATTTATCATTTCCTGGACCACAGCATTGAAGTCAACCGCCAGGGTAGACTCAGCCATCAACGACATCGTTTGCGACTGCATCAACACGATGGGTGTTTCACTCAGCCATTCAATCTCAAATCCCATTAAAACCAGTTGTTCAGCCCCAAATTCGCTGACCCTGACAATGACATACCTTCCGTCGTCAAATAGAACGTTGAATTGGCCGGCAGCATTAGTTCTTGCACCGCTGATTCTTTCCAGGGCAATAATGTAATTTGTCCCTTCCAGGTTAGCGGGAATAACTTCCAGGGTCTTGTAATTCATCCCGGACGCATCCAGCTGATTTTGAGTAGCAACCACCAGCGCATAGTCCTGACCTGATGCTCCCTGCAGATGAGCATGTACTGGCAATCCTAACTGGGCAACACTGCTGGTAACATCCACTTTAGCCAAAATGGTACCCGCTTCATAAGCCGCGGCATTTTGAAAACCTAAAAATAGTAAAATCGCCAGCACCACAGGCAATTGTATCATCATTCCAACTGTTTTTTTCATGTCTCTCCTCTTGTTAAAATTATCTATCCTCTTTGAAATAAAAGATGTTTCAGATCTCTGTTCAGTGCATTGGATATTGATTGTTCAAAGCCCTTCGCCTCAAAGAATTAGAGTTCATGCTATTTTGGTTCACTGGGGCTTTTTTCAATATTTCAATTGAAACCAGTGAATTGTTTCAAACCTCACCTGGACCAGAGATCCACAAACCATAAACCAGGATCATCCAAAACTCAAGAGTTTATCAAATATTACAGTTGGTTCAAAAACACCCAAAAAGTTTAAATCTCCCTATAAGGTCCTTTCTGATCTATTTAATAGAAAATAGTAGATGGAGAATGAGTATTTGATCTTTTAAATCAGTTGAAAAGATCGCAATTCAAATACAATTTTGAATGTTTCCAATGAGTTTGATTGAGTGCGCGGTCAGATTCAATGATTGACCGAAAAAGGCAGGGCTGTTCCGGAATTACCCGGAACAACTTTTGGATGGATTAATTTTTTGCAGAAAGGGCGGAATGCTTATCGATGATCGATTTCACAACAGTGGGATCTGCCAGGGTTGAAGTATCGCCGATATTGTCAAATTCATTGGCTGCGATTTTTCTGAGAATTCGCCTCATAATTTTACCAGACCTGGTTTTTGGAAGGGCTGGAGAAAAATTGATGATGTCCGGAGTAGCGATAGGGCCAATCTCATTTCGAACGTGCGCAACCAGTTCTTTGATCAGCTCCGGGGTCTCCGGTGTTCCCACGTTAAGGGTCACATAGGCATAAATGCCTTCACCTTTTACCTGGTGCGGATATCCGATAACCGCTGCTTCCGCCACATCACCATGACTGACCAGGGCACTTTCAATCTCAGCTGTTCCCATGCGGTGGCCCGATACATTGATGACATCATCCACTCTACCGGTGATCCAGTAATAACCATCTTCATCCCTTCTGCAGCCGTCTCCGGAGAAATAGTAGCCGTCGTACATTTTGAAATAGGTTTCTTCAAAACGCTGATGATTACCATAGACTGTTCTCATTTGTCCCGGCCAGGGTTCTGTCATCACCAACAAACCGCTGCATGCTCCTTCCAGCCGATTTCCCCTGTCATCAATAATGGCAGGCTTGACTCCAAAAAAGGGCAGGGTTGCTGAGCCCGGTTTCTGGTCGATGGCATAAGGCAAAGCTGTAATCAGAACACCACCGGTTTCCGTCTGCCACCAGGTATCCACAATGGGACATTTCTCTTTTCCGATATTTTTAAAATACCACATCCATGCTTCCGGATTGATCGGTTCTCCCACTGTTCCCAATATTCTCAAACTGGAAAGACTGTGATTCTGAACCCACTTTTCCCCCTGGGCCATCAACGCTCGTATGGCTGTGGGAGCTGTATAAAACTGGTTGACTTTCCATTTATCTACCACTTCCCAGAATCTGCCGGGATCCGGATAGTTGGGAACACCTTCGAACATCAGGCTGGTAGCTCCTTGGGAAAGCGGTCCATAGACGATGTAACTGTGGCCTGTAATCCAGCCTATATCCGCTGTACACCAATAGATGTCTCCCTCCCGATAATCGAAAATGTAACGGAAGGTAGTGCCGGTGTACACCATATAGCCACCTACATTATGTTGCACTCCTTTAGGTTTTCCTGTTGAACCCGAGGTATAAAGGATGAACAGGGGATCTTCCGCATCCATCCATTCCACGGGACATTCGGTTGATACATTTTTCATTTCCTCATGCCACCAGGCGTCTCTTGGAGTATTCATGATGACCTGGCTGGCAGTTCTTTTTACTACAAAACAATGATCCACATTGTGACCCTTTCCCTCACAAATCATCATGGCCTTGTCGGCGTTTCCCTTCAGCGGCACAGCCTTGGCACCGCGCATGACTCCATCGGAAGTGATCAACACTTTACATTCACTATCCAGGATCCTGTCTGCCAGTGCTTCAGATGAAAATCCTCCAAAAACGATACTGTGAACAGCACCGATCCTGGTCACAGCCATCATTGCGATGGCCAGTTCAGGAATCATAGGCATATAAATGGCGATCCGGTCGCCTTTCTTCACGTCGTTAGCCTTTAATACGTTGGCAAATTTGCTGACCTCAGCATGAAGTTCTTTGTAGGTAAATGTTCGTTGATCTCCCGGTTCGTTGCCTTCCCAGATAATGGCCGTTTGATCAGCTCTTTTTTCAAGGTGCCTGTCGATGCAGTTGTAAACAATATTTGTTTTCGCCCCCTCAAACCATTTGATCTCAACCGGTCCTGCGGAAACGGAATAGTTATGACTTTTCACCTTGTCCCATTTTTTTTCCCAATAGAACTTTTCTGCCATTTCGGTCCAAAATCTATCGGGATCATCTATCGAGCGTTGATATAATGCTTTGTAGTCGCCCATGGATGTTATCAAGGCGTTTTTTCTGCCTGCTTCAGGTGCATGATATATAAATTCACTCATCCTTTCTCCTGGTTATGTTAATTATTGTTTGATTTTATAAAATGCGTTTCATTTCCGTGACTGCTCTCTCATCACCAATCAATTGTTACGATATATTCAGGATCAACTGATCCTGATTGTACCGATTTGTCTGTATGTGCTTTTGAACGACGAGGTCTCAGCATCTTCAAACATTTTTTTAGTTTAAAAGAAACCTTGAAGCGTAAATCTCGCAAAAAAATGGAGCTGTTCATCCTTCTGTACAATGAAGTCAGTCGAAACATGGTCTTCTCCTGCATTCTGTTGAATTATGAAAAGGATTGTTTGTGTCTGTCGGACTGTAAAACCACCTTGTTTTGAATTAAATCCGACAGACAGGGCAATAGCTCAGTTTACAGCCCTAACCGGCAAACTCCGGTTTGGAATCTGTCGTAACCAGGATTTTCTCCGTTTCAGGTACTGTTGAGGGAGCTTTGATTGTGATAGCAAGGAGAGCGCTCACCAGAAGCAGGCCTGCAGTGATGATATACGCAGTATTGTAGCTTCCCGTACGGGCAACCAGCATTTGCGCCATTCTTGGAAAGATAAACCCTCCTGCACCCCACGCAGAGAAAACAAGACCGTAATTGCTTCCGAAACTTTTCAGGCCGAAATAGTCTTTGGTCATAGAAGGAAACAGGGAAAGGTTCGTTCCGTAGTTAAACCCAATTAACGTAGCCGCCAGGACAACCAGAAAGGCAACATTCTTATCGATAAACAAGAGAGAGAAGATTACCAATGACTGGAATACCAGCATTAAAAACAAAGTCTGGTTTCGACCGATCTTATCAGACAGAATTCCGGCCACAACTCTTCCACCGGCGTTTCCAATGGCTAACAATGCCACAACCAGCCATGCCATTTGACCCATACTCTGTTTTGCCAGTGCCGCAACACCCCCAATAATGAATAATCCAGCACCTGCACCCACAAAGTACATTAACCAGAGACGAATAAAAGAGCCTGTTTTCATCATTTCCAATGGTTTAAAATCTCTGGTTTTGGAAGCCGGTTTAACCCCTGTTGCCGATGAAGCTGTTTCAAGCTCGGGCACGTAGCCTTCCGGTGGATTTACCAGAAAAAGTGAGAGCAGACAAACCAGAATCAGAAAAGCAACGCCAAAGATCATCATGGAACTGGAAAGACCGACCTGGTTAATCAGGTAATTGGATAGTGGAGCGATATAAACAGATGCCAGCCCAAATCCGGCTACCACAATCCCGGCAATCATTCCCGTTTTGGCTGCCGGGAACCATTTAATGGCCGGTGGGGTTGCGGAAGCATACGCAAACCCAATTCCCATTCCAGCCAGAACCCCAAAACCCATGATCCAGCCAAACAGCGATGTTGATTGAGAAATAATAATCAAACCCAAACCTGTTAAAACACCCCCGATAACTGCCGTAAACCTGGGGCTGAACTTATCCTGCAGCCTGCCTGCGGGAATCATTGCAAACGCAAAAACCAGGCAACACACCGCATAGGGATCATTCAACGAAGCAATATCCCAGTTGAATCGGCCATCGCCGAGTGTAATCGATTCCTGGATCGCCAGTTTAAAAATACTCCAAGTGTATAATATACCTAACGCCAGATTAATTCCCAGTCCTGCAAATGTTACCGACCAGCCTCGATTTCTGATCTGTGCCATACCTCACCTCCATTTAAAGCCATAAGAATTTTTGTGCGCAACTATTCAGGTCGACAGAACGGCTCCCGTTCTCCCGGTTAAGACTTGCTAAATAGTTACAGGTTTTGGTTTTATTAATTGAACTGGATAGGTACAAACACGCATTTTTGTTTTGTCTTGAAATGTGGCAATAAAGCGGCAATCCCCCGACAATCGTCATTAACATCCCAATTCGTATGACTTTGCGGTCAGTTATCCGTTATCGGTCTTTGATGAAAGCTGCGCGTTCTGTACGGATAGCCGATAACCTATAACCTTTTGAGAATTGGAAATATAGCCCGTGTTTACGGACCAGAACGGACTAAATTAAGCCCAAAAATGTGTGTATAAAGATACTTCGAAGTGTATTACCGACTGATATGTTCGATTGTTTCTCAACGATCAATTCGATAATGAACCATGGTGACTACACATTCAGCAAAAGACAGACCATTCCGGTGAACAATCCCTAGGTGCAGACCCCAATTGATCTGAATCAATTCAGGTTAAAAAATTGACCTGGATCAACTACCACAACCAAGGTTGTAATAAAATTCGAAAAGAGGTCTGAAGCAGCATTCAATCAGTCCCCATTTTTCTTACATCAAAAGTTGTGGTCACAACCTGGGTTGTAGCCCTTTGAACTATTTTTTTAGATTTTTTTTGAGTCGTTTACTAACAGCTTGTTGGGATATTCCCAGCAATCGAGCTACGATAGATTGGTTTCCGTTAGCCCGTTTTAAGGCTTCTTGGAGTAGTTGAGAGGTAGTTTCTTCAATGGTGGGCAGTTTGGAAGGAAATTGAATGGATTCCGATTCAATAGGCTCTGCTTTTTTCACGGCATCAGCACCCTGCTCGTTTATATAACTTTGAAAGACTTTCATGGAAAGGATTTTGGAACGGTGCCGACTTACTGCATCAAATACCATGGCCTTAAATTCACGAATATTGCCAGGATAGTTGTAGTTCTGCAACAGCACTGCAAGTTCCTTGGGATAGTTTGGTTTTTTAATATTAAAGGTGTCGGCAGCTTCGGCAATGAAATGATCCAATAAATAAGGAATATCATCCAACCTCTCCCTGAGGGCTGGTATATGAATATGGTGAGTCTGTAATCGATAAAGCAGATCTTTACGAAAATGGTCGTCCTGCTTAAGTTCTGTGATGCTTTTGTTGGTCGAAGCAACCACCCGAACGTTTGCCTGACGGGTTTCATCCATTCCCAGGGATCTGTATTCGGACTCCTGCAGAAACCTGAGCAGTTTTATCTGGGAAGATGATTTAAGATCCCCAATTTCGTCCAGCAGCAAGGTCCCGCCCGAAGCCTGCTCCACCAGACCGTTTCTATCCTGTTCTGCACCGGTAAATGCTCCTTTGATATGTCCAAACAGGGTATCAGTAAATACCACATCATCAAGTCCCGCAATATTCACCGGTACGAATTTGCCCTTCAAGCCGCTGATAGTATGCAAAGAGCGCGCAATCAATTCCTTGCCGACGCCGGTTTCACCTGTTATCAGCACAACCTGCGAGGTTTTTGCTATCGCTTCAATGTACCTGAAGATTCCGAACATCTTATGATTGGTAGTAATGATATTCGCAAAATCATCCGGGTATTCCAGTTGCTCATCCAGAATATGGTCTTTCAGGGCTTTATTTTCATGCCTCAATTCGTTAAAGGAGATAGCCTGGCGCACCGTTTTCTGGAGTCTGGTAGCTTCAATGGGTTTGGTTATATAGTCAAACGCCCCTTTTTTCATGCACTGAATAGCCGTCTCAATATCGATGGTTCCGGTAATAATGATGATTGGTATACCCGGGAATTCTGCAGCAATTTGCTCCAGCAGTTCCTGTCCTGAAACGTAAGGCATTGTTAAATCCAGCAAAACAACCTGGGCACCGTATTCACGAATCAGGGCCATAGCATGCCTGCTATCCTGGCAGGTAATGATATCCTGATACTTTTCAGAACGCAGGGTGGTATCGATGGAGAACAGGATTGGTTCTTCATCGTCGATGATAATAATAGGCTTGTCGGTCAAATCAAAATTCGTCATGTATAGCTGGTCTATGAATTCACTGGAAACTTCAATCGTACACAGGTTCCGGAATTTAGTTGGGAGTGCACCACCATTGTACCTTGGTGGTCTTTTATGATCTTGTCTGAAATCGCAAGTCCCAATCCGGTATTACCCTGGTTTTGTTTAGTTGTAAAGAAAGGATCCCGTATTTGAGTCAGATTGTCTTCGGAAATACCGCACCCCTTATCTTTCACCTCAACCGCTACTTCGTTACGCTCCTTGTTATAGTCGGTCTTGATAGATAATTCCTGAGATCTATCCGTTAATGCCTGGCAGGCATTCATGATCAGATTGATAATCACTTGTTCGATCTTTTGGAAATTTCCTTTGAATTCAGGCATTTCAGGTGCAAATGACACCTGCAGGTTATCGGTGTGCTTGTTCACAATATTGCTGATGAGATTAATCGCTTTTTGAGTTACCAGATTCAGATTCACATTGTCTTTCAACTCTGATGGGGTGATATGAGAAAAATCCTTCAGGTCAGTGACAATTTCCTTGATGCGCCGACTACCTTCTTCCATGTGTTGCAACAACTTGGGGATTCTTTCCTTTGCCAAAGACAAAGGCATCCCTGCGACCTGCACCTGCTGATTTTCCTGCTGATGGTGTTCTATTATGGGCAATATATCTTTCCACATCTTATTGAGCAAGGGCGCATTGAGCATTAATGCAGTGGTTGGGTTGTTGATCTCATGAGCGACACCTGAAACCAGCGTTCCAACAGAAGCCAGTTTCGCTGCCTGGAACAATTGTTCCTGTTGGATCTTTGATTGTACCTCGGCGTGATGCCTTTCTTTTTCGACTTTAACCCCCTGTAAAATAATGAAAAAAGAAAGGAAAAACAGAATCAGACACAAACCGGTGCATATGAAAAACAGTTTTTTGGAAAATACATCTATCTCTTCCCGAATGTCTTTGATATAAATTCCTGTGCCGATTATCCAGTTCCATGGTTTAAATTCCCTCACAAAGGAAAGCTTCGGCTCAATCTGGCCAGGGTCATCCTGCCACTGCCACTGGTAATCCACAAATCCCGTACCATCTTGTTTCACGATTTTCACCATCTCTGAAAACAATAATTTACCTTTTGGGTCGGCGAAATGTGAGACATCCGTTCCATCCAGATCAGTTCGGTAGGGATGCATAATCATATTCGGGTGCATGTCATTTATCCAAAAATAATCTTTTGAGTCAGTACCATAGCGCAAATTACGGACATGCTCGATAGCCTTACGCTGGGCCTCTCCCCGTTTCATCACTCCGTTGACATTCATATCGTTGTAGTAATCCAACGAACTAACGGCGACTTCGGTGAGATTGTGAATCAAATGGCGTCTGTATGACATCAGGGTAGACTCCATGTAAGGAATAATGAAAACAAAGATGGTAGTCACAAACAAAATAACCGAAAGGATCACGGGCAGTATTATTGCAATAGGCAGGCGATCCGGAGATAGGTGTTTGAGCTTCATGGAAAGTCTTGGGGCAAGGTATTCGTGCAAAATAAAGATCAATAAAATTCGTTATTGCTATCCTTTTTTAAAATCGACCGTCAACCTTTTTTAAACAGATGACCTGCGAACAGCACACTATTTTTACAGGTGACCTCTCACATTTGAATCTTAGCAATAGTCCGGTGTATAACTTTGTTTAATTGTATTACACATTTTAGAGTTTGGTTTAGCCTTGCCTGGAAGGCAACGAGGTTGGAACTCAATGAAATAACATATTTGACAACTCATTGAATTTTTACGCTGAACCAAGTATATAAAAACTTGCTATGTTCGGAAGGGTAAAAATACTTATCAAAAACTATTTTTATGTGCATTGGGAGAGAAGATGAGCTTTACAAAACTACTGGATTTCTTCATCCGTGATAATCTTAAAACGGACGCATTGGAATGGAGTAAGGCAAGGCAAATAGCTGGGATCGGATTGTTCACCACAATCATGACTCTATTGAATTGCATCAGACCTTTTGTAAACGGAGATTTTATCATGGCCGTTGTTGTCCTGGTTTTAGGAACCATGATGATGGGTGGAGTCCTATTGCTCCGAATAACCGGTTCTCGGGTTATTTCAGGGAACGCCATTGTGCTCTCATTATACATATTGCTGGCTTTGGTCTTGCTCACCAGTAGGGGACTGTCGCCTGATTCCGCCATGCTGGTTATAGTGGTGCTGCTTAGTCTGATGTTTACGGGTTTGCGTTCGGGTTTCGTCTGGGGAGTTGTCTGCACAGTAACAGTCATTGCATTGTACATTTTAAAGTCTGATTCCGCCGTGATTGTAGTGGCAAATCTAACTCCGGAGCAGCTAATGCTCGATGCGTTCGGGTCATACCTGACGTTGATCATCGCAACGCTGGTATTAGGGGCTGTATATGAAAAAGTAAGCAGTTCAAACCTCAAAAACTTTGAATCAGCTCAAAAAAAATCGGAACTGAGAACCAACGAGATCCAATTGGCACTGAAGGATGTGGAAGAAGTCATGACGGCTGTCTCGGAAAGCGATCTCTCCAAGCATATTACCAGCGAGCTTTCCAGCGAAATGTCCCTGTTAAAAGGCAGTGTCAACAATGCCTTGATCCTGCTAGGTCAGACCATTAAAGATGTTACGACTTCAAGTGAACGATTGGACTCCGGCGCCGCGGAGTTGGCAAAAACATCCCAGGCTCTTTCCGAAGCTACCAGCAGACAGGCCGCCAGTCTTGAAGAAATAACCTCGTCCATGAGCGAAATTGAAAATCGGGTCAATACCAATGATGAAAACACCACCGAATCACAGCAACTGACGGCACAAACCCTTGATGTTGTTACCCGGGGCAATGAACGGATGAGTGAAATGATGAACTCCATTAAAAAAATCAGCTCCACCAGTGCCGATGTGACGAAAGTCATTAAGGTAATTGACGAAATTGCCTTTCAAACCAATTTACTGGCACTGAATGCTGCCGTAGAGGCTGCCCGGGCTGGCAAATATGGCAAAGGTTTCTCTGTGGTTGCCGAAGAAGTCCGAAGTTTGGCCGGTCGCAGTGCAGAGGCAGCAAAGGATACTACGGAATTAATCGAAAATTCTGCCAAGGAAGTGGAAAACGGCGTCAAAAACGCCGATATGACAGCGGAAATGCTGTCTGAGATTGCTGCCAGTATCGAAAAGGTAAATTCCTTGAATACCGAAATAGCCATCGCCTCAAAAGAACAGAAAAAGAGCATCGGCGAAATAAATGCGGGACTCAACCAGGTCAATGAAATTGTGATGCAGAATTCCTCGATTTCAGAAGAAAGTGCGGCGGCTTCAGAAACCCTCACCAACGAAGCCGCAAGCCTGCAACAGGTATTGAAACAATTCCGGCTAAGGCAATCGTAATATTTTAGATTTATGATTTTAGATTTCAGATTTTCTACAATGTGAAAGCGCTGCTTTCGAGTTTGATATTTTTAAAAATCCCCGGGATGGGTTGCGTGCGGGTTGGTCTGATTGTAGGATGGGCAATTTTGTTGCCCATCGGGCTGAACTAAAGAGAATTAGCGTGACAGGCATTTGGACTAATTGATGGGCAATAAGTTGCCTATCCATCCCACCTTATCAACAATTATCAATTGATAATCGATCGTTAAAACCCCATCAATTCTTCGGCAGACCCATTAAATTGGATTTTGTCAGAAACTGCAGCTTGTTTTTGGTTTGGGAGAGAATATCGCTTAGACCCAAGGCTATGTTCTCCGAAAAGTCATAAACTCTTGATGACATCTCGCGGGTCCTGGCCGCTGCTTCATTCACCTGGCTGATATGATTAGAGACGTTAGTGGAATCTTCAGATGTGGAAATAACGTTTTTAGCGATTGAACCTGTTGCCACACGTTGATTTTCAGAGGCATCACTGATTTTGGTGGTAATCTCGGAAAGGTTTTGTACTTTCTCCTCAATGCCAACAATCGTATCTACAAACACTTCGCCGGCAGAATAGATCGCCTCGGTTCTTGAGGTAATGTCATCCGCTGCGTCTTCTGTCTGATGGGACAGCGCCTTCATCTCATCCGCCACAACCAGAAACCCTGCTCCCCTTGCACCATACCGTGCAGCCTCAATGGTTGCATTGATAGCTAATAATTTACTTTTTTGAGTAATTTCTTTGATCACTTTCAGCATGCTGTGGATTTGATTTGTCGTCTCCTGAAAACGGTCAATATTGTTTTTTGATTCAATAGCACCGTCAGAGATTTGTTTAACCAGGTCGTACTGTCTTTTAATCTGCTTGGCTATATCTTCTACAGCATTTTGAAGATTTTGCGTGGATATCGAGATTGAACTGGTACTACTGGCTGTGTTTTCCGCTGTCGAAGAGACACTAAGCGATTGTTTTTCTGTGGTTTTCGCCAGTTCATTCAGGTTTAGGGCAAAGCCTTCCATCTCCTTGGAATCTTGTTGAAGATTGTGTATCAAGTCAGAAATATTGGCGATGAAGTCGTCTATGATTTTCTTTTCAACCGATTTACGTTCATCTTCCTCCCTGAGCTTTATCATGGCGTCCTGAAACCCCCGGATGGAATGAGACAAAATTCCGATTTTATCCCTCCTGTTCAAATACGGAACAACTGCGGACTTACCGGCCTGAATGTTTTGGATCACGTCGGTCAGCTTTCTAAGCGGTCTTTCAATGATTGTCCCTGTTAACAAAAGCAACACAATAATATTGATGATAATTGTCCCTATGCCCATCATAATGTTGTTGCGCTGTTTCATTGATTGATAGGCTTCGAGCTCCTGCTCTTTTTTTGCAATCTCTTCAACCCTGTATAGGATCTCGTTTCGTGTTTCTTCAGCCTTGATTCCTTCGTCAGCTAAATAGGTTTTTAATTCGTTAAGCTGGGTCATCAACATGCCGGCATCCACTTCAGAACCGTTTAAAGCTGCCAAATATTGATTGATAGCTGTCTGTTCATCTTCCGGCTGATTAGTCTGAATGGTCATTCGGGAGACAGATTCTTTAAAGTCTCCATTTACGTCAAAATCACCAATTGATACTACCAAGCCCGTGGATTCCAATTGAACGACAAAGCGTCCCTTGGAGAGATCTCTCCGCGCGGTCCTGTTATAAAGCTGTTTATAATTCTCTCTGCCTATTAACGTCTCCTCGCTGGAAATCGTATAATTATCCTTTATCCAGTCCAGGGCCAATTTTGTTTTTTCTACTTTAAAAAAATCAGGAATCTTCTGATTGTTTTCCTGTAAATCATAAATCTTATCTCTGAGTTTGCTGCTCATTTCAGCATGAATCTGCAAAAGACTGTCGAATTGTTCATCAACATCCTTGGTGGACTGCCAGTTAACATAAAGTAACAGCCCAATACATAGATTTGAGGCGATCGTTATCCCCAGGATCAATTTCAATCCAATGGTAAGCCATTGGCGCTTACCAATTATTGTATTTGCATTGTTTGTGGTACTCATGAGGTGCACCTTGATTGAATGATTAAAATTGGTTTTTTATAATTACAGGTGTTTATCGTTGCCTTTGGGTGTCAAATTTCTGCAACGCTGTAAGCAACAATCTTAGCCAACCAAGGAGGGGGATCTGTAATTTCTTTGTAATGTAATTGTTAAATACTAATTGATAGTTGACATGAACTATTTCTCGGGAAACTCCCCGGCATAGGTTATGTATTTGGGGTTTTATGGTAAGAACGACGGTAATGTCTTGCTAGATTTTTAAACGGAGGTATCAGCTAAATAAAAAGGAGGCAGCTGCCACTTGTCATTCAAAATTGGTCAACAAACTTCTCAAAAACAAGCGACCGAACGATTGAAAGCTTCGCTTTCACATTGCAGAAAATCTAAAATCTTAATTCATAGACCTGAAATGTAACGCCTGCTTTTCCTTCACAAACTGCTTGCGATATAATCGGTGATAGGCACCTCTTAGCTTGATCAGTTCTTCATGATTGCCTTTTTCGGTAATACTTCCGTTCTCCACCACCAGAATGACATCAGCTGATCGGATGGTAGACAGCCTATGGGCGATGATAAAGCTGGTTCTGCCTTCCAGGATTTTTGATAATCCTTTCTGAATCAGGCTTTCCGTTTGTGTATCTACTGCTGAGGTGGCTTCATCCATCACGAAAATCTTAGGATCTGCCAGTATCGCCCGGGCAAAGGAAATCAACTGTTTTTGTCCGGTCGATAGATGCTTGCCTTCCTGCCCCACCTGGGTTTGATAACCTTCTTCCAGACGAGATATAAAATCATGAGCATTCACGGCTTTGGCAGCTGCCATAACGTCATCGTAGCTGGCGTCCAGTTTTCCGTATCGAATATTCTCTTCAATACTGCCGCTGAACAAAAACGGTGTTTGCAGGACAATGCCCAGGTTGGACTGATACCATAGCAGTCCCCTGTTTTTGTAGTCAGAACCATTTAAAAGGATTTGCCCCCTGGTTGGCTCATAAAACCTGCACATTAGATTCACCAGGGTTGTCTTTCCACCGCCTGTTGGTCCAACCAGGGCGACGCTGCTTCCTGCCTCTACTTTAAGATTGATATCTTTTATGATCGATTGACCCGGTAAATATTCAAAACTTACATTGTCAAATTCAATCGTTTTGATATCCGATTCCCCGCCATCATGGGGCACACCATTCACCTGTCGTTTTTGTTCCTTTATATGCCGGCTAACCAGATCACTATCTTCGATTTCCGGTTTGGTTTTCAACAATCCAAAAATTCTCTCAGCCCCGGCGTTGGCCGTCTGCAGTTCGGCCATAATCCTGGCCAGTTCCAATACGGGTTCATGAAAAGCACTGGTATAAGCCAGAAAGGTTATCAACGTCCCCAATGTTAATAAGCCGCTTAATGCGTAATCACCTCCCAACCATAATGCCAATCCGGTTGCAATACTGTTAATTCCCAGAATAAATGGAAAATAAGCGGCTGTTTGATTGGCATTTTTAAAGGAGTTCGCATACATATTCTGCGATTGCTTTTGAAATTCCTCAAGATTAGCTTGTTCTCTCACCAATACTTTGCTTGTTTCCACTCCGGTTATTCCTTCATTGAAGCTGGCAGTCAACTGCGAGTTCACTTTTCTCACCTTTCGGGAACTTTTGACTATTATCCGCTGAAAATAGATGCTCACTGCAATTACCAGGGGAATAACAGTTAATACCAACAAACCCAGTTTCCAGTTTAGAAAAAGTAGTACTCCGCTGATGCCCAGTAAAAAAGGAGCAGCCCAAAACACTTCCAGGGTTCCCCAGGCTATGATGTCTGCCACTTTGTTGCAGTCGGAAGTTAGACGTGCCATCAACCAGCCAATGGAATGCTTGTCATAAAATGAAAAAGACAAATCCTGCAGATGGGAAAAACCGTCCTGCCTTAAATGATACATTATCCGCGTGGAAAGCCTCCCGGCCATCAAAATGAATGCCCAAACGCTGATGCCCAGGGTCAAGAGCAATCCAAAATAGACCATTCCAATTTTCAATAAACTGGCCTGCTCTTTATGTTTCACAATACTATCCACCACAGAGCGTGTAATTAAGGTCAGTGATGCTTCACAAACAGCCACTAAAATTGCTGTCAGTATCAAGGCAATCAAAACATCCCGATGAGGTAATATATAGACCCGAAATAACTGCCCCCAAAACTTCTTTTCAACTGTTTTTGTTTCTAATGTCTGTAGTACAGTATTCATATTTTTATAGCTTTTAGCGGTTAGCCGTCAGCTTGTATCGTGTAAACAATTAAAACATTGAACCCGAAAGCGAAGCTTTCACAATATAGAAAATCTAAAATCTACACTCTAAAATCTACAATGCCCTTTCCTGTATGTTCCAGACTGTTTTATAGAAACCATCCTGTATGATCAACGATTCATGTTTACCTCGCTGGGCGATGGTTCCTTTGTCCATTACAAAAACCCGGTCTGCATTCTCACAGACGGATAGTCGGTGAGTAATCAGGATTGTGGTCAATTTTCCGTACCTGCTTTGCAGGGTGTCCAGGATCTGCGTTTCCGTAGCGGAATCCACCGCACTTAAAGCGTCATCCCAAATCAAAATCGGCACGGTTTTTAGAAAGGAACGAGCCATGGTCACCCGTTGTTTCTGACCACCGGATAGCGTAACGCCCCTTTCGCCAATTTTGGTATCATACCCTTTTTTAAAACTTTGAATGGAGCGGTGGATACAGGCATCCTGTGCCGCTCGAAAAATAGACGTTTCACCTTTAGTATCATCCGCCAGATTGATATTCTCCCTGGCGGTTTTTGTGTAGATAAAAGGTTCCTGCAGTACTGCACCAACGACCTTTCGCAATTGCTTGCGCGGTATTTGTCGGATATCGATTCCATCCAATTCGATCGATCCAATTTCAAAATCGTAAAGTCGTAAGAGCAGGGTAATCAATGTTGTCTTGCCACTTCCGGTGGGACCGACGATGGCAACGGTTTCCCCCGGATTCACTTCAAAGGAGATATTGTTTAAAACGGTTGCCTGCCTGTAAAACCTGAAATTGATATTCTTGAAAACCAGGTGGCCCTTTACTGAATCAATATTAAAAGCCGTTGTTGTTTCACTATCTGTTTCCTGGGGGGAATTCAGAACCTCGGTGATTCTGCCAAAAGCTACTACGGCTTTTCCAGTGTCAGTCAGGGTTCTTCCCATTTGCCGAATGGGCCACAATAAAATTCCCAGGTAGGTGATAAAAGCATACAGGGTCCCAATCGATACCTCTCCTCGTGAAGCCAGCCAACCGCCTCCAAACAGGGTGAGCCCCATCTGTCCGATGCATAGAAAATCGGAAAGTCCCCAGAAAACTCCCAACGCTTTAATCAGTCGATATTGCTGATCACGAAAAACAGTGTTTCGTTCTGTGAACCTTTCAATTTCGAAGGACTGACGGGCAAAAGCTCGTACGACCCGAATACCCGTTAAATTCTCCTGCATGGTGCTGGTCAATCCTCCTTCTGCCTCGTCCACTTTCAGAAAAACTGCCTTGATTTTCTGAAAAAACAGGTAGGAGAAGGAAACGATAATCGGTATCAAACACAGGGAAATAGCAGCCATTCTGAGATCCAATGAAATCATCATCGGCACTACCAAAACCAGCATAATCATGGCCCGGCTTATCTCCACAACCTGCTTGGACAAAAATATCCGGACTGTTTCGATGTCAGACGTGCAGCGTTGCACCAGATCTCCCGACTCAAATTTGGCGAATGGAAGCAGGTCAATATGCTGAATATGACTATAAAGTCTGTCCCTGAGATTCCTGGCAATGGCCTCACAGGCGTGCACAGAATATCGATCCTTCAGATAGAGAAAATATCCACTCAAACAGCTGATCACGATCAGAATCAGTGCCGGAATCCAGAGTCTGTTACTCAGATAATCAACACCGCCCGATAATTCTATGGCAAACTTGGCAAATCGTGATAATTCCTCGGTTTCAGATGTAATAACACCATCGATGGTCACCTTTCCCACCAGGGGAATCAGAAACGCAAAGAAGCTCCCCAATGCCATGAATATAACTGCTGCCAAGTAGAATCCACGGTATCCCACCGTGATATTCCATAAATCCAAATATTTTTTCATTACACATAAAATCGATTGGTATATTTCAATCGCAAATCATCTCTTCTATTTAACTCACAGTTAATTTTGAGGCAAGGTCTTTTTTTTACTATGAGTTAAAAAAGCGCTAAGCCCTTATCAGCCAAAGCAGCACAATTATTAGTTTTTTAAAAAAAATATGATTTTCTATCCGCAAATTCTTAACAAACCACAAAAATTTCATGACCGGATTTTCATAAATTTTGACAGATTTGAGGTCAATCAGTATCGTCCGGGAGCTTTTTTTCTCCAACTTACCAAACGGATTTTTTTTCCTAAACGATCAGAACGTAAAATAGAGGTGATATGAAGAAAAAAGTTTCCATCAGCGACTATTTGCTGAAATTTCAGGACTTGAGGAAGCTGCCCAATGAAAACTGGGAACTGCTTCGCGGCCTAATGCATGATCTCGGTAGGCAATACTATGAGCGTTACCCGGATCAGCTTCATCGCATTCGAAAATCCCTGCAACAGCTATCTTTTTTGAGAAAAGAACCGCTTTCCGAAAACCTGCTCGCAAAGGTTTTGTCTGGAATATTCGACCATTACACAGAGAAGCTTTTTAATATTGTAACTTCCGAATCCTCTTTGCAGAATTTTATCAAAACCAGATCCGGCAACCATGGCCTCACAACCCTTCGCCATCTTTTAAAAGGTAAGCGAGGTGTTCTGCTCATTTCCGGACATGTGGGAGGCATTGAATTGATCCCTGCATATCTTTGTTGCAACGGAATCCCTTCGGCTATCGTGGCTAAATTCAATAACCCTGAACTGCTTAAGGTGAGTGAAAAACAGAGTAGCAGGTTTCCTAATCGAATCATTAATGCCGGTTCCGGTAGTCAGATCCTTCGAAACATGTTTGATCAATTACGAGACAATCGTGTGGTAATCACTTTATGTGATGAGATGAAAGAATGGCGACCTTATAAAGACCGGGCAGTAGATTTCCTGGGGAAAACTGTCCGTCTGGATCGTACATTGGATCTGATTTATCGACATCAGAAACCGGCGGTGGTTTTTGCCCTGCTTCATCGGCAGGAAAACTGTCACTACAAAATGATGTTAACCCCCCTGGTATCCCCATACGTGGAGAATGAAGCGCACCGTGACATCTCTGTCAGTGCTTCATCCTTGTCCACATTGGACCAATATATACGTCGTTTTCCAGAGGGTTGGTACCAATGGTCAAAATTCGATCAGATTCAGGATCATGTCTGTGAACCATCACCGGACATTCAGGATCTGCCGCTTTACGAATCTGATTGGAATTCACAGTCATCAACAGCTTAACAGGAGGAATTCATGATCATACTCATCGAGCCCTTTTCCAGTAGGATCGGCATGTATGTGCCCGCTTTACCTTCGCCACTCATGGAGATTGCAGGATTTGTTCACCAACATTTGCCTGATCAGGTTATCAAAATTGTATCACTCCCCCTGCAATACGGACTGCCATTAAATGATGAGGCTCAATCGGAACTTCTGCAACAATTCGAAATGAACCTGGAACAATCCCTTCCCAGGGCGGTGGGGATCTCATCTACAGCGATATCGCAGCTGAAATCCACGCTGGAAATATGTCGTCGGATTAAAACCAGATGGCCTCAGATCTTTACTTTTGTGGGAGGTTATACGCCAAGTGTTTATGCCGAAGAAATGCTGGCTATGAGCGAGACTGTTGATTTGGTGATCTGCGGTGAAGGGGAACTGCCAACCCTGGCTATTGCCAAATCAATTAGGGAATCCGGAGAGGTAAATCCGGAAAGGATTCCCGGAGCCATCTGGAAGGATGGCGAATTGTTGCGCAAGGGTATTGCAGCAGAGCGCTTTAGCTTATCAGCAAGGGCACCCCTGCCGATTTCGCTGCTCTATGGAGATTCAGGTGCCGGCATCTTACCTTATGGTTTCAGCAGGGGGTGTCCTTTTTCCTGCAACTTCTGTATGGAAAGTCACATTCGTAATCGTCATTTCAAAGCTCCACCCGAAATTGTTGAAAGAGATCTGAAGGAGATTGCCGATACAGGAGCCATCCATACCATTTTATCCACCGACGCTCTGTTTGCTGGAGAACCTTATTTGCCGATGCTTCGCAAATTCGGTTTGAAGGTTCATTTCGAAGTACGTTGCGATACCCAGAAACCTGGGATTCTGGCTAAATACGCTGATGTATGCGGTATGATTGCAGTTGGTTTGGAATCAGCCAGCTATGACACCCTGCGCAGGATGAACAAGGTCAAAAATCGCTCCCACTATAAGAAGTATATCAGAGGTGCCGAGGAGAATATTCGCACAGCCATTGAGCATGATATACCGACCGCGGTGTTTATGATTGCCGGTTATCCCGGGGATACTAAAGCAGATCTGGAAGAAAGTCTGAATTTTGTTAAAAGGGTTTCACAAGAAAAGGGCCAGGGAGGAGTGGTTTTCAGAATGGGGGAATGTCATGCTTATCCTCGTACCACAGTGTATGAACAGGCCAAAAGCCTTCCTGGTATCGAATTCGATGATGATGGCATCTTCGGTCAAAATACTGTACGAAAATCTTCCCCTGGAGTCGATTTCGAGATGATCCAGTCCTATGCCGGTCAGGTGTTATTCCTTTCGCACCTAACAGATAAACTCAAAACCGAGTTACGCCATCTGTTACCTTTTTTCCGTATTCAACCTGAAGCTTTTGAAGATCCGGCTGTCCCTGCTGAATGCTTTAATGATGCCCAAAGGCAAAGCCTGAATATCAGCACCAACAGCCTCGAAACCTGGCGCGGGTATCTTAAGTCAAAAAAGGCCATCACCCCCAAAATCTGGCCCGGTGAGCGCAAACAAAGAGAACTCCCGATTTGATTGGTGAGAATCACCGCTCACTTCCCTGCAGGGAAGGTCATAATAGCCTAGGGTCAGCGAGCCTGCCAACGCAACCCTAGGTGTGAATTGCCCCTAGTCTTCCGAACGCTGAAGATGTTCATCAAGTATATCTCGTCCAATTGCAATCGAACTGTTTCAGAATGTCCATTTTCATGTCGTGCCACGGATGTCCGATATTCCGAAAAATGACATGGGTCCACGAGTGTTTAACTACTTAGGAATTTCAAAAGAATACCAAGTCCCGGAAGAAGAGATGAACAGCATCGCCACGAAGTTACAAAAATTCTTAGATGAGTAGACATATATTCCCACATTTGTGTATTGAATATATTAAAAAAACCTTGATACGGGAAACGAATAAATCAAAATTAGGGGTATAGATGAAGATTTCACGAAGGGGGTTCCTGATAAAAAGCGCGGAGTTTGCTTGTTTATCTACATTTCTTGGATGTCATCGCAACTTGTTGGCCGATCAAGGAAAGATGCAAGAATTCAGAATTTTACCCGTGGAGTATACGCCGAATCCTTTGCTTTTTTCCAAACAGTCACCTGTCGTCAGTGTTGTTAAGGTAAACAACAAATGGAGTGAATCCAAGGGAATCAATTATGCCACCGAGAAGGCCCTTGAGCTGATCGGGGGAATAAACAACATAACTAAAGACAAAAACCGCATTCTTTTGAAACCCAACCTGGTAAACCCCAATCCCAGTGATACGACCAATCCAAGAGTCATTGAAGCACTGGCAACCCTGATGAAAGATGCCGGTAAAGAGGTGTATATTGGAGAAGCAGGAGCGGCATCCGTTCGCAACATAAACGCTTCCATACGAGGTTATATCTGCAGAACAACTAACACAGAGGTTCTTGAAGCCATACAAAACGATATTTATAGAGGAACCGGATATAACGAGTTATCAAAAAAGATCGGGGTACCGCTTGTCAATCTCCATGTGGGAGATATGGTAAAACAAAAGATTTCGGACAATTTTGTTTTCAAAGATATTCATATTCATAAGGCCCTGTCCGATGCAGACTTGGTTTGCTCAGTTCCGATGATGAAAACCCATGGCTTAGCCAAGGTGACACTGGCCCTTAAAAACATTGGTTTGGGTGCTTTCCCGGGAATGGTATACGGAACAGTCAGGTCCCTGGTGCATCAGCAAGGCATCAAACTGGAGCCGACCGGAACCTCTTCCGTAACGATTGATATGGTAAAAGCCAATAAACTTGGCTTGAGTGTCATTGACGCAACAAATGCCATGGAAGGACAGGGGCCTTCTACCGGGAGAGGTGGAGAGCTGGTGGATATGAACCTGATCATAGCCAGTACGAATGCATTAGCAGCCGATATGGTGGCTGCCCGTATAATGGGTTTTAAACCAACAGAAATTAACACCTTTCATTGGGCCTGGAAAGCCGGAATGAGCCCCTCAACCTTAAACGACATCGAAATTGTTGGGGAAAAGATAGAAACCGTTCAACAACAATTCAAAAGACCGCGGGTTTATCCATATACAATGATGGCAAATTGGTATGGTCCTCCTTGCGGGTAATCACAGCTTCTAGTAAAACAGGTATTGTTTCACCAGATTTTGGAAGCCATCCAATCTTCCAGTTTTCAATTAAGGGTAAATTGAAAAATACTATCCACCTTGAAAAAGTATCATTATCGCCACCCAAAGGATTGTTTGAATTTCTGAAAGACCTTGGAGATGGAGAGAACGGTGTTAGTGGGACGATGGTTCATGATGGTTCAATATCTTTGCAGGAGTATTTACAAGGATCTTGTGATGCGATGGAAGAGCCCAAACTGAAGCCAGGTTATGTTCCTTAAACATTGTACTGGGTTCTAATCGAAAGACAACTCCGTCCTAGAGGCGGGAAATCATCAAAAAAAGGAAATTATGAAGAATATTCAGATCCTGATTAAAATCACCCTGGCATTTGGTTGTGTGACTTTGTTAATGGCTATTGGCGATTTTCTGGCCTTGAACGATATTTGGCATGATTATGTGAGCAAGGAAGTGATCGAGACATATAGTGCAAACGTATCCAAAGTTTTACCTGATTGGTCAGCCACAAAACTTGAGTGGAACATGGTTAGAGCAAGTGGATTGGTAAGTTTTATCTACTTCTTTTTTAGCTTATCAACCCTGGTTGTTTGTTTAAGGTTTTTAAGAAAAAAGGCTGATTAAACATATAATTCAAGGTTCGCACTTTCGAATTCAAGTTTCATCTATATCTCTGAGATTTCGAATTTTGTATCAAAGGTGAAAAGATTTCAGGATACAGAATCCGGAATATAGAACAACTAGTGACTCTTTTAGCTCCGTTGTCTATATTAACAAGCGATCTCATCGCAAATGCTTTTAATAAAGTCATTCGCCAGCGGCTAACTACCATCCATCCGATTCATTATAAATGAATTTGAGAGAACGAATAGTGCACTTTGAGTAATTAAATCAATGTAAGAGTTAAATTTGAAATTTCCATACAAACTAAAAAAAGGAGATACAGTCGGGCTTTTAGCTCCAAGCAGTCACCAGGCATACGATGCAATGCATCTTGTGGAGAAAGCCATACCGGTGCTTGAATCGTGGGGGTTGAAAGTCAAACTGCAACCGGGGCATGATCGGAAACACTTTTACCTGGCCGGCACGGATGAACATCGCGCCAGGTACTTTCAAGAATTCTATTGCGATCCGGAGATCAAAGCCATTTTTATAACCCGCGGTGGTTATGGAGCCTCCCGTTTGTATCCGCTTTTGGATGACGGCCTCATTTCCCGGAACCAAAAAATCATGGTTGGACTCAGCGATGCCACCAGTCTTTTGTTATACATTCACAAAACTAGTGGTGGAATTGTTTATCATGGTCCCAATCTCGCTTCCTATCAATTTCACGAATCGCCTTCAAAACACAAGAACCGGGAATCCCTGCACAATAATCTTTTTCAAGAGGATTTTTTCCCGACCTACAATGTATCAATAATTAAGTCTGGTACCGGCAAAGGCAAGTTGATCGGCGGCAATCTCTCTCTCGTTGTGACCACGTTGGGGACGCCGTACGAAATAGATACCGGGGGCAAGGTGCTGTTCCTGGAAGACACAAAAGAGAAGCCGTATCGGATTGACCGCATGTTAACCCATCTGCGAAACGCAGGAAAATTTGAAAACATTCAAGGTCTCGTCTTTGGCGACATGGTGGGATGTAACAATGATGCCAACCTGTTATGGGATGTAATTGAAGATATGTTTGGGGAAGCGAACTTTCCTGTGGTAAATGGCCTTCCAGCCGGGCATGGAGAGTTTACCATTACCATGCCGTTTGGCTCGGATGTTGAAGTAAACACAGGTGCAAATGAACTGAGATTTATACCTTATCAATGATCATATATACACTCACTGTTCACGGGTATTCATGGTGCACTTCATAACAGCAGCAAGACTAGGTTGTAAGGAATCAGTACCCCTCATTTAGAGCGCATATCCGGGAACAGGGGATTCAGCTGCTCGCAAAGCGCTACAATATCTACAATATAATTAAAATAGTTAATATGTGAGTCCATGAAACACTACTTGCTGCATTGTACGAGAGGCTAACATTATGAATCGACTCATGCGTTTTCCCGGTTCGGTTAAAAAAGATCCCGCCATCGATGACTGGTTCAGAGGACATGCGGATGAGTTGGGAATGATTGCCAAGTCCTGGTTTGAAGTGATGCGAAACTGCGGGGAGGATGTCCGAGAAATCTTGCATGACGGCCACCCTACTGTCTGTGTAGAGGACGCAGCCTTTGCTTATGTCAATGTTTTTAAAACCCATGTCAATGTGGGTTTTTTTCACGGCAATCAACTTCCCGATCCGAAAGGTCTGCTGGGGGGCACCGGCAAGTTTATGCGACATGTGAAACTCAGACCTGAAGCCACCACAGATAGAGAGGCTTTGAAGAAGCTAATAGAAGATGCATATGAAGACATGAAAAAACGCCTTGAAGCAGAATAATTTTCATTCTTTGATATAAACCACTGATTTTTGAAGGTGGCGAAACGTAAAATTCATTCTTATCAGTAAAAAATGGTCAACTGTACTTTACAACCATCCAACCAACAGCTGAAGATAAGATAAAGCCATGATTTCAGTTGCTCCACAATTCCTGTACATAAGCTGTAACATCATTTAACAGAATAAAATCAACATGTTTGAAATAAATACTTTCACATTGATCGGCTTAACGGCCGCCACCTGCACAACAATTTCGTTTTTACCTCAAGCTGTTCGCGTGATTAGAACCAAACAAACAAGGGATATTTCCTTAAGCATGTACGTTATTTTTTCCTTTGGCACCTTCCTTTGGCTGACCTATGGAATCTTAACAAAAGATATCCCTATTATATCGGCCAACGCTATTACCTTTGCTTTAAGTTTCGTCATTCTAACTCTAAAACTTAGGTATAAATAATAGATTCACGTTATGCACCTCCAATTAAAAAACGACTTCGCCTTTGGTAACGCTCGCATGCTCGCTTGCCCTGAGCTGCAATGATCTTGCCTTCAGGGAAATTTGAACAGGAACGCAATCAAGTTGGCAGATACAGGAACAACTCCGATCTCTTTTCGTCTAACGACTTAAGGTTTTATACAGCAGATAATTATTTATGGAGGACCCGAATTGCTTTTTCCTGAGTTTAAAACAGATCGCCTGAATCTAACGCAGATAACCAACAACGATGCAGATGCCATTTATGAACTTTTTTCGGATCAAAAAGTTGTTGAGTATTATGATTTCGAAGCTTTCACCGAACATTCCCAGTCCTCGCAATTCATCAGACGTATGCAGGAGCGTTTTGAATTTATGTTTGGCATTCGATGGGCAATCCGCTTCAAAGGCTCGGATAATCTGATCGGAACTTGCGGTTTCAATTCATGGAATATCAATATGAAATCGACTGTTATCGGATATGACCTACATCCAACATTTTGGGGAGAAGGAATTATGACAGAAGCAATCCATCGGATTGCAGTTGAAGCTTTTTATGGAGAGCTGCCCTGCGGTACATTGAACCGTATTCAAGCCAATACGGTTCCGGGAAATGCAGCTTCTGAATCTGTGCTACTAAAGGTCGGTTTCAAGGAGGAGGGATTGAGACGGCAAAGTGGGTACTGGAAAAATCGTTTTCATGATCTAAAATGCTTTGGTTTAATCAAGGACGAGTTCAAAAAAGATAAGAAGCTCTGAAATCAATCCGTCAGATAGTTGCGCGACAAGATTGAGATTTGAAAGATCCTACAACCATCAACAAACGTATGCGTGATCTCTCTATCAAAAACTTGGTTTTTCAAAAAAGCGACTGCTTTTAACAAAGCCAAAAGACAGCTAAAAATCATATGCAGATAGATTACCTGGATCATTTGAATGATCACCTTCTCTTTCCGGCAGTTGAGCTCTATTTTAATTCACTAAAGGAAAAACTTGAGCCGATTTTAGGCAGTGATGAAAGAGCTAAAAAGCTACTCGCAAAGAGCGTTACGGCTGATCAGTGCATTGCCGCCGTTCACGAAGGGAAAATCATAGGCATTCTGGGTGTCCAGACCAAAGATGGTGGGTTTGTAAATCCAAGTTTGAAAACCATGACCAGTATCTATGGAAAAATCGGCGGTGTGATCCGCCTGGCTGGGTTAGCGCTTTTGTATCATCGCACCAAAACCGGCGAAGTCTATGTCGATGGAGTAGCCGTTCATCCTGCTATGAGAGGAAAAGGTATTGGGACAAAGTTATTGGAAGTACTGGAATCAAAGGCTTTGGAAAGGCAAATGAAAGTGATCACCCTTGATGTGATCGATACCAATCCAAAAGCGAAAGCCTTGTATAAACGGTTAGGATTTATTGAAATAAAAAAGGAAGATATCCGGCCTTTGAACCGGTTTATTAAACTTCCTTTTAAATCCGTAACGTTCATGGAAAAAATAATCGGATAGCCAATCATTTGCCACAACCTGCTACCAGATAATCCCTCACACTCTCCACATCAGGCTTATTTAAGTCTTCCCTCAAAGTAAACCGCCTTATCGCTCCGGAAAAAAATACTTACGAAAACAATTAGACTTTTTCAACATTATTACGGCTTGCATACTTGCTTTCCTTTTTTTTGTTTAACTGCACGAGAAACCAATCAAATATCGTATTTATTGGATCGTAGCTACTTTCTTAAAACTGAGACGTGCAGTTAGCTTTCTTTTTTATTTGACATTTCAAGAAGTTCCGCATTTATAATCATCTGATCCCATTTTCAATTTCATTTCGGATCTTTTTCATTGGTTTTTGAAATCTAATTAAAAAGGAGTTGTGTTATGAAATGGTCAAACCGTCGAAAAAACTTTCTCAATCTGATTCTTGCAATCCTTTTGGTTACAAGCTTTTGGGGAGCTAATCCTTCCTTTGCTCAAGATGCATCAAAACCCTATGCTCATTCTGCAAGACACTTTGTTTTAGTTCATGGGGCCTGGCACGGGTCGTGGGTCTGGTATAAAATTGCCCCTTTACTCGAAGCCGGTGGACACCAGGTGACCTTGATAAATCTGCCGGCCCATGGCATCGATTTGTCTTCACCAGGTTCGGTTACACTTGAGAACTACACAGAACGGGTCACAAAATTTCTGGACACAGTGGTTGATCCGGTCGTCCTTGTTGGACACAGCATGGGTGGAATAGTCATATCTTCAGCTGCCGAAGCCAGGCCCGGTAAAATCGAAAAACTGGTTTATCTCGCCGCCTTTCTGGTTCGAAATGGCGAGTCAATGATCCAATGGGCTTCCCAAGATACAGATTCTATCACCGGTCAGAATCTTATTGTAGATCCAGTGGCCGGAACGATCGATGTTGACCGGTCCGTGATAGAGGACGCGTTTTACAACACTTCTCTACCTCACGACATCACACTGGCCAGTACACTTTTTAGAATCAATCCACTGGCACCTATTGTCACCGAACTCAACCTGACACCTGCTAACTACGGCAGCGTAAGACGTTTTTATATCAAAACCGAGCAGGATTTTGCCGTCACTCCCTGGCTGCAAAACCAGATGCTTTTAGCCAGCCCCTGTGAGAGCGTTTACAGTATAAATGGGGATCATTCTCCTTTCTTCTCCCGACCTCTGCAATTGACCGGCCTGCTAGTCCTTATCGCCCTGCAGTAGCGTTTAAACCTAAAGCAAGGAAGTCATTGACTTCCTTGCAATCTTTCAAATAATGTTACTTCTGCAGCTAGACGTTTGTGACTTTGAAAAAGAAGTCAGAAGTTAGCAAAATTGAAAGTACGAAACTTGAAATTTAAGTAAACGATTCACCTTAGATCAAAGATGATAACACTATCGGGCAGTTGTTTGTGTGAAGAGGTTAGATACACCATATCAGGAGATTCTTCTCAATTTTTTTCTTATACATGTCACTGCAGGGATTGCCAATATGTGACCGGCGGACCACCAAATTCTGCTATTTATATTCCTCAACAAATAACCATTACCCATGGGGAACCTAGCTGTTATCATTCAAAATCTGACGAGGGGACTAACATAAGAAGATTTTTCTGCAGGAATTGTGGCACTCACCTTTATGGTGAAAGTGAAAAGTATCCCGGGACAGTGGTCATTAAAGTTGGAACATTGGATGATCCGGGTATCTTCAAATCGGAAATGAATGTCTGGGTATCCTCCGCTCAGCCCTGGCATCATATTGATCCTGAGTTGCCACGGCATGAAAAAGGGGCTGGGTAGTTTGGAGGCTTTTTACGGTTGATGGGTAACGGAGTTACCTATCCTACAAATTTATTCAAAAAAAGAACCAGGTTGTTCGGAGAATTTATTGATAGTGGGCTTGATGGTTAACATCGCTGTCCATCCTAACGATTAACTGGCAATGAAAAAGCATTGGTTATTTACTTATGGAACGTTTCAGGATCCGGAGATTCAAAGGATTCTGTTTGGTTCAACCCGAAGTGGCAGGAGGGCAAAATTGAAAGGGTGGGCTCTGTTTGCATCGGGAGAGGACGGGTATTTATTCATCAAACCGGATTTAAATGGGTTTGTAAATGGCAGCGTCCTGGAACTCAGTGAGACCGACCTCCAAATTGCCGATCGCTGGGAAGATGTGCCGTTTTACGAACGTGAAAAAGCCGAAATTCACCTGGAAGACGGATCCGAAATGCAGGCATGGATCTATTCCCGCCGCCAGGGGATTGGCACGCCCTATGCCGGAGACCGATACAGTCTGAAAGACCGGAAAACGGTTCTGGCAATTGCCAGGGCATCCAGAAAGCACCGTTGATTGCAGAAGCATGGAAAAATTATTGCATTCTTTTCGCGACATCTTGATTCTAATAATTGAAAAGCTCGACATGTTTTTGAAGACCAACGCCCTTAAATTGAGGCAAGGAGAACCCCTTTATGATCAACCTGACAAAAATTCATTACCAAATATCTGCCTTTGCTTGTATCCTATCTATTTTATTATGGATGTCACCACAATTTGCACATGCAGAGCAGCCAAAAACCTGCACTTACAACACCTGGTCATGGAATACTTTAAAAAAGCGTAGTGAAGGGCATCGCAGGGTTAAAAAAGCTTATAGCGAGATTACCGCTGTAGAGATCGACAAAAGCTCGGGTTGCACTGTCTGTGAAGAAGACCAGGCCTGGATAAAACTCAAGGAAATCAGGATATTCAGGGTTTGCCGGAAATTTAAGGATGATATTGAAACCGCATTAAAAACGATTCTGGATTCCGACTTTCCCCTTTATGAAGTAACTGCCTATCGAGTAGGAAAAAGCAAAGGCCCTGTTGATGAGAATGGATTGAGAACCCAGTTCAGCAATCACTCTTTCGGGACGGCCATCGATATTAATCGAAGCAGGAACGGGTTATACAACAATTGTTTTTCTTTTGGCCCCAAATGTAAACTTTCGCTGGGCGGAGCCTGGGATCCTGCTAGACCGGGAACGCTGACCGAAGATTCCGTACCTGTCCAAGCCTTCAGGGCGATGAACTGGAAATGGGGTGGGCAGATCAAAGGCCGGCAAAAGGACTTCATGCACTTTTCCCCTTCGGGGTATTAAGAATCTATGTGACTTAGGTAAGGAAAACCAACCAAGTATATACCAGTTTGAGCGAAAGATGTTAGAATGGGCAACTTGTTGCCCATCAACCGGACAATTATGAGAAGCGATAATTGATGACATCGTGTCAGGGCTGCCCACCTAAATCCGACTTAAGCAAAAATAGTATCAGAAGCAGCTGCAACCTTGTCAGGTGCTCCAATAACAAAGAGTTCGTCGTTGTCACGAATTTCAGTCTCGGCACTGATTTCGGTCACTAGCTGTGAATCACGTCTGATGGCAAGCAGGGTCAATCCGGTTTTTTTCCTGAGACCAATTTCCGCCAGCGTTTTTCCTGCCATCGGGGAATTTGAAGAGACCACAACGGGTGTAATTTCGATATCGTTTAAATGTAGATGAAGATCTGCCACTGTCAGACTTGCCGCTGCAGACATTTTTCGAAACATCTGGTAGCCATCCTCCCTTATTTCCGCTATCAGGTGAGCAATTTCGTTTTTAGGAACCAGGTATTTTGATAACACCCTTGTAAAAATCTCAACCGAGGTTTCAAACTCTTCAGGAATAACTTCATTCGCACCCAAATCATATAATGCCCTCATTTCATTGACATAACGTGTTCGAGCAATAATCTGCGCCTTCGGATTTAATTGACGTGCCAGCCCGGCAATTCTTCGGGTTGATGCCGCTTCGGCAATCACAATCACGATGGTTCGTGCCTGATTTGCGTCAGCTTGCTTGAGTACAGCTTCCTGGGTCGCGTCGCCGTAATAGATGGGTTCTCCATTTTGCCGTTCCGATTTTACAATATCAGCATTCATCTCAATAATATTATAAGGTATTCCGGCATGGCGAGTTGCTCGTGAGACATTACGCCCGTTGATTCCAAATCCAACAATAACCACATGATCTTTTAACGATTTCTTTGTTGAAGGACTCAAGCTCACTTTTGGAAAAAGCCCCTGTTGCAGGCGTATTGGAACGGGCAACCGCAGAACCAGGTCGCCGATTCGAGGTGCAGCGGAAATCATAAAACTGGTTCCAGCCATTGTTAATACGGATACGGCCAAAAAAATCTGTTCAACATCGTCAGAGAGCAAAGCATAAGCACTGCCAACCGTTGCCAGAATAAAGGCAAATTCACCGACCTGATTCAACGTCAAACCGCTGATGATTGCTGTTCGAATCGGATATCCCAATAGCAGGCTGGTCGTTGTCACTATGATGGATTTGGCAACAAGGACACCCATAGTGATTAAGAATATCAGGAGTGGCTGTTCCAACACAAAACCTATATCGAGCAACATGCCGATCGAAACAAAAAAGAAGCTGGTAAAGATGTCGCGAAAAGGACGAATCAGCTCGAAAGCTTCGTGGCTGTATTCTGATTCGGAAATCGTTAAACCCGCAAGAAAGGCGCCCAAAGCCAAAGATAACTCCGCAGCAACAAAGGCAACTGCGAAACAGATACCTCCAATGGTGAGAAGAACCAACTCCCTGTTGCGTGTCCGAATTGCCAGGTGAAGAACGGCCGGGATCAGGAATCTGGATCCTACAAAAACGAACACTATCAGCAAACCACCTGTCAGAGCCAAACGAAAAATCGAAATGCTGTTCTCAGCACCGGATTTTCCTGCCAGAAACGGCGTTAAAATTATGAACAGTACAACAATGATGTCCTGAAATATCAGAATACCCAAAGCAATCCTTCCCTGGGGTGCCTCCATTTCCGCCCTGTCTTGCAACACCTTCAGTACTATGGCTGTGCTGCTCAGGGATATCAAAAATCCCATAAACACAGCTGTTCCAAAACTCCAGTCCAAGCCGTAGTAAGTGACGCAATAAACAGCAATAACTGTCGCCATCACCTGAAAAGAGCCGCCTATTAACACCAATACCTTGATTCTCATCAGCTTACGCAGGGAAAACTCAATTCCTATTGTAAAAAGCAATAAAATCACTCCAATCTTCGCCAGCTTGTCAACCTCTTCAACAGCGTCGACCAAACCCAAAGCATGAGGACCGGCCAAAACACCGGTAGCCAGCAAGCCAACAATTACAGGCAGTTTAATAAGATGAGAAATATAAACCACGCCTGTTGCCAGGACAAAAATGATAACTACATCTTTAAGCAAAGGTATTTCCATTAAAATCTCCTTGTCTGCTCCAATTTCTTTGAGTCAAGGGAAGCTGACCGGAAAGATGTCACTCCGAGGGTGAGAAGCAAGGTTAGCAGCTTCGAAAAAGAATCTCTCGGGGTTTTGACAGATCCTTCACTGTCGTCCAGGGTGACAAACGGTCCTGATCCTCTTAACTAAATGATGTTGTCGTCTACTCAACCTGCCACAAAACTGCAACGCTTCGCACGAGAGTTGTGTGGCTGAATTTCAGCGTGTTCTTCCGATTATAAACACTCATCAGCTGTTTCTACCAAAAGGTTGTTTGTGTCTATTCTCTTCCCAAAAGCGAATGTTCCGCAATGATAAAGATTTTGGTGTCGCATAAGAAAATGGATCAATCAAGTACATAACATTATTTCAAAATGTGTCATTATGTATCATTATGATCGGTTCATTATGTCTCATTATGTTTCTTATCCTTTTTCAACACATTTAAGCCTGGTGGGCTATCTATCTGTAATTATTATCATAAAAATAGTTGGCACGGCAATTGCTCAATAGGGAGCAACACATTCCAAACAGGTACAGAAACATCAACCACCAAACTGGAGATCAACATGAAAAAGCAATCCAAGAATAATATTTTGGCGATGGTGGAATCCAATTTCGCAGCGGCCGGTTTGGCAGAAGGCGATAGGGAAACTGCCCGCAGATTTTTGGCAAACGAACCCGCAAGTCCTTTATGGGCAAAAATCAAGCAAGCTTTCAGGAGTATTGAAGTTCACTTTGCTGCTGCAGGATTGGCTGAAGGAAGCGTTGAAATAGCGCGTGAATATATTGAAAAAAACAGTCATAATGGACCTGAAACAGTCCCCAATGGATATTGGTTCAAAATGAAACAATGGTTGAAAGAAATGGAAACCACATATGCAGCGGCGGGTATGGCAGAAGGTGATCCTGATTTGGCGTTAGCGTATTTGAAAAAGAACCAGGTTGAAAAACCTAAACTACGCCAATTCCTGGTCAAAACAGGGCTGAGCAGGGTCAAATTTCGCTATGGCATTGCCGTGGTGTAACCGTATTTCTCTAAACGGAATAGATCATGCCAGATCGATTGTTGGTAATTGACATCGAAAGCTCTTTTCGCTTTGGCCTTGAAAAACGCCTGCAAACGGAAGGTTTCGAAATTCATGCTGCCAGCGAGGCATCTGAGATCAAAAAGATTGTAAAAAAGAAAAAAGTCGAAGTTGTTCTTTTAAACCTGGTAGCATTGAAGGAAAAGGGATTAACAATACTTTCCCTGTTGAAGGATTTTAAACCTTCCTTGGAAGTAATCCTGTTAAACCGTTCCGATGCCATGGCTCTTTCCATCAAAGGAATGAAGTTGGGCGCCTTTGATGACTTTATGCTTCCTTTTGATTTTAGTGATTTACTGTCGTGCATTCATGATGCTTTGAAAAGATACAGGGCGGCTAAAAATAAGAAGAAGCCGCTCTTGAAACGTTATGAAGAGATGATGATTGCTATCACCATGGCAGAAGCGGGTTCCCATAATCTGGCAAAAAACTATTTAAAAGCGGACAAAAGAATCAGGAAGGAATCCGAAGAATCCACTAAGCCCCCCAAAACTTCCTGAGAGTTAATGACCTGATAATGTAACGAGGAAATAGCATGAAACAGATAAAACTATTATTGGTTGACGATGAAGAAGATTTTGTAACCGCATTGGCAAGACGGATGAACATACGCAACTACGGGGCTGACATCGCTTTGGATGGTGAAACGGCACTTAAAATGGTTGAAAGTGAAATACCCGATGTAGTTGTTTTAGATCTTAAAATGCCGGGAATCAATGGGATAGAAGTGCTCCGCAGTATTAAACAGCACTATCCCGAGATCCAGGTAATTATCCTGACAGGCCATGGCACGGATAAAGAGGAAAAAGAAGCAAAGGATCTTGGTGCTTACGCTTTTTTGAATAAACCGGTCGATATTGATACATTGATTGGCAAGATCAAGGAAGCATATAACCAAATGGACACCAAAACTTCTGCTTGATACAGAATCATTTGCTGTATTTGAACGCACTTATCGTGCATTCAGACTAGGTGCAAAATTAATGAATAACGGAAAAAAACCTATAAAAATTTTACTGGTAGACGACGAATTTGAGTTCGTCGAAACGCTGGGAAAAAGATTGGCCAGCCGGGGATTTGAGGCAGATTGTGTGACATCAGGATCAGCAGCCATGGATCATATTATTCAGAAACCATACGACGTTGTAATAACGGATTTAATGATGCCTCAGATGAACGGACTGCAGCTATTTTCTGAAATTAAGAAACTTGCACCAACGGTTAGTGTCATTATACTTACAGGCCTTGCCGAGGTCGATTTGGCAATTGACGGAATTAAATCCGGTTTGTTTGATTACATTGTGAAGCCGGTCAATTTTGATGAGTTAATTGAAAAAATATCAATGGCCTACGACAAGCAAAAATTAAATAAAGCCACTGACTGAGGACTTAAAAAGCAATCAATTTCTGTTCAAACGCGACAAGAGTCGAATGACTATCGAAACCGATTCAATAATATGTCTGAGGAAGTTCTCGGAGTGGCGAATTCTTGTAGCTAATTAGTTCCGGCTTGACCGAACAAAAGTCCAAAAAACCCAACAATATAATTTGGAGGAAAATAATGAAATTTATTCGACAATGGGGAGAATTTATGATGATGGGTGCTCGTGCTCATGCTAAATGGGAGATCGACGTATCCAACACAGTGATGAAATCCAGAACAAGAAGGATCATATTAGTTTTGCTTCTTATTCCAATTATTATCGGCGGTGTTGCCATTGCCAATGACTACAGTGGATTAATCCCGGAAACGCTTGGTGGTAAAAAGGCATATAGCCCGGCTTTCTTTACACCGAAAATATTTATTGCATCCATATTTATCGGATTGGGAGCCGGATTGATAACCGGTTGTATTGGTGCCGGCGGTGGATTTATCATTGCCCCTGCTTTAATGAGTGCAGGTATCAAAGGAATTTTAGCAGTTGGAACCGACCTTTTCCATATATTTGCCAAGGCAATTATGGGTAGTGTGATGCACAAGAAGTTAGGCAATATTTCGGTTTCGCTCGCTGTTCTGTTTTTGATTGGTGCTATTGCTGGAGCCACCGGTGGTGGAACCATCAACCGCATGCTTTATGAAATCAATCCGATATTAAGCGATACCTTTATTACGACTGTCTATGTATTGATGCTCGGCCTACTGGGAACTTACGCCCTAATAGACTATTTCCGATCTCGGAAATCAGAAAGCCAGGGAGACTTTCACGGTGCTGATTCTGAAGGTGCCGAGATGGGTAACCTTCCCAAAAAACTTCAATCGATGAAGATCCCACCTATGGTTACTTTTGATCAAGGCCTGGTACCAGGCGGACGCAGAATTTCTGCCGTTTTCTTGATTCTCAGTGGTGCATTGGTAGGCTTTTGTGCCGCAATTATGGGTGTCGGTGGCGGATTTCTGACTTTTCCGATTTTTGTCTATGTTTTGGGTGTATCATCAATGACAACAGTGGGGACCGATGTATTTCAAATCGTATTTACTGCCGGTTATTCATCAATCACCCAGTATGCTGCTTATGGATTCATCTTTTACACCCTTGCAATCGGACTTCTGCTGGGTTCATTGTTTGGCATCCAGATTGGCGCTTTGGTAACAAAAGTTGTTAAAGGTATCACTATCCGGGGATTTTATGCTTTAGCCGTTTTAGCAGGTTTTATCAACAGGGTGTTCGCACTGCCGGGAAAACTAGCGGAAATGGATCTGATTCCCTTGTCCAAACAAACAACCATGATTTTAGATCAAATCGGAATCTGGTCATTTTTTGTTGTGATCATCATTTTCACATTTTGGGTTTTCAAGACCTTTTTCAAAAATATTAAAGTTCTACGGGGAGCGGAGGCATAACAATGAAAGAGACAAGAAAAGAACTCATCATAGGAACCAGTCTATTAGTAGGATTTGCCTGTGTTTTGGTTATCATGTTTACGCCAATCATCAATGGTCAGAATCCGATTAATTATTTGGACGATCTTTATAACTCTATCTCTAAAGGTTCGGTATACTATATTCCCGATCTGCAGAAAGAGACAAAATCCCTTGCCGGGAAAAAGATCGAGGTTAACGTTCCTTTTCTGAAAGAAGAGCAGGCAAAAGATTTTGTAACAATGTTTAACAAAATCAGCGAAGATGTAAAACTACTGCCAAACTCGGTCAGCATGTCTGGCGACCTTGGCATTATAATGAGCCAGGCCCTGGTTGATTCAGATTTAATGTTTCATAACAAAGGAAAAGAGATTGCCTCGAAATATGGCATCCCGGAAAGACAAACCATGTACAACTGGTGGCTGACCGCTAATGCAATTGATAAGCAACTGAAATATGAAGAGCGCTTTGACGAGTCAAAACTGGTCATGTCTATGAAGAATAAAGGAATAGAATGCGCATTCAACTATTATGGGGTCGAGCCAAGGCAGATTTCATCTGCTATCCTGCTTGTGGTGGCCTCATTATGTTTTTATGTTGCCTACACCTTGTTGTTCGGTTTTGCCATTATGTATATCTTTGTTGGATTTGGACTTAAGATCGGTCATTGATTCAATGTTGAATGCATAGAATATAACTAGTGCCTGAAGGAAAACCAATCTAATCCATGCCAATAAAAGATTAAAAAGCAGCTTGACGCTTTGAAGTATAGTGCTTTCAGCATTCAGCGATCAGCTCTCAGCCGGTTTTTTGTTTGTGATGTCTTAAGCTGACGGCTGACAGCACGTTACTCTTCAAGTAAAATTCCGGCATCTGGCACCAGGCTGGATAACTGTTTAGCGATTTCCCGTCCAGGCACTAATTATGAAAACCAACAAATAATAAGGCAAGTTGCGTTTGAAAAAAAAGCCGAAACCACTCTCAGACATACAAGAAACCCAGACCGTCTCAAGATCTCGTTTAAAAATGGCTATACGATCAATTTTTAGGGCGTTTAGCAATCGAGTATTGGAGTTTTTCTCAGCGGCAGCCATGGCTGAAGGGGATCAGAAAATGGCCACTGATTATCTTGATCAGCTGTCCGAAGGTCAGATAGAGCAGTTACGCCAAGAGTTTAAAGCACGCTACTTCAACTTTAAATCCATCCTGCAGGCAAACAACAGTGCGCTGGAAAATATGGGCGCCATTGAAAAAGCCCTTTCTCAAAACAAAGCATTTTCCATGGCGTTCGTAAAACAGAAAGTGGTTGCAACAACGGTGGATGTGTTGCGAATGATTCGAAACCTTGAAGAGATAGCGCCTGGAACCTATAGCCGGCTAGACGATAGCTTTGAAGCCATTCATGAGGAGATTAATCAAAAACTACGTCCTAAAAAGATTGCAGGAGAAGGTCCCCTTGTTTGCTCTCTGGAACAACTTAATAGAAAAAAAGCTCCTCTGGTTGGCAACAAGTTGGCTTGTTTGGCTGAGATCCGGATTATCCCGGATCTAAATATTCCCAGAGGATTTGTCGCCACCTCCTCTGCTTACGGGTTGTTTTTGGGACACAACCATCTGGCATCAGAGATTGACCAGCATCTTCAGGAGATCGATTATGATGATATGACGAGCTTAAGTAAAATAAGTGCCAATATTCAACGTAAAATCACTGAAGCGGTTGTTCCGGAGGAAATGGTCGATGCCATCTTAAGCTTTTATGATGAATTAAGTGACGGACCGGATGATCTTCTCATGGCTGTCAGAAGCAGTGCAGCTTATGAAGACTTGCCCGGGATGTCATTTGCAGGGCAGTTTGAAACGGTTTTGAATGTGAACCGGGAGGGGCTTGTAAATGCCTACAAACAGGTTGTCGCCAGTAAATATGGGGTGGAGGCTTTAGTTTACCGATTCAACAGGGGCCTTCGCGATGATGAAAATCCCATGTGCGTGGGATTTGTGGAAATGATCGATACAGTTTCCAGTGGTGTGATTTATACTCGAAGCCCCATGAACAGGCTTGGTTATACGATCAAAATTGATTCCTGTTGGGGATTGCCAAAAGGCGTTGTTGACGGGAGTATAGCTTGTGATACCTTTGAAATCTCCAGAACACCACCTTTCACCGTTCGAATGCGGCAAATCGTCAATAAATCCTTCAAACATGTCAGATCACCTGGCGGGACGACTATAGTCCCCGTAGAGGAGGAAAAGAAACAACAGGCAAGCCTCACGGCAGAACAACTTTCAAATCTTGGTTCTGCAGCCATAAAACTGGAATCTCGCTTTGGAGAACCACAAGACATTGAATGGGGTATTGATGAATATGGGACAGCCTACATTTTTCAATCCCGTTCACTCCCGGACCAGAATACATCATCAGATCAGAAGCAGGGCAAGGAGCATGACGTCAGCCGTGAGACTCTCATTGTCAAAGGCGGAACAACCGTATGCCCTGGTGCAGTTTTTGGTATTGTATATCGATTGGAGTCTAAATCAGATCTGATGAATATTCCCAAAGGTTGTATTCTTCTGGTAAAACACCCCTTGCCCCAGTGGGCATCGGCATTGAACCATGCTGTTGGACTCATCGCTGAATCCGGTGGTTATGCAGGTCACCTGGCTAACGTTTCACGAGAGGCTAATCTTCCCGCGCTTTTTGGAACTCCCGAGGTCGGCAGTTTATTAAAAAATTATGATTCAATCACCCTTGATGCAAATTCGCAGGAGATACATCAAGGAAAAGTTGAATCTCTATTGACCTATCAACCGAATAATCACATCCGTTTAGCAGAAAGTCCGGTATATCAGGTATTGGCAGAAACAAGTCGGTCTATTGTTCCCCTGCACCTGCTCGATCCTGATTCAGTGGATTTCAGACCGTCCAAGTGTCAATCACTTCATGACATAACCCGGTTTATTCACGAAAAATCGATCACCGAGATGTTTAACTTCGGCAAGACGCATCATTTTTCGGAACGATCGAGCAAACAGTTGTTTCACAAAGTACCCATGCAATGGTGGGTATTAAACCTTGATGACGGATTTAAACAGGATATCCGCGGCAAGTATGTCACGTTGGAAGATATTGACTCAATTCCCATGCACGCGCTTTGGGAGGGTATAGTAGCCTTTCCCTGGGAAGGTCCACCACCAGTGGATGGTGGAGGTTTTTTTTCGGTAATGCTTCAGGCTACAACAAATCCTGCCTTAACCATCGGGGGCAAGGCCGGTTTTGTTGATAAGAACTATTTTATGATATCGAAAAATTTCTGCAATCTGGCTTCAAAACTTGGATTTCATTTTACTACGATTGAGGCCATGATCAGCGATACCATCGGAGAAAATTACATCAGTTTTCGCTATAAAGGAGGCGCGGCAGACTTTAAAAGACGATTGAGCCGAGTGCAATTTCTGGGTGAAATACTTGAACAGCATCAATTTATAACAGACGTCAAAAAAGATATCTTAACAGCACGATTTGAAGATAACGACCCGGAAACGATGAAAGATCGATTACGAATTTTAGGCTATCTGCTGATCCATACCCGTCAGATCGATATGATTATGATGAAACAGTCCATGGTGAATTACTACAAAACCAAATTTAAAAAAGAAATATCGATTCTGTTGGAATCCCACAAAAGTAAAATTCCACCCGGGGATAAAACTGTACTTGAATCAAAACAGGAAGTATAACATACAAATATACATTTTAGGTTTCTATCAAAACCCAGCAACATCTTATCCTTGCAAGGCAAGCCGAAGTCGTATGACTTAGTAATCGGTTATCGACTGCCCGTTGTCGGCCTTCTGTGAAAGCTCCGCTTTCTTTATTAATGAGGCAGTTATTAGGCAACCGTTTAAAAACAGCTCATAAGATAAAGGTTGTTGCTTAATCGGAGAGATGGTTTTCCATGTTCTCTTCCAGACTTAAACAATTACTTCACAAACTGATAACCGATAACTGACAGCACAGTCAATATCGGAATAAAAACCCGCGTTTAAGGACTCGGTAAAGCAAAACCAAACCCTGAAATGTGTGGTATAATCAGTTTCATTGATGAAACTGATGGATTAAAACACTGATATACCAGGAGTTACGTGCATTCACTGACTTTTCATTTACAAGATCCAACAAGCGTGCCTATCGAACTGCAACAGCTGATTGATGCTATCCCGATAGGTGTGTCGCTAATCGACGAATCCTGCATGATCATTGCTATCAACAAGGCGTTGCAGGTCTTAACCGGGTTCTCCAGCGCTGAAGCAAGAGGCTTGCCTTGTTATCATGTTTTACGTAGTGCACTGTGTGTCAAACAATGTCCGGTTCGCAGAAAGCCGGAAATGCCTGAATCGGTGCATGAGGAAAGCGATATTGTCAACAAGGATCGACAACGAATCCCGGTAAACCTGTCATTTACCAGCCTGTTTAATCAAAACGAAAAACGTGTGGCATTTCTGGAAACTGTGGAAGATTTAAGGCTAACCGGACCATTCGATCCCGGCGGCGAGCATGCCTTTAGCTTTGCCAGTTTGATAGGTAGAAGTCCACAAATGGAACGCGTTTACCAAGTCCTTCCAATCCTGGCCCAAAGTGACTCTTCAGTATTGATTACGGGAGAAACCGGAACTGGAAAGGATTTATTGGCAGAGGCATTACATAAGGCATCCAATCGTTCCAAAGCCCCCTTTATCAAGGTCAACTGTGGAGCCGTGCCGGAAAACCTGCTTGAATCAGAACTGTTTGGCCATCAAAAAGGTGCTTTTACAGGTGCTGTTGAAAATAAACCCGGTCGGTTCAAACTCGCCCATGACGGAACGTTGTTTTTAACAGAAATTGGAGATTTGCCGCAGCCCCTTCAAGTCAAACTGTTGACTTTTCTGGATGACCAGGTGATTTATCCCTTGGGGAGCACAAAAGGATTCCAGGCTAATGTCAGGGTCATTGCGGGAACTCATCGCAATTTGGAAGATATGGTAGCACAGGGAATGTTTCGGCGGGACTTGCTTTTCAGGCTGAATGTTGTTCGCATTCATTTACCTCCGCTGAGAGAAAGAGAAGGCGATTTACAACTCCTGGCCGATCACTTTCGTAATGCTCTTAACAGTAAATTGCAAAAGAAAGTACAAGGTTTTTCCAAATCAGTCATGCAACTATTAAGTCGTTACGAATTTCCGGGAAATGTGCGAGAGTTAAAAAATATAGTCGAATACGCAATAAACCTTTGTGATGGAAAAAGGGTGGAAATGGATCATTTGCCTGCCTACCTGATCGAATCGGAAGCTTCAGAAACACGGGAACCCAAATCTTTGGCTGTTACTGAACAGCAAGTATCGACGGTGGAGAGCTTTGCAGGGAACAGCTGGGCCGATGCGGAAAAACGTCTCATTCTTGACACTCTTCGCAAAACCGCCGGCAAAAAAAGCGCAGCTGCGAATATTCTTGGTTGGGGGCGAAGCACCCTTTGGCGCAAAATGAAAAAATATGGCTTAAACTGATGATTAGTAAAAAAATTCTGATACCAATTTTTGGAAGCGATGTCGCACCCAGGTTTGATCTGGCCACCGAGATTCTGGTGACACACACGGACAGTGAAATAGATCACGAAAAAGAAAAAATTATTGTTCTTCCCCAGGCTTCCGCAGAACAGCTTTGTCATCAAATTCTAACCGAGGGTGTCCAGGTGGTCGTTTGCGGTGCTATAGAAGAAGAATACTATCATTATTTGATCTGGAAGAAAGTAGAAGTGATAGATTCTGTCATTGGTACTTACAATGCTGCACTTGCTACCTATAAAAAAGGTGAATTATCATCAGGAGCGATTTTAAAGGACTAAACCGGCATGAATCGTTTTTCAATCTTAAAACTCCTCTCCAGGCCTTTTAAACGAGGGATTCTGGATTATCATAAAGACATCCATCCTACCAAGCGCTATGGTGTGCTGAAAAAGAAAATAACCCTTCTCATGATTCTGGTGACGATCATTCCCCTGCTCACCATGGCCGGCCTGAACTACTACCAATATCAAGCGAATATGAAAAGAGAGGTTCTTACACCTATTCGCCTGATGATGCATAAAACAGTTCATTCCTTTGATTTGCTGCTGGAGGAAAGACTTTCAACTGTGAGGTCCATTGCCGCTTCTCATTCTTTTGAATATCTTTCCAATGACACCAACATGAACAGGCTTTACCGTATTTTTAAAAAAGAATTCGGTGGCTTTGTTGATTTGGGAGTTATTGATAGCAACGGTAATCAAGTTGCTTATGCCGGTCCCTATGATTTGTTAGGGAAAGACTATTCAGAGCAGAGTTGGTTTCATGAAGCAAATGTCAAGGGATATTATATCAGCGATGTTTTTATGGGATATCGGGATTTTCCGCATATTGCTATTGCAGTCCAACAATTCAATGAGAAAGGCCAGGCTTGGTTTCTACGTGCTACTCTGGATGCCAAGATTTTTGACAGGATTATAGCTGCCATGAGCGTGGAAGCGGAAAGCGATGCATTTCTTATAAACAGCACCGGCACCATTCAGACACACTCAAAGTTTTACGGGAATATCCTGGACCAGGTATCACTGCCTATTCAAACTGGTTCTTATGGATCACTAATGCGTGAAATAGAAGATCCTTTGGGCAAAGGCAAAATGTTAATTGCTATATCAAGCCTTACCACGGCTGATTATCTGCTGGTTGTCATAAAATCTCAATCCGTCTTGTTAAAGTCATGGTATGCCCTGCAATCCGAAATGTTGTTACTCTTGATCGCAGGTAGTGTTTTGATCATTTTGGCTGTCATCAAAATATCGGACTTTCTGGTAAATCAGCTGAAAGATGCTGATGAACGTCGTGAATTTGCTATCAGAGAGTTGGAGCATAACCATAAACTTTCATCTATCGGTCGACTGGCTGCCGGGGTCGCACATGAAATCAACAACCCCATGGCCATTGTTGATCAAAAAGCCGGATTATTAAAAGATTTGATTGAAATAGATACAAATGTTTCTGAAAAAAAGAAGTTCCTGCAGATCACTGATTCTATCATCAACTCGGTTGATCGCTGCAAAACCATCACCCATCGATTATTGGGATTTGCACGCAGGATGGAAGTTCATTTCGAGAATCTGGATGTTAATCATGTTCTAACAGAGGTGTTGGGGTTTTTGGAAAAAGAAGCCCTGTATCGCAAGATTATTATTGATCTTCAACTTTCACCGACACTACCCGCAATTGCCTCAGACAAAGGCCAGTTGCAGCAGGTTTTGTTAAATATCGTTACCAATTCGTTTGCAGCAGTTCCTGATGGAGGGACGATATCCATTACCTCACAGCAGGTAGACAGCGAACGTATATCAGTTGCTATCAAAGACAACGGGTGCGGCATGCCCGCAGAGACCCTGTCCCATATTTTTGAACCATTTTTCAGTACAAAAAAAGGCAGTGGCACCGGATTAGGTTTGTCAATTACCTATGGCATCGTTAAAAAACTTGGAGGAGATATCAAAGTAGACAGTGAAGTGGACGAAGGAACAACTTTCACCGTTTTTCTAAAAATTCATCAACAACAAACAGGAGTTAGCAATGGAGAAAAGAGTACTGCTGGTGGATGATGAAGAAGAATTTGTCTCTACGCTGGGAGAGAGACTAAACCTGAGAAAAATTCAAACGTCAATTGCAACTGATGGCAATGAAGCCTTGCAAATCATTGAGTCCGACTCTCCTGATATTGTCTTGTTGGATTTAAAAATGCCGGGGCTGGACGGTCTGGAAGTACTCAAACAGATAAAAGCGATAAACAAGAGAATCAAAGTGTTGATTCTTACCGGGCACGGTTCAACCCGGGAAGGAATAGAAGGCATGCGGCTGGGTGCCTTTGATTACCTGATGAAGCCCATTGATATTGATCAGTTAGTTATAAAGCTGGAGGAAGCTGCTAAATCCTTGTGATCGATGTAACGTCTTGATAATGTTTGGTTGCAACCGGATGGTCCAATTGAATCTACTGCTTTGAGGATTAGATATAATCCATCCTTTTTTTGGTTCTAACCAATTGGCCGTAGTTACGGACCCAGGTTAGTTCTTCCTCATTCAGGTTTCCCTGTTCCATCATTTTGAAATTCTGACTCAGCTGCTCCTGGTTTCTGGGACCGGTCAATACGACATGTACATGAGGATTGGACAGTACAAATCGATAGCACAGAGCGGGAGTCAGTGGAGGTACGCTCTTTTCTTCGCCAGGCCAGGGATCAATTTCCACTTTTTTCAATTGCTTTGTGAGTTGTGTCCAGGCAAGAGCTGTATAGGCAACGATGCCCGGATTCCGTTTTTCCAAATGGGGGAAAATATCCTGTTCAGCCCCCGGATGTTTTGCGTTGTAACGAATCATAAACAAATCGATCTCTGAATCAAGGGCCAGCTTTCCGGCTTTCTTGCGGTTGTGAATACTGGTTCCAATAGCTCGAATCTTGCCTTCCCTTTTCAGCTGCAACAGGGTTTTGACTGTGTTTGAGTTATAAAATGATGTTTTACTCAGCCAGCCAAGTTTATACACATCGATGTATTCCGTTTTCAGCTTGCGCAAGGCATTCTCCACACCCTTTCGAATCTGACCTCCGTAATAGCCCCAACCCAGCAGCGCAACGACATGTTTCTCCCTGTTTTGCTTGATCACCTCACCGATTCCTTCCGTCACCTTTTTAAACGAGGCTCCCCATAGCCAATAGTTGGCCCCATGTTCCGCCGCCCAGCGAATGCTGTCCGATTCCAAGCCATAGTTGCCAGCAATGCCCAAACGAAACACTTTTTTCTTTAACACCGGTAACTGGGTATAAGAAAAATCATTTGATAACTGAAAGGTTTGTTTTGGTTCCATTTTTTTTTGATGTCCGGGGTTGTCTGAAAATGGGGTCAGAAGTCAGGAGCTACCATAATCCACCCCTCGCCAAAAATCTGATAAAAACATCCTAACCCGGATTTGTTAAGGAAGTATTAGCCCTCATGCAAAGTTCGATCTTTTTTGCCTCAGAAACTATCGTATTTTTTGATATTGGATCATATCGCCAGGATTGCGGAAAATCCAGAAATAATGACAGATTATGGATATTGCAACTATAGGATGAGTCAGCGTCCTGCCTAAGCAGAAAATATTAGGTTAAGTCATTGTTGTGATAACATTTTAATTCTGTTATCGAATGCGATGATGGTGTCTTCAAAGTGGTCTTTGCCAAGTAGTTTGTCACCATTAAATTTCTCAATATTAACGGCTTCCATCTCCATCTCAGCAGCAAGTGTCTGGATATCTTTTACAATCCTTCCTTTTTCTGCATTTTTAGCCCCTCGCAGTTTCATATCTCGCAAGGTGAGCAGCATCGATCGCAGGGTTTCGTTCCTCCAGGAGGTAAGTTCTTTGAAAAGAGGAACAGGGGGACAGGGTTTGACATAATATGGGGTGTCCTTTTTTCTTTGCTGGGGAAGCGGATCTCCCTTGTCTTTCAAGGCATCTACAACGTAAGGAAAATTAGAGTCAAAATAGTGATGGTAACCAACAATCATGCTAAAGAGGCGATAGGGCTCTTCCTTGTCCTCAATTGATTTACGTGCATCGTAAGCTGTCGCATTGTGGGTGGCTATGGCTGTTCCGCTCATGGATTTTTTGTCCAGGGTTTTATCATCGTTGAGCCAGTGTTCCAACTTTTTCAACTCAGCGCTAATACTGGCTTTTTTAACCAACTGGTTAAACACAGTGACAACTTGATGTTCAATGTTGGACGCCATCATGGTCCGACTATCCTTACTACCGGAAATACTCAGTCTTTCAAATAGTTTTGATAACTTTTCTTTAATGTTTTCAGAAGTTTTCAGCATCGAATAGGTCTGATAAAAATTAACATTGTCCCACTCTTTTTGATTTGGAAATGCGATCAATGTGGCATCAAAGATCAATTGATAGACAATTTTATCAACCTTATAGTCGAGACTCGCATCAACCGGCTTTTTGTCTTTTTCCTCCGCAAGCGGAACCTCGGCAGGCACGCTTGAGGCTTCCTGATTCAATTCTTCCGCCTGTTCCTTGCTAAAATCGTCCTTCAGAATTTTAAAGCCAACCTCTTCCGAATAGATTAGAAACAGATCTTTTCCCGATTCGGCTTTAACGTGGTAGGTAAGATATTTATTGCCTTCAACAATTTCAAGGGGAGTTTCTATTTGTTCGGAAATATGAGCGACGATCTGCTCCAATGAATCCCTTTCCGGTTCACAATTGTAGTAGTCAATAATTATTTCTCCGGAATTGTGGCTAAGAATTTCTTCCATGATGTAGGTATCTTCCTGAACGATTGCTTTAGCCTTTTCGATAAAAGCAAGCCTTTCCTCAAACCCCTGGTAATCGTTATTTAGTTTGTTTTCGTTTTGTATTGTCTCCTTCCTTTTTCTTTCTTCGGCTATCAGCATGGTTTCATATTTCTTCCTAACACCGCCGGTATCTACATTTAAAATTGCAGTACCTCCGCCGACAATTTTAGGTGATGGGTTGTTTGAAAGCCCGGCAATCAGCTCCTCCAATTTGGCAATTTTACTATCAATGATACTGAGGTCGTGACATCGCTCTACTTTGAATTCCCTGGAAGGTTCGGTTATTTCCCAAACCGGAGGATTTTCAGAACTATTCATAGGTCTTTTCTACAATGGTTTCCGTTTACTTCTGCTTAAAAGTTATGACCAATCATTTACCGATAATGGTATTGATTACTGTTTACAATAGTATACAACATTTGGGGAGAGTCTGAAAAGATTTTGTAAAATCCCATTCCACACCGTTTCCTATATGATGACATTTTCATTTTCACAAATCCAAATAACAAGTTTTATGTGTCTTTCTTTCACCAATCGGTAAATTCCTGATCAGGTAAATTGTTTTGCCAACTTTCTCTTCCCGCGAAAGCTGGCCCCAACGGCTTTTGCATACAGGATAAGCTGCCTGCTATGAAAGCTTTAAAAAGCTATAAAATGTCTGATATTTTAAGGTTGGTGGATCTGATTTTTTGATTTATCTTGTAATCAGTATTATCAAATTGACATTTCAAGTACTGTTGTTTGTGCTTTATAGCTATTGATTCAAGGAGCCCTTGTTAATTCAAAACTGTACTCTGTTTAACACTTGTGAATATGAATTCGTAGATCAAGTAATTATCAATAAGCTGAACGATATAAAGCCATTTTAAAAATGGGAACCGGATCGATCATTGACGAGAGAGCCCTGGCAGTTGGAGAGCGCGTTTTCATCCGCAAACCTGGTTTTTCTGATGAAAAAGAATTTATGCACAATGTGGCTCGGAGTCGAAAATTCCATTATCCATGGATTGTGAATAAAACGAATAACTCTTTTTTTACCGCCTATTTGCTGCGATTTGAACGAGGTAGTGAAGGTCACCTGGTATGTTCCAACGAAACAGGTGCTATTGTGGGGGTTATCAATATTAACGACATCGCAAGAGGCGCTCTGCAAAGTGGGTATTTGGGTTTTTATTCGTTTTTACCATATGCCCGCAAGGGATACTTGTCTGAGGGGTTGCAGCTGATCATCGAGCGAGCGTTTTATACCTTAAACCTGCACCGGCTTGAAGCCAATATTCAACCTCAAAACACAGCATCGAAAAGTTTTATCATGCGCCATGGATTCAGTCGAGAAGGTTATTCGAGACGTTACCTCAAAGTAAATGGGCGCTGGAAAGACCATGAACGCTGGGCGCTTTTAAAAGATGAGTGGACAGGCAATAAAACAATTTATTAGCAAAGGTATTCTTTTCATACATTTTAAAACCACCGTAAGATGATGCAAAAAATCCTTATCAGTTCCTGTCTGCTGGGCGAGCAAGTGAAATACAACGGCGGAGACAATTTGATCCAATCGACACTTTTAGAAAAGTGGCAGGATGAGGAAAGACTTGTAGTTGTTTGTCCGGAAATGGCCGGCGGTCTGCCGGTTCCCAGAAACCCTGTCGAAATTCAACAAGGGGATGGGGCAGATGTATTACTCGGCAAAAGCATTGCTTTAGACACCAATAACAAAGATGTAACTGACTATTTTATTAAAGGGGCATACGCCGCACTTGAGCTGGCAAAAAAAAACAACATCTCAATTGCAATTCTAAAGGAACGCAGCCCTTCCTGTGGCAGTAACATGATTTACACAGGAGACTTTTCCGGCAAGTTGAAAGAGGGAAAGGGTGTCACTGCTCGCTTATTGGAACAGAACGGGATTCGTGTATTTAGCGAGGATCAGTTGGAAGCAGTCGATAACATTTTGGATCAATCTTAATCGAGTTATTGCCCCTGCTTCCAGTTCCTGACGAAATTTATTTGAAGATCATTTTGGGGTGATATCCCGTAAGCTGTGGTACCTTGGGCATGTCTGATGTTGTAAAGTTCTTGCAACGCCTCACCACCTTCCATACCATGCCGGACCAACCAACATCCGGCTACCGTCCCTGTTCTGCCAAGTCCTGCATAACAATGAAAGTAGACCCTCCTTTGATTTTCCAGATTCATGTCAATGCAGTTTAGTATATCAATCATTTCCGGTTTTGAAGGAATACCAAAATCCACAATCGGAAAACGGATACACTCAACATTCAATCCTTTTCTCTCACCCGCATCTTTTAATTCATTGGAATAATCAGGGTAATTGCTATGAGCAAAAGTACGTTTCTCAAATTCATCGCTTTCCAGCAGGTTAATGTAGGTTTCTATTCCGGCATTGAGCAAAGATTCGATTATCCCGGATGCCTCCATTTGGATTGTTGAAGTTGGCAACTCACCAGCTGCGATTTGATCGGGTTTGAGCCAATAACTGGCCGGAAACGGCTTTTCAGGATACATATCTAATTACCTGTAAAATTAGAATTGCTGTCACAATCGTTGTGGTTTCAAATTGATGTTAATGCCTATTGATCCTTTCTTTCAATACAAATTATTGATAATTATAGGTATCGGATACCAATCTGATTTGCAACATCCGGTGATGTTTCATTCAAATACCGCTCCTGCCGTCCTATTTTAGCTTCAGAAATGGTCTCGAAGGCAAAGGGATTGGACAGTAACGGTTTTAACGGCAGGCAGCGCGTCTCGTCCAACTCGCTATTTCGGGGGAAGATTTACGTGATTTGAATTTGGTGTTTACGATAAATATTTCAGGTAGGGCAATAGACAGAGGAGAAAAACCAGCAACATTTTGCTGCCGGTTTTTATTAATTGTTTATTGTGAAGCTATTGCAGTAGATTCTACAGCAATTGGTAATTTGTGACAGAACAGGCAATTTCCCTCACCAACAGGATCTGCCTTTGTGGTTTCGCCACGCTGACGGTGGCAAGTCAGACAATTCCCATGCATGGCATGTTGATAACCCGGAGCATTATGATCAAATCCTTTTGCTTTGTAACTAGCCAAACCTTTCATATTATTTTCATGGCAGTCAAAACAAGCAGCAAAATTTTGCTTCCTGCTGGAAAGATTCAGTTCCCGGAACGCTTCCAGATCTGCTGCTGTTTCAAATCTTTCCTCATGATTAACGAGGCTGAACATAGGTGTGGAAGCTTCCATATCGTTATGACAAAGCCTGCAGTTGGAAGCATTATCTTTGGGTAGATTCAAATGATGACATTTCTCGCAGGTAGCTTCTGCACTGAGCCCATATTCTTTGGCAATGGTTGTTTTATGAAGGGTATGATTAAATTCAACGCCATCACCATTTACATTGCCATCAATCAAGAGCTTGTCTCTGACGGCATCAATTCCGATCACAGCAGCACTTACCGGTTGAGCAATTGACTTATAAGGTCCTGTTGCCTGGTTTTGAAACAGAAACCAGGTTCCCGGCACCACAATGACTAATGTAGCAATAACTTTTTTAAATCTGGCTCCAAAGAAATAAGGTACCGCTTCTTCCTTGGACCATAACTTTAAGGGTTCTCCGTCTTCGTGTCCGTGTCCGGCCGGTTCTTTGAAGATATAAAACCGCTCGACAAAGAAAAAGAACAACAACCCGGCTCCGGCAAGAATGCCGAATCCCAGCAGGAACTCACCGACATTCGGAACATAGATTTCACCTGCACTACGATAATACCCGATGATGCCTGTGTTTAAACGATGCATGACGATCCCGACCAGTGCGGAACTGGTTCCAATCATCAATCCCCAGATTTTGTTTCGCAAAGCCGGGGTAAAATAAATTGCCAGCGGGATGATTACCTGTAGCAGGATTTCCACATGGAAAAGATAAGATTCCCAGGTTACATCGGCACCGAAGACAAATCCCCACTTTCCATTGATAGTAAAGTCGGCGATTTTTACAATCAAGTACAATAAGAGCAATCCGGCTGAACCTTTAATCAACCCTGTTAGTATCGACATATTAATTTCCTGACGATACAGCCAGGAAAAAATGATCATCAGCAGTACTATCACTGAAAGCCCGGCACCCATGGCCGAAATAAAAAACTCGGGGGGTATCCATAGACTATACCAGAGCGGATGCAATCTGGTGGGAGAGGCTAAAAACAGCGACCCTAAAGAACTATGATGCATGGTCGAAAGCGTTATCCCCAAAATCACCACCGGCAGCATGATCTCATGAATAAAATGGGTCAGCTTGGGGAAAGGAAATCGTTCAGTGATAAGCGGAAACAATTCAAAAGCTGTGACGCTCCAGTAAACGGAAACACACCAGAATACTTCAAATAAAAATGAGTGAGGATTCCACATGAAGAAAGGATGCCACCCGCGATGGGGCAGGCCAATATCAAACAACAGCGCAAACAGACTTGAACCGTATCCTAAAAAGCCTATCACGATTGAAAAGCGGGCTACTTTTCTATACTTATCCATTTGGAAAATATAGATAATTGCGGCCACAACAAAACCGCTGGTTGCCAAGGCAGCTCCTGCAACCATGTTGAAAACCTTCCAAAAGCCCCATGGTAACAAGTCTGTCATATTGGTAGCTGCGCCCAACCCATTAACGAAGCGCCCTACTCCAACCACCATTCCGGCAATCAGGATTACCCACAACGCATCTTTAATTCGATCAAGGATCGGTCTACTATTTACCATCTTTCTCCTCCTTTCCACTTGACTTGTCAGCCGCTTCTTTTTCCCGGGCCAGTAGTTTTTTTCTGCGATACAACCAGATACCTGATAATCCGGCTGAAACAGCAACGAACTGCACCGGTGTCACCCAAATCCAGGGTTCCACCAAAGCTGGCACTGACTTTTTCGTCAATTGAGGCAATCTCATTTTTTCAAATTGATCTTTTGTCGGGATATTCAGAACGTCTCCTATGGGAATGTCGGAGAGATACATTACGGAAGTTCCCCCAAATTCATGCTCCCCGTAAATATGGTTGACATATTTTCCAGGATTTTCCTTGAGCCTTTTTTTAGCGATCTTTAAAAGATTTTCCCTGGTATCAAAAATGGTTGCTCCCGTAGGGCAAGCCGACACACATGCGGGTTTTCCGCCAGCTACCCGGCATTCATGATTCATTTTGCACTTGCGAATGTAAGGCAAAGGTTTGTCATATTCATAGCGAGGAATAGAGAAAGGGCAAGCCAGCATGCAATAGCGGCAACCAATGCACATACCTGCGTCATATTCAACCGCTCCGTCAGGACTTTTAGTAAAGGCTCCGACCAGGCACGCTGCAGAGCAAGAAGGATCCAGGCAATGCAAACAAAGTTTTCGCACCATATGCCATTTTCCGGTTTCCTCATTTTTGGTTTTTACAATGGAAGTAAAGCGATTTCCGGACAAACCGTCTTTGGCCTTGAAATAAGACAGGAAATCGCGAGGCAGTTTGTTTTTCTTAACGCAACCCTCAACACATCTCTCACAACCGATGCATTTGGTAACATCAGTCAGCATGCCCTTTATTTTTGATGAATCGCTTGTTTGTGTACTGCTCATATTGCGGTTTTCCCTCTTTTACAGTTTAAAATACTCTTCCCAGGCTTGAGGTCCTATTTCGAGTTTCTGATGACAATTGGTACAAATGGTTTGATAGATTTCATCCCTGGATTTGGCATCAGTACCTTGAGCAACGCTTCCAGCGACGGGACCTTCCGGTCCATGGCATTTACTGCAGTTTTGAATATGGCCTGCCGTTCCTGTCCAGGCTTTGCCGCCTTTTTCGGCTGTTACATAAAGCCCGTCCTTAATGAGTGTATTGTGATGACAATTTCTGCAGGATAACGATGTGTCCACGGCATGGAATTTATGATCCCACCAGAAGGCGCCATCCGGTCCTTCATATTTGTAATACCCACCTGTTACATCGTTTACAAGCATACTGGCCAGGGACGTCAAACCAACTTTCTCCTTGGTATGACATTCCAGGCAGGTTTGATCCAAGGAAGCCTTCAGATCCAATTCCACATCCGGATCTTTGCCATGACAACTGCTACATGCAACCATAGGTGCACCGGGAGCCTCCGTATGATGACAGGTCTGACATTCAACCGTACCAAATTCTCCATGTCTCCTATGATCCCAGGCTACAGTACCAAAGTTGGGGATCTGTATTCTCGAAGGATCAGGTTTATGGCAATCCGTGCAAATTCCCGGAGATGCCAGGTTCAGCTTGGATTCTTCCGAATTGTGGCAGGTGGCACAGCGTTGATGAACAGCTTGTTCCAGACTTGGATTGGTCACGTCAAAATCGACCTCCATCCCTTTGTGACATTCAGTACAGCCAACGTTGTCTTCTTCAGGATTAAATTCCACATGGCATTCCACACATTGACCGTGTTTATAGTCGGCATGATCCTTAAATCCTGTAGCAATCTCCAATCCCTTGGCTATAACCGGTTTGTGACAAGTACCGCACGCTCGGTAATCAGCTTCCGTTTTTGCTTCAAAGTCCTTGTGGTGACAAGTTACACAATCGTCATCAAATTCCTGGTCTTTATCCATTTCCAGTTTTCTGGAATGGAGAGTATGATCCCACACTACCATACCATGCGGACCGGTGAATGTTTGTTGATGACAATCCCGACAAATGACCGGGCCCTGATTCATGGCCTTGTGACATCCCATGCAGCTTGCATGAAGAGCCGTCATCGGTGGAGGTCCATTTTCTCCTTCATAAATCACAGGCGTCACTTCAGCAAACAACTCCGGAGTGATCAAGCTTTCAACGTTAGTAAGAGGAGTATGACATTCACTGCAAGGTTTTAAATCCATTGCACCTTGCTTTTCCGTATGATGGCAAACATTGCAGTTTGAAATTTCTTTCATACGGGCATGCAATTCATGATTCCAGGAAACATCACCGAATCGATTCTCTAAAACATTATCCGGTTCCCGTTCGGGAGGCACCATCATTGCCACACCACCCAGCAAAACCAGTAGCAGAGCAATTCCCAACAGCTTTTTGATATCGACTATTCTACCTTTCAATTCCGTTCCTTTGTTGAATGCTTGACAGAAGGAAGGTGTATCCCACTTACACCTCCCGAGTTTAGTTTTTTAACTGAATAACTTCCCAACAAGCGTTATTCAGGAGAAACCACCAGTAACTCTTCCACCTTTTCAGTCATACTCTTTTCAGAATAAAACTTGTCTTTCTGGTTGTCAGAGAAATAACACAGCGTACCGCAACGCATGCACCGATCTGCTTCCGCCTGCATCAATTCGGGCGTAACTGTTAAATCAACTTCATCAAATGTTTTGATTCTCTCTTTAACGGGAAGTTCAGGCTGTTCAACCTTTGGCTTTCTCGCCACGCCATCCAGTGGAACATCTCCTGATTCAGGAACTCGTTGCGGAGCTTTGTATGTACCGTAAGGATGAGTAAGATCCTGTCCGTTCAGGAATCGGTGAATGGACCGGGCGGCCCTGCGACCAGTTCCTACGGCGTCAATCAATAGTGCGGGACCACTCCACAAGTCTCCTCCGGTGAATACGTGGGGGATATCGGATTGTAAAGTTTCCTCATCCGCCTCAATGGTGTCCCAACGGGTCAGTTTCATACCTCGTTCTTTCAGATCATCGGTATACCAGTCAGTTAATGGTCGCTGACCAATGGCAGAAATCACTACATCCACATCAATTGTTACTTCCGAACCTTCAATCGGAACAGGCCGTCTTCTACCGGAAGCATCCGGCTCACCAAGTTCCATGCGCAGGTACTCGATTTGCTTGAGAACACCGTTTTCATCTCCTATCAGGCGAGTCGGTGCAGCAAGCAGTTCATATTTGATACCTTCATGCTCGGAAGCCACAATTTCCACCTCGTTGGCCGGCATTTCGTTTCTGGTTCTTCGGTATAACAGGGTGACTTCGCTAGCTCCTTGCCTTAAAGAACTTCGGCAGGCATCCATGGCAGTATTACCACCACCAACCACCACCACTCGTTTTCCCTTAAGATCAACATCAATCCCCAGTTCTCTTTTTTGCAGAAATTCGGTTCCCTTCCAGACACCTTCCAGCTCTTCGCCTTCACAGCGCAAAGAAGTATTATCCCAGGCTCCCATGGCCATGAGGATAGCATCGAATTCATCTTCCATGCCTTGAATAGTTATATCTGTCCCCAGGGATTTATTGCACTCTTCCTTAACTCCCATATCCAGTATCTGCTTGATCTCAAAATTCAATACTTTCTTGGGAAGTCTGTATTCTGGGATTCCATAGCGAAGCATACCACCCAGTTCCGGTTTGGAATCGTAGATGGTGATATCATGTCCCATTCTACGGAGATAGTAAGCTGCGGAGAGACCACAAGGCCCTCCTCCAACGATGGCAACCTTCTTTCCCGTATCAGGCAGGATCATTGGTTTGAGTGGTTCGGGAAGATTCATTTCCCAATCGGCCACAAAGCGCTTGATGTAATTGTGATGCACCGGTTCGTCTTCAATTGCGACTCTTCGGCAACCCACTTCACAGGGAGCCGGGCAAACGCGACCGCAAATCAACGGCAGAGGATTTCGCTCCTTGATCAGGGCAATGGCACCGGCAAAATCGCCTTCTTTGGCCAATTGCACATAGCCTGGAATATCGATTTGGGCCGGACATAATTGTTTGCAAGGTGGCAGGCATTCATCTTCTTTGTTAAAATGAAAGAGCCTATCCGTCATATTGTATACGTTGATGACACCTGTAGGACAAACACGCTCACAATTACCACATCCCACGCAACGATCCGGAATGACTTCAGGTACACCTTCCTCTCCCATCTCCAGGGCATCAAACGGACAGCTAGCTACGCACGTACCAAGACTCAAGCAGCCGACTTTGCAGACCAGATCCCCCCCGTGCAGGGCAAACATGGCTCGACAATCGTTGATGCCTTCGTAATGATACTTTGGAACAGCCCGATAGCCGCCTTCACAATAATGTGTTGCGACTTTTGGTTCCTGAAAGCCAATTTCTCCACCCATTACTTTCGCCACTGCAGCAGTAGTAGTATCTCCACCTGCGATACAAGCATTAACCGGCGCTTTACCTTCCACAATTGCTTCAGCACAGGCTGTACAACCTGTATATCCGCATCCACCGCAATTTGCTCCCGGAAGGGCATCTTCAACATCTGTAATTCTTGGATCCACTTCCACATGAAACACCTTTGCCGCGACCGCCAGGACAACCGAAGCGCTGAGTCCCACACCCAGCATGACAATTGAAGGTACTAACATCCTTTCCCTCTTGATACCTTGTGATCAAAAAACCGTATCATCTAATTCCGGTTTGGATTTAATTTCCCGAAAGGGAATCTTTTAAGCAAACATGAGGTTGCTCGCTGATACTCACGTCAGCTGTCGGGTTTTCAGTTTTCTCCCCATGAAAGAATAGAACTCATTCACGGGCACGAGCATGAAATTAGTTTAAACCATTCCTTTGAACGCAAAGAAACACAGTGCCATTAGTCCGGCTGTGACCAAACCAATACCTGTTCCTTCCAGTGGTTTGGGAATACGAGTGATTTCAAATCGTTCCCTGATTCCGGCAAAAAGAATTAGGGCTAACCCGAATCCGAAAGCGGAAGCCACGGAAAACACAATGGTCTCCAGCAAATCAAATTCTTCCTGAATATTGATTATCGCTGAACCCAGCACCGCACAATTGGTTGTGATCAAGGGCAGAAAAATGCCCAACGACTTGTAAAGTACCGGAATTGCCTTTCGCAAAAACAGTTCTACAAACTGCACCAGGGTGGCTATTATAAGAATAAATGCCAGCGTTCGAATAAAAGTTATTTCCAGCCATTCCAACAAATACCAGTTAAGTACCCAGGTAATCACCCCGGCCAGTGTGAGCACAAAAACAACGGCTGCCGACATACCGATGGCAGTGTCCATTTTTTTGGAAACCCCGAGAAACGG
>JANQGZ010000055.1:0-58170 GCA_028282825.1 SAR324 cluster bacterium
GATTTCGGCAGACAGTCTGGATGGACTAGTCGATAAAACCTATCTTTACTTCATGGCCTTTTCAAGCCATCCTAGCTCCGGAAAATATGTTCGAAATGCAATCCAAGTGGCATTTATCCTGATTTTCCTGGTTTTGGTCTGGCTAACCTGGCGCAGACGGGAAGAACAAAGAGATTCGACTGTTAGTACCTGGCAACGCCTATCAGCTTTGCCAATGGTCCTGGTATTTTTCCTGGCAAGCTGCCAACCCGTAGGAGATTCATCCAGTAAATCATCGTCCGGTGGATATAGTTATTACAGTGATTCCGGAGAGATCATTGAGATACCGGGCGGATTTGGAACCATGAGCATTGATGGTTCCACAGCCGACGGTATCCCCATAGGAACCTATTACTACCATACCGATCATCTGGGATCTTCCACCGTTGTCACCAATGAAACCGGAAGCGAGGTCAGCCGATTTTCCTACAACCCCTTTGGAGAACTTGTCGATCATCGTTCTGATGGAGATAATGTTATTACTCATAAGTTTACCTCCCAGGAACTGGATGAGGAATCTGGTTTAATGTATTATAACTCCAGGTTTTATGACCCAAAGATTGGACGGTTTTTAACAGCAGATACAATTGTTCCTGATCCAACAAACGCCCAAGCATTTAATCGCTATGCGTATGTGATAAACAATCCGATCAAGTACACTGATCCTACTGGTCATGAACCAGATGAAGGAACTCAGGATTATAAGGATTCAAAAGAATCACGCGACAGGCACGCTGCCGAATCTGGCTCAGAGAATCAGCGCAAAGAAAATGAAAGCCAGGGACGTGACAGAGATGATAAAGATAGAGGCAACACAAATAACAATACAAACACTCAACTAGAACCGGAAACCCAACCAGAAACAAGTCAGCCTTCGCAGACAAATCCTCCGAAGTTAACCCCTGATGAGCAAAACAAACTCAATGGAATGGGCCCAAAGAGACCTTCTATTCCTGTTAATGATTATAGTACCACTTTAAAGGAATGCGAAGAAGCGCGAGAAGTAGATGCAGTTAATGATATGCTTGACGATGCTCTTAACCTGGGAAGAAGTTTTGCAAATGGTGTTGACGGATTTGGAGCTTTGGGAATTGGAGTTGAATCTAGTATGTCACATGAGAGAGGACGGACACCGGGGTTAAACGAAAAAAGATGCGGTAGATGTCATGAACAATATTAGGAGCACTAAGATGCCTGTAAAACTTTTAGTCTATCTGATTATGTTTTTGAGTATTACTAGCTATACAGCTAGTGCCAAAAATATTCAAATTAAGTATGACTTTTTAAAATACAAAAACATTAAAATTGAAGTAAATATATATGAAGAGGTTTTTTCTACATACAAAAATAATAACAAGATTGTTAAATCCAAACCTGACATAAAAAAAATAATAAAGAGTGTGGAGTATAATATTAGTTCAGATTTAAAAAACAACAAGACTGTTTTGACACTGAATGAAGCTCCGCACCAAACGTGGCTAAACAATAAGAAACAACCTGTGTACGATTTTTGGAATGAACTCTTTAGTTTTAATTACCCAATTACCATTGATAATTCTGGTAGAATTATAAAAATTGAAAATACTTCTGCAGTCGAAAAAAACTATGAGGAATTTCACGATGATAAGTTTAATCTTGAATTATTTTCTAGCAGCAACATTAAAAAATCCGTCGCAGCCTTCTGGAATGAAAGATTTTACAATGTTACGCAAAGTAAATTTCAGCTAAACAAAGAGATTGTTGATGTTGATAAACAACCATGGATAATTTATCCAACAAACTATAAAGAGGGAGAAGCCTTTAGTGCAAAAACACAATTTTCCAAAAGCGATTTTAACAATCAGAAATCAATTTTGATGCATCATGAATATGTTGATGATTCCAAAAGCGACGTAGGATTAAAAAAACTTTCAAGAAAAGTGGGAAAATCAGTATTAGAGTTTAACAAAGTGGAGCGTATTTTAGTGTTAAACAAACACTTTGCAGCAGATGACCTATTCCCTCTTTACGAAAAAATGGAATCTTCAATAATAAGTTTCGCTTCTATTAAAAATGAATTCTCAAGTAAAGAAGTAAAATTCATCAAAAAAACAGTTGCTGAGTTTAAGTATAAATATAATAAAAGATAGCAACGGGTCGGTCGGATCGAGGTGGGTCGGGGTCGTGCCTAGGGTGTAAATCAGGTGACAAGATACCTATTTACAACTGCGGCAGAATGAGCAGCTGGTCGTCCAGGTCTATCTGGATGGAGAAGGCCTTCGTCAGGAACACGATACCAGGCGGCTGATCAAGGGAATTCGGTGATAATAGGTATCTTGTCACCTGATTTCATAGCTAGCTTTAAGAGCAATGAGTCTTTTCGGAAAACTCATCGGGAGTTGGTCGAGGATGAACTGTACCAAGGGGCAAACAGCAGACAGCCAGAATGGACTGAAAGCATCGCTGCAGGTAGTAAGGGATTTATTGAATCGATTTCCCATAAATTTGGAGCACTGGCCAAAGGACGTAAATTGATTAAAGAAAGTGAGAATTTTCAACTCAGAGAACCATCAGCACCCTATAATGCTGTTTTTACAACCCAAAAAGAGGATATAGGACCTCAAAACCGCTATTTTTGGAGTAGAAATCATGTGTAAACAGAAGGTTAACCCGGCCCGACCGACCCTGTTCCTCTGTTTCCTTGTTTCCTGTTTCCGCATTCAAAATTAATAATAATTCATTTAAGGACAACTATCATGGTTAAAAAAACCATTTGCATTATTTTCTACTGTTATTTCCTTGTTGTTTCACCTGCTTCTGCATTGACCTCTGATAAAGCTTTAATGACTGAATACTTAAACAAAAGGTTTGTTTCAATAAATCCAACCACAAGCAACAATTACATTCTCGATTTTAAATCAGTAGTCACAGTAAATTTAGATTCCAATTGTGAAACTGCCAAATATCATGGGCGTACAAATACCTATTGCTCATCTTGGAAAATCTATCTGAATACAGGTGCCATCATTGTCATGACAGATAGCACGAACGCTGTTTGGATTAAAATGCATGAATATCATAATTTTCTTAAAGAACACCCAGAATTTTTACATGTGCCTTAACCGTGCGAATCACAGGAGATCGGGGTCGGGCCTAGGGCTGCCCTTTACCCATAAAATGTCAATCCCGATCATTAGCCGCTTCGGGGTCGGGCCGGACCATTTCTCTGATATCATGGATTTCTGGATTCTTATTATAGTTTTTTGAAACTCTACCCAGAGTTTCTTTCTAAGTAAGTTTTGTTGAACTAATGTTTTCATTTATCAATTCAAACAACTGAATAATACTCTCCATGAAAAAAGCACTCATCATATTCTCATCTTTAATGATTGTATCTGTAACTTGTTTTGCAACAATTCCTGTTGACCATCCTAAGCTGGCAGAATACTTTGCAGCTCGATATGTGACATTAACTTATCTAGCTGATTCTCACGATATTGATTTCAAAGAAGTTCAGGCTGTTTTGTTTGATGGAAACGGGTATATAAGTTTGAAGCATGCCCCAACCAGTCCTGGGACATGGGGTAAAGGTCATTATTGGGTATTCTTTAAAAATGGGACATGGGTGATACTGGGTCCAACTCCTGAATCTAAAACTGCATGGCAAACTTATAAAGATTGTCTAAAAGCAAACCCTCAATTCCTTTCGATTCCCTAATCATCTAACAGACCATCAACTAAATTCCAAAGGCAATTCTCATGACTAAAAAGACTCTTGTAGCTGCTGTTGTATTTGTTTTTCTTCTTGTTTCCAATGTTTGTGCGATACCCCCAAACAATGCTGATTTGCAGAACTATATGAAACACCGATTTGTGCATTTTTACGTACCAGGTGAAAATTGGACAGTCGATTTCAGGCATGTAATATCTTATAACTACAAAGGGGGATCTACCCTTTCTGAAATAATTCAATTCAGCAATGGTAATTCTTATACTATTCCAGCCAACACTCCTGGAGTAAGCCAAATTGATGGTGGACCGACTTTTCCTTCAGTTGGTGATGCGTGGTTGAAATATATAAAAATTGTAGCTGCCAACCCTCAATTTCTGACAATACCATAAATTAGTATTTCCATGAAAACCAAATTTTTTCTAGCAACGATACTCAGTCTTTTCCTTTTTTCCAATGCTTGGGCTTCTCCTCCTGGCGGTGCCAAGATGGATGAGTATATGAAGAAAAGATTTGTTTATGTTGGAAATCCAACGAAAACATGGAGCATAGATCTCAAATTTGTTGATTATATGGTAGGAGATGGCTCAGCTCATACCGTGCACCTTAAAAGTGGCGGAAGTGAAAGCATTCCGTACTCGTCGACAGGGCAAAGTATTTTGGATAACTCGTACTCTTTCAGTACTGCTTTTTATGCTTGGGTAGAATATCTGAAATTCATTAAAGCTAATCCCCAATTTCACACAATGCCTTAAAGGAGTTTCAAATGAAAACAAAATTAATCTTAACAGTCATAGCAGCTTCTGTCTTATTCCCATTATCTGCTTTATCAACAGATACCTTAAAGCAGCAGTATGTAGATGCCAGATATGTGACGATTACTCATTCCACTGCTTTTTTTCATATTGATCTTAATGATGTCGCCTCTGTGCTTAAAGATAACCATAGTACTTTTGCTAGATCACACGGTTACCCAAGTGATTATGTTGGGCAATGGTGGGTAATATTAAAAAATGGAACACACATTCTTTGTAATACAGCTGCACCGGCTTGCAATGCAGAGGCAAAATGGAATGCTTACAAAGCTTTTCTGAGAGACCATCCAGAATTTTTAAATGTACCTTAAAAAACAGGAAATATAATGCTGAAAAAAGCACTTACCTTGTTTGCTATTACTCTTATTGTTAGCATTCTTCCTTTATTCGCGGCATCACCTTGTGACAGCAAACCTACAACAGCGAAGAAGTATCATTGTTATAGATTCGTGGAAGTGGAAGATTGCACCAATAAATATTTCGTTTTGGATATGGAGCAAATTGCTTACGTTGTAAGCGACAGGACTAACAATCAAAAATGGTTTGTCCCAAAAAGTGGTGCTAAACAGCCTTATTGTGATAAAATTGGAGATTTGTTAAGTGCTTATCGCCTATTTCTTCAATCCCATCCTGAATATTTGAGATAGAAAGGAGTTCGAAATCAAAAAAGCTTTTGATTTTTACTTGTTCACTCATCCTCTTGGGCCAGATCAGTGTTTTTGCTTCAACAACTAATAAAACAATTATTCAAGAGTACTACGGCAAACGATTTGTTTGGATGAACAATGACGGGGCCAATTATCGAGTTGATCTGAAGGATGTAACTGGAATCTTTCATGATGTGTATGGACATTTTAGCGAAAAGTATTCATCGAAAGGAGATATGGCTTGGAAAGGTGCTTATATTATTCTGCTAAAAAATGGTCATATGTTTATTACTGGTGCAAATGCCGACCCTCAAGGAAAATTATCGGCTTTCCATACGTGTTTATCAGATCATCCTGAATTTATAAACATGCTTTAACAGGAGAGAAACAATGTTTAGAACAACCCTTTTAGGTACTCTATTTATAGTGTTATGTTCACCAACAGTATTCGCTGCTTTCGGGGACTGTAACGTCGCAGGACTAACTATAAAACAGAAGTACCTTTGCCATAGATTCGCAACATTCAATTATTATGCTGCGAAATATTACGTCGACTTTAAACAAGTAGCCGCCGTTCTCCAAGATGGGCACTCACAACTTTGGAAACAACATGGTGCTGCATATTGCAATGAATCTTGTTTGAATCATTATTGGATATTCTTTAATAATGGCTCAAAACTACTAGCAGCAAATGATGATGCTCCTAAAAAGAAATGGGAAGCATATTTAGATTTCTTACACAACAATCCAGAATTTATGAATGTACCCTAACAAAAAGAGGAACTATCATGTATAGAACAGCAATATTGAGCATTGGATTTTTGACTTTTCTAGTCACGCCTTTATTGGCAATCACCAATAGTTGCGCATCTATCACACCATTACAAAAACAATATCATTGTCTCAGATACAAAACTGCTGTCTTCACACACGGTAGTACCGGTAATAACCTTATGCTCGACTTTAAAGAAGTTGCCGCCATTGTATATGACGGTTCAGGAATGTTTAAATACTCCCACTTCAATGAAAATACCAATTTCCTGGTGGATACTATTGGGTGATATTGAAGAATGGAACTAAAATATTTGCTGGACCTGCAGCACCTGATAACCAAGCAATGTATTTTTGGCATTATTATAGAGAATTTTTAAAGGATCATCCGGAATTCTCGGCAATCCCTTAAACATACAATGCCCAAAAATCAGGTGACAGGATACCTATTTACAACTGCGGCAGAATGAACAGCTGGTGTTCCAGGTCACCCCGATGGAGAAAGCGTTCGTTAGGAACACGATACCAGGAGGCTGATCAAGGGAATTCCGTGATAATAGGTATCCTGTCACCTGATTTAATTCCTTAATTACCTGACAAATTACCAACTCGATTCCAAAGGTATCTCTCATGACTAAAAAAACTCTTGTGGCTACAGTTGTATTCGTTTTTCTATTAATTTCCAAGGTTTGGGCAACACCTCCGAAAGGAGCACTGATGGATGATTATATTTCAAAGAGATATGTTGCTATCAGCAATGGTAACTCTGGATATTATATTGACTTCAAACAGGTTACAGCCGTACTTTGGGACGATAATGGCCATGTAAGCCAGTCCTTGGCAGCGGTAGATAAAGGAACTTGGGGGAAGAACTATTTTTGGATAATATTCAATAATGGAACGTATGTCGTGGCGCCACAGCAAACTCCTTCTCCTGCTCATCATTGGGCAGCATATAAAGACTTCCTTAAAGACAATCCTCAGTTTTTTTCAATTCCCTGAACATTCTATGGTTAAGAAGTATCAATTACAGGTAATTCCATGACTAAAAAGACTCTTGTAGCTACTGTTGTATTTATTTTTCTTTGTGTTTCCAGTGTTTGGGCAGTGCCTACGGACATGCAAGAATACTTGGAGAAGAGATAAGTCTTTTTTTTATAGGTGGACAGACTGTTCAACATATTGATTTAAAAAATGTTGCGGCTCTTTTCTACACAGAACCAAATGATCCAAGATATGATGTGTTATTCAAAAATGGTCATACCGTGACCATCAAAGCCGCAGCTAGAGTAAATCAGGTGACAGGATACCTATTTAAAACTGCGGCAGAATGAGCAGCTGGTCTTCCAGGTCTACCCCGATGGAGAAGGCGTTCGTTAGGAACACGATACCAGGAGGCTGATCAAGGGAATTCCGTGATAATAGGTATTCTGTCACCTGATTTAACCTGATTTAATAATGGAAATTGAAAGGTGAAACACCAATCCTTATAGATCAATATGTCACCTTTGTTTCATCTATTTAACGCATCCCAATAAACGATGGATTTTCGATTAGAAAGTCTCTGTAAGCATCCCATGCGTCAAATGGCTTTGGCGAAGAAGTTGGATCAGCAAAAACCATCCAAGTACCGTTATTGAACACTACATACACATCAGTAGCAACAGCACCCCATGGAGGAGCTGGCGATAGGACATGTTTTGCATAATTATAAGTATTATCAAAAACCATTTGCACTTGTTGAAGATCAATTCTCCGCCTAGCTGTACCATGTGTAATGGTAAGGTATCTCTTACATAGGTACTCATGGTGTTTAGAAGTGTAGGGACCTGTTAAACTCGGACAAGCGGCATAAGCAGAACTTACGCCAATCACCAGGGCAAAAAGTACTAATACTGTTTTCTTAGTATTCATATTTCCTCTTTCATTTAAAGTTACACCATCACTAAAAGCGCATAAACGATGGATTTTTTATCAAAAATTCTCGGTACCGACCCCACGCTTCCAAAGGGTGTGGGTCCGAGCCGGCTATACCAAAAAGCATCCATGTGCCATTGTTAAATACGATATAGATATTGTTGCTGCTTCCAGGGTGAGGTGATGGCGGAGACAAGAGTTTTTGTGCATATCCATGCATATCGTGAAATGCCATCTGTACCTGCTGGAAGTCAATTACCTGCGCCGCCCCACTATTTGCGATTGAAACAATCCTCTTGCACATGTATTCCTGCTGCAACGAACTGTATGCCGTACTTGCTGCATTATTTGCAGGGCAAGCAGCATAGGTTAAAATAGATCCACTTAGCAAAATAGCAAATATAGTTAGAGTTTTCATAATATTCATATGTCCTCCCTCATTCTGAATTTTTAGTGAAAATTTGAAGTAGTTTTTTTCACTTCCGATTTTATTAGTCTTGAAATTAGGCGTATTGGTAGCATAGGGCTGATTAAATAGATAAGGTACCCGTCATTAGGTAGGCCACGGAATATTTTTTTTAGACTGAAATGGAATTTACTTTTAATAGTTCTTTTCTTCCATTAAAAAATACCAAAGCCAGTAAGACATCTGAGACTATACCAACTATTGCTGCGACAAGAATAAGTACTATACTTGCGATACATAAGCCGGAAATAAAGATTGTCCAGGTAAATGCTCTTAAATAGGGATACGGCACTTTTACAGAAAACAGTTTCTTTCCAAAAAGGGCCACAACGATTCCATAAGGGACAATTAACGAAAAATATGCGATGGTTAAAGTCGATATTTCAGGTGCATCCAACCTGGGGGTATGAAAGAAAAGCCAGCCAACTAGCACAATTTGGAGCCCCACCATAAGATAGACATATTTACCAAGAGACAGAAGATTGAATCTGGTTTGCATGAAATTCATAAATGCAAAAAGCAAGTAAATCCAAATAATTGTTGACACCACTTGAGTTGCTAATCCAACTGCTTTTAATGACTCACTCCCAGTAGCCTCACTACCCATAGACAATAAAAAAATTGGGATACTGATTATCGCATAAAAAACCGACAACCATCCTGCAAATCTCAACTTAGCTGGTGATATTGATTCTGAGTTGAATGAACTCGGAATTTCGGATGAAATCAAATCTGATTCTGGAGTTTTGTAAACATTTTTATCAGCCATATAGACTAACCATTTAATGTAAGTTGTATTTCTGTATTACTTAAGCACCTTCTCTAGTTTTACGCCTGAACTTAAGTCACCTGACGCTGTTTCCAAGAGGTTTTGTCTGGCTTCTTTAAAGGCAAGGAAAGCAGGATAAAGGTAAGCTTGGCTTATTGCTGTTAGGTGACCTGTTCCTCCCATATCCAAGGAATAGCTAGATCCATTCTTTTGCATGATAAACAAACCAATTAATGTCCCAGCCGAATCTTTCTTTTCAATGAAGCCAGTAATTTGCTCAAAATCTATACTAACATGAGGGTTAGAAAAATATCTTTTCTGTAAATAATTATGGATGTATGGCTGAAGATCTGCGGCCCAAGTAGTTGTTGTCAAACAAATGAGAACAAGACTCAACAATATAATTTTTTTTTTCATAATATCCCCTTAAATTTTCCCGTTCGATCATCGTGTTTATTGAATCAGCGGTATTGATATCACGGGATTGTTGGATTGGGCAAGGAGATTTGAACGTCCATGAAATAAGGGCTTATCGTTAGGGTTGACAAGGGGGAGTCAGTCTTAAAGTCCAAACTTGGATCAAAAGTCTCAACAAAACCCAAGCCTGATTCTTAAAAGGATCTCAAGGTATGGATAGAAATTGCGGATTGACTCTCAAAAACTCAGTGTAGTCATTCCAGGCCTCTGTCGGTTTTGGCTGTGTTGCCCTATTATCGAAATATAGCAAATTTCCACTCTTGAATAGTACGAATATAGTATGACTACCGTACCAAGTATCTGGAACATTGTATAAATCTTTCATATGATTATGCGTGTTTTGAATCATGCTTTGAACCTGGTTTAAGTCCACTTTGTAGTCGGCCCCAGAATAAACAAATTTAACATATCTCTTAGCAAAATATTGGTTGGCAAGATCTCCAGAAGGAACGGTAGCTTGAACATGAATTGATGTTAATAGCATTAATGCTAGAGCTAAAAAGATTTTTGATGCATTCATTCTATTCTCCTTTTTTATTCCATGTAGAATCAGTATTCAAAAAAATCAAAGTGTTTTTTCCTTTTTGATTTTTGAAAATGTTAATTGAGGCGGAATAATATCATGGGATTGTTGGGTCGTGCAAGCTTGTATGGTTTGCTTTGCGTGGCTTGATTCTGAATAGTGGATATGCAAACATGAATAATCAGAGCTCATCATTTCCAGCAGTGGATTAACATCGAAACAGTAAGACGCTTTTTTTAAGCTTCCTCTTATCCAACCTAATCATCAACACGTTCCGAGCCCTGTCGAGCTTATCCTAAATCTAATATCGGATATCGTTTTGTTTAGCCGTCTATCAGGTTGTTGGGTATAAAGTACCTCCTTTGAAAAATACAACTATTCAACCGGATTAGCCTCAACATTACTGATCTGCATAACGATCAAAGCCATCTACAAAACTGGAATAGCAGGAGATTACTGATATGTCAGATACAATCAAAACAGGTAACAAAATCAGTGTTGAGTATACGGGTCGAATAAAAAGTGGAGAGGTTTTCGACACCTCCAGGGGCAGAGAGTCACTTTCATTCGAAGTTGGTGCCGGACAGATGATCAAAGGCTTCGACAATGCGGTGTTTGATAGGGGCTTGGTGACAAAAAGACCGTCACGATCCCTCCTGAAGAAGCTTACGGTGATAAAAAGGACAATCTTTTTATTGCCATGCCCATAGCCAATGTACCGCCATGGGAATCGGGTTGGACCAACGCGGTGAACGGTAAACAGGGAAAAAGTTTCTTAAAATGGTACCTTTTGAAGTCTTAGAAACCCCTTTTTGCCCCAAAAACAGCCTTTTAAGAAATCCAACCTGTTATTTTTTAATCCTCCCTCTGCTAAGTGTTCGGGCGTCCTGTCTTCACGATTGCGAGGCTGGATGATCCTATTCCTGACCCTCATCTTCCTCTCTGACAATGGCATCGTTTCGATAGAAAAATATGGCTCCCGATTCGCTACCTGAAATGAGATCCAAGTCTCCGTCTGCATCCAAATCATAAGCGACCGGGCTTGAGCCTTTAGGAAAAACAAGATCTTTGTTGATTTTGGGCATAGGTTTCCACTCGCCTTGCAGATCGGCCTTTTCGTTTCTCAGGAAATGTACTTTCCCGGAATCGGAACCGATCAGCAGATCCAACTGCTCATTATTGCCCAAATCAGCAAAAAAAGGTGCCGATCCAAGATCAACACTGATTCCCCGGTAATCTCTACGGACGACAACAAACCGATTGGAATCGTTTCGAATGTGTACCAATTTCCCACTGAAATTTCCAACCAGCAAATCAAGCAGTCCGTCCCCGTCCAGATCCGCTACTGATGGCTTTGAGTTTTGGTCTAACCAGATATTGGCAAACAGATCGTTTTCCGGGATAAAATCAGATTCCTCCGACGATCCCTGGTTCAAGTAGAGGTAGATCCGGCCGCTTTTTGATCCCACAATTAAATCCAAATCCCCATCCTGATCAATGTCATGGAGTAAAGGGGAAGCATTTCTTCTATCCAGCACAGGCAGGAAATCATCGGAAACAAGACGGAAGTCCCATTTGGTTTCCGAACCTATGTTTTCGTAGTAAACTATCCGTCCGGATTTGCTGCCGACTAACATATCAAGATCCCCATCCAAATCCAAATCACCAAATGTTGGCACAGAGCGGCTGATACGGTCATTTCTAATCAGTGGCACACGCGTGGCAACAAATTGGGGTTCGATTTTGATTCGCTCGGGAGTATCTTCAATCAAGGCAATACCAGACGATTCAAAATCGGTGGATTCCTCCGGTAGTGCATCCTGCTCAATATCAACATCGATCCTACCCTCTATATCTTCAACGACTAAAGAACCGGATTGTTGATCAATGGAGTTATCGACTTTTTTTTCTTCAACTTCTTTCTTTTTGGCCTCTCCTTTGTTCAAATACAAAACAAAATCTCCGAAATCATTGCCTACCAGCAGGTCCTTTAGCCCGTCAGCGTTGAAATCATGCAAGAGAGGATGGCTTAAAGCATACATATCGAAGTTGAACAGAGCATTGTCATCAGCTAGCCATGTTGGATTTTCTTCATCGGTTTTTCCGGGTGACATAAAAAGTTGCAGTTTTCCTTCCTGACTGCCAACGATCAAGTCCGGAAACCTGTCTCCATTCCAGTCAAAAAGAGCCGGGGTAGCATTGCGTGATACCTTGGCGTTGGCAAACCGGGTTGATTCCAGTTCAAACTGCGGATTGGATGTGGTTCCTTTGTTCAAATACAGAATGACCCGTCCGGCGTGATTCCCAATCAACAAATCAAGATCTCCGTCCTGATCAATGTCCACCAGGTAGGGCACGCTATTTGATCCGACATCAATCTGGAAATAGGTCTTGTCTTTCAATTCCCAAACAGCTTTCTGAGGTGTGCCGACGTTCTCAACAAAAATAATCTGTCCTTCCTTTTCGCCTACCAGCAGATCCAGATCCCCATCACCATCAAGATCTCCAAGGGCAGGAGCGCTGTTTTCCACACCTGTCATAAAAATCAGTTCTTCTGTTTTTAACACCCAATTAGGATGTTTAACATCACCCTGGTTTTCATAGTAGTTTAGATTTCTTCTTTTTTCTCCAACGATGATATCAAAATCACCATCAGCATCGAGATCCCCAACGGCAATACTTGCCCGGTTGCCTGTCACAACCAGTTTATGGAATTCAAACAGGTTCGTGCTTTTATTCCACAGGACCCGTTTTCCATTCTGCAGCCTGTTTTCGTAATGAGATACGGTGGGATTCGCACTGCCGACTATTAAATCGGAATCACCATCATTATCGATGTCAATAAAGCAGGGTGCGGATTCTCCTCCAATATCGATCAATTGAAAGTTTTGTTCTTTTAATACCCACTTAGGAAAAAAACGATCTCCCTCATTCAGAAAAAGACTCAACGTCCCATTTTTTTGTCCGACTACCAGATCAAGGTCTTCATCCAGATCCCAGTCAAACAAAGCAGGTGAAGCGTGAGTTTCCAATCCCAGTTCCGCCACTAATTCAGGCGGGTATTTTAAAAAGTCGTGTTTGGTTCTGGTCCCTTCGTTCATATAAAGCCAAACTTTACCGTCTACCGTACCGACCAGCAGATCAAATTTCCTTTTCAGGTTCACATCAGCAAAGATCGGAACGCTGTGACGACCGGGTTCAATATTACTAAACCTGGGGGTGACAAGCTTGAATTCGGGAACCAGGTTGTTTCCCTGGTTTTCGAAAAACCAGATGTTACCTTGTTCAGAACCGATAAAAAGATCAAAATCCCCGTCGTTATCAATATCTACAAGGGCAGGAGCCGAACGGGCTCCCACATCAATGGTGTTGCGAATCTTTACTTTGCGGCCATTCTTCTTTATTTCAAAAATAGCTTTGTACTGCTGGGTAATCAGAACAAAATCGGGATTTTTGTCGTTTCCCTGGTTTTCAAAAAAAGCAATTTCGCCATTGTTCTGACCCAGAAAGATATCCTGATCGCCATCATCATCAATGTCTGCAAATGCCAGTTTTGAATGCCTCATTTCATGAGAAAACATGAGACTTTTCTTTCCGTTAAGGGAAGTATAATACTGCTGCTCCCAGCGATAGCTGGTATTTGTATCTTGTGCCCCGGACTTTTGCGATGGGGTCTGAAAAAGAATGACGGCTAGTATCAAACCGAAAAAGATCTTTTGATTTGTCTGGTGCATATGACCTTGAATTGTCGGTAATATCGGAAAATTTTTCCTGAAAGATACCACCTTCAGGAAGCCTGGATAATCCTTAAAGAGTGCCGACTATGGCAAAACTCGAATAAACCTGTTTTTTCTCACGGATGTCAACAAATATGCTAATATGCTAATTTATTTGGTGAAAGCCTTCTTAACCAACACTGAGTTGTTTGCGTTTAAGCAATCGATCACATTTCATGCCGAAAACTCTACTTAAGATTGAATTTTAAGTTTTTTTAATCTCCCAACTAAAATTAAGTGATGGTACATCTATTCGCTCAAGGTTAAATCGGCTGACGGCACAACTATTTCCTCAAAATACCGCATGAAGGGTGAAGAAGTTTGTCTGTAAGCGACTGCCACCCCGGGTCAGCATTCACACAATTAACGGTTCCATCAGGCAGGCCTGCACTATTAAACACACCCATCCCAATACTCACACCTTTCTTAATCTCTACAAAATGGGCATCTATTCCGATAATGGTTGCTGTTTTGGTTAATGCAGGTGGCATAGTTTTTCAGGTAACGATTTGATATTACAGACCTGTTTTCACTATCAATCGATGTGAATTTTAAACTGACACACTATTGCTCACCAGCCGCGCTCCGCCAAGAAGATCGGATATGAAAAATAGCTTTGGGTGTTTTACCTTTCAAATATCTATCCAAAGCTAATTTTAAAATCTGCTCATTTTAACGATCTAATCTGTGCTTGATTGGTAAATTCGGTGGATTGAGCGAGAAAGTAGTCTGTATCAAGAAACAAAGAAAATGGCAGGTGTTCAGACATAAGCGGATAAAGCGTAACTCAAAACTTAAACTCTAAAATGGATACTTTTATCAGCAAAAAGTGGGGTTTAAAAATTAAACGAACCGTTTAATGCTTAAAATAATACCTCTCTTAGCTTTTCCAAACTGATTTTCTTACCGCTTATTATCAGAACTACATTTTTGTTTTTTAAACTCGACTTGCATTTCAGGAATGCCGCTACTGAAAGCGCAGCCGCACCCTCGATCAGGGTCTGATGGTGTTCGAGCATCAATCTGATCGCTGCTTTTATATCCTCTTCCGAAACAAGAATATAGTCGTCCACCGTTTGCCGACAAATATCAAACGTGATGGAGTCTGGTTCTATCCCTCCTGCTGTTCCGTCTGCCATCGTTGGAAGTGATTCCATCTCGATAATTTTTCCCGCTTTCACCGACTCATACATAACCGGCGAGGCAGCGGGTTGACAGCCGATAATACTAATATTCGGTTTAACTTCTTTGAGATATCCTGCTATTCCTGCCACTAAACCTCCCCCCCCAATGGGGACAAAAACAGCATCCATACTAACGATTTGTCTCTCCAGCTCTATTGCTATAGTTCCCTGTCCACCAATAATTTGAAGGTCATTATAGGGTGAAACAAAAACCAGATTTCTCTCTTTTGCCGTTTTTAGGGCCAGCGTTTCACTCATGACGCAATCATCTCCAAAAAATTCTAGCTGAACGCCAAACTGCCTCAATACTTCAACTTTGGCTGGTGACGCATTTTGGGGGAGATAGATGATTCCTTTTCCATCAAACTCCTGCATAATGCTGGCAAAAGCAGCTCCATGGTTTCCAGAGGATGCAGTGATTATTTCACTGGCTCTTTCTGCTGGAGTTAAAGATAAAAATTTATTGGTAGCACCACGAAATTTAAAAGATCCGGTTTTTTGAAGACATTCTAATTTCAGGTATACTTGACACTCTCCCGCTTTGCTCAGCACAGGTGAGAATTCTGCAGGTGTTTCTCGGATATGTTCTCGAATTCGTGATTCCGCAGCAACAACTTCGCCATGAACATCAATCTTGGTGGAATTATTTATGGAATTCATAGGTTTGCATCCTATATTAAGGTCATCGGGGAAATGGGTTTGATGCAAAAACTGGAATAATGGTCAATTCCATATCAATGGAAACTCTATGCTCACTTCAGGATATCTGCATTTGCATCGTTCACAAAAAACAGACATCTCATTGAATCATCAAGAATCTTTTAGAAAAGGGGGAATCAAACTTGTCCTGTGTTGTGCTCTTTAATATACTTACGAACTACCGGGTACAGTTTTTCCACACCTTCTTCCAATGGCCGAATTACGGGGACATCCAGTTTATGGGAAAGGTCCTTTTGATAGGTTATTAATTCTTCTGCGGTTCCTCCGGCACCGTTCAGCGTAACCGCAATAACTTTGCCGCCGTAGCAGTCTATCAATGCCATTTCATCTCCTAAGGTTGGGAGCAGACATCCCACTTCCTCTAATTGGTCAAAATACTTCCTAAATGGGGCATGTTGAAAAACTATGCCCTTGGTGTTTCCCGAAAGAATAAACTCTGACCCACAAGGGCCGGAGGGATTGCGAAGGGCTGACTGCCCTTCAATTAAAATCAAGTCAGGAGATTTTTCTCGATCACACGTTACAATGGCCGCTTCAATTTCTCCGCTGACAAAATCGTTGGGAATAGCATCCAGGATCAAACCGTAGGGATACCCTTGCATCCAACCGGTTTGCCCTGTATATATCATTTCGGTTTTGAGTCCGTTTGAACGGCAACTTTCCATTAGCAACCGGCAAGTCGTCCGCTTACCCAATGCACAATCAAGCCCCAAAACTGCAATTCTAGGTGTGTGAACTCGATAGATATCACCGCTCCAAAATGAAAGTTCTGAAGCTGGTCTGGGTTTGCGAATATCAATAAGCCTAACCTGATGTTGCTTTGCTTTTTCAACAAAGGCCTGATCTTGGCTGAGGTGATAATGTAATCCGCTGATAACTGAAACACCTTTTTCAATAGCATCAAACAGAACGTCTCTAAAATCAGGTGGAAGTACACCACCGGAGAGAGCAACACCAACGATAGCAAAATCAGGTTTTGTAGAGCTGTTTTCCATCATTGCCTGCAATGATTCATACACCGGAATTCCAACCGATTTGTTATCAATAACATCGCCGGCATCTTGACCGGTGTAGGCGTAGTCGATTACTCCCAGAATGCGAAAGCGCTCCGTTCCACGGATTAAACCGTGGGCGGTTTTGCAATCTAAAGTTGCGAGTTTTCCATTGGTTATGATAACGGCTGTTCCATCCATCAGATAACTCCGTAACATCTTAAAATTATGGTTGCTCAGTCTCTTTTTTGTTTATCTGAAAAAAGCGCAAACCGTTTTTATGGAAGAACAACATCCAAATTCCTGCGAAATTAGGGAATACGTGACGAATACATGTCCCCTTCACTCTTTGATCAGTTTGAATGTCGTTTGCTGGATATGTGATACGTTATCGGATTGAATGCCGGTTTTGTCAAATCGGAATAACCCCTAGCCCCGGCCGATCACTAACTTTAAGATTTCCGTTCTCAAGCTCAAAACCGTTTCTTACGAAATCTCTTTTAAGGTTAAAACTTCCATCCAAATCTAAATATCGTGTTGCCGGAGAAGAGAAAGCAGCATGCAGTGCAGCCGAAATGCCGATGATGCTTTCATCCATACATCCCCACATCAATTTGATTCCCGCTGTGTGAGCAATTTCGGCGATTTGCCGTCCCGCCTGTATTCCGCCACATTTCATGAGTTTAATATTGTAGATCCCAAACTTGTGCGGTTTTTGGGATAACTTTAAAGCGTCTTTCAATTCGTGCAAAGATTCATCTGCTGCCGCTATTTTTCGCACTTTTTCGGGTAGCAGTTTCATGGTTTGATCATCTTTTACATCTAGTGGTTGTTCAATGAGTTCAAGATCCAACGATTTGGCATGCTCAATAAACTGTCGAAAGGTTTGGCTAGAATACCCTTGATTGCCATCTACCCGGATAATCTTATCGTTACCGACCAGCTCTCTTATTTTGGTAAGGCGCTCAATATCCAGTTCAAGAGAACGCCCGATCTTAACTTTTAGGATCTTAAAACCTTGACTGACATATTCTTTTGCGTCATCCAGCGATTCTTCAACAGAACTGATACCGATTGTAACTGAAGTCGCAAGTGAATGGTGAACTTTACCCAAAAAATCAACCAGAGGCAGTCCGAGCCATTTGGCAAAAAGATCATGTAACGCAATGTCAATGGCCGCAATTGCTGCTGGTGTCGACTGTATTTGATCTTCAAGTTTCCGTAAAATTCCTGCAAAGCATCTAATGTCTTGTCCCTTAACATACTGTTCCAAGTTTAGTTCCGCTGCCCGCAAGCAAGCCTCAGCTGTTTCTCCCGTTACATCTTCAGCAGGTGATGCAACACCATACCCTACAGTGCCGTCTTGTGTCTCTAAGGATATGAAAACATTGTCAACACTGGTGAAAGTTTCCCTGGCTATTGAATATGCTTTTTTTAAATCAAAATGTTCGATCCATGCTTTAGCTTGTGTGATTTTCATTCGTTTATCTCTATATATCTTAAAATGTGCTTTCTGTGCCCAATCCGGGAATTCTTAAACGACTCTCCAGCTTTCTTAAAAAGTAGGAAACTATCAAAACAACGGTAAGATATAGAATTCCTGCCATAACAAACATCTCAAATACGCGAAAATTTTTCGAAGAAATTAGCTTGGTTTGAAACAGTAACTCCGGAAACTGTATTAAATAGGCTAATGAAGAGTATTTTAAGAGACATATCAGTTCATTGGACCAGGAGGGAATAACCAGTCTAATCACTTGAGGAATGACAATACAGCGAATTGTTTTCAATTGGCTCATCCCCAGTGCACGAGCGCCGACAATTTGACCGGGTTGGATAGCAAGGATAGAACCACGAAAGTACTCTGCTTGAAATGCGGCCGAATTCAATCCAATAGCTAAAATGGCGGCCACAAAAGGAGACAGTACTATCCCTGATGAAGATAACCCGAAATAAACAATAAAAAGTTGCGTGATCAGTGGTGTCCCTCTAAACAAACTACTATATGCGACTGAGAAAACTCGTAATGGCCCTTTCCCGTATACTTTAAGCAATGCCACAATCAAACCGATGCCGATTCCCAAAAGGATTGCTGCCGTAGTTAATAGAACGGTATTGCCTAGACCGTGCAGCAGAGAAGGCAGAGAATCAATAAATAGCCGAATAAAGTCCATATCTATAAATCTCCATGAAGCTCCGTGATTTTTTCAAGGAATGTTTGGATGCGTTCGTGGGAGTTATGATTAAACAACTTTTCGGGGGATTCATGGGCCAATACCTTCCCTTCATCTAGAAATATGATTTCATCCGCAACTGCTTTTGCAAATCCCAACTCATGAGTCACACACAGCATCGTCATACCTTCCTTCGCGAGCTTAATCATCACTTGAAGCACTTCGCCTATCAATTCCGGATCTAGTGCGCTGGTTGGCTCATCAAATAGTATCATTTTGGGGTCCATCGCAAGTGCTCGAGCTATTGATACACGTTGCTGTTGCCCACCTGACAATTGAGCGGGGAAGGAGTCTTTTTTGTGAGCAAGGCCAACACGCTCAATTTCTATCATTGCCCGTTCGATCGCTTCCTTCTTTTTCATATGCTTGACTTCAGTAAGGCCAATGCTAACATTGCCAAGTACGCTCAAATGGGTGAACAGATTAAAATTTTGAAACACCATCCCGATTTGTGCACGAATCGCATTCAAATCCACTTTTGCAGAAGCTGTTTGTGATTTATCCAGGACCGTATTGCCGTCAAGAATAACTTTACCCATATCCGGCTCTGATAATCGATTAATACAGCGCAGTAAGGTGCTTTTCCCGGTACCGGAAGGGCCGATAATGACTTTTGTATTTCCTTTATCCATATCGAAAGAGATACCATCCAGTACCTTTTTTCCATCATAGGACTTATGAATATTCTCTACGCGTAATAAATGTCCCAATGTCAAAATCTCCCCATAGCGGCTTTCCCTGTCGAATAGCCGGGGATAGCCAGTTTTTTTGAAAGAAGTCCCAATAGGAGGGTACCAAAATAGGTTAGTGTCCAGTAAATAAGGGCAATGGTACAGTAAACCAGAAGGGCATTGCCGAATGATCCCGCTACTATATATCTGCCCTGTCGCATCAGTTCTATGATACCAACAACAAAAACATAAGACGTGTCTTTAATCATGTTGGCATATTCATTTGACCAAGGAGGAATAGCTAAGCGGAATGCTTGAGGAAGGATAATACATTTTATCGCTCGAAATTGACTCATACCGATTGAGCGTGCGGCAATCATCTGTCCGGAATCAATAGCCAGAATCGCTCCCCTGAATATTTGAGATTGGTAAGCAGCCGAACGTAACCCCATGGCAAATGTTGCCGCGACTAAAGGCGAGATATCGAACTCAGAGAGACCAAAGTAAAATAAAAAAAGTAAAACAAGAGCAGGAAGACCTCGAAAAACTTGCTCAAATACGGAAGCACTCAGTTTGCTGAAACGTCCACCATAAATCTGAGCAACAGAAACCGGAATTGCGACAGCAATACCAACAGTTAAAAACAAAATGCATAGCTGAATCGCTGCCCAAGTACCTTCAACTAACATTGGCCAGGATTCCCAAATCACACTAAAATTATCAAAAAATAGCATTGCTCCCCTGATTGGCTCGGAAAAATGTTGTTTTGTTCCACTTTGAAGCAAGTTCAGCTTTGCGAAGCAATCAATTCGTTATTTTGTCATACACCTCTCAAGACTTGTGGCATATGCCCTTAAATCTCCTTTTTCAAGTAACGACCGTGCACCCGCATAACATTTAGTGATGTTTTTCAGGTTTCCTCCCACATAAGCGTTGGTAAGCACATCCCAAACACCCATGGATTTTAATTCAGCAACACCTGAGTTAATATCTTCCAACAAGTTATCAGGGTCACCTTTTTGTACCATAAAACCACACTCGGCATTATCCGGCATTACAATACCTATCAACTTCAAAGGCCAAGTTTCCGTAAACACTTTTGCAACAGGTGTGTCCCCCATAAATGCATCTATTCGACCCGCTTTTACATCCATTAGAATCAAATCGTTGGTCTCGTATCCTTTAAACTCTATCTTGGCACCGGCTTTAGCAGCATCTTCGAGAAACTTAGCTTGAGTTGTCCCGATTTGAGCTCCTATCTTGCGATTTCCTGTAAAAATATTAGCCATATTTAAATTGTTATCATTACGAATCAGTATAGCTAAATCTGCTACCCAGTACGGATCGGAGAAGTCCGCCTGTTTGGCTCGCTCGGGTGTAATATTGGTTTGTGCTGCAATTATGTCAATTTTGCTGGCTTTGATGGCCGGTATTAATGAATCGTAAGGAATATCCTTTATTTTGAGATCCCACCCTTTTAAATGCCCAATCATACGCATGACATCCATATCAAAACCAACAATATTTCCTTTTTTATCGACCCACTCAAAAAAAGGCCAATCGGCTGAGGTTCCAACAATGACTTTTTTTCCGGCCAATGCTGTTCCGGTTATAAGCGTCAAAGAAATAATTCCGGTTACAAAAAGTTTTCTAAACATGACAATCTCCCATTTTGTTGTTTTTCGATTGTTCAATTTTCCTGAACCAATCAATGGTTTTGCCGAATTTGACTGTTAAAACAGCCGTGGAACAAATCCTCGCATTGGTAGACAGAGCTAAATTAATCCATATTAGACAAAATTGTCTCTGTCAAGACAACACTATTTTAATGAAATTAAGAAATAGGGTAATTAAACTTTTAAAACAACTTCCGAAGGCATCTAAAAGCCGGTTATCATGCTCAAATTGCTTTGAAGGCTATTTCGAGCTAAGACCTTCGTATACTTTTTTTGTAATTTGAATATCTTGAACTGCAACTCCGGTTAGATCGGCAATGGTTATTTGATCATCTGCGGATCTGCCAAGAGAAGGGGAAGCTATGACACTGCCAAGTTCTATTATTTGGTCTTTTTGCACCAGATTGCGGCAAAACGACTGATGAATCTCACCACGTTCCGTGCATTGCGCAATACTGTCGGCAACGACAATATCTGCGGATTGGATGATTGCCGGGTCCAGTTCATTTTTTTCAGGAGTATCGGCCCCCATGGCAGTGATATGTGTTCCTTTTCTGATTTGATCTTTTGTCAGTAAAGGCGTCTTTGATGGTGTCGCAGTGATAATCAAATTGCAGGTATCAGCAATCTCGGCAGCTGATTCTGTGGTCTCGACATGATAGCCTTCGCTCTCCATTGTTTGCTGATACCGCTCCAGTTCTTTTTGATTTACTCCCCAGACCTTTATGTTTTTGCACGTGCAAACAGATTGGAGATATTTAACTTGAAGTTGCCCCTGGATACCGGCACCGAATACTCCTATTTTTTCAATTTTTGCGGGAGCCAAGTGTTTGGCCACAACGGCCCCGGCAGCTGCAGTTCGAATATTAGTCAAATGTCCTTCATCTAACAAAATACTAATGAGTTCGCCGGTTTTTTGACTAAACAAAAGCATCACACCATTGGAAGGCGAAATCCCTAAATCGATGTTCTGATAAAATCCGGAAGCGATTTTGATGACATAGTAGTCATCATCTTTGATGTATCCGTATTTAATGTGTGCATCACCCGGAGGGTCTTCGAAAAGCAATTCGCCAACAGGTGGAATGACTGCTTTTCCCTGGGAATAGGAAACAAAGCCCTCTTCAATAGCGGATACAACATCAATTTGATTTAATATGTCTTCAATTTGATCTAGTCGATAGACTTCGGTCATGGAATCAGGCTCCTAATTGAAGTATTTGATGAAAATGGGATAGGACTGGGAAGAATCGATGAGATCGTCCAGTTGAGTGATGAAAATCTTACCCCTTCTTGAAAGTAAATTGCTAAGCGTCCTTTAGTTCTTTTAAATATTTATATACGGTGGCTCTTCCTAGGCCAAGAATACCGCCGACATATGTGGCGGCATTTTTCCCCTTAAAACCACCTTTGTCATTTATGATTTCGATTATTTTTTTTCTATTCGATTTGTTAAGGCTGTTTAAGTTCAAATTGTTCTCCTTAAGCCAGGAATGAATAAATAAATTGATTTTTTCCTGCCAGTCATCCTTGAATACCTCATCCGGTTTTTCAAGCATACCTTCCGGTTTAAGGAATGTTTGGAGAACGGAATGAACATCAAACAATCCTGAGCAATCAAGGTTAATGCACATTAAGCCTACTACTTGATCATCCTCGCCTTGGATGGAAATAGTGATCGACTTTAGCTTTCGCCCGTCCCAATTCAGTTTTTCATAAGGACCGACAATTTTTTGATTCTGGTTGGTCTCAAAACTATCCAACAATGATGGTGAACCAACCTCTCGTTTTGAAATATTATTGACCAAATGGACTATCGTTTGACTACTGAGATCGTGAATGACCACTTCGGCGAAAGGATGAAGTAATATGGCGATCCCATCCGCTATCGATTTGTATGTTTCAATTGAAGGCTCGATCATGGCGATGTCCTTATCTGATAGATTGCAGATTACCCCCTGACCTGCTGAAGCATGTCCGCAATTAAATCGAGGCCTTTCAGTAGGTAATCCTGTTCCGATCCAAATCCGATTCGAATAAAATGATCCATACCGAAACAGTCGCCATCCATAATAAAAACGCTCATTTCTTCTCTAAGGCGGGTGGACAATTCTCTGGAATTGATATCGGCAAAATACCGTAAAAAAGCCATTCCTCCAGCTTTGGGGGGGATGAAACGGAATAACTGATTTTGCTTGTCGATCCAGTCTTTCAAAACAGCCAGGTTTTCGACAAGGATTTTTCGGCTTCTGGTCAGCGCCTTGATTCGTTTATCCGGCTGCAAGACCAGTTGGGCTACTTCATTGCTTATAATAGAGGGGCCAATGGTGGTATAGTCATGATAGGCCCAGGCATCATCAATATTTTGCTTCGGCCCTACCAACCAGCCTAAACGTAAGCCTGGGAGACCATATGCCTTGGATAACCCACCGTTAACAATTACCTTGTCATAAAGTCCGTAAAAGGTCGGTGTTTCGATGCTGTCCAATTCCGCACCTCGGTAAATTTCATCGGAATAGATCCAGGCTCCGGCAGCGTCCGCCATTGTCACAATTTCTTGCATCTCCTCCAATGTTAGTGTGGCACCGGTCGGGTTGTTGGGATTGCAAACGGCGATCATCTTAGTATTGGGTGTCACTGTTTGTTTGAGCTTTTCCAGATTCAAGCCCCAATTAAGGTCTTCCTCCAAATAAAAGGGTTTAATAGTCACGCCGAACGATTTGGCGAGTCCTGCAATTTGCATATAGTTTGGATACATTAGCACCAATTCGTCCTGCGGATTAAGTTGACTCCAAATAGCAATAAAGTTGGCTTCGGCAGATCCATTGGTAACAAGAACGTTGTCTGCATTGGCGTCTTTATAATGTCGCGCAACCGCCTCTCTTAGGGGAATGGAGCCGTTTGTCTGTCCATAACCGAGTCGTGTGGACAAAAGTGTCTCCAGTTCATCTTCATTGAGTAATTCTTTCAATGTATAGGGATGCAAACCGCTTTCTGTCAGATTATATTCAACCTGGTTTTCCCAGATGGATTGGATGCGCTCTAAATCAAAAATATCTATTTTCATAGGTCTTCTCAATAATTATCGGTTGTTATAATGAGGGGCAGCCAATGTTTTTTTGTTCTTAATAAATTCAGGCTTAAAATTAATAGACTATTTTATCTATGTCAAGATTTTTTTGTCTACATAAACTAAAACACCTAACAGGTATGTGCGCCTGTTTCTTGCTCGTTTACAAACTGTACAACATTGGGTTGACCGGTTTCCATTTCGGTTTCAAGGTAGTTCTTTTATATCGATTCTCCGACAACAAGCAGGTTATTTATCACCTGACTTAGTCCGGAATCAATTGTGTATCCGGGGTGATGGATTTGACAAACTCGAAAATCAGCTGAATAGCATGCTCGATATCCTTCAAGTTTACAATTTCCGTTGGTGAGTGCATATATCGACAGGGAATCATCACCAGCGCACTGGCAGCTCCATTACCGGATACCTGCATGGCATCGAGATCCGTACCTGTTTCATTGGGAACGGCTTCACGCTGATAGGGGATTTTCTTTTTTTCCGCGATGGAAATCAGCTTTTTAAAAAGAAGGGGAGAGATCCCCGATCCTTTTCCAACGACCGGACCATTTCCCAGTCTGATTTCTCCGACCGCGCTTTTATCCCCTTCCGGAAAATCTGTACAATGGGTAACGTCAATCGCAATGGCAACATCCGGTTTTATACTTGATGATGTTGTAATCGCCCCTTGTAATTCAGTTTCTTCCCTGGTAGTTGAAACACCGTATACCTCGTTTTTCACACGTACCTTCTGTTGCGAAAGGAGCCTCATCACCTCCGACATCACAAAAACCCCGGCTTTGTCATCACACCCTTTAGAGGCGATATTTTGACCGGATAATTCTTGAAAATTAGACACAAAAGATACAGGGTCTCCGGCACCAATCCTTTTTTGGGCTTCTTTTTTGTCCATAAACCCGCAGTCGATCCAGAGGGCGTTCTTATCGACCTTCCCCTGCTCTTCCTCTTTCATCATATGGATCGCTTTTCGGCCTATCACACCAGCATAATCTCCACTTTCAGCGTGAATGATTACAAACTGACCGACCAAAACAGCAGGATCGGCACCTCCTATTTGAGTAATTCTCACCTGACCGTCGTCCTCAATGCTTGTTGTCATCAATCCGATTTCATCGCAATGTGCTGCGATCATGATTTTGGGAGCGTTTTGTTTATTGCAATTCAGTTTGGCTATTCTGTTTCCCAGGTAGTCGCCTGATATGCTATCAACAAAAGGCCCCAGATACTCTTCCACAACTCTTTGTGCGGCCTGTTCAAACCCGGAAGGTGATGACTGCTTTAACAGTTTTTTTAAATAGTTTTTACTTTCTTTTCTCATAGTAGAATGTGTCCTTTATTTAAAACGTTTTTCATCAAAATAACCGGACTCCGGACTACTTTTTCAGAGTGGTTCCCGGTATTTCTATCAGATCACAATTTGATATAGACATTTTAGTCTTCTATGGATTATTATTTCCATATCATTGTTATTCGTCAAGAAATTAATACATGCTTCTCGGATTAAACCATGGGACAAAACGATTATTTATTAAAGGATCTGCAAGTTATAGATGGAACAGGATCACCGGCGTTTAATGCAGACATTTTGATTCAGGCTAACCAGATAACAGGCCTGGGCCGTTTTTCACCGAACGACGCAAAGCGCGTGATTTATTGTGAAGGGTTAACGGCAGCGCCGGGTTTCATCGACATCCATAATCACAGTGATATTGGAATTTTCAGTCACCCTGAAGCCAGAAACTATACGACGCAGGGATGCACAACACTGGTTTGCGGAAACTGTGGCATCAGTGCGGCACCCTTTCACAAAGACTATTTTGAAATCAGTGGATTTGAATACGACGTGTCGGATTGTCACCCTCCAAACTGGAGGTCATTTGCTGACTATATGAAGGATCTGATCCAACTGGAAAAAGCGGTTAACATAGCGTCTTACATTGGACATGGTAACATCCGGGGGCAGGTTCTGGGGCTCGAAAATGTCCAACCAACCAGTGAGCAACTGGAATCCATGAAAAAAATCACACATGAAGCGATGGCATCCGGAGCAGCCGGTGTTAGCTCAGGGTTGATTTTTGATCCGGGTATATTTGCCAAAATGGAGGAACTCATCACGATTTGCTCTGTTGTTGTACCGTTTTCCGGTGTTTATGCATCTCACATTCGCAACGAGTCCGATTTCCTGATCGATGCGGTGATGGAAGCCATTCATATTGGTCGTGAATCCGGTGTGAGAGTTCAGATCTCCCACTTAAAAACATCCGGGAAGCGCAATTTCGGTCTGGATAAAACCGTACTGGAACTGATGGAATACTACCGGAGATTCGGTATCGAGGTTACCTCAGACACCTACCCGTGTATCTATGGTCAAACAGGTTTGGAAAACTGCATGCCTGCGTGGACCCGTGAATCCGGTAAAGAAGGATTAATCGATATCCTGAAAAATCCTGAAAAACGAAACAGGGTTCGTTCAGAACTCAGTCGACCCAGTCTGGATTGGGAAAACATCCTTCTGGATGCGGGATTTGATGAAACGTATCTGGCTGAGACAAAACGCTTTAAGGAATATCGTGGCAAGTCACTCAGTGAAATTTCCGATTTAATGAAAAAAGATGCCTATGACGTCGTCTTCGATCTGGTGCAGGAAGAACCTGAAGTATCTGTACTGGTTGGCGGATTGGGAGAAGCAGATATGGAAATGGTGTTGAGTCATGATTTAAACATAACTTGCAGTGATTCAGAGGTGGTCGGATTGAATGAAGGCATGCCACACCCTCGAACTTACAGAGCTTTCACCCGCGCTATGACCACCTATGCTCGGGACAGGAAACTTTTTACTCTGGAAAATGCGATTCGTAAAATGACAAGCATGCCGGCCTGGAAACTGGGGATGTATGATCGAGGAATCATCAGACCAGGCATGAAAGCCGATCTGGCGCTGTTTGACTATTGGGAATTAAAGTACCATGCGGAGTATGGCGATCCGCATCATTATTCAACAGGCATGCATCATGTTTTTGTGAATGGAAAACCCGTCATTGAAAACAAAGAGTTCACAATGAACAAACCCGGAATGGTCGTTCCCATGAATCGTTAGCAAAAACAATTACCCCCCTAAAGAAGCTTGTGGCAACAAGATCCTTTAGGGGGGTGATAGATCATTCCCGAATATGACTTGAGGATTGCCGGATTGATGCCGAAAATCACCACAACCTGTCCAAACAATCCTCCGACTATGTTTTCTGATCCTGTTTTTATCTTCCTTCAATATAAGCACGATGGAAAAAGCGTTCATCCAGAACCGTTGTTATCACATTTTTCAAATAAGGTTTCTCGAGTACGGTAATTCCTGAGTAAAATAGCGGAGCAATGGCGTGGAAACTCATCCATCGATCCTCGGCTTTATGCAAAATCTCCATTGATTTTTGGACATCCAGAGTGGTTTTAGCCTTTGCTATCATTGCATCGTATTTCGTGTCATAGTATCCGGTTTCGTTAAATCCGCTACCTTTAATCCACATGTCCAAAAAGGTGAGCGGATGATAGTAATCACCACCCCAGCTGGCATAGCCAACCTGGTAATCACCGGCAATGAGTTGATCATAGTGAACGTTTTCCTCCTGGGGCAGCAAGCCGATATCTTTTAACTGAAGGTTCTTTTTCCACATTTCCATAAGAACCTCGCCAATTTGTACAACATCGTTGGCAGAAAAGACATGCAGCTTAATCGCAGGGAACCCTTTTCCCCCCGGATATCCGGCTTTAGCCAGGTATTCTCTTGCTTCCTTGACTCTGGCTTTTCGGGGATCAATACCATAGGTACCACCGGCTTTTCTGAAATCCCGTCCACCAAGTTTAATTCCGAAGGGAACGATACCTGTGGCAGGCTTCTCTCCTGCCCGGGTTACCTTCCGGGTGATTGCTCTGCGATCGATAGCATAACTGAATGCTTTTCTGACGTTAATATCGTTAAAAGGCGGTTTTGTTGTATTAAATTCCAGATACGCTGTACGCAAAGCAGGCTGAATCTTGAATTCCGGTAACTCGGATAACAGGCGGGGAACCTCGGAGGCAGGTACTTTATCACAACCATCAAGTTGTCCTGCCTCATAGGCTGTTAATGCTGTGGAACTGTCGGTAATGATGACGTAACTGATTTTTTCCAGTTTTATATTATCAGCGTCCCAAAAGTGTTTGTTTTTCGTGATAACCACCTCTTCATTCTGTACCCATCTTTCCAGTTTGAAAGCACCATTGGTCAGTGTTGTTTTACCATCGAACGTCCATTTATCGGGATGCGCTTTAGCCATGTCTTCCCTGACAGGATAAAAAATATTCAACGCCATAATGGACAAAATAAAACTGGTCGGTTCTTCCAATGTTACCTGAAGTGTTTTTTTATCAATGGCTTTTACACCCAGCGTACTTGCATCCGCTTTTTCATCGGCTATCTTTTTCCCGTTTTTCAAATAGTTAAATTTATAAGAAAAACCGGACCCAAAACTGGGCTTCACTGCTCTTTTCCAGGCATATTCAAAATCATTAGCCGTTAACGCTTTTCCATCCGACCACTTGGCATTGCTTCTGATTTTAAAGGTGTAAACACGTCCGTCCTTACTTATCGTCCAGGATTCAGCTGCGGCGGGTCTGACTGTTCCGTCCGTGTTCACATAGATCAACGGCTCGTACATATTCAGTAAAATAGAATAGGTCATGCCATCTTCATTAAGACCCGGATCCATTGATTTCGGATTCAGTTCAATACTATACTTCACTTCTTGTGTATCAGCCCAAAGATCACCAAGAAAAAGCATCGGAATCACAACTAAAATCATCAAAATTTTCTTGCCCATGATCGTTTTCTCCTTATGGAAACGTTTTGAAGGTATTGAATTACGCATCACGGGGGATCAAAACCTTCGATGAATGAAGTTGACACAGAAAACATAGTCACCCTACAGCAAAACACATTTTTGACTCAGGTACTGAGGGCATTCCGCTATAAAGTTAAAAACCCGTGATTTTTTAAACAATCTTTAATGCACCGGCGAAATGGCAGGCGACCAGATGTCCGGAATTATTCTCGGTAAGAGTTGGTCTTAACTGATGACATTTTGCCTGAACGTATTTACATCTTGAGGCGAACCCACATCCGGCGGGCAGATTAATGGGGCTTGGTACCTCTCCCTGCAACACTTCACGGCCGTCTATTCCCCCTCCTTCAAAATCCGGTTTGGGAATTGCTGACAACAGCGCCCTGGTATAGGGGTGCTGCGGGTTTTTAAAAAGTTGCATACTCTTTGCGATTTCCACTATTTGTCCCAGATACATCACTCCAATTCTGTCTGATACCCGCTGTACCATTGCCAAATCATGGGAGATAAACAGAAAGGTAAGATTCAGTTCCTTTTGCAGGTCCTCAAGCATATTAACAACTTGCGCCTGAATCGAAACATCCAGGGCCGAAACCGGTTCATCGCAGATGATGAATTCCGGTTCTACTGCCAGTGCTCTGGCAATTCCAATTCTCTGTCGCTGCCCGCCACTGAACTCATGCGGATATCTCAGCCCGTGTTCTTTGCTGAGCCCAACCATATTCAGCAGTTTGTGAACGATTTTCTGCCGCTCGGCTCCTGATGCGATTTTATGCACACTCAACGGCTCTCCAATAATTTCATTCACCGACATCCTGGTGTTTAGCGATGAATAGGGATCCTGAAAAATCATCTGGAAGTTTTTTCGATAGGGCTTCAACTGACGATTCTTCAGGCTTGTAATATCAACACCGTTAAATTTTATAGTCCCTTCAGTCAGGTCATAAAGCCTGATGAGACATTTACCCAGCGTCGATTTTCCACAACCGGATTCACCGACCAAACCGAAGGTCTCTCCTTTGTTAATGGAAAAACTAACGCCATCAACAGATTTTACAAATTCCCTGTTTGTCCATAAAAGTCCTTCCGAAACCGGAAAGTATTTTCTCAACCCCTGCACTTCCAACAGTGCCTTACTCTTTGTATCCGCCATTTTATTTTAGAATCGAGACGTTATGTTAATCCAAAATCAACTTTCGGTGCGTCTTTATGCAAAAGCCAGCACATTGCTCCTCGGTCTTTGTTTAATGTTTTAAATGGCGGTGTTTTTTCCATACAAATCCGCATCGCCCATTCACATCTGGGTGAAAAAGGACATCCTTTGGGTGGATTCAACAGATCAGGAGGTGAGCCCAAAATAGGTGTTAACTTCTTTTTTTCATCAAAACTGATACGGGGAATAGCCTTCATTAATCCAACGGTATACGGATGTCTGGGGTCCGAATAGATCTCCTTCACGGTACCCGATTCCATGATCATTCCGCCATACATCACAATAATTCTTGAACATAAATTCGCAACCACGCCCAAATCGTGCGTGATAAGAATGATGGATGTGTTCATTTTGTCTTTCAGTTCCTTCAGAAGATCCAGAATCTGCGCCTGAATGGTAACATCCAGTGCCGTGGTCGGTTCATCGGCGATAAGGACATCCGGTTCACAAGATAATGCAATCGCAATCATGATTCTCTGCCGCATGCCGCCGCTGCACTCATGGGGATAGCTTTTCATCCGTTTTTCAGGCGAAGGGATGCCAACCAGTTTTAAAAGTCCCAGCGCTTTTTCACGGGCCTGTTTTCCGGATATTTTCTGGTGCTTTTTTATCACCTCGACAATTTGATTCTCGACAGTGAAAACAGGATTGAGAGAGGTCATCGGGTCCTGAAATATCATCGCAATCCGGTTTCCCCGAATGCGTCGCATCTCTTTATTGGATTTGTCGTTCAGCCTTTCGTTTTTGAAAAAAATATCACCGTTTTTTATTTTCCCCGGATATTGCAATAATTTTAATATCGAAAGGGATGTCACACTTTTGCCACTTCCGGATTCCCCAACAATACCAACGACCTCTTTTTCGTTGAGGTGGAACGAAACCCCGCGAACCGCTTTTATCTCACCGATATTGCAGAAAAAAGATGTGTTTAAATCTCTTGTTTGAATGATTTTGCTTTGTAATGTCATTTTTCTATTTTCTTAATCTTGGATCCAAGGCATCTCTAAGGCCATCCCCGAGGAAATTGAAAGCCAAAATGGTCACGGATAGCGCCGCTGCCGGGAAAAACAGCTGATAGGGGTGGGATCGTAACCCATCAACCGCATTGCTGCACAGGGTTCCCCAAGAAGCACTTGGTGCCGGAATGCCGAGGCCGATAAAACTTAAAAACGCTTCGGTAAAAATGGCTTCCGGTACCATAAAGGTTAGCGATACGATGATGGGACCGATGGTATTGGGAATCAAATGTCGAGTCAGTATCTGCATGTTACTTACACCGATGGCGCGTGCAGCCTGAATATAATCTTCCGATTTTAAACTCAGTACCTGGCCTCTGACCAGACGGGCGGTCCCTATCCAGAAAACCGACCCCATGGCAATCACAATGGTATTGAACCCGGGACCAATAACAACCATAAGCAGAATAATGTACAGCACGAGAGGCACGGCGGATATGATATCAATAATTCGAATCATCAGGTTGTCCACCCAGCCCCCAAAGTAACCGGCAATACCGCCGTAAAAAACACCAATAACGAAATTAACGAATGTCGCAATGAGACCTATCGCCAGAGAAATTCTGGCACCACTTGCAATGCGCACCAGAAGGTCCCGCCCCAGGTTATCTGAACCGAGTCGATAGTTTTTATTACTCACCGTTTTAAAAACAGGGATTTCATTTTCTGCCTCATCCAGAACTTTGTAGGTTTTATCTCCAAAGTCCAAAATGACGGTTTTATCTGCGATGATGAATATTTTTTGTTTATTGATATAGTCATCTTCATCCGCTTCAATTGCTTCAATCAGCTCACCATCCGCAGATGTTTGTATCATTCTCAGTCCCTTTGCCGGATGAACATAAAGCCCTTCGTCAATTTTATGTATATCGAATCGGGGGGCGATATTCGAAAAGTCCAGGTTTTGCTCGTAATATTTATATTGCGATATCAGGGGCCAGAATATTGATATCAATGTCATGATGATAATAACGGCTAGTCCAAGCATGGCTATCCGGTTCTTTTTGAGTCTTTGCCATGCATCCTGGTAGTATGTGTAGCTTGGCCGGGTTATTAATTCAGCGTCTAATCTGCTTTTATCAGCCTTTTGCCATTTTTCAGGTGGTATAATCTCTTCAATTATGTGTGCCTCGTTCATTTTCCCAACAATCATTAAAGTGTCTGTTGCATCAATTAAATGTGGATTTGGTTGATTTGATCACTCCGGTTCCCAATGATACTTATTCTTAAAACAAACTACTTGTAGATCTTGATTCGAGGATCAATTAGTCCATAAATCAAATCGACAACCAGCACAGCGGTAACCAGCAAAATCGTATCAAAAACAGTAATTCCGATAATTGTTGTATAATCCCGGTTCGAGATGCTTTCGATATAATATTTTCCCAGACCGGGAATGGAAAAAATCTTTTCAATAATAAAGGAACCGCAAAGGATAAAAGTAAAAAGCGGTCCCAGATAGCTGACAACCGGTATAATCCCATTCCTCAAACCGTGCTTCAGAATCACCACACCTTCCGATAGTCCCTTAGCACGGGCTGTTCGAATATAATCCTGCTCCAGTATTTCCAGCATACTGGACCTGACTAATCTCGCCACAAAAGAAAGAGAGTAAAAAGAGAGGGCAATTACGGGCAGAATGTATGCGTCCCATGAATTAAGTCCATAGATCGGAAGGAGTTTCAGTTTTAGACCGAAAAAATAGATGAACACCGTGGCAATGACAAAATTGGGTATGCAGATCCCGACCGTTGCCAATATCAACACTGCATAATCCTGCCACCTGGAATGCTTTAAAGCGGATATCAGTCCAATGGGTATGCCGAAAAACAGGGAAACAAGGATCGAGAGAAATCCTATTCTTGCGGATACAGGAAGACCTTTCGAAATGAAATCATTAACCGTCTGGCCTCGCTGCTTAAAGGATGGACCAAAATCAAAGGTGATCACGCCTTTCATGTAATTGGTGTATTGCTTAAGCAGGGGATCATCCAGGTGAAATTTTTTATTGAGGGCTTTAATAACAGCGGGGGGGAGCTTTTTTTCCTTGGTAAACGGGCCGCCGGGAATCGAATGCATCAAAACAAATGTCAACGTTGTCACCACCCAGACCGAAAATATCATGAGTATCAATCGATTTAGTAAATATCGTCCCATAATCACTTACCTGCATACCTTAAAATTCCATATTCGCTTTTAAATCATCCTCTTTCACCAAACAACGCCTTCTATTTCCGAATGTAATTGCAAATAAAACAACAAGCCCGGTTTTCCGGAAATAGCTATTGGTTTATTCCTTCCGCCCCTTAATTTTGTTTGAAAAAAGTTTCAATCGGGAGGCGAATCAATAAAACAGTAGAATTAAAGCTATGGAAAAGGCTTTCGAATGTCAACAAAAAAATCCCATATAGACTTTTATGTCTACATTTAATTTGTGGAAAGGCCGAATTTTTTTTGTCAAACGTTAATGAGACCAGTCAATTAATCTGACAATACTTGTCTTAATCGACAATCCCTTGCGTACCGGGAAGGTTTTGTGCTAGTCATCGGTCATTTTGAAGCCAACTCCACAGATTAATGAATCAGACATAACCGATCGCTTGTTAACTGTTTCGAAAAATCTACGACGAAGAACGAAAACAGTTCCCGCGTTCCAGCATGGTATCCGAATCATTGATGGGTTGGGGACTTGACTACCGTCTATAATTGGGGCTTGCGGAAGACCTTTGTTTTGGTTGCGATTGGACATTCTCCACAGGAGTTGTTCAAGGCAGCCACAATTCTCTCCAGGCTTTCTTTAGTGGCTTCTCAGACGCACTGATTTGCTTTGAGAAATTTGGAAGCACATTTACTCAATAGTCGCTGTTCGTCAAGGTTGTTACTAAAATGCTGTCAGATCCGGATTTCATTTTCTGATGATCCATGGTTCAATAAGGGAACAAACCTGTTTTTTATTTTTCCTGATCGAAAAAACCTGTTATACTAGGCAGAAAGGAACGTTCATATATCTTGTTCCGTACCTTGAATGCCTGGTGTTAAATGACTATAGGCTCTGAAATGGCAAGTGCTGGCAAGGGATTAATGATATCCGCACCCAAAAAAAGTTCCGGAAAAACCACGGTGACGCTGGGGTTGACATCTGCCCTCACCGAAAAAGGTACAAAAATAAGGGTGTTTAAAAAGGGACCGGATTACATCGATCCCATGTGGCACAAAGCTGCATCCGGTAATACTTGTCACAATATCGATCCTTTTTGGATGGATGAAGCCCAGTGTCGAAGGGCTTTTTTCTCTCGATCCCAGGGAATGGATTTGTGTCTTGTGGAAGGCAACCATGGTCTTCATGATGGATTGGATTTAAAAGGCAGTAATAGCGGTGCCGCATTGGCGAAACTGCTGAAAATCCCTGTTTTATTGGTTGTCGACGGTGTTGGAGCGAATCGTGGTGTAGCTGCTGTTGTATTGGGTCATCAAATGATGGATGAGGAGGTTCACCTTTCGGGAGTGATTCTTAACAATGTGGCATCCCCCAGGCAGGCGACAAAACAGCAGGCAGCTATCGAACATTATTGTGGAATTCCGGTTGTGGGAGCTTTACCCCGCAGTTCAGATACGGGTATAAAGGAGAGACATTTGGGGCTGGTTACTGTTCATGAAAATTCAGATGTCAACCAGGTGATCAGGGGATTAGGAAAAATCGTTTCAGAAAATTGTGATCTGGACAAAGTTTTGTCTATTGCCCATCCTTTAATCCAACCGGAAGATTTGGCAGACGTGACCGAAACGGTAAACAAGGCGAATCCGGTCGTTAAAATTGGTATCGCCTATGATGGGGCCTTTTGTTTCTACTACCCGGAGAATTTTGCTGCCTTGGAAAAGGCCGGTGCTGAATTGGTTTTCTTTGATACCCTGAATGATGAAGAATTACCGGATGTTGACGGTGTATATATCGGAGGAGGTTTTCCGGAGTCGTACCTGCCTGAATTGGAGAATAATGTAGAAATCAGAACACAATTGAATCAGAAGATATCGGAGGGGTTGCCGGTTTATGCGGAATGCGGCGGTTTAATGTACCTGACAAGATCCATAGAGCGACACGGAGTCAAAAAAAAGATGGTAGGAGCCATCCCGGCTGATGTATTGTTTCAGGAAAAACCTGTGGGAAAGGGATACGCTGAATTAAAAGTCCGTCCAACAAACAACTGGTTCAATTCTTCGCAGCTCGTAAAAGGACATGAGTTTCACTATTCACGATTGATAAACATTGACCAGGAGCTGGATTACAAATTCGATATAGTGAGAGGCACCGGCATTGACGGAAACCGCGATGGGATTTTACATCGTAATATTCTGGCTTCTTACACCCATATTCACGCGGATGTCGTCACAAGTTGGGCAGAATCATTTGTGAGTTTTGTCAAAAAAATTGCCAGTTTAAAGCAAGAAAGCAGTGCTTAATTCAAGTGGGTTTAATTCGTAAATTCATTGCTGAATATGTCTGAAAATATCATACCGGAAAAACCAAATACGGAAGCAGCCCCTGAAGACGAAATGGATATTCAGGGTGAAAGGTATAAGCTGGTTCAGAAAATCATGTCCAAAGAAACCTTCATTGAACCTTTGGACGCAGACCAGGTAACCCGTGCCTATTCCGTTTATGGTGCTAATCAGCAAAAAATTGTGGACGTGGTGGTAGATAAGTTTAAGTTCTATTGTCGCAAATGCATTAAAGAAGCTGCCCTGATAGAGGTAAAGAACGAGATCAGTCATGCGACGATCAATGAAGCGGAAAAGCTTAAGGACACTGTAGTTAATGACCTTTTTGAGAAGGTAAAAAATGATTCCACCCTGGAGCAATTGATCGTGATGCTGGTGTTTAAAAACCGGTTTTGGGAATGGATCCGTTTTGGATTAAAGGAGATTTTGAATGAACAGCGCAGTCAGCCGGGACACGAAATTAACAATGTTTTGAATAAACGCTTCCACATGATTAAAAATGAAAAGGGAATTAAAATTGTGGGGGACTTGGTGGTGGCGGATGTGACAGAAATTGTGAACAATTTCAAAAAAGAAATTATGAAAAAGAGTGTGAAGCTCTTTTAGTAGGCTGGCAATTGAGTGTTTTCACAGGGAACCTGGAAATTCAGGTTCCCTTTTTTGTTAGAACAGATCTGTTCTTACGATCGTTTCTTCTCTTTTGGGTCCGGTTGAAACAATGCATGCCGGAACTTCCAGCAATTCTTCCAATCTGGCAATGTACTTCTTGGCGTTTTCCGGTAACTCGTTGTAATCCGTTAGACCTGATGATTGACTTTGCCAACCCGGTACTTCTTCATAAACAGGTGTCAGTTCTTTCTGAACGGACTGTTTGCTGGGAACGCTTGTGTAAGTATTGCCCTGTTTATCCTGGTAAGCCGTGCAAATCTTTATGGTTTCCAATTTGTCCAAAACATCGAGTTTGGTAATTGCCAAGTCGGTAATACCATTGACTCGTATCGCTTTTTTCAGCAAACAGGCGTCAAACCACCCACATCGCCTGGGCCGACCGGTGGTGGCACCAAATTCATGACCTTCCTTGGCAAGAAACTTTCCTGTCTCATCAAACAATTCAGTGGGAAACGGACCTTCCCCTACTCTCGTAGTATAAGCTTTGACAATACCGCAGATTCTATCGATTTTAGTCGGTCCAACACCACTTCCACTACAAGCACCGCCGGCAACCGTGTTTGAGGAGGTGACAAATGGATAGGTTCCATGATCAATATCGAGAAAGGTACCCTGGGCGCCCTCAAAAAGGACGTGCCCGCCTTGTTTCATTTCTTCTGCAATCAGTTCGGAGGTATCAAAGATATAGGGAGCCAGGTCCAGATTCAGCTGGTTTAATTCTTCAAACACTTGGTCTGCTTCCAGCAATGGACCACTATAATCGTAAACAAATTTGAGTATTTTGTTTTTATCATCCACAAAAAGATCGATCTTCTCTTTGAACACGGAATTGTTTTCGATGTCTGCAAATCGAACCCCGGACCTGCCTACTTTGTCTTCATAAGCGGGTCCGATGCCCCTGCCTGTCGTACCGATTTTGTTTCCTTTCAACCTGTCTTCTCGTGCCCCGTCCAGCAGTTTGTGGTAGGGCATGATCACATTGGCAGCATCACTGATAAACAGTTTGCCCTGGCATTCGATACCCATTTTTTTCAGACCGTTGATCTCTTTCAGCAGTTCGCCCGGATCGACCACCAAGCCGTTTCCGATGACAGATTTGGTGTTATCACGCAATATCCCGGATGGCACAAGATGAAGAATATAGGTTTTATCGCCGAACATGACTGTGTGACCGGCGTTGTTTCCGCCCTGGAATCTGACAATCATACCAGCCTGTTGAGATAACAGGTCAACTATTTTACCTTTCCCCTCATCTCCCCATTGGGAGCCGATTATAACAACGTTAGACATATTGATCCTGTGGTGTTTTTTTAGATGCTGCCGCTCAACAGACAGATGAGCGGCTTTTACGATTTTTTATTTAGTTTGATTGGAACTGTTGATTACCTTCTGCTCCATCTGCAGGCGATATTCAACGTGACAAGCCCTAAATTCGGGGTATTTGATACTTAAAATTTGCAATGCCAATAAGGCGGCATTATCTCCCCTGTCTACGCCAACTGTGGCAACGGGAATTCCAGGGGGCATTTGGGCGATGGAAAGCAAGGCATCATGTCCGGCATAGGCTGAAGCGTTAACCGGGACTCCGATCACAGGCAAATGTGATTCTGCTGCAACCACTCCAGGCAGATGGGCTGCCATGCCTGCGACGGTGATAAACACTTCAATTCCTTTTTTAGGGGCGTTTTGGACAAAATCCCGTGTTCTTTCAGGAGTGCGATGAGCCGAAGAAACAATCAGTTCGTATTCAACACCAAATTTATCAAATAGATCCGTTGCTTTGTTTGCGATTTTCATGTCGGATGCAGAACCAAGAAGAATCCCCACCAGCGTAATATTTTCCGGTCGTGTGCGTGTCCGTTTTAATCCCTTGATACCAATATCGCGGCGGAATTGCATGCCAGGCCAGGAGATTTTACCGGTATTGTCATAAGCCTTATTCAAGGCATCCAACAAGTTATCGCCCGTTGTGGTTAGCCCCAGAACACGACCGCCGGAGGTGAGATAGCGGTTGCCATCTCTCTTGGTTCCGGCATGAAAAACCATCAGGTCGTCAGATATTTCTATTTCTTCCAGTCCCTGAATAGTAAATCCTTTTTCGTAGGATTGAGGGTAACCACCGGATGCAAGAATCACTGTTGCTGCCGCCTTGTTCTTCCATTGCACCTGAATATTATCCAGGCACTCATCAGCAACAGCCTCAGCAATCTCAACAAGGTCGCTGTCCAACAACATCATTAACGGCTGGCACTCCGGATCACCAAAGCGAATATTGTATTCAACCACCCTGGGCTGACCGTCTTTTATCATCAGGCCCACATACAGAATACCTTTATAAGGATTGCCTTCCTCAACCATTCCTTTCAAGGTAGGTTCAACAATGGTCTCTGTTACTATTTTCTCTACCTCGGATGTGACCACAGGTGCCGGAGCATAGCATCCCATACCACCGGTGTTTAATCCCTGGTCCAATTCCAATTGTCTTTTATGGTCCTGCAGACTGGGAAGTGAGACATAGTTTCGACCATCCGTGAACACGAACCAGGATGCTTCCTCACCATCCATGAACTCTTCGATGACAACCGTGTTTCCTGCATCACCAAACACTTTGTCTTGCATGATCTCTTTAATTCCTCTTTCGGCACTCTCCAAATCCTGGCAAATGAGCACGCCTTTACCGGCAGCTAATCCGCTGGCTTTGATAACGTAAGGAGGTTGCAACGAGGCAAGATGGGCTTTGGCTTGTTCAGGATCTTGAAACGATTGAAAATCTGCAGAAGGGATATGATGTCGCTTCATAAACTGTTTTGAAAATTCCTTGCTCCCTTCAAGCTGCGCGGCTTTTTGGCTGGCACCAAACACTTTGATCTTCTCTGCCAGAAACATTTCTGTTAGACCGTTCACGGCATAATCTTCCTGGCCAATTAAAACAAGATCTATCTGCTCATCCTTGGCTTTTTGTACAATTTTCTCGTGATCCGTTAAATACCAGCAATTGGCTATAGATTCGATACCTCCGTTTCCCGGTGTGACATGAAGGGTTTCTGTTTTAGGGCTCTGCTTGCACTTCCATGCCAGCGAGTGTTCACGTCCTCCGGCTCCTATTATTAGTATATTCATGAGTGATTGTCCGCAGATGGTTGTTGTTTGGGGGTACACTTTTTATAAACACACTCCTGAGATTATTTCTACAGCAAAAAATTCTAACCTCATTTTGCCTTCTTATTAATGACAGAACGCAACAAAAGGAGATAAAACAATATGAAAATCCACGGATGCGGGCTTTCGATTGCCGTGTGACATAGCTTTTCGCAAGTATTATCTATCGTTATGGCAGAACTGTTAAACTTTAAATACAGAATCCTGTTAATTGACAGGGAAACCGAGTCGAGAAATGCCATTATCAGAATTCTGGATGGTGAGGGATTCGAATATGATTGGGAAGCTTCAGCTGAAAAAGGGTACAAACGTTTCAGAAAACAGCATTATGATTTGATTATCAGCGAAATCAAATCCGGTGATAAGGAGATGACCGGCTTGGATCTGCTGATGCGCATCCGGGAAAATGATTCCACCGTGCCTTTCATTGTGATTTCGGATATCACTTCGGTGGAGATATCTGTTCGTGCCGTAAACTATGGTGTCGCCGGATACCTGGTCAAGCCTATCGAATCGGATGAGGCCAAGGAAACTATTACCCGGGCCATTCGCTATCACAAAGGAAGATTTCTTACCAAGGAGTTGGACAATTACCAAATGGAAAACTCCTTTGATGCCGTGATCAGCAGTGACGAGCAATCGGTTCTAAAATTATTGGATACGGTCGACAATCTGGTGGAGTTGGTTTATCCCAAGGAATATGGATCACTTCCCGATCTTAAGATGGCCATATATGAAGGATTGAGCAATGCCGTGGAGCACGGGAATAAAAAGAGTGCCGATAAAAAGATCCTCTTTAAATTAGAGCTGCGTATGGACAAAATCATGGTCCACATTAAAGATGAAGGGGAGGGTTTTGATACAAGAGAACTGGTGGGAACCGGCAGTGGAACCACAAGTTTGAATCGCGGATTGCTTCTGATCCATCATCTCATGGATGAGGTGACTTTCAGTATCAAGGGAAATGAAATCAACCTGCTGAAAATCCTTTAGGTGTGCATTTACCAAACTGAAAAAAGGGGTTTTGTTCATTGTTAAACAAAACCCCTTTTTTTTGTCGTAAGGCTAGATAAAGCGAAAAAAAATCGATTAACGCTTTGAGAATTGGTATCTTGCTCTCGCGCCTTTCATACCGTACTTCTTGCGCTCTACTTCTCGAGCATCCCTGGTCAGGAATCCGGCTTTTCTCAGGGGTGTTCTCAGGTTCTCGCTAAAATTAACCAATGCCCTGGAAAGTCCGTGTCGAAGCGCTCCGGCTTGACCTGTTGTACCGCCACCCTTAACAGTTGCGTATACATCGAAATTTTCCATTTGTTCAGTCACTTCCAGAGGCTGCTTAACGATAATTGAGTAGATCTCTCTTTTAAAGAAATCGGACAATTCCTTCTGGTTTACCAAAATTTTGCCGCTGCCCGGTCGCAGAAATACCCTGGCTACTGATCTTTTTCTACGGCCTGTTCCGTAATACTGCTCCATAATAGTCTTTTCCTAGATTTCCAAAGGTTGTGGATTGTGATTCTGATGTGGATGTTCCGAACCAGCATATACTTTTAACTTACGCAAAGCGTCACGATTCAGCTGGTTTTTAGGCATCATACCTTTCACAGCTTTGGTGATCAGTGCTGTTGGATTTTTTTCCAGCAGGGTAGCTGTGTTCGTAGCCTTGATTCCACCGGGATAACCGGTATGATGATAATAATACTTGTCTGTCATCTTCTTTCCGGTAACCTGGATCTTCTCTGCATTGACCACAATAACATAATCACCGGTATCTACGTGGCGGGTATAAATTGGCTTGTGCTTTCCCTGGAGAACTTTGGCGATCTCGGTGGATAAGCGGCCCAGGGTCTTGTTTTCAGCATCAACAATATACCAATCGCGAACCAAATCCCCGTCCTTACCGTATTGTTCCTTACGAATTGAAATTGTACTTTTCATGAACTAGCCTTCACGATTTTTTTGGAATTTTTTAACATAAATATTAATATTTAGACTATACCCATAGGGTTGTCAATCTTTATTCGGAAGCAAGATGCAAATTGTTTGATCTGCTTCATTAACCTAATTTTCAAGGCTTTGGTGACAGTTAGCAGATCGCCGACAGTCATCTGCCAATTGTTACCTGAACTCACCATCTTGTCCAACAAATTTGGAATAATCTCCAGGGATTGACTTTATTAAACTGAGACCATGTATTGGGTTCATAGGAAGCGGTCGACTTGCCTGGAATCATGCTTCGGATCAGGGATTCAGCTTTTCTTTTTATCAAATCTATGTCACAGTTTTCTTTTTAAGTTTTGATATAAGAGGGTTACCGGCCTACCATTCCACGCATCGGTTGGTCTTGTTGCATCGCGAACCGGGGATTGAGGAAACTCACACCGAGGCGAGCAGGTGCTTGATCAAATCAAACGTCATAGTCAAAATACAATACTTCGGAAGCACAATGTACGATACAAACGAATTTCGGAAAGGATTAAGGGTTGAAATTGATGGTCATCCATACATTATGGTTGAGACTCAGTTTGTCAAACCCGGAAAGGGACAGGCCTTTACCAGGGTCAAACTGAAAAGTCTGCTAAGTGGCAATGTTATCGACCGCACCTATCGCTCAGGTGAGAAAGTAGAAAAGGCTGATGTTACAGAAAATGAGATGCAGTTTTTATATATGGCAGACGGTGCCTATCATTTCATGGATAACTCCAGCTATGAGCAGATTGAGATTCAGGAAGATCAAATTGGTGATGCCTGGAAATGGCTGCAAGAGAATATGAACGTTGATGTGGTGCTGTACAAGAGCAGACCGGTGACGATTACGGTACCCAATTTTGTTGTGTTGGAGATCGAGCATTGTGAGCCCGGATTAAAAGGCGATACTGCAACCAACACGACAAAACCGGCAACCCTGGTGACAGGTGCTGAAGTACAAGTACCGTTATTCGTCAATCAGAACGAAAAAATCAAAGTGGATACCCGAACCGGTAACTACGTCGAACGAGTCAAAGAGTAATGACTGACTGGAAGCCCGGTGCCACGATCAAAACTCTGCGGCAACGGGCTGATCTGATTAAACAGATTCGTGCTTTTTTTGAAAAGCGCAACGTTCTTGAGGTCGAAACCCCGTCCATTTCCCGCTTTCCTGCTGTTGATCTTCATTTGGATTCCTTTTCCGTTAAAGCGGCGTTTGACTCCCGGACCAGCTATTTAATAACCTCTCCTGAATATCATATGAAACGACTGCTGGCCGCGGGCAGTGGTTCCATCTTTCAAATCTGCAAGGCATTTCGCAGTGACGAATCCGGAAGCAGGCACAATCCCGAGTTCACAATCCTGGAGTGGTACCGCGAAGGTTGGGATCACTGGCAATTGATGGAGGAGATCGACTGCCTGTTACAACAAATTCTGAAAACATCTCCGGCAACTTATCTCTCTTACAAAGATGCATTTAAGGACCATCTTGATATCGATCCCCTTTCATTTTCCATGAAAGACTTTAAAACAGTGTGCAGCAGAAAAAAATCTGCTCCTCCTTCGGATCTTTTAAAACCCAATGCAGATAGAGATGAACAGCTTAATTATCTAATAGGAACGTTTATCGAACCTGAATTAGGGAAAGAATCGCCGCTCTTTTTGCACGATTATCCTGCAAGCCAGGCAAACCTTGCCAAACTTTATGAAGATAAAACCGGCTATGCCATGCGCTTTGAAGTTTACTACCGTGGTACTGAACTCGGAAACGGATTTTGTGAGCTGACCGATCCTGAAACTCAACAACAACGTTTTGAGGAAGAGAATCGAGCCAGATTGGCCATGGGAAAAGAGGAATTAGCAATTGATCATAACTTCCTGGATGCATTGAAAGCTGGGATGCCTGAATGCGCGGGTGTTGCCATGGGTGTTGACAGGATGCTGATGCTGGCTTTGGGGATTGAGAACCTGGATGGGATTGTTGCTTTTTCCTGGCCCAGGGCTTGAGGACGGGGGAATGGTTGATGGGTAACGAGTTCCCCATCCTACATTTTCTGAGACTTAAATTTGGAAAATCCTTCATAAACTTTATTTGATTGTACAAGACCTGTTACCGTTTTTTGTTTATTCTGCCAGTCTAATTCCCCGGCGGCCACGTAGGGCCGCCCTACCGTTAGATCGGTATTTCAAATAACCATTGTAGCTTTAAAAGAAAGCCTGAGAACTGCTAGTTTTAAGCGGATTTGTCAGCCAGGTTGATTTCAATGGCGTCGGAGATGTTTAGCGCAGGTTTTTGGGATACAGTCTTGAGGCTGCTAATTAAGCAACAAGTTGTGTAGGTCTCGTCGATGATTCGTTGTAGGAACTGATGCAGGGGTGGGGCCAGATTTAAACGATTGAGTTGACTGATTAAGATGATGCCTCTCTCCTGGAAAGCCAGGGCAAGGAGGGCAAATTTTATTTTATCACTGTCTCGGAGTTTGTAGATTGGATAATCAACCATATGTTTGGCTTTGATGGTTTGCACGAAACCAAATTTGGATCGTCGTCTTCCACCGAACTGGAAGAAATCATTTCTTAAGAAAAGGAACTCTTTTACTGTCTGCGAATACACTTTATCGCCCAAAAGCAGCCGATCGCTTTGAATAAACAGTTTGTCAGTTCTCTCAATTAAACCCGACTGTTTTTTAAACCGGCCTTCCAGCAGTCCTGCCAGCGTATTCAACTGCTCTTCGTTTTCGGCAATAAGCTGGTATTTCCGTCCTCTTTCAATTTCCAGGGAAATCCTGTTTAGTCCAAATGATTCGTTTTTAAAAAGAGAGACGTTTCTGAGTTTCAGCAGAACTGCCATAAGGAATGGATGTTAAGTTAATGTGAGGCGGTACTCAATAACAGATTGTTTGAGGTGATTAAGATATTCGATGGCTTCTTCAGAACCTTCCTTGGGAGACCAGGGAGCAAATCCTTTATCAGCGTTAGGATTGTAGGGACCCTGTTTGACTTCATAAAAGACTGATCCGGGCTCGATGGAAACAATTGCATGATAAAGACCTCCCGGGATATCGACTCCCCAGAAACCCAGGGAAGCATCCAGCAGATGTATTCCTTCGGTAGTTCCGCTGTTGTCAAACAAAACAACGGCACCTTTTCCTTTTAAAACCAGAAAAATCTCCTCACGATCAGGATTGACGTGTCGGTGAGGACGGATGTAACTGTCAGGTTCGATGGCGTTTAAAAATCGTTGAATCACATCTTCGGGTTGATGGAAGTTGTGATTCATCCGTTTGCGGGGGGAATTCAGAGCTTTTTTTGTGATTTGCTCCAGAAGTACCTGATCGATAGGCTGTGCAACGGGAGATTTCATTGTCATTCACTCGGCGTGTTGTTAAGCATAGTGAATGTTCTTTTTCGTTTTTGCCTCATCTGAACCCACCAGGGAGACTTTTGTAAACAATTCCGAGGCCGGGGTTGCTTTTGCCAGGGCGTCTGCAGCCAGCAAAACAGCTCCTGCTGTCCAGGTTGGTTTTTCTTCAGGCCACAGTTCTTTTTTGGGATAGACATAACCGGTCCAATACGCCCCGTCTTCATCCCGATAATCGTGCAGCCAATTGAACAATTGCGACGCTTTTTTGTGATTACCTGATCCTATCAAGGCCATAGTCAATTCACATGATTCAGCAACCGTTACCCATGGTTCATCCGACACACAACGACAGCCAAGACCGTCAACCACAAACTTATCCCACTTGGCATTCATACGTGTTCTGGCAGCAGGGCCGGTTATAACACCGGTCAAAACCGGGTAAAACCAGTCCATGGAATATCGTTCCTTGCTTTCCCAGGTTCTATCAAACCGTTCGGGATGATTTCTCAATGTGTTTCCCAACTTGTCTCTGGATGCCACCCAGTTGTTTTTTTTCTGTTCCAGCACGGTAGCTATGTTGATGGCGCATTCCAGGCTTTTGTAAATGGAACTGCATCCGGTGATTAATGCATCTTCAAGAATGCCGTCGCTGGGGTTTACAGCCCATGAAATCTCGCCATGCTCTGTTTGCAGAGTCAGAACAAATTCAATTGCCTGCTCAACGACCGGCCACATTTCTTTGAGAAACGCAGAATTTCGAGTGATCAGAAAATGATGCCAAACCCCGGTAGCGACGTAGGCTACGAAGTTGGATTCGATTCTGGATCTATCCTCAACATTGCCATCCTTATATGCATTCCACCAACTGCCGTCTTTGCGCTGGGTGTTTTTTAACCAGTGGTATGCTTTTACAGCTTCGGCGTATCGCCCACAGATGCTGAGACCCATGGCAGCTTCGACGTGATCCCAGGGATCGGTATATCCTCCCGAAAACCAGGGTATGGAACCATCCTTGTCCTGAACCGAGGCAATGTAATCAGCTGTATCCAGAAAGAAATCGTTGGGGAAAAACCCTTTGAAAAAAAATAGTTTGGACATGGTTAATCCTTTTTAAAATACATTACAACGCTTTTCCCCATTAGAGGATTTAGCAACCGATCCATGGTTTGCGTCAGCCAAGGTTTCTTAATTAAATCCCAGACCAGAAAATTATGGTATGCTTTGATAATTAGGGATTTTTCTTTGTTTGACCAGAATAAGCATTGTAACCACCAATAAGGCACATGAAGAGCGTGAGCCCAGTGCCGTTTAAAAAATGTAAAGCCTTTTCGTTCTATTTCCTTGCGAAGTCGGGAAGCGTTAAAGATTCTGATGTGCCCGCCTTCCTCATTGTGATAGTCTTTGCTCAGTTTCCAACAGATCCATTCGGGAAAACTCCTGGGGACACTGGCGGCTAAAATACCGCTTGGTTTTAACACCCTGTAAATCTCGGTAAGCACGGCATTATAATCGGGAATATGCTCCAGAACTTCGGAACAGATAACTTTGTCGAAGCTATTGTCCGCAAAAGGCAGAGAGAGCCCGTTAGCGACAGAGAGTCCAAAATTTTTACCGGGATTGTCCTTTTCTTCAAATTCGGTTTTGAATCGATCGTTGGCAGTTTTTAAATCATCAAGTTTTAGATCAATCCCCACCGAATGAACATTTTTCAGGGTGTAAGCGGTTATCACGTGCCTGCCGACACCGCATCCCAAATCCAGGATATGATCGTTATCCTGCAGATCAATTTTGTCAAAATCAATGGTTAACATTTTCCAATACGTCCATGTAATAGCGAGTCATCTGCCTGGCTGCGACCTCCCAGCTGAACTTGTCCTGGATTCGTTGTCGCCCCAGTTTGCCCAAACGATCTCTTTTTTGAGGATTTTCCAATAAATCCCGAATGGCGTGTTCCGTCGCTTTGATATCACCCGCGGGAATAATGATACCGGCCTCACCTACGATTTCCGGTAAAGCACCGCCGTCTGAAGAGATAACCGGCGTTCCGCAGGACATGGCTTCACCCGCCGGTAATCCAAATCCTTCATAAAGAGAGGGAATAACAGCCATGGTGGCTTCGGCGTATAGTCTTGTTATTTCCTCTGTCTTTAAGTTGTTAATAAAGATCACCTTTTGTTCCAATCCAAGGCGTCCAATCAGTTTTTCAGTATGACCGCCGGGTTTCGGTGAGCCAATGACCATAAGTTCCAGCTCGGGAAATTGTGGAATCAGCCCGGTCAGAGCCTTGAGCAGAATATCAAGACCTTTCAAGGGCATGTCGGCGCTGGCTGTAGCCATAATTCGGAACGACCGTCTTTTGACTTCCGGCATTGGTGCAAAAGCCTTGGTGTCGATGCCATTGTAGACAATAGATACTTGTGAATCATCAATTTTAAAGGCATTGGCGATATCTTGTCTGGAACATTCGGATACAGTCAGCATATGTTTCAAGCGCCGGACCACCTTGGTTTGCATCTTAAGAAAAGAATGCCATCTTTTGATCAACAATCTGTGCTTGAAACCATTGGCTGTGGCTAAGGCAATTTCCCTATCTTTGGTGATGGGATGATGAATGGTTGCCACCAGGGGTAATCCTTGTTTTTGCAATTGCAACAAACCGTAGCACAGGCTCTGATTGTCATGGATCAAGTCGTATTGAAAGCCATGTTTTTTAAAATACTTAACCACACGTCTTCCAAAGGTATATGGCTCCGGAAATCCGCCTGTCAGAACGCTGAACCATTCCAGGAAATTGGTATATGAAGTGAGGTCTTTCCATTCAAGAGCACCAAACCTGCTCTCTTGTTCAAACATATTCTTGCCCGGCATTTTAATCAGTCGGACTCTGTCATCAAGTTCAGGATACGGTTCGCCGGAGATCACGTCTACGGAATGACCCAGGTCTGCAAGCGCTGAACTTAAATACTTGATATAAATGCCTTGCCCACCGCAATGCGGCTTGCTTCGATACCCTAATAAGCATATTTTAAGAGGTTTGATGCTGGATGCTAACGACGAGGTTCCTCTATTTTGGAGATCGGTATCGACAAATTTTTTCATTTTCCGGATCCGGAATCGAACTGAGATGTTGTTTGAATTTCCCAACGAATGGACAATATTGTAATGGCCGGCTGTTAGAGGCAATTCAAGTGAATGTTGACTTGTTAGAATTGGTCTAAAAAAATCGGAGGCCAGCAAGCGGATGTAAGACGACATCATAGTCTCAAATATGAATTTTGTATAGGGGAAAACTGAACCGGCAGGTACAAAATCCATTTTCAAAGTACTGAAAAACCTGATTTCGAACAATCATAGACATAAGAGAATAAGCTAAAGTGTATCGTGAATCTGCAAGCTGGCTTTGACGAATTTTGTTGTTCAGGCTTATCATCAACTCACCGCACTATTGGATGGGTGGTAAGATTATAAACAATGTCACTTGGCCGTTGCCCAATTAGTTTTAGCCGATGCCATTTTCTTGAATCTGAAACTAACAACGGTAACTTCTGTTTTTTAACCCAAAGCTTTATCATTCTCGGTAATGAACCACGACCGCCGTCCGTATTATCTAAAGCGCCTTTATTACAAACTGCAGGATAAATACGTTGAACACTTTCTAAGACCTCAGTTTACTTCTTTGGGCAAAGGCTATCATTTCATACGCCCCTGGAATGTAGAAATCTTTGGATCACCGATAGTCATTGGAGATTTTGCGCATATCGTTTGTGCAGCAGACAAGAAAATTAAATTTGTGATCTGGTCTGAAGCCAAAGGCAGGGGCAAGATAACAATTGGTAACTATTGCCTGGTGAGTCCGGGAGTGAGGATCACTTCCGCGTCAGGAATCAAAATCGGTGATAATTGCATGATCGCCAATGGAGCATACATATCTGATGCCGATTGGCATGGAATTTATGATCGACTGAAGACTGTCGGGGATTCAGACCCTGTTGAATTGAAAAATAATGTCTGGATCGGTGATAGTGCCATCGTCTGCAAGGGAGTCACAATTGGTGAAAACAGCATTATAGGGGCCGGATCTGTGGTCGCCAAGGATATTCCTGATAATTGCGTTGCTGTTGGGAACCCAGCCAAGGTGGTTAAGGAATTGGATCCCGATATCGAAATCGTCAAAAGAGAAAAACTATTTGAAAATCCCCGCGAATTGAAAAGGTATATGGATAATTTTGATCGCTCTTTTTTAAAGGGTAACAGTACGCTTGGCTGGTTAAGGTCGATCCTTTTTCCCAAGGCAGGGGATTAAACCCGGGAACATATCATGAAAATAAATTTCTCCATTGATCCGGAAAGGATTAAAGGATTTTTGGCTGAAGATGAAGGACAGGCTCTTTATCGCTATGCTCTTGAAGCCTCTAAAACCGGTCCTTGTCTTGAAGTGGGTAGCTACTGCGGTAAATCAACGGTTTATCTGGCTACAGCCTGTCAAGCCGGCAATAGTGTATTATACGCCCTGGATCACCATCGAGGCTCGGAAGAACATCAAAAAGGAGAAGAGTACCATGATCCCGACCTGTTTGATCAGGAGATCAACAGCATGGATAGTTTTAAAGAATTCAGAAAGACCATTAATCAAGCAGGATTGAATGAGACGGTGATCCCAATCGTCACGTCTTCAGTAATTGCTTCAAAACAATGGGTAACACCGCTAGCCATGGTTTTTATAGATGGTGGGCATAGCATGGAAGCCGCCATGGGAGATTACCGATCTTGGGCTGGGCATATAGTTCAAGGCGGTATTCTCGCTATTCACGATCTGTTTCCTGATCCCAGCCGGGGAGGTCAAGCACCATATGAGATATGGAAACTTGCTCTGGGATCAGGCTTGTTCGAGGAACTGGAGATCATTAATACCCTCGGATTTTTGCGTCGCATATAAATCCTTTCAATGAATCGAAAAAGGAGAGAATGATGAAAGATGTAGTAATAGTATCAGCGTGTAGATCTGCTATCGGAACCTTTGGAGGAACGCTAAAGAATATGATAGCACCGAAAATTGCCAGCGTGGTGATGAAAGAAGCCATCAACAGGGCTGGTATTGAAGCCGGTTTGATTGATGATGTCCGCATGGGAAGCTGTATGGAGCATGCGGACAATTTGAATGTTGCAAGAGTGGCAGCGCTGATGGCGGGAATTCCTGAGAAATCCACTGCAGTCACCATCAACAGAGTTTGCATTTCAGGTATGGAAGCTGTCATTTCCAGTATGGCGATGATTCAAGCCGGGGTTTTTGACGTCGTACTGGCCGGTGGAGTGGAACATATGTCGGGTGCCGAATATACAGTTCCCGCAGCCAGATGGGGTTGCCGGTTACAGGATAATGTGTTTGTAGACCGTATGATCAGAGGTCTGCATTGTGGTTCGCATCTGCTGAAAGACGCTGCCGATGGTCCGGTCAACGAAAACGAGGCACCCTTGAGTTATTTCAAGGGAAAACCTTATATCATGGGGCATACGGCCGAATTTATCGCCCAGCATATGGGGATAACCAGGGAGGAAATGGATGAGGTGGCTTTGCGGAGTCACAACGAAACAGAAAGGGCAAATACCGACGGTTCATTTGCAGAGGAGATTGTACCCCTGGAAGTACCCCAAAGAAAGAAACCACCTATTGTTTTTGACAAAGATGAGCATTTTAGACCCGGGTTAACCATGGATGATCTAAAAAAGTTGCCACCGGCTTTTGTGCCCGAAACCGGTAAAGTCACAGCAGGTAACTCCAGCGGTTTGAATGATGGTGCTGCCGCCATGATTCTAATGACAGAAGACAAAGCAAAAGAACTGGGCTTGAATCCGCTTGCAAAAATCAAAGCGGTGGGTGCCGGTGGATGTCATCCCTCCGTGATGGGGCTTTCTCCTGTACCAGCCGTGCAGAACATGGTGGAAAAGAGCAGTTATAAAATTGAGGATTTCGAGTTGATCGAAGTAAATGAAGCGTTTGCAGCCCAGTATATTGGTTGCGAGAAAGAACTGGGATTAAATCGTGACATTACCAATGTAAACGGTTCCGGAATCGGTCTTGGTCATCCTGTAGGGGCTACTGGGGCCAGGTTGATAACAACGTTGATTCACGCTCTCAAGAATCGAAATAAAACTCTTGGTATGGCTACTCTTTGCGGAGGTGGCGGTGTCTCGATGGCTTGTGTGGTCGAAGTGATGTGAAGGAACTGATTCCGGTCTTAGGCAGTCATGATTTTCAGGTTGGTCATGCTGCCGGCCCATAAACGCTTAAATAACAAAAGACTCTGATTAAATCTACTAACGAATGGCAGGGCGGTCCTACGTGCCGCCAAAGTTCTTGCCTGTTGGCAGGGTCTTAACCCTGCCCTACCGTTTGAATGGCACTCCGAATAATCTTATTATTTAAGCGCCTACGGCCTTTGACCGGTATTTGCGGGGGCAATTCAGACATTTTAGGGTTCGGTCTGGCATTGTCTGGTCCGCGAACACGGTCTTTTATCGCGGTTTTGGTAGCGTTATCGGTTATCGGTTTGTGGGCCAATTACTCAAGGCTGGATGAGCAATGGGAAACCATCGATTTGATCAAGCAGTAACCTTTGGTTTTTATGCAGTTGGTAAACTGATTGCGTTATATTTGTTTTTTTAACAGATTTTGGCTAGCCGGTAACAAAGGCTTCCTTTGCGGTAGCGTCGTCTTTGGTGATGGTGAGGATGTTATCCAATTTGGTAAGCGTAAAAATTTCCATGGTTCGATCGGAAAGGGAAGATAAGGCAAAGCGCTTTTCAAGTTTTTTCAGGGTTTTATAAATAGACACGATCAGCCCCAGACCTGAAGAATCGATGAATTTTACATTTTCACAATTAATAATAATCCCTTCAATCGTTGCATCTTCAATGTATTGCTCGACACACTCTTTGAGCTTGGTGGTGTCTTCAAGTACAATATTTCCCGTAACTGAAAGAATTAGGTAATTGTCTTCTCGTTTATCAACTAGATCCATTGTTTTATTTTCCGGTTCTTAAGTTCAGCGAACGATGCCAAAGTCTAGCATGGCATTTTTAATCTTGCCAGCCCCAATCATTTCTTCACGTGCTGTTTTAAGCCCTCCAGAACGATTTTTGATTCCTGTTTTAAATCATCCAACAACTCATTGGATTTGTCAGTAATTTCTTCTTCAAATGATTCTTCCATGGTACGACAGATTTCCGCCATTTTGAAGGCACCAAACGTCCCACAATTTGATTTCAATTTATGAATGATATTTTTAAGTTCGTTCCTGTCTGCGGCTTTCAGGGCATCTGTTGCTTTTCTTAGTTTTTCCGGCAGCTCATCGATAAACATCATGAGCAACTGCCCAAATCCTTCTCCGGCGTCCCTTTCCAGGGTTTTCAAGATTGGTTCACTAAGTGAGATCTCTGTTTCAGCAACCAGGTACACATCCTCTTCAGGATCCATCCATTTTCTCAATGCCCGGTCTAAAACCTCCATGCGGAAAGGCTTGGAGAGATGATCATTCATACCGGCAGCAAGGCATTGCTCCCTGTACCCTTTCATCGCATGGGCTGTAAATGCTATAACCGGAATATTCGGATTCAGCACTCCGGTTTCAGGATTTCTAATGGCACGTGTCGCCTCAAATCCATTCATTAAAGGCATTTGGATATCCATGAGAACAGCACCAAAATCTTCTTTCTTTAGAATATCGATTGCTTCTTGTCCGTTCATTACCGGCACTGCGCTATAACCCAGGTTAATCAGAGTCATCATGATAACTTTTTGGTTGACTCTGTCGTCTTCAACCACAAGAACACGAGCCTCGGGCACTTTTACGATTGGTTCCGGTTTTTTAACCGGAACAGGTTGTTGAATGTCAGTTTCAGTTTTTGCGGAACTCGACAGTTCTTTGCTGAAACAGACGCTAAAGGAAAAAACCGATCCTTTTTCAACCTCACTTGTGACATTAATAGCACTGCCCATCAAACCTGCCAATTGCTGGGCAATGGTAAGTCCCAAACCGGTTCCACTGTATTTTCTGGAGAGCGAGGAATCGCCCTGGAAGAAAACCTTAAACATTTGAGAGATCTCATCTTCCGAAATACCAATTCCGGTGTCCTTAACAACAAATTCCAGGGTTATCGTTTTAGTGTCTTCTCCGACAAGGTTTAATTGAATGACAACCTCTCCTTTTTCAGTGAATTTTATCGAATTGCTGACTAGATAAAGCAATATCTGCCGAACTCTTACAGGATCGCCTATCACCGCTCTTTGACATTCGGTGGAAATTTGACTGTAAAACCGGATACCCTTTTCATGGGCTTTGATGCTTAACAGATCAATCAATTCCTTAATGATTTCGGCAGGCTGAAATTCGGCATCCTGCAGTTCCAGTTCTCCTACTTCAATTTTTGAATAGTCCAGGATGTCATCTATAATCGCTAGCAGCGAGGTTGTGGATTTTTTTATCACACTGGAGAGATATTGCTGCTCGGAATTCAACTGGGTGTTCAGGAGCAGGTTGTTCATGCCGATTACCCCGTTCATGGGCGTCCGGATTTCATGGCTCATGTTAGCCAGAAAAGCACTCTTGGCCCGATTAGCACTTTCAGCATCTTCTTTGGCTTGCGCCAGCTGGGCCTCAACCTTCTTTCTTTCGGAGATCTCATGCAACGACTGTTTATATGAAGCTTCCAGCTTTTCCTGGGTTTTTTGCAATCGCTGGCTGATCTCCTCGTATTGTTGGGCTTTATGAGTGGTCAGCAGGAGTTTGTCTGTTAGAATCAGGGAAAACAAACGAAACAGTATATTTTGAAGTCCGTCGCCCTGAATATCCGTGTATTGGCCGATGTCTTTGGCACGGATACAAAAGAGGTCGATCGGGGTGGCCGCGACGACGGAAGCTGAGCAGACCTTGTTGCTGATGATGCTCATTTCACCAAATATATCACCGGTTCGTTTCAAGGTAAGGATCAGCTCCCCCTGGGCAAATACTGATACCTGCCCTCGTATCAGGAAATAAACTTCGGTATTGGTTTGGCCTTCAATTAGGATGGGGGTGTCTTTTTCGAAAGACTTAAAACTGGAGAGAGGCACCAGCTTCTCAAGGATATCCTCCGGCAAATGCCCAAAGAGACGACTTTCTTTGAGATAGTTAACAATTTCTTTGTTGTTATTGTAGATAAACTCGTTGGATTTCTTTGCCATCGGATAACAAAACTTTGCAATTGGTGCACACCCTTTTTTCCGAATACAAACGCACTGTTAATGTTCAGCATACTAAGATTTTGATAAAAAATCTACTTCTAAGGAATTCTGAAATCCAAACATTGTCGCTATGTCAGGGTCGTGTGAGATTATTTCTTCGTTTTATTAAACATCTCCTTGGCTCTTTTAAACATTTCATTTTTCTCTGCGTCACTCATTCCTGCTACCTGCTGTTTAATTTTTTCCAGTTCTGCAGGGTCCATTCCACCAATTTTTTCCATGGCTTCTTTAACCATGTCATTATTAAAATCGATACCTTCCCAAGGTTTTGCCTCTTCCGGCTTTTTTTCCGTTTCTTTTGTAAAAAAGATAATTTTATCACCTTCCACCGAATTGAGAATATCTTTCTTTTCCAACTGGTTCAGGACATCGGACAAAGTGGTGTCTTCTTTTTTGCAGGCTTTAAAAATAGCCTGAAAGGGGAGAGATACTCTTTTGCCGGGGAAGCCGTTTTTTTTTAATGAATGGAGAATATTGTCTTCAACAGTTGCCATGATTTTTTACCTTGTAGATTGGTTCTTTAGCCTGAGAGTTCACCCACCGCCACATTGTACATTTGCAGGTCTTGCTCGGAAAAACAAACGAGTTGAACTGTTTTAAATGAAACATTGTTATTCAGAAATGTCGTAATCTCATTTAGTGCTATCCTGCAGGCTTTTTCAAATGGAAACCCGTAAACACCGGTGCTGATGGAAGGGAACGAGATGGATTGAAAGAAATTGTCACGAGCCAATGCCAGTGAATTTCGGTAACAGGAGGCGAGCAGCTCCGTTTCATTTTGATTCCCTCCTTTCCAAATCGGTCCTACAGTATGAATGACAGCCTTGCTGGGAAGATTGTAAGCCTGGGTTAGACGAGCTTCACCGGTTGGACAGCCGCCAATTTTTTTGCATTCTTCAAGCAATTGTGGTCCGGCTGCCCTATGAATGGCACCATCAACTCCACCGCCACCAAGTAACGACTCGTTAGCGGCGTTGACAATGGCATCCGTCGTCTGTCGGGTAATGTCATCTTTTAAAATTTTTATTTTATTGAGTAATGCCTGATCAGTCATCTCATCCCTCCCTATTGAAATTACGAGGTTTTCGTGAAGAATCGGAAAAATGAAACAGCACGTTGATTCAACCAACAAAAGCATCGCAAACCGTGCCTATCTTGTCCAGCTTGCCAAAACCAGGGGATTTGTGACCGGGACAGGATAAACACTTCTGTGCAGAGTGCATCAGATTTGCAATGATTTTTCTATCACTTTGGATGAAGAACCTTGTATTTAGTTAACGAAATCTGGAGATATTGAATGAGTTTTGTATCCTCTGTTGAACAACCGGATGGAGAATGGGATAAGGCATACTGGTTTTGCTTTCAGGACAATAACCTGATGCTGGAAAAAACCGATGACCAGGTATTGGTCCCTCTGCTCCGGCAGCTGGATGAAAAAGGGATCAAACCTGTTCGAATACAATTCATAGGAATGAAGGAAGGAATTCCCTGTTTTTCCGCAGAGCTACCGTTAAACCTCATCTGGCCTGAGAATTGCGAATTCCTCAACCTGAAAGAGCTGTTTCATCAATTGGATGAATGTACCTACAAAGCCGCTGTTTATGCTCATCAAATTGTGGTTTGGGATAAAAATCACCAATATTGTGGCGTTTGCGGGTCAGAAACAGGTAATCTGCCGGGTGAAAGGGCGAAGAAATGTCCGCAATGCGGTCATGTCGTGTTTCCCAGAATAGCACCGGCTATTATGGTGGCTATAATTAAGGACAACAAACTATTACTGGCAAAAAACAGGATGTTCAGGCAGGGGTTCTACAGTGTGTTAGCGGGCTTTGTGGATCCTGCTGAACAACTTGAGGAATGTGTCGCCCGTGAAGTAAAAGAAGAAGTGGGATTAACCATAAAAAACCTGCGCTATTTCGGAAGCCAGCCCTGGCCGTTTCCAAACTCACTCATGATCGCTTTTACGGCGGATCATGAAGACGGTGAGATTGCAGTGGACAACCGGGAGATCATTGAAGCCGATTGGTACAGTGCGGATAAACTGCCTAAGTGCCCAACCGGTAATCTTAGTGTGGCAGGGAGACTAATTGACTGGTTCAAAGAGAACTACAGTTAAGTTAACTATTGGATAAAAAATTCCGTAATTAGGATGTCTTTTACCGGCATGCGGTCTTTTGAAGCCGATTGATCAACGAACTCCTGCGGAAACAATTTGTTAAATTCAATGAACATCTCTTGTTTCAGCAACTCAAGACCGGTTCGGGTCTTTATGTCTTGCGGGAACTTTCCTCTAAGCAAGTTGATAAGCCTGTCATCAATCAATGGCGTTCGAGCTTCCAAAAAGGAAATGGCTGCAGGATCCTGGGTAATGGCCTGTATTTTAACATGAATGTAATTTCGTCCATTCTTCATGTTGACGGTATAAATAAAAGGCTCAGTGTAGAGCGGTTTTTCGATCGGTTCCAGGGTGTATTGCATCCGCCTGTTGTATTGCTCCACAAATTCAGCCTCTTCAGGACCACCTTTTATTCGGAAATCATCGTCGTCTGAGGTAAAAAGGATAAACAGGACCACAGAAATAATGATAATCAACAGAACCACAGCACCAATGATGATGAGCAGCATCTTATTACTTTCCTGCGGCTCAGGCTTCGATGGACTTAGTTGTAACGCTTCACCTTCCCCTTCCTGACCTTCCTGTCCTTCTGCATTTTCTTCGGCCATTGACTACATCACAAATCTTAATTTTTTGAAAACTTGTTAATAATAAAACTTTTGATGGAATCGATCACCCCGGACTTCTTTGTTTTCGGAAGTTGGGATTTAAGCATTTCGATTCGGGTTTTTTGTTTTTCGATGATCTCTTTTTGTCTGGCAATGGTATCCTTATGCTTCTCCAGCCATCCTTGCGCTTTTTTTGTTATCTCAAGAGATTTGGAGCTTTTGGGCTTTATGGCCCTGGATACCTTAGGTTTTGTGGTTTTTTGCTCTTTGATGCCAACGGATTGACTGTTTTTCCAGGATCTGAAGACAGTTACCAGTTTGTTCGCTACTTCCGGAAAAACTTTTTTTAAATCATTTATATTAGACCCCGGGTTGTTATCCAAAAAGCTTATGATCTCACTTTTTTTACTTTTAGTGAGACTTTGCTTAGCTGAATCGTTCTCTTTGAGCCATTGCCTGCGATAGTTGCTGAGTGTGGTCTTCTGTGAAGCGGGAAAGGCATCGACCAGATCTTGTGGATTACATTCAGGGTTTTCCGACATGTAATCATACACCTGCTGTTTAATACTTTTTTTGCCCGACTTTTTCTTTACAGCTGCTTTTTTTGCCGCTGCTTTAGGTTTGGTGGAAGTCACTTTTTTCGACTTCGATTTTACCACTTTTTTATCGAGTTTTTGATATTCGAAAAAGTATCGTCTGACAGTGGATTCTTTTGCACTGGGAAATTGATTTAATACTTCATTCAGTGGTGCTTTCGGTTTTTTTTCTAGATACTGGAAAACATCCTGTCGGGCACTCATAACGATCTCCTGATTGATTCAGTGAATAACTACCGTTCATAGCCTAAGTATACAAATTACCGGGAAGTTGCAAGCATTTTCTGGGAATGAGTGGTGCAATTTTTTGAGCAGGGAAAAGTATCACAATATCAG
>JANQGZ010000094.1:0-42327 GCA_028282825.1 SAR324 cluster bacterium
ATTATTGAAGTGGATAAGCGAGATTGAATTTTTATAGGTCGTTCCTATAGCACCATCCACAAGAACTGGAAAAACTTCAATTCCAAGACTTTCAGAAACGTTGTATGTTTCCTTCTTGATCACTTCCATATTCAGATTTTCCAGTGAATAAACGGGTCTCATGGTCGATTCCGCGGCTGGTGATGCAATGACAATCATGTTTAGAAGAAGAAAAAAGATTATCTTCACGAGCCGGCAGTTGGTTGACATTTTTCTATTTGGCTTCTTTGGGTTCATCGATTACCCAGCGGAACATGTTTTCGTAGGAGACTTTGACGAAACTGGCGGGGTTGACCGTCCAGAGATAGTCGGCAGAAAGCATGGTATGGCTTTGCAACTCGACGGGATCATCCAGGACATAGTCCAGCTCGGGATTGACGCGAAACACGTAAGCATACTGGGGTTCTTTGGGATTATCCTCAACATCGTTTTTGGCGAACTGGACCACTGCGTAGTTACCGTCAGGAGAAAAATCGTAATAGCGTGAATAACGAGGAAAATAAATGAGTGGGATCAGATCGTCACCTGCCGATTCCCACTTGGCAAGATATAGTTTATTCCTGCCCGCAACCAAAGCTATGGGCAAGGTGGGATGAAACTTTATTGAATTATACGACGAACTGATATCTTTTGATCCGTTGTAAAGGTTTATAATTGGGTGGGTATCGAACCTGAATTGAGTGTCGATGGCTTCCAGTTTTTTTTCATCGTAATTGTATAAAAATATTGTACTACCATGGACTCCCAACATTGATGCCGAATTATCGTTGCCCCTTTGCAAATCATAAAGCGACGATTCATCTGGTGGATTGTTGCTAAAATTATAAACCTTCAGGAAATCGCCTGCTCCGTAATTCTCTATTTCAAAAACATATTGTTTTTTTTCTTCATTAATGGCGGCGTAATCCAAAACGTAATCCCAACCGGGGTGTCCGGAACGAATACTATAGTAGCGATGGGTCTTTTCCTTCAAATCGTAGAGAAAAAAGCGGCGGGTCTGCACCCAGGTAATGAAATTGGGGGACGGGGCTGAGCGAAATTGGCAGGAACCGCTAATAAACTCCGAGAAATCCTTCTTTAAAACCTCTGTACTGAGACCATCACGAACGAGTGTGTACCACTTCTCTTCGAACTTTACGATTGACAAGGCATTTCCGATTTTATTCGTGCCAATGGCATTGTCAAACAGGACAGGAAAAACACCATGGATAAACTCATCTTCCTTAACTCGATATTCTGTTTTTGGGATGATATCCAGCTTCAAACCTTCCAGTGAATAAACGGGTCTCATACGCTTTTCTCCTCCGTAGGCAAAGGTATTACTTAAAATGACGATGATTGGAATCAGCCAGATCAACCGATAAGCTATCCTAATTCTGATAGTGATACCCAAATCTACAAGTGAATTATTTTTCATGATGTTTCTTTTTTTGTAACGGTTTTCATGGTCCTGTCGATGATTTCCTTAAGGGTGTCAAAGCCTGTATCGATTTTACTTGTCAAATCTTCCTGCAAAAGAGACGGTTCTTGATCACTCAACGCTTCAAAATGACTGGTCAACCTGCTATGCAGGGCATTTTTCAGGTTCATCAATTTTTGTTCGTTATCCAATCCATAAAATCTAAGGGGATTAACCACTGTAAATTTTTCCCAGGTATCCTCCCCCACTTGCTCACTGATGCCATCACAAAGGACTTTGACCTGGCGACAATAACCGGCGATTCCGATTTCATCCATTTCAGATAAAAACCAGTCGGTGCCGAACAGCACCTTATCCCTGAGGTATGAGTTGGCCACCAGTTCTCTCATGAATTTACCCATGGTGCCGCTTTGTAAGGCATCCATGGCTCCAAGTTGGGCGGAAGCGCCCTGCGGTAGATTTTGGAAAGCATCTGCCGCTTTTTTATCAAGCTTGCCTGCAAAAAGGTAGGAGACGTCAGCATAAAGATTCTGGTAATTTCCTATCATGGCAATGATGCGCTCGACCCAGTTTTTTTCCCATGCTTTGGCTGTATTAAACAGGGAGGTATTTTTATGGTGCTTCCACATTTCGGTGCCTCCAAAATGGGCCAGACACAAACTAAGGTCCGGTACCTGTGATAATACCTTATCCCAGGCATCTGGGTGCACATAGTTTTCAAAAAAAAAGTCGCCCGCTTTGCGTTCCGGTTTATTCAATTGTCCGATACCCGGATTTTCCATATGATAGGCATAAAACTCTACTTCATGGGTTGTCATTCCGCCAGGGGTGTTATGTACAAGAATAGGAATTTTCTTTCCCGCACATTCCCGGTAAAATCCCAGGTCTTTTAAAAAACCGATTTTGGGATCCTTCGGTTGATATCCCAGAGAGCAGTACATTTTGAAGCCCAGGTAGAGCCCGTTGTTTGAAGCGGTTGCAATTTGATTAAAAGGATCTTTCCAGTTCGCAAGTTGATGAATCCAGTTGGAAAGGCCTTTTTCCTCCCTGAGCGGTATTTTGATTGCTTTTAGAAACTAACCCGGCCGTAGCGAAGAGGAGCGTATCTCCCACATGAAACGGATAGGCTCCGTTGTTGAAGAGATGATCATGGCACTTATGGAAAAAGAAGTGGTTAGTGGTTAGATGCTAATTCAAGCCTTCAACAACCCACCGATGTAAGTTTATAAAATCAAAAATGTTCACTGCTAGCGGATTTTGTGACCATACAATGGTTCCATGATTTCCCTTAAAACTGCCAAGATCGATCGGGTCACCAAGAAAATACTGAATGCTTGAATCAACCGGCATCAAATACGCATAATGCTTTTCTTTATGACCACTTGCTGGTAGGTCTTCTACGTATTCTATAAAAAACCATTTTCCATCGGGAGAAAAATCAAGTTTAGCAGTATATTTTGGCAGATAGATTATCGGATGAATTTCAGCTTTGTTTTTTTTCCATGTAACAACCCACAGTTTTGTATCACCTTCGATCACTGCGAAAGGAAGATTGGGGTGAATAGTAAATCGATTTCTAAATGTGACATCAGAAAGGGAATTATAGATATCTACAATAGGATGGTGAGTTTTGTTAAAGGTTTTATCCAATACTTCAAGATTGTTGGTGGCAATGTCATTAAAAAAAATATAATTGCTAAAGGTTGAATGGAAATACCTTTTAATATCCCCATCTTTCAATAATTCGAAAATCTTTGATTCTTTAGGTTTTTCTTCAATAAAACTAACAACCTTCATGAAGTAATCAGGATCTTCATATTCATCATTTTCGCTTTCAATGATAAAGAGAAACCTTAGGTCTTCTGCGTCTAGAACAGACAGGTATCCAATATACTCCCACCTACCCGGGACAGCCCTTATTTTAAAATATTTATGAGTATTCTTCTTTAAATCAAACAAGAAGAAGCCTCTTGTTTCTGCCCAACCTACCAATCGATCAGAAAAAACCGGAAGAAATTTAGAAGATGTTCCAACTATATCTGAAAAGTTTTTCTTGATAGGTTTGAATTTCAAACGTCCATTTTTGAAACTTATAGTCGATAAACCGTTATCAAGCAAGTTAACTCCAACGGCGTTATCCATAGGCACTGGAAAGACACCATGAGATAGAGGGGTGTGTAATTCATATGATTCTTTTTCAATTTTTTCAGCCTTCAAACCCTTGAATGAATAAATCGGTCTCATTTGATTTGTCTCTCCTACAGTAAAGAAAGTCATTCCCACTACCAAAACAATGAGAATAAATGGAATTCTAAGCTTTATCATGTCTGACACCTAAAACTTATTTAAGTTTTTGGAATAAAACAAAAGGTTGTTATATCGCACTTTAGATGTATTCTTAAGTTTTGTAATTTCCTTATTTAAATAGGAAGGTATTGGCATTTTAGCTATCTTACTGAATTTCTCATCAAACCCGAGGTACAGATTTTCGACTTTTTTCTTTGAGTCAAGTCCGTAGTACCTCATTGGATTAATATAACTAAACTGCCGCCATAAATTGATAACTTTCGGATCATATGGATTCTTACGCCACTCTTTTGATCCATTGTACACATCGCTAAATCCATCCAAATATTTCTTTACCTCTTTACAAAACTTCTCATAGTTATAACCGTCCAATTCAGTCATAAACCAGTCTGTTCCAAACAAGATTTTTTCCCTAAGCTTTTTATCAGCAAGTACGCTCTGAACCTTAACTTTGAACCGTTTGATCAGTAAATAAGAGATATCAATATATAAATTTGGATACGTTTTTGCTAATTGAACGAGTTTACTTACCCATGTCTTTTGCCAGAGCTTTCCATTAGGGCTCGTATGATATTTCCAAATATCACTGCCAAAATGTGCCAAGCATAGTTTTAAATCTGGAACTTTTTGAAGAACTCTCTCCCAGTTATCAGGATGCACATATTTCTTTCTGAAGTGATCCTGGGGAGTGTCTAAGGCATCAACCTTGGTAAAAAAATCTGCTTTATCGTGATAATAGTAAAATTCAAGCTCATGCGTTAATAAACCTTCAGCAGAATTATGAACAAGAATTGGAATTTTCTTTTTTGCACACTCCCTATAGAAACTTAAATCTTTAAAAAAAGGAATTTTCTTATCATCAGGGCTATATCCAAGTGAACAATACATTTTAATTCCAACAAATGTCCCTTTTGTATTCTCTGTAGCAATTTTTTTAATTTTATTGGGCAGTTTTTGTTGATTGTCTCCATAACCAAGGTATCGGCGGGGATCTATGTGATACATTGGAAGTATTTTCCAAGGGTCCAATAATGCACCTTGTTCTGTTTCTCGTATTTGCATTGGATAAGGATGGAAACTTTCAGTGGTCTCATCCTTCATTCTTCCGTAGTTTGTAGCCTCATAGTACATTGTGCCTTTTTCATACTTATAGATAGATCTATTGATCACAGGATCAAAGACATTAAATGCTTGTCTTGCTAAATAAGGATTATAAGAGCTTTTTATTCTTTCTTCTTTCTTTTTTAGCGCTTTTTGGTACTCAGCTTCAGTAATCCAAAAACGATTCCTGTAATAATAGTCATCGTTAAATGCACGATAAATTGTTTTTCCCTTATATCCTGAAATATGGCCGAACTCCATGTCCATAGGTAGTGCAACCATAATGTTCATAAGAACATTACCGAATGATTTTTTATTTTTAGCAAATGTTTGACCACTTAATCCAATAGCCATTTTCGAAATTTGCAATGTCGAATTATCACCAATTTTAATAGATCTTAAATGGTTGCGGGCAAAGTAATAACCAATTCCAGCAATGACAGGCCCTAAAATTGAAGTTGTTATTATCCAATAATGCTTTGCTATAGATTTAAGGTTATCTCGACTTAAAATGCTCTGTTTTAGCAATAAAGGCCAGGGGCAACACCTACTACTCTGAACGTGCATATGGGAATCAATCACTAATTTTGGTATATCTACTTGATAAGTATTATTTTTTTTTAAATAAAGTCGATTGAATCTCGAAATAGGTCCCATAGTATTGTTTCTTTTATAAGTTTGTTTTTTTGAATGAATTAACTTCCATTTCTCTCCCTAAATCTGGAAATATCACCTTATAAGGTCCAACAGGCACATTTTCCAGTTTTCCTTTCCCTTCCTTGTTCAACGTTCCAGTCCGCTCACTTCCATCTGGAAGCTTGACTTTATAATTTGAATCTTGAACTGGATTTTCATCTTTATCTATCAGTTCAAATTCGACATTTGCTGTTTCGTCAGTTAACTGCTGACCTTCGATGTCGGATTGATCCATGCCGCTCATGCTGATCGTATTAATTTTGTTCATGATCATCATGTCTGTTTTTCGGCAGACGGGGCGACATTCTATCGAGACATCAGGAGACCATTTGATGAAGAAGGCTTCATCTTTATTTGACCCTGATACGATCCCGCCTAATGAACCGGCTTCATCTCCCTGACTTTGTTCAACGGAACTGCCAAGCAATGCAGTGCTTTCACCATCAATTTTGGTAAGGACCGAACCGTTCTTTACCTTTTTTGATTCGGCGATATTAGGATATGGTAGAGGCAGTGGTCCAGGAGGTGAAGGGAATGGCGTTTTGCACACATCGGGTATTGTGGCCATGGCCTTGCCTTTGCTGCCGATATGAACCAGCGTCAATCCATTTGCACTCACGGTAACATTGCCCATTTTTTCCTCCTTTTTTCATTGATTGACACGTCCAACAAAACTGCTGCTCGATCTTTACCCAAAGAACTGGTTAAAAGTAAAGACAATGGTCCGGAAGCATAACCCCATTCGCCGGAGTGCACTGCCTGACAAACCAACATGGGAGCTGTAGCCGCCCCCAGGTCTCCCCAGGATTTGGTACCGGATACGAACTCCTTGGGGTTTTCCAACTTGTTTGCCAGTTTGATAGCGGTATGACCCCATTCGATGGAATGGTAATCTTCCCCGTTTAATCCACAAAATACCTGGTGCACCTGTTGGTCCTTTGCCAATGGAGCAAGAGCACTTTGTGCAGCTTCCGTCAGTCCTTTGCCTAAATTGACAGCTTTTGAACCAAAACAATTCTCTTCCCTGCTTGCCGAGGTTCCCATGATCTTTGCTTTGGAAGTCAATTTGTGTTGTTTTTTAAACTCATCTGTTACTACTAAAAAAAACGAAGCGCCTTCACCGGGAATAAAACCACTGGTTCCATAGGAACGATGTAACCTTTTGCCGGATTCCAGCCAGTTCAGGGTAAACTTATGGAGATAAGACTCAATGCCACCGATGATTGCAAATTCCAGTTCCCCGTTTTCAAATCTGGGAGAAACCTCCTGTAAGGCAATAAACGCTGAAGCATGCCCCTGCTTACTCAGGCTAATATTGGGGACCATGCCCAGTTTTCTTATGAAGTTGGTCACTACTCCTTCCAATTCTTCAACCAAAGCTTCAGATAATCCGGGTCTTGCTTCGGGTAAACCGATGTAGATGGGAACTTGCGCCCCTTTCAAATCCAAGTTGACGATTGGTTTTAGAATTTCATCCAAAACAGGCAATCCGATATCGATATAGCGATCAACCAACTCAAGATAATCCGGGATATATTGAATCATGGAAACTGTTACCGATTCCCAGTGTTTATCTTGATAAGCTTCGTACTTCATCAAGCGTGTCAAACCCGCACGGAACGCAGCTATAGATTCAGTGGCTGTCAACCCTAACGGTGTATGTGCATCACATTCGACGATGTGTAGTTCGGTCATGGTTTAATTATTCATCTTCCAGCATGTAAAGAATCGTTTTGATGGATTTCGACTGTTGTTTATTGGATTCTTTCAATTGATCGTAAAGAAAGCTTTTCGCCGTTTCTCCATAAGCGGCAAAGCAGTCCAATTGCTTGTTTAACCGATCCTCTACTAGATTTATTTCACTCTCCGCTGCAGAGCCCCGAGTTTTGATGCGATGTTGCTCTATAAAAAACAAGGTATCTTCCAGCAGATCCAATAAAATGTCCCCTTTGTGCTCTTCTATAGATGTTACTTTCATTGGTTCCTTTAGAGCAGAATCTGTAATCGTCGCATGATCCAACAAACTTTCGGCATCTTCTAAGATAATCGGCCTATCATTGATAGATTCAGGACTTTCGACTGGCTCGGATAATATTTTCTTAAGTAAAAACACTTTAGTATTTTAGATTGATGAGTTTAGATTTTAGATTTTCGGGTTGTGAAAGCTACGCTTTCAAATTTAATATGCTTACACTTTGTAAGCTGAATGCTGAACGCTAATGGCTAAAAGCTGTCGCAAAGCGACAAGTTAATTAATCCTCACAGAACCACCCTGGACTTTGTTTTCCATGGTGGCCGCTGATCTTATTTTTCTGGCAATTGTGGTAAGCTTGCCTTTTTTAGCCTCGTAGACTGTCTCGGAATCCCCGCTTTTGACGGTTACTTTTTGTCTTCCCTCCAAAGTGATCTCATCGGCCACGATATGAATTTTTTTGTGTTTAAGATCCTTCCTGTTGGATTTTACTTTGTCATTCATTGAATAAAGCACATCCCGGATGATCGGTTGACCATCATACGTTTGAAAGTCAAGTACAACAAAACTGAACCTGTCAGTAGCATACAAAAGGTCCTGATACGACAAATAGGGGCTTCCCAAGGTTGCTATCTGTTCATCCTCTGAAATAGAGGGGCAAACCACACGAATTTGCTTTGTTTCTTTGTCAATCTGCGTTATGCGGCCTAAATGTAACGTGGCTGATCTAAGCAGGTTTTCAACGATAGTTTGCTGCATGTTAGTTTCTTCAGCAGCATTGGATTCCTGATCCCCTTTATCAGCGATGTCCTGGTCGCCTCTCTCATGGACTTCTGTTTTAACAATAAGCGTTGCCTGCTTCATGGGTTTTTCCTTCTGACTATCTAAATGTAATTAATTTCATTTTCAAACTTAACAAACTCAAGGCTATCCTCTTTGCCTGTGCAATTAACCGATGCAGTCCAAACCATACTTAATCTGGATTCTTCCGGTTCCACAATTAATGTTTGGAGTCTTCCCGGTTGAACCGATTTTTCATGATCGATACAAAACGTACATCCTATCTCTATTTGTGGGATAACAATGTTGATTTCAGGTACACCCGGATAAAGATGAATCAGCTGCATGGTTTCTCCTCCAACAATAGCATCGAAAACCTGGTCTTCCGGTGCTGATTGATAGAATTGCGGATCAAAATCCAGGGGCAGCAATGGAAACCTGCTTTCTTGCCAATCCTTATCATAAGTTCCGGCATACCGGTGCCGTTGTTGCCAATGGCTACTGATGGGTCCAAATCCCGCTACATGGTTTTTCTTTGGTGTTTTTCTAGTCGGATAATCCGGGTTTTCCACCTGGGGCAAAGAAAGGTCTGTCAGGTGCGATTTGCTGTCGGCAAAACCTTTGCCTACTGGATTTCGAATATCAAACGCACCGTTCTTACTTAACTCATCGATACCACCAAAAGCGTTTTCGTAGACGATTGGAACACTCTTGAATGGACGAGGTTCTGTTTGTGTCAGTATGCCCATCACCTTAATCCATTGACGACTTCCATACACATATAGAAACTTACTCCAACGATTCAAGCGGACTCCAACCAGCTGTTTGGTAGTTTTTTCATTTTCTGAAGCTTGAGCCTGTGCGTTCAACAAAAGGTCAATCTTCGGTTTTATCACAAAGTCGGATTCATAAAGCAGACTACTTTCCTTTTCATCATCTCTATAGACAGGCTCTGATACAACTTCCGCTTGCTCTTCGGCGATGGTTAGCTCTCCGTTTTTTGAAATACTGAAACTGGCCTTTAGTGCCGCAATCCAAAGCGATTCTCCGGTTTGCCCATCTTGTGTTAAATGCTGACCCGCCGCGAAGTCGGTTTTGTTTACAATATTACGCATATTAACCTTTACCGGCAAAACACCATGGGTTTTCCAGAGACAGTATAGGATTATCAAGGGTGGCTTTTTGCCAGCTCCCAATAGCTGCGAGTTGATCCTTAACCGTCCGGTCGGCTTCAAAAGGTAGATTGATACCTGATCTAATCATTAATTCCAAATATGAGTACTGACGTGACCAATAGTTCCCATGGGGATTTGCCATTTCATCAAGGCAACTCTGCAATGTGAATGAAACCCCTCGCCGAACCCTTTGGATTGGATCAAACCGTTGCATGTTTTGAACCCACCACTTTGCCCATAGCTCCTGGTAGTCAAGAACTGCTGAAAGCTTGTACTCTTCTCCCTCAGGACCTTCTTTGATATCCACATCCGGTTTCAACAATCCGGCTCCTGTGATTAACTCCAGCGAATCAAATATTGCATCCTTTATTTGGAGTTCCTTTTCATCAGTGATGGGATATTGATGTAAACTAAGGAATTCAATCAGGCCGGGAATAATTCCCGGACAACCAAACAGTCCCAAGGCCCTGATGAACTTGACTTCGGGGAGACCTGCTGAGAGACATTGTGCAAGATGCTTGAAATCGACTACTCCTCCGGAACAGGCAAGTAGAATAGGAAGGTTTCCGGTTAACATTGTTGGATTTGTGCAGGCTTCACGAAGGCTGGCCAATGCTTTGTAGTCTCCGCGCAGCAAACCTGCCAGAACTGCATCTTCATAATGGGCTGCTTCAGGAGCTTCCAGCAGTTTTGGGAACCCGCTGAACTCGGGTCTCCTGCCTTTTTTAGCCTCAAACTTGAGCAGCTTTGCCTGCAAATCGGGCTCGCTTTCGTCCAGGTGCTCGCTTAAGTCGTTTTCATACCCTCGATAGTCCAGAATATCCACCATCAAAGCTGCAAGATTATCTTTTGTTTGCAGGTATTCATAGGCAAGCTTTGTAATCGCTGGGTTGCTGCCATAACAAAGGGCATTTTTCAGAATGGGGAGGTTTTCTTCCTCATCGCCGGCTAGTTCAACCAACTCCTTAACCAGTGAATCATCACCATCATGGATTGAACACAAAACATAGGCGGCTGTCTCCTTTTCGATTGGCTCCTCTGTATCGAGAAGCAGGGAAAAGATGTGTCCAACATAGTGATCCCCATTCTCTTCTAGGGGCTCCAGCAGGTTATCCAACATTCTTTCTACCTTTTCGATTTCGGGCCATTTTGATTGCAGATTAAAGAAGGCCGCCTTGCATTGCCGGTAGGTAAAGACCAGGTTGTCAAAAATCTCATCCTCTATAGCGGTGGAATAACCGATTTTTGTTTTACCAAATTTCAATTCCAGCTTTTTCTTTGCCTTCTTTTTATGATCATCGGCATCGGTTTTTTTAGGTTGCTGTGATTCATCCGGTTTTTGCGGTTCAACCGATTGCAGCATCTTTTTTTCCAGATCTTCGGTCGACAATTGGGAAAGCTGACGCAACTCTTCAGGAGATGATACCTTCATGACTGGCTGCCCCTGCTGCTTTAACAAAGCTTTAGTATCCAACAGTCTTTGCTTGGCAAGGTTTCTCAAAGTGTCCTGATTAATCTCTCCGGTGACCAGTCCAACAGCCGCAGGATTGCCAGCCAAATAGGGATTTACCAGTGCCAGTTGACGTCTGCTCAATTCCCTCAGGTCTTCCCTGGTCAGTTCGTTGGCATCGGCTTTTGCTTTAAATTCCTGGACGTTATCCAATGCGGTTTGATTGTCAGCAACGGTCTGTTTAAGATCTGCCGGTGCATCATCATGAACAAATAACTTTTGCATTTAAGATTTACAGTCTATGAAAGCTCCGCTTTCGATTTTAAAAATATTTGCGTTCACACTTTTTAAGCTAATTGCTAACCGCTAAGTGCCATCACAAAGCGACAAAAACTGATAACGGATAGCCGATAACCGATAACTGTAGTTAATTTATCTTAGTCATTCCTTTCACGTTGTATGAATCTGTTTCTGTTTGGCTGACAGCCGTAATCTTGTCTTTTTTCAATAAAGCACTATTTTTAATATCCCCGGATGCGGAATTAAGAATTGCCAAATTCGAGGTATTGGCAACCGCCAAGGTCCCGTCATTAACAACTTCGGAACCCGTGTTCAAAACAGCCCCGACAGCGGTGTTGGCAATAATCCCTTTCGCTTTCTGCTGGATTCCCAGGGCCGATGTATTCGCAACCGACAGGATCGCCGTATTGGAAATCATTCCGCCTGCAGTATTCTTAACAATACCACCTGCCATATTGATAATACCGCCGATTGCTGTATTCGTAATGGCGGCACCGGCTAAGTTATTTATGGTAGCCATAGACATATTGATGATATTTCCCCCGGCATCGATTGTAACGTCTTTTGCTACTTTGATAGTGATTGATTTGGCTGTGATCTTTACATCATCAACCACATCAATGGTCAGATCCCCGCCTACATCGATTTTCATGTCTTTTTTGGCGTTCAGATTCAGATTTTCAGATCCCGGTTTGTCGTCAAAGGTGATCTGGTTGGAATCTGATGCTCCATCTGACTTGATGATGCTTGTGAAAGGTTTGGAACCTGGATTGATTGAAGGAGAATTATTTGGTGAATAAACGCTACCAACTATTATAGGCAACTCCGGATCACCATCTTCAAAATTCACCACAACTTCTTCGGCTATCCGGGGAGTAAAGACGAACCCACGGCTCGCGCCAGCGGCTGGAACTGCTACCCTGATAAAAGCAGAGGTATGGCTATCATTTTTTTCTGAATGATGATCCCAATGAAATCTCACTTTTACGCGACCAAATTTATCCGTATAAATTTTTCCCGGCCCCCCTTCCCCAACAACAAATGCTGTTTGGCTTCCGGAAATCTTCGGTTTTCGTATCAACTCTTCTTCAGGCTGGAAATAGTGTTGATTGGTTGGAATAACAACAAACTTATTTTTGTACCCGGTATCCGTAGCTTCAATTTTCAATGACTTTATTAGAAAGGACTTTCCGTGAATGTCCTTCAAGACAGGCGCACTTAACTCGAAAGATGATCCGGCAGAAAAGTTCCGAATGGAAGAGTCGCCGCTATATACCAGGGATTGAGATTTCATGGACTGGCTCAAGCGGTGAGCTTTTCTTTCTCCTTCCTCTCTTTTGATGAATTTACCCGGATACCTGTAGTTCACGCGATTGGCCTTATTTAATGAGGTATTGCCGGATATGTTTTTAACTGGCGGGTTTGCCCAATCATAGGATGCAATCAGGTTTTGTTTTACAACCATATGACACCCTTCCTTGCAGAAACTGTTAACTCTTTCTCCCGGCCCCCAGCTTTCACTCTGCAATTTTGGTAAATTCATTGAGTCGTCATGGATTTGCAGGCTGTGCTTGTCTTCAGTGTGAGCATACCTCCAAATCAATCCATCCTCCTGCAATAGTCGAAAAATAAAAGCGAATACCGATTCGTTATACTGCACCACATAGTCCCTGTTTGGGAGCTTGCTTTTAACATTCACCTCTATCTCCCTGAAGCCCAGTTCTCGTAAGAGATCCTGAACAATCGAAAGGTTTGTGTTGTTATTCTTTTGAAATATCCTGCAATCCATGGTTTGTTGTAACTGCCTAATCCAGGAGCCAACAACAATTTCGTATTGCCAGATGTCCGGCTGTAAGGGGGATCGGCTCATACCCAATTCCACCAACTGATAGATCAAACCATTGATATACCGATATTCAACACGATCTTTTTGGTTTCGATGGCCAATACTTACCGTGACAGCTTGTCCTATCAGGCGTTCTATTTCACTTTCTTTCAAACGCTCAAGACTACTGATCGAAAGTCTATACTCAAATTCACTGCACAATCCTTCCTCGCCGCTCAGATTTTGAACATAGAATTTTCTTTCTCTTGGGACATCAGGGTCCAATGGCGTGTTTATGGTGAGATAAGGTGATTTCATATAAGTCCTGTTTTCAAAATGATTGATTCAGCTTGAATTGCTATTACTCATTAATAACCGTGTTTCCTTTGTTTTTGATCATGAGCGATTGGGTTTTGACGCCATCTGAGAATTTGTTGTTGACGTTTTCGGATTTAGTGAAAATAGCGAGCGTCGCTTTCTGTTCAATATCACCTCCTGAACTGTTCTCAACCCTGTCAGACGCGGTATTGGCTACCAGCAGGGACTTGGATTGAACTCCACCTTTTCCTTCATTCTCAACATCACCGATTGTTGAGTTAAATATGGAGGCGCCCTCAAACGACATATCGCCGCCCGATGTATTGCTGACCATCCCAATAGCTGCATTGGCATACGCTCCACCTGCAAGGTTGTTTTGCAGTCCTCCGGAAAATCCGGTTATGAGCAGGCCTGTTGTATTTGAAATGCTTTTTCCCGCAATCGCAGTGGTATGACCCCCGATTGTGGCGATAATGTTTCCGTCAGCAATATTGCCTTCTGCGATCATCTCCAAGGAGTCCGCAGTCAGGATTAAATCCTCTTCAACGTTAATTTCCAAATCGTTGCCGACAGTCACGTTCATATCTTTTTTGGCTACCCATTCTAGATTCTCCTGATCTTTTTTATCGTCAAAAACGATATGATTGGCCCCTTTAGACCCATCGGCTCGAATCGCACTTTTCCAGGGATCTTTGTCAGTTTTTACCGGGAGTTTAAAATTTGATGAGTATACCCTGCCGGTAATAATCGGTTTGTCAGGATTCGAATCGATATAATTTACCACCAACTCATCATTTATTTTTGGTACAAACAGGTAACCACGTCTGGAACCGCTGCTTATAGTGGCATTTCTGATGTATGCGGATGTATGCTCAGCATTGCTTGGCGAATCATGATCCCAATGAAATCTCACCTTTACCCTGGAGGTTTTATCCGTTTGGGTTTTTGCCGGATTATCCCCACCAACCACAAAGGCAGTTTGACTCCCTTTTATTTCCGGCTGGTAAAAATCACTGGGATCTTGTCTTGTGGGCATAACAATCCCTTCTGAAGCAACAAACCAATTGGAATAATCCTCCCGATTGGCTTTTAAATGAAGCCCTGTGATTACAAATTTCCTGTCATTCAGATCCGGCAGGTTGGGAGACTTGAAAACCGATTTTATGCCTGATTGAAGATTGCGAATCGTCGATTTGCCGATAAATCTTTTTTTGTTTTCTTTATGTGAATGTTTAAAACGAAGGACCCTTTCCTCCTCATCGCTTCTGCCTTTAAAGACGCCCGGATATTGATATCGATATAAGCTGCCTTTTGTTAAATTGTTTGGGGCTTTTATGGTTTTGACCGGACTGTTTTCATAATCAAAATTGGCTGTGCCAAAGCCTTTCAGTGCCTGGTGATTACTTTCTCTGCAAAATTCTTCAAACCGCTCCAATCGTCCAAATGTTCCTATTGACATTTCCGGGAGCTTGCTGTGTTCATCGAATAAGACCAAGGTATGCTTGTTTTCTTCGAATTCAAACCTCCACATCATGCCGACATCATTCAGGCGACGCAGAATGAAATTGTGAATGGATTCATTATACATGACGCAATAGTCTATTTTGGGAAACGATCTTGTTGTTTCATCCTTAAAGTCGGTAAGCTCAAGTTCGGTCAGTAAGTCTTTGACAATCGTAAGTATTGTATTCGTATTTTTCTGGAAGATCCGACAGTCTTTTACCTGTCTCAATTGCCAAAACCAGGACGAGATTGAAATTTTATACTTCCATACTTCCGGATTGAGGGGGTGTTTGCTCAATCCAATCTCCTTGATGTTGTAAACCACACCATTGATTAGTCTTTGTTCAGTTGTTCCCTTTTTTGAAAGAAAGAGAATACTGACCGTCAAAGAACTCCCCAGTAGCTCTGTAAAGTCTCCTTCAGTTAAACGTTCATAAGAAACCAACAAAAGGTTGTAATGAAAATCCTGACAAATACCTTCACTGCCTTCGATTTCCATAACCTCAAATTTCCGATCTCTTTTTGTGTACTCGTCAAGTAATGTTCGGACATCAAGGAATGAATTGGATTGGCTGGGTATCATAGTTAAGTCATGCAATTAAAATTTATCATGATTTTTCACTTTCGATTCATGAACGATTTTGGGGATGGTGAAGTTTGGCGAACACTAGCAAAACCTAAATCACGAGTCAAAACAAATCAAAATTAATGGAAATTGTTGAAGGACGATAAAACAGGATTGGTCTTTTTTCGAAGGGAGTTTCTTCGCTTTTTCCAGAATCGATTACACTGTGCGACTAGATTGGATGCGGAAAAATCTTAGAGTGTATCGTTCTTGCGGTCTGGACCGGTCCTTTGTTTGCGGAAAGCAAGTGACTTATTGGAATTGAAAACCGAATATTGAATTTTTCAGGTTCGAACATTCAAAGCTACTACTATTATTACCGCCACCGCCACACAAGATAAATGATTGATAAAATAGAAGGAGAAATCACCTCCCCCACCGATCCGAAGGAGGAGTAGACTCAAATATAAAATTTAAAATCTAAATCGGACCTGTTTTCGTTAAGAAAATGTAAATGTAGTAAGTATGTACTTGCATTTTCGATTTTGATCCGCTACTTATTACTCATGCAAGTAGATGCTTACAGTTATTGTTTTAATATTTACAAGTGGCAGTCGCCGTTATGTACGCTAGGTTGCCCGGACAAATTGTCACTCATAAGTCCGTTTTTGGAGTTCCGGCATGCTCGAAAAAACAAGTCGATTTTGCACTAAATTTCCCTGGTTGGTCTTTCTTGTTGTGACTGCCATCACCGTATTAATGGCTCAACAAATCCGCGAAAAGGCCTATTTTGAAGCGGACATGGTAAAATTTCTTCCCACCGACATGCCTGCTGTAAAATCCGATGATTACTCCAAAAAGAATTTCAATACCCAGGATACCATGTTAATTGGTATCGAAAGCAAGGATGGCACTATACTCAGCCCTGCCGTCATGCGGGCTATGGAAAACTTCGTCCTGGAACTAAAGAATCTGAAAGCCTCAAAAACCTTTGACAGCATGTTGGAAGGCAAAACAGTGACTTTACACCAGCCTGTTGGTGTTGACCCTGACAGCATCAGCTCCATTGCCAACCTGGAAGACGCCGTGCTGGATAAATCCACAGGCTCGGTTGTTTCAGGCAGTGTTGTTGAAAAACTCAAAAATGATTTCAACATCAGCTCTAAACCCGGCGAGGAAGAAAGGCTGCCGGGCAATGACGAAGATCTTTTGCGTATCCTTCCCGGACTTAAAAAGCGTGTAATGGAAGATCGCACCTTTCGAGGCAGTATACTTTCCGAAGATCTTAAATCCGCCACCATCCGCGTTTCGGTCCTGCGCAAGGGAGATTACAAAAGACGTTTTGCGGTCCTCGAACTTTCCACTGCTATTAATGAAAATGCGCTTAAATTGAGATTTCAGGGAAAAGACAGCACATTCCCTTACACTATTTACGGCAAGCGTATCGAAGGGTTTGAGATCGATAATGGATATATCGGCAAGCATTCTAAAAACGTCAAAAAAGAACTTTCAGACTATTTATGGGACACACTCAAGCCGGTTTTTTCTGATGAGCCGCAGCTCAAGGCTCTTTTAGAAAAAGAACTCACTGTTGAGTCGTTTCAAGCCATCATGCAATATACGGAACGCAACGATTTCTTTTTACATCCAAAAATTGGGACCTGGCGTAGTTTCACTGATGGAATTTATGAATTTATGCTTGAAGAGATCGATCCCTACAGCCGTGAAAATCTCGAATTTCAGCTTCACAATGTCAAAAGTGTCGTTGACATGGCAGAAATCTACACACTTGCAAACGGCATTTTAGAAAAGCACTTGCCTGCCGGAGTGAATAGTTATGTAGCAGGAACCCCTGTGGTGATCGGCGTTTTTTCTCAAATGATGACTGAAGACATGAAGAGGTTGATCCCCATTGCGATTGGTGTTGTGATCATCATCCTTATTCTCTCCTTTAGAAGTGTCATGGGGGTATTCATTCCTTTAATCACTGTATTGCTCGCAGTAATCTGGACGCTTGGTATTATGGCGTTTTTGAAAGTACCGTTTACAGTTTCCACATCCGGGTTGCCAATTATCATTCTCGCTGTTGGTACGGCGTATGGCATCCATTTGCTCAATCGGTATTATGAGGACGCCCGTTTCTTTAAAGATAAATTTGAAATTGTTCAAAACTCAATAAAACACGTGGGAGGGGCTATTTTCATGGCTGCCGTAACAACCGTTGCAGGCTTTAGCTCCCTGGCAACAACATCCCTGACAGCCATTCAACACTTCGGGCAATTTTCCGCTGTGGGAGTCATCATCGCACTTGTTTTATCTCTAACTTTGACTCCGGCCTTACTGGTTTTATGGAAGGTACCCAGCACCAAGCGGCTACATAATGGTCCGGGGAAAAATGGAGGATTCATTGCCGACCTGATGCTGTCCTGGAGTCGGCTGGTAATTGCCCGTCCTAAAACCGTCCTTCTGCTATTTGGTTTCACTGTTATTGCAGCTTTGTCTTTAATGAAGCAGAACTATTTTGAGGGTTCCATGCTTTCCAACTTCAAAGAAGACAATGTCATATCCCAAAGTGACCGCTTTCTAAATAAGGAATTGACCGGAACAACCGATGTTAATTTGATCTTTACGTTCAGGGATCGGGTTAATCTGGAAAATACCGACATTCAAAGGCAATTACAGGAGAGGGTTTCCGATTTCATCAACATCGCCGCTGAACTGCCTTTGAACAGGAATGATCCCGCCAAAGCGATGCTTGGGAAAATGAATCAGTCGCTGCTGCAGTCGGTAGAGAATCTGCCGGCATCAGCAGAATCCTTGCTGATGCAACTTAAATTGATTGAAAATGTGCTGGATGAAGAATACCTGGTTGCAAGGGAAATGGATCTTAGCCAGCAACAGACTGCGGTTGACGAACAGGAAAGTGATTTATTGGATCAGCTGGATTCCGATGATGAGTTATCAGGTTTGGATGATGGAGGCCTTGAATCCCTGGCAGAGGAGGATAGCGATCTGGGCGGCCTTGATGACCTGGCAGATGAAACAGGCTTTGAAACCGGCAATGTTGCTTACGCCGACCTTTCCGAAGATCAACTCAATGGTATCAAAGAGATTCATGAGAGGCTTGGTTTGCCTGAAGATCGTTGGCAGGAAACAGCCAATGGCGTCCTGCAACTGCGCTTATTAAAATCCGGCACAAAGGGCGCGCAACTGATTAATCGCTTTAACCTGGTGACCGATCTGTTGTCAGTAGACATCAAACAACCCGCCGTGTTGCACAAACTGGAAGAGCTTCACCAATTTATGGTTTCGATGGAAGAGCCCAGGGTGGTAATTGATGATGTAATATTTAAACCCTCCGGTCTGATTATTACTCCCGTAGACTTTGTCCGCAAATTTTACAAAGTTTTTTACCATGATGATAACCCGGCATTTGACCGTTTGCCTGATGTAGTAAACGACGGGTTCGAGGATGTAACTTTGACTGATCGCGGTATCAATGGTGTGGTTCTGAACCAGGCATTAAGTGCTGACAGGGACGAATTCGAAGCAATGATAACGCCTGATTTAAAAGAGTTTCAGGTCAAGATTATGATTCGTAACAGCTCCTCCATTATTCTGGGGGAGTATGTCAATCGGGCTATGAAGCAGGTTAACGTCCTATTCCCTGCGGATGATCCATATATAGAATCTATTCGTACAGGAGGCGGATCTTTTACGACTATGCAGATCGCGACGCTGATTGGTTCCTCCCAGCTAAAAAGCATCGGTTTGTCGTTTCTCTTTGTATTTATCGTCACTTTTTTTATCTTCAGATCTTTAGGAGGAGGCCTTTATTCACTTGTGCCTTTACTTTTCACCGTGCTTTTAAATTTTGGATTGCTGGCAATTCTGGGAGGACAGATCACTATGTCCACCATGTTGGTAGCATCTGTCGCTATTGGTACAGGAGTCGATTATACCATCCATTTTCTGGAGCGCTTGAAAATCCAACTCAAACAGGGAGACGACCTGGCGCAAGCATATTCAGCCACAGTGATGACATCCGGTCGTGCCATTCTCGTTAATGCCACGGCTGTAGCAGCGGGATTTCTGGTTTTTCTCTTCTCAACCTTTGATTCTCAAATCATGTTGGGAACCCTGGTGGCGGCAACCATGTTCTTAAGTTCTTTGGGGGCTTTAACACTCTTGCCGGCCGTAATTTTAAAAACCAATCCCTCTTTTTTATTAAGAGTAAATGGGAATCTATCCCATAGGAATTAATGCTGAAGGAAAAAGCAAAACAACAATATGGGTCCCACATGACCAGCCAAATCTGCATATTGTGCTTTTTCCTTCAGTCAAAAAAATCAATAAGGGGCAACTTATGGATTCAACTGCAACGCCTGATACCAGGCAAAAAATATTTAATGCGGCAATGGAGTTATTTTCGGAAAACGGTTTTCATGCAACAACTACCAGGGTTATTGCACAATTTGCAGGAGTGAACGAGGTGACCTTGTTTCGCCATTTCAAATCCAAGCAGCAACTGTTTTTTGAAATTCTGGAGCATGTCAAACAGGTGGGATTTGATACAAAACGTTTAGTAGAGACAAAAGGTTTAGGTCCTTCAGAAGCAATTCGATTTGTGGTTTTAAAATTTATAGAAACAATGGAGGAGCATCCCAAGGAATTCAAAATCATGTTTCAGGCTGTGATGGATGAAATAAAGGAATTTGAATCGGAATTCATCGGCAAGCATTACGTAAAACTGGTGGAATTTTTAGAAAACGCCTTTGTCGGTGCAGCAAAAGAAGCCGGGAAAGAGCACTTTACCAACGCTGAACTTCATGCCCAGCTGTTACTGGCTAATTTGATGGGTATATCCATCGGTAGAATTCTGGGAAAAAGCTTGCCTATTAGAAAGCGATCCCGGGAAGAAATCTGCGAATATACTGCCAATTTATACTTAAATGTAATGTAATTGTTAGGCAAAAAACACTTGAACAAGGAGGTATCCATGTTTCCTGCTGGCAAATCAAAAAAAATCGTTTTAGGGCTTTTAGTATTGTCTATGTTTACCCTGGCACAGACAGCCTGGGCTGAAGATGCCGCTGTCAAGGGTCGTCAGATCATGGAAACAGTGGATGCGCTTCCGTTGATCGAAAAAATGATCTCTGAAACCACCCTGGATATATTTGATTCACAGGGTTCCCTTCTTTTTTCAAAGCGTTCCAGAACAGCCAGTTTCGTGCAGGACTATCGAGATCAAGACAAAAAGCTAAACCGTTCGCTTAGCTATTTTTATGCACCTGCCGACGATAAGGGAAACGGTGCGCTGATGATTGAAAAGCCCGATACGGATGATGACCAATGGATTTATCTAAAAGGCTTGAGAAAACCTAAACGAATTATAGGATCGGATAAGTCTTCTTCATTCATGGGATCCGATTTTTCCAATGGGGATGTAGCTGCCCGTGATATCGATGATTCCAACTATCTTTGGCTGGCTACAGAAAAAATTAAATTTAAAAACAAGTCCCTCACTGTGGAAAAAATACAGGGCTCGTTTAAAGACCCCCAAATGAGAAATGACTACGGATACAGCAAAAGCGTTATCTGGATTCATGTAAAATCGGGTCTTCCTTTTAAAATGGAGCTGTATGACCTGAATGGCCAGCTTTACAAAAAGGCTACCTTGCTTGGATTCACCATCAAGAAAAACAGGGATGGTAAAAGGGTGTTTATTCCAACCTCCATGGAAATGAAAAACGTGATCAAAGGCACCAAAACTGTGATGAGCGTGAAGAACATCAAAACAGAAAACGCCGCCGGAAAAATAAAACCAGGAATTTTTAAAATTGATTACCTGACTAGAAAATGGTGGTAAGGGCAGCGGTTCCTGAACACCTATTCAAGCTGAGAAAGGCCCGGTCTGGCATCGTCCCTTTTATTGAGCGCTTACTCTCCCAGGGTTTGGTGTGGGCCTTCTCTCAGCGATCAACAGATTTCACTTACTGTAACCAAGGTATCCCATGAAACGAAGACTCATTTTGACTTGTTTATTGGCCTTACTGTTATCCTTGCAGCCGGTCTTGGCCGACGACTTTGATGATTTGGGTGATCTGGCCGATGATGGCGGTACCGATACTTTAACAGAGTTGGAAGCACCTCCTGCTGATTCAGGGGATGATGAAGAGGAAAGTAAGTTTACCCTCAACATCGGGGGTTATCTGAAAGCCTTGGGATATTGGAATGAGGAAAGATATTCGGACACGCTTTGGGAGGATAACTATAACGCTGTATATAAAAACCAGTTTGGAAAAGACATCCCTCCGGCTCAAAAAATTAATGGCTATAATTACATCGGTACACGGCTGCAAATACAGTTGGAAGCTTTTCTGGAAGACAAGGCACGTATGTTCAGTGCGTTTAACATTAACTATAATACGGCTCATTCCATCCACGATAGTTCCGGGGATAGCTCCTCTGCTGAACAAGGCAGCATTAAGCTGGTTGAAAGCTATATCGAAATCTACCAGGGAAACACTACCTGGAAAGTTGGTTCACAGCTGGTAACCTGGGGTTATATGGAAGGTATCGAAGTACCGACAGACCGTGTCAATGCCAGGGATTATTCCTACAAAAGCACCGAATATGAAGACAGCAAACTTCCCAGCACTGGAGTGCTCCTTACCCAACACATTTGGGACAGCTATTTGGATATCATGTTTATTCCCATATCCCAGGTGAACACTAACATGGAATTCCAGGAGTATTTGTATCCCGAGGAATCGGAACAAGTTGAAAACAAACCCAACAACGGAAAAGGTGCTATCCGCTTTTCCAGCTCCATTGGCAACCTCGATTTTGCCTTGAGTTATGTAGAAGGACTCGATCCTGCTCCTGATCTGATTCCATCGACTGTCACTTCCCTTGGACCAGATCCAAAAACCGGAGAGCAGCTTTATCTGGTTACTCCAACCGGCAAACAATACAACCGCTTGAAAAGCCCCGGTTTGGATCTACAATATAATTTCGGTAGTGTGTTGGCCAAGGCTTCTTACATCAATAATTTGACTGAAGACGAGGATGGTGAGGACAAGTTCATCAAAAACAATTGGAGTAAATACCTGGTAGGTGCTGAATTCAAGCTGGGAGGCAGCACCATTAACTTCTACGCAGGTCAGCATCTGGTGGAAAATTTTCAGGACGATAACGCCTCAGGCCAGACTAACTTCATGATGGGTCAACTAAGAGAACGCACCGATTTTATTTCCGGGCATATCAATGCTAATTTTTTGACCGGAGACGCACTCAACATCGTGCTGCTTTTTGCCGGTTACTGGGATAAGGAAAGCGAGCCGGTTCAATCCAATGTCAAGGCTACGATGACATACAAGCTGGCTGACGGTCTGGAGCTGGTATTCAGCCCTTCCTACATGTATCTAGTGGACAACATCTTTGTGGATTATCAATGTGAGGTAAAGTACTCCTTTTAAAAAACGATTGCCCCTAGCTCTCCTTGCCAGATTAGCAAAAGGAAGGTAAGAAAGTCTTAACCCACTCTGGACTTTAACCGTATCTGCTAATCAGCAAGGAGGGCTGTTAGATGTATATTGAAGATAGATGTGATCAATGTGGTGATTGTTTCGTCAAATGCCAATGGATTGAAGCGGACGAGCCACAAGCAATTGCCTGGATCAAACAACTGAGAGCCGGAGAACATGCCGAGGTTCTTGACAAGTGTATTACCTGCTACGCCTGCAACGAATATTGCCCCAATGATGCCAACCCCTTCGATTTAATCGCCGCCTTACAGGAAAAATACGAGACACCTGTTTCCAAAGAAACCATCAGTCAAATGGAAGAACGATATCTCTTTTCCAAGGAACTGAAAGACGTTCCCCAGGCGGATCGCATCATGTCTTTATGTGTCTTCAGCAAAACCGATGCACATCTGATGCAGGGCCGAATATACGACATGCCCACTGTGGCAGGAAAGCCCTATTTCTGCTGGGTATTGTTTTCCCATATGTGTGGGGAAAGCATTCAAAAAAAACACGCTCAAGAGCTTGTCAACAGACTTTCCCAGACAAGTGCCAAGGAAGTGGTCTGCTTTCATGATGACTGTTACACCATGCTGGCCAAGCTGGCCCCGGATTATGGGATCAATGTTCCGTTCCGCCCAATTCACCTTTCAGAATATCTTGTTGAATATCTTTCCCAAAACAGATCAGAGTTAAAACCACTCAACCGGAAAATTGCCTATGGCCGTCCCTGCGCCTCAAGATATACACCGGAAAAAGAGCATTTTATTGATGAGCTGTTTGAATTGTCAGGAGTAACCCGCGTTACCAGGGAATATGACAGGGAAAACGCCATGTGTTGCGGAGGAACCAAAATGATGTTGACAGGTGCCGATCCAAGACCTGATCAAGACAAGAATTTTGAAGATGCCAAACAGGCCGGAGCAGAAGCCATGATCTGCCTTTGCCCCATGTGCATGCACTCCCTTTCCCTGGCAAGTCATGAACATCAGTTACCACTACTGTTTCTGGGCGATCTTGCTCGAATGGCCCTTGGGGAGATCTCCGTTTCATTTTAATTGTCAGGTTGAAGGTGGTAAGGCTGAAGGATCTTAGGTAGAAGGGGCTTAGGCTGAAGACTGAAGTTAGGATATTAGGACTTAAGACTGAAGAAATTTAGGCTGAAGTTGTGTGTAAAAGGAGAATACACGTTGCGTGATCATAAAAAGCTTAGAGCGTTTGAATTAGTAGATGAATTGGCTTTTCGAATATATAAAATGACCTCGAAGTTTCCGAAAGAAGAACAGTATGGCCTAACTTCTCAAATGCGGAGAGCAGGGGTGTCAGTTCCATCAAATATTGTTGAAGGATGCGCAAGAGACTCTCAAACTGAATATCTGAGATTCTTGACCATTGCTTTTGGCTCCTTAAGAGAATTACACTATCAATTCAGTCTTTCCGATCGGTTAGGATACATTCAAAATCAATTTCTGGATTTGGAAAAAAACATTATCGAAGCAGAAAAAGTCTTAAACGGCCTGATCAGATCACTTAGAAAAAATTAGCAATACCATGATTAGCTTTGACCTCACATCAGCCTTAAGCCTTCTGCCTAAAAACCTGTCATTCCTCACTTCAACCATTAGACTTTGGCCTAAATACATAGGTGTTTTTCCTTCTGCCTTCAGTCTTAAGTCTAAATACCTGTCATTCCTTACTTCAGCCTTCAGCCTAAACCCCTTTTACCTAATTTCCTTCAACCTATCTTTCAGCCTTCAGTCTAAACCCTTAAAAACCATCATTCTGACAGTACTTGCTGCCATATCCCTCTCCTCCTGCTCTACCCCTGATCCTGTTCCTCCCATGGTCATCGGAGGCCATATCGATCTCCACAAGTGGGATTTTGAGAACCATGGTCCGGTCAAACTGGATGGAGACTGGAAATTTGTCTGGAACCGACTTATCGGCCCAAATAACAGTCAAGAAATAGATGACTATATTCATGTCCCCAAAAACTGGAAACATGAAACAAGGTCTGGAATAAATATAACACCGGAAGGTTATGGGACGTATGCTTTGACCATTCGAACTTCAAAATCCGAAAAACCTTATGCGCTTTATGTACCCATGATTAGTCATGCGTGCATGATCTGGGTTAACGAAAAACTGGTCTATCAGGCAGGTGTGGTGGCAAAAGACCGCGTGACCATGAAACCTGCGACTTCCAAAGACGTTCTGGTTGTGGAGGCATATGAGACGGAAATCAGGATTTTAATGCAGGTATCCAATTTTGTGCATCATATTGGCGGAATTGATCACAGTTTTTTGTTCGGACCTAAGCATCAGATTAAGCATCTCAGAATCAAAAATGTTTCATTTGAGGCATTTTTAACCGGAGGCCTGGTATTCACAGCCATCCTGTATATCATGATCGCTGTGTTGTTTAACAAGAAACGAGCGGCTATTTTATTCTCACTGATCTGTTTTGATATTGTTTTTTTGAACCTGGTTAATGGAGAGAATATTCTGCCATACCTGCTCCCTTCCTTGCCCTGGTCAATAAAAATTAAAATCGACTTCCTATCTGCTTTCGCCCTCCCAATTCCGCTGATAGCTGCCTTTATTTATGATCTTTTTCCCAGGCCCAGAACAAAACCAATTTTGATTCTAATATTGGGTATCGGATTGCTGAATGCGATTTTTATCATTTCGGCACCGGTGCACACTTTCAGCCGGTTTTTAACCGCCTTTGAAGTACTGCTGCTGGTTCAATGTATCTACATGGCCTATCTGCTTCTGGTGGCAATATATAACAGTATGCAGGGAAGCCTGGTTATCTTTCTGGGAGGGCTTGTTCTGCTTGCTTCTGCCATTAATGACATCCTGTACTATGAGCAGATAGTATCCGTGGGTCCCTTGGCGATCATGGGATTCTGGTTTTTTCTATTTAGTCAGGCATTTGCCTATGCGATTCAATTCATGAGTAATTATAACAAGCTGGAACGGTTTTCAGAAAATCTGGAATGGCAGGTCAATGAAAGAACTCGCAACCTTCAAAAAACAAATGAAAAATTGCAGGAGGAGATCAAAAGTAAGGAGGATATCGAAGAGAAACTGAGAACCCTTTCTCAAACCGATCCGCTCACTAAAATAGATAATCGCTATAAATTTAACGAAACCCTGGATGAAGAGATCAGGCGAGTCAACCGCTACCAGGAAAGTCTGTCAGTCATTATGTTTGATATCGATCACTTCAAATTGGTGAATGACACCTACGGTCATGATGTAGGCGATCGTGTGCTGGTAAACGTGGCACAACTTGTGGAAAATATGATCAGGGATATTGACAGTTTTGCGCGTTGGGGAGGTGAAGAATTTGTCATTTTAACACCAAACAACGATATTGAAGGTGCATCCATGCTGGCAGAAAGAATTCGCAAAACGATTGAGTTAACTGATTTCTCTCCAGTCAGCGTGCTGACAGCCAGCTTTGGTGTGATAGAATATGTTAAAGGTGAAGATAAAACATCCTTTTTGAAAAGAGTGGACGAGGCTTTGTATTCGGCTAAATACAGGGGGCGTAACCAGGTTGTTCGTAATGATGAATGATTTTTGCAATCATGGCTCTGTTAATCCGGTAATTAAAAAGGCTTCATTGGCAAGCTGGTTTTGGATACCGGATTAGATCCCTTAACTGTTTAACTCGTGCCTGAACGAAAAGTCGCTAAACCCTTATCCAGCCTTATGCCAGATGCCTAAATTCAGATTGAAGATTAACGTGCTTTCAGCGTCCAGTTGAAGGCATAACAATTACAAGCAAAAACCGGCTGAGAGCTAATCGCTGAATGCTGAAAGCGCTAAACTTCGTTGATAGGCAACAAGCTGCCCATCTTACATTTACAAAAGATTTCAAAAAATCGATTATCAAAATATGAAAAACCCAATCATCACCCTAACCACGGACTTTGGTACCCAGGATGGATATGTCGGTGCCATGAAAGGAAAAATTCTTGCCATCTGTCCCAATGCCAATATCATTGATATTACTCATGATATTCGGCCTCAAAACATTCTGCAGTGCTCCTGGACACTTTTAAGAGCCACAACTACCTTCCCGGAGGACAGTATTCATGTTGCAGTTGTGGACCCTGGTGTCGGTTCTAAGCGCCGCCCTGTTTTAATAAAATCTGAGGACAGGTGGTATGTAGGACCGGATAACGGCGTGTTTAGTGAAATCATCAGGGAAAAAGGTACGGAAGAGGTATATGAAATAAAAACAGATACGGAATGGTGGAAAGCTCACAGAAGTTTTGACGGTTTGGCACTGTTTGCCCCTGCGGCAGCTCATTTAGCAGGCGAGCTTTCACCCCGGGATTTTAGTTCTCCGATTACCCAGTTGCTTACCATTATCCCTAAATCGATTCCCAAACTGGAATCCAGGATGCTGCGGGGCGAAATTCTGATGTTTGATCGATTTGGTAACGCCTTAACCAATATTTCAAAAGCGTATCTGGAAAAGATTCCCCAATCTTCAAGACTTGTTTCCTGTCAACAACAATCCTTCCACTGGGTCAGCCATTACGAACACGGAAAGGACCATCCGGCCATGGCCTTAATCAACAGCGACGCCTACCTGGAATTGGCGGTATACAGTGGTTCAGCGGAGAAAACATTTGATTTGAAGGTTGGAGATATAGTGACAATAAAATAAAAGTTCAGTGCGTTATGATAATACTTTTACGTCGTATTTCTTGATAATATTGTCGCGAGTGATAATGGTTAATTTTTGATGCTTCGCTTGTGATATCAGCATTCTGTCAAACGGATCTCGATGATGCTTGGGCAAATCGCCCACCGCATAAGCATGTTCGAAGGTTATTGGTAAAAACTCGAATCCCTGCTTTTTGATAACCTCAAAATACTCCGGCGGCAATTCAAGTTTGCCAATTCCTTGCTTGATGCGAATTTCCCAAATCACTGCCGAGCTGACGATAATGATATTATCCGGATTACTTATCGCTGCCCGCTCACTTTCTTTTAAGATTGGACTGTCATCCAGCCACCATAATAATATGTGGGTGTCGAGCAGTAGATTCATTGTTCATCCATCCCAAATGCGGTTGCAATATCCTCTGGCAGGACATCAAAATCATCAGCGATCTTGATCTTTCCCTTCAAGGCTCCCGGCTTTCTAGCCTGTCTGCTGTTGTCATATGGTATTATTCGAGCTACCGGTTTGCCGGCCTTACCAATGATAACATCTTCACCCGCCATTACTTTCTCAATCAAAGCGGAAAGCTGAGCTTTCGCTTCCGATATATTTGTAATTTCCATGATTGACTCCAATGGTTATTTTTTTTATATAGTCTGACCAGACCAGACCAACCTGTCAAGTTGGTTAACTATTCGAAAACTCCCACTCAAATAAAATCGCAATGTTTCAAAAAAATTGATTTAAACGAAAAATTCGGAAATCTCCCCCTTATCATCATCGATAATTTATAATAAGGTCCTTTCAAATTCGGCTGTTCCTATCCATTGCTAAACGTCTCTCATCCGTTTAACATCCACATCTTACAATATAAACAGAGTGATACGACTAAATTCAAGATCGCTAATTGTATTTGTCATCCCTCTAAGTGCTGTTTTTATTGCTCTTCTTATTGGAGCGATAATGCTGATTACTTTGGGCGCTAATCCGTTTAGCGGATATGTTACTATGTTTCGGGCTGCATTTGGCAGTCTGGAAGGGATTACAAACACCTCGGTAAAATCAATTCCCCTCTTACTGGTTGGTGTCGGGATTTGCATTGCTTTCAGGGCAAACGTCATCAATATCGGTGGAGAGGGACAAATGGTTGTCGGTGCATTGCTGGCAACATCCGTCGCTTTGGCATTACCTGGTTTACCCTCAATCATATTGATTCCGCTTGTGTTAATGGTTGGAGCCATTGGCGGTGCACTTTGGGGAGGCATTTCGGGTGCATTGAAGGCATATTTTAATGTCAGCGAGATTCTTAGCACTATTATGCTCAACATTGTGGCCGTGCAAATCATGAATTTTCTGCTGCGCGGACCATTAATCGATCCGGGGGAAATAGCCCGCGGGACCAGAATACCCCAGACTGCCCGACTGTCTCATAATTCTGATTTACCGATCCTGATCGAAGGATTGCGTATGCACCTTGGGTTTGTGGTTGCAATCCTGGTTGCCGTTATCGCTTATGTTTTATTATGGCGAACTTCAATAGGTTTTCGATTGAGATCTGTTGGTCACAGCAAGGATGCTGCACGCTATGCGGGAATTTCGGTAAAAAAGAATATAGTGGGCGCCTTGGCACTTAGCGGGGCTATGGCAGGCATTGCCGGAGCTATTCTGGTATTTGGCAGTGAGTCGCATCGCATGGTGACCGATGGTTCCAGTACCGGTTTCACCGGAAGTGCAGGATTTAATGGCATCGTCGTCGCTTTACTGGCAGGTTTGCACCCGTTATGGTCGATTCCCTCAGCCATGCTATTTGGCGGTATGCTGGTGGGAGCCAATGCTTTGCAACGAGCCGTGCAGGTGCCTTCCGCCTTGATCATTGCCTTAAATGGACTCATTGTTGTGTTTGTAGTGGGTTCCGAATATTTCAGACAACGCTTTCTGCAAGTCAAAAGAGTGGATACCTCTTCCGACCATTCAGATGATTCTGAAGAGGAGGCATAATGCTCGATTCATATTTGACCTTTATTATCGTTGCCACGATTGCCTCAGGCATCCGCCTGGCCACACCTTTTTTACTGGCGTCTTTAGGTGAAGCCCTTGGACAACGCAGCGGAGTTTTAAACCTGGGTGTTGACGGCGTTATGTTGCTTGGAGCTTTTGGAGCATATTACGCCGTGCTTCAAACCGGCAATCTTTATTATGGACTCATGGTCGGGATCGGACTGGGATTAACGATCGGTCTTTTTTATGCGTTTATAACAGTAAATCTCAGGGCGCAGCAAGGCGTTAGCGGTATCGGCATTTATCTTTTCGGCCTGGGAATGAGCGATCTGCTCTTTCAAAAACTGGTCGGAACCCCAAAACCTATTCTTCCTTTCATGCCCCTTGATATTCCATATCTTTCCCAACTGCCCATTTTAGGCGAAATGCTTTTTCAACACAGCCTGATTGTTTACCTGGCCTTTGGCCTGGTTCCCATCATGACCTTTGTGTTAAAACGAACCACTTACGGACTGAATGTCAGGGCTACCGGAGAAAACCCCGAAGCTGCTGACAGCCTTGGAGTGAACGTTTCATTGATCAGGTATTCCACGCTGATTGCCGGTAATGGTCTTGCCGGTCTTGCGGGAGCTGCCCTGGCTATTGAAATGGGTATTTTTCAACAAAACTTAACCAACGCCATGGGATTCATTGCCATTGCCCTTGTTTATTTTGGCGCGTGGAGTCCCAAAGGCGTTATGATTGGTTCTTTGGTGTTCGGTTTGGTTCAGGCCATTGTGCTCCAGTTCAAGACCTTTGGAATTATACCCCGAAGTGCTTCTGACCTGGCAGCGATGGCGCCGGCCCTAATTACCATCTTAGCACTTATCGTAGTGGCAAAGCGGATTCGTCAACCCTCTGCCTTGACAAAACCTTATGTCAGAGGAGAATGATCCGAAGCGCCTCTGCGATGACCTTTACCAACCAAATAAAAAAGGAGAGTTTTCCATGAAAATGCTCAATCTTAAATTGATGTTGACCATCCTGATCACGGTGTCTTTTCTGTGTATTGCCCCGACAACACTCTGGGCAGCCAAAAAACTCAGGGTTGCCATTGTTGCGCCCAGTGCAGCCAATGATTTGGCTTTCACCCAAAGCATTGTGGATGGAATGAAAGCTATTCAGAAGAACAGGGAGATCGAACTGGCAATCACTGATGGAACTTTTATTGTAGAAGACGCAGCAGCCGCGATTCGGGACTACGCTAAGCAGGGTTACGACCTGGTATTAGCTCACGGATCACAATATGGCGGATCCTTGAAAGAAATTGCCCCCGATTTTCCAAACACGGCTTTTGCCTGGGGAACAGCTGCCAATACCTTTGGATTACCAAACGTTTCTTCGTATGAAGCAGCCTCCGATGAAGGAGGGTATGTAATGGGTGTGATGGCAGCCGCCATGAGCCGCAGGGGAGCAGTTGGAGTTGTTGGCCCGATTGAAGTGGGTGATGCTAAGTTATACGTGGATGGTTTTGTAAAAGGAGCCAAAACCTTCAAAAAGAGTATTCGCGCCAACGTAAATTATATTGGATCTTTTAGCGATGTTGCCCTTGCTGCTGAAGCTGCCAGGGCTCATATGGCTGCAGGTGCTGATGTTCTGACAGGTACGGCCCAGATGACTGTTGGAGCTATTGGAGCTGCCAGGGCGAAGAGAGCTGCCTGGTTTGGAACACAGGCAAATCAGGCTGAACTGGCACCGGAAATTGTTGTCGCTTCACAAGTATACAAATGGGAAGTTATACTAAGCAAGATCATTGAGGACTTGGACAATGGTGTTAAAGGCGGCAAAATGTATGAAATCAATCTTGCCAATGGCGGACTGGTCATAGAATTTAACACTGCTTACAAACTTCAGGCCAAAGTTAAAAAAGCCGGAATGGACGCTATTGCCGGAATCAAGAACGGCACTATTACGAAAACACATTAAGAGCGGTTAGCATTTTTTGCAGGATGGGTAACTTGGTTACCCATCATCAATATACAATAAGTAAATAGAGAATCTTCATGACGGTGCAAACACCAATCCCAATCCTTGAAATGAAGGGAATCACGAAACGATTTCCCGGAGTCATCGCTAATGAAATGGTTAATTTCGATGTTCTCGCCGGTGAAATACACACCTTGCTCGGAGAAAATGGTGCCGGAAAAAGTACCTTGATGAAAATTCTTTACGGCCTGTATCAACCGGATGAAGGCGAAATATTTATCAACGGTAAGAAAGTCGTTATCACCTCACCTGCGAATGCGATCTCCCACGGCATTGGGATGATCCACCAGCATTTCATGCTGGTCCCCACATTGACTGTAGCTGAAAATGTTGCCCTGGGATTAAAATCCGCTCGCGGTATTTTGACGGACCTAAAGACCGTTTCCGGCAGAATTAACGAACTTTCGGAAACATTCGGTTTACATGTGAATCCGAACGAATTTATCTGGCAACTGTCAGTCGGCGAAAGACAACGGGTTGAAATAATCAAAGCTCTATACAGGGATGCATCCATCTTAATTTTGGACGAACCTACTGCCGTATTGACCCCCAATGAAGTGGATGATATCTTTGCCACCTTTCGCAGGTTGGCGAATGACGGCCGAGGGCTTGTCTTTATCTCCCACAAACTCCAAGAAGTATTGGATTTAAGCGACCGAATTACGGTCATGCGTCACGGAAAAGTCACCGGTGAAACCCCTCCCGAGCAAACCGATCGCATAACGCTGGCCCAGATGATGGTTGGCAGACAGGTTAACCTGGCACCGGAAAAACAACCTGTTGAACCGGGTCATTCCCTTTTGGAAATCAAAGATCTTTTTATCGTTGGTGACAGGGGAAAAGATGCTGTGCAAGGTGTCAACCTTGAGGTCAAAAAAGGAGAAGTTCTGGGGCTTGCAGGCATTTCCGGAAACGGACAGAGAGAACTTGCCGAGGCTATTGCAGGGCTAAGACAAACAAAATCCGGCACCATCAAGATCGATAATGAAGATATCACACGCTGTAATCCCTCCCAAGTTAGAGCCGCTGGCCTTTCCTATGTACCGGAAGAAAGAATGCGTGATGGAGCCATCGCTGACTTTAAAATCAAGGAAAACCTGGTGCTGCTTAATCATGCGGATGAGTGTTTTTGTGCCAAGGGGTTTCTCAAGTTTAATCAGATCAATTGTCACTGTGAAGACCTGGTTAAGGAGTATGCTGTTAAAACTCCTGACATTGAAACCCCCACCAGAAGTCTTTCCGGGGGTAATATCCAAAAGCTGATTCTGGCCAGGGAACTTTCCAGTCAACCCAAAGTCTTGATTGCCTCCCAGCCCACCAGGGGAGTTGATATTGGTGCTGCCGAATACATTCATGAACGCATCATTAAACAGAGACACAGCGGCACAGCTACCTTGGTAATTTCTGAAGATCTGGATGAAGTCATGGCTCTTTCAGACCGAATTGCTGTTATGTTTGAAGGCAAAATTATGGGTATTGTTTCCCGAGACTCAGCTACCCGCGAATCGATCGGTTTGATGATGACAGGAGAGAAACAGAATTAATCAGAAAACTGCTACTTGACATAGTGAAACCGATAGGCAAATCTATAAGTATATTAGTTATTACTTATTTACTTTGAAAAAATGGATCCCCTGGAAAAGCTAGCACTGCTATTTAAAGCATTGTCAGATCCAACACGTTTGAGGATTGTGAAAATGTTGGATCAACATCATAAACCCATTTGCGTGAATGGGTTGACCAACCGTTTGGACATATCCCAATCGGCAGTCTCCCAACATTTAAGATTGCTGAAACAAGCCGGTTTGGTTACAGGAGAAAGGCGAGGGAATTTCATTCACTACGCCCTGAATCAAACGGATATTGATGCCATCCGCTCCAGGCTTATGGAAACCAAAGGGGATGATTTTCTTGCCATTAGCAATGATGGTTCGATTACTATTGGACCCGAATTTTGGGACAAGAATAATCAAATCAAAGCCCTTGAAGAACATCTATCCTCCCTTCAAAGCAAAACATCGGAAATAGAATCACTGATTCAACGATTAAAACAAGAAGATAGCTAATAGTGACCGGCTTGCCCGGTCAGTTCTATATCATTTATCTCAAACCATTCCGGCATTCTGAGGACAATTTGCAGAATCCCCTCAGATTCAGGGATTGGTATGTGAATATATATAAGTATTTTCTAATATTCTTAACAAGGAGAATCATTATGAACTGTCAGACAAAACATGGATCATCTCATCACAGGCATGCTGGAAATGGTTGCTGTTGTGGCAACGGGCGTCAATCACCCCTTGGCAATCACATGTGGAGCACAAAAAAGAAAATCCGTTTTCTGGAGGATCGATTGAAGGAGCTCAACACGGAGAAATCGGATCTTCAGGAATTGATAGACGAATTGAAAACCAAATAAACCTTGGGGGCAGGATAACAAACAGTTCATCCTGCCCGAATGAATCTCATCATGGAAAAGGAGAAAAATTGAATCAAAAAAAGTTAAATCAAATCATTGTGCTGTTGGGATTGATGCTGTTTTTTCTGCAAGGAGACAATTACGCAACTGCCCCAGTCATTGTTGATTTGATGCAGGAAGTTAAGCTTCCCTTAAGCAAAGGAGTCTGGACTGTCACCTCCTATATGATCCCCTTTGGTATGTTCACCCTGTTCTTTGGCCCGCTTGGAGATCGCATTGGCAAGGTGCGTTTGCTGAAAATCGTGGCAATCCGGTCTCTTTTTTTGAAACCAGGTATCTCCTTTAGAAGGGATCCAAGGGACCGGATGGCAATTGTTAAAATGGGCTTTCTTCTTCATTGAGAATTGGTTAGACCCTGCTGTTTTTGTGACATGTTCACGAATGTGGGTACCTGTTTTTTAAACTTTACCGACAGGTGCGAGGTAAACGACAAATTCATCTGTTCCGTCCACTTTGAGCAATGCATCCATCATTTCCTGATTATAGGCTGCAATGGCACAGGTGCCCGAGCCAATTGCCGAACAGGCAAGATAAAGGTTCTGGCACACATGACCGGCATCCAGGGCTATCACTTTATAAGACGCTTCTCCGTAACGCCATTCCATTCGATGGGGAAGGGCCGTCCAGACAAACGTAACTGCACATCGTCCCGTAAAAAACTGGCCGAGTGTCGCCACGCCGATCTTTTGATCAAGAGCTGTTTCCTCGAACTCCAATATCAACTGGTGTTCCAAAGGCAGGTAACGATAGATTCCCGTTGTTAATTGCTCCACATTAAATACGCACAGGTAGGTTTCAAAGGCGTGTCGACATCCGGCTGAAGGCACTGTTCGAAGCACGGAACCAGCCCTTCGACTCCCCTTCACTCCCTGGGTACTCCATAGCAGATATGAAAGCTCCTGCAGGCTTAACGCTTCATCTTTGAATTTACGATGGCTAACGCGATCAGCGATTGCTTTGGTCAAATCTACTTGAATGTCATTTTGCAGAGCATCAACCGGAGTTAATTCGATTCTTTTTTTATCTTCATCAAATGGTTTTTGGACAGGTGGTGCTGGAAGCCCGCGGCTTTGATCCGTTTGAGAAAAATCCATCTGCAACCTGATCGTATCCTTTAAAAACTCCCTACCTTTGATTTTCTCACGTCCTTTATTCATCTCATTTCCCCTGCAAAACAGATCATACTCAAGAAACAAAATTGGCTTTCATTCTAATTATGACCTCAGTTTATCACACGTCACTATCATGGCAACTCATAGACAAAGCATTTGAAAATGTTTTTTAGTTTTATGGGAAAGATTCATGCCCCGCAGCCTGTTATATTAGAAATCCGGAACATTCCTCTCATGAAGGCTTGCTGGTTAATATCACAGAGTCAGTAAAATCAAAATTTTATCATATTTTTGAGCTAATTTTTAAAATCACAACTAAATATTGACAAGTATGACAGTTTTCCATTAGGGATATGATTGTTACGACAAATTTTTGTCTTTTGACAATAGAGCCTGCAGAATTTTGGGGATGTATAACTCCTAACCAGGGGGGATCAATGTCTCGTATAGAATGGAGAACCTTCAATCCGGACGGAAGGAGACGAGTTGTTGTCACAAAAGAACTGCCGGGGGATCGGTGGCTGGAGATTTTAAAAGCAGCTGATTGCCGTGTTGAGATTTGTACCTCTGATGACGTACTTAGTATCGAGGAGATCAAATCTGTAATTGGTAATTCTTGCAATGCGGCAATAGGGCAGTTGACAGAAGACTGGGGAAATGAACTTTTTGCTGCACTGAAATCGGCAGAGGGAACAGCTTACAGCAATTATGCGGTCGGTTTCAACAATATTGACCTGAGTGCTGCGACCAGACACGGTATTCCTGTTGGAAACACACCGGGCGTGCTAACAGAAACCACAGCGGAAATGGCTGTTGCCCTGACTTTTGCGATTGCAAGACGTACCGGGGAAGCTGAAAGATTTATGCGTGCCGGTAAATACCATGGGTGGTTGCCGACTCTGTTTGTTGGTGAATTGCTTCAGGGGAAAACCGTTGGAATTATCGGGGCAGGTAGAATCGGTTCTGCCTATGGCAAAATGATGGTTGAAGGTCATAAAATGAACCTGATTTATTTCGACCTCTACCAAAACAAGGAGCTGGAAGACTATATCTCATCATACAGTCAGTTTCTTGTTTCCAGAGGCGAAAACGATGTCACCTGCAAAAAAGCTGACACTGTTGAAGACCTTCTAAAAATTGCCGATTGTGTAAGCATTCATACTGTATTGGACGATACCACTCATCATCTCATCAATTCTGAGCGGTTAAACCTGATGAAAGAGAATGCCTTGCTGATAAACACCAGCCGCGGTCCGGTGATTGAAGAAGCAGCCCTGGTGAAGCACTGCCAGCATCATCCGAACTTCAAAGCGGGTTTGGATGTTTTTGAGAAAGAGCCGGCAATGGCTGCTGGTTTGGCAGAACTTGATAATGTAGTGATAGTCCCTCATATCGCATCAGCCACTCTTTGGACGCGATCGGGAATGGCAACCATGGCGGCCAGCAATGTTGCTGCACTGTTAAATGGATATCCCGTCTGGAATAAACCGGAGGTGCTGATGTTTTTAGAGAAAGATGCTCCCAAAGCGGCTCCGAGCATTCTGAATGCCAAAGAATTGAAACTCGCTTTGCATAGTTAGCATACGACTTTGCAGTTACAGAAGTCACAAAAATAGAAACGGACCAATTGAATCATATTGAACGACCAGTCGTTCATGAAACATCCAAGACAGAAAGGAGGAGACATGAATCTATTTGCCGATAGAATGGCCACCCTGGGAACGGAAAACGCTTTCAAGGTGGGGGCTGATATCGCCAAAGCCGAATCACAGGGTGTGGATGTGATTCGCTTTAACCTGGGCGAACCGGATTTTGATACTCCGAAATTCATCTGTAAAGTCGCTTGTGCCAATTTGATGAAAGGGAACACGCACTATTGTCCTCCATCAGGTATTCCCTCCCTCAGGGAAACCCTGGCAGAAGAAATCTCAAAAACTCGCAACCTTGTGGTCAAACCCGAACAGATTGTTGTAACACCCGGGGCCAAACCTCCCATCTGCTATACCTTGATGACTTATGTAAATCCCGGTGACGAGGTGATCTATCCCAGCCCCGGCTTTCCCATCTACGAATCGATGATCACTTTTGTCGGCGCCAAACCTGTACCTTTGCATCTAAAGGAGGAAAAGGGATTCAGTTTTTCGGCTGATGAGTTGGGAGACTTAATCACACCTAAAACGAAGCTGATCATCATCAACTCACCTTCCAATCCCACTGGTGGGGTTTTATCTGAAGAAGACATTAATGGCATTGCCAAAGTCATTAATGAAAAGTGTAGCGATTCTGTGCGGATCTATTCTGACGAAGTCTACGAAAAGATTTTATTTGACGGCTCCGTTCATAAAAGCATCGCATCGGCCACGGGCATGCAGGATAAGACTATAATTGTCAGCGGCCATTCCAAAAGTTTTGCCATGACCGGCTGGCGTCTGGGATTTGCAGTGTTACCAACGGTGGAGGAGGCAGATTATTTTACCAATCTCAATATCAATATCATTTCATGCACTCCCCCTTTTAGTCAGGCAGCAGGTGTAGAAGCCTATGTCAGTTCCCAATCGGAAGAAGTTGTTTCAAACATGGTGAGGAATTTTGAGGAAAGACGAGATTATGCGATCCCTGCTTTAAATGGTATTGAAGGAATCACCTGCGCCAATCCGAAAGGGGCTTTTTATGTATTTCCGAATATACACGGCATGTGTGAAAACCTGGATGTTTTCGAACACCATCGGAATTTACCCAAAAAGGTAACGACTGTGGCTGGCCCTTCCAAATTGATACAGATGTTTCTGATCTATCGGTATGGTGTAGCTACAATGGACCGTCAATCCTTTGGTTCCATCGGCTCTGAGAACATGCACTTTTTACGGTTGTCCACGGCAACAGATCTGGAATCTATCAAAAAAGGTATTGAGAGAATAGATCGGGCTTCAAAAGATCGGGATGGTTTTGCTGATTTCATTAAGGAAGGCAAACACTTGTGTTAAACAATCATGAGGATCGGGTCAGCTTGATAAGGCAAGGGGGAAACAGTCGACCTGATCCTCATACTCTATCGTCATGGGAAAATGTATAGAGAGTGTAAATTTCCGGAAGACTTCTTGACACTCAAAAAACAAGTTTTTATGATTTCATAATTTAGCCTACAAGTTGTTATCAATTCTTGAAAACTTGGACGTATTGTCCGCACTCCGGAGCCTTCCATGATATTTAAACCCCTTAAGCTTTTATCCTCGTTTGTTGTCATTATTTTTCTTTTGGGCGTCATCGTGGTGACTTACGAAGGAGACTACCTGCCAGAGCCAGTGGAAGACTTCGTTTACGCTATTCAAGAAACCATTGAAGACACTTCAGACACAATCGATGACATTGTTGATTAGTTGAAATCTAGCCATTGCTTCCCTTCGTTTCAAATCTGGGATATTTATCGGAAATGAGATCTGGACTGGTCTCAGAAAAAAAACCCGTTTAAAAACAATTTGGGTAATTGACCGATTAATGAAAGGTGAATCTCTTAGAATCAGAAGTGGGCGTTTTAATGCAGAATTGAATGGGAATCAGGTTAGTTGCAAGCAACTAAAGACTTCCGGTTAACCTCCTTTAATGGTTGCTTGTCCCGCATATATGATTTCAAAGTCACACATAGCGCTCATGGTCGCACCATTGGATGGATTGGTGAACATGCAGGAACAACTCCCCTTGTCGCCTGTTCTCATGACAGGCATTTTTCCGCATTTGGTTTTGGTTGCCGTAGCCATAATTGGAACCACACCGATAGAACCTGTATGAACCGGGAACCCGGGAAAAGAGCAAATGTTGGGACTGACCACCCAACTGATCTGCTGGGTTAGAATCGCCCCTTTTTCGACCTTTTCCTTGGGCGCTTTCATTAAAATCCAGGTAATTGCCTGTTGGCTGCCCGGTATGGAACCGGATTTGGGAGTAATCAACACCTTCCAGTTTTCGTTGGCGATTTCTTTTGCACTCAATTGGACACCTGCATAGTATATCTGTGAGTTTTACGGAGGACGCATTTTAATGGGATATCAGGTGATATTTGTCTGTAATATTTCGTCTTTACGCCAGAAAACAAACAATTGGGAATAGACATCCTTGATATGATAGATCTTGCCTTTTTTATACAATACATAGCGAAGAAGATCGTCCATCCAGAATACCAGGGGACAGAGAAAAAACCAATAAACAGCGAATAACAAAGAAATCTGTCCATCAATGTTCATAGGCAAATCAGAATAATCCCAAAGCGATAAATTCAGCCACTTGTTTAACACCACACCTGCCATATATTCCAGGAACAGAACCATGGCTGTTCCAATTAACGATTGAAAAAAAATATTGGCATTCTTTTTAAAAAGACCGATTTCATTTATCAAGCCCAGTGCCACCCCTAAAGTTCCTCCAATAAAAAACATCCATAATGATGTCCAACCGGCCATGGAGGCATATTTAATCTCTCGGATCTCTCCGACCAGATCACCCATCAGAGCTCTATAGATTACTTCTATGTTTAAATAGAGCAATCCCATGATGATTAGTAAGGTTAGAAGCTTTTTCATTTTAACGATTCATATTTGTATTATAAATTTCTATAGTTGTATCGATAATGTTTCATTTATATTTTGATTTTTGATAAACGCCTTTGCTTCATCATTTAAAGGATTTTGGCGCAAATCTAGGTGGGTCAAATTTTTAAGTTTAACTAGTTTTAAGACTTCGTTTCGATCTACCAAGTCATTCTTCATCAAGGTAATGCTATCTATCTTTTTAATTGATGTACCACTGTTGACTCTATAAATATTATTAAAATCCAGACGAAGCGTACGAAGATTGGTAAGTCCAACTAAAGGTCCCAATAGTGATATTTCGTTATGAGACAAGTCCAAGATCGTAAGACTGGAAAGGCCGGTCAAATCTGATAGGTCTTTTATTCCATTTCTTCTTGCGATGAGAATTCTAATTGTCTGCCAGTTTTGTAAGTCTACTAAACTAATTTGGTTTCCGGAAATTGCAAGCGTCTCAAGGCCTTTTAGTTTGCGCAGTGGTATGATGCTTTCAATTTGATTGTTATCTAAGTTCAAACTCTTCAATCTCAGCAGTACGGGAAATAAGTCTAGAGCTCGAATTTGATTGTCACCGAGTTGCAGAACTTCGAGGTCATTTAAACCTAAAAATTGGGATACATCTTCAATTTTATTGTTCCCCAGCTGAAGACTAACGAGGTTTGGAAAAATATGTTGCCAGTTAATTGCTTTTATTGAATTACCAGCTAAAGATAGATGTTTTAGTTTTTTTAACTTGTCATCCGACTCAATTAAAAGAATGCTTTTATTGGTAAACATCAGCTTTTCCTGAGTTTTCGGAATTTTAGTTTCTTTAACTACACCGTGTTTAAGAGTAAGTTTCAAAGTGTAAAAATCTGGAGTGTCGCATCTGATTGCCAGCAAGAAACAAAGAGAAGCATATAAAACTAATTTGTAGAAAAGATTCGTCTGAGTCATTACTGCATTGTGCAAGAAAAGCAACTTTCTGAATTTAAAAGTCAGGCCTTGTCCTTCTTCGATTAAGTCGAATTGTTAGATGATCTATTTTGCGTTTGATTGTTTGAAGTCAGGTTTAATCTGGTGGCTTGGTCCAATGAATCTAATTGTGCCTGAACATCAGCAATAATGGGCTCAATTGCAGCTAGGTAATCTATCGGATGATACGGTTTGCCATATTCATTGAAAACCCTGTTCGCGTATACAAAATCAAGCATGTCTCGATCAATAGTTCCACCTCCGTATTGATTGTAAACTACTTCTCGTAGTCTTGTTTGTTCTGTTACTGTGTCGGTAAGTGTTGATCGTAATTTTTCGATATTGTTTTGAAATAAGCCAGTACTATAGTTATTGCTGTTGGTAGAACCATGAAGCTGTGTTTGAATTACAAATGAACTAATGATGTTAAGATATTGGTTAAACATAGCCACAGTTGTTGGAAGGTCTTCTCTACCATAAGATCCAAGTTGAATATTAGGAGTTTTTTGCAAATAAAAATTAGGATATCTAAGATCAAGCATAATTCGATTTCCATACAGGTGGGTGAGTATATCTACTTCACCTTCAACTCCGACATTGCCTTGATAAACAATTCGCCTTCCTTCTTCCTCATCTCCGGATATTTCAGGCATTAGTCCTGATTGATAGTTATTTGTAAAAGCTAGAATATCTGTAATATAGCCAAACTGTTCAGTGGCATGCTGAAGCATAGCATCGGCAATAGCGGTTTTGTCTATGTCTGCCATTCCACTGGTTTCGTAAAAGCCATTACTTGCATCACCAAACATTTGCTGTAAATAACTGATTCTTGCACTGTTTTCTGTGGCCTGTGGGTTTTCACTGAGAATTCTTCCGGCCCAGCTATTGGCATTATCATTTAGGAGCCCTTCATAGAAATTGATGTACCTGTACATTGCTTCTTGAACGGCTGAAATAGGGGTGACAGAACGATCTCCATTTACCAACGCTTGAATTTGCGGTATGGAAGCAACCGCAATTCCCCCCATAGAAACCAAAAATGCAGGCCATCCTGCCGGAGTAAATGCTGCTGCTGCCCAAATTGAGTTCCCCAGAAAGCCAAGCAAAAAATCACCAAGGGAAGCTTTTTCCATACGATTCAACCTTCTCTCAATCTCTTGAGTTGCAAATCGCTCAATACCTTGACTTGCACCATCGTGCCATTGACCATTAATTTGAATTATCTCATCTTCAAGATCATTTACATTGGTTGGATCGTCAGGATTTCGGTGGACTTGTCCAACAGTCTCCTGCTGTATAACGTGGGTCAGCTCATGGGCCATGAGATGTTTTCCACCAGAGCTGTCAGGAGTGTACTGGCCTTTTCCAAACACAATATTGTTACCGCTGGTAAATGCTTTGGCATTGATAGATTGGGCTGCTTCATGGGCTTTTGAATCGTTATGTACCCTGACGTTGCTGAAATCTGCTCCAAAGCGGGGTTCGTAGAAGCTTTTTTCCTGCCGGTTT